>NZ_QFFF01000001.1:977500-2177500 GCF_003129465.1 Sphingosinicella humi
GAACCTAAGGGCAGATTCCCACGTGTTACGCACCCGTGCGCCACTAACCCCAAAGGGTTCGTTCGACTTGCATGTGTTAGGCATGCCGCCAGCGTTCGTTCTGAGCCAGAATCAAACTCTCAAGTTAATGTACGACAACCACTCCGTGGGAAAACACGAAGCAGAAGCCGGCATCTCTGGGAGCCGTTCCTGCACAAATACATATTACTGTGGATATGTAAGAGGACATTGGAACGGCTTAGCTTTATCCGATCCTGCGACACCCAGAGGTTGTCGCCGACCGGGGCCGCCGCCCACATGTCCCTTCATCTAAACCGACAATGTCAAAGAGCCGACGCCTTACCTTCCCCATTTTACCGGGGCACCGGATTACCGATTGGTGAGACGCGAACGGGCCGGGCCAGAAGGCCGTGTCCCGCCGGTGAACAGCCATATATGGAGGAGATTTCCGCCAGTCAACAGCTGTTTTCGAAACTTTCTTTCGAAGCTTTCGAGGAGGCCGTTTTAACGGGCCGAAGAAGCTATGTAGGGAGCGGCAAGCCGTCCTTCAAGTGCTTCATCCGAAAGCTTTTTTAGAAGGTTTCTACCGTCAGGGGCGTTGGTGTGAACCGCGGCGCCCCGTCGGTGAGCGGCCATATGGTCGGGTCGTTCCGATCCGTCAACCGGCTTTTTTGACGGATATGTGAATTTCACCGCAGCCCCGGCCGCGAAAGCGCGAATTAACCCGGCTGATGTAGCAGGGCGGCGAGCGCGCACTATCGAGCCAGGAACGCAGTGACGACAGATCGGAAATCCGAGGAAGATCAGGGGCCTGGCCTGGAAGAGCGGGTGCGGGGGGCGGTCCTTTGGAGGTCCGGCAGCCAGGTCGTCGCGCAGATCGTCGCCTGGGCCTCGACCTTCCTCGTCATCCGCCTGCTCGAGCCGTCCGATTACGGCCTGTTCGCGATGAGCCAGGTCGTGCTGGTCTTCCTCAATCTCATGAATGGCCATGGATTCGCCAGCGCGCTGGTGCAGAGCGAATCGATCGACGGGCGCCGAATCGCCCAGGCGTTCGGAATGCTGCTGCTGCTGAACGGGGCGCTCGCGCTCGTGCAGCTGCTGACCGCGCCGTTGGTGGCCGCCTATTTCCGGCAGCCGGCGCTGGTCGACATGCTGCGCGTTCAGGCTTTGCTCTACGCGGCGACGCCCTTCATCGCGCTGCCGAGCGCGCTCCTCAGCCGCGAGATCGACTTCAGGCGGCAGGCCAAGGTCAACCTGGTCTCCGCCTTTCTCGCCGCGGCGACCGCGCTCGGCTGCGCCCTTTGGGGATTCGGAGTCTGGTCGCTGGTGGCGGCGCCGATCGTCCTCTTCTGGAGCCGCGCCATCGGCCTCACCTTGATGACGCGCTGGCTGGTCTGGCCGAGTTTCCGATTCGCCGATGCCGGCGGAATGCTCGGCTATGGCGGCGCCCTGGTCCTGGTCCAGTTCTTCTGGTTCCTGCAAAGCCAGGCGGACGTCTTCATCGCCGGGCGTCGGCTCGGCACCCACGAGCTCGGCCTCTACACGACCGCCCTTTTCCTGACCCAGATTCTGGCCGCGAAGTTCGTGCCGCCGCTCAACGAGGTCGCCTTCGCCGCCTATTCGCGGATCCAGGCGGATCGCGGGCGGATGGCGCTCGCCTTCGTGCGCGCGACGCGGCTGATCATGCTGATCGCGCTGCCCTTCTACCTTGGCCTCGCGGTCACGGCGGAGCCGCTCGTCCTCACCATGCTCGGCCCGAAATGGGTCGAGACGATCGCCATCGTCCCGATTCTCGCCCTCGCCATGCCCTTCCTGACGCTGCAGATCCTGTTCGCGCCCGCGACCAACGCGACCGGGCAGGCACGAATCGCGATTCGGACCGGCGCGGCCGGCGCTGTGCTCCTGCCGCTGGCCTTCCTGATCGGGGTCCGATTCGGAATCCTCGGCCTCGCCTATGGCTGGCTGGTCGGCATGATCCTGCTGACGGCGGTGACGGCGATGCTTTCGAGGGCGGCGATCTCGCTGGACCTCGGCGCTGTCGCGCGGGCGGTGAAGCCGGGCCTCCTCGCCTCGACGGCAATGGCCGCCTTGATCCTGTCGCTCGATTCGCTGCTGCCGCCAATGCCGCCGCAGCCGCGTCTCGCCCTGCTCGTCTTCACCGGGGTCGCCGTCTATGCCGGGCTGCTCCTCGCCTTCGCCCGGCCGCTGGTGCTGGAACTCATCGGAATGATTCGGAGCCGGAGCCCGGCAGCGGCTACTGCCTAAACGCTCTGGATATAGTTGCGCATCGCCTCGGCCTCGTTCTCGAATCGATCCATCCGATATTTGACGAGGTCGCCGATCGAGACGATGCCGATCAGCCGATCGCCCTCCACCACCGGCAGATGGCGAATCCGGCGCCGCGTGATCTGCGACAGCGCCGTCAGGACCGTGACATCGGTGGTGACCGTGATCGCGGGGGCGGTCATGACCCGCTCCACCGGCCAGTCGAGCACGGCGGCGCCATCGCTTTTGAGGCAGTAGATGACGTCGCGCTCGGAAAAGACCCCGGCGACCTTGCCGCCGCGCAGCACGGGGAGCGCGCCGATCCGATATTCGGCCAGCATGTCGACGGCCTCGCGGACGGTGCGGTCGCACTCGATGCTGTAGACGGTGGCGCCCTTGCTTCCGAGAATCGCTGCGACTGTCATGGCCCGGCCTCCTTTGACTCGCCGAATCAGGCCTTGATGATCACATGGGCGGCGGCCAAAGGGAAGCCATGCCCCGGCACGACACCATATCGCCGAAGCTCGACCGGGCCGCTCTCGCCTGGGCACGCTACAAGCGGTTGACGTCGTGGATGGCGATCGCCGCCGTGGTCGCCGTGCTGCTTGCGCTCATCTATTTGAAGAGCGAAGGGCGGCCGGTGCCCTTCCACATGATGATCGCCACCGTCGCCGGCGTCGGCCTGACCGTCCTGCTCGGCACGGCCTTGATGGGCCTCGTCTTCCTCGGCAATGCCTCCAGCCACGATGAGGGCGCCCATCGAAGTAACACTTCGATGGGGACCCGCGATGATGCGGCCTCCGGAAAAGAAGAGTTTGATGACCAACGATAAGCGTGAACCGATCCTGCGCGTCGTGCCCCGGCCCGGCGACATCAACGCCAACGGCCATATCTTCGGCGGCTGGGTCCTCTCCCAGATGGACATCGCCGCCGGCATCGTCGCCTCCAACCGGGCGGATGGGCCGGTCGCGACGGTGGCGATCGAGGCGATGGAGTTCATCGCGCCGATCCTCCTCCACGACGTCATTTCCGTCTATGCGGAGATCGAGCGGGAGGGCCGCACGTCGATGGGCATCCGCATCGAGGTGCTCGCCACGCGCGACCGCGGCGAGCGGGAGGTGAAGGTGACGGAGGCGCTCTTCACCTTCGTCGCGCTCGATGAGAATCACCGGCCAAAGCCGCTGCCGAAGGATTGAGACTGGCGTTCCTGGCGAAGCTGCGTGAATCGCCGGCCGGCGGCAGCGCGATTCGGCCGAGGTCGATCGGCTGCCAGACCGGCTCCCGCCCCAGCCGCGCATTGAAGAGAATGTTGAACGTGAACGGATCGTCCGAGCGCGGGATCAGCGATTCGCCATAGATCGCCGCGACGTCGGCCGGCTTGTAACCCATCAGCGCCAGCAGGGTCGGGAAGATCTGGTAGTGGCTGACATGGTTCCGGTTGGCGGCAAAGTTCGCCTGCCAGTCGAGCGTCTCCAGGGCCGCGCCCTCGATGACGACGAGCGGCACCAACCCTTCCTCCGGCACAGGCCTCGCGCCGCAATGGGTGTCGAGGCCGGCATTGCCGCGCTCGTGCAGGTCCTGGCCGTGGTCCGACGTATAGACGAGCGTCGCGTTCGACAGGTCGGCTGCGCCGAACAGCCGGTCGAAGAAGGCGCCGACGTTCCACAGCAGAGTGTTGCGATAGGCGTTGCGGTAGCGCCGCCAGTCCTCGGCCGTGCCGCCAAAACCAGCGCGGCTGCCGGTGTCGGCGACATTTTCGTGCCGCCCGCGCGGTAGGGTCGGGCGGTGTCGCAGGAAGCCGTCAGGATATTTGTCATGGATCGGGAAGTGCGCGCCGACCTTGTTGACGATGACGAAATCGGCATGGCGGTTGCGGGTTAGCGCCGCCAGCGCGTCGGCCGCCGCCATGTCGCGGTCCACCACCGCGACGTCGCCGAACTGGACGAAGGAATCGATGGAGCGCCGCTCCTCCTCGTCCATCAGATTCTGGAGTTCGCCGCCGGTGCGCTGCGCGTCGATATAGACGGTGCGAAAGCCGGCCTCGCGCGCATACTCCCAGATCGACGGCAGGGTCGCGTTAATGCGCTGATAATCCGCCCGCGTTCCGCCGTAACGGAGCGTAACGTTGGTGCCGACGCTGCAATTGGTGATCGCTGCGGCATAGCCGTAATTGTGGATGTCGATGCCCGGGCGGCGTTCGGCCAGGCCCGAGCGGACGCCGCGCGGATTGCCGATGTCGAGATAATTGGCACCGACGCTTTCATCGATGATGAGGATGATGTCGCGCGGCGCCTCCAACTGAGAAGGCTCGAGACTTACGGCCTGCCGCGACCCCATCTCGCCCGTAAGATTCTCGTAGATGTTGAGGCTGGAATAGCTGAGCGGCGCGAAGGCGGTTGGAAGGCCGCGCGCGCCTTCGCCGCCGCGCACGAAGAGGATGACGGACAGCAGCGTCACGGCGGCCACCGGCGCCGCCGCGAAGGCAAGGCGGGGCAGCGGCGGCCGCCAGCGCGGCTTCAGCGCCACGCCGGCGAACAGCAGCAGGGCCGGTGGCACCGACCAGAGGATCGAGCCGCCATGCTGGTCGAGCGCATCGCCAGCGAATCCGATCGAGTTCAGGAGATTGATGAAGGCGTCATAGGTGAGGTGCTCGCCCATGATCCGCTCGGTCGAATCGAGGAACAGCGACGAGGCGGCAAGGATCAGCGCATAAGCGAGGCGGAGCGGAGTGCCTTGAACATAGGCGGCGAGCAGGAGGCTCAGCGTCATCAGGCCGAACAGCCCCGCATAAAGAACGAGGCCGGCAGAGACGCCGAGCGAGGCGATCCGCTCCCCGATGGCGGCGTAGCCGGCCGCCAAATAGAGGATGATCAGCAGCTCCTTGAGCGGAAATCTCATTCAAATGCCTGTCCGCTGCCCCTAAGGAGCGGACTAGCAAGCCCGGCATAAGGCTGGGTTAACGCACCGCTATCGATCTTGCGGCTCGAGGCGGTAGCGGAGGATCGCACTGCCGTTCGCCGGGACCGTCACACGCCAGAGCGGGCGCCCGTTCCGGTCCGCCAGACGGGCATCCGACCAGCCGAGACGCTGCCCTTGCGTGAAAAGCTCGGCCTCGAACGGGACCGGCCGGTTCTTCGCGTTGGTGACGGTCAGGCGATAATCGCCGCCGCCGTCCGCGAATTCCTCAAGCCTTTCGACACGAGTCTGGACGTCGATCGATTCGCCGAGCTCGACTTCCACCGCCTCGCCAACGGCCAGATCGCGCGAGCGCCCCTGTCCGATCAGGACCCGGCGCCCTTCATGCGCCTGGAAGAAGGCGACCTCTCCAGAAGGGAGCGGCAAGCCGAGCCCTCCCCTTTCGCTGTTTCGAGCCGTGACGACGGGCGTAGCGCCGCCCTGCCCTTCGCTCCCGACCCGCCTTCGGTAGATTATTTCGATGGGAACGTCGCTGCGCTGGAGCAGCGCCACCTGCTTCTGGCTGTTGGCTGCGACGGTGACGGGCTCGGGGATGCGGTAGAGCTTGAGCTCTCCAAGCGCCTCCTGCTCGGCCATCATGGCGACGGGGGCACGCGCTCCGGTCACGATTATGCTCTCGGCCACGGCCATCCCGATCGGGGCGGGAGGAGGCGGAGGCGGGGCAGACGGCGGAGGAGGAGGAAGGCTGAGGTCCGACGTCGTCGTGCCGGCCGGCCAGCAGCGGAGGCTGATCGGCTCGCGCGGCGGGGCAATGGTGGCCACCCCCTCCCGGTTGGGGGTCCCGGCGACGGCGTAGGTGTCCGCTTCGGCAAATCCCGTCTCATCGCCATTCGCCAAGGTAAGCCAGGCGAACAGGTCCATCTCACCATCGGCCGACAGCTCGGCGACATAATTGGCCTGCCAGTCGAAGCCGGTGGCGAGATAGGAGAGGGTGACGGTTTGCGTCACCGGCGCGGCGGAGCGGACGCGGACCGAGAGCGTCGGCTTGGCCGACAAACCCGCGGGGACGCGATCGTAGATCAGCGTCTCGTTGAGGCCCGTGCAGCGCAAGGCCTCGAAGCCGGCGGGCGTTTCCAGCACCACCGCCCCGTCCGCGCCCGATCGGATCACCGCCTCGGTTTCGGTGACCTCGCCCGTGACGCCGGACGTGCGACGAAGATGGACGCGGCGGCCGAGCGATGCATCGAGCAGGCTCGCCGGCGAGAGCAGATGGGCATCCTGGTTCTTCTCGATCACGCCGTCCGGAAAGCCGGTGACGATCGCGCTTTCCGGTATGATGCCGCCGGCGACGCCTTCGAAACGGATCTCGCTCTCGCCGGCGGGGATGGAGACGGTGCGGGTTTCGCTGATCAGCGCATAGCCGTTCAGCCAGCGCAGATTCATCTCGTCGCCGGGGCTTCGGTGCGGCGCACGATAGACGGTGAGGGAGACATCGCTCGGACCGGGCGACGTCGCGATGGACTGGGCAGCCGCTGCTGGCGTCAGCATCAGCAACATCGCCCCCAACCCGGTTCGTGCCGAGCGAAGTCGAGGCGCGCCCTTTGGTGCGGACGCCCCTCGACTACGCTCGGGACGAACGGAATCCCGGAGTGAGGCCATATCCTAGAATCGCGTGTCGAACGTGGCGGTGACGCTGGCCTCGCCATTGGCGGGGACGGCCACGCGCCAAAGCGTCTCGTCGGCCGAGCGGCGGTTGCTCTCCTGGCTTTCCTCGACGATTCGAGTGTCGCCCCAGAGACCCGCCTGGATCAGGTCGACTGTGACCGGCGTTGGGCTCGCATTGGTGAGCGTGTAGCGCATAGTTGTTTGCCAGCGACGCCCGGGCATTTCCCGCCGCTCGACGAGCACAGGCTGCACCTTCACGTCGAACGCGGCGCCGGTGCGGATGGCGATGTCCGACCCCATCGGCGTGTGGCCGATGCTGTTCTCACCGACGAACTGCGCCTGTCCGCGCGCATCCTTCATATAGACGCGCACCGTTCCGGCCGGCAGCGCGTCGCCGAGACCGGCGTTGCGGGAACTGGAGAATTGGAGAACCGTGTCGGCGCTTTCCGCCTGATCGCGGGTCTGCAGCCAGCCGTTGCGATAGACATAGGCCCGGCGCGCGGCGGCGCCGGTCACGTCGAGGAAGCTCACCTGCTTGGTCTGCTGGTTGGCGATCGTCGTCCGTTCCGGCAGCGGATAGAGATAGAAGTCGCCGAGACTTTCGCGCCCGGCCGTCTCCACGCCGGGCCGATTGCCCGGCGGCGGCGGAGGTGGAGGCGGCGGACGATAGCCCCGCCCGTAGCGAGGCCCCTGCTCCTGCTGCACCTGGCCGGCAATCAGCAAGGTGTCGGCATTTTCGAACGTCGTGCCGGTGGTGTTGGTCAGCGTCACCCAGCCCTGGACGTCGATCGTCCCGGCCGCCTCGTCGAAAAGGGTGACGTAATCGGCCTTCCAGCTCATGCCTGGCGTCAAGTAGCTCAGGGTCACTGGCCGCGCTCCAGCGCGCGAACTTTCCAGCGTGACCGACAAGGTCGGACGGGCGCGGAGACTCTCCGGCACTTCGTCGAAGATCACGCGGATCGGAAGACCGTCGTCCCGCAGCACCTCGATTCGCTCGCCGATCTGGAGGACGACGCCGCCATTCACCGCGAGCACCCGCGCCCGCTCCCGTTCCTCGGCGCCGGTGGCGGGATTGGTGCGGACGAGGGTGATCATCTCGCCCACGGCTTTTTCCATCAGCTTCGCCGGGGACAGAAGGTCGAAATCGAAATTCTGCTCGACGATGGCGACGTCGGGCGCATTCAGGGTCACCGTCTCAGGGCTGATCTGGCCCGAGACGTTCGGAAATTCCTGCCGCGACCGGCCGGAGGGAATCGCCATCTGGCGCGTGTCCTGCACCAAAGCGAGGTTGTCGTTGTAGATGGTGACGGAGACGTCGCCCTGCGCATTCTGGGCCAGGGCAGGCGCCGCCAACAGGCTGGAAACAAACAGCAAAGAACGCATCACAAGCTCCCCCCGAAAGGTCGGGAGGAGCTTGTTACGTTGTTACATTGCTGTCAACCGGGCTTCTTCAGATACAGTTTCGGTAGTCCGTTGCCCGGCTTCCGTCGGAGAACCGCGGCCTAGAAATCGATCTGGGCGCGGGCACCGAATACGTCGACGCTGTAATCGCGGTCGCCGTTGAGGGCCGGGATGGCGGCATTGTCGTAGTTCATCCGGCCATAGTTCAGCAGGAAGCGGACATGATCCTCCGGGATCCAGATCAGCGAGGCCTGATAGCCCTGCTGCTTTCCGCCGACGATGCCGTCGTCGATGAGATCGAGATGGTCGTAGCGCAGGTTCACCTGAAAGGCGCCTATGCCGCCGTCGCTGAGCGGGTTCAGCACCTTGGTCCGGTCGAACTTGCCGCCCTTGTAGCCGCGGGTCTCGCCGGTGAGATAATAGCCGACCTCGGCATAGCCGCCGAAAAAGGTCGGCTTGGCGACCGAGCCCAGCGTGTCGGCCTCCAGCCAGTGCACCTCGCCCGCGGCGTGCAGCGGCCCGTGGATCAGCGCCGCCTCGAGGCCGTAGCTCGTTTCCTTGTCCACGATCAGTTCCGGCGTCGCCAGGAAGCGGGTGTCGCTGCTGTGGATCATCGGACGCTGGCGATAGCGGGTCGTGTCGCCCCGCTCGGCCAGGTCGTTATTGTCGCGATAGTGGGCGGAGCCGCCGAAATGGAGCTGCGTCTCGCCCATTTTCGGGGCGAAGACGAGGCGGGCGTCGGCGCCGAGCGAATTATTTTCGTCGTCGAGATCGTGGATGTTATCGGTGAAGACGCCGGCCTGGGCGATGAAGGGGCCATTCTCATAGGCCGCCGACAGCCCGACGCGACGCTCGAAGTTGAAGGCGTCGGTGAAGGCGGCGCGCTCCATGAAGGAAGTGAAGCGCGAGCTGGTCAGTTCCTCGAGCGACTGGAAACTGTTGTGCTGGCCGATGGTGAAGCCGACGCCGGCCCCCGCATCATAGCCCAGCGTGGCGTCGGTGATCTCGACGTCGCCCTCGGCGAAGTCCATCTCGAACTTATAGTCGAAGCCGCCGGGGATGGTGCCCTCGACGCCGAGGCGGGCGCGGCGGAGCTCGTTGGAGAAGCCAAGGCCGCGGTCGTCGATCCCTTCCGGGCTGCCGACATGGCCGACATCATATTGCAGGCGGCCGCGGGGCTTGAACGACCAGCCGCTCGCCTTGTCCTCGATGAGGGGCGCGCCCTTCCAACTGATCGTTGTGCCCGATTTCTCTTCGGGCTTTTCCTCCTTCAAGGCCGTCATCTCGGCCTCGAGGCTGTCGATCTTGGCGCGCATCGCGGCGATCTCGGCCGCCAGCGCCTCTTCCTTGGTCTGGGCGAAGGCTGGCGCAGCCGTGGAAAGCGCGCTCGCCGCCAGCAGCACGGCCGTCAAACTCTTGGTCTTCATCTCAAATACCCCGTCTCTTGTTCGATGCCGCGAAGGGCGGCGTTCCGGTTGATGACGGCGCTAAGCGATGTTGGTGACAGGCACACGACTGTCGCGTGACATTATTGTTACGGCGAGAGCGGCCGGCAAGAAAAAGGGCGACGGTCGTCAAAGACCGCCGCCCCCTCTGGTGATGCTGTTGGGCAGGCCTCAGGCCGCAGGTGCCATTTCCTCGTCGCCCTCGTCGCGCTGACGGCGCGTGCGCCGGCGCGGGGCCTTGGCCTCGCCGCCTTCGATCGAGGCGATGGAGGGCGGCAGGATGTCGGCGGAGATGCGCTCGTCGCTGTCTCCCTCGCCCTGCTCCTGCTCGCGATCTTCGCGGCTGCGGCGCGCGCGCTGCCGGCGGGGACGTTCCTCGCCGCCATCATTGCGCTGCTGATTCCCGCGGGCCGGGCGATCGCCGCGCTCCTCGCGCTCCTCGCTATCGTCACCGCCGGACGCGGTCTGGACTTCGTCCTGATCCTCGTCCTCGTCGGCGCCGTCGTCCTCGCGCTGCCGGCGCTGCTCTTCGAAGCGCGCGCGGCTTTCGTTCAAGACCCGGAAATAATGGTCCGCGAACTGCAGATAATATTCGGTCTGCACACGATCGCCGGCGAGCTGCGCGTCGCGCGCCATCGCCTTGTATTTCTCATGAAGCTGGGCGGCATTGCCGCGCGAGCGATTGTCCTGGCGATTGCCCGCATTGGGCGTGTTCGGCGAGCGGGACCCGCCGCCGCGACCGCGCCTGCGGCCGCCCTGACGATTGTTGATCAATGCTATTCCTCGTCAAATAGTGGTCGTATCAGCCACTCCATTGGCCGGGCCACTCCCGGCCGTCCCTTTGCGCGACTCCCACGGCAGGCGGCCGCACGCGGCTCCCGCCTCCTCACGCCAAGACCGTCCGAAGACGCCAGAGCAATCGGGGGTCGGCGACGGAAAGCCTCAAGCATCCAATGCTGTACTAGGCCCCGTCCCTGCCGCCTATGTAACTAGCCACGGGACAAAATCCAAGGGGGAAAGCGTATCAAATATATCAAGCTTCGATGACAAGGCAGCGAGGGCGGCCGGCGAGATCGCGGCGGAGGGACGCACCGAGCCCTTCCGCCTCGAACAGCGCGGACACCGTTTCAGCCTGAGTGGCGCCGATCTCGATGCAGGCGAATCCATGAGGAGCGAGCAGCCGCCCCAGCTGGGGCGCCAGCCGCCGATAATCGTCGAGCCCGTCGGGCCCCGCGAACAGAGCCTCGGGCGGCTCCCATTCCGACACGTCGCGCGGGAGGTCGGCGGTACTTTCGACATAAGGCGGATTGCAGAGGATGAGGTCGAACCGCTCCTCCACGCCTTCGCCCCAGTCGCCGATTTCGAACCGGGTCCGATCGGCGAGTCCGAGCCGGCCGGCATTGCGCCGCGCGATCGCCAGCGCTGCCTCCGACCGGTCTATCCCGAGGCCTCGCGCCTGCGGCCACTCGGCCAGCGCGGCGAGCAGCAACGTGCCCGGCCCGGTGCCGAGATCGAGCACGTTCCGCGGCCCCGTCTTGCCGAACCGCTCGACCGCGGCCTCGATCAGCGTTTCGCTGTCGGGGCGAGGGACGAGCACGCCCGGCGCCACCTCCAGCTCGATCGTCCAGAAGGCGCGGCGACCGGTGATATAGGCAACCGGCTCCCCCGCCTCGCGCCGGCGGACGAGCGTTTCGAAGCTTTCCGGCGCCGGGTCATCGAGCCTGGAAAGGAGCAGGGCTTCCCGCTCCACCCCCAGAGCTTTCGCCATCAGCAGCTCGGCGTCGAGGCGGGGCGTGTCTGAAATATCCATCAGGCGGCGCGTCGCGGCGCTGAGGGCCTCTCTGCAACTCACCGACATCCGTTCGTCCCGAGCGTAGTCGAGGGGCGTATGTGATGAGTCCGTGCCAGCGCCCCTCGACTTCGCTCGGGACGAACGAGACTTGTGATCGCGTTCCTCAGGCGCCCGGCTCATCGAGGCTCGCCAGCCGCGCCGCTTCGTCTTCGGCGATAAGGGCGCCGACCAGTTCGTCCATCTGGCCCTGGAGGATCTCGGGCAGGCGGTGGAGGGTGAGGTTGATGCGGTGGTCGGTCACCCGGCCCTGCGGGAAATTATAGGTGCGGATGCGCTCGGACCGGTCGCCGGAACCGACCATCGATTTCCTCGCTCCCGCCCGCTCGTTCGCCAGCCGCTCGCGCTCCATTTCGTAGAGCCGCGTGCGCAGCACCTTGAGCGCCTTGGCCTTGTTCTTGTGCTGCGACTTCTCGTCCTGCTGGATGACGATCATGCCGGTGGGAAGATGGGTGATGCGGACCGCGCTGTCGGTCGTGTTGACCGACTGCCCGCCGGGCCCCGAGGAGCGATAGACGTCGATGCGCAGATCCTTGTCGTCGATCTGGACGTCGACCTCCTCGGCCTCCGGCAGCACCGCCACCGTCGCCGCCGACGTATGGATTCGCCCGCCGCTCTCCGTCACCGGCACGCGCTGGACGCGGTGGACGCCGCTTTCGAACTTCAGCTTGGCGAACACGCCCTGACCGGTGACGGAAGCGACGACTTCCTTGTAGCCGCCGACATCGGCCGGGTTCGCCGAGATCAGCTCGACCCGCCAGCCCTGCTCCTCGGCGAAACGCTGATACATGCGGAAGAGATCGCCCGCGAAGAGCGCCGCCTCGTCGCCGCCGGTGCCGGCGCGGATTTCGAGCATGGCCGGTCGCTCGTCCGCGGCATCGCGCGGCAGCAGCTTGAGCGCCAATTCCCGCTCGGCCTCGGGAAGACGCTTGCGGATCGTCTCGGCTTCCTCGGCCGCCAGCTCCCGCATCTCGGGATCGTCCGCCAGCCCGGTAAGCGCCTCCAGCTCGTCGCGCAGCCGCCGCACCTCGCCGGCCGCCGCCGCCGCCGGCTCGATCTCGGCATAATCCTTGGACAGGCGGACGAACTGCTCCGGCGCAAGGTCGGGCGCCGACATGGCGTTCTGAAGCTCGTCCCTGCGCGCCTCGATGGCGGCGATCCGCTCGGCGGAAATGCGGGTCATCGAGGGCGTACCGCTCCGGCAATATCGGACAGCGCGACGCTTTTCTGCTCGCCGGTCTTGAGGTCCTTCACGCCGGCCTCACCACGCTCCAGCTCGTCGTCGCCGATGATGACGGCATAGCCCGCGCCGCTCGCGTCGGCTTTGGCCATGCGCTTCTTCATATTGCCTCGATACGCCATATCGGCGGCGATTCCGGCACGGCGCAGATCGGCGAGTATTCCAGTCGCTGCGCCTTCGGCCTTCTCACCCAAGGGCACCAGCGCGACATCGAGGGCGGAGGCCGGGGGCTTGTCGAGCAGCATCGCCAGTCGCTCGATTCCCGCCGCCCAGCCGACCGCGGGCGTATGCGGTCCGCCGAGCGCTTCGATGAGGCCGTCATAACGGCCGCCCGCCAGCACCGTGCCTTGCGCGCCGAGGCGGTCGGTGACGAACTCGAAGGCGGTGTGGCGGTAATAGTCGAGGCCGCGCACCAGGCGCGGGTTGCGCGTCCAGGCAATGCCGGCCGCGTCCAGCCCTACGGTCACGCGCCCGAAGAAGTCCGCTGCTTCCGCCGTGAGGAACTCGTCGATGGCGGGCGCGGCATCGGCGATCGGGCGGTCCTTCGGGTCCTTGCTGTCGAGGATGCGCAGCGGGTTCTTGTCGAGGCGGGCGAGGCTGTCCTCCGACAAATCGCCGCGGTGCCCTTCGAAATGCTCGACCAGCGCCTGGCGCCAGGCATCGCGAGTCTCGGCGTCGCCCAGCGTGTTGAGCTGCAGGGTTACGCCCTCGGCGATGCCGAGCTCGTTGAGGATCTGATCGGCGAAGGCGAGAAGCTCGACGTCGGCGAGCGGCGAGTCCGAGCCGATGATCTCGGCGTCCAGTTGGTGGAACTGGCGGAAGCGGCCCTTCTGGGGGCGCTCGTAGCGGAAGACCGGGCCGTGGGTCGCGACCTTCATCGGGATGTGCTGCTGCCATCCTTCCGAGAGATAGGCACGGCAGATGCCGGCGGTGAATTCGGGACGCAGCGTCAGCGAATCCCCGCCGCGATCCGGAAAGGTGTACATCTCCTTCGAGACGATGTCGGTGGTCTCTCCGATCGATCGGGCGAACACCTCGGTCGCCTCGAACACCGGGACTTCTATCCGCTGGAAGCCGTAGAGGCGGCGCACGCGGTCGAACGTGTCGATCACTTGTCCGAAACGGTCGGCGTCCTCGCCCCAGATGTCCTGGGTGCCTCTGATCCTTTGCGGGCCCTTGCTCATTTTGCGCCCTTAGCATTTTTGACCCGCGTGGGAAGCGGCCCCACCGTCATTCCGGTGACGAGGGGGAGTTGGGAATTTGTTGCACCTGCGAAGATTAAGCCTTCGCCGCGGCGGATGTCAGGTCTATAGGCCCGCCCCATCATGAACATCGATCTGATTCCCGTGGGCGACAATCCGCCCGACAGCATCAACGTCATCATCGAAGTCCCGGTCGGCGGCGAGCCGGTCAAATATGAGTTCGACAAGAAGTCGGGCGCCATGTGGGTGGACCGCATCCTCCACACGCCGATGCGCTATCCAACCAACTACGGCTTCATTCCGCACACCTTGTCCGAGGACGGCGACCCCCTCGATGCGATGGTCGTGGCGCGCTCGCCCTTCATCCCGGGCTCGGTGGTGCGCGTCCGTCCGATCGCGGTGCTGTGGCTGGAGGACGAGGCCGGCGGCGACGAAAAGCTGCTGACCGTGCCCGTCGACACGACCTTTCCTTATTATCAGGATGTCTCGGAAGCCGACGACCTGCCGGCGATCGTCAAGCAGCAGATCGAGCATTTCTTCACCCACTATAAGGATCTGGAGCCGGAAAAGTGGGTGCGCGTCGGCACCTGGGGCGGCCGCGAGGACGCGCGCCGAATCCTCATCGAGAGCATCGACCGGGCCCGCGCCGCGAACGGGAAATAGGCCCCGAGGCCGCGTCGCACCGGGGGGAGTGGGCGACGCGGCCGATGTGATGCGTATGCATCAGACACCAGTCCGAAAGGGGTGGACCGCGCCTCCCAACGCGCGGTTCACCGACTGGTTGCCAGGCCGCAACGAAATGCCGGTTACTGTTGCTCCAAAGCCTCAGCGATGAGGCGCCGGCTGTTGCCGATACCGTAGAGCGCGATGAAGCTGCCCATGCGCGGGCCCTGACTGGTGCCGAGCAGTGTCTCATAGAGCCCCTTGAACCAATCGCGCAGATTTTCGAACCCGCCGGTCTTGCCGACCTCATAGACTTCGGTCTGGATCGTCTCGGCATCGGCGTCGGCCGGCAGCGCGGCGAGCCTGGCATCGAGGGCGCGAAGCGCGGCCGTCTCCCGCTCGTCGGGCGCGCGGCGGTGGAGCGAATCCTTGACGAAATCGCGGAAGTAAACGGCGGCGTAGCCGATGAGGGCGTCCAGCTCCGGATGCGTCTCGGGCGAGGTGTCGGGCGCGTAGCGCTTCACGAAGGCCCAGAGCAGGGCCTTGTCCTCCGTCAGCGCCACGCCGACGAGGTTGAGCAGAAGCGCGAAGGTGAGCGGCATCCGGGCCGGCGGCACATCGCCGGCATGGACATGGTGAACCGGGTTGCCGAGCCTCTTGTCCCACGGCTGTTCCGGATAGGCGGCGAGGAACTGCTGATATTCGTCGACCGCCTTGGGGATGATCCCGAAGCTCAGCTGTTTCGCCTTCCTGGGCTCGCGATAGATGTAGAAAGCGAGGCTCTCCTGCGGCGCATAGGTCAGCCATTCGTCGATGGTGACGCCATTGCCCTTGGTCTTGGAGATCTTCTCGCCATTCTCGTCCAAGAACAGCTCGTAGTTGAAGCCCTCGGGCGGGCGGGCGCCGAGGACGCGGGCGATCTTGGAGCTTTGGGTGACCGAATCGATCAGGTCCTTGCCCGCCATCTCGTAATCGACGCCGAGGGCGACCCAGCGCATCGCCCAGTCGACCTTCCATTGCAGCTTGGCGCCGCCGGAGAGGATCGACTGTTCCACTTGCTCGCCGCTCGCGGGGTCGGTGTAGCGGATGGTGCCGCTCTCGGCATCCACCACCTCGACCGGGACCTGAAGCACCTTGCCGCTGGCCGGGCTGATCGGCAGGACCGGCGAGTAAGTCTGCCGCCGCTCCTCGCGAAGAGTCGGCAGCATCACCCCCATGATGTCGTCATAGTGGCGCAGGACCGACCTCAGCGCCTCGTCGAACCGGCCGGAGCCGTAGCAGTCGGACGAGGCCATGAACTCATAGTCGAAGCCGAACTCGTCCAGGAATTTCTGGAGGAGCTGATTGTTGTGGTCGGCGTAGCTCTGGTGGCCGCAGCCGAACGGATCCGGCACGCGGCTCAAGGGCTGGTCGAGATGGTCGTGCATCATGTCCTGGTGCGGCACGCCCGGCGGCACCTTGCGCATCCCGTCCATGTCGTCGGAGAAAGCGATGAGACGCGACGGCCAATCGACCATCTCGGACAGGGCATGACGCACCATCAAGGTCCGCGCCACCTCCTGGAAGGTACCGAGATGGGGCAGGCCCGAGGGACCGTAGCCCGTCTCGAACACGATCGCGCCCTTCTCCGGTCCGTTCGGATAGCGTTTCAGGAGCTTGCGGGCTTCCTCATAGGGCCAGGCCTTGGAGACCAAAGCGGCCCTCCTAAGTTCTTCTGGGCGAAGCTCTTGAAGTACAGTCACAGGTTGCCCTTTCGTTCCGCCTGGACCAGATGAGGCGGATGGCGGTCTCTTTGCCTTATCCCGCGCTCCACGCAACCCATGGCGGCATCTGGGTGGCTTCGGCGGGAGGCGAGGTGCGCGCCCTGGGCCGGGGCGAGGCGATCGCTCGCGCCGCCGAGACGCCGATAATCATGCTGAACGCGCCCCTCATCGGCCAGCGACTCGGCTATCCGGAGCTGTCGGGGCTCGATCTTCTGGAGCTGTTCGCCTTCGTCTTCCCGGCGCGGTTCGCCGTCCCCACGCCCAAGGGGCTGGCCCACGCGCTGGGGCTGGCGCCGCCCAGGGACGATGCGGAGGCGGCGCTTTTCCTGAGGCGGGCGGCCGAAGCGCTGCTGGAGCGGATGGAGGCGGCGGACTGGCCGGAGCGTGAGGGCGCCTGGGCATCGGCGCAGTCGCTCCATCGCCTGCGCTGGTCCTGGGCGCCGGCGGTGACGGCGCAGCTGAAGCGGCCCGAAAGGGACGAGCGCTGGCTCTTCTCCAAGCTTCCCGAATGGGAGGAAGGCGCGCCGCGGCCCCAGCCGCGTCCCGCCAGCGTTTCGGAAGACGAATCGGTCGAGCGA
This sequence comes from Sphingosinicella humi, assembly GCF_003129465.1. NCBI lineage: Bacteria > Pseudomonadati > Pseudomonadota > Alphaproteobacteria > Sphingomonadales > Sphingomicrobiaceae > Allosphingosinicella > Allosphingosinicella humi. The sequence goes on from NZ_QFFF01000001.1 coordinate 994,488, forward strand.
CTGGCGTCTCTTACTGGTCGGGACGCCGAACCGCGCCAAGGCCAGCGCGATTACGCGGCGACCGCCACGTCTGCCTTCGCGCCGCGGACACGCGAGGGCGAGCCCCATCTGCTGCTCGCCGAAGCGGGGACCGGAATCGGCAAGACGCTCGGCTATCTCGCTCCCGCCTCGCTCTGGGCGGAAAAGGCGGGCGGCGCGGTATGGGTGTCCACCTACACCAAGGCGTTGCAGCGTCAGCTCGATCGCGAAAGCGTCCGCCTCTTTCCCGACCCCCGGGAGCGCAAGGCGAAGGTCGTCGTCCGCAAGGGGCGCGAGAATTATCTCTGCCTGCTCAACCTGGAGGACGCGCTTCAGGGCGGCTTTTCCGGGCGCGCCGCGATCCTGGCGCAGCTCATCGCGCGCTGGGCGGCCTATACGAAGGACGGCGACATGGTCGGCGGCGACCTGCCGGGCTGGCTCACCAGCCTGTTCCGGCGCGCCGGCTCGACCGCACTCACCGACCGGCGCGGCGAATGCGTCTATGCCGGCTGCCCGCATTACCGGAAGTGCTTCATCGAACGCTCGGCGCGGGCCAGCCAGAATGCCGACCTCGTCATCGCCAATCACGCGCTCGTCATGGTGAACGCGGTGCGCGGCCGGGAGGCAGGCAATGCCGCGACCCGGATCGTGTTCGACGAGGGCCACCACCTGTTCGACGCCGCCGATTCGACCTTCGCCGCCGCTCTGACGGGGCAGGAAACGATCGAGCTCCGCCGCTGGATCATCGGCCCCGAAGGCAAGTCGCGTGGGCGGCGGCGCGGCCTTTCCGCCCGATTGATGGACGTCGCCTCCTACGATGAAGCGGGTGCGATGGCCCTCGAGGCGGCGGTGCAGGCGGCCGGGCTGCTGACGGGCGACGGCTGGCTCCAGCGGATCGGCGAGGGAATGCCGTTCGGGCCGATCGAGAAGCTGCTCGCCGCCGTGCGCGGCACCGTCTACGCGCGCGCCTCGGCCCAGGATGCCGGCTACGGCATCGAGACCGAGATGGCCGAGCTCGACGGCGCCATCGTCGGAGCGGCGGCGCCCGCCGTCGAAGCGCTGGAGCTGCTGCTGCGCCCGCTGGTCGCGCTCGGCAAGCGATTGGAAGCGGTGCTGGAGGACGCGCCGGATTGGCTCGACGCCCAGGCGCGAGCGCGGATCGAAGGGGCGATCGGCGGCCTTGGCTGGCGCATCCAGTCGCTGTCCGCCTGGATAGCGCTCGCCGCCCGCATCGGGGGGCCGGCCGATCCTGATTTCGTCGACTGGCTGACCGTCGAGCGGGTCGATGGCCGCGAATATGATATCGGGATTCACCGCCGCTGGCTCGATCCCACCCGGCCGCTGGCGGAGACGGTGCTGAAGCCCGCGCACGGCGTCATTGTCACCTCCGCCACCCTGCGGGGCGCCGAAGGCTGGGAGGCCGCGGATGCGCGCACGGGCGCCTGCCACCTCGATTCGCCGGCGCGCCATTTCAGCGCCGACAGCCCGTTCGATTATGCGGCGAACAGCGAAGTGCTGATCGTCACCGATTTGAGGCGCGGCGACCTCGCCAGCCTTGCCGGCGCCTATGCCCGGCTCATCGAGGCGGCGGGCGGCGGCACCTTGGGCCTCTTCACCGCCATCCAGCGGCTGAAGGCGGTGCATGCCCGCATCGCCGACCGGCTCGCCCGCGCCGGCCTGCCGCTCTATGCTCAGCATGTCGATCCGATCGATACCGGCACGCTCGTCGACATCTTCCGCGATGAGCCCCGCGCCTCGCTGCTCGGCACCGATGCGCTTCGCGACGGAGTCGACGTTCCCGGCCATTCGCTCCGCCTGGTGGTGATGGAAGGCGTGCCCTGGCCGCGGCCGACGGTGCTGCACGCAGCCCGGAAAGCGGCCGGCGGCGGCTCGGCCTATGACGACCGTGTCGTGCGGGCCCGGCTCGCGCAGGCGTTCGGTCGGCTAATCCGGCGGCGTGACGACAAGGGGATATTCGTCCTGCTCTCCGCGGCGACGCCCTCGCGTCTGCTGAATGCCTTCCCCGCGGGCGTGCCGGTCAGCCGCGTTCATCTCGCTGAAGCCATCGAGCGTGTACGGAGCGGCCTTTCAACCGCATCTGCTTTAGGGCATCAGGCGCAGGACGTTACGGTTCCCGAAGGATTTGCATGAAGACGCTGACGCTGCTGCGCCACGCCAAGTCCAGTTGGAATGATCCGGTCGCTGCCGACTTCGATCGTCCATTGAACAAGCGGGGTCGCCGCGCCGCTCGTACCATCGGGCGCGAGATGAAGAACCGGGAACTGCGCTTTGACCGCGTCATTGCTTCTCCCGCCGTTCGGGTAATCGAGACCCTCGACGATGTGACCGAAGGCTATGGCTCGCCGCTTCACCCACAATATGACCGCCGCATCTATCTCGCTTCCCCCGCCGCCCTGCTCGACCTCATCCATGAGATCGACGATGAGACGGAGCGGCTCCTGCTGGTTGGCCATAATCCCGGGCTCGAGCAATTGGCCCTGCTGCTGGCCGACGGGGGCGAGCTAAGAGACGAGGTGGCGGTCAAATACCCGACCGCTACCGTCGCCGAGATCAGGATTCCGGTTCAGCACTGGCGCCAGGTTCGAAAAGGCATGGGCAACATCGTCCGCTTCATCCGCCCGCGCGACCTCGATCCCACCTTGGGTCCGGACGAGGATACGCACTGAAGCCGCTGGCTAGCGGGCCTGCTCCAGCGCGTCGGCCAGCATGGAACGGAGGGCGCGCAGCTCTTCGACGGGGAAGGCAGAGGATTGGCTGGCTGCGGCGGCGGGTGCCGACCGTTCTTCTTCGCCCCGGGAGCCGTTCTTCAAAAGCTGCTGCACGCCGCGGATGGTGTAGCCATCCTGGTTGAGGAGGCGATGGATCCGCTTCGCAAGCGCCACATCCTCCGGACGATAATAGCGGCGATTACCGGCGCGCTGCAGGGGTCGAAGCTGGGGAAAGCGAGTCTCCCAATAGCGGAGGATATGCTGCGGGACGCCGAGGTCGCTCGCGAGCTCGCCGATGGTGCGGAAGGCGTTTTCGCTCTTTACAGGCCCGTCCGCCAAGGGATCAGCGGCCGTTTGCGATCCGCTCGCGCATGATCTGGCTGGCGCGGAAGGTGAGCACCCGCCGCGGCGCGATCGGCACCTCGACTCCGGTCTTGGGATTGCGGCCGATCCGCTCGCCCTTGTCGCGCAGGATGAAGCTGCCGAAACCGGAAATCTTCACATTCTCGCCTTCGGCCAGCGCATGGCACATATGGTGCAGCACGCGCTCGACGATGTTGGCGGATTCGGCGCGGGACAGGCCGATTTCCTGGTGGACGACATCGGCCAGATCGGCCCTGGTCAGCGTTCCTGCCATGGGCATCCTCAACGTCCCTGCATCGGCCATGGGTATTCCTCCCCGCGCATGAATGGAAACCACTAGTATAGCTGGAATCCAAGTGCAATCGAGCATTGCGGCGAGGCGGCGTCAATAGCGGACAACCGCAGCCCCCCAGGTGAAGCCGCCGCCCATCGCCTCCAGGACGACAAGATCGCCCCTGCCGATGCGCCCGTCGCGAACCGCGACGTCCAGGGCGAGCGGAACCGACGCGGCGGACGTGTTGGCATGCTGGTCGACGGTGACGATGACCTTCTCGGGCGCCAGGCCGAGCTTCTTCGCCGTCGCATCGAGGATCCGCTTGTTGGCCTGGTGCGGCACGACCCAGTCGACCTCCTCAGCCTGGTGGCCGGCCGCCTCCAGCACTTCATTCAGAACGTCGGCGAGGTTCACCACGGCATGGCGGAAGACCTCGCGGCCCTTCATGCGGAGCTTGCCGACGGTGCCGGTGGTCGAGACGCCGCCGTCGACATAGAGAAGATCGTTGTGACGACCGTCGGCGTGGAGGCGGGTGGCGAGGATGCCGCGGTCCTCGGTTTCCTCTGCCTTCAGCACCAGCGCACCGGCGCCGTCGCCAAAGAGGACGCAGGTGGTGCGATCCTCCCAATCGAGAATGCGGCTGAACGTTTCCGAGCCGATCACCAGGGCGTAATCGGCCATGCCGCCCTTCACCATATTGTCGGCGACGGACAGGGCGTAGAGAAAGCCGGTGCAGACCGCCGCCACGTCAAAGGCGATGCAGTCGTCGATGCCGAGCGCCGTCTGGACCCGGGTCGCGCTGGCCGGAAAGGTCTGGTCGGGCGTCGCGGTCGCCAGCACGATGAGGCCGATGCTGTCGGCGCTCACGCCGGCAGCTTGCAGCGCCTTGCGCGCAGCCTCGGTGGCGAGGGTCGCGGTGGTTTCGCCGTCGCTCGCGATGTGGCGCGCCTCGATGCCGGTACGCTCGACGATCCATTCATGGGTGGTGTCCACCCGTTCGGCGAGCTCGACATTGGTGACGCGACGCGGCGGCAGCGCGGAGCCGGTGCCGACGATGACGGAGCGCCGCGTCATTTCGCTGCGGCCTGCGCGTCGCCATGCGCGGCGATATTGGCGAGATCCTCGGTGATCTTGCGGGTCAGGTCCTCGCGTACCATGCGGGCCGCGACGCGGATGGCATTGGCGACGCCCTTCTCGTTGGCGTTGCCGTGGCTCTTCACCACCGGCGCATTGAGGCCGAGGAAGACGGCGCCATTATGGTTGTTCGGATCGAGATGGTGCTTGAGGAGCTCGGTCGCCGGGCGCGAGATCAGGAAGCCGATCTTCGACCGGGCCGAGCTGGTGAAGGCGCGCTTCAAAAGGTCGGTGACGAAGCGGGCGGTGCCTTCCGCGGTCTTGAGGGCGATATTGCCGGAAAAGCCGTCGGTCACGATCACGTCGACATCGCCGCGCGAAATCTTGTCGCCCTCGGTGAAGCCGTCGAAGCGCATGCCGAGATAGTCGGCGTCGCGCAGGATGGCGGCGGCGGTCTTCAGCTCGTCCGTGCCCTTCAGCTCCTCGGTGCCGATGTTGAGCAGGCGAACGCGCGGTTTTTCAAGATCGAGCACGACGCGAGAATAGGCCGCGCCCATGACGGCGAACTGAACGAGATTCTGGGTGTCGCACTCGGTGTTGGCGCCGAGATCGAGCATGACGAGGTCATTGTCGCCAAGCGTCGGCAGCAGCGCCGCGAGCGCCGGTCGGTCGATGCCCTTCATGGTGCGCAGCGCCAGCTTGGACATCGCCATCAACGCGCCGGTATTGCCGCCCGAGATGGCGGCGTCCGCCTCGCCCGCCTTCACGGCATGGACGGCACGCCCCATGGAGCTGGTCTTGGCGCGGCGGATGGCCTGGGTCGGCTTTTCCTCGGGCGCGATCACATCGTCGCAATGGACGATCCGGGAGGCGCCGGCGAGAGTCGGATGTCTGTCGAGTTCGGCGCGAATCGCGCCCTCGTCACCGAACAGCAGAAATTGGAGGTCGCCGCGGCGCTGATGAGCGCGAGCGGCGCCGGCCACCATCACCGCCGGGCCGACATCGCCACCCATCGCGTCCAGTGCGATCCGTGGCGCGCTGCCCACCGGTGTCGCCTCCAAAACTTACTGTTACGCCTCGATCGACTGGATCTCGCGGCCGTTATAATGGCCGCAGCCGCCGCAAAGATTGTGCGGCAGCTTGAGTTCGCCGCAATTCGGGCATTCTTGGTAATTCACCGCCTTCAGCGCGTCATGGCTGCGGCGCATGTTGCGCTTGGACGGCGTGGTTTTTCTCTTGGGGACGGCCATGCTGGCACCTGTTCCAGTTCTTCGACTATAGGGTTCGGGCGAGCAGGAAGCCAGGGACGACGGCCGTTGCGGCCGCAGGCCTGGCGGCCGGGGTGCTCGCTCATGAGCGGTGCCGCCTATAGCGGATTTCGGGGATGTTGCAAGCGCCCGTGCGCCCGTGCAAGCTGCGCCCTGCCCAGCGGGAGCCGACAGCCATGATCTTGCCCATCACTCTTACCATTGCGGGCGCCTGCGCGCTCATCAGCGTCTGGCTGGGCCTCAGGGTCAGCCAGCTCCGCATCCGGCACAAGGTGCTGATCGGCGACGGCGGCGACGAGCGCCTCACCCGCCGTATGCGCGCCCACGCCAATTTCTCCGAATATGCCCCGACCTTCCTCATCCTGCTCGGCCTCATCGAGCTGGCCCACGGATCGGAGACCTGGCTTTGGATCGTCGCCATCCTCTTCGTGCTGGCGCGGCTTGCCCATCCGTTCGGCATGGATCGGCCCGGATCGAGCCCGCTGCGCATGGGCGGGGCGCTGGCAACGTGGCTCCTGCTGTTCGGCCTAGCCGCCTATGCGCTCGCCATTCCCTATCTGGAGCGTGCGGCGTCGGCGCCGATCACTTACGCCGAGGGACAAGACCTCTAAAATTGCGGGTCTCAGAGGCGGTAGCGCAGGCGTTCAAGCGAATGCCTGGCGAGCGGCTTTCCGTTTTCGCCCACCGTCTCATCCTCCAGCTCGGCGCGGATCAGCTCCACTTCCGATTCGGTGAGATGCTCGATGCCGATGAACTGCGCTCGCGCCGGCGGCAGCGCCCGGATCAGCTCGTCGAGCTTCGCCTGCATCGCCGCCGCGTCCCGGTTTTGCGAATTCTGGATCAGGAACACCATCAGGAAGGTGACGATCGTGGTCGAGGTGTTCACGACCAGCTGCCACGTGTCGGAGAAATTGAAGAGCGGCCCCGACGCCGCCCAAATGAAAATCGAAGCCAGTGCAAGCGTGAAGGACCAGGGTTGGCCGGCCACCCAGGCGATGCTGTTGGCGATGCGGGTGAAAATGCGCTCCATGAGTCATCGTCCGTTCGTTACGGGCGCAGAACGCGGGCTTCAGGCGGCGAGTTCCTTATGCGCCGGCCAGCACCCGGTCGCCGACGAAGGGATTGGTCCGCCGCTCATGCGCGAACTGGCTCATCGGGCCATGGCCGGGAATGAAGGCCGTGTCGTCGCCGAGCGGCCAAAGCTTGGTGACGATGGCGTTGATGAGATCGGCATGGTTGCTTCGGGGAAAGTCGGTGCGGCCGATCGATCCCTGAAACAGGACGTCGCCGACGATCGCCAGCTTCGAATCCGGGTGGTGAAACACGACATGGCCGGGCGTGTGGCCGGGACAATGATAGACGTCGAAGCTCAGCTCCCCCACCGTCACCGTGTCGCCTTCCTCCAGCCAGCGGTCCGATTCGAAGGGAACGCCCAATATGCCGAACCGGGCGCCGTCCTCATCCAGCCGGTCGATCCAGAATTTATCGGCGATGTGCGGCCCTTCGATCTTCACCCCCAGCTCGTCGGCAAGCGGCTTGGCCGAGCCGCAATGGTCGATATGACCGTGCGTGAGGAGGATCTTCTCGATCGTGACGCCCTGGCCCTGGGCGGCCGCCTTCAGCCGGTCCAGGTCGCCGCCGGGATCGACGAAAGCACCGCGCATCGTTTTCGTGCACCAGAGCAGGGTGCAGTTCTGCTGCAGCGGAGTCACCGGGATGATCGCGGCTTTCATCGGAGGCGTCGTCATGGCCGGGACATGACGGCTGCGTCCCGGCTATGCAAGGACGCCGCGCCTCAGCACCAGAGCTCCCGCTCGCGCGCGCTCGCCTGCTCGCACCATTTCCGCCGCGCTTCGGCATCGCGGCCTGCCCGCTCCTCGGCCTTGCGGAGCTCGCGGCCTCGCTTCTGATCGGCCTCGGACTGGCTGGTCGTCGCCGCATCCACCGCCGAGGAGGTGGCGTCCACCGCCACGCCGGCCGCCTTGACCGGCAAGGTGACGACGTCGAGCGCCGTGCTGGCGATGCACCCGCCGAGCGCCAGCGGCAGCAGGCCGATGATCAGGATACGCATACTCTTCTCCTCGGGCGCCCTCTGTCACCCGTCCTCTTATCCGCGAATGAACGGGGCGGCGCCAAGGCTTTACGCGAGACCGTCGCATTTTCGAGGTGTGTCGCCGCCGCGACGCAGCCCCGTTGGCCGCCGGGGCGTTAAGACCTATATTGAGGTCATGCGTAAGGAATTCCGAATGAAGGCTTTCTTCCTGACGATCGCGGCGGCGATGGTGTTCGGCGGCGCCGCTCCGGCGATGGCCGACCAGGCGCGGAAACCCGAGGCGAAGACCCCGTCCGGCTGGTCCTACGACATCCAGGACGGCAAGCGCGTGCCCAAGGGCAAGCGGCAGGTGAATGCGGACGGTTCCTGGCGCGAGGAGATCCGTCAGGGCGACTGCGTCACCGTCAAGGAAAAGACCAGCAGCGGCGAGTATCGGGAAACGCGCCATTGCTGAACCTCGCGGCGTAGGCCTCAGCCATGCCCTCGACCGTGATTCGCGCGATCGCCTACAGGGAGGCCGCAGCCGAGCTGGAAGTGCTGTTCACGACCGGGCGCCGCTACATCTACCACGACGTTCCGCCCGCGGTCGCCGACGCGTTTCGCGCCGCCCGGATCAAGGGCCCGCATTTCAACCGCCACATTCGCGGCCGCTATCGCTACGTCGAATGCGTGCAAGATTGAGCTTCCCGCCGGAACGCTTATGAGCGGGACATGGCAATCGCGATCCGGGCGCTGGCAGCCGAAGACCGCCAGGAATGGCTGGCTCTGTGGCAAGGCTATCAGCGTTTCTACGAAACCCGCCTCGACGGTGACGTAACGGCGCTCACATGGTCGCGCATCATCGATCCGGACGGACCCATTTCGGGCCTTGCCGCCGAGGAGAGCGGTCGGCTCCTCGGATTTACCCACTATCTCTTCCATCCCAGCAGCTGGACCAAGAGCGATTACTGCTATCTGCAGGACCTGTTCGTCGCGCAGGAGGCGCGGGGACGCAGCATAGCGCGGATGCTGATCGAGGAGGTGGCCGCCAGGGCCGAAGCGGCCGGAGCCGCGCGGCTCTACTGGCTGACCCACGAGTCCAATGAAGGCGCGAGGGCGCTCTACGACAAGATCGCCGTCCGCACGGGTTTCATCCAATATCGCCGCTAGTCGAGATTCAACCCGCTTCCGCGAGCGTCAGACGGCCGGCTGCGTGAACACCCGGCGATTCTCCGTCAGCGTCACCGGCGGCGTCTCGAAAAAGATGAAATCGATCGGCACAGTGTAGCTGAGGCTGATATCGGCATAGGTGAAGCCATTGGCATCGGTGCCATGCACGATCTCCGGATCGCCGATCAGATCGGCGTTGTTCAGGCCGAATTCGGATTGGAGGATCGCTTCAGCGATTTCATCGTCCGCGGGGCGCGGAAAGATGGCGGCGAGGCGCGCGCCTTCGGCGACGGCGTGGCTCAAGCCTGCATTGGCAAAGAACAGGATGCCGAGCTGCGCGATTCCAATGATGGTCAGGAAGAGCAGCGGCGCCGCCAGCGCGAACTCGACAATGCCTGCGCCGCGCTGATCGCGGCGAAGAGAAGCCCGCCGCGTCATTGCACGCGCACCGCTGCGTCGGCCCTCAAGTCCACGGTCTCGCCGACCGGTCCGAGGCTGAAGGTGGGCGAGAAGGACTTCATCGCCTCGATCTGCACATAGCGGGCAATGGATTCGCCCGGATCGCACATGGTTTCGAAAGTCGCCTGGCGGGTCCCGTCGCATTCGACCCACTTGGTCAAAGTGACATTTTCCTCCGGCACCTCGGCTGCCCGGGCGGTTTCCCGGGCGAGATAGCTGTAATCGACCTCGCTGGCATTCTTGGTCGTGACGACGCTGTTGGCGGTGGCGAGTTCGAGCGTTCGGTTGACGGCCTTGTTGAGGCCGAACTGCATGGCGATGCCGTTGCTGAGATCGATGATGCCCACGATCAGCATGACCATGAAGGGCATGAACAGCGCCAGCTCGACGATGCTGGCGCCGCGCTGATCTCCTCGGAGGCTGTGCGGAAGGGTGCGGTGCGCCATCCGACTTATCCCACGAGCCTCACGACACTCGTCCGGAACGCGCTGGCGCCGCTGGCGGGCGGGCAATTATTCTCGATCTCCGCCGTTCCCTTGAAGGTCAGGATACGGCCGACCAGCTGCAGGCATTGCGCATTGAGCGCGAAATTGCCGAGCATCTCGAGATTGGTGGTCGGCATGTAGATCGCGCCGGTAAAATCGAAGCCGGCGCCTCCGTTGAACTTGACGTCGATCACGTCGGCGCGACGGTCCCGATACAAGACCACGCCCTTGTAATCCCCGCTGGTGGGAGCGGTGAGGTCGATCTCGGCGCCGCCGTTGATCTGGATATCGCCCGCGTCGCCATTGGGACCGGTCATCACGATCGTGACATTTTCTCCCGTGATCCGCGCCTGCGCGTTGATCGTAAGGTCGCCGCCGTTGATGTAGTAGACGCCGGGCTCAAGCGTCACCGGACCCTTGATGTCCATCGAGGCGTAACAGCCAGGGCCCATGATCGCGCCTACTTGTTTGTTACAGCCGGTCTGCGGCGGTGGGTCGGGAATATGCGCGAGCGGATCCGCCTGAGGAACGGTGTGGGGCTTCAGGACCGTATCGCCGACGAAGTTCTGGCTTTCACCGTCAATGTCGCCGACGGCGGCGATGGGTGACGCCTCGATTTGCGACGAGCCTCCCGCGGTCACGGACGAATCGGACCTTGCGTTGGTGATCATTCCGCAGCCAAGCTTCACATTGGCATTGCCGTTGGCGACGATCCCGGCCGACGTGCCCTGGTAGAGCGACACCACGCAATATTCGCCTTCATCGACGAGCGCGGCGGTCGCCTTGGCATTGAAATGGCTCGCGGAGTTGGTGAAGATACTGATGAACGGAAGCGTGCGCTGCGCCGTCAGCGACACCTGCACCGCGCGATCGAAGCAGGGCGTTATGCCCCGGGTATCGCAGTCATCGTTGGACAGGGTCTTGGCGCCATAGCTGCCGGTCGCGACGGCGACGCCGGACAAGCCGGGATGGTCGTTCTTTTCAAGATCGCGATCGACCGGCTCGTCGAGCTCGTCGATCCCCTGCCCCACCGCATAGGCGCCGGCGATGGCACCCGAGTCCGCCGCGCGCTGCAGCTGCCGCTTCCACAGGCTGAGCTGGATCGTGTCCACGGCCAGGGCGGCCGAGCCGATCAGCAGCGGCATCGAAGCCGCCCCGACGATCAGGACGTTGCCGCGTTCGCTCCTGCGGAGCCGATACAGCCACTTCAGAAGGCGCATGGAAGAATCCTCTCGACTAAACGCGGACGTCCCGTCGCAGCCTGAGGAGATTAGGCCGGAGCGATTTATCGGATGTAATCGAGACTGGTTAATGGGGCGTTTCCCTCGCGGTGCTGAAAAACCGCGGGTGTTCGCGCTTGTGCGGGCGAACCGGCTGTCGCTAGATTGCGACCATGAGCCAGCCGATCGTCATCAACCTGCCGCACAATCTCGGTGCCGAGGAGGCCAAGCGGCGGATGCAGGGCGGCATCGGCCGGCTCAAGGACCATATACCGGGCGGAGCCGCCGACGTCCGCTCGAGTTGGGAGGGCGACCGCATGCACCTCGACGTGCGCGCGCTCGGCCAGGAAGTCACCGGCCATATCGACGTGATGGACACGAAGGTGCGGCTGGAATTCACCCTGCCCGCCGTCCTCGCCCTCTTCGCCGGCACGATCGAAGGGCTGCTGACGGACAAGGGCACCGAACTGCTCGAGGACAAGAGGCCTAAGAAAGGTTGACCCCTCTTGCCACCGCAAGCAGGCGCGCTAGCATCCGCGTCGACGAGTGATTGGAGGGCGGGGATGCGGCATGTCGCGGTGATCGGGTCCGGACCCGCCGGCTACTACAGCGCCGAGGCGCTCCAGAAGGAATTCGGCGACGACGTCCGCATCGACGTGATCGACCGGCTGCCGACCCCGTTCGGGCTGGTCCGGTCCGGCGTTGCGCCCGACCACCAGTCGCTGAAGGCCGTGTCGCGGCGCTACGAGAAGGTCGCCCTCTCCGAGACGGCGCGCTTCGTCGGCAATGTGACGGTGGGGCAGGACGTGGCGATCGACGAGCTGCTCGCGCTTTACGACGCCGTCATCCTCGCCACCGGCGCGCCCAACGACCGGCCGCTCGGCATTCCCGGCAGCGACCTTCCCGGCGTGATCGGCTCGGCCGCCTTCGTCGGCTGGTACAACGGCCATCCCGATTTCGCCGACGTCGACCCGCCGCTCGACGTCGAAGCGGCGGTGGTGATCGGCAACGGCAATGTCGCGCTCGACGTGGCGCGAATCCTGTCGAAGACGCCGGCGGAGTTCAGCGGCTCCGACATCGTCGCGCATGCTTTCGAAGCGCTAGCCCATTCCAGCATCCGCACCATCCATGTGCTCGGCCGCAGGGGCCCTCACCAGATCGCGATGACTCCGAAGGAACTGGGCGAGCTCGGCCATCTCGAAGCCGCCGCGCCCAAGGTCGACATCGGCGACTTCCCGCCCGAAGGCGACGATGCGCTGCTCGAGCCGGGCCTGCGCAAGTCCGTGACCCACCTGCGCGAGTATGCCGCGGCGAAGGCCGCCAAGCGCAAGACGATCGACTTCGACTTCTTCGCCATGCCCGTCGCCGTCGAGGGCGAGGGCCGGGTGGAGCGCTTGATCGTCGAGAAGACGCGGCTCACCGACGATCTTCGTTCGGTCGGCACCGGCGAGACCTATAGGATCGACTGCGGCCTGGTGGTGAGCTGCATCGGCTATACGACGCCGCCGATCGAGGGCGTGCCCTATGAGCATGGCCGCGGCCGCTTCGCCAATTCGGACGGCGTCATCGCCCCCGGCCTTTATTGCGTCGGCTGGGCGCGGCGCGGGCCGTCCGGCACGATCGGCACCAATCGGCCCGACGGCTATGAAGTGGCCGAGCGCATCAAGGCGGATCTCGGCAATGGCGGCGGCGGCAAGGAAGGCCGGGCGGGCCTCGACAGGCTCCTCGAAAGCCGCGGCGTCGACGTCGTCACCTTCCGCGACTGGCAGAAGATCGAGGCCGCCGAAGTCGCCCGCGCCCGCGAGGGCAGCCCGCGCGAGAAGTTCACCGCCATCGCCGATTTGCTGGAGGCGCGCGGCCGCTAAGAAGCCCGCTTGCGCTCGGCCGCACCGCTCCCTATAGGCCCCTCACCTGTCTTCCGGTCGGCCTTCTGGCCAGACGCACCGGTCGGGGAGTAGCTCAGCCTGGTAGAGCACTGTCTTCGGGAGGCAGGGGCCGGAGGTTCGAATCCTCTCTCCCCGACCATTTTAGCGCCAGCGCATCCATTTCAAGCGATTGCGACGCCAGACGTCGACCCTTGGCGCTACATGTTCGTCTGGTCGGCAGGTACGTTAGCCGGCAATCCGGCCGCACCTTCGGCCTCGCCCGCTGCCGGCGCGTCCATGCCGACGCCGTAGCAGGTCATTGAAATGGAGCCCATCGCGTAGCCCTTCACGAAGGGCTCTGCGCTGCCCTCGCCGGCGGCCGCGAGGCTGGCGAGGTAGAGCAGCGGGATGAAGTGATCGGGCGTCGGGACCGCCAGGTCGTAGTCGGGGTGGTCTTCGACCTTCAATATGTCGCCGGGCGCGGTGGCCAACTGATCGACGACGGCGTCGTCGAATCGCTCGGCCCAGTCGAAGGCGGCGTCGGGCTGGTTCCATTGCACGCGCCGAAGATTGTGGACGACGTTGCCGCTGGCGAGAATCAGGACGCCGCGCTCGCGCAGCGCTGCGAGCCGGGACCCGAGATCGAGATGGTAGTCGAGCGGCTTCAGGGCGTTGATTGAGAGCTGCACGACGGGGATGTCGGCGTTCGGATAGAGATGGGCGAGCACGCTCCAGGTGCCATGGTCCAAGCCCCATTGGTCGAAATCGAGGCCGACCCAGCGCGGCTTCACGAGCTCCGCGACCTCTTCAGCCAGCTCCGGCAGGCCCAGCGCCGGATAGTCGAAAGCCTCGAGTTCCGGCGGGAAGCCATAGAAATCGTGGATGGTCCGCGGCCTCGGCATAGCCGTCACGGCCGTGGCGCCGAAATACCAGTGCGCCGATATGACAAGCAGCGCCCGCGGTCGGGGCAGCCGCTCCCCGAGGGCGCGCCAGGCTTCGGTAAAGCCATTGCGCTCCAGCGTGTTCATCGGGCTGCCGTGGCCGATGAACAGGACGGGCATTCTGCTCATGGCTTCGTCACCTCATGTCGTCGCCGGGCAGTCACTCCTCACGCGGGAGGACCGTCAGGACGCGGGCGATGAAGGCGTGGAACTCGGCCATGTAGTTGCGGAGGAAACCCTCGGTCGATTCCACCGTCACCTCGCCGTCGTCGGTGATCATCCCGGGCGTGAACTGGATATAGGCCTCGGGCGCGTTCATCTGCGGCGAGTTGCAGAAGCTCAACACGCTCCTGAGACTCTGCTGGGCGACCGCCGTACCGATGGCGCCGGGCGAGGTGCCGATCACGGCCGACGGCTTACGCGTGAAAGCGTTGGTGCCGTAGGGGCGGCTCGCCCAGTCGATCGCGTTCTTGAGACCACCGGGAATGGAGCGGTTATATTCCGGCGTGACGAAGAGGATCGCGTCGGACGCCTTGATCGCGGCTTTGAAATTCTGGGCCACTTCCGGATAATCGTCGTCATAATCATAGCTGTAGAGCGGCAGGTCGCGGAAGGATATTTCCGAGAATTCGAGGCTTTCCGGCGCGAGACGGATCAGCGCCTTGGCGAGCTTCCGGTTGATCGACTGGGTGGCGAGGCTGCCGATCAGATAACCGACCTTGTACGTCGTCATGGCGCATGTCTCCTTGGAAATGGCAGGCGATCCGACAACCATCGGTCGCCCATTGGGTTGCGGCCCGGTCGCCTCACGTGCACGAGAGACGGCCGGGCGCCTGGGTCAGGCCTCGCCCATGCCCTCGGCGGGCTGCGGAGCGGCGCCGGCGCGCACCTTCTCCTCGATCCGGGCGCCGACATCGGCATCGACGCTCTTCCAATAATCGAACGCGCGGCTCAGCACCGGCTCGCGCACGCCGCCGAGGAGGGAACCGGCGACGGTCTCGACCAGCGCCTCGCGGTCGGCCTCGTCGAAGACCTCGCGGACGAGGCGGCCGGGCTGGCTGAAATCATCGTCCTCGGCGCGCAGCGTATAGGCGCTGCGCACCATCGCGCCGTCGGCTTCCCAACCCTCGGCCGCGGGACCGGTCTCGTCGGCCCAGGGCCGATCATAGCTGTTGGGCGCATAGGTCGGCGCGGTGCCGCTATGCTCATAGGCCATCGGTCCGTCGAACATGTAGCTGTTCACCGGGACCTTGGGCCGGTTGACCGGTAGCTGGTGGAAGTTGGCGCCGATCCGATTGCGCTGCGCATCATTGTAGGCGAACGCGCGGCCGAGCAGCATCTTGTCGGGCGAGAGGCCGATGCCTGGAACCGTGTTGCCGGGCGAGAAGGCCGCCTGCTCGATCTCGGCGTGGAAGTTGGCCGGATTGCGGTTGAGCGTCATCCGCCCGACCGGGATCAGCGGATAATCGGCGTGCGGCCACGTCTTGGTGAGGTCGAACGGATTGATCCGGTACGTCTTCGCTTCCTCATAGGGCATGACCTGGACGAACAGGTCCCAGGACGGATGGTCGCCCGCCTCGATCGCCTCGTAAAGGTCGCGGCGGTGGAAATCGGAATCGCTTCCAGCCATGCGGGCGGCTTCCTCGTTGGTGAAGAACGCCATACCCTGGCGGGTCTTGAAGTGGTACTTCACCCAGAAGCGCTCGCCGGCTTCGTTCACCCACATATAGGTGTGCGAGCCGTAGCCGTTCATGTGCCGCCAGCTCCGGGGCAGTCCCCGCCGGCCCATCAGATAGCTGACCTGGTGGGCGCTCTCCGGATTGTGGGTCCAGAAATCCCACTGCATGTTGTTGTCGCGCAGGCCCGAGCCGGGCAGGCGACGCTGGCTCCGGATGAAGTGGGGGAACTTCATCGGATCGCGCACGAAGAAGATCGGCGTGTTGTTGCCGACCAGGTCGTAATTGCCTTCGTCAGTGTAGAATTTGAGCGAGAAGCCGCGCACGTCGCGCCAGGTATCGGGGCTGCCCTGCTCGCCGGCGACGGTCGAGAAGCGGGCGAGCATGTCGGTGACGGCGCCCTTCTGGAAGAGCGCGGCCTTGGTGTAGCGGGAGACGTCCTCCGTCGTCTCGAAGACGCCGAACGCGCCAGAACCCTTGGCGTGAGGCAGGCGCTCGATCGTCTTCTCGCGGTTGAAGTGCGCCATCTGCTCAAGGAAGTGCACGTCGTGAAGAACGATCGGGCCATCCGGGCCGATGGTAAGGGAGTTGCGGTCGCTCGGCGCCGGCGTGCCGACGCCGGTGGTGGAGCCGCCCTTTTTCTCTTCGGCGCACGTGTCTGACATGATGGAAATACCTTTCTGAGCTGCTGTTGCGGGACCGCCACGCGGTGAATCTCCATCCCGATCTGTGGTCGAAGAGCTGTTCCGACAACTCGAATTAAACCGAACACACTGTTCGAGTTTTTCGGTCAGCGGCCCCCGATGCGGATCAACTGCCGGATAATGCTGGCTGATCGGCGCTGTTCGAATTTTCCGATATGTGAGTTCGACATTATTCCACTTTGAACAACAAAGCTCGGACCCATCTGGTCAGGTGACGAAGCCGAAACGTCGGCTCGATCGACAGAGGAGTTTTGATATGAAGCGTATTGTTTCTTCCGTGGCCGCCTTGGCCCTGGCCGTGGGCCTTGCCTCGGCGGCATCCGCGGAGCCGTTCAACGGACCCTATGTCGGCGTGCAGGCCGGCTGGAACCAGGACAAGCTGGGAACGCCGTCGACGCCATTGGGCAATGTTGCGATCGACCGCTCGCAGGATTCCTTCTCGGGTGGAGTGTTCGCCGGCTATGACTATAAGGTGAGCCCGCGCTTTGTGATCGGCGCCGAGGCCGGCGTCCAGTTCGGCAATGATGACAGCGTCGCCCGCGACACCGGTGCGGCCCTCGTCACCGTCGATCCCAAGCGCTCGTTCGACCTCACCGCTCGTGCCGGCTATCTGGTGACGGACAACACGCTGCTCTATGCGCGTGGCGGCTACACCAATGCGCGGGTGCGGACCTCGGTCGAGGACGCGGCCGGCATCCGGTCGGCTTCGGCCAACCGTGACGGATGGCTGGTCGGCGGCGGCCTCGAGCACGCGATCAGCGACAATGTCTCGGCACGCGCGGAATATCGCTATTCCGACCTCGACGAAGGCAACGGCAAGTTCGACCGTCACCAGGCCTTGTTCGGAATCGCCTATCGCTTCTGATCGGCGACGAGAGGGCTGAGGCGCCGCGAGGGCGCCTCAGCCGCTCATTCTGCGCTGGACCGACGGCCCACCGTCACGAATCGCTCAAGGAGCCAACTGGCGGCGGGGCCGGGCGGAGTGTCGCTGCGGTAGATACCCGACATGCGATAGTTCACCCCGGTCTCGTCTGGCATGTCCAGCTTGACCAGCCTGCCCGCCTGGAGATCCCCCTCGATCATCGGCACCGGCATGTTGCCCCAGCCGATGCCTTCCCGCAGCAGCGCCATCTTGGCTCCGAGATCGGCAAGGCGCCATGTATGCGGGCTGACCACGCCAAACTCGCGCCCCTCCGAAAGCGGCGACCTGTCGGTCAGCACCAGCTGAACATGGTCGCGCCCCATTCCGGGAAGGAGGGCTTCCGCGCGTGCCAGCGGATGGCCGGGCGACGCGACCGGGATCAGCGGCACCGACCCGACGATCACATTTTCGATGCCCGGCATGTCGGCCGCGAGCGGCCCGCTGATGCCGATCACCGCCGTGCCGTCCAGAACCAGCGCGGTCACCGCCCCCAGCGCCTCCACATGGAGGTTGAGCGCGACGGTCGGGAACTCGGCGTAAAAGGCGCCGAGCGCCTCGCCCAGCCATTGCGAGGGAAGCATGACGTCGATCGCCAGGTCGACCTGCGCTTCCAGCCCCTCCGACAGCCCCTTCACCTTCGCCCGTAGATCGTCGATCCCCTGGCTGATCGAGCGCGCCTCGGCGAGAACCGCCTGACCCGCCATCGTCAGGCGCGGCTTGCGCGTCCCCTGCCGCTCGAACAGCGAAAGCCCGAGCTGCGCTTCCAGATTGGCGATGCCGTAGCTGATCACAGAGGTGGCGCGATTGAGCCGTCGTCCCGCGGCCGCGAAGCTGCCCGTCTCGACCACCGTCAGGAAGATCTTGAGTTGGTCGAAGGTCGGCGTGCCGGGTTCGGTCATTTCGAATTCCTGGAACAGTCAGGGCGATTTTATCCCTCTGACCCATAAAGTCGATAGTTGTTAAACCATGCTCAACAAGGGAGACGAGCATGACGACAGACAAGCCTCAGCTGAGCCGGATCGAATGGCAGGCGGTAGCGGTTGGCCTCAACGACGCGGCGAAATGCGGCTGTGGCAGCCTGCCGACGTCCCGATCGATCGGCCGTCGATTGTCGCGCCTGCTGACCGGCATCGAACCGCCCACGCCGCTCGCCGACCCGCGCCTCGAAGCCGTCCGCAACTTCGTCTGCGCGACCCAGCGCCAACGGCGCCGCGCCGACGAATATGCGCCGGCACTGCTGGAGCAGGGCTTCAACCGCGCGCAGATCGAGGCGCTCGCGCTCCTATCCGCCTGATCCAGGCAACGCCGAAAGGAAAATTCAGATGGGACTACTCGTCGACGGAAAGTGGCACGATCAATGGTACGACACGGCTGCCAGCGGCGGCCGTTTCATCCGCAGCGAAAGCCAGTTCCGCAACTGGATCACCGCCGACGGATCGGCCGGCCCGAGCGGCGAGGGCGGCTTCAAGGCCGAGCCCGGCCGCTATCATCTTTATGTGAGCCTCGCCTGTCCCTGGGCGCACCGGGTGCTGATCATGCGGGCCTTGAAGGGCCTCGAGGACATGATCTCGGTCTCCGTCGTGCACTGGCTGATGGTCGGGGACGGCTGGACCTTCGCCGAAGGGCCGGGCGTCATTCCCGACACCGTCAACGATGCCGCCTTCCTCCATCAGGTCTATACCGCCGCCGAGCCCGACTATAGCGGCCGGGTGACCGTGCCTGTCCTGTGGGACAAGCAGCGGCGCACCATCGTCAACAACGAATCCTCCGAGATCATCCGGATGCTGACCCGCGCCTTCGACGGCATCGGTGCCAAGCCCGGCGACTATTATCCCGAGCGGTTGCGGACGACGATCGATGGGCTGAACGAGCGTGTCTACGACGGCGTCAACAACGGCGTCTACAAGGCCGGCTTCGCCACCAGCCAAACCGCCTATGACGAAGCGGTGGGGGGCGTGTTCGACACGCTGGACTGGCTGGAGGCGCGGCTCTCGCGTCAGCGCTTTCTTGCCGGCGATCAGCTGACCGAGGCCGACATCCGCCTGTTCACGACCTTGGTGCGCTTCGACGAGGTCTATCACGGCCACTTCAAATGCAACGTCCGGCGGATCGTCGACTATCCCAACCTCTGGGGCTTCACGCGCGACATATTCCAGATGCCCGGCATCGCGGCGACCGTGAACATGGAGCACATCAAGCGCCATTATTATGAGAGCCACCGGACCATCAATCCGACCGGGATCGTCCCTGTCGGCCCGGCCCCGGACTTCGCCGCGCCTCATGACAGGGCGACGCTCGGCGCGGCCGGCCAACGCCCGGCTGAAACTCCCGCCAGGGTGAAGGGTTGAACCCACATGGGCAGCCCGACGCCATGAACGACACAGACAGCCCAGCGGCTCGCGCCGCGGCGAAGCGGCCGGCGGCCTGAGCCATGCCGTCTCGTCCCTTCGACTTCACGGGTGCGGACGGCCAGCCCCTCTCCGGCCGGCTCGACGTACCCGACGGCCCCGTCAGGGCGCATGCGCTGTTTGCCCATTGCTTCACCTGCAGCAAGAGCTCGGTCGCGGCGGTGCGGATCGCGCGTGCGTTGACGGCCAAGGGCTTCGGCGTTCTCCGCTTCGACTTTACGGGACTGGGCGAGAGCGGCGGCGCCTTCGCCGACACGAGCTTCAGCTCCAATATCGGCGACCTGGTCGCCGCGGCCTCGGCCATGACAAGGGCCGGCATCGCACCCTCGCTCCTCATCGGCCACAGCCTGGGCGGAGCGGCGGCCTTGGCGGCGGCGGGCGATCTGCCGAGCGTCAAGGCCGTGGCGACATTGGCGACGCCCTTCGACGTCGACCATGTGAAGCAGCTGTTCGGGCCCGGCCTCGCCCGCCTCGAGGAACAGGGCGAGGCCGAAGTCATGCTCGGGGGTCGGCCTTTCACCGTCAGGCGGGATTTCGTCGAGGACCTCGCCGCGCATGATCAGGCCGCCCGCATCAAGGCGCTGAAGCGGCCGCTGCTCATCCTCCACGCCCCCCGGGACGATGTCGCCGGCATCGACAACGCCACGTCGATCTTCATGGCCGCCCGTCATCCCAAGAGCTTCGTGTCGCTCGACGACGCCGATCATCTTCTCACCCGCCCGGCCGACGCCGCCTACGCCGCCGAGGTGATCGCCGCCTGGGCATCCCGCTACCTGGCGGTCGACATGCCGCTCCGGAGCGAGGCTCAGTCCGGCTTCGTCGTGGTCGAGGAGACTGGCGAAGGCGGATTCCAGGTCGAAGTCCGCGCGGGCGGCGCGCATTTCCTGGCCGACGAGCCGGTCGAGGTCGGCGGTCTCGGCAGCGGGCCGACGCCGTACGACCTGCTGGGCGCGGGGCTCGGCGCCTGCACCGCCATGACCCTCCGGCTCTATGCGCGGGGCAAGGGATTGCCGCTTGAAAGGGTGCGCGTGACGGTCGGCCACAGCAAGAGCAAGGACGCGGCGCCGCCTGACCTGTTCGTGCGCCAGGTGCGGCTGGAGGGCGCGCTCACCGACGATCAGCGCCGGCGGCTCGTGGAAATCGCCGAACGCTGCCCGGTGCATCGCACGCTCGCCGGCGGCGCGCGCATCGATACCACGGCCGAGGACATTACCCCCCTCCCCGCGGTGGACAGCCCAACCCAGCATGAGATCGACAGCCGCGACACGATCGCGGATGCCGAGCGGGAGAGGGACACCGATCTCGCTTAGGCGGCGGCTTCCTGGACCTGCGGGCCGGCACCGGCGAGGCCGTGACGCGACCCGAACAGGGCATAAAGGGCGATGCCGACCACATTCCAGATGAGGAACCAGATCTGCGTCTGCTGCGGCAGGCTGGCGAACAGGTACACGCACCCCGCGATCGCCACCGGCCCCACCAGCCAGGCGGCGGGGGTACGGAAGCCGCGCGGGGCCTCCGGCGCGCGACGGCGCATGATCAGCATGCACAGCGCCACCGCGCTGAAGGCGACGAGGGTGCCGGCGTTGGCGAGCGCCACGATCTCGTCGAGCGGGAAAAAGGCGGCGATGGTGCCGACGATCAGGACGGTGAACATCGTGGTCCGCACGGGAGCGCCGTTTCGCGATACATGGGCCAGCCCCTTGGGCAGCAGCCGGTCGCGCGCCATCACGAAGAAGATCCGGCTCTGGCCGTAGAAGAAGGCGAGGATCACCGTCGGCAGGGCGATCACCGCGGACAGCGCCAGGAAATGGGCGGCGCCGGGCTGCTCCAGCTCGCGCAGGATCAGCGCCAGCGGCTCGGGGCTGTTGGCGAAGCGGGTGAAGGGCGTCGCGCCGAGCGCCACTGCCGCGATCACCGTATAGATCGCCGCGCAGGCCAGCATCGATCCCATGATGCCGATGGCGAGATCGCGCTTCGGATTCTTGGTCTCCTCGGCGGCGGTGGCAATGGCGTCGAAGCCATAGAAGGCCGAGAAGATGATCGCCGCCGCCGCCATGATGCCGCGCTCGACGCCGTCGGGGCCCATCGTCTTGGCAAAGCCGAACGGGCTGAAGGGCTCGAGATTGGCGGTGTCGAAGTGGGGCAGTGCCACGAAGACGAACACCGCCAGCGCCGCCAGCTTCAGCAACACCAGGATGGCGTTGGCGGCCGCGCTCTTGCGCATGCCGACGATCAGCATCCCGGCGATCACGGCGATGATGAAGACGGCGGGGAGATTGACCACGCCACCGGCGTAGGGCCCCTGCATCAGGGCCATCGGAATGCCCGCTGAGGCATGGAGCAGGGGTGCCGCATAACCGGACCAGCCGACGGCGACGGCGCTGACGACCAGGCTGTATTCGAGGATCAGGCTCCAGCCGATCACCCAGGCCACCGCCTGGCCAATGACGACATAACTATAGGTATAGGCGCTGCCGGAGGCGGGGATCATCGTCGCCATTTCGGCATAGGCGAGCGCAGCGCAGGCGCAGACGAAGCCGGCGATGAGGAAGGAGATGAGCACGGCCGGGCCGGCCTTGTCCGCGCCCACCCCGATCAGGGTGAGGATGCCCGTGCCGACGATCGCGCCGACACCGAGCGCGACCAGATGCGGCCAGCTCATCGTGCGGGCCAGCGCTTGTCCTTCTCCGCGGCTCTCGTCGGGCGCGAGCGATTTGCGGGCGTTCCAGTTCCTCACTCGCGTTCCTTCGATGCCGGGGGCGGACGAGCGCCGGTGCGGCTCAGCCGGCGATCAGCCTGCTGACCAGCAGCACGGTCGGCAATCCGACGACGAAGACCGCCGCAAACAGGTAGGTTCCGAGATTCTCACTCAAAGCCATGACATGCCTCCTTTTGGGGTTGTTCTGCTCTTCCATCTGGGGAGAGGCGTTCCCCGTCCTTATAGTCGGAGCGGCGCCGCAGGTGGCACCGAAGGCCTTGACGTCGGCCGCAGATTCTGCGGTCTGATCATCCCATGGCAGCAGATTATCGTCTCGACCGGATCGATCGTCGGATACTGAAGATTCTGCAGGCCGAAGGACGACTCACCAACCAGGCGCTGGCCTCGCGGGTGGCGCTATCCCCCAGCGCCTGCCTCGCGCGCGTCCGCCATCTGGAGCGGATCGGAGTGATCCAGGGCTATCATGCGCGGCTCGATCCCTTCCGGCTCGACATCGGGCTGGTCCTGTTCGTGGAGGTGATCCTCGAAGGGCATAGCCCGGAAGAGCAGGCACGCTTCGAAGCCGCGATCGAGGCCATGCCCGAGGTTGTGGAGGCCTCTCACGTCAGCGGCGACGTCGATTATCTCCTCAAGATCGTCGTCGCCAACATGATGGAATGGACGCGCCTCAGGGAGAAATTCATCGGCGGGGACCTGGGCGTCGACCGCATCACCACCCATGCGCTGATGCGTAAGCCCAAGATATTCAAGGGCTATCCGATATCGGACCCGTAATTGCTGCCCGGGGACATTCGGGCGATGTCACTCGTTTATCGCACTCAGCGGAGGTTGCGATCATGACGGCGAAACCGAAGCCTGCCCGGCAGGAGCCCGCACCGAAGACGGTCCACGCGTCCCCGGGCGCCGAGCGCAAGAAGCGGCAAAGCGATCTTCTCGACGAAGCCTTGGTCGAGACATTCCCGGCAAGCGACCCGATCAGCGTCTTTCGCCTCTAGCAACAACCGCGCGACGAAGAGGCCGCCCTGATCGTCGTCGGCACGAGCCAGCGGACGGGGGTCGAGCGATTCATGCTCGGCAGCGCCGCCGAAGACGTTCTGGCCAATGCGGACCGGGACGTACTGGTTATCCCGGCAGCCTAGCTTCGCAGGCAACAAGCCTTTTTTCGGTTGCGCCAATGCCGCCAAGACCCAATGAGGCTTGGCCTCAGGCCGAGCAGATCAGGGAAGCTGGATGGATACAGGAGACGCGGCGAGTTGATGATGTCGAACGAGGCGCTCCTTCTGGTCATCATTACCTTCCCATTCCTGGGAAGCCTGCTGGCCGCCTTCCTTCCGAGTACCGCACGCAACGCCGCGGCGGCGCTTGCCGGAACGATCGCTCTCGTCGGCACCCTATTGACGGCGCTGCTCTATTCGTCGGTGGCGGACGGTGCCGTCGTTCGAAGCGAAATAGAATGGCTGCCTTCGCTTGGCCTCAATCTCCTGATCCGGATCGACGGACTGTCGTGGATCTTCTCGACGCTCGTGCTCGGCATCGGCGCCTTGGTCGTGCTCTACGCCCGCTACTACATGTCGCCGGCGGACCCGGTTCCGCGCTTCTTCTCCTTCCTGCTCGCCTTCATGGGGTCGATGCTCGGCCTGGTGCTGTCCGGCAATCTCGTCCAGCTCGCCTTCTTCTGGGAACTGACCAGCCTCTTCTCCTTCCTGCTGATCGGCTATTGGCATCACAACCGAACCGCGCGCGACGCGGCCCGGATGGCATTGATCGCCACCGCCGCCGGCGGCCTCTGCCTGCTGATCGGCATCCTTGTGATCGGGATGATCGTTGGAAGCTACGATCTCGACCAGGTGCTGGCATCCGGCGATCTCATCCGCTCGAGCGACCTCTATGTTCCGGCGCTCATCCTGATCCTGATCGGCGCCTTCACCAAGAGCGCCCAGTTTCCGTTCCACTTCTGGCTGCCCCACGCCATGGCGGCGCCGACCCCCGTCTCGGCCTATCTCCATTCCGCGACGCTGGTGAAGGCCGGCGTCTTCCTGCTCATGCGCCTGTGGCCGGCGTTGGCGGGAACGGATGCCTGGTATTTCATCGTCTCATCGGCGGGGCTCGCCACCCTTCTGGTCGGCGCCTGGTCGGCGATCTTCCAGCAGGATCTGAAAGGGCTGCTCGCCTACTCGACGATCAGCCATCTTGGCCTCATCACCCTGCTTCTGGGCCTCGGCAGCCCGCTGGGGGCCGTGGCGGCGATTTTCCACGCCGTGAACCACGCCACCTTCAAGGCTTCGCTGTTCATGGCGGGGGGGATCATCGACCATGAAGCCGGCACGCGCGACCTCAGGCGGCTGAGCGGCCTGTACCGTTACATGCCGATCACGGCGACGCTGGCGATGGTCGCCGCCGCCGCCATGGCGGGCGTCCCGCTGCTCAACGGCTTCCTCTCGAAAGAGATGTTCCTGTCCGCCTCGCTCGAGGAGCATAGCGGCACGGTCCTCGACCAGCTGCTGCCCCTGATCGCGACGCTGGCGAGTGCCTTCTCCGTCCTCTATTCCTTCCGCTTCATCCATCAGACCTTCTTCGGGCCGGCCCCGACCGACCTGCCGCGCGAGCCCGGTGAAGCGCCGCCCTGGATGCGCGTTCCCATCGAGATTCTCGTTCTCGCCTGTCTTCTCGTCGGCATGCTTCCCTCGGCCACGATCGGTCCATTCCTCGCGACGGCGGTGCGGTCGGTGATGGGCGAGGACATGCCGACCTACAGCCTCGCCGTGTGGCACGGGTTCAATCGGCCCCTGCTGATGAGCGTCACGGCATTGGTGCTGGGCTCGATCGGTTATCTTGCCTTCCGCGACGCGCTTAACCGGCGCGAGGGAGCACCGCTGATCCGCCACCTCAAGGGCCGGAAGATTTTCGAAGCCGGCCTGGCCGTCGTCGTTTCGGCTGCGCGCGGTCTCGAACGGCTGCTGGGGACACGGAGGCTCCAGCCGCAGCTGCGCCTGCTGGTGCTGGTGGCTTTCATCGCCGGGCTGCTGCCATTCCTCCGGCTCGGCTATTCGCTGGGCGGCATGGAGGGGACCATCGTCGATCCCGGCTTCGCGGTCATCTGGATGATCGGCGGCGCCTGCGCGATCGGGGCGGCCTGGCAGGCCAAATATCACCGCCTCGCCGCGCTGATCCTGACGGGGGGCGCGGGCCTCGTCAGCTGCATCAGCTTTCTTTGGCTGTCGGCCCCCGATCTCGCCCTGACCCAGCTCCTGGTCGAGACCGTCACCACCGTGCTGCTGCTGCTCGGCCTTAGATGGTTGCCCAAGCAGCTCCCGGAGAGCTGGCCAGAGGGACGCACGCCCTTCGCCGTCCGGCGGCGCCGCGCGTTCGATCTGGCGATCGCCATAGCCGCGGGCATTGGCATGACCCTCATCGCCTATGCCGTGATGACACGCACCTTGCCCAACAGCATCTCGCGCTTCTTCGTTGAGCGAGCCTATCCGGACGCGGGCGGGACCAACGTCGTCAACGTGATCCTGGTCGATTTCAGGGCGTTCGACACGCTGGGCGAGATCACCGTGCTGGCCATCGTCGGCCTCACCGTCTTCTCGCTCCTGCGACGCTTCCGGCCCGCGCCGGAAAGCCTCGGGGTCCCCGAGCAGCAGCTGCACCAGGACGCCCTCGACGAAGCCCGCGAAGGCCGGAACGTCGGCGATACGCTCGCCAACTACCTTCTCGTCCCCTCCGTGATCATGGAGTGGCTCTTCCCCGTGATCCTCGTCTTCGCCATCTACCTCTGGATCCGCGGGCACGACATGCCGGGCGGCGGCTTCGCCGCAGGCATCGCTTTGTCGATCGCGCTGATCGTCCAATATATGGCGGCGGGAACGCGGCGGGTCGAAGCGCGGCTGCGGGTGCAACCGGCCCGCTGGATCGGCTACGGCATGCTTCTCGCCGCGCTGACGGGCGCGGGGGCATGGCTGTTCGACCGCCCCTTCCTCACCTCGCACTTCAGCTATCTCGACATTCCCCTGCTCGGGCGGATGCCGGTCGCGAGCGCGCTGCTTTTCGATCTTGCCGTCTTCCTTCTCGTGGTCGGCGCCACCGCGCTGGTGCTGATCGCACTGGCCCACCAGTCGATCCGAAGACCGTTCGTTCCTCCCGTCCGGCCGGCTCCGCTGGAGGGTGAAGGCTGATGGAGCTGGTCCTCGCCCTCGGCATCGGCATCCTCACGGGATCGGGCGTCTGGCTGATCCTGCGGCCGCGCACCTTCCAGGTGATCGTCGGCCTTTCGCTGCTGTCGTACGCGGTCAACCTCTTCATCTATGCGATGGGCCGGCTGCGGGTGGACGCCGCCGCGATCGTCGAGCGCGGCGCGACCGCGGATCCGTCCCACTATGCCGATCCGCTACCCCAGGCGCTGGTCCTCACCGCCATCGTGATTTCCTTCGCCATGACCGCGCTCCTGCTCGTGGTCCTGCTGGCGTCGCGCGGCCTCACCGGTACCGACCATGTCGACGGAAACGAGCCGCCGGCATGACGGAATGGACGGACCATCTCATCGTCATGCCGGTGCTGCTGCCCCTGGTGGCAAGCGCGCTGATGCTCCTGTTCGACGAAAGCCGACGCGCCACCAAGCGTGCGATCGGCCTGGCGACCGCGCTGGCCCTGGTGGCGATCTCACTGATGCTGCTCCACGGCGCGATCGACGCGTCCACGGCGCGCGTCTACCTGCTGGGCGATTGGCCGGCGCCGTTCGGCATTACGCTGGTGGTCGATCGGCTTTCGGCGGCGATGCTGGTGCTGGCCAGCATCCTCGGGTTCACCACCCTGCTCTATGCGTCCGCCCGCTGGGACCGGGCGGGGCCGCGTTTCCACGCGCTGTTCCTGCTTCAGCTGATGGGCCTCAACGGCGCCTTCCTCACCGGCGATCTGTTCAACCTGTTCGTCTTCTTCGAGGTGTTGCTGGCGGCGTCCTACGGCCTGCTGCTGCACGGCGCCGGCCGCAACCGGGTCTCGGCCGGGCTTCACTACATATCGATCAACATCGCCGCGTCCCTGCTCTTCCTGATCGGCGCCAGCCTCACCTACAGCGTCACCGGAACGCTCAACATCGCCGATCTCGCGACACGGATTCCCGCCGTCCCGACCGCCGACCTCATGCTCCTGCAAAGCGGCATCGGCATCCTCGGCGTCGCCTTCTTCATCAAGGCCGGGATGTGGCCGCTCGGATTCTGGCTGCCGACGACCTATTCGGCGGCCACGCCCCCCGTCGCCGCCCTTTTCGCGATCCTCAGCAAGGTCGGCGTCTATGCCGTGCTGAGGGTGTTGCTGCTGATGCCGATCGACGGCTCCGGAGCGCCCCCCCATCTCGGCAACCAGTGGCTCCAGTTCGGCGGCATGGCGACGATCGCCTTCGGGACGATCGGAGTGCTCTCCTCGCGGACGATGTCGCGCCTGGCCGGCTTCTGCCTCATCATCTCGTCCGGCACGCTGCTCGCCACCATCGGCGCCGGCGGTGCCGTGCTGTCCGGCGCGCTCTACTATCTGGTCAGCTCCACCTTGGCCGTCAGCGCCTTCTATCTGCTGACCGAGCTGGTCGGCCGCGGAGAGGCCGAAGCGGATGCGCCGGCCGGCGCCGACCCCGTTTTCGACGATGAATATGTCGGCGCACTGGAGAAGGGCGAGGAAGAGGAGATCGGCGTCGTCATCCCGGCCACGCTCGCGATCCTCGGCGGCGGCTTCATGTTCTGCGCGCTGCTGCTCTCCGGACTGCCGCCGCTGTCGGGCTTCATCGCCAAGTTCGCGATCATCGACGGACTGCTCGGCACCGGGGGCGAGATCGAGCCGGTGACCTGGGTGCTTATCGCCCTCATCATCGTCTCGGGAATGGCGACCATCATCGCGACGAGCCGCGCCGGCATAGACCTCATCTGGACGCCAGACCGGACCCCTCGCGACCTTCGCCTCTCCGAAGCGACGCCGGTCGGGATTCTCCTGGCGCTGTGCCTCGGCCTGATGGTCTTTGCCGGCCCGACCATGCGCTACATGGAGGATGCGGCCCGCTCGATCGACAACCGCGACCTGCCTGTCGGCCCGGCCCTCCCGGCGCCGCAACCGCGGGCCGCGCCATGAAGCCGTGGCTCCCCTATCCGCTCCTGGCGCTGGCCCTCCTCGCCATGTGGCTGCTGCTCAACCAGTCGCTGGCGCCGGGGCAGCTGGTGCTCGGCGGCGCGGTGGCCCTGTTCGCGTCGCGGGCGATGGCCGCGCTCCAGCCGGAAAAGGCGCGAATCCGGTCCGTCCGGCCGATCCCGCGCCTCGCGGCGCTGGTCTTCGCCGACATCATCCGATCGAACATCGCGGTCGCGAAGATCGTGCTCCTGCCGGGCCCGAGGAGGCGGGTCGCCGGCTTCGTGCGCATCCCGCTCGACATGAAGAACCGCTACGGCCTCACCATATTGGCCTGCATCATCACGGCGACCCCAGGCACCTGCTGGGTCCAGTTTGACCGCAACGCCGGGCGGCTCCTGATCCACGTCCTCGACCTGGTCGACGAGGAGACGTGGATCCGGCTCATCAAGCAGCGCTACGAGCGCCTGCTGATGGAGATATTCGAATGACGACGCTGTTCCTCGCCTGGTCGATCACCGGCGCCCAGGTCATGCTGGGGATGGCCATGGCCTGCGCGGCGTACCGCCTGCTCTTCGGGCCGCGGGCCCAGGACCGCGTCCTCGGCCTCGACACCTTCTACGTGAACGCCATGCTGATGCTGCTGACCTTCGGCATCCAGACCGGCCGCACCCTCTACTTCGAAGCCTCGCTGGCCATCGCCCTGCTGGGTTTCGCCGGCACCGTCGCCCTCTCCAAGTTCCTCATGCGCGGCGAGGTGATCGAATGATCCAGGCGCCCGACCTGCCGACCTGGGCCGCCCTGATGGTGGCTTTCATGGTCCTGCTTGGAGCCGGAATCACGCTGGTCGGCTCGCTCGGCCTCCTCAAGCTCAAGACCTTCTACGAGCGGGTCCATGCCCCCACCTTGGGGACGACGCTGGGCACCGGGTTCATCGTGCTGGGTTCGATGATTTGCTTTTCGGTGATCCAGTCCCGGCCGCTCGTGCACGAGCTGCTCATCATCGCCTTCGTGACGGTCACTACACCCATCACGCTCATGCTCCTGGCGCGAGCGGCGCTCTATCGCGACCGCACCGAAGGCAATATCGACATCGCGTCGCTGGGCGAGACCTCCAAGCGGGCCGAATAATATCTCCACTATAGCCGCCGCATACGCCTGCCGCATTCCAACGGCTCGCGACGCCTGATAAGGCTGGAGGAACCTCATGAGGAAGCGACCGTGAAGCGCGAACGGCCGGTGATCGGATGGCGCGAATGGGTGGAGCTCCCCGAGCTCATCGACCTGCCGATCAAGGCCAAGATCGATAGCGGCGCCCGCACCTCCTCGATCCACAGCTTCGGAACCCGCCGCTTCTACGATGGCGGGGCGCCCTGGGTGGAGTTCCTGCTCCATCCGATCCAGCGCCATGCCACGCCCGAGATCGCCGCGGTCGCGCCGATCAAGGACGAGCGCTGGGTCAAGAGCTCCAATGGCGAGGCCGAAAAGAGGATCGTGATCGAGACCGCCGCACGGCTCGGCGAAATTGAGTGGACGATCGAATTGACGCTCGCCTCGCGCGACGTGATGGGCTTTCGCATGCTGCTGGGCCGCGAGGCGATTCGGCGGCGTTTCCTCATCGACCCGGGCCGCTCCTTCCGCCAGTCGGATCGTCACCCGGCCGTCATCGAAAGCCTGGAACAAGCGTCCTCATGAAGATCGCCCTGCTCTGCCGCAGCCCCCACCTCTATTCCCACCAGCGCATCATGGAGGCGGCGAAGGCGCGCGGGCATGAGATCGACGCCATCGACCATCTCAGATGCACGATCGACATCGCCTCGCACCGGCCGAAAATCCATTATCAGGGCCGCGTCCTCTCCGGCTATGACGCCGTCATTCCCCGCATCGGCGCGTCCGTCACCTTTTTCGGAACGGCGGTGGTCCGCCAGTTCGAGATGATGCGGGTCTATTGCGTCAACGAATCCGTGGCGATCGCCCGCTCGCGCGACAAGCTGAGGAGCCTCCAGCTTCTCTCGCGCAAGGGCATCGGCCTGCCGATCACGGTGTTCGCGCACAAGACCTCCAACGCCGAGGACATCGTCAAGCTCGCGGGCGGCGCGCCGGTGGTGATCAAGCTATTGGAAGGCACCCAGGGCATCGGCGTCGTCCTCGGCGAGACTCCCAAAGCCGCAGAGAGCATCATCCAGGCGTTCGGCGGCGTGAACACCAACATCCTTGTCCAGGAGTATATCGAGGAAGCCAATGGCGAGGACATTCGCTGCCTCGTCGTCGGCGACAAGGTCGTGGCGTCGATGATGCGGCGCGGGCGCGAGGGCGATTTCCGCTCCAACCTCCATCGCGGCGGATCGGCGACGGCGATCAAGATCACGCCGCAGGAGCGGGCGACGGCGATCAGCGCTGCCAAGGCGATGGGCCTCAACGTGTGCGGCGTCGACATGCTGCGGTCCAATCATGGGCCGGTGGTGATGGAGGTGAACTCATCGCCGGGCCTCGAAGGCGTCGAGCAGGCGACGGGGGTCGACGTCGCCGGCAAGATCATCCAGTTTGTCGAGAAGAATTGGGAGCCGGGCAAGACGAGGACCAAGGGGAAGGGCTGAAATGCCAAGGGGGGCGTTCCGCATCGGAGAGGACGAAGTCGCGCCGGGCGAGCGGCGCCTCGTCAGCCTGCCGATGAGCGCGCTGGCCAACCGCACGCCGATGGCGCTCCCCGTTTCCGTCAGCCACGGCAAGCGCGACGGGCCCACCCTGTTCGTCAGCGCCGCCCTCCATGGCGACGAGCTGACCGGGGTCGCCATCTGCCGCCGCCTGCTCGCCTCCAAAGCGCTGGCGATCACGCGCGGCACTCTGCTGATGGTGCCGATCGTCAACGCCTTCGGCTTCATCGGCCACAGCCGCTACCTGCCCGATCGGCGCGACCTCAATCGCAGCTTCCCCGGCAGCGCCAGCGGCTCGCTCGCCGCCCAGCTCGCCCACATCTTTCTCAACGAGGTCGTGGCGCGCAGCGATTTCGGCATCGACCTCCACAGCGCCGCCATCCACCGCTGCAACCTGCCGCAGATCCGGGTCGACAGCCATGACGAGGAATCGCTGCGCCTCGCCCAGGCGTTCGGCGCGCCGATCATCGTCCACAGCGCCCCGCATGAAAATTCGCTGCGGCGGACCGCGCGAGAGCGCGGCGTGCCGGTCATCGTCTATGAGGGCGGCGAAGGGCTCCGGGTCGACGAGTTGTCGGTCAGCGTCGGCCTCCGCGGCGTCCTGAGCGTGATGGCGCATCTCGGCATGATCCGCAAACGCCGGGGCAAGCGCCGGACGCCGGCGCTGTCGACCAGCAGCCGCTGGGTGCGGGCCGAACAAAGCGGCATCTTCCGCCCGTTCAAGGGCATCGGCGACCATGTCGACGCCGGCGAGCGGCTCGGCGTCGTCGCCGACCCCTATGGCGAGAGCGAGACGGGGGTGGTCGCCAGCCTGGCCGGCATCGTCATCGGCCGCGCCAACATTCCGGCGGTGAACCAGGGCGACGCCCTCTTCCACATCGCTCGCGTCCAGAACGCTTCCCAGCTCGGCGCCCATTACGAGCGGCTGGAGCGCGAACTCGACACTGAGCGGCTGCTCGACGAGGACGAGATACGTTAACCGGCGTCATTGCGAGCGGAGTGAAGCAATCCAGTGCGGCATGCCACGCCCTAGATTGCCGCGTCGCTGCGCTCCTCGCAATGACGCGCTTGGACTCAGTCTTTGGTTTCCCGCGTCGGGACCAGCGCGTTGCACAAGTCGACGCCGCCCGCCGGCACGTCGAAAAAGTCGCCGCCGCGATTGGCCCGTCCGGTGACGTAGGCGGCGAAGGCCTCGCTGTCGGTGCGCATCACTTGATAGGCCGGGCGGCGCCCCTCCGGCAGATCGGCGGCGAGAGTGACGCGGGCGATCGGGATATGCTGCGCCTCATCCTTGTAGAAACCGAGCGCCTCGGTGCCGCGGGCGCGGGCGGCCAGATGCTCCATGCCGGTGAGCACGCGCCCGACCGTAGCGATGTTGCGGTCGAGGTGACGGGGCGCATGGCCGATCACGGCGTAAAGCTCGCCGCCCGTCCCGGTATCGGGTGAAAGCCCGCGCCCCACGCCGACCATGCCGTAGCAATGGGCGAGCCAGGCCTGTCCCGCCTCTGGATCGTAGCCGATGGGCCAGCCGCCGGCATATCCCGCCAGAGGGGCATAGCTGTCCGGATAACCCAAGGGACGCGCGGCGAGGCCCTGAAGCGGGCGGTGATATTCGGCCGGGGGCGCCTTGACCACGCCCTCGGGCAGTGGCTGGTCGCTTTCATTGGCGCCCCATTGCACGACATAATTGTCCTGCACGCGATAGATAGCGGCGCCGTTCCACCAGCCGGATCGGGCCAGAGCGCGGATGTTGGCGACATGGACCGGCGCGAAATCGGGCGCCAGCTCGATCGCGACGCGGCCGCCGTCGGCGAGCTCCATGATCAGCAGATTGTCCGCCGCCACGTCTCGCCAGGCGGCATCGGGCGCGTCGGCCACGACTTCGGACGGCTCGGTCGCATCCGTCACCGGCGCGGGCCGCCACATCCCGGCCGCGTCGGCTCCATCTCGAGGGGCCGTGTCGGCCTGACCGCACGACATGACGAGACCGGCGGCGGCCAGCGCCGTCACAAGCGGAACGAAACGCATGATCTTGAAACTCCCCTGTTCCTTTTGGCGACACTCTCCTTCGCCGCGGCGCCGGGATCAAGGGTCATGTAGAGGGGGTCGTCACGCCCCCTATCCATGACGTGTGGGGAGTTAAGACGCGATTTCGAGCACTGGCTGGGGGGGGGTGGAGTCTTCGGGAGCGTGCAACCGGCGCAGGCTCTGGAGGTGCAGGGCGGACAGGCCGAAATGGGCCCGAGCCGCCTTTTCGCTGTTGGCTCTAAGCGCCGAGTCGAACTCCTGCATGGCGCGGTTGGAATGAAATTGAATCTGGTCCGATTTCGTCATCATCCACTTCCGAATCGAGGGGTGTAGCTTCTTACCCTGCCTATATTTCGGCAGAACGCGCATTTACCTGTGTTTCTAATCGACCTCTTCTTGAGACGAGTGGCAGACCACTGCCGCTGAAGCTTCTGACTCATGATGGGCAAGGCCATCTCTACCGAGCAACTGCGTCATTATCATGACGGCCTCGATTCTATTTCCGGGCCGCCTGGCCGATTGCCTAGGCGGGGGACGGCGGTTAAGAGGTGGCGCTTCGTCGGATTGAAGGGGTTGGCATGGCGGACGAAGCGCCTGCAGTGGGTATCATCATGGGCAGCCAGTCCGACTGGGAGACGATGCGCCATGCCGCCGAATGCCTCGACGGGCTCGGCATCGGCTATGAGACGCGGATCGTTTCGGCCCATCGCACGCCCGACCGGCTCTATGCCTATGCGAAGAGAGCGGCCGGGCGCGGCGTCAAGGTCATCATCGCCGGCGCCGGCGGCGCGGCGCATCTGCCCGGCATGACGGCTTCAATGACGCGGCTGCCGGTGCTGGGCGTGCCGGTGGAATCGAAGGCGCTGTCCGGCATGGACAGCCTGCTTTCGATCGTCCAGATGCCGGCCGGCGTGCCCGTCGGCACCCTCGCCATCGGCAAGGCCGGGGCGACGAACGCGGGCCTGATGGCGGCCGCCATCCTCGCCACCCATGACGAGGCGCTGGCCGAGCGGCTCGACGCATGGCGCCAGCGCCAGACGGACGGCATCGCCGACAAGCCTGAATGACTCTGCCGCCCGGTTCCACCATCGGCATCGTCGGCGGCGGCCAGTTGGGGCGCATGCTCGCCATGGCCGCGGCGCAGCTCGGCTATAAATGCCACATCTACGCACCCGACAAGGATCCGCCCGCCGCCGAGGTGGCAGCGCTGTTCACACGCGGCGTCTATAATGACGAACAGGCCCTCGCCCGCTTCGGCGCCGAGGTCGACGTCGCCACCTACGAGTTCGAGAATATCGCCGCCGGGCCGCTCTCCGCGCTCGCCGACCACGCACCGCTCTATCCGCCCCGCGCCGCGCTGGAGATCGCGCAGGATCGCCTCAGCGAGAAGGATTTCGTCACCCGCCTCGGCGGACGTCCGGCACCCTATGCCGCCGTTTCCTCTCGAGACGAGCTGGAGGCGGCCCTCGGCCGGATCGGCGCTCCCGCGATCCTGAAGACGCGGCGCTTCGGCTATGACGGCAAGGGCCAGGCCAGGATCATGAATGCGGCCGAAACGGACGAGGCCTGGGCGGACGTCAGGGGCGCCCCTTCTGTTCTCGAAGGCTTTATCCGGTTCGACGCGGAATTCTCGATCCTGCTCTGCCGCGCGCCCTCCGGCGAGGTGCTGCTCTGGGACGCGCCGGAGAATGTGCACAGCCACGGCATTCTCGACCATTCGAGCGTTCCCGCCGACCCGGCGCTCCGGCCCGCCATCGCCGAAGCCCAGGCGCTCGCCCGCAAGGTCGCCGACGCGCTCGACTATGTCGGCATGCTGACCCTGGAGTTCTTCGCGACGGCGGACGGCGCGGTGTTCAACGAGATGGCGCCGCGCGTCCACAATAGCGGCCACTGGTCGATCGAGGGCGCGCTCACGTCACAGTTCGAAAACCACATCCGCGCCATTTGCGGCCTGCCGCTCGGCGCCACCGATCTGATCGTGCCGGAAGTAACGATGCAGAACCTGATCGGCGACGATGTCGAGAGATGGCGCGACATCCTCTCCGATCCGGCCGCCCATCTCCACCTCTATGGCAAAGGCGAAGCGCGCCCCGGCCGCAAGATGGGTCATGTCACGCGCCTGATCGGTCGCGGCGAGCGGCTCTAGCAGAAACCGTCATTGCGAGGAGAGCAGCGACGAAGCAATCCAGCCGGGCAGGTGCTGGATTGCTTCGCTGCGCTCGCAATGACGGTGAGCGGTGGGTTGCTTACTCCAGAGTCATCGTCTCGACGGGCAGGCCCAGCGCGTCGAGCTGCGGCCTCACCTTGGCGGCGTCGCCCACCACCACCCAGACAAGTTGCTTCGGATCGATCACCGTGCGCGCCGCCTGGTCGAGCTCGGCCGCGGTCATCGCCTTGTAGCGGCTGGCCAGCGTCTCCTGATAATTGTCGGGGCGGTCGTAGAGGGCATTGCCCTCGATCGCGCCCAGCACCTCGGAGGACGTCTCGTAGCTGCCCGGCAGCTCGCGGATGCTGCCGTTGATCGTCCGCGACAGTTCGTCCGGCGTCACGCCCTTGTTCGACAGGAACATGTTCATCTGCTCCTGCAGCGCGGCGATCGACGGGCCGGTCTTGTCGGTCTGCACCGGTGCGTAGACGATGTAGGGCACACGGTGCTCGACGCGGTTGACGAAGCCCTGCACGCCATAGGCCCAGCCCTTGGTCTCCCGAAGCTCGGTGTTGAGGCGCGAGAGGAAGCTCCCGCCCAGCACCTCGTTGGCGGCCAGGAGCGTCGTCAGGTCGTCGGTCCCCTGGACGGGAAGGATAGAGCCGGCAAGGATCAGCGACTGCGGCGACTGCGGCCGATCGATCAGCACGATGCGCGGCTTGGGCGCCGGGATCGCTCCGTCCAACGTCTTCGTTCCTTTGGGCGTCGCCGGCAGCGCCCAGTCACCGAAATTCGCCTCCAGCAGCGGCGCGATCTCGGCCAGCGTCGAATTGCCGACCACGAAGATCTGCGCATTGTCCGGCCGGATCCAGCGCTGGTGAGCGGCGACGATGTCCTCGCGCGTCAGCGCCTTCACATCGTCGGCGTGGCCGGAGCCGGTGAACGGCGTGCCGTAAGGGTGCTGCTCGCCGTAAAGGAGCGGCGGCAGGGTGCGGAGCGCGATGCCGACCGGCTGGGTCAGCTCGCTGGCGATGCCCGCCAGCTGCTGCGCCCGCAGCCGCTCGATCTCGCCGGGATCGAAGGCCGGGTTCTTGACGATGTCGGCCATGAGAGCGAGCGACGCCGCCAGGTTCGGCTCCAGCGCCGACAGGGTGACGGTGGTGCGGTCGAGCGACGGGTCGATATCGATGCCGGCGCCCAGCCGCTCCCGCGCCTCGGCAAGTTCGCGGGAGTTCATGCTCGTCGTGCCTTCGTCGAGCAGCGACGCCATCAGGTTCTGGAGCCCCGCCTTTCCGTCCGGGTCGGCCGCATAGCCGGCGTCGAACTCCACGGCGACGAGCACCACCGGAACGGCGGCGCGGCGGGCGAACACGACCTCGATGCCGTTGGAGAGCCTGGACCGCTCGACGTCGGGGAAATCGAGGTCGGCGATCGGCCCCACTTCGGGAAGCTTGGAGCGGTCAACCTGAACGAAGCCCTGCGGCTCGGGCGCGAGCGGCTGCTCGCCCGGGCCGGGCGCGCGATAGTAGCGCGGGCGCTGCGTCACTCCGCCCGCCTTGGAGACCTCGGCCTCTTGATAGGGATCGCGCTCGCCGGGCACGACGCGAAGCACATAGGCCGGCCGGGTCAGCCATTTCTGGAGCGCCGCCTGCACGGTGGCCGGCGTCACTTCGGCATAGGCGGCGAGCTGCTTTTTGTAGAAGCTGGGATCGTTCGCGTA
Organism: Sphingosinicella humi; assembly: GCF_003129465.1. Taxonomy (NCBI): domain Bacteria; kingdom Pseudomonadati; phylum Pseudomonadota; class Alphaproteobacteria; order Sphingomonadales; family Sphingomicrobiaceae; genus Allosphingosinicella; species Allosphingosinicella humi. The sequence goes on from NZ_QFFF01000001.1 coordinate 1,031,471, forward strand.
GAGCGCGCCCTCGGCCAGCGCGACGGCCTTGCCGCCGAAGCCGCCGACCTCCTCCAGGCCTTTGATGCGGTTCGCGACCACGCTGGTGACGGCGCGGCTCACTTCATCCTCGCTTGGGCCCTTGGCGATGAGATCGGCGATGATCGCATCGAGGCGCTGGGCGACCGGTTCGGGATCCTGGCCCGGCTTCACGTCCACCTGCACTTCGAAGATGCTGAGGCGGTGGAAGGGCTGGAGATTGGCGGAGACCCGCACCGCCGTCTGGTCCTGGCGCACCAGCTCGTTGTCGAGCCGCGAGCTGGCAAGGCCGCCCAGGATGGAGGCGCCGACGTCGAGCGGCACCATTTCCGGATCGAGCAGGCCGGGCACGACCCAGTTGCGATAGAGGCGAACGGTCGCGACCTTGTCCTTCATCACCTCAGTGACGGGCGTGGCGAGGGTCGGAACGGAGGCCTCGGCGGGCACATTCTCGGGCCCGCGCGGAATGTCGCCGAAATATTTATCGACCAGCGGTCGCGCCTCGGCCGCATTGATGTCGCCGGCAAGGACCAGGACCGCGTTGTTCGGCCCGTAATTGTCGGTGAACCACTTCTTCACATCGGCGAGGCTGGCGGCGTCGAGGTCGGCCATCGAGCCGATGGTGGAATGGGCATAAGGATGCCCCTCCGGAAAGAGCGCTTCGAGCTGCGCATATTCGACGAGACCATAGGGCTGGTTGTCGCCCTGGCGCTTCTCGTTCTGGACGACGCCGCGCTGATTATCGAGCTTCTCCTGGGTCACCGCGCCGAGGAGATGGCCCATGCGGTCGCTTTCGAGGAAAAGCACCGTCTCCAGCGCCGCTCGCGGCACCGTCTGGAAATAGTTGGTGCGATCGAACCAGGTCGTGCCGTTGAGGTCCGTCGCCCCGATGCGGGCGAGCGGCTCGAAATATTCGCCCGGAGCGTTCTCCGAGCCGTTGAACATCAGATGCTCGAAAAGGTGGGCGAACCCGGTCTTGCCCTCCGGCTCATCCTTGGAGCCGACATTGTACCAGATGGACACCGCCACTACCGGCGCCTTGCGGTCCTCGTGGACGACGACCCGCAGGCCGTTGTCGAGGGTGAACTGCTCATAGGGAATATCGACAGCCTGGACGAGCTCCGAGATCGGTGCGGGCGCCGGCGCCTGCGCCGTCGCGTTGGCTGCGACCGCGGCCGGCGCGGGGCTGTCGCTCACCGTCGTGGCCGAACAGGCCGCGAGCGCCAAAGCAGAGAGAAGCGTGATCGGTAGCTTCAAGAGGCGCATCGGTGATTCCTCCCACTCGGTTTGCCGCGACCCTAACGATCTGATTTATACATGCAATACGCTCTTGTGCATCGCGGCCAAGTTGCCGACAAGTTGTTCACATCCTTTCTTCTTCCGGGGGAATCATGCACTTCAAGATACTGACCGCAGCCACGGCCCTGTCCCTTTCGGCCGCGGCCTTGGCCCAGCAGGCGGCGGAACCCACCTTCACCGCCGACGCCTTCCGCGCCCATGTCGCCTTTCTCGCCGACGATCTTCTCGAGGGCCGCAATACCGGCGAGCGCGGCTACGACCTCGCCGCCCGCTACGTCGCCACCCGCTTCGAGGCGCTGGGGCTGATGCCCGCGGCGGAGGGAAGCTGGTATCAGCAGGTGCCCTTCCAGGAGAGCCGGCTCGGCGAAGCACCCGCCACGCTCACCATCGGCGGCAAGAGCTTCGCCAATGGCGAGAATGTGTTGATCGGCCCCAGCACCCATGAGCCCAGACAGGAACTGAGCGGCGAGGTGGTCTTCGTCGGCTTCGGCCTCGATGCGCCGGAGAGTGGCTTCGACGATTATGCCGGCCTCGACATCAAGGGGAAGGTGGTCGCCATGCTGAGCGGCTTTCCCAAGGGCACGCCGAGCGAGCTCGGCGCCCATCTCGCGTCCGAGAAGGCACGTATGGCCGAGGAGCATGGCGCGATCGGCATCCTCAGCATCCCGACCCGCAGTTCGCTGAAGACCTTTTCGTGGGAACGCCGCCAGAAATATGCCGACGAACCGTCGCTCACCTGGGTAGCCAAGGACGGCACCCCCTATGACTCGGCACCCGGCATCCGCTTCAGCGCGTCGCTTAACACGCCGGCCGCGGAAGCTCTGTTCGCCGGCGCCCCCAAATCCCTGTCGGCGGTGCTCGACCTCGCCGAAAAGAAGGGCGGCAAGCCCAAGGGCTTTACGCTGAAGCCGTCGGTCGAATTCGAGCGCAGCAGCGTCAAGACCGCGCTCACCAGCCCTAATGTGGTCGCGGTGCTGCCCGGCTCCGACCCGGCCCTCGCCGACGAATATGTGCTGCTCATGGCCCATCTCGACCATGACGGCGTCAAGGACGAGGGCGAGGACCGCATCATGAACGGCGCGATGGACAATGCCAGCGGCATCGCCACCATGCTGGTAGTCGCCCGCGCCATGGCGACCTCGCCCGAGCGGCCGAAGCGCCCGATCCTCTTCGCCGCCGTCACCGCCGAGGAGGACGGCCTGCTCGGCTCCCAATATCTGGCTAAGAACCCGGTGGTGGACGGCAAGGTCGTCGGAGTCGTCAATCTCGACATGCCGGTCTTGCTCTACGATTTCACCGACGTCATCGCCTTCGGCGCCGAGCATTCGACCCTGGGCCTCATCGTCGAGCGCGCCGCGGCCCGGATGAATGTCGCTCTCGCCGAGGACCCCATGCCGGAACAGGGCCTGTTCACGCGCTCCGACCATTATCGCTTCGTCCAGGAAGGCGTGCCCTCGGTGTTCCTGATGACGGGCTTCTCCAATGGCGGGAAGGAGAAGTTCACCCACTTCCTTTCCACCAACTATCACACCGTCAGCGACGAGATCGCCCTTCCCTTCGACTGGCAGGCCGGCGCCAAGTTCGCGCGGATCAACTATCTGATCGCCCGCGAGATCGCCGACGCTCCAGAGGCGCCGCGCTGGTACGCGAACGACTTCTTCGGCGACACCTTCGCGCCCAAGGCGAGCAAGGCGACAGCGCCGTAAGGGAAAAATCCATAGTCATGTCACAAGCGCGGGAGCTCGCTCGTCAACCCAGCGAGCTTCCCGCTTCCGGGAAGCAGCAAAGCTGGAGACCGAACATGACGATGAAGCCCAGACTGGACCCGCTCGCCACCGCCACGGCCGATTTGAAGCCGATGCTGGCGCTCAGCGAAAGCGTCCATGCGAGCGGCCTCGAGCGGAGCCTGATCGAGCTCGTGAAGATCCGGGCGTCCCAGATCAACGGCTGCGCCTATTGCATCCACATGCACACGACCGAAGCGCGCAAGATGGGCGAGACTGAGGAGGCCATCTACCTGCTCGACGCCTGGCGCGAGAGCCCGATCTATTCGGACCGCGAGCGCGCGGCGCTGGCCTGGACCGAGGCGCTGACCCGTGTCGCCGATACCCATGCGCCGGACGAGGATTATGCCCGGCTCGACGCTCATTTCTCGGATGAGGAGAAGGTGAAGCTTACCCTGCTCATCGGGGTAATAAACACGTGGAACCGCATCGCCATCGGCTTCCGGGCGGTCCACCCGGTCGAGACGGCCGAGCGCGCGGCGGCGTGAGGAGACCATGACCACGGCAACGATCCCAGGCGGCGACGGCGCGAGCCTGTTCGAGGCGAACAGGAAGTTTCTCCTCGGCCTCGCCTATCGCATGCTCGGATCGCTCGCCGAGGCCGAGGACGTGGTGCAGGACAGCTATCTGCGCTGGCAGGCGGCGGACCGGAAGGCCGTCGCCTCGCCGCGTGCCTTCCTCTCCACCATCGCGACGCGCCTGTCGCTCGACCGCCTCAAATCGGCGCGCGCCCAGAGGGAGCAATATGTCGGTCCCTGGCTCCCCGAGCCGATCGTCGACGAGGGCCCCTTGCCGGGCGAGGCGATCGAGCTGGCCGACGACCTCAGCTATTCGCTGCTGCTGGCGTTGGAACGCCTCTCGCCCCTGGAGCGCGCCGCATTCCTGCTGCACGACGTTTTCGATCTCGATTATGGCGAGGTGGCGGAAGCGCTGCAGCGAAGCGAGGCGAGCTGCCGGCAACTCGCCGCCCGCGCCCGCAAGAACATTCGCGCCGCACGGCCGCGCTACCGGGCGAAGCGGGAGGAAGCCGAGCGCCTCGCCACCGCCTTTCTCAAAGCATCTCGTGAGGGGGATGCCGAGGCCCTCAAATCGCTGCTTGCCGAGGAAGTCGAACTCCACACCGATGGCGGCGGCCTGCGCCCCGCCGCACTCAACGTCATTAGCGGCCGCGACAAGATCATCGCCTTCTTCTCCGGCTTCGCGCGCAAGGGCGGCGGCGTGCTGCCGGAGATCCTCCATGTCGGCGTGATCAATGCCGCGCCAGGGATCGTCACCTTGGAGCCAGATGGCTTGCCCCAAACCACGGCGCTGGAGGTGGAGGACGGCCGCATCAAGGCGATCTACGTCGTGCGCAATCCCGAGAAGCTGAGGCAATTCGGAACTTTCGACTGACTGTGGCAATGAGCCTTTTGCGGCGGCATGCGGGGTCTTGTGTTGCGAAAATGCAACATTACATCGCACCCGACCAGTAGAAGGGGCAGTCATGAACCTCGAAAAATTCACCGATCGGGCACGCGGATTCCTTCAGTCGGCCCAGACCGTCGCCGTACGCATGAACCACCAGCGCATCGCGCCCGCGCACCTGTTGAAGGCGCTGCTGGAGGACGAGCAGGGCATGGCCTCGGGCCTCATCGCCCGGGCCGGCGGCAGCGCCCAGGCGGCGCTGAGGGAGACGGACGAAGCCTTGGCGAAAATACCCGCCGTCTCGGGAAGCGGCGCCACTGCCGCGCCCGCGCTGGACGGCGAGACGATCCGCGTCCTCGATCAGGCGGAGCAGATCGCGCAGAAGGCGGGCGATTCCTACGTCACCGTCGAGCGGCTTCTGCTCGCGCTTGCCATGTCCAAGACGGATGCCGGCAAGGCGCTTACCGATGCGGGCGTCAAGCCCGAGGCGCTGAACGCCGCGATCAACGAGCTACGCGGCGGCCGCACGGCGGACACGGCCTCGGCCGAGGATCGCTACGACGCGCTCAAGAAATTCGCGCGCGACCTGACGCAGGCGGCACGGGACGGCAAGCTCGACCCGGTCATCGGCCGCGACGAGGAGATCAGGCGGACCATCCAGATCCTGGCGCGGCGAACCAAGAACAACCCGGTGCTGATCGGCGACCCCGGCGTCGGCAAGACCGCGATCGCGGAAGGACTGGCGCTGCGCATCGCCAATGGCGACGTGCCCGACACCTTGAAGGACCGGCGGCTTATGGCGCTCGACATGGGCGCGCTGATCGCTGGCGCCAAATATCGCGGCGAATTCGAGGAGCGTCTGAAGGGCGTGCTCGACGAGGTCCGCCAGGCCGAGGGCGAGGTCATCCTCTTCATCGACGAGATGCATACGCTGATCGGCGCCGGCAAGGCCGAAGGCGCCATGGACGCGGGCAATCTGCTGAAGCCCGCCCTCGCCCGCGGCGAGCTCCATTGCATCGGTGCCACCACGCTCGATGAATATCGCAAATATGTCGAGAAGGACGCGGCGCTGCAGCGGCGCTTCCAGCCGGTGTTCGTCGGCGAGCCCACCGTCGAGGACACGATCTCGATCCTGCGCGGGCTCAAGGAGAAATATGAGCTGCACCACGGCGTGCGGATCACGGACGGCGCGATCGTCTCGGCCGCGACGCTGTCGAACCGCTACATCACCGACCGCTTCCTCCCCGACAAGGCGATCGACCTTATGGACGAGGCCGCCTCGCGCCTGCGCATGGAGGTGGAGTCCAAGCCCGAGGAGATCGAGACGCTCGACCGCCGCATCATCCAGATGAAGATCGAGCGGGAGGCGCTGAAGAAGGAAAGCGACAAGGCCTCCAAGGACCGGCTGGCCGCGCTCGAGGCGGAGCTCGCCAATCTGGAGCAGCAGTCGAGCGAGCTGACCCAGCGCTGGCAGGGCGAGAAGGAGAAGATCCAGGCCGAAGGCAAGCTGAAGGAGCAGCTCGATCAAGCGCGGCTGGAGCTGGAGCAGGCGCAGCGCGCCGGCGATCTCGCCAAGGCCGGCGAGCTCGCCTACGGCACCATCCCAACCCTGGAGAAGCAGCTCGCCGAAGCTCAGTCGGCCAGCGAAAGCGCGATGCTGCGCGAGGAAGTGACGGCCGAGGACATCGCCTCGGTGGTCTCGCGCTGGACCGGCATTCCCGTCGACAAGATGCTGGAAGGCGAGCGCGAGAAGCTGCTCAACATGGAGGAAGCGCTGGGCAAGCGCGTGATCGGCCAGGAGGATGCGGTGAAGGCCGTCTCCGCCGCCGTTCGCCGCTCACGCGCCGGCCTCCAGGACCCGAACCGGCCGCTGGGCTCCTTCCTGTTCCTCGGGCCGACCGGCGTCGGCAAGACCGAGCTCACCAAGGCGCTCGCCGGCTTCCTGTTCGACGACGATGGCGCGATGGTCCGCATCGACATGTCCGAGTTCATGGAGAAGCACAGCGTCGCCCGCCTCATCGGCGCCCCTCCCGGCTATGTCGGCTATGAGGAAGGCGGCGTGCTGACCGAAGCGGTGCGGCGGAGACCCTATCAGGTCGTGCTGTTCGACGAGGTTGAGAAAGCGCATTCGGACGTGTTCAACGTCCTCCTCCAGGTGCTCGATGACGGCCGCCTGACCGACGGCCAGGGGCATGTCGTGGACTTCTCCAACACCCTCATCATCCTGACGTCGAACCTTGGCAGCCAGTATCTCTCGTCGATGACGGACGAGCAGAGCGTCGAGGATGTCGAACCGCAGGTGATGGACGTCGTCCGCGGCCATTTCCGGCCGGAATTCCTCAACCGTCTCGACGAGATCATCCTGTTCCACCGCCTGGGCCAGGCCCATATGGCGCCGATCGTCGATATCCAGGTCGCGCGTGTCCAGAAGCTGCTCGCCGACCGCAAGGTGAAGCTGGAGCTGACCGATGGGGCGCGGGCGTGGCTGGGCCGCGTCGGCTACGATCCGGTCTACGGCGCGCGGCCGCTGAAGCGGGCTGTGCAGAAATATCTGCAGGATCCGCTGGCGGACGCGATCCTCAAGGGCGAAGTGCCGGACGGCTCGACGGTCCGCGTCGAGGAAGGCGACGGGAAGCTGCTGCTGGCGACCGCGGCCTGATCTTGAAGACGCGAGCGGCGGCTATTCGCTGGGCGCGTTCGCCCGTCGCCGCTCCAGCAGTTCCTGCACTTTTTCGGAAAGGCGGCGCGTGTCGTCGATGCTCGCGCGCAACCCCTCCTGATCGCGTTCGATCTCGCGCAGCCTTTCTTCTTTCGGATCGGTCGTCATGCCCACCCCATTTCAGGTTGGCCCATTAACTCCGGTTAACGGCTGCCGTTCCTCGGCTCGCCGCATGGAGGACACGAAAAAGGGCAGAGCCGAAGCCCTGCCCTCCTTCATTTCCCCTGTTGCCCGTTCTTAGAAGCGAACCTGGACGCCGGCGTAGAAGCGGCGGCCGAACACATCGTAGACGTCGGCAGCCGTGTCGGTGCCGGTCGTGTTGAACGAGGTGCCCGACAGCAGGCGCGGTGCCTTGTTGTCCAGCAGGTTGTCGACGCCGACATAGAACTCGAAGCGCTCGTCCGCGATGAAGCGGGCCTGGCTGTCGAGATAGAATTCGGAGCCGATCTTGATGGCATCCGGTTCCAGGCCGTAGGCCGCCAACAGCTGGTCATCCTCGCGGGCCTTGCCGACATAGGTGCCCGTGAAGTTGAGGCTGAAGTCGTCCTGACCATAGCCGAGGTTGGCCGTGAAGCGGTCCTTCGAGTTGCCGACCTCGCCGACGAACGGATCCTTGTCGGCGCCCGGGACCGGCACGACGAAGCCGTCGAACAGATGCGTGTAGGCGATCCGGCCGCTGAGGCGTCCATCGGGATCAAGGGCACCGAATGCCGTGGTGTAGGCCACCGCGACGTCCAGTCCCTCGACCTTGAGCTTGCCGCCGTTGAACAGCGGCGAGTCGATATACTCGAGCGAGCCGGCGCTGTTGATGGCGGTGTTCGTCGCCCGACGGTCGATCAGGTCGCAGAACGACGCGTCACCCCCGCCATAGCACTGGTCCAGGATGAACTGGCGCGGCGGCGATACGATCGCGTCCTTGATGCTGATGTTGTAATAGTCGGCCGTCAGCGTGAGGTTACGCAGCGCGTCGATCGAACGCGGATTGATCGCGACACCCACCGTGTAGGAATCGGACTTCTCTTCGTTCAGATTCGGGTTGCCGCTGTTGAAGCCGCTGATCCCCTGGCGATCGGACTGGTTGAGGGTGAATTCCCCATTCTGCCGGATGTTGGCGAGTACGCCCGCATCCGCACGGCAGTTGTCGCCGATCACGCCGCCACCGGTGAGGCCGATGCCTGCGCAAGGATCGACGAGGCCGCTCGGGAAGGTCTGCGACGGTCCGGTGAACAGCTCGCCCACGTTCGGTGCGCGCACCGAGCGGGCATAGCCGCCCCGGAACTTGATGTCGGGAATGGGAGACCATTCCGCGCCGACGTTGTAGGTGTAGACCGTGCCGACCGTCGAATAATCGGAGAGACGGGCGGCCGCACGCAGAGCCAGCATGTCGAAGAAGGGCGTGTCGGCGAGGATCGGAACGTTGATTTCGCCGTAGACTTCCTTGACGTCGAACGAACCGCTGGTGTCGGGAAGCGCGTTGCCGGCGTTGAGGCCCGCATTGGTGAGCGCATCCCAATTCTCCGAGCTGCTCTCCTTGCGATACTCGGTGCCGATAGCCACCCCGAGGTCGCCCGCCGGGAGGGTGAGCAGCGAACCCGACAGGTTGGCCGAAACCACATGCTGCGAGATGCTGGTGTTGTACGATTGCTCCGCGGCGATGTAGCGGGCGGCCTCCGGCGAGATGGAGTTGAAGCCGAAGATGTTGACCGGGACGCAGCCCTGGGCACGTGCTTCGGCACTCGCGCAGATCACGTCGGTGGTCGACCCGTTATTGTTGAGGTCGTCGATGTCCTGAACGGCGGCCAGCGCGTTGGCGAAGTTCAGCACGTTCGGCTGACCGTTCGACTGCTGGGATTCCGTCGTGCGGCCGTAGACGTAGCTGACGTCCCAACGGAAATCGTCGAAGATGCTGCCTTCGAAGCCGGTCGCGACCCGGTAGAAGTCACGGTTGGTGCTGCCGTTGCGGCTGCCCAGATCCGCGAGACGCTTCGAGAAGCTGATGTCACGCAGCCCGTCGCCGTCTTCATCGACCGCGGCCGCGGCGATTGCGGCCGGAACGAAGGGGTTCACCCGCACGACGCCGTCGACCAGCGTCTCGATCGGAACGAGACCGCCAGAGCTCGAGAAGATGTCATCCGAACCCAACGGATAGGGCTCGATCTCGCGGGAGGAGTTGGTGTTTGCGTAAGTGCCTTCCGCGAAGAAGTTGATGTCGTCAGTGACCTCGTAATTACCCCGAGCGGCGAAAAGATACCGCTCCACGGGAACCGCAATGGTGCGATAGAACTGACGATTGAAGCCGTCCGCGCCCACGCCATCCCCGTTCGGGCCGTTGGTAGAGAAGCCTTCCTTCAGATTGTTGTTGGCGTCGTAGGTGAAGCTACGGCCGTTAGCGACGAACCGACCTTGCGGCGCGAAGCTTGAGAAATAGGGCTCAACCGAGGTTCCGAAGTCGGCTGGATCACCGGTGAAATAGGCCCACTTGTCGGCGTCGTCGTAAACGGTGTTCTTGCGGTCGCGGGACAGCAGACCTTCCTGCTTCGTATAGCCCATATGGACCATGAGGTTGCCGCGATTGTCGGCGAAGTTGCCGCCATAGGTCAGATTGACGCGGTAGTTCGCATCGTCGCCGCGCTCGGTGATGCCGTACTGCGCATCGGCGACGAGGCCTTCGAAATCGGTCTTGTAGACAAAGTTGACAACACCGGCGACGGCGTCCGAGCCGTAGAGCGACGAGGCACCGCCGGTCAGGATGTCGACGCGCTCGATGAACTGCGTCGGAATGACGTTGAGGTCGACGGTGGAGGAACCCGGCAGGCCGGCGACGACGCGGCGGCCATTGATGAGGACCAGGGTGCGGTCCGAGCCGAGGTCGCGAAGGTCAACGGTGGCGGCACCCGTCCCGGAGGTGAGAAACGCCGAGTTGGTGCGGCTGAGCGCGGGTGTGCCGAACACCGGATTTTCGAGGAGCAGGTCCTGGATATTGGTGACGCCGGAGTTCTGGATGGCCTCCTGGCTCACCACCTGGATCGGCGAAACGGAGTCGATCTCCGGCCGGGCGATGCGCGAGCCGGTGACGACGATCGCATTGCCGCTGTCCGCGGCGACGGCGGATTCCTCGGAGGGAGCGACGGCCGCGTCCTGGGCGAACGCCGGAGCGGCGCCGCCGGCGATGCCGATCAGCAGTGTCGAGGCCATTAGGCGCTGACGAAGACGATTATCCATTTACGCTAAAGCTCCTGTCAGGAAACAAAGGTGCACGCCCTCCCCGGGAGATGGGAGTAGGGAGGGCGTGCGGGGGACGGGAGCCGGCTAGTCCGGGGAGGCGTTGAGGGGCAAGCGGCGGTTTCTACCGTATCGCGCCGCTGCGGAAATCTGTCGCTTTTCTGCAACAAATCAAGCAATTGCGGGAACGGACAGCTTGACAGCTAAGTTGCGAGAAACAACGCGTTTTTCTTTAGTACTGAAGTTTCCTGCTCGCTTTTATCATCCGGATCCAAAAGAATTTGTGGCTGGCAAATGGCAGCCTGTGAGCCAAATCGGTTCACTGCCTGGAAAACCGGTCATTCCTGCCTCGTGAGGTGGTCCGACGAATCGCGACCGAGCGGCAGCGGCCGACCAATTCAGACGGTAAAATGAAGGCGTTAGCTCGGACGCGTGCGCCGCTAGGGGCGGGGGCGAGCGACGTCGAAGGCGACGGTTAGCCGCTCGCCTTCCTCGAACGGCACGGTCCCGTGCCACATGGTCGATGGAAAGAGGACCAGTCGGCCGGCCTTTGGCTCCACTCTTTGGGTCGGCTCCAGATCGAGTCCCAGCTCAGACTGCACGCCGAACTGAAGCCACCCCGCCGGGGCGGGCCCGCGTTCCGCCTCGTCGGGCAATGCCACATAGAGCGCCGAGCTGATCCAGCCGGCGGGGTGGATATGGTTGGAGTGGCGGCCCTGCCGCACCAGGCGCACGGACCAGGACCCGGCGAAACGAACCGGACGATCGCGGGGAGCCCGGAGAAAGGGGTGGCTGGGATCGGGCGGCGGCAGGGCGGCGACGTAGCGCTCCACCGTCCGCGCGACTGCGGCGCGCAATGCCTGGAGTTCGGGTTCGATCCTTCGAAACAGGATGCCGTCCGTCTGCGATCCGCCCCGGACCGACTGCTCCAGCGGTTGATGCGTCGCATTGTGGAGCGATCGCAATACTTCGGCGAGGCGCGCCAGCCCCGGCCGAAGCTCGTCTATGTCGAACGCCTGGACAAGCCTCGGATCGCCCTCCAGCCACTGCCAGCGCGAATCGCCCGTCAATCGCCAGGCCAGCGATATATAGGGCCACATGAGCTCGGCTTCGGCGTCGCCGATCCAGCGTTCGGCCTCTGCTGCGGCTTCGTCGGGCCGACCGGCCCGAAGCAGGTGACGGACCAGGCGAACCGCGATCAGGATACGATCGACGGCAACAGCCGCGAACAGCCGATCCGCCTCCGCCATGTCGCCCAGCTCGTCGACGCAAATCGCTTCGTGGACATCGAACATCGAACTCGGGCCCGCCGCCGCCCGGCCGCGCCTGATCGCATCCAGCGCCTTGTCGAATTGCTCGGCATGCAGCAGCTTCGAAATGAGCTCCCGCCATAGCCGCGTATCCTTCGGCGCGGTTTCGATCGCTCGCTCGTAGCCCCGCGTGAAGCCGTCACGGTCGCCGATCAGCCAGTAGAGCCGAGCCAGCAACGCCTGACCTGGCATCCATCCCGGATGGGCGGCAACTGCCGCCTCGACATCGGGAATGACCGCCTCGGGGCCGGCCTCGGCGAGAAGGGCGGCGGAACGGCCCAGCAGGACGTCGCCTTTGGTCGGATCAAGGCGGAGCGCCCGGTCGAACAGCCGGGTCGCCGGCAGTCCTGCCTCGAGCGTGGCCTGGGCGAAACCGTGGGCGATCAGCGCGTCGTTCGGGGCGAGCTCGGCGGCTCGTTGAAACGCCGCCACCGAGGGCGCCAGGCGATCGAGCGACCGATTGATGAGCGCGATCACCTGCCACAAGCGCGCGTGGCGCGGAGACGCCCGCGCGGCGGCCTCGAGGCGGGGCAACACCGCCGCCTCCGTCCCCTCTTTCAAGGCCGCCAGGCCGAGATTGGCGGCCGCATCCGGCGCGAGCGTCGTTCCCGCGGGTCCTATGGTGACCGAGCCGATCATCTAGATCGACTTGCCCAGGCCGACGTCGCTGGCCGACATCGCCGCGGCGACCGCTTCCTGCTCCGTCGGCGAGAGGCCCGGATGCCAACAGTCGACGATCAGGATGACGCGGAGCTTCTCGCCGTCGTTCGCGGCCTCATGCTCGATCGTATCGTCAAAGACCCAGGCTTCGCCTCGCTTCCATTTACGCGTCTCCGCCCCGACGCGAAACCAGCAGCCGTCGGGCACGATCAGCGGAAGGTGGCAGACAAGCCGGATATTGGCGACGCCCACATGGGGCGGGATGCGCGTACCGGGCGCGAGCAGGGAGAACATGGCATTGGGGGTGCGGTCGCGGATGCGCGGCTGCGGGATGGCGGCGATCGCTTCCATGGTGCGCGGGCAGTGGGCGGCGTTGGCCTCGATGCGATGGCCGTTCTGGAGAAGGTGGATCGCGGTCCAGTCGCGTGATTTGTTGAGGGCCTTCCATTGCCGAAGCGGCAGGTCCTCGGAATATTGGATGTAGGGCACGAGCTCCGCCCGCTCCGCATTCACGACCGCCTCGAACTCTTGCGCGATCGCATCGGTCGCGGCTTCGAGCGTCTCGAGCCAGGAAAAATCCTCCCGATCGTGGAACTCGCGCTCGATGAGGCCCGGATAGTGGAAATGGGTCGGCTCTGAATGATAGGGCTTCGTCACCCGTGCGATGTTGGTGCCGAATCGGGCAATCCGCGCCGCCTCCGCCGGCGTAGCCCGCGACACTACATCAACCGTTGCGTCTGCCAGGCGTCTCTGGGTGTCAGAGATGAACAACGCATATTGCGCTTCGGCGTGCGCGACCATCGAGACCAGGTGCGGAGGGATCGGGTCCGGGCGCTGCGCCAGCGCCTCTCCATAGGCTTCCCGCGCCCGTTCGGCGGCTCCGGTCTTCTCCAGGAGGTTCGCCTTCAACAGCCTCGCAACGAAGTCGTAGGGATCCGCTCTGAGGGCTCCCGACACCGCCTCCAGCGCCGCGTCGACATCACCGGCGGCGCGGCACATGGCGGCGAGCTTCATCCAGCCTTCGAGCCTGCCGGGCATTTCGGCGACTGCTCGCTGCAGTAATTGCCGCGCCGCGCCGAAATCCTGGCGCGCGGCTGCGGCGTCGGCTTCGATCTCACTGTGTGGAATGTCGTGATTCACGATCCCCTGATCGCCCAAAAGGTGACCTAGGGGCAACTGCTCTCTTGCGCCTCCCATTCGGAGAAAGCGAAGCGCTCTCGCCCATCCCACCGGAAGCCATCGGAGGGATCCTCCATGAAGGAGACGAGCCGGTCGAGCATGCGGATATCGGGGTTGACCTCCTCAAGCCACAGAAACTGGCCCTGCTCGTTGATCTCAAAGAAGATGTGGTTCCCGTCCTTGTCCACGGCCAGGTCGAACGATCCGTGGAGGAGACCTGCACGCTTCCTGAAAAGCTGAAGACTCGAACGGATGGCGGGCTCCAGCGGGACCTCCCGAACGGCCAGATTGGCCGGATCGATCGTGCGGAAATCAGTTTTCGAAGCTTGATGACCTTGGCTTTCAAGGCGCCCGCAAACAAGCTCGTCGCCGAAGAAGGTTATCCTGAGCTCAAAGAGCTTTTCGACCTTTTCTTGATATATCATCGGGCACGCTGACAATGCAGCGTCCGATTGAAGGTCAGCCAGGGTGACGTCCCGCGTCGCCATGGCACGGACGTTGTCATCGAGGCTCCAGAACATCGGCGTGATGGGTTTCACGACCGCGCTGACGCATGTCGCGACAAAGTCCCGCACGGTAGCGGGATCGTTGGACATCAGTGTCCTGGGTATCCTCAATCCGACGCTCTCTTTGCCGTGCTCTCGGATTGACCCAGGTCTGGCCGGCATTTTCGAGAGCTCTCATGTTGTCGAGGTGCAGGCGCCCGACGGTCCGAGCCACCTGAACCTCAGGGGCAGCCAAGCTGGGCATATGGCCGACCGGCCGCGCCCGCCGATTCCAGACTGTATCGAAGTCGTGGTGGCAGACAAGATCCGCCAGACCCGGCAGTTCTGACGATGTCCGCACAACGCCGTGCTTATCGACGGCACAGGAATTGCGCCATTCGATCGGGAAAGCCGAGTAGTCCAGCACCACGCAACGCCGGCCTAGGCCGGCCAGGGCCCAATGGAGGCCCGCCACGTGCGGGTCTTGATGGCTGCCAAAGATGAGGATGGACATACGGAAATGGAAAGAGCCCCGCCGGTTTGGCGGAGCTCTCCCTTACGCCAACGTCGCTTAGACGTGGGCGTCGCCCTCTTCGAAGGGTCCCACAGGCATGGTCCAGGTCCGCGACCGGCCGTGGTTCGAGCCAAGGTCGACCTGTTCCTTCTCGTAGGACATGTCCCACGCGAGCAGATGGCTTTGTTCACTTTTGTTAGCAGGCTGTTTGGTCATCCTATGACTCCCTCTTGTTGGAATGTCGGACGGTAGCGGCGAGGCGAAGTTGCCCGAAGCCGGACCTGGTCCGTAACGGATCAATCAAACGGCCCAAAAAAAATGGCGGGCCCCGAAGGACCCGCCACCAAGTTTCTGCGTGTCGCGATCGACTTAGAAGTCGAGCGTGACGCCGGCGTAGATGTAACGGCCGAGCACGTCGTAAACCTGCGCATAAGTGTTGGCGCAGATGACGGCCGGGCACGCCTGCGATCCGGCCAGCGGCGGATTGCTGTCGAACACGTTGTTCACGCCGAGACGGAAATTGTAGTTGTCCATCACGCGGAACGTCGCCGCCAAGTCGATGTAGTTCATCGCCCGGAGCTTGTCGTGAGCCGGCTGCGACGTGCCTTCCAGCGCGGGCTGGCTGCTCGTCGTGTCCTGCTTCACACTGCCGAAGTGACGCCACTGGACCGAGAGACCGATGTCGTCGGGCGTCGTCCAGGTGAGACGGGCCTTGTGACGCCATTCGGGATTCGGCGTGAGGCAGACGTTACCGTAGAGGCCGGTGCAGTCATAGGGCTCGTTGATGCCGTCGTCGGTGATCAGCTCGTCCAGCCACGTGCCGACCATGCTGGCGCTCAGCGAACCCAGAGAACCGATCTCGGTGTTGTAGCTGACGCTGACATCGACGCCGCTGGTCGAGAGCGAACCGATATTCTGGTTCGTCGCGACGACGAAGCCATCCGGCGCGATCCACAGCGAGCCGCGGCTGTCGCGGTTGATCAGGCTGCAGAGGAACGCGTCGCCCGTTTCACCGCAGCGCTGCACCACCACGTCCGCATTGAGCGTCGAAATGGCGCCATCCAGCGAGATGTCGAAGTAGTCGACAGTCGCCGCGAAGCCCGGGAGGAAGGTCGGGGTGAGCACCACACCGGCGGTGTAGGTGTCCGCAACTTCCGGATCGAGGTTCGGGTTGCCGCCGACGAGGCCATTATACTGCGACGCCGGGTTCTCCGGGACACGGCCATAGAGGGCCGGGTCGAGGCCGGTGAAGGCGCACTGAGCCGCGGTCAGCGTGGGATCGTCCTCCGGATCCCCGCCGACGAGACCGTCGCACGGATCGTTCGTGCCGACTAGCACCACGTTCTGCGGCGAGAACAGCTCGACCACGTTCGGGGCACGGACGGCGCGGTTATAGCCACCGCGGATGCGGATATCCCGGGTCGGCGCGAGTTCACCCTGGATCTTATACGTATCCGTGGTGACGCCGGTGGAATAATCCGAATAGCGATAGCCCGCTTCGAGCACCAGTTCTTCGATGAAGCCGTCCTGGATGATCGGAACGCGAACTTCGCCGAAGACTTCCTTGACGTCGAACGAGCCGCTGATCGGGGTCGAGGCGCCGCCGGAGCCGGCGAGGTCACCCTCCTGCGAGGCGCGATCGGGCAGGAAGTCCAGCGACTCCTTGCGATACTCGGTGCCGACGTTGATGCCGATGCCGTCGTTCGCCCAGGGGAAGCGCAGGCCCATCTGACCGAGGTCACCGGTGATCGACGCGTTGAACACGCTCTCTTCCGTCCGGCCGATGGTGATCGCCGGCGTCTGGAGATAGCCCAGCGCGGCAGCGTCAACAGAACCGAATGCAAAGAAGTCGTAGGGCACGCAGCCGTCTTCGATGCCCTGGAGAACCGAGCGGCACACCGGAGCGCCGGTGTCCGGATCGGCGACGACGTCGAGCGCGCGACCGATACGCTGGACCGAGAAGTCGTTGCGCGAGATGCTCGGATTGGTGACGCGGCCGAACTGATAATAGGCGTCGTACGACCAGGCCGGGCTCAGGTCACCGCGGACACCGCCAACGATGCGGAAGTCCGAGTGCTGAATGTCGCTGACGCGACCGCCACCCTCGACGTTACGACGGCCCGGATAGAAGACCGCGCGGTTGAAGTCGGGGAGACCCGCGGTGCCCGGGAACGCCGTCGGCGCTTCGAAGCCGAGGAGCGGCGCCCGCAGAGGACCATTGGGGCCATCGGGATCGTCGCCGAAAATCGGCGTGTTGCCCACCAGGTTGCCGAAGAAGCTTTGGTATGCAGCTTCATTGACGGGCGTGGCGGGATTATCCGCGATGGCGGCAGCGTCCGCCGGATCGTAGACGGCGGGAGCGCAAATGATGCCCCGCTGCTGAGCCGAGAGGAACGGATTGTCGCAGTTGATGAAGCCCGTGTTGAAGAAGATGCCGGACGGAGCGATCTGCGCCTCCGTGCGATCGTCCATGAACATGACTTCGAGATAGGGCTGGACGGCCGAGCTGATCTCATAGTTGGCGAAGGCGCCGAGCACATAGCGCTCGTCCGGACGCTGGAAATGGTTGTACGGACCGAAGTTGAACGGCGGGTTCGTCGTGCTGTTCGACGGAATGAATGTCCGGTTCGGGCCAACCGTGAAGTTGCCGACGTTGGTGAGGAAGGTGCCGCGAGCGCTGGTGCCCGAGCCGCTGCACGAGAAGCCATCCGAGTCCGCGAAAGCCGCCAGCGAGCAGGCGCCGTAGTCGCGGTCGCGCTGCAGCGCCTGGTTGATCTTGCGGTAGCCGGCATAGGCGGTGACATGGCCGCGGCCATCGTCGAAGCCGGCGCCGATCACGCCGGTGACCTCGAAGGTGCCGCCGTCAGCGACGCTGCCGGTCGGATACGGGAAGCCGCGCGCGTCAAGCGCGTCGATCACGCGAGCACCAGCATCATTGTTGTGCTGGTAGAAGGAATATTGGGTGTCGAGACGAATGCCCTCGAAATCGGTGTCGAGGACGAAGTTGACGACGCCCGAGATCGCGTCCGAACCGTAGACCGACGAGGCGCCGCCGGTCAGCACGTCGATGCGATCGATCATCGCGGCCGGGATGATGTTGATGTCGGCGGCCGACGAGCCGGTGTCGCCCGGAAGCAGGCGGCGGCCGTTGACCAGGACGAGGGTGCGCTGCGAGCCGAGGCCGCGCAGGTTGAGCGTCGCGGTGCCGGACGCGCCGTTGGCGATGTTACCGCCCTGGCCGGCGAAGACCTGCGGCAGCGAGTTCAGAAGGTCTTCCGTCCGGGTGATGCCCTGAAGCTTCACTTCCTGGCTGTTGACGACGGTGACCGGGCTGGCCCCTTCGAGCTGGGGACGGGCGATACGCGAGCCGGTGACGATGATCGCCTCACCGGTGGTCGCCTGCTGAGTGGCGATCTCGGCCTGGTCGGCGACCGAGGAAGCACCCGTTACGGACGCGCCCGGCTCTTCCGCCTCGACGTCCTGCGCCCAGGCCGGCGCAGCGAGGCTCGCCGCACCGAGAATGATGGTCGACGCCAGAAGGCGCTGACGGAAAGTGGATTGCATATTAAGTCCCCTAGCAAGCGACGGCGCGCCGTCTAAAACTCCCAGAACCAACGGAAAAGCCGATGAAACCGGCGCCCCCGCAGATTGCAAAAACGGCCAAAAAGCCCGTTTCCCAACAGCGGCTTTATGCCAGCAGATGAACGGGAAGCAACGAGAACTGCGAGAAATCCGCCGATATCCAAGGGGCTGTAGCAATTTGGCCACAGTGAACCGGCAGCGTGGAAGGTCGCCGCGCGGACACCCGGCGAGTCGATCGCGAGAGCTCCTCACGGCCGCTTGCCAGCGCCCGGCGGACCGCATTACGATCCGTTCGTCATTCAAGGAGCACCCGATGCAAACCGGTCACAGCAGCCTCATCGTCGCGGTCGCGCTCGGTATCCTCGCCGTTCCGGCGCTGGCGCGAACGGGCGACGCGCCCCGGTCCGAATCCCTGAAGCGCCTGGTCGACTGCCGGTCGATCACCGACGGCACCGAGCGGCTCGCCTGCTTCGATCGCGAGGTCGCCTCGATCGACGCGGCCGAGGCTGCCAACGAACTGGTAGTCGTCGACCGGGAGCAGATCCGCAAGACGCGGCGGACCCTGTTCGGCCTCGCCCTCCCCGATCTCGGCATCTTCGGCGGCGGTTCAGGCGACGAGGAGGAAGACGGCGTCTCCCAGATCGAGAGCACGATCAAGAGGGCGGACCGCGGCGCCTATGGCCGCTGGGTCATCACGCTCGAGACAGGCGCCGTTTGGGCGCAAACCGACGACCGCAACCTTCCGCGCTGGCCCAAGGCGGGGCAGCCGATCCTGATCAAGCGCGGCGTGCTTGGGTCTTACATGGCCAATATCAACGAGCAGAATGCGATTCGGGTCGAGCGGCTGCGCTAAGGTTCGTCATCCGTAGCCAGCCATTGCGAGAGTAGCCAAGCAATCCAGCCGGCTCGCGGCATACTGGATTGTTTCGTCGCTACGCTCCTCGCAAAGACTAATCTGGCTCCAGAAGGTCGTTAGCGCGCCATCGGCCCGGCCAGCAGCAGCGGGTCTAGCCGAGCGTCGTTCCATTTGAGGCTCCAATGGAGGTGCGGCCCGGTCGCGCGGCCGGTGGCGCCGACCGTGCCGATCGGTTGACCCTGCCGCACCCGCTGCCCGGCCTCGACGGCGACAGTAGCGAGGTGGAGAAAGGCGCTGTTGAGCCCCATGCCATGATCGACGAGGACGAGATTGCCCTCCAGGCTGAACATCGGCGGGCCGGCGAGCACGATCACCCCGTCGGCCGGGGCGACGACGAGAGCGCCGGCACCCGGAGCGACGTCCACGCCGCTATGATAGGCGGCTGGCTCGCCGCGATAGATTCGCTGCGATCCGAAGCGGCCGCTGATCCGCCCTGTCACGGGCCAGATGAAATCCTGCCGCCAGCCGTCCACCCGCGAGCGCTGCGCACGGGCTGCCTCGATTCGGGCGATCTCGCGCTCACGGATGCGGAGGAACTCGTCGCTCGGTCGGCCCTGGCGACGTGAAACATCGACATGCTCGATGGCCCAGGCACGAGGTGCGATGGCGAGATCCCGTCGCACCGAGCGACCGCCCGCGAGACGGGCAACGAGGACAGCCGTGGCGCCCTGGTCTCGATCCAAGCCGACAAGGAAGCGGCCGCCCTCGCCCAATGGTATCGGATCGCCGTCAAAGGTGAGGCTCTGGGTGCCGATGGGCGCGGTGCCGAGGATGAGACCGCCTTGGGAGAAGGTGCCGGTCAGGGCGAAGTCGGCGCTTGCCGGCTCAGTCAGCGAAACAGGACTGGAGGTCTCGACCGGGGCGGCGGCCGAGAGGGACGCCGCCGGGAGAAGGCTGGCCAGGAGAAGGAAGAGAAGAAGGTCGCCGATCCGGTGCCTCACGCCCGCTCTTCCGCCCGGGCCGCGGCCTCGGCGTCCACATAGGCTTCCTGGCGCGCGACGCTCCAGTAGCGCAGCGCATCGAGCGGGATCGGTTTGCCCGTTACCGCGCAGACGACGTGATCGCCGGGGCTCAGCATGCGGAAGGTGCCGGCCATGTAATGGAGCTTGGCGGGGCGGCCCGTGTTGGACATGAGCATCGACATTCTTCCGTTACAAGAGCTTAGGCTGGTCGGGCTTGGGCGCGACATAGGAGGCGCGGCGCGGCCGCTCAACCCCGTCGACCGTGGCATCGACCCGGCCGTCGCTGAAGACGAGGCGGAGGCGCCCGGCCGACTTGGCGGCGGCCGACGAAACAAGCGTGTGCCCGTCCCGATCCTCGATTCGCGCATAGCCTCGCTCCAGCGGCCGGTTGGGGTGAGCGAGCTGGGCCAGCCGCCAAAGCGATTCGAGCCGGTCGCCGGCGCGGCGATAGGTGGCGGCGAGCAGCGACGGCCTGAGTGCGCCGGCGGCGTGGCCAAGATCGGCGCGGGCGTGGCTGAGCCGCCCGCCGAGCCCGCGCGGCAGCCGCTCGGCTAGTTCGTCCAGCCGCTGATGCTGCGGCGCAAGCAGCGAATCTCGCGCCGGGAAGTGGCGCAGGCACGCTTCCAGACGCTCCGCCGCCCGCTCGCGCGTCCGTTCGGCGCACCGGCTGGCGCGAAGGCCCAGCTGTCCGAGCTGGGTGAGAAGCTCGGCCCGCACCGGCACCGCGATCTCGGCGGCGGCGGTCGGTGTCGGCGCGCGCATGTCGGCGGCGAAATCGCACAGCGAAGTGTCGGTCTCGTGCCCGACGGCGGAGATGATCGGGATGGCGGACGCGGCGACGGCGCGGACGACCTCCTCCTCGTTGAACGCCCACAAATCCTCGATCGAGCCGCCGCCGCGGGCGACGATCAGGAGGTCGGGTCGCTCCGACCTGGCGTTGAACCCGTGGATGGCCGCCGCGATCTGGGCCGCCGCGCCCTCGCCCTGCACCGGCACCGGCCATATCACGACATGGCTGGGGCAGCGGTCAGCGAGGCGGTGGAGGATGTCGCGGATGACGGCGCCGGTCGGGGAGGTGACGACGCCGATGGTGCGGGGCAGGAAGGGCAGGCGCTTCTTGCGCTCCGCCGCGAACAGGCCCTCCGCCTCCAGCGCGCGGCGGCGCTTGTCGAGCAGTGCCATCAGCGCGCCCTGGCCCGCGAGCTCCAGCCGTTCGATCACGATCTGGTAGCGCGAACGGCCGGGATAGGTGGTGAGCCGGCCGGTGGCGATCACCTCGATGCCGTCCTCCGGCCGGAAGCGGAGCGCCGAGGCCTGCGTCCGCCACAGGACGCCGTCGATGCAGGCATTCTCGTCCTTCAAGGTCAGGTAGCAATGGCCCGACGCCGCCCGCTTCCATCCCGAAATCTCGCCCCGCACCCGGACATGGCCGAACGCATCCTCGACCGCTCGCTTCAGCGCAAAGGAGAGTTCGGAGACCGATAGCGCCGGCGCGTTGTCGCCGGGCGTCTCGGTTGCTAACAGCCCCGCATCAGTTGAAGGGAAATCGTCCATGAATGTCCTGCTTATCGGCTCCGGCGCGCGCGAGCATGCGCTGGCGTGGAAGCTCGCGCAATCGCCGATGCTGGGCAAGCTTTTCGCCGCACCGGGCAATCCGGGAATCGCGCGCCACGCCCAGCTCGTCGATATAGACCCGGCGGACCATCGCGGCACCGTCGATTTCTGCCTCAAAAACTCGGTCGAGCTGATCGTCATCGGCCCGGAGGCGCCGCTGGTCGACGGCCTCGCCGACAACCTCCGCACTATGGGCTTCGGCGTCTTCGGCCCCAACCGGATCCCGGCCCAGCTCGAAGGCTCCAAGGGCTTCACCAAGGACCTGTGCGCCCGCCACGGCATCCCGACCGCCCGCTACGTCCGCGCATCCGACAAGCTCGCCGCGGAAGCGGCGCTGGCGGATTTCGCCCTGCCGGTCGTCATCAAGGCCGACGGCCTGGCCGCCGGCAAGGGCGTGATCATCGCCGAAACGGCAGAGGAGGCGCAGGCGGCGCTCGACATCATGTTCGAGGGCGGCTTCGGCGCGGCCGGCGCCGAGGTGGTGATCGAGCAGTTTCTGACCGGCGAGGAGGCGAGCTTCTTCGCGATCACCGACGGCACCACCGCCCTCCCCTTCGGCTCGGCGCAGGATCACAAGCGCGTCGGCGACGGCGACACCGGCCCCAATACCGGCGGCATGGGCGCCTACAGCCCCGCCTCCATCCTGACGCCGGAGCTGGAAGAGCGGGTAATGGCGGAGATCATCCGTCCCACCGTCCGCGCCATGGCGGAGAATGGCACGCCCTATTCCGGCGTCCTCTATGCGGGCCTGATGCTGACGGCGGACGGCCCGAGCCTCATCGAATATAATGTCCGGTTCGGCGACCCGGAATGCCAGGTGCTGATGGCGCGACTGGAGGGCGACCTTCTCGAGCTGATGCGCGCGACGGCGCGCGGGGAATTGGCCGAGATCGACGCGCCCCGCTTCTCGGCGGAGACCGCGCTCACCATCGTGATGGCCGCCAGGGGTTATCCGGGAACGGCGGAAAAAGGCGGCCGCATAGCCAATATCGGGGCGGCCGAAACCTTGGGAGCGACCGTCTTCCAGGCGGGCACTGCCGCTCGCGAAGATGAGCTGGTCGCGTCCGGCGGGCGCGTTCTTTCCGTCACCGCCAAGGGCAAGGATGTGCGAGAGGCCCAGGCGAAAGCCTATGAGGCGGCGGGCCTGATCGACTTTGCGACGGGCTTCTATCGTCGCGACATCGGATGGCGCGAGGTGGAGCGGCTGAAGGCCGCCTCTTGAACCGCAGCCGCCTTAAGGGGAATAGTCCGTCCGCTGGATCATGCGAGGGAGAAGCAGCATGTCGCCCAACGCCAAAATCCTGATCGGCCTGGCGGCGGTGCTCGTCACGACCTGGGTTTATCACGGCCCGGTCGGCGTCGGGACGACCTTCATCGATCGCGCCGAGAGTGAGGCGAGGCGCGTTATGGCCGGCACGGAGGTGCCCGGCATCGAGGTTCGGCTCGGCCGCGAACCGCTGTCGCGCCTCGCCACCTTGTCCGGTCCGGCCGACGAGTTCCAACGCCAAGGCCAGGGTGAGCTCAAGGGGCTCAACGACCTGGTCGCGGAGGTCGACGGTGTCTCGGACGTCCAATGGACCGACGAAGGCGAACTGCGCCGGGGCGTGCCCTTGATCCTCGAAGCGCTAATCTGGATGATGGCCGCCTATCTGATCGGCCTGGGGCTGGGCTGGCTCCTCTTCGGCCGGCGCAGGAAGCAGAGTTTTCTCGACTGACATAGCGAAGGATCCGCGTCCATGACGAGTGTGTTCGAAGCCTATCTGGTCCCCATCCTCATCGCCTTGGCGATCGGCGCCGTCATCGCCTGGTGGGCGTTCCGGCGGACGTCCGCCGACAAGGTCGTCGGGGACGCTCACCGTCCCGGCGAGACGGTGGAAGCCCCTCCTGCCGCACCGCCGGTCGAGGCTCCCAAACCCACGCCCACGCCCACGCCGATCCGCACCGACGGTCCGGAAGGCAACAGCCTCATCGACCAGGGGGCGGCGGCCACGACCGACGTGGCGGGGCAGGTTCTGGGCGTCAAGGTCCACTCGCAGCTTCCCGGCGCCAGCGGCCCGCCCGACAATCTGCAGATGCTGAAGGGCGTCGGCCCGAAGCTCGCGACCAAGCTCAACGAGAATGGCATCATCCGTTTCGAGCAGCTCGCCCGGCTCAGCCCCAACGAGGTGGCGATACTCGAGGACAAGCTGGGTCCGTTCAAAGGCCGTCTCACCCGCGACCGCGTCGTCGAGCAGGCCAGCTACCTCGCCCGCGATGACAGGGACGGTTTCGAAGCCAAGTTCGGCAGTCTGGGCTAAGTCTAAGACGCGGACGTCATTGCGAGCGAAGCGGAGCAATCCAGGAGAGCGGTGATGCCTAGCTGGATTGCTTCGTCGCTACGCTCCTCGCAACGACGGAGCCCCAGCGGAATTAGACCCGCCTTTTCCTCACGATCTTGGACGCCAGCAGCTTGTCGATCTTGCGGCCGTCGAGGTCGACGATCTCGAATTGCCATCCGCCATGGCTGAAGCGCTCGCCCACTTCCGGCAGGTGCTTCAGCACCGACAGCGCGAACCCGGCCGCCGTGGCATAATCGCGGTCCGCCGGCAAATCGAAGCCGAGCGTATCGGCGAGCGCGTCGGCGCCGAGCGAGCCCGACACCCACCAGCTGCCGTCGTCCCGCTCCACCAAGGGAGGCTCGGTATGAAGGTCGACGTCGGACGCAAAGACGCCGGCCAGCGCAGACAGCAGATCGGCGGGCGTCACCAAGCCTTCGAAATGGCCATATTCGTCATGGACGAAGGCCATCGGCACGTCCGCGTCGCGGAGCACCGACAAGGTGTTCATCGCATCCATCTGGTCGGGAACGACCGGCGCCTGCCGCATCAACAATTTGAGGTCGAGGGGGCGTCCCTCGATGAAAGCGCGGACGACGTCGCGTGCCTGGACGACGCCGATGAGGCGGTCGACCGATCCCTCCGCCACCGGCAGGCGGCTGTGCGGAGTCTGCAGCAGGCATTTGCGTATCGTCTCCGCGTCCGCGTCGGCGTCGATCCAGTCGACCTCGGTGCGGGGGGTCATCACCTCGCGGGTGGGCCGGTCGGCGAGCCGCACCACGCCGCTGATGATCGCGCGTTCGCTTTCCTCCAAGACGCCGGCGCTGTGCGCCTCGGCGACGACCAGGTTCAGCTCCTCCGCGGTCACCTTGTTCAAGGCCTCGCGCCGCAGCCCGAGCAGGTGGAAAACGAGGGCGCTGGTGCGATCGAGCAACCAGACGAAAGGGGCAGTGAGGCGCGACAGCCAGAGCATCGGCACGGCGATGAGTGCGGCGATCGGTTCGGGCGAGCGCAGGGCGAACTGCTTTGGCACCAGCTCGCCGATGACCAGCGAGGCGTAGGTCGTGAGGGCGATGACGAGACCGAATCCAAGCCTTTGGGCCGTCTCGGCATCCACGCCGAGCCGCATCAGCCTTTCCGCAGTCGGCCCGCCAAGGCTCGCCCCGGAATAGGCGCCGGCCACGATGCCGATGAGGGTGATGCCTATCTGCACCGCCGACAGGAAGCGGCCGGGGTCGGCGGCGAGGTTGAGCGCCGTCTGTGCGCCCGCGCGTCCATTCTTGGCCATCGCCTTGAGCCGTGGCCGCCGCGACGAGACGATCGCCAGCTCCGACATGGCGAAGACGCCGTTCAGGGTCACCAGCAGGAGGATGACGACGACGTCGAACCAGGGAAAGGGTGTCAGGGGGGCTGCGGGCGACATGGCTGCTGCGCCCTCTTAGCCGCGATTCTTTGAGGGCGACAACCTCTTCGTCATCCGCCGTCCGGTGCGGATGTGGAACAAGCCGAATGGATATTCGCTTTGTCTGCGTTTCAAGCCCTGAATGGGAAAGGAATGTGTAATGCGAGTTTCCAAGCCGTTCACAGGTGCCGCGATCGCGGCGGCACTGCTCACCACCACCGCCTGCATGACCGATCCGGTCACCGGCGAGCGTGAGCTGGCCACCCGTACCGCCATCGGTGCCGCCGCCGGTGCGATCGCCGGCTATTTCGCCGGCGATCTGATCGGCGGCCGTCGAGACCGGACGGAGCGCATCGTCGGCGCCGGCATCGGCGCGATCGCGGGCGGCGCGGTCGGCAACTATATGGACCGGCAGGAGCGTGAGCTTCGCGAACGCACGGCCGGCACGGGCGTCGACGTCGTTCGCCAGGGCGACGAGATCATCCTCAACATGCCGTCCGCGATCACCTTCGCCTTCGATCGCTACGACATCCAGCCGCAGTTCCGCACGACCCTGGACCAGGTGGCGCAGACGCTGTCGGCCTACCCCTCGACCTATATCGATGTTTACGGCCACACCGATTCGGTGGGAACCGACGCCTACAACATGACCTTGTCGCAGAACCGGGCGCAGTCGGTTGCCAGCTATCTGACGACGCGCGGCGTGGCTTCGGCGCGGATGGCGACCCAGGGCTTCGGCGAGAGCCAGCCGGTCGCCTCCAACGACACCGAGCAAGGCCGCGCCGCCAACCGCCGCGTGGAGATCCGCATCGTCCCGATCGAGGCCACGAACATGTAACCGGGTGCGTCCCGACAGAAGGGTGGAGCGTCCCTGCAAGGGGGCGCTCCATTTCATTTGGCCGGGCGGCGGTTGACCTTGGCTTGCACGGCTTCCAAGAGCGGCGTCGGAGACTGCACAGTGGAAATCATCGCGCGCTATGCGGCGCTCAAGAATTGGCTGGGGGACTATACGGGCGCGTCCGAGGGACTGCTCCATGTTCATTTCGGCCTGATCATCTTCGTCGTCACGGCCTTGCTGTTGAAGCGCCGCATGCGCTCTCCCTGGCCGCTGGTCGCAGTCGCCTTCTTCGGCATCGCCAATGAAGTCGTCGACTATATCGGCCCCGAGCCATGGCCCCTCTGGGGGTCCATCGCCGACGTGCTCAACACGCTCGTCTGGCCGTTCATGCTCTTCCTCATGGCCAGGCGCGGCCGCAACATCGGTAACAAGGTAGGCGGTCAATAGCGGCCGTTCAGGCCCGCCGCTCTCGAAAGAAGCCTCGGAGCAGGTCTCCCGCTTCCTCCTCGCCGATCCCCGGATAGATGTCGGGGGCGTGGTGGCAGGTCGGCTGGGCGAAGAGTCGGGGCCCATGGATCACGGCCCCGCCCTTGGGATCGGCGGCGGCGAAATAGAGACGGCGGATGCGCGCCAGCGCGATCGCCCCGGCGCACATGGCGCAGGGCTCCAGCGTAACCCAGAGGTCGCATTCGTCGAGGCGGGCGCTGCCGAGCCTTTGCGCCGCCTGGCGGAGAGCCACCATCTCGGCATGGGCGGTGGGATCGTGGCCCAGGCGCGTGGCGTTGCCGGCCAGGGCGACCACCTCCTCGCCCCATGTGACGACGGCGCCGACCGGCACCTCGCCGTCCAGCGCCGCCTCCCGCGCCCGGTCGAGCGCCAGCCGCATCGGAGGGGGGAGCGGAAAAGCCATGGCGCGTCCTAGCGCGGATGGTCGTCAAATACGACTGCTGCCCCGGCCAGAGACCGGGGCAGCGCGTTTCCCGCAAGGCGCGCCGAAGCGACGGCTGTGGCGCAGCCCTTTTCCTGATTATTCTTCGCCGTTGTCCTTGACGCCGACGACCGGCACCTCGACCTCGGCTTCCTTGGTGTCGACATCGACCTCCGGAACCTCGATGTTCGTTTCGGTCGTCCCGACCACGACTTCCTTCGAATCGACGTCGAACGCGGGCAGCTCGCCGCCCTCGGCACTTACGTCAACATTGGGAAGCTCGCCTTCTTGCGTCTGCTGGACATCCCAGAATCCGGTCGCGAACAGGATGATGACGACCACGACGATGATGGCGAGAATAGCGAGAATCTTACGTGACATTAGAGAGTTCCTCCATTTGACCCTAGCAGCTTCGGAACCCACAACGCAGCGAGCAGGAATCGGTTGCACTGCCGCAACGATCTTCTGGGCCGCGCCCGGTCGCAAAAGGGGGAACGCGGTTGACGAAAAGCCCCTGGAGCGTTATCGGCGCCCACTTTCCGGGGACATGAAGTTCCCAAATCCAGGACGAGATGTACGATGTCGCGCATTTGCGAGCTGACCGGCAAGGGCCGGCTGGTGGGTCACAATGTTTCCCACGCCAACAACAAGACCAAGCGCACCTTCCTGCCTAACCTGCAGAATGTGACGCTGATGTCGGACGCGCTGGAGCGCCCCGTGAAGCTGCGCGTGTCGATGAGCGGCCTGCGTTCGGTCGAGCATGTCGGCGGCCTCGACAATTGGCTGGCCAAGACGTCGGACGAGAAGCTGAGCCTCAAGGCCCGCCGCCTGAAGCGCGAGATCGAGAAGAAGACCGCCGCCGCGGCCTGAGCTTTGCTCGCCGCGCGCTGAACAAGGCGCCGCGCCTCAGGGCTGCGGCGCCTTTGTCGTGTCTTCGGCCAAAGCGAATTTGAGAAGCAGCGTCCGCTGCACGGCGCTGAAATTGTCGTCTGACGCGATCCAGACGATGGTGCGGCCACCTTCCCGGGTGACGCTCAACGCTTCCATATTGTCGACGGTGAGCGGCGCCTCGAAATGGGCGATCTCGGCTCCGGTGAGGACGCTGCCGGCTTTCGCTCCGCTTGGATCGGCGATGACGAGCTTCGCCGACATGCCTTCGAAAATCGAAAAGCGCCGGTTGAGGAGAAGAAGGCGCCCGTCGGGCAGAAGGGCGGCGTCGGTGATTCGGTATCCGTTGGGAGCGCGATAGCCGAGCGCGACTTCCCGGGTGCCCGCACGCACAGGATCGCCATCGAACAGCAGGACCTCGGTGGAGCCATCCCTGCGCCCCTCCCCTTCCGAAAAGATCAGGAAGCGGCCGTCGGCAAGCCGGACGATCGCTTCGGCGCCACTGTTGCTGGGCCAGTCGCGCATCGCCCGCGGCCGGGCCGCGCCATCGCTACGCCAGCTCTCGCGGCGATAGCGCCAGACTGCGTTTCGCCATTCGAAGCCGACCCAAACGTGTCCGCCGTAAACGGTCATGGCCTCCATATCCCGATCGAACTTGCTCGCGGCCGATCCGGGCCCGTCCATCAGCCGGCGGATCGTCAGCCGGGCGGGCTCCTGCCCCGGGAGGGTGAAGCGGATGATCGATCCCGCGTCGCTGAGCGCCACCACTTCGCCCGCCTCGACATGCATGGCCGAAATGCCGCCGAATCGGGGATCGTCGCTTCCGATCGCCCAGCCGCCGAGGAATTGGAGAGTCCCGACGCGACGTCGGGCCGGATCGCTTTCGTCCAGCGGCACCGGCTGGAAGCGGATCGAGGCGACCGGCGGCACGGGCGGCTCTTCGTAAAGGGCGAAGGGGGCGAAAGTCGTCAGCAGGGGAAGGGACGCCAAGGCGAGCAGGAGACGCATGACGCTGTGATAGCCGCGCCGGGCTCTCGTCACACGCGTTAATGTCCATGAACGGCGGCTGACGGCGGCATTCAGGACCGGCTCAAACGAATCGGGGAATAAGGGGGGCAAGTCGACGAAGGGGAAAGGCATTGGTGCCCCGCCGACGCCGACAGAAGTCGACCGGAAGGAGTGTAGAGTATGTTCAAGAAATTCGCCCTTGGCGCCGCCGCCGCGCTCACCGCCGCCACCCTGGCGCCGACTGCCGCGCAGGCGCAATATTATTCCCCGGGCTATTATGGCGCAGGCTATTACGACGCCGGCTATGATCGCTACGACCGCTATGACCGCCGCGACGACCGCCGCTGGGAGCGCCAGCAGCGTCGCTACGACCGCCGGGCGGATCGTCGCTACTATCGCGACCGTCATCGGGGCAATTATTGCCGCGACGAGGGCAATGGCGGGACCATCATCGGCGCCATCGCCGGCGGTCTCCTCGGCCATGAAGTGGCCGGACGCGGTGACCGCACCGTTGGCACCATCATCGGCGGGGCCGCCGGCGCGCTGGCCGGCCGCGCGATCGACCGCGATTGCTAAGGTTTAACGATACCCCTCGAGTCGCGTAACGAGGGCGGGGCCCGGTGCGAGAGATCGCGCCGGGCCTCAACATATTGGCGGCAGGGACGCGTTGCCGCGAGAGCGCAGGCCCGCAGGCTATTGGGCGTCGAACAGGCTAGCCAGCTGCTCGATCATGGTTCCGCCGAGCTGCTCCGCGTCCATGATGGTGACGGCCCGGCTGTAATAGCGGGTCACGTCATGGCCGATGCCGATCGCGATGAGCTCCACCGGCGAGCGGTTCTCGATCCAAGCGATGACCTGGCGCAGATGGCGCTCCAGATAGGTGCCGCTGTTCACCGACAGCGTCGAATCGTCGACCGGCGCGCCGTCGGAGATGACCATCAGGATCCGCCGCTCCTCGGCACGACCGATCAGGCGGTTGTGCGCCCAGAGCAAGGCCTCGCCGTCGATATTCTCCTTCAGGAGCCCCTCGCGCATCATCAGCCCGAGGTTCCGCCGCGCCCGGCGCCACGGCTCATCCGCCCTCTTGTAGATGATGTGCCGCAAATCGTTGAGGCGGCCCGGATGGGGCGGCCGGCCTTCGGTCAGCCAGCGCTCGCGCGACTGCCCGCCTTTCCAGGCGCGGGTGGTGAAGCCGAGAACCTCGACTTTCACGCCGCAGCGCTCGAGCGTCCGGGCGAGGATGTCGGCGGAGATGGCCGCGATCGAGATCGGCCGCCCGCGCATCGATCCCGAATTGTCGATCAGCAGGGTGACCACCGTGTCCTTGAACTCGGTGTCCTTTTCGACCTTGTAGGACAGCGAATGGGCGGGGTTGATGATGACGCGCGCCAGCCGCGCCGCATCGAGCAGCCCCTCCTCCTGGTCGAAATCCCATGACCGCGACTGCTGCGCCATCAGCCGCCGTTGGAGCCGGTTGGCGAGTTTGGTGACCGCGCCCTGGAGATGAACGAGCTGCTGGTCGAGATAGGAACGAAGCCGCCCCAACTCCTCCTCGTCGCATAGCTCGGTCGCTTCCACTACCTCGTCGAAGCGGTCGGTGAAGATTCGATAGTCGAATTGCGGCGGCAGATCGGAGAGCGGGCGGTTCGGGCGGACGGGGAGCATTCCCTCCATGCCCTCCTCGCCGAGTCCTTCGTCGCCTTCGGACATTTCCTCGTCATTATGGTCGCTGTCGCCGTCCTCGTCGTCGGACTCGCCTTGCTCGACGCGCATCTCGGCCTCGCCCTCGCCGCCGCCGGCATCGTCGTCGCTATCCTCGTCGGTTGTGCCCTCGTCCTGGTCCTCGCCTTCGCCGTCCTCGCCGTCTTCCGGCTCCCGCTCGGCCTCGAGGTCGCCCTCGACCAGCTCCAGGTCGCGCAGCAGCTTGTTGGCGAGCGCGGCGAACGCCGCCTGGTCGTCGAGCGCCAGCCCCAGCGCGTCGAGATCGGCGCCGGCCTTCTCCTCGATCCAGTCGGACACGAAGCCCAGCCCCTCGCGCGCCACTTCCGG
The DNA here is from genome assembly GCF_003129465.1 of Sphingosinicella humi. Classification (NCBI taxonomy): domain Bacteria; kingdom Pseudomonadati; phylum Pseudomonadota; class Alphaproteobacteria; order Sphingomonadales; family Sphingomicrobiaceae; genus Allosphingosinicella; species Allosphingosinicella humi. The sequence goes on from NZ_QFFF01000001.1 coordinate 1,062,567, forward strand.
CGGCGCCTCGCCGGTCAGCCGTTCGCGGACCATCAGCGAGACAGCGGTCGAAAGCGGCACCTCCTCCCGGTTCCTCGCCCGCGTGATCGGATCCGTCCGCATCCGCATCTCGACCGCACGGGCGAGATTGGCGCGGACGCCCTGCATCGCCCGGGCGCCGAGCGCCTCGACGCGGGCCTGTTCGGCGGCGTTGAACACCGCCCGTGCCGTCTCGTCCGCGGGGGCGTTGCGCGCGTGAAGGGCGGCGTCGTGATGGCGCAGCTTCAGCGCGGCGGCATCCGCATGGCCCCTGGCCTCCGCAACCTCCCGTTCGGGCAGCGTCCGCCCAGGCATGGGCACCTTCACCGACTTGCCGGACACCATCGGCGCGTCCGCGGTGAAGCTCAGCTCCAACTCCGCCTCCCGCGCGATCGCGCGGCTCGCACCGGTCAGTACCTGACGAAACAGCTCCAGGGGGTTGTCGGTCTGAGGCATCAAATCCTCCCCGGAACGGGGAGGGGGACCGCCGCCGCCAGGCGGTTGTGGTGGGGGGCGAGCGCAGCGAGCGTGGAGGCGCGGCCCCCCTCCACCAGCCTGCGGCTGGGGCCCCTCCCCGTCCCGGGGAGGATAGCCGTCACGCCTTCCTCACCACGCTTTCCGGCAGGTCCTTGCCGAACACGCGCTGATAATATTCGGCGATGAGCGGCCGTTCCGCCTCGTCGCAGCGGTTCAGGAAGGAGACGCGGAAGGCGAAGCCGATATCCCCGAAGATGAGCGCGTTCTGGGCCCAGGTGATGACGGTGCGCGGGCTCATCACCGTCGAGATGTCGCCGTTGATGAAGCCCTGACGGGTGAGGTCCGCGACCTTGATCATCCGGTCGACTTCCTCGCGCCCGCCCTCATGATCATATTCGCCGGACTTGGCGAGGACGATGCGGGCCTCCGTCTCGGCCGGCAGATAGTTCAACGTGACGACGATGTTCCAGCGGTCCATCTGCGCCTGGTTGATCTGCTGCGTGCCGTGATAGAGCCCGGTCGTGTCGCCGAGGCCCACCGTATTGGTGGTGGCGAACAGGCGGAACCATGGATTGGGACGGATCACCCGATTCTGATCGAGCAGGGTGAGCTTGCCTTCCGTCTCCAGCACCCGCTGGATCACGAACATCACGTCGGGCCGGCCGGCGTCATATTCGTCGAAGACGAGCCCCGTCGGCGTCTGCAGCGCCCAGGGGAGCAGCCCCTCGCGAAACTCCGTCACCTGCTGTCCGTCGCGCAGCACGATGGCGTCGCGGCCGATGAGGTCGATGCGGCTGATATGGGCGTCGAGATTGATTCGGATGAGCGGCCAATTGAGGCGCGCCGCCACCTGCTCGATATGGGTCGACTTGCCGGTGCCGTGATAGCCCTGGACCATCACCCGCCGGTTCTTGGCGAAGCCGGCGCAGATGGCGAGGGTCGTGTCGGGATCGAAGACATAGGCCGGATCGAGGTCCGGCACCCGCTCGTCGGCCTCGCTGAACGCGGGTACCTCCATGTCGCTGTCGATGCCGAACAGCTCGCGCACCTTCACGATCTTGTCGGGCGTCTCCATCACGGTCGCGGCGCGGCTGTCGGGGTTGACGTTGGGGATCTCGGCCATGGGTTTGTCCAAAAAAGTCAGGCGAAGGCGGGGCGGGATTTGAGCTGCGTATAGGCCTCGATCACGGCCTGCAATGCTTTCTCATGCCCGCGGTCGCCGCCGTTGCGGTCGGGATGATAGCGGCGGACGAGTTCCGCATAGCGCCGTCTCAGCGCATTGCGGTCGGCGTCGGTTCCAAGGCCGAGCACGCGCAGCGACTTGCGGTCGGCCTCGCTAAGCGGCTGCCCGTCCCTGCGCGCCGCCTCGGCCGGCTTGAAGCGAGCGCCGATCGCGTCGAGCGGATCGACGAAATCGGCCCATCTGGGCGGCGGCGAGCCGTTGGCGGAAAAGGCTCGGGTCTGCCGCTCCCAGCCGCCATAGGGCGTCTGCGCCGCCTCGATCTCCTCCGGGCTCATGCCCTCGAAATAATTGTAACCGGTGTTGAATTGCCGGACATGATCGAGGCAGAGGAAGCGCCAGTCGCCGGGGCCGTCGAAGCTCGGTCCCCGGCCCGCGGGCGCGCGGAACTCGCCCGCTTCGGTACAGCCGGGATGGGCGCAGGGCTGCTCATACCCTTCGATGCGGCCGTGGAACCGGCTCTGCCTCCTTCCCGAACTCGCCAACTTACGCTCCTTCCCAAACCCCTTATATAGGCCGACATGAGCGAGCCTTTAACCGGCCCCGTTGCGGCCGAGATCACCAGACGCCTGACGGAGACCCTCCATCCGGCGCACCTCGTCGTCCGCGACGACAGCGAGCAGCATCGCGGCCATGCCGGCCACGACCCGCGCGGGGAAAGTCATTTCACCGTCGAGATCGTCTCCGCCGCCTTCGAAGGCGAGAACCGGGTGGCGCGCCAGCGCGCGGTCAATCGCGCCCTCGCGCCGCTGCTGAAAGATCGCGTGCACGCACTGGCGATCAAGGCCATGGCGCCGAGCGAACTCTAACGTCCGAAGGAGAGGCGATCGGTGCAGGCCCTGCGCGAAGAGCGGATCGCCCTCTCCACCGGCATCACGCTCAACGTCCGCCTCGGCGGCGAGGGCGAGCCGATTGTCTTCCTCCACGGCTTTCCCGAATCGCATCGCACCTGGCGTCGCCAACTGGCCGACCTCGTCCGCGACCATTTCGTCGTCGCGCCAGACCAGCGCGGTTTCGCCGCTTCCGATAGACCGGCTGCCGTCGAGGAATATGAAGCCGACAAGATCGTCTCCGATCTGGTCGCTTTGGCCGACGCCCTCGGCCTCCACGGCTTCACCCTCGTCGGCCACGATTGGGGCGGTGCCGTCGCCTGGCTGGCGGCACTGACCTGCCCTTCGCGCGTCAAACGTCTGATCATCGTCAACGCGCCGCATCCCCTCGTCTTCCAGAAGTCATTGATCGAGGACGAGGCTCAGCGCGGCGCCTCCCAATATATCCGCGCCTTCCGCAATCCCGCGATGGAGCGGATGATCGAAGCCATGGGTCTCGAGACCTTCTTCGAGAAAAGCTTCGGCGCCCATGTCGACCTTGCCGCCATTCCGCCGGAAGAGAAGGCGGCCTATCTCCGCGACTGGTCGCGGCCGGGCGCGCTCACGGCCATGCTCAACTGGTATCGCGCCTCGAAGATCGAGGTGCCGGCCGTCGGCGAAGACGCCGAGCTGCCGCTCTGGACCCGTGCCCCCTTCCCCAGCCTGTCGGTGCCGACACTGGTCGTCTGGGGGATGAAGGACAAGGCGCTGCTGCCGGTCCAGCTCGATGGCCTTCACGACCTCGTCGACGACCTCCGCCTCGTCACGGTCGAGGAGGCCGGCCATTTCATCCCCTGGGAAAGGCCCGAGGTCGTGACCGGCGCTATCCGCGATTTCATCGCCGAGACTCCTTCGCCCTGACGTCATCCCGGCGACGACCGGGATCTCGGGACAAGATGTCACTGCGGGCCTTCACGACTGGCCGCCCGCCGGGGTGACGGAGGAAAAAGCATCCGCTATGGCCCCGCCAATGTCCGACACCCCCGCCCGTGCCAAATCGCGTTCCGCCGCCCGCCTCGCCGCCGTGCAGGCGCTCTACCAGCAGGAGATGGAGAAGACGCCGCTTCCCATCCTGCTGCACGAATTCCACCACCACCGCCTCGGCGCCACCATCGAGGACGTCGAATATGCGGATGCCGAGATCGACTTCTTCGACGACATCGTGGCGGGCGTCGATGCGCGCCGTGAGGAGCTGGACGGGATCATCGCCGGCAAGCTCGCCGAAGGCTGGTCGCTCGCCCGCCTCGATAAGCCGATGCGGCAGATTCTCCGCGCCGGCACCTACGAACTCGTCGCCCGCATCGACGTGCCCACCGGCAGCGTCATTTCCGAATATGTCGACGTCGCCAAGGCCTTCTACGACAAGCGCGAGGCGTCCTTCGTCAACGGCCTCCTGGATGCGGTCGCCAAAGAGGTAAGGCGCTAAGCCTCCCCAGGCTCCGTTCGTCCCGAGCGCAGTCGAGGGGCGTTGGCATGGAGTCTGAGAAGCGCCCCTCGACTTCGCTCGGGACGAACGGATGTCTATACGGGCATCCGTGACCACTGAATCCGACTTCATCGCTTCCCTCCGCGCGCTGGCGACCCATCCCGCCGCCCGCGGACTCATGGACGACGCGGCCGTGCTGGAAATCGCCGGCACCAATCTCGTCCTGACGCACGACATGATCGTGGAGAGCGTTCACTTCCTCGCCGACGATCCGCCGGACGACGTCGCCTGGAAGCTGGTCGCCGTGAACCTCTCCGACCTTGCCGCCAAGGGTGCCCAGCCGCTGGGCGTGCTGCTCGGCTTCTCGCTCGCCGGCGAGGGGAAATGGGATGGGGCGTTCATCGAGGGCCTGCGACAGGCGCTGGACGCTTTCAATGTCGCCCTGCTCGGCGGGGACACCGTGTCGGTGCCACAGAGCGCTCCCCGCTCCCTCGGATTGACGGCCATCGGCACAGCCGCGCGCGCGCCCTCCCGCGAGGGAGCAAGCTCAGGCGAGCAGCTTTGGATCAGCGGCTCGATCGGCGACGCCGGGGCCGGCCTCCGCATCCTGGGGGGCGAAGACGGCCCCGCCGACCTCATCAAACGCTATCGCCGTCCCCGCCCACGGCTCGAACTCGGCCTCGCGCTCGCGCCGCTGGTCGGCGCGATGATGGACGTCTCCGACGGCCTGCTGATCGACGCATCACGCATGGCGGAGGCCAGCGGGGTCTCGATCGAGATCGACCTTGGCACGATCCCCTTGTCCTCCGCCTTCCTGAAGATGCTGGGCGAGGAACGGCAGGCAAGACTGTTCGCCGCCACCGCAGGCGACGATTATGAGCTGCTGTTCACCGCCGCCAAGGAACGCGCGCCGGAGCTGCTCGCCTTGTCGGAAAGGCTGGGCGTGCCGCTCAACCCCATAGGGCGGTGCCGGGAAGGCACAGGCTTGGCGCTGCTCGACGGAGGCAAGGCCGTGCCCCTTCCCGACCGGCTCGGCTACGAGCATCGGACGCCGGCCTAAGACGCTCTTGAGAAATCAACCTCGAGCGTCGACTCAGTCACCTTCCCCCGCCGACCGCAGCCAGTTGAAACCTCCGAGTCTTCACCGTAAGACCTCGGCAAGACCGGGCGCGTCCGCCAAGAGGGGTAAAAACCTGCCCGGGAACTTTCAGGGGAAGGAAGTTTCATGACAGTCGTGCTCATCGCCATTGCCTGCGGCTTGGCCGCGGTGCTCTACGGCCTCATTACCAGCCGTCAGGTGCTCGCCGCTTCGGCCGGCTCCGAAAAGATGATCAACATCGCGGGCGCCATCCAGGAAGGCGCCAAGGCCTATCTCGGCCGGCAATATACGACCATCGCCATCGTCGGCGTCGTCGTCGCGGTCCTCGTCTGGCTGTTCCTTGGCGTGACATCCGCCATCGGCTTCGTGCTCGGCTCGGTCCTGTCGGGCGCGGCCGGCTATATCGGCATGAACATCTCGGTCCGCGCCAACGTCCGCACCGCCGAAGCGGCGCGCTCCGGTCTGCAGCGCGGCCTCACCGTCGCCTTCCGGGCCGGCGCCATCACCGGCATGCTGGTCGCGGGCCTGGCGCTGCTGGCGATCTCGGTCTTCTTCTATGTGCTCGTCGAGGGCCTCGGCCACGGCCCGACCGACCGCGTGGTCGTCGACGCGCTCGTCGCTCTCGCCTTCGGCGCCTCGCTCATCTCCATCTTCGCGCGCCTCGGCGGCGGCATCTTCACCAAGGCCGCCGACGTCGGCGCCGACCTGGTCGGCAAGGTCGAGGCGGGCATTCCCGAGGACGACCCCCGCAACCCGGCCGTCATCGCCGATAACGTGGGCGACAATGTCGGCGACTGCGCCGGCATGGCCGCCGACCTGTTCGAGACCTATGTCGTCACCGTCGGCGCCACCATGGTGCTGATTGCCCTCTTGGTCGCCGGCACGACCGAGCAGCTCACCAGCCTGATGAGCCTTCCGCTCATCATCGGCGGCGTCTGCATCCTGACCTCCATCATCGGCACCTATTTCGTCCGTCTCGGCGGCAACCAGTCGATCATGGGCGCGCTCTACAAGGGTTTCTGGACGACGGCGATCCTGTCGATCCCGGCGCTCTATTATGTCACCACCCAGACGCTCGGCGACATGAACGCCGTCATCGGCGGCGCGCAGGAGGCGGCCGGCTTCGACATCGATCCGACCGTCGCCGCCACCGCCGTCACCGATGGCTTCACCGGCATGGACCTGTTCTGGTGCATGATGGTGGGCCTCGGCGTCACCGGCCTGCTGGTCTGGATCACCGAATATTATACCGGCACCAACTACCGCCCGGTGCGCTCGATCGCGCGCTCGTCGGAGACCGGCCACGGCACCAACGTCATCCAGGGGCTCGCCGTCAGCCTCGAATCGACCGCCATGCCGACGATCGTCATCTGCGTCGGTATCATCGTCAGCTACCAGCTGGCGGGCCTTATCGGCATCGCCTTCGCGGCGACCTCCATGCTGGCGCTGGCGGGCATGGTCGTGGCGCTCGACGCCTACGGTCCGGTCACCGACAATGCCGGCGGCATCGCGGAGATGGCCGGGATGGAGGACGAGGTCCGCGGTCGCACCGATGCGCTCGATGCCGTCGGCAACACGACCAAGGCGGTGACCAAGGGCTATGCGATCGGATCGGCCGCCCTTGGCGCGCTCGTCCTGTTCGGCGCCTACACGACCGACCTCGACCGCTATTTCGCCGACGTCGCGGTCGATTTCTCGCTCTCCAATCCGTACGTCGTCGTCGGCCTGCTGCTGGGGGCCCTGCTCCCCTATCTGTTCGGCGCGATGGGCATGACCGCGGTCGGCCGCGCGGCGGGCAACGTCGTCATCGACGTGCGCGACCAGTTCCGCAGCAATAGCGGGATCATGGACGGCACGTCGCGGCCCAACTACGCCCGCACCGTCGACCTGGTCACCAAGGCGGCGATCCGCGAGATGATCGTGCCGTCGCTGCTGCCGGTGCTGGCGCCGATCGTCGTCTACTTCGTCATTACCGCGGTGGCGGGACAGGCGAACGGCTTCGCGGCCCTGGGCGCGCTGCTGCTGGGCGTCATCGTCTCCGGCCTGTTCGTCGCCATCTCGATGACCTCGGGCGGCGGCGCCTGGGACAATGCCAAGAAGTTCATCGAGGACGGCAACCACGGCGGCAAGGGCTCCGAAGCCCATAAGGCGGCCGTGACCGGCGACACCGTCGGCGATCCCTACAAGGACACCGCCGGCCCGGCCGTGAACCCGATGATCAAGATCACCAACATCGTCGCCCTGCTGCTGCTCGCGGCATTGGCGGCGGGCGGTCCGGCGATCTGATCGTCGACTCCAGCCTATTTCAAGGCCCGCCGGGAGCGATTCCGGCGGGCTTTTTGTTGCGGACCGTGGGCGGAGGACTATCAGGGCCGCCATGTCCCACGCCGACGTCTTCGATGACCAGCTCGCCGCACTAGACGCCGCGGGCAGGCTGCGCCGCCTGGAGCCGCGCGTCGGCCTGGATTTTTCGTCTAACGACTATCTCGCTCTCGCCGGCGATCCGGCCATCGCCCGTGCCGTCGCGGAAGCCATCGCTCGGGGCGTTCCCGTCGGCTCGGGCGGCTCCCGCCTTCTGCGCGGCAACGCGCCGGAGCATGAAGCGCTGGAACACAAGGCCGCCCGCTTCTTCGGCTCCGAGGCGGCGCTCTATTTCTCGAGCGGTTTCGCGGCCAACATGGCTCTTTTCTCGACCCTGCCGCAAAAAGGCGACCTCATCGTCGCCGACGCGCTGGTCCACGCCAGCGCTCACGAGGGCCTCCGTCGCGGCCGAGCCGAACACTGCTTCGCCTCTCACAACGACGTCGGCGCCTTCGCCGATCAGATCCGCAAATGGCGTGCCGCCGGCGGTCGCGGCCGGGCCTGGCTCGCCTTCGAGACGCTCTACAGCATGGACGGCGACATCGCTCCGATCGACGAGCTGGCCGCGCTGGCGCGGGCCGAAGACGCCTGGCTGCTGATCGACGAAGCCCACGCCACCGGCGTGTTCGGCCATCAGGGCCGCGGCCTCGCCGCCCGGCTCGAAGGGGCGGAGAATGTCGTTTCCCTCCACACCTGCGGCAAGGCGCTCGGCATCGAAGGCGCGCTCGTCTGCGCCTCCCGCTCGATCGTCGATTTCCTGATCAACCGGGCGCGCCCGTTCATTTTCTCGACCGCGCCCTCGCCGCTGATGGCCGTTGCGACCGCGGCGGCGCTGGATCGGGTTGCCGAGGCCGACGATCGGCGCGAACGCCTCCGTCATCTCTGGAGCCATGCCGGCGAGTTGCTCGCCCTCCCGGCTCCCCCAAGCCAGATCATTCCCGTCATTCTCGGAGACGAGCGCCGGACGATGGCCGTCGCCGAAACCCTTCGCGGGAGCGGCTTCGACGTGCGCGGCATCCGTCCGCCGACGGTGCCGCAAGGCACGTCGCGGCTACGCATTTCCCTGACGCTCAACGTCACGCCGTCGGATATCGAGGCGCTGGCCGGGGCTCTCGCCGAAGCCCTGAACCCGGTGCCGGCATGACCCGCGCCATCATCGTCACCGGCACCGACACCGGCATCGGCAAGACCGTCTTCGCCGCCGGGCTCGCCGGAATCTTGGGCGCCCGTTACTGGAAGCCCGTCCAGGCCGGCACCGATCCGGAAGGCGACAGCGAAACGGTAGCCTCCCTTTCCGGCCTTGCGGCGGACCGCATCCTGCCCGAAGCCTACCGCCTCAAAATACCGGCCTCGCCCCACCTCGCGGCGCGGGAAGAGGGACTGACCCTCGAAATCGAACACCTGGCGCTGCCCAAGGTGGAGGATCCGCTGGTAATCGAGGGTGCAGGCGGCGTGCTCGTTCCGCTCAGCGAGACGTTGCTGACGGTCGACCTTTTCGCCTCCTGGCACGCACCGGCCATCGTCTGCACCCGCACCGGTCTCGGCACGATCAACCACAGCCTGTTGACGGTGCGCGCGCTTCAGGGCGCCGGAGTGCCGGTGCTCGGCCTCGCCTTCATCGGCGATCCGCACGAGGAGAATGAGCGCATCATCCCCAAGCTCGCCGGAGTTCCCTCCCTCGGCCGCCTGCCGCTCCTCGACCCGCTCAGCCGAGACACACTTCGCCAAGCGATGCAGGCGCATATCGATCTCACCCCGCTGGAGAGGGCCTTGTGAGCTCGCCCGTCTGGCACCCCTTCACCCAGCATGGATTGAAGGAACCGATCCCACTGGTGGAGCGGGCCGAGGGAGCGCTACTTTACTGCGCCGACGGCTCGACCCTGATCGACGGCATCTCAAGCTGGTGGGTCACCACCCACGGCCATTGCCACCCCCGCATCGCCGCGGCGATCGCCGAGCAGGCGGGACGGCTCGATCAGCTTATCTTCGCCGCACACACGCACGAGCCGGCCGAGACCGTGGCGCGGGAACTGGTCGACCTCGCCCCCGAAGGCCTGACCCGCGTCTTTTTCTCCGACAGCGGCTCCACTTCGGTCGAAGTCGCCCTCAAGATGGCCTTGGGCTATTGGCACCGCCGCGGCGAGCCGAGACACCGCATCCTAGTGCTGGAGCATGGCTATCATGGCGACACGATCGGTGCGATGTCGGTCGGCGAGCGCGGCGTCTTCAACCGCCGCTACGAGCCCCTGCTGTTCGACGTCGGCACCATTCCCTTCCCGGCCGAAGGGCGCGAGCAGGCGACGCTCGATGCCTTGGAACGCGCCTGCACCGCCCCAGACAAGCCCGCCGCCTTCATCGCCGAGCCGCTGGTCCTCGGCGCGGGCGGCATGCTCGTCTATTCCGCTGCGGTGCTGACAGAGATGGCGGCGATCTGCCGGCGCCACGACGTCCTCTGGATCGCCGACGAGGTGATGACCGGCTGGGGCCGCACCGGCACCCTCTTCGCCGTGGAGCAGGCCGGTGTGGCGCCCGACATCCTGTGCGTCGCCAAGGGCCTCACCGGCGGCGCCCTGCCGCTGGCCGCCACCCTCGCCAGCGAGCCGATATTCCAGGCGCACTGGTCCAACGACCGGGCCGACATGTTCTACCATTCGAGCAGCTACACCGCGAACCCGATCGCCTGCGCCGCCGCCAAGGCCAATACGCAGATCTGGCGCGAGGAGGACGTGCTCGGCCGCATCGGAGCGCTGGCGCGCGACATCGGGGACCATTTGGAGACGCTGTCGGCCCATCCCGCCTTCTCCAATCCCCGGCAACTGGGCACGATCGCGGCCGTGGATCTCAAGACCGGCGACACCGGCTATCTTTCGGACATCGCCCCGGCCTTGCGCGCCTTCTTCCTCGAACGCCAGTTGCTGCTGCGTCCGCTCGGCAACATCCTCTATGTGATGCCGCCTTACTGCACGACGAACGAACAGCTGGACCGGCTATTCGGCGCCATCGCTGAAGCGGGCGATCGTTTCGGGACCGCTCGTCGGTGACGCTTCCCTTTCGGCCGCATAATCGCTAAAGGCCGGCCACCTTTTTACCGAGACGAAGAAACCGGATGGCCAAGGAAGAACTCCTCGAAATGCGCGGGCAGGTGGTCGAGCTGCTGCCCAATGCCATGTTCCGCGTGAAGCTCGAAAACGACCATGAGATCCTCGGCCATACCGCCGGCAAGATGCGCAAGAACCGTATCCGCGTGCTCGTCGGCGACGAAGTGCTCGTCGAGCTGACGCCTTACGATCTGACCAAGGGTCGGATTACCTACCGTTTCAAGTAAGACGCGCGCCCGCTCCATGCGGCTCGTCCTCGCCTCCGCCAGCCCCCGCCGGCTCGATCTGCTGAAGCGGATCGGGGTGACGCCGGACGCGATCATCCCGGCCGACATCGACGAAAGCCCTGTGAAAGGCGAGCTTCCGGCGCCCCACGCCGCGCGGCTGGCTGCCGAGAAAGCGGCCGCGGTGCGCGAGGGAAAGCCGGGCGCGCTGATCCTCGCCGCCGATACGGTGGTGGCGGTCGGGCGGCGTATCCTGCCCAAGACCGAAACCGAGGCCGAAGCCCGCCACGCCCTCTCGCTCCTCTCGGGGCGGCGCCACCGGGTTCACTCGGCGGTCACCCTGATCGACGCGGCGGGCGTGGCGCGCCACCGCCTCTCGACCTCGATCGTCACCTTCAAGCGCCTCAGCGACGCCGAGCTCAACGCCTATCTCGCCACCGGCGAATGGCGGGGGAAAGCCGGCGGCTATGCGATCCAGGGCCATGCCGAGGCGCTGGTGCGGGCCATGTCCGGCAGCCATTCGGGCGTCGTGGGACTGCCGCTCTACGAGACGCGGGCGCTGCTGCGCGCCGCAGGCTACCCTCTTGGCTGAGTGGCTCTACGAGGAAGGCATCGGCGAGAACCGGGCCGCGCTCGTAGAAGACGACATCATCGTCGAGGCCGCGATCGAATTGCCGGACGAGCTTCGGGCCGGGACCGTCGCGGCGGCGCGCCTAACCAAAATCCTCATTCCCGCCCGCAGGGCCGTAGTGACGCTCGCGCAAGGCGGCCAGGCCCTGATGGAGCCGGTGCCGGCGAAGCTGAGCGAAGGCGCCGCGCTGCATGTGGAAATCGTGCGCGAGGCTATCGCCGAGCCCGGTAGGCCGAAGCTGCCCAAGGCAAGAGCGACGGATATGGACGAACGGGCGGGTGCCAGCCTCCTCGAACGATTGTCCGCGGGCGGTGCGGTGACCAGGCTCAGCCCGTTCGGCCAGGATCGGCTGGAGCAAGCGGGCTGGTCGGAGCTGATGGAGGAAGCGCTGGGCGGGGAGATCGCCTTTCCCGGCGGCGCCTTGAGGATGAGCCTGACGCCCGCGATGACCCTGTTCGACGTCGACGGCGCCTTGCCTCCCGATGACCTCGCCGTGGCGGGCGCGGAGGCGGCCGGTCGCGCCATCCGCAAGTTCGGCATCGGCGGCTCGATCGGCATCGATCTCCCCACCTTATCGTCGAAGGAGGAGCGGCAGAAGGCGGCGGCGGCGCTCGATGCCGTTCTGCCCCAGCCTTTCGAGCGGACCGCGGTCAACGGCTTCGGTTTCCTGCAGATCGTCCGCAAGCGCGCGAGGCCGTCGCTGCCCGAGCTTCTGCAGGGCGACCCGGTCGGGGCCGCGGCGCGAATATTGCTCCGTCGGGCGGAACGTTCGGACCAGTCCGGCGGCTGCGTCCTCCATGCCGCCCCTCCGGTTGTTGCCCGAATCGAGGCCAAGCCGGACTGGGTTCAGGCTCTTTCCGCCCGTATCGGCGGCGGCGTCGCCTTGCAGCCGGAACCGGGGCTCGCCATATCGGCGGGCCATGTCCACAGCCGCCAATCCTAAGCGTAAGCGCGACGCCTGCCCGCTGTGCGGCAAGCCGCCAAGCCAGAGCCACGCGCCCTTCTGCAGCCAAGGCTGCCGCGATCGCGATCTGTTGAACTGGCTGGGCGACGGCTATCGGGTGCCTGGCCCGCCCGCCGACATGGAAACAGGCGATTTTGCGCCGGATGGGCTGGACAGCGAACGCTAGCCCCCTCTATAGGCGCTCGGTCCGCTTTCGCCGGATAGGCCCAGGTAGCTCAGTTGGTAGAGCATGCGACTGAAAATCGCAGTGTCGGTGGTTCGATTCCGCCCCTGGGCACCATCCTCCTCCCCTCCCTGATTCAATTGTCCTCCGGGACAACCGCCGTCGTCTCGATCTCGATGAGGGCGCCCGGCTCGACCAGCCCCGCTGCCTGGACGACCGCCATGGTAGGATAATGGCGGCCCATCAGCTCGCGGTAGACGGCGCCGATTCGCGGGAGGTTGGCGACATAGTCGTCGCGGTCGACCACGTACCAGGTCATGCGGACAACGTGCTCCGGCCCCGCCCCGTCCACGGCCAGGATGGCAAGCGTATTGAGGAGGACCTGACGGAACTGGTCGACCACGTCCGACGATACCAGCTGCTCATCGGTGTCCCAGCCGATGACGCCGGCGGTGAAGATGAGCCGGCCCCGCGCCGAAATGCCATTGGAATAGCCCTTCGGCCTCGGCCAGCCCGGCGGCAGGAGCGATTTCATGTCCGGTAGCTCTCCAGATGGGCGCGGGCGATGACGACCTTCTGCACCTCCGAGGCGCCTTCATAGATGCGCAGGGCGCGTATCTCGCGGTACAGGCTTTCGACGGGCACGCCGTGGGTGACGCCGAGGCCGCCGAACATCTGCACCGCCTTGTCGATCACCGCCTGGGCGCTGTCGGTGGCGTGGAGCTTGGCGAGCGCGGCTTCGCGGCTGTTGCGCTGCCCCTTCACGTCGCGCAGCCAGGCGGCGCGATAGACGAGCAGCGCGGACGTCTCGACGTCGAGCACCATCTCGGCGAGCTTCGACTGGGTGATGGGATTGTCGGCGAGCGTGCCCTCCCCGAGCCTACGGGTGAGCGCGCGGCGGGTCGCTTCGTCCAGCGCGCGCCGGGCGAAGCCCAGCGCCGCGGCGCCGACGGTCGTGCGGAACACGTCCAGGGTCGCCATCGCCTGCGCGAAGCCCTTGCCGCGCTCGCCGAGCAGGGCCCCGGCCGGAAGCTTCATCCCCTCGAAGCGAAGCGTCGCCAGCGGATGCGGGGCGATGACGCGGATGCGTTCGCTGGCATCGAGGCCGGGCGTGTCCGCATCGACGATGAAGGCGGAGAGGCCCTTCGCCCCCGGCGCCTCGCCGGTGCGGGCGAAAAGGATATAGAAATCGGCGATGCCGCCGTTGGAGATATAGGTCTTGGCGCCGCTCACGACATAGCCGCCATCCGCCTCTTCGGCGCTGGTCTCCATCGCGGCGACGTCGGAGCCCGAGACCGGCTCGGTCAGCGCGAAGGCGGCGATCTTCTCTCCTCGGGCGACGGCGGGAAGATAATTTCGCTTCTGCGCTTCGGTGCCGAAGAGGGTGATGGCGCCCGAGCCGAGCCCCTGCATCGCGAAGGCGAAGTCGGCGAGGCCGGAATGGCGGGCGAGCGTCTCGCGAATGAGCGCCAGCGACCGAACGTCGAGGCTGTCGCTGACGCCGCCATACTCGCCGGGGACGCAGTATCGGAGCCAGCCGTCCTCGCCCAGACGCCGGACGAGATCCCGGCAGATCTCATCGACATCCTCTTCATCGTGGCCATCGCCAAGCTCCGCCCCGCACCAGGCTTCGAGATCGTCGGCGAGCCGGCGATGGCTGTCGTCGAAGAACGGCCAGTCGAGGAAGGCGCGATCCGCCATCAGTCGCCCTTGAACTCGGGCGTCCGCTTGGCGGCAAAGGCTTCGAAGGCGCGGCGGAAGTCGTTCGTCGCCATGCAGATCGCCTGGGCCTGGGCTTCCATCTCGATCGCCGTCTCCAGGCTGACCGCCCATTCGGTGTTGAGCTGGGTCTTGGTGATGCCGTGGGCGAAGGTCGGGCCGGTGGCGAGGCTGCGGGCCAGCGCTTGGGCATCGTTCAGCAGCGCACCCGCTTCGACCAGCCGGTTGTGGAAACCCCAGCGCTCGCCTTCCTCGGCGGTCATCACGCGTCCGGTGAAGAGCAGTTCCGACGCGCGGCCCTGTCCGATGATGCGCGGCAGGATCGCGCAGGCGCCCATGTCGCAGCCGGCAAGACCGACGCGGGTGAAGAGGAAGGCCGTCTTGGTTGCTGGCGTCGCCAGGCGCATGTCCGAGGCCATGGCCACGATCGCGCCCGCCCCGACGCAGACGCCGTCGAGCGCGGCGACGATCGGCTGGGGACAGGCGCGCATCGCCTTGACGAGGTCGCCGGTCATACGCGTGAAGGCGAGGAGGCCCGGCATGTCCATTCCGGTCAGCGGCCCGATGATCTCGTGGACGTCGCCGCCCGAGCTGAAATTGCCGCCCGCACCCATCACCACCAAGGCTTTGACGGCCGGCGCATAGACGAGCTGCCGGAACGTATCGCGCAACTCGGCATAGCTCTCGAAAGTGAGCGGGTTCTTGCGCTCCGGGCGGTTCAAGGTGACGGTCGCGACGCCCTCCTCGAAGCTCCAGCGAAAATGCTCCGGCTCGAAGCTCTCCGGATCGAAAATCACATCACCTCCCCCACGCACGGCGCTGCCTTGTTCTGTTACCGGCCCGCTTTCAGGAAGGCAAAGCCTCCGGACTCACAGCGCCTCGATGATCGTCACATTGGCGATGCCGCCGCCTTCGCACATGGTCTGAAGGCCCCACCGCTTGCCCCGGGCACGAAGGGCGTGAACGAGCGTCGCCATCAGCTTGGCACCCGAGGCACCCAGCGGATGGCCGAGCGCAATGGCGCCGCCATTGACGTTGAGGCGCTCCGGATCGGCGTCGATCTCGCGCAGCCAGGCGAGCGGAACCGGCGCGAAGGCCTCGTTCACCTCGTAAAGATCGATGTCGTCGATGCGCATTCCGGCGCGATCCAACGCGCGGCGGGTGGCGGGTATCGGCTCCTCCAGCATGATCACCGGATCGCCCGCGGTGACGGTGAGATTATGAATACGGGCGAGCGGCGTCAGGCCGTGTGCCTTCAACGCCGCTTCGCTCACCACCAGAACGCCGCTGGCGCCGTCGCAAATCTGGCTGGCATTGCCGGCGGTGACCCGCCCCCCGTCCTTCAGCGTCTTCAAAGAGGCGAGGCCTTCCATTGACGCATCGAAGCGGATGCCTTCGTCTCGCTTGTGCTGTTGGCCATCGACCGAGACCGGCACGATCTCGCGATCGAAAGCACCTTCATCGGTAGCACGCGCGGCCTTGCGATGGCTCTCCAGGGCGAAGCGATCCAGCTCCTCGCGGCTGAAGCCATATTTGTCGGCGATCATCTCGGCGCCGGTGAACTGGCTGAATTCGGTGACGCCGTAGCGGTCGCGGATCCTCTGCGTCCAGGGGCCCGTGCCGATCCCCGCTTGCGCCGGAAGGATGAAGGGCGTGCCCATCGGCACCCGCGTCATGCTTTCGACGCCGGCGGCGATGACGACATCCTGGGTGCCGCTCATCACGGCCTGAGCGGCGAAGTGGAGCGCCTGCTGCGAGGAGCCGCATTGCCGGTCGATGGTGACGGCG
The DNA here is from genome assembly GCF_003129465.1 of Sphingosinicella humi. Lineage (NCBI taxonomy): Bacteria > Pseudomonadati > Pseudomonadota > Alphaproteobacteria > Sphingomonadales > Sphingomicrobiaceae > Allosphingosinicella > Allosphingosinicella humi. The sequence goes on from NZ_QFFF01000001.1 coordinate 1,078,644, forward strand.
GGAACGCTGTCGGGAAGCCTGGAGGCGAGCACCATGTTGCGGCCGACATGGAAGCTCTGCTCGCCCACCTGGCTGACGCAGCCGACGATGACGTCGTCGATCGCCGCCGGGTCGATCCCGCTGCGGTCGACGAGCGCGTTCAACACTTCGGCGCCGAGATCGGCCGGATGCCAGTCCTTCAGCGCGCCACCGCGGCGGCCGCCGGCGGTTCGCAGGGCTTCGACGATATAGGCTTCAGACATTGGCGGCTCCCAGGGCGAGCAAGGCGAAGGTGGCGAGCCAGTGCTCGCCCATATAGTCGCCGGCGACATAGGGCAGGCTGGCGTCGAGATGCGTCTCGGCGGTGTCCCGGGCGAGCGCCGCCAGATCGGGCTCCAACACGTCGGCCAATCCGCGCCAGCACCAGGCGCGGCTCAGGTTGAAGCCGTCGAGATGGGCAATCTTGCCGTCGGACCGATCGGACACGGTGGCCGGCGTAAACAGGCTGCGCGGTTCTCCGGCGATGAGATCGGGCAGGAAGCCTTCGAGCCAGGTTCGAAACGCGGCCGGCGTGACGCACCGCTTCATGCACAGCGCCTCGATCAAAGCGGAAGACAGGAAGTCGTCCCCGCCCGGCTCCCAACCGGAACAGGCGCGGTCATCCCCAAAATAATCGACGGCGCGGGCGCGGATCAGGGTCGTCAATGTCCCATCATGCCGTTCCGCCCATTCGAGCGCGAGGATGAGGGCGAAGGCGGTGTTGAAATGGGTGCCGGTGCGGATCGGATAGGTAAGCTTCGGCAGGAACAGGCGGAAGCGCTCGGCAAAATCCTCGGCGAGCGGCGCCAGCACCGCGCCCCACTCCCTGTCGCCGTGCTGCGTAGCCTCACGGTGCAGCGCGAGCAGCCAGGCCCAGCCATAGGGCCGCTCGAACCCGCCCGAATAAGCGCGGAGCAGATAGGCGCGCTCGCCGGCGACGTTCTCCGGGGTCAGCATCTCGTCGGCCAGCGCCTCGATGCGGCGGCAGATGGGCAGGTCCGGAAACAGCCGCCGTACCGTCAGCAGCAGCCAATAGCCATGGACACAGCTGTGCCAGTCGAAGCTGCCGAAGAAGATGGGGTGCAACGCGCGCGGGCCGAGCACGTCCTCCGGCCCGTCCATCACATGGTCGAGCTTGTGTGGATATTCGCGCGTGACATGGCCGAGCGCGAGTTCGGCGAAGCGGGCGGCGGTTTCGGGGGTCAGAATATGAGACATCAGAAGGCCAGGAAGTAGATGAGGAAGAGATTGACGATGAAGAGCGGTATGGCGGTGCCGACCTGCGCCTTCACCACGCCGTTCTGGTCCTTGAGGTCGAGGAGGACGGCGGGGACGATGTTGAAGTTGGCGGCCATAGGGGTCATCAGCGTGCCGCAGAAGCCCGCCAACATGCCGATCGCGCAGACGATCGCCGGCTCGCCACCATATTGCTGGATGAGGATGGGCAGGCCGATGGCGGCCGTCATCACCGGGAAGGCGGCGAAGGCGTTGCCCATGATCATGGTGAAGAGCGCCATGCCGACCGCGAAAGTGGCGACGGCCGCGAAGAGATTGCCTTCGGGAATGACCTCTCCGGCGATGCCGCCGACGACCTCGCCTACCCCTGCCATCGCGAACACCGCGCCGAGCGCGGCCAGCATCTGCGGGAGGACCGCCGCCCAGCCCACCGAATCCATCAGCCGCCGACCTTCCTGAAGCGGCGCCAGCGCCGGCGGCCTCAGCCAGGCGAAACAGACGGCAAGCGCGATCAAGACGCCGAGACCGAGCGAGATGAGCGTCACCTGTCCCGGATCGATGAGCCCGCTGTCCTTGAGAAAGAAAGTGCCGAGGAGAGCGGTGGCCGGGATGACGAGCGCGGGCAGGAACAGCTTGTTGCCGAACCTCATCGAATAGTCGGCGCGCTCGGCTTCGCTCGACGTCGGCGGATTGCCCCGCCCCAAGGCGTGGAAGCCGGCAAGCCCCACCAGACACAGGACCAGGATGCCATTGCCGAAATCGCCGAGTTGGTCGCCGGCAAAGAAGCTCACCGCCAGCAGACCCCAGAAGGCGGCATTGCCGAAGCGCTTGCTGTTGCTCCGATCGAGCACGCTCAGCAGCGAAAAGGCGGCGAACATGGCGCCGGCAAGGGCGTAGAGCCAGGGAAGACCGATCATCGCGTCTCCTCCCCCCGCTCGTCCCGAGCCCTTCGGCTGCCTGCCTGCGGCAGCCGCTCAGGATAAACTGCGTCGAGGGGCGTTTGCGCAGGCGCGCCTCGACTGCGCTCGGCACGAACGATGCTGGGATTCTTGGCGAGGCGTCGATCCAGCAGCATCAGCCGGGTCCCGTGGATCAGGAAGGCGGCGATGGCGGTGGGGATGGCCCAGACGGAGAGGTCGAGCGGCTCCAGGATGATGCCATATTGTTCGAGGAAGCCCTTCATCAGCAGGATCGAGCCGATCGCGATGAAGATATCCTCGCCGAAGAACAGGCCGACATTGTCGGTGGCGGCGGAATAGGCCTTCACCTTCTCGCGAGTGGGCTCGTCCAGTTCGCCATGCTGCTGTTCGGCTGCGGCCTCGGCCATGGGCGCGACGATGGGGCGAACGGTCTGGGGATGGCCGGCGACGGAGGTCAGGCCCAGCGCCGCGGTCACCTGGCGGAAGAGGAGGTAGACAAGGAGCAATCGGCCCGTCGTCGCGCTCTTGAGCTGTCCGATAAGGGCGCGCGCCCGGTTCTGCAGCCCGTAGCGTTCGAGAAGGCCGATGACGGGAAGCAGGATCCAGACGATGCTGACATAGCGGTTCTCGTTGAACGCTCTCCCAAAGGCGGAAATCACGGCCACCGGATCGAGGCCGGCGGCGAAGCCCGTGGCCAGCGCCGCAATCGTCACGACCAGCAGCGGATTGAGCCGCAGCAGGAAACCGATGACGACGATCAGGATACCGGAGAGGACGAGGAGATCGCTCATGTCGGGCCGAAGCCCCCGCCGCCCGGCGTTTCGATCACAAACATGTCGCCGGCTTCCATTTCCGCTGAAGCCGTGGCGGTGAGTTCCTCCACGGCGCCGTCGCTCCGTACCACCCGGTTGATGCCCGCTTTCGCCGGACCGCCGCCCGCCAGCCCCGCCGGCGGCACCCGGCGGCGGTTGGACAGGATATTGGCCCGCATCGACTCCAGGAAGCGGAGGTGGCGCTCGACCCCATTGCCGCCGCGATGCCGACCTTCCCCGCCCGAGCCGCGTCGGATGGCGAAACGCTCCAGCAGGACGGGATAGCGGGTCTCCAATATCTCCGGATCGGTGAGGCGGCTGTTGGTCATGTGGGTCTGGACCGCGCTCGCCCCATCGAAGTCCGGCCCGGCCCCGGCGCCGCCAGCGATGGTTTCATAATATTGATGGCGATCGTTGCCGAAAGTGAAGTTGTTCATCGTGCCCTGGCTTGGCGCCAGCGCGCCGCAGGCGGCGAAGAGCGTGTCGGTGATCACCTGGCTCGTCTCGACGTTCCCCGCCACCACGGCGGCAGGATAATGCGGATTGAGCATGGAGCCTTCCGGCACCTTGAGCGTGATCGGCCGAAGGCAGCCGTCGTTCATCGGGATGACGTCGTCGACCAGGGTGCGGAAGACGTAGAGCGTCGCCGCGCGGCAGATCGAATAGGGTGCGTTGAAATTATTGGGCTGCTGGTCGCTGGTGCCTGAGAAGTCGATGACGGCGGAGCGGCTAGCGCGATCGACCGAGATAGTGGCCTGGACCACCGCGCCATTGTCCATCTCATAGGCGAAATGGCCGTCCTTCAGGCCATCGATCAGGCGACGCACCGCCTCTTCGGCGTTGGCCATGACATGGCCCATATAGGCATCGATCACCTCGCGCCCATATTCGGCGGCGACGCGGCGAAGCTCGGCCGCGCCCCGCGCGCAGGCGGCGATCTGGGCCTTGAGGTCCGAGATGTTGCGATCGGGCTTGCGCGCCGGCCATTCGCCGGAGGCCAGCAGCGCCCGCATCTCCGCCTCGCGGAAGTGGCCGGCGTCGACCAGCAGCTGATTGTCGATCAGGACACCTTCCTCATGCACGGTGCGGCTGTCCGGCGGCATCGAGCCCGGGGCGATGCCGCCGATGTCGGCATGATGGCCGCGCGCCGCGACATACCAGGCCGGATCATCGTCCCCATCGACGAAGACCGGCATGATGACCGTGATGTCTGGCAGATGCGTGCCGCCGCGGTAGGGCGCGTTCAGCGCGTAAACGTCGCCCGGCTTCATGCCGCGTCCGTCGAGCGCGTTCCCGCGCGCCTCGATGATGGTGCGGATGCTGTCGCCCATCGAGCCAAGGTGCACCGGTATATGCGGTGCGTTGGCGATAAGGCTGCCCCCCCTGTCGAAGACGGCGCAGGAGAAATCGAGCCGCTCCTTGATATTGACGGAAGATGCCGTGTTCTGGAGGGCGACGCCCATTTCCTCGGCGATCGCCATGAAAAGATTGTTGAAGATCTCCAGCATCACCGGGTCGACCTGTGTTCCAATGGCGAATGCTTCCTCACGCGCTTCGGCGCGGGTGAGGATGAGATTGCCGAACCCGTCCACCTCGGCCTGCCAACCGGGCTCGAGCACGGTCGTGGAGGACGGATCGACGATGATGGCGGGACCGGGGATGAGAGTGCCGCACTCCAATCCGTCCCGCTCGATGACTCCATTCGTCCCGAGCGAAGTCGAGGGGCGTTGGTGCGGGCGCGCCTCGACTTCGCTCGGCACGAACGGCTTCTCGGAAGCGGCCCGGCCGATCGCCTCCACAATGGCGGTTTCGATGACCACCGGAGTCTCCTCGGCGACGAAGCCGAAGCGGGCGCGGTGGAGGGCTTCGAATTCGGAGCGCATGCGCTGCGGCTCGGAGACCTCGACCTCCAGCGTGCTGTCGCTGCCGTCGTAGCGTAGGGCGGCGCGGCGCTGCACCTCGATGGCGCCCTCATCGACGCCTTGAGCGAGGAGCGCGGCTCTTCCGTCCTCAGCCAATTCGTCCAGAAGCGGCCCCAGCGTCTCCGCCTCTTCCAGCCTCCGCCCGAAGGTGCGCTGCCTCAGCTCGGTCATGTCGGCGAGGCCCATGCCATAGGCTGAAAGGACCCCTGCCAGCGGGTGGATCATGACCCGGCCCATGCCGAGCGCATCGGCCACCAGGCAGGCGTGCTGGCCGCCGGCGCCACCGAAACAGGCCAGCGTGTAGCGCGTGACATCGTGGCCGCGGGCGATGGAGATCTGCTTGATGGCATTGGCCATGTTGTCGACCGCGATGCGGACGAAACCTTGAGCGATCTCCTGCGGCGAAAGGCGATTGCCGGTGGCAGCCTTGACCTCCTTCGCGAGAGCCTCGAATTTTCGCTCCACAACGTCCCCGTCGATCGGCTGATCGGCGTTCGGCCCGAAGGTGGCGGGGAAATGTTCGGGGCGGATCTTGCCCAGCATGACGTTGCAGTCGGTGATGGTGAGCGGACCGCCGCGTCGATAACAGGCCGGACCCGGCACGGCCCCGGCCGAATCCGGTCCGACCCGAAGACGAGCGCCATCAAAGCTGCAGATCGACCCACCGCCGGCCGCGACCGTATGGATCTCCAGCATCGGCGCGCGGACGCGGACTCCCGCGACCATCTTCTCCGTGCTGCGCTCATAAGCGCCGGCGAAGTGGGAGACGTCGGTCGAGGTGCCGCCCATGTCGAAGCCGATGATACGGTGGAATCCTGCCTCGGCCGCTGTCCGCGCCATGCCGACGATCCCGCCGGCGGGACCGGAGAGAATCGCGTCCTTGCCCTGGAAGGCGGCGGCGTCGGTGAGGCCACCGCTCGACTGCATGAAGAAGAGCCGTCCGCCATCATCGTTCGACTCTGTGCCTGCCAAAGCCGTCACGACCCGGTCGACATAGCGGCGAAGCACGGGCGAGAGATAGGCATCGACCACGCTCGTGTCGCCGCGTCCGACGAGCTTGATCAGCGGTCCCACACGATGGCTGGCAGAAATCTGCGTGAAGCCGATTTCGCGCGCCATTTCGGCGAGCGCTGCCTCATGCGCCGTCCAGCGCCAGCCGTGCATGAGGACAATGGCGATGGCGCGATATCCCTGCGCGAATGCCGCCTGCAAATCCGCCTGCGCCCTCGCCTCGTCGAGCGGCCGGAGGACCTCGCCGGCGGCGGTCACCCGCTCGTCCGCCTCCACCACATGGCTATAGAGCGGCTCGGGCAGGACGATGTTGCGGGCGAAGATATGAGGGCGCGATTGGTATCCGATCCTCAACGCGTCGCCAAAGCCTCGGGTGATCGCCAGCACTACCGGCTCGCCCTTGCGCTCCAGCAGCGCGTTGGTGGCGACCGTGGTGCCCATCTTCACGGCGCGGATGGACGCGCCAGAAAAGCCTGGGCCATGCTCCCCCAGCAGCGCCCGGATACCGGCGACGGCGGCGTCCTCATATTGCTCAGGATTGTCGGAGAGCAGCTTCAAGGTGACGAGCGCGCCGTCCGGCCGCCGGGCGACGACATCGGTGAAGGTGCCGCCCCGATCGATCCAGAATTCCCAATCGCGAGTCATGAGGCACCGTCATTGCGAGGAGCGGGGCGGCGAAGCAATCCTGCATCCATCCATAGCACCGGAGTGCTTCGCTCCGCTCGCATTAACGGTGCAAGGATCAATTCTCGTCCTTGTGGACCTTGCCGCCCTTCATCACGAAATCGACGTCCTTCAGCTCCGTCACGTCCTGGAGCGGATTGCCGGAGACGGCGATGATGTCCGCCGCCTTGCCGGCCTCCAACGTGCCGATTTCATTGGCGAGGCCGAGGAGGTCGGCGGCGTTGACCGTCGCGGCCTTGATGGCGGCGGTGGGGGTCATGCCGTGCTTCACCATCAGCTCGAACTCGTCCGCGTTGCGGCCATGCTTGGAGACGCCGGCGTCCGTGCCGAAGGCGATCTTCACGCCCGCCGGCACGGCCTTTTGGAGCGACTTGCCGGTGATGCCGATGCGCCAGTCGATCTTCTTCCTGACTTCGGGCGGATAGGCGTCGGGGTTGGCGGCGATGCGCTCCAGATAGCCGTTCACCGTCGACAGGGTCGGGACGTAATAGGCGCCCGTCTTCTTGAAAAGCGCGATCCCTTCGTCGTCGAGGAGCGTGCCATGCTCGATCGAATCGACGCCAGCCTCCAGCGCCAGGACGATGCCGTCGGCGCCATGCGCGTGGACGGCGACCTTCTTGCCGTAGAGATGGGCGGTGTCGACGATCGCCTTCACCTCGTCGTCGAACATCTGCGCGCCGAGCCCGGCGCCGATGCGGCTGTTGACGCCGCCGGTGGTGGCGATCTTGATGACGTCCGCGCCGCGCCCGATCTGCCGGCGCACCGCCTTGCGGCAATCGTCGGCGCCGTCGCAGAGATTCTCGTGGGGGATGGCATCGTGAAGCTCCTCGCGGATGCCGAGGCGGGAATCCATGTGGCCCGACGTCGTCGAGATGGAGGAGGCCGCATCGACGATGCGCGGCCCGGTCGCCCAGCCGCGGGCGATGGCGTCGCGAAGCGCCAGGGTCGCGCCCTCGTCGCCGAGATTGCGGACGGTGGTGAAGCCCGCCTGGAGCGTCTTCTGCGCGTTCCACAGCGTCTCGTAGGCCGCCATCTGCTCGCTCTCGGTGAAGCTCGCGACCAGCCCCTCCTGACCGGCGCGGTCGGAGGAGAGGTGAACGTGGCTGTCGATCAGCCCCGGCAGAACGAAGCTGTCGGACAAGTCGATCAGCCTGGCGCCGGCCGAGGGTTGGATGAAACCGTCCTGTACGGAGACGATGCGGCCATCGCGAACGAGGATCGTGGCGTTTTGCCGCGGCTCCTGTCCCGGCCGGTCGAGCAGGGTGCCGGCGTGGATGAAGACGTCGCCTCCCGTTGGGGGCGTTTGGGCGAGCGCCGTAGTGGCGAGGGCGGCGGAGAGAAGGGCGGCGAAGACAAGGCGCATAGGAGTCCCCCGGAAATGAGCGGCGCACTAAAGCGCAATCGAGGGACGGATGCTAGATTGCGGTTTCTACTTAGACAGCGTCAATATTCCTTCCGGTAGCGGATGCTGGCGCTGGTGCCGGCGAAGGAGCCCGCCTGCGAAAGGAGGCTGAGGCTTCTCGACAGGGCGATTTCGAGCTGGGTGGCGGTGAAGCCGCGGGCGTCCGTGATGACCTCCAGGTAAATGTCGTCGCCGAGATAGAAGCCCGCCGAGAGGGCGGTGCCCCGACCGGTCGCCTCGTCGGCGCCGAGAATGCGGAGGCGGCTGAGACCGGTCGCGGAGCGGAGCTGGCCGAGCGGGTTGAGCCCGCCCCCGCCGCCGCGCAGCGAATTGAGGGAGGCGGCGAGCTGGACGGCCTCGAGCGCCGACAGTTCCGTCACCGAGCCGCCGAACAGCAGCCGCGCCATGATCTCATCCTGCGGCAGAGCGGGCGAGGAGCTGAACACGATCTGCGGGTCGCTGGAGCGGCCGCTGACGTTGATGGTGACGGTGATGTCCTCGACGTCGCCGCTGGCCGTGATGGCGACCCGTGGATCGATCGGGTCGCTGCCGGTGAAGGTGATATCGCCGTTGGTGAGCTCGAACCGCGTGCCGGCGAAGCTGTAGGTGCCGCGTATCACCTCAGCCGTGCCGGTGACGATCGGATGCGACGAGGTGCCGCCGATGCGGAGGTCGGTCGACCATTCCGACTCCAGGCCCATGCCGGAAACGAACACCTCGTTATTGGCACGAACTCGAAGATCGAGATTCCAGATGCTGGGCACGGTGGGCCGCTGGTTGACCTCGTCGGGCCGGGGCAGCGGCTCGCCCCGCTTATGCACGCCCTCCAGCTCCGCGATCTGGGCGGCACCCTGGCGGATGATCTGGTAGCGCACTTCGGGCAGCTGCAGGTCGCCGCTGATGAGGGCGGGCCGGCCCGGGCCGTTGGTGATCGCGACGTCGCCCGTGACGGTGGCGCCGATGGCATCGCTCCGCGCGAGCTGCGCGCGATTGAAGACCAGGCGCACGTCGATCGGGAAGCCGGCGGCGGACGAAAGATCGACGCTGCCCCGGCCGGTGACGGTACCGCTGCCGGCGCGGCCGCTGAGCTCGCTGATCTCGAAGCGGGAGCCGGTGAAGCGGCCGTGCAGCGCCATATTGGTGATGCGCGTGCCGTATGTTTCGTCGACCAGGGTCAGGTTGTTCGCGTGGACGACGCCGTTGAACTGCGGGTCCTGGACCCGGCCGCTGAAATCGGCGGCGATTCCGATCGGGCCGGAAAGCTGCTGGTCGGCGATGCCGGTCAGGGACCAGAGCACGTCGGCGGGGCCGTTGTAGCGAACGCCGCCTGACAGCGGCGAGGCGAGCAGCCGCGTCATCCAGCTTCCGGCTCCGGGCGCGAGCGGCTGGAGCCGTGCCTGGGCGCGGCCGATAATGCCGCCGTTCCGGCGGAACACCGCACCGGCCGAGCCCCCCTCCGGCCGGAGCTGGCCGGCGAAAGCGATGTCCACCGCCTCGGACAGGGTCGCGACGCCGGTGCGGGTAAAGTCGTCGATCCGAAGGCGAGCATCGGCCCTCGGGAAGGAGGCGCCGGAGGGCTGCGAGAAGTCGAGGCTGCCGGTCATCCGGCCGCCGAGGCCGAGATCGGGCACGAAGGCGTTGACCAGCGACAGGTCGAGATCGTTCATCCGCGACTGGATGACCAGCCCGTCGCCGAAGCGGCCGGCGAGGCGGATGCCGCCCTGCGGGAAGACGATGGTGGTCGGCGCCAGCACCCAGTCGTTGCCGACCTTCCTCACATCGGCCGGCTGGGCGAAGCGGAAGTCGACCCGGTTGATCGTACCTTTGGCGGCGGCGCGGACATGGTCGGGCGCCAGCGCGACATTGGCGCCGACCCGCCACGGCACGCCCGTGCTGCCATTTGCAACGAGCTGCGCCTGGCCGCGTCCGTCGCGATAGTTGATCCTGGCCCGCGCCGTCTCGATCGCCATTTCGCCTCGGCGGACGCCGGCCAGCTGAACATCGCCGACGATCGAGGGCGCGTTCGGGTAGAGGATCGCCGTCGCCTCGATGATTCCGCGCTGGACGAGGATCGGCGTCTCGCCGGGGATTTGGGCGCCGTTGGCACGAGCGGAAATGTCGGCGCGCTGATATTGGCCGGCGGCGGCGAGGCGGACGGTGCCGTCAAGGCCCGAGCCGCTCAGGGCAAGCGTTCCGGCGAAAGGCCCGGCGCTGGTCTGCACGACCCGGCCCGTCAGCGTGATCCCGGCGATGGTGAGGCGATGAACCTCGACGGTGAGCGGACCCGCGCGGGAGAGGATGGTGATGTCGGCGGTGAACGGCCCGTAATCGGAATCGCCGCGGGCGGTGATGCGATAGCCCTGCGGCGTCGAGCGCACATCCGCCTCGACATTGGCAAGGCCGATGCCGAAGCCCGGGCTCCTGGCGCGGAGTCGGATATTGGGCTGGTCGATCGTGCCGCTGATCTCGACGGCGAGCGGCCCATAGGCCGTCGAGACCCCGGCCAGGCTGAAGTCGATGGCGCCGCTGGGCCGGTAGACGCCGCGGCCGGACGTTATTCGAAGGTTGGGCGAATTCAGGCGGATGTCGTTGATGCGCACCGTGCCTTGCTCGTCCATGTCGATGGCGGCGGTGACGATCGCCTGGCCGCCGAGGAAATCGCGGGCCGAGGCATTGTCGATGCGGCGGGTGCGGATGGCGACGCGGCCGGTGATGCCGAAGCCTTCGCCCCGGCTCACCACGTCGAGGTCGCTGTCGATGTCGAGAAGCCCGATGCCCTCGATCAGATAATTGTTCACCCGCCCCTGGAGGCCGGCGCGATATTCGCCCTTCGCCAGATCGGCGACGATGATGGCGGTGGCGTTGATCCGGTCGGAGCCGATGCGAAGATCATCGGAAAGGATGCGGGTGCCGGCGATGTTGAGCGTGCCCTCCAGCCGCACATTGGTGAGCAAGCCGCCCACCGCCTCATTGAGGCCCGTGATCCGCTGGACGGTGGCAGAGACGGGTATCGTGATGCGGTCGGTGTCGACGCGCGCCCGGCCCCTGGCGCGGAGTCCCTGCACCACCGTCTCGTCGAAACCCAGCGCGGCGGCGCGAAGATCATAGGCCACGACGGGCGTGGCAAAGGGCCCGTTCAGCACCATCGCCAGCTGGACATCGCGGCCGCTCAGATTGGGAGCGATCGCGCCGGGCCGGAGCAGCCGGGCAGCGACGCGCAGCCCCTGGAGCCGACTTTCGCCGAGATCCACCAGCCCTTCCGCGGCCACGGCGAGCGCCGAGGAGCGGAGGCGGAGGCGCGTGTCGGCTCGTCGCTCCGACAAGCTGGTTACAAGGTTCACCTGGACCAGCGGCGAGACGAGACGATGGAGCGGGCCTTCGGCCAGAACCAGGCCCGGCCGGGTCGGCCCGTCGATCTGGAAAGTGCCGTTCCGGCCGATAATGGCGAGGTTGGCCAGAGCCTCGCCGCCGAGCGTGGCGCGCGCGCGTCCGCTCCAATTCTCCCAATCGCCGCGTCCGTCGATCATGACGGCGAGCGGCCGGTCGAAGCCGGTGAGTCCCGCAACGAAGCCGCCGGCCCGCGCCTGAAGCCGCGCTTCGATGTCGAAGCGGTTGGCTTCGGGAACGGCATCAAGGCGGAGGACCAACCGGTCGCCGCCGGCCATTCCCGGCGCGCGCAGCGTCTCGGCATTGGCCGTGATCTGGGCGCGTCCATCCGCGATGTGCGCATTGCCGGCGAGGGTGACGAGGTGGCGCTGTCCCGTGACGGCGGGATCGATCAGCAGCCTTCCGACCTTGAGACGATCAATGTCTATGTCGATGTCGGGAAGGAGCGGCGCGTTGGGATCGCCGGGCCGAAGCTCCGGCAGGCGCATGAGTCGGGCCTCAGGGACCGTCAGCGACTGTATGTCGATATGATTGCGGAGATACGCGAAGGGGCTCCAGTCCAGCTCCACGATCGGCGCGATAAAGAAGGTCCCGCGGGGATCCCGCAAGGTGAGATCGTGGATGGTGAGCTCGCCATAGATGGAGCCTTCGATCCGGCCGATGTCTATATCGAGACCGGAGGCGGTCTCGAGCTTGTTGATCTGGTCGACGAGCATGCGGCGGCCCGGATCGGTGTTGATGCCGACCAGGGCCAGCGCGATCAGCAGCAGCAGGCCGGCGAGGACGATCCCGACCCATTTGGCGGCCGTGCGCCAAGGAAGACGGCGGGGCGAGGCCTCTTCGGCGGCCATGTCCGCCTCTTCCGCCATCAGAAGGCCTGCCCGATCGAGATGTAGACGGAGATGCGCGATTCACCGCGCCGGCGGTCGATCGGCGTCGCGACGTCAACGCGGAGCGGACCGAAATTGGTATAGACGCGCGCGCCTATTCCGACGCCGAAGCGGAGGTCCGACAATTTCGGATATTGGCTTTCATAGACCTGGCCCGCGTCCACGAATGCGACCGCGCCGTAATTGCCGAAGCGGTAGCGGCCCTCGAGCGCGAACTCGGTGAGGCTGCGGCCGCCGATCGGAAAGAAAAGCGTGGGTGGCGCCTTGTCGGGATTTTCCGGGTCGAAATCGGGGTTCGGCACGACGGAGCGGGGGCCGAGCTCCTGGAAGCCGAACCCGCGCACCGAGCCGCCGCCGCCCGCATAGAAGCGGCGCGAGGGCGCCAGATTCGCGCGGTCGATACCGAAAATGGAACCGAACCGGGCGCGGCCGGCGATCACCAGATCGTCGCTCACCGGATAATAGGCACTGCCCTCGATGAGGTTGCGGATATAGGGATTGGTGCCGTTCTGGAGCGAGACTTCGGGATTTATTCGCCCGAGTATGCGGAAGCCGCTGGTGGGGTTCAGGAGATCATTGCTGGCGTCGTAGCCGAGCTGCCCCACCAGGCCGCCGATGAAATAGGTATCGCTCGGCTGATCGACGCGGGGGCGACGAAAGCGGGTCTCGTTGGTCGCGATCAGCTCGGCGCCATAGGCCCAGGTCCAGCGCTTCTGCCAGATCGGCGTCGACTCCCGCGCGATGCGGCCGGAGATGAGGGCGGTGTATCCTTCGAAAGCCGGATAGTCGCGGCGGCCGACCTCGGCGCTAAGCAGCACCGTGCGGTCGCGCTTCCCCGCGTTGGAGCGGCGCAAGGTAACGCCGAGCGACTGTTCCTGGGTGCCGGCCACGCCGGCGACCCGGAGCGCGCCTTCGGGCGGGAAGAGATTGCGATGTTCCCACGCCCCCTCGAGCCGAAAGCCCTGGCCGGTGCTGAAGCCGGCCGTGGCGGTCAGCGCGCGCGGCGGCCCCGCATCCTGCCGGACCAATATGTCGACATATTCGGTGCCGTCGGGCGCGGTCTCGCCGGTGCGCACCGGCTCAGCGGAGACGCTGCTGAACAGGTTGGTGGCAACCATGGCTTCGCGCAGATCGTCGACCATGCGGCTGTCGTAGAGTTCGCCGCGCTCGAAGCGGGCAATGACGCCGACATGCTCGGCATCGAAGGCGAGATCGCCTTCGGTGCGATAGCCGCCGAAGCGGGCGCGCGGACCCGGATCGACCGGCAGGGTATAGTCGCCAAGCCCCGTCGCCGGGTCGAGAAGGATGTCGCGCGGCCCGATGTCGACGAAGGGATAGCCTTGCTCAGGCAGCCGCAGCAGCAAGGTCGCTTCCGCGCCTTCCACGACGGCGGCGACGATCGGATCGCCGACCTTCAGCGGAAGCTCCGATCGCGGCAGGCCCGGCGGCACGGTGGCGGGACCGGTGACGATGATCGAGCCGAAATCGTAGCGCTGGCCCGGCGCGGCGGTGAGCACCACCCTCACCTGTCCGGGCTGCTCCGGCACCTGCTCGATCGTCGCGATCGCAGTGCCGTCATAATAGCCTTCGGAGCGCAGCAGGCGGATGGCGAGCGCCTCGTCCTCCCGCGCCCGGGCCGCGATCATCGCCCCGTTCGCCGCTTCGCCGTCCGCCTCCTCAAGGGCCGACAAGTCACGGAATTCGCCTTCGAGGCCGACGTCGCTCAACCCTTCGACGACGAGGCTGTAGCGCACCGGCGCCGGCTGTTCATCGGCTTCCGTGACCGTCGTCTCGGGAACTCTGACGTCGAAGGTGGAGAGGGGCGGCAGCGGCTCCGTCAGCGCGGGATCGGGAAGGCCAGCATCCGGCACGGGCGTAACCCCATCGGCGTCGGGTGGCGACGGTGGCGGGGGTGGTCCCTCGAACTCCTCGAGCGGTTCCAGGGGTTGGGCCAGGGCGGGATCGAGCGACGGTAGCTGCGCCTCGAACTCTTCGTCGGAGACGATCGGTCCCGTCGTCTCGGCTTCCGGTTGTTCCTGCGCCTGAGCCGAAGCCACGGACGGAGCGATCAGCGCTCCGCTCGCTGCCATTGCGATGATCAGCCCTGCTTTGTCCAAGACGTTCCGCCCCCGATTTGAAGGTGAAACGCTTCTCCCCGAAGAAAGTGCCGCGCGGTTAAGCGCTTACCGCGATGCAACCTCCTGGCCTGCCATCGCCGTCGTGCCTTCGGCCGACGGAATGACCGGCGCGGCGCCGTCACCGATGATCGCGAAGCCCGACCAATAATAGGGATGGGAGGTCAGCGGATTGCTCATCAGCTCCGTCTGCGCGGATCTCAGCGCGGTCGCGGTCGAAGTGCCGGGCGCCGCGGTGAACAGGCCGGAGATCAGCCGCTTGGTCGCGTCATAGTCGTCCGGCACCGGCCAGTGGCTGGCGACGACCGAGCGGCCGCCGGCTCCGACGAAGGCGCGCACCAGGCCGTCCAGCGCATAGTCGCCGCCGGTGGTGACGCCCGCTTCCCGAGTCGTCGCCACGGTCGCCTTGCCGGCGGTGTCGCAGGCCGAGAGGATGACGAGGTCGGCGTCGATGCGGAGGTCGAAGATCTCGCGGAAGGTGAGGAGACCGTCCGAGCCGTCTTGGCCGAAGCTGGTCATCAGCGCGGGCCTCGCCGGGCATTCGGGACGCGGCGCCGTCACCAGACCATGCGTCGCGAAATGCATGATCCGATATTGCGACAGATCGTCCCGTTTCTTGATCGAGCTGTCGGTGAAGGCCTCGCCAGTCACGATCGCCGTGTCCTCGCCGCCCAGTATTCGGCTGGCGGTGACGAGCTCCTCGGACGAGATCGGGCGGCCCCATTCGGCGATCGACCAGGAGCAGTCGGCGCCTTCGCTCATCAGGCCGCGGAACAGGCTCTCGGTGCGCATCACGCCAGCGGGAGGGGCGTTCTCGCCGAAGCCGATATAGTCGTGCTTGGCATCCGAACGCGCCGCCTGGCGCACGTCGCGGAAGGAGCGGGCGGAGACGGCGGTGCTGACGTCGCGGTCGCGGCCCAGCCATTGGACGTCGGTGAAGTCGAAGCCGTCATTGTCCGGCCGCGCCGCCTTGGCGAGATAGGCATCGACCCCAGCGCGCTCCGTCACCAGCAGGTTGGCCGGCAGGCGCAGCATCGCCCCGTCGGGCTCGAAGATCAGGTGCCTGACGCTCGCCAGCTCCGCGCTCACCGGCTGGAACAGCTCGCCATAGAGCTTGTGAGCGAGCTCCACGTCGAACGGGTAGGTGACCAGCTGTCCATTCTCCACGGTGGAAATGGTCTCGCGAAGGGCATCGACCTGCCGTTCCAGCTCATCCGGCGCGACGCCGAGGCGGAAGGCCCGCGCCACGGTCGGAGTGATGAAGAGGGCGTAGCCGTCATCCTCGACCATGATCATCTTGAAATAGGCTTCGCCATCGCGAAGCACCTGCTGCAGGTCGGGGAGGGTCATCGCTCCCGCCGACACCACGCGGTAACGCGGAAATTCGGCGAGTTTGGCCTGGGTTGCGATCTGGTCCTTCTCCATCTGCGCGAGCTGAGTGCGCAGTTCCGCCAGCCGCGCCGCTTCGGACGCGGTCGGTTCGGGGAGCGCCGACAGGCGGGAAATATCCACCCGCGCGCGCTCGATGTCGCGGGTCAGCGTCACCGATTGGCGGAACAGCCGCGAAGCCTCGTCGCTGCCGCCGCTGAGCTCACGGGCCAGCACCGCCTGGGTCTGGGCCACGCCCGGGCGGACCAGGACCTGGCTCGCCTTGAACATGTCGGCGACGGCTTCCGGACGCGCCGACTGGTCGGCGAGCAGCGCGAAATAGGGTGCGAGCGTCCGGCGCAGGGTCGCCGAGCTGTTGCCGCTTTCGGCGTTGGCATCGACGATTTGGCGATAAAGTGCCAGCGCGGGCTCGGTCTGGCCGGTGCGCGAATAGAAGGCGGCCAGCCGCGCCTGCGTGTTGAGCAGCGCCGCCGAGCCGGGATAATAAGCGCCCACCAGCGCCACCGCCTCCTTGTGCCGCTGCTCCGCCCCGGCGCGATCGCCTTGCTCCTCGGCGATGTCGGCGAGGCCGCCGAGCAGCTGTCCCCGCATCCAGACGGCTGAGGCAACGCGCCCGCCGCGGATCGAAGCCAAGCGGCCGAGAGCCGCATTATAGGCCGCGGCGGCCGCATCGGGCTGGCCCTGCATGCGCAATATGGCTCCGCGCAGCTGCTGGCCCTGGCTTTCCAATATCTGGACCTTCTCCTCCGGCAGAAGTCCGGAGCCGGCGGCGCTCAGTTGGCGCCCCATCGCCGTCTCGGCGTTGAGGATCGCGGCCGTGTCGGCGTCGATGACGAGCTTCTCGACGTCGGCGCCGGCCGTGGCGGTCCTGTCCGGCAGCGGGCGCTCGAGCTCAGCCAGCGCCGCCTTTGGGCGCTGCCGGTTGAGCAGATGCATGGCGCGGTAATTGCGGAGCATGCGAGTGACGACCGGGTCGCCGGCGACTGCGGCGACGGCCTCGGCGAACAGCCGGTCGGCCTCGGCGAAATTGCCTAGGTTCGACTGCTGCAGCGCCTGGTTCACCAGCGCTTCGCCACGATTGGCACCGTCCCCATTGGCAAGGAGGGCGCCGAAGAATTCGGCCGCCTCGGCGTAGCTGCCGCTGTTGTTGCGGCGATAGGCTTCTGCCAGCGCCCGCTCCGGATCCAGCGTGCCGGCCTGGACGCGCGCGAAGGCGGCGGGATCGCCGGCTTCGGTCGTGGCGATCGATACCTCCCCATCGACGGGCTCATCGGCGACGACGGTGCGGAGGCCGAGACGGAGCGCCGAATCATAGCCGGCAAGGCCTTCGGCGACATAGAGGGTGTCGCCTTCGCGCCATTGATAGACGCGGTAGCCGACGTCGAGCTCCTTCATCCGGCAGGTTGCTGCCTGGACCGAGCCGAGGCCGTCGATCGCTTCTCCACCCGTCGGTCCGCATTCGGCGGTATCGGCCCTAAGCGCCGCCAAACGCGCCGCGGGATCCTCGCCTCTGGTCTTTAAGGCGTAGAGACGGCCGACCGGCGCCGCAGCGTCGCGGCAGACGACCGAATAGGCGCGGTCGAACATGTCCTTGAGCGCCTTGTCCGAGCTGCTCGTCTGGGCCGAGCAAAGCACGCCGCCGCCGGAGCCGATGCGGAACGAATCCCTGAGGCTGATCGACTGCGCCCCCGCCGCCGACGCGGAGGCGAAGGTCATGGCGGCAAGCGCCGCCGCGACAATGGGTCTCGTCCACTGGCTCATTGTTCGTCCCCGCCTTCGTCTTCTTCGTCTTCCTCGTCGTCCTCGGTCCACATCGTGCTGTCGCCGCCGCTGGCTACCGGCTCCTCGATCAGCGCGTCGCTTGAGAGGGAACTGGTATTGACCAAGCCGACGAACCCGGCGCCGAAGCCTCCCGGCCCGTCATCGCCGTCACCACCGCCGCTCGCCTCCGAACCGCCGCCCGACGATCCGCCCGGTCCTTCGATCGGCCCCAGCACGACCTCCGATCCCGATACCGGCGGCGGCACCTCCTCGCCCGGCGGCGGGGGTGGTGGTGGTGGCGGCGGCGGGGGTGGTGGTGGTGGTGGCGGCGGTGGCGGCGGCGGCGGCGGCGGGGGGGGTGGCGCGCCCTCCAGGATGTTCACCGTGTTGAACTCCGATTGTTCGCTGAAGCCGGTGGCGCCGCCGAAGAACTCGACCTCGTTGAAGAAGGCATTCCCGGTGACAAAGCTGCCATCGGCATTCTCGCGGCGGCCGAAGGCGATCACGGTCGCTGGCGCTTCGGCCGTGGTGCTGCCCACGAACAGACCGCCCGACCCCACCGTGATGCCGGCGAAATCGTTCGCGGTTCCCGTATTCTGTACGAACAGCGTTCCGCCCGTGAGGAGCACCACGCCTCCTGCCTGGATGTAACCGGCGGGATTGACCGGGCCGTCGTTGTTCAGCAACGCCGCATTGCGGCCCGTGAAATCGGGATCGGCGGCGAGTTGCCCCGCGAGCGACGTGCTCGCCACGACGACATTGTTCGCGAACAGGCTAAGCTCGCCCGCAAGACCGCCCGCCGAATCGCGCATCGTGATGCTGCCCGTCGGGGTGATGACTTCGAGCCGCTCGTTAGCGAATATCAGGAGGGAATCCTCGGCCCCGGCATTGGCGTAGCGAACATTGCCTTCGATCCGAATGCTCCCATCGCTGAAGAGGCTTGCAGACGCGAGTCCCCCGTCACCCGCTCCATCGATCATGAGGTCGCGGACAATGATCTGGGCGAGGCTTTCGCTCGTCCCGGTCAGCCCGAAGATTCCGACGGACTCGCCCTCGATCCGCGACGCTTCTGCGTCGGTCAGCGTGTAGCCCGGCCCTTCACTGGCGCCGCCGATCACGATCGGGTTACCGTTGCCGAGCGCCGTGAAGAAGACCGAGGACGTGCCCGGAGCCCCGAGCGCCGCGCCATCCCGGATATCGATGTCGGCCGACAGGACGGAGATGGTGGGCGCGAAGATCTCGCCGAGGAAAGTGGCGTTGCCGTCGGTGATCAGGACGGCGGTGTTACCGCCTTCCACGTCGCCCAGGGTGATGCCGTTGACACCCTCGACGATGACCCCTCCGGCGGCGAGCAGAGAACCGGGCGCGCCGTTCACGGTCCCGGCAGAGAGGAGGGACAAGGCTCCGGTAAGCGCGCCGTCGGGCCCGGTCACCCCGAGCCCCGCGCCTGAGGCCACGTCGATCCTCTCGTCCCCGATCAGGCTGAGGACGTCGGATTCGCCCGCGTCCTGGAACCGAACCGCTCCCGCCACCTGGATTATGCCCGGCGTCTCGATGTGGAAGAAGCTGCTCCCGGACGGCGCCTGCGAACCTCTCAGCACCAGGTCTTGGAGGATGATGGCCGGACCGCCGCCCGTGCCCACGTTCGGCGCGTTGATCGAGACGAAGGCGGCGTTGAAAGCGAGCGCTTCGGCGGCATCCAGCACATAGCCGGATCCGGCGCCATCACCGCCGATCACGGCGGGCTGTCCCCCGGCCGCCACGTCAAGCGTAACAGACGAGGTGTCGACACCAGAGCCAAGCCTCGCCCCTTGAGCGATGTTGATATCGGCGGATTGCACGATGATGTTTCCGCCGCTCACCGTCCCGGTGAAACCGGCCGTGCCAGAGGTTTCGAGGAAGACGGTGCCGGTACTCGTGCCGGTGCCGACATGGCCGATGCTGAGGTCGCCGACGGAAGTGACGTCGACGCCATTCAGGCCATTGATCCGGCTTCCGGCGCCCGCGTTGAAATTGCCAGCGCTGGTGAAGTCGACGAAGCCCGCCCGAATCGTGTCGGCGCCGACAGGCGGGTTGCTGTGGGAGACGGTGAAGTTGCCGGTGGAAGCCATCTGGAGCGTGCCGGCCACGTCGAGCCTCCCGGACCCGGCGGCCTGAACCGCGAGATCTCCATCGGCTTGGATCAGGGCATTGCCGCTGCTGGCGATGACGCCGTTGTCGACCTGAACGAGCGTGCTCCCTCCGGAGTCCGTGACGAGGCTGGCCGCCTGGACCCTGCCGCCGTTCACCGCCTCGAGAGTGAGATCGCCATCCGTGCTCAACTGGAGGGTAGTATTATCGGTGACGGTGAGCGTGCCGCCGTCGACGCTCACCAGCGACGGAGCGACAGGTGTGGGAGTCGAAGTATCGCCGACCAGATCCAGGCGCGGCGTATCGCCGGTCACGGTCAGGTGCACATCCGCAAAGGTGGCATCGCTCTGGACCACTTCCAGAGAGGCTCTCCCGAACTGGCTTTCCCCATCGACGCCGCCCTGGCCACCGATTCCGGCCGTGTTGCCGGTCAGCGTACCGATCGTCACCGTTGCCCGGTCGGTCGTCTCAAAGCGGTTGGTGAGGAGCGCACCGACGTCGCCGCCCGAACCGACCCCACCTTGCGCCGAGCCGTTGCCGCCGGCACCGCCCGTGCCGTTGGCCGTCAGCAGAACCGTCGAGGCAGAGAGGGTGCCCCCCCGCGCCAGAATGCCCGCGCTGCCCCCGGCGCCGGCGCCCCCGTCACCGCCGGTGCCGGAAGAGGTGCCGCCGGCCCCGCCGAAGCCGCTGGCGTCGACGCTCACGGCATTGAAGACCGCCGCTCCTGTCGGCGTGCCGTCTCCGAGGCCGCTGGCCGTTCCGATGTTGACCGGGAAGCCGCCGAGCCCGTCGCCGCCTCGCCCGCCCGCGCCGCTGCCGTTGCCGGCTCCGCCGACGCCGCCCTGGCCCGTTGCATTGACGCTTAGCGTGTCGATCCGGAGCGTGCCGTTGAGCGACTGCGCGATGGCGCTCGGATTGCCGCCCTGACCGAGGCCGCCGGCGCCGCCGGCGCCACCGCTCACGCCGGCACCGCCGTCACCACCCGTGCCGACCGCCGTCAGCGTCACCGTGTCGATGTCGACCAGGTTGGGCGTGGCCGCGTTGAACGCTGTGACCGCGGCAAAGCCGCCGAAGCCGTTGCCTCCTGCTCCGCCGGCCAACCCGTCCCCGCCCGTGCCGTTCGAGATGATCGTCGCCGAAGTAGCTGTGATCTGCCCGCCACCGAAGGAGTCGAGGAAGCTGCCGCCGCCGGTCTCGTCGCCGGGGCCGTCGCCGCCGAAGCCAGCGCCGCCGAAGCCACCGTTGCCGCCGGTTCCGCTCGTATCGAGCGTAACGCCGGCCAAAGTGACGGTGCCGGGATTGGTGAAGACTTCCGCTCGTCCGCCGGTTCCATCGCCTCCGACGCCCACCGGTCCGGCCGCACCGCCGCTACCCTTGGCGGTTACGGTGGTGGCGCCCCCGACTGTGACACCCCCCGTCCCGTTGGCGAACAGGAGCGCCGTTCCTCCCTGTCCCGCGCCACCGGTCGCCACCGCGCTGGAGCCGGCGCCGAAGCCGCCGGCTTCGATGACGAGGTTGCCGCTGACATTCAGCTGCCCCGCGGTGGCGGAAGCCGATGCCAGTCCGCCGGTCCCGTCGCCGCCGATCTGGGTCCCAAAGCCCCCGTCGCCGTCGGCCTCGATCGTCACGGAAATTTGAGTATTGGTTCCGCCCTGGACGTTGATCGAGCCACTGTCGGCGGCGAGGATCGCGCGTCCTCCCGTACCATCGCCGCCGGTCGTGCCGGAGCCGCCGAGGGCGGCGGAGTCCACATAGACATAGTTGGCGGTGATCTGACCGCCGGTCGTCTGCACACGGGCCTCACCGCCCGTGCCCGTGCCGCCGTCGCCAAAGGCTCCCTGCCCGCCCGGCCCAGCTCCGCCCTGACCGCCGGCGCCTCCCGTCGCGCCAGCGTAGAGCGACACCGTCGAGAAGGTGGCCGTGCCGCCGACGACAAGCTGCGTCAGGCCGCCGATGCCATTGCCTCCATTGCCGCCGGTGCCACCGACCCCGGTCTGGCTGTCGGCGCCCGGGCCGCCGTTACGGCCCACGCCGTCTGCGAAAGCGTCGAGAGCTCCGATGGCGAGGCTGTTGCCGGCGTCGGCCAGGACGGTCGCCGTTCCACCCGTGCCATCGCCGCCGCGCCCTCCCGTCGACAGCGAGCCGGTGTGACTGCTGGTGCCGAAGCCGCCGAAGCCCTCGGCCAGCACGCGCGCGCTTCCCGCATTTATTTGGGATGATGCCGAGCCGCTCCGGACGGCAATCTCGGCGAGGCCGCCGGTGCCCGTGCCGCCGATCTGCGATCCACCGCCGCCGCCGCCTTCCGCGATCAGGAAAAGATCATTCGTGGCGGAAACGTTGCCGCCATTCACGGCCGAAACCGACGCGGTCCCGCCCAGACCAGTGCCGCCGACAGTGCCGTCCCCGCCGCTCGACAGGGCCTGGAGCGAGGCACGCGAGACGGTGATCGAGCCACCATCGGCCGTCAGACGCGCGGAACCGCCCGTGGCGCCGCCGCCGGTGCCGGCACCTCCCGCGTTTCCGCCGAAGGCATCCGACTGAACCCGGGCTTCGCCCGTCACGGCGAGGGAGCCGCCATTATTCGCGAACAAAATGGAGGTGCCGCCCGTCGCGCTGCCGCCATCGGCATCGGCGCTGGCGTTGAAGTTCGAATCGGCGAAGCTCGTCGTATAGACCTGGGCATCGCCGCCGATGGAGACGGTCCCTCCGTCGGCTCCGATCGACGCGCTTCCGCCGTTTGCGCTACCACCCGCCGTTCCGGTGTCGAGACCGCCACCATAGCCGGAGGCGAGCACATTGGCGTCGCCGGATACCGCGAGGCTGCTGCCCGCTTCCGCCAGCATTGAGCCGGACCCGCCGGTGCCGGTCCCGCTCGCGCCCGAGCTTCCGATATTGTCGCCGCCGAACCCGTCCACTGCAAGGAAGGCGGAGGTCAGCGTGAGGGCACCGCCCCCGGTCGCGAGAATCTCGGCGGCGCCGCCGGTCGCGTTGCCGCCGCTGCCGCCCGCCCCGCCAAGGCCATAGGCGTGCATGTCCGCGCTGGTCGCCTCGACGGAAACGCCCCTGACCGTGAGGAAGGTCGCGCCGCCGGTCGCGGCCCCGCCATTACCATTGCCCGCGCCGCCCGTCCCGCCGTCGCCGCCTTCGGCATCCGAGCTGAGGTCCAGGGTTCCGAAGCTGGCGCTGCCCGCCAGAGTCAGCCCGTCGCCGTCACCCAGGAAGGAGCCGGCCTGGGTCGTGCCGCCGGAAGCGGCACCGCCGGCGCCGCCGGCCTGCCCCGTTCCGCCGATGCCCCCCGCGCCGCCAAGCCCATTGGCCAGTAGCGTAACGTTGCCGAGGGTGAGCCTGCCGCGATCCGCCTGCGCCAACGCAAAGGCGCCGCCCGAGTCCTCCGTGCCGTCGAACAGGCCGCCGCGACCCTCGCCGCCCGCGCCGGCCGCGATGGCACTGCCGTCGCCCGCACCGCCCAGGCCGCCGGTACCCGACGAATCGAGCAAGGCTTCGCCGCCGGTGATGGTGCCGCCGGCACTCGCCGTCTGGCGCGCCTCGATATAGGTGGTGCCGCCGGTGCCGGCGCCGCCGGTGCCGCCAAATTCCAAGGAGGCATCGCCGCCCGTGCCGACTGCGGAAATATTGGCGGTGGTGAGATTGACGGTGCCTGCGAAAGCCGTGATGCCGGCGCTGCCGCCCTGTCCGGCGCCTCCGGCCTGGCCGAAGCCGCCGTCCCCATCCGCACTGAGAAGGGTCGACCCCGTTATGTCGATCTGGCCGGCGAAGGCGGTGACGGCGGCGAGGCCGCCGGTGCCGGCCCCGCCCGTGCCGCCGCCGCTCGAATCGATATTGCCGCCCCGGCCCTCGGCCTGCGCCGTCACGTTGCCGTTGATCGTCAGCGTGCCGCCGCCGACGGCGGGATCGAAATCGCCCGTGGAAAGGGTCGCCTCGCCGCCAGTCGCCGCCGCGACAACCGTCCCCGTGCCGCCGAGCAAGCGCGCCGACACGCCGCTCGCATCGAGTCCGGCATTACCCTGAACGGTGACCGCGCCGCCATTCTGCGCGAAGAGGCGCGCGAAGCCGCCCGTTCCCGCTCCGCCCTGCGAGGGGAGGCCTTCGGAAACGCCGCCCTGCCCATTCGCCTCAATGAGCGCATCCTGCGCGATGTCTACGGTGCCATTGACATTCGCGAATATCAGCGCGGTCCCGCCAGTGCCGGTGCCGGCGCTGTTCGTCTCGAAATCGACGCCGCCGGTGCCGTTGGCGCTGACATGGGCGCTGCCGCCGACCGTCAGCGTGCCGCCCCCCTCTGCGTAGAGAAGGGCTTCGCCCGCCACGGCATCGAAGGAGGAAGGATTGCTCGAAAAGGACAGGTCGCGGCTCGCGTCGACGCTGACATTGCCGCCAATCGTCACCGTCCGGCCGCTCACCGCGCCGACATGCGCCCGCACGCCGCCGTGCACGATTAGATCGCCGGCGAAGTTGGTCGACTGCGTTCCGCTCGCGGCGAATAAGTCGGTCGCGGCGAATCCCAGCACGTCGGAGGTCCAGTCGCCCCCGTTGATGTGGAGGCTGGCCGGGCCCGTGGCAGCCGGCTCGGAAGAGAAGCCCGTGTCAAAGATTTCGTGGCCCGCCGAAAGGACGATCTGCCCATTTTCGACCGCGACATTTGTCGCCGCATCAAATCCGACCGTGCCTTCGAGCAGCATGGTCAGCGCCTGGTTCTTCGGCACCGCGACCATGTAGATGCGGTGATTGTCGCCGACGCCG
The DNA here is from genome assembly GCF_003129465.1 of Sphingosinicella humi. Classification (NCBI taxonomy): domain Bacteria; kingdom Pseudomonadati; phylum Pseudomonadota; class Alphaproteobacteria; order Sphingomonadales; family Sphingomicrobiaceae; genus Allosphingosinicella; species Allosphingosinicella humi. The sequence continues at coordinate 1,103,102 of NZ_QFFF01000001.1, forward strand.
GTGCTCGCATCGCCGCCTGTCGTGCCCGTATGAACGATGCCATTCGCATCGCCGGTGCCGGCGGAAACGAGAATGTCGAACAGGCCTTGGTCGATGAAGATGTCCACCGCCTCGGCCGCGACATAGGCAGCGGTTCCATTCACATCGACCGAGCCTGCGTGCTGAATGCGTGGCGCTGCCATTGCCACATAACTGCCTTCCGGACTGGCGATGATTCGCGAACCCGGCATGGTGACAATGGAAGCCGTGCTGTTCGGCGCGCCCTGCAGCTGAATGAAGTTGCCGCCGCCGTCCCAATTGCCGGTGCCATCGTCGACCGGATCGAGCGTGGTGAGCAGGAGGCTGCCGACGTCAAAGGTGGCGTTGGCGCCGACAAGGATTCCGCCGGGGCTGTAGAAGGCGACGGTGCCGCCCCGCACCGTCGTCTGGCTGGCGTCGCGCAACTGGCTGATGACGGTGCCGTTGAACTCGACGATGCGAGTCGGATCGGAAGGTAAGATCCGGTTGAGGACGGAGAAGCCGGTAATGCTGGGGTCGCCATTCTCGAAGGTGGCGACGTTGTTGGCGGGCAGGAAATCGATGTTGCCGGTGCCAGAGCTGTCGTTCGGGGTCCAATTGATGATCGTACGGTCGCTGAACAGGAGGATAGTTTCCGTGCCGACGCCGGTCGACCGTTCGAAGCTGCCTCCGTCGGGGGTGCCTTGGAAGGCCTGCGCCGAAACTTGTTCGGCGGGGAGGAAGGCGAGCGCGGACGCAAGGGCGCTGCCGAGAAGAAGCCCTCGGCGACGCGCCCTCAGGCGGGATGTGGAAGACCGTTCGAGCATCATGCACTGAGCCGTCATCAGAAGCTCCATGGCCATAAGCGGGTGGTGAGGGAGACGAGGAGGCGCGGGTCCGGCTTTTCCGTCGCGAGGACGCCGGCGCGCTCCAGCGGCACCGCGAGCGCGACGTCGAGCTGCAACCGATCGCCATAAAGGGCGCGCAGGCCGCCGCCGATCGACGTCAGGTCCTGGCGGACGTCGCGGGCGTTCAGCCGGTCCTCGTTCCAAACCCAGGCCGTGTCGACGAACAGGTATGGCTGGACGGACAAGCTGTCCCTCGTCTGCGGAATAATGCTCCCGAAACGGACTTCTGCCTGAAAGCCGAGGCCGTTGTCGCCCAGGAGCGTGCCCGGATCGTACCCGCGCCCGACCGTGTAGTTGCCGACGGAGAACTCCTCGAAGCTCAGCAGCGGATCGCGCGTCGCCTGGCCTTTCATGCCGAGGGCGAAGGCGATGTTCGGCACCGGCCGATACTCGCCATAAGCGTTGAAACGGAACACGGTGCCGGTGGGATCGCCTTCGAGCCGGCTGATCGGCACGGCGCCCGCCGCCCGGCAGCGCGCGAAGCTCGGGCCGCAATCATCGCTGGCGCCCAGCAGGTCGAGACCTTGCCGCAGTTCCAGGCCGCCGAGGAAGCGCCAGCGCGGCTCCGCGATCGAGTATCCCCCCAGCCGATTGATGCTGTCGGGGTCGGTCGCCTCGAGGTCCAGTCGCGCGAATGCCACCCTCAGCTGATCGCGCGTCAGCGGCAGGTCGTTGAACCGCACCTTCTGATTGATGATGTCGAGCCCCGCGGCCCCTCTCAACGTCTGCGCCTGGGTGCGGATGAGGGGGTAGGCGGCCTCGACCGTGGCGAGCAGCGTGCGCGCCTTCACATCCAGCCGCGGATCGCCGAGATCGGGGTCGGCCCAGGCATAGGTGAACTGGCCCGAAAGGGTCAGCCCCTCGCCGCCGAGGCGGAAGTCATGGCCGAGCTGCAGCGTCTGCTGCTCGTCGAAATCGGCGGTGCTGAAAAAGGCGACGGTGGTGCGGTCGCCGAGACCGGTCAGCCCGTAGAACTGGCCGCGCAGCAGCCCGCCCCAGCGGCCGAGATCACGCGAGCCGAAATTCTGGACGTTGAAATCGACCTGGCCGGGCGTCCGCAGGACCGCGACCTCACCGATCACCTCGCCCGGCGCCGCCTCGGCGGACCGCAGGGAAAGACGGACGTCATAGCCGGGAAGATCCCCGGCGAGCAGCAGGTAACGCTCCGCATCGAAGCGGTTGAACACCTCCTGTTCGGTAAGCCGCTCCAGATAGGCGGCGATCGTCCGCTCGGCACGGCCGGCGTCGCCGCGCACGCGGACGCCCACCAGCTTCGCCATCAGCACCTTGAAGCGGACCGTGCCGTCGGCGATGCGCTGTTCGGGCACCTGCACGGCGGCGATATAGCCGGCGTCGCGCAGGATCGTGGCGGCACGGTCGCGTATCTCGCAAACCACCGCGATCGGCTGCTCGCTCCCGAGATAGTCGGCATAGGCGGGACGAAGGATCTCAGGCGAAACGGCCTTCAGATCCTCGAATATGACGTTGCTGACCGTGAAGGTGACGTCGCGATAGGCGGGATCGGCGAGCGCGCAGGGCGCGCGCTCTATGCCACCCTCCACCGTGAGCCGCGGCTGCGCCTCGACGGTGGGGCTGAGCGGCACGCGCTCCACCTCCTCGCGCGTCGGCGCGATAGGTCCGGTCGGGACGTCCTGCGCCGTGGCCGGCTCCCATGCGAGCACGGCCGCGACCAGGCATAGTCCCGCCGCATGGGCATATTTGCGAATGCCCCCCTCATGCGCAGGATGTTCTTGTCCCCCGCCTGTCGCGACGTTGATTTCGTTCGCGCGCCGAAGATCAGCTCGGCGAGCGCCTCCCCCTTTTTCTTCCCTCATGACCATCCCACATAGGAGCCCCCTGTCGTCATGAACTGTCGCCAATGACGAGATTCGGCATCATAGACGGATTCGGTGGAACGGTGAAAGAGCTTTTAAGGAGCTGATCTAATTCGGGAAGACGTCGCCACTGAGACGTCTTGACAAGGCGGCAAAGCTTCGGGCGCTTCTTCGCTCCGGCGACAAATTGGTTGCCGCCCGCGCCCAGTAATGGCGGAGAAGAGTTGGATCGACTTCGAGCCTGTGGTTCGGATCAAGAGCAGACGCAGGCAAAAGAAAAGGGCGCCCCGATCAGGCCGGGACGCCCCCCATAATCTCGTCCATCAGCGCTTACGGGCTGACGGGCGCGCCCTGATCGTCGTCATCGCCGCCGGCCCACACAACGAGGCCGATCGCGACGAGAACGCCGCCAATGATGAGCCAGGTGGTAGCTTCCGACTCCCCAGCACCGCTCTGGAGCAGCGCGGCGGTGTTGACGGAGGGTGAGTTCGCGGTTTGCGCGAACGCAGAACTCGTCGCAACCAGCATGGCGCCGGCAGCAAGAGCAGAGACTAACTTGGAGGCCATTACTATCTCCCTGTTACCAAGCTGAATCGCTGGGTGCGCGCACAATAGCGACGGGAACTGGACTTTTCCAGCGTTTCAGCAAGGCCTGCTTCTGAACAGGCAAGTTGTTGCTTGAACGACACAATGGCCGATTCCCCATCGGAACCGGCACAGCCCGATGTATCGAGTACCTTTATATATTGGGCGGTAGTCCATATCGGCCGGTCCATTGTGCCGCCGTCGGCGCTCCCCTAAAGACCCGGTGTCGTCCAGCAGTGGGGCCACAATGAGCATCCTGGTTACCGGCGCCGCGGGTTTCATCGGCTTTCACGCCGCGCGCCGGCTGCTGGCACGGGGCGAAGCGGTCGTCGGCATCGACAATCTCAATCCCTATTACAGCGTCGCGCTCAAGGCCGCTCGCGTGGAGCGGCTCCGCCAGGAGCATGGCGACGCCTTTCGTTTCGTCGAGGTGGATTTCGCCGACGAAGATGCCCTAGCTTCCGCCATAGACGCGACGCCGTTCGACCGCATCCTTCATTTGGGCGCGCAGCCGGGGGTGCGTTACTCCATCGAGAATCCCGGCGCCTATCTCCGCTCGAACCTCGCCGGTCATCTCAACATTCTCGAGTTGGCGCGACGGCGGGACTGTCCGCACCTCGTCTACGCTTCGTCATCATCGGTCTATGGCGGCAATGAAGCGCTGCCCTTCAAGGTCGAGGACAGGGTGGACCACCCGCTGTCGCTTTACGCCGCCACCAAGAAGGCGGACGAGCTGATGAGCGAAACCTACGCACATCTCTATCGCATCCCGCAGACCGGCCTTCGGTTCTTCACGGTCTACGGGCCCTGGGGCCGCCCCGACATGGCCGTGTGGCTCTTCACCCAGGCCATTCTCGAGAGACGCCCCATCCAGGTGTTCGGCGAGGGCCGGATGCGGCGCGACTTCACCTATATTGACGACATTGTGAGCGGCGTCGTCGCCACCCTGGACAATCCGCCCGAGGATGACGGGGAGACAAAGGCGGGCGGGAGCAAGGCGCCGCACCGCATCTACAATATCGGCAACAACCGCAGCGAACCGCTTGGCCATATGATCGAGATCGTCGAGGCCGCCTGCGGCATGACTGCCGAGAAGATTCGGCTGCCCATGCAGCCCGGCGACGTCCGCGATACCTATGCCGATATCAGCGCCATCGAGCGCGACCTTGGCTTCCGGCCCACCACCTCGATCGAAAAGGGCATCCCCCAATTCGTCGCTTGGTATCGCGATTACCACCGAATCTGACCGAATTTGAGGTCGTCATCTCCGCGCACCAGGACAGGCACAGGAACAGCTCAAGACGAGGTCCGGATCGTTACTCGACTGGTCGATTTCTTCGGGTGTTGCAGCAAAGCCATAATGGCTCATTGATTTTTCTCCCGCCCCTCGCTTGCCTCAGCGGCGGCCGTATCCTCCACCCGCATACAGGCGAACTCGTTACATCGGGAGAAACCGAGCTGGCTTAGAGCGCTGCTAACCGGTTGTTCTTATTTGCCTTTTCTTCACCCTTCAGAACCGCCGCTCAACCCGCGAACACACATCGGGCGCTTCCGGCCGAGGGCGCATCGACTGCCTTAAGACGATGGTAACCACCGCTCCTTTATGCGGCTCAGCGCTGTTCCTTCGCGTGGCTTTTCGGGGTGGACAGTCAGAGGTGGCTCGGATAATTAGGTCCGCCAGATCAAGAATAAGCTTATGCGTAATGAAGGGAGAAGCTGACGTGGTTTTCAAGGGACTTATCGCCGCGACGGCCGCTGTTGCTCTTGCGGCAACCCCGGCGATCGCCGCGGGCAACACTGCCAATATCGCTCCGGCGTCTGAGACGGTCAGCGGTTCCGAGCAGATGAGCAGCTCGGGCTGGATCATCGCCGCCTTCGCCATTCTCGCCGTCATCGGCGGTGTCGTGGCTGCGGCCAGCAACGGCGACGACGCTCCGGTCAGCCCGTAACTTACGGCTCTTCGGAAAGATATTGGCCGGGTGAGATCGCTCTCATCCGGCCATTTGCTTTGTACCCAATAATCGCGGTCGCAGCCGTTGGAGCGGGTTACATCCTGCGCTAAGACAGCAGGGCATGACGCTCCCCCTTCTCTTGCTGATCGCCGCCGGCGCCGCGACGCCTCAGTCCGTACCGGCCGCGGCATCCCCTCGATCGGAGGCCGAAACCGCCGCGGGTTCGCCCTCCTTCCTCCGCGAGGCGGACTATAGGGTCGCGAAAATAGGCTATCGCATCGGCCTCGCCGGCCGGGAATTTTGCCCGGAGCCCTATCCGCTCACGGGGATGTCTTTGCATCATCTCGCTGAATATGGCGCTGCCGACCGTGCCAAGGCGGCCGAGCTTTACGGCCTCGACCGCGGGCCGGGAGTGCTCGCCGTCGTCGAGAACAGCCCCGCCGCGCACGCAGGTCTGATCGCGGGCGACGTCCTGCTCGCCGTCAACGGCCGTGCCTTTCCGTCGCCGGTGGAGATGGCGCGCGGTCGCGACAATGAGGAAGCACGACCGGCCATCGAGGCGAGCGAGGCGATGCTGGAAGCGGAACTGGAATCCGGTCCCGCCAGCCTGACGCTCCTCCGCGGGGAGCAGGAAGTGTCGGTGCGCCTGGAGGCTCTAGCCGGCTGCCCGGCACGGGTAAGGCTGGCACGATCCAGCCAGGTCAACGCCTTCGCCAATCGCGGCTATGCCATCATGACGACGGCGCTGCTCGACTTTCTCGAGAGCGACGACGAGCTCGCCGTCGTCTTGGGGCATGAGATCGCGCATACCATCCTGCGTCATCCGGCGGAGCTGGAGGCGTTGGGCGTTCCCCAGGGCGGTCCCCTCCGCAGCTTCGGCAAGAATGCGAGCCGGGTGAGAAAGACGGAGGAGGAAGCGGATCGCCTGGGCATAAGGCTCACCTGGGCGGCAGGCTATGATGTCACGGCCGCCATTCCCTATTGGCGCCGTTACTACGGTAAATATGACCGGTTGCCGCAGCTGTTCCGGACCCATCCCAGCCTTGGCGCTCGCGAGCGGCTGATCCGGGACGTGATAGCGGAGCTGGACGGAGCCGATTCAGATTTGGGTACGCAGCGACCAGAGCTCGGGGAAGGCGCGCTTCGACAGCGTTGACTGCAAATAGGGCACACCCGCCGTGCCTCCAGTGCCGCGCTTGAAGCCGATGATCCGCTCGACCGTGATCACATGCTTATGGCGCCAGGTCGCCATGGCATCGTCGACGTCGACCAGCTTTTCCGCGAGCTGGTAGAGCGGCCACCATTTGCTGGTATTGCGATAGACTTCGAGCCAGGCGGCCTCCACGGCCGGGCTCGGCTCATAGGGGCGGCTCCAGTCCCGCTCCAGCACCTCCGCCGGGAGAGCGAAGCCCGCCCTCGCCAGCGCGGCGCTCGCCTCGTCCCACAGGCTCGGCTGGTGAAGCGCCGCGGAAAGCCCGGAATGACCTTCCGACCCCTCCTCCTGGTAGCGCAAATGCGCCTTGTCCTTGATGCCGAGGAGGAACTCCACCTGACGGAACTGTGCCGACTGAAAGCCCGAGCTGGTGCCCAGCACGTCCCGGAAGCTCATGTAATCGGCGGGAGTCAGCGTCGCCAATACGTCCCAGCTCAAGGTCATCACCGCCTGGATGCGCGACACGCGCGACAGGCTCTTGTGGACCTCGATCAGCTTGTCCGCGCGGATCAGGTCGCGCGAGAGCTTCAGCTCGTGGATGATTTGCTTCAGCCACAGCTCTTTAGTCTGATGGATGATGATGAACAGCATCTCGTCGTGCAAATCCGAGCTCGGGTGCTGCGCGGAGAGAAGCTGGTCCAGGGTGAGATAGCTGCCATAGGTCAGCGATGTGGAAGGGTCGTCGTTCATGGTTGCGCTCTACATGCCACAGGGTGACCGAGGAATACGGCTAGGCCAGGCCTGCTGGGATCTGAACGGGCTTGCCATCAACCGTGGCTGGCGAAGACGCCGCGCTTGCCGTTCGCCGCGAAGGCGTAGACCTTGTAAGGTTGTTTCTGATCATGCCCCACATCCATGCCGGGCGAACCGGCCGGCATGCCCGGAACGGCGAGCCCTCTGATGGCCTGACTGCCGCTCTTCACCAGTCGCTTGATGTCGGCGGGCGGGACATGCCCCTCGACCACGTAACCATGGATCAGGGCGGTGTGACAGGAGTTGAGGTCAGCTGGCACGCCCTGTGCCCGCTTCACTTGGGCGATGTCATCGACCTCGATGATCGGCAGCCTTCGGCCAAAGCTGGCCTCGATCCGCTTCGCCCATTCGAGGCAGCAGCCGCAGCCGGGGCTGTGCCACATCACGAAGCCGTCCTTGGCGGCCGCTTGGGCGGGGCGGACCAGGCCGCTGCAGGCGGCCACCGCCAGCGCGCTTAGAAAAGAGCGGCGGTCCATGATTCCCTTCACGTTCGTCTCCTAGAGTCGCTCGGCGGTCGACACGACGTCGGTCGCCCTGAGCGCCGCGAGAATGCGCATCAGATGCTGCACGTCGTGCACCTCGACGTCCAGATGAAAGGTGTGGAAGCTTCCGTCGCGGCTCACCTGGTCGAGGCTGACGATGTTGGCGCCGTGATTGCCGAGGATGCCGGTGATCACCGCCAGCGACCCCGGCTCGTTCTTGATGACCACGCACAGGCGCGTGGCGCCGCCGTCCGTCTCGTCGCCCCAGGCAAGGTCCACCCAGTCGGCGTCCACGCCATCGGCGAGCCTCTCGCAGTCGATGGTGTGGACCTCGATCCCCGCGCCTTCCCGCCGGAGGCCGACTATGCGATCGCCAGGGATGGGATAGCAGCATTGAGCAAGATCGAAGGCGACGCCGGGAGTCAGGCCCTTGATGGAGATCGCCTGGCGCTGTGGCGGCGGCTTGACGCCGGCGGTGCCGGTCGAGCCCGGCATCAGCGCCTCCATCACCGCGAAGTCGTCGACCCGCTTCAGCGCGATCGCCTCCATCAGCGCATCGTCGTCATGGAGGTTGAGGCGCTTCAGGGCCTCGGCCATCGCTTCCCAGCCGAGCGGGGCCGGCAGCCGCTCGACGATCTCGTCGAAGATCTTGCGTCCGAGCGCGATCGTTTCCTCGCGCTCCTTGGATTTGACGAAACGGCGGATCTTGGCTCGTGCCTTGCCCGTGACGACGAAGTTCAGCCAGGAAGGCTGGGCGTGTTGCGCCTTGGAGACGAGGATCTCGACTTGATCGCCGTTGGCGAGCGGGGTGCGGAGCGGCATCACGCGGCCGTTGATCTTGGCGCCCACGGTCTGGTCGCCGAGGTCGGTGTGGACGGCGTAGGCGAAGTCGACCGGCGTCGCTCCCTTGGGCAGCTGGATCAGTTCGCCCTTGGGCGTGAAGGCGAAGATCCGGTCCTGATACATCGCCATGCGGGTATGCTCGAGCAGCTCCTCGGCGCTGCCGGCATGCTCCAATATCTCGATAAGATCGTTGATCCAGGGATGCCGCGTGCGCGCCGCATCCTTGCCTTCCTTATAGGCCCAGTGGGCGGCCAGGCCGTGCTCGGCTTGCGCATGCATCTCGCGGGTGCGGATCTGGATCTCGATCCGCATCTGCTCGTCATGGATGACCGAGGTATGGAGCGAGCGATAACCGTTGCGCTTGGGCGTCGAAATGAAGTCCTTGAAGCGCCCCGGCACCATCGGCCAGCGCTGGTGGATAAGACCGAGGGTCCGGTAGCAATCCTCGACGCTGTCGACGATGGCGCGGAAAGCCATCACGTCGGATAGTTGCTCGAAGCTGACGTGGCGCTCGGCCATTTTGCGCCAGATGGAATAGGGATGCTTCTCGCGCCCCTGCACCTCGGCCTCGATGCCGTTCGCCTCGAGATGGGCCTTGAGGCCGCGGCCGATCCGCTCGATGAGGTCGCCGCCGCCCTCGTGCAGCTGCTCGAGCCGCTTGGAGATGGATTCGTAGGCGTCCGGCTCGAGCTCGCGGAAGGCGAGCGTCTGCATCTCCGTCATGAACTCATACATGCCGATCCGCTCGGCAAGGGGCGCATAGATGTCCATCGTCTCGCGCGCGATGCGGCGGCGCTTCTCCTCATTCTTGATGAAGTGGAGCGTGCGCATGTTGTGCAGGCGATCGGCGAGCTTCACCAGCAGCACGCGGATGTCGCTCGACATGGCGAGCAGGAACTTGCGCAGATTCTCGGCCGCGCGCTGGTTCTCGGTCTGCGCCTCGATCTTGGAGAGCTTGGTAACGCCGTCGACCAGCCGGGCGACGCTCTTGCCGAACAGCCGCTCCACCTCCTCCGGGGTCGCGACCGTGTCCTCGATCGTGTCGTGAAGAATGGCGGTGACGATGGTCTCGTCGTCGAGCCTGAGGTCGGTGAGAATGCCCGCCACCTCGATCGGATGGCTGTAATAGGGATCGCCCGACGCCCGCTTCTGCCCGCCATGAGCCTTCATCGAAAAGACATAGGCGCGGTTGATCATCGCCTCGTCGGCGTCGGGGTCGTAGGACCTTACTTTTTCGACAAGCTCATATTGCCTCAGCACCCCACCAACATGGGGTGCGAGGCGGCTTCGTTGCAATGCAAAAAACTAGGGGCGGGCCCGGGCGTTGCACTTTTCCAGCTGTTCGGGGGGCAGCGGCTTGTCGGCGGCACTGAAACTTAGCAGCGTGCCCACTTCCCTCGCGAGGAGCGCGCAAACGATGGCGGGACGGCTGTTGCTCTCGCCGCCCATGCAGCTGCCCTCGCCGCAGGTCCACATCACGTCGCGAACGGGAAAGCGGGTTTCCGCCGGCTGCGCGGCGGGCTCGGCACGATAATGGGGAGCAGCAAGCGCCGGCGCGGCGACCAAGGCGAAAGCAAGAACGGTGGATCTCAGCATGTCTCACTCGAGTTTCAGTTTCACTCTGCAACTCGATAACTCTCCTCGTCCTATTTTACAACTGTTTTCCTTGGCGGGATGACAAGGCCGAAAAAAGGCGTAGGTTGCCTGCGTCGATGCGGATCGAGGATCATAAGGCTCTACTGAGAGAATGCGCGCTTCCCGCCGCACTGGAAGCCGTGGGCGAGCGCTGGTCTTTCCTGATCCTTCGCGGCGTCTTCAACGGTCTCAATCATTTCGAGGAGTTCCAGTCGACCCTCGGCATCGCCCGCAACATCCTCTCCAATCGGCTGGGCCGGTTGGTCGAGCACGGGATTTTGCAGCGCGAGCCCGACCCGTCTGACCGCCGCAAGGTGGCCTACACGCTGACGGACAAGGGGCGGGAACTGCTGCCGGTCCTGATCGCCCTTCGACAATGGGGCGAGCGCTGGGTTTCGGGCGTACCGAGCAACCCGGTGCTGGTCGACAAGAATAGCCGATGCCCCGTCGCGCGGATCGCCGTCCGGGCCGCAGACGGTCGGCCGCTGACATTGAGCGAGCTGGAGTGGGTGGACCGCTCCGATCTGGCCGCCCGCTAGGGAGTCGGTTTGGCCATCCAGGGCAGGCTTTCGAACAGCTCCGGCTCCGCGCTTCGCCTCGCGCCCTCTATCTCCAGCATCTTGAGCTTCGTCGAAACACCCCCGGGCGCGGAAAAGCCGCCGCTGCCGCCGGCGCTGGCGAGGATGCGATGGCAAGGTATGATGATCGGCACCGGGTTGCGGCCGAGCGCGCGTCCGACGGCCCGCGCCGAGCCGGGAGACCCGATCGCCTCGGCGAGTTCGCCATAGGTCCTGACCTCTCCAGGAGGGATCGACCGGGCCGCGGCATAGACGCGCCGCTCGAATTCGGGCGCCTCGGAGAGATCCAGTTGGATGAAGGAGAGGTCCTCCTGCGATCCGCTCAACAGGCGCTGAATGGCCGCGATCGCCGTGCGGGCGAATTCGGGCGGATCGGCTTCGCGCGCGTCGGGAAAACGCCGGTCGAGAAACCGGCGGGTCTCGGCCTTGGAGGCTCCCGGAAGGGCGGCACCGATGATCAAGCCGCCGCGCCAGACAAGGGCGCAGCAGCCTATGGCTGTGTCGAAGAGCGCGAAGCCGGGCCGGTCCATGACCGCCCCCGGCCGCTTACTCGTAGTCGCCGGCGAGATTGGTGTTGCGCGGCGGAGCGGCGGCGGTGAGGCGCAGCGCTTCGGCCGACTGGCTGATCGAGCCCACCTCGTCCGGCGCTTCCTCGTCATCGATCTGGACGCGCTGGAGGTTGGAGACCAGAGCCTCTTCGAGATGCTTCGGCTTCACCGTCTGCTCGGCAATCTCACGCAGGGCCACGACCGGATTCTTGTCGCGGTCGCGATCGAGCGTCAGCTCGGCGCCGCCCGAAATCTGCCGCGCCCGCTGGGCCGAAAGCAGGACCAGGTCGAACCGGTTCGGGATTTTGTCGACGCAATCTTCGACGGTTACGCGCGCCATGAAGCAGCTCCGCTCGCATTGAGGCTTGTGGGAAAGCGGGGCGGCTACCAGCCTGGCCCGCTCTTGTCAATATTTCCGGGGACTTGCGCTTGTTCCTTCGGCATCGCATCTCCGCCTGATGGCTGACGCAAGCCCCCGGAAATCCGCGCCCGCCCCTACCGCGACCGTGGCGGACAATCGGCTGACCCTGCTCATCGACGGGCCGGAGCGCCTGGAGGCGCTGATCGCCCTCATCGACGGAGCCAAGGAGTCGCTCCGCATCCTTTATTACATCTTCTGCGCCGACGAGTCCGGTCGCCGCGTGCGCGACGCGCTGGTCGCCGCGGCGAACCGGGGCGTGAAGGTATCGCTGCTGATCGACGGCTTCGGGAGCGACAACGCCCAGGCGGACTTCTTCGCGCCGCTGATCGAGACGAACTGCGAGTTCTGCCGCTTCAGCCCCCGCTTCGGTCGCCGTTACCTCCTGCGCAATCATCAAAAGCTTGCGCTTGCCGACGGACGCCGGGTGATCATCGGCGGCTTCAACGTCTCCGACGACTATTTCGGCACCGTCGAGTCGGGGGCATGGAGGGACTTGGGCCTCGAGGTGGAAGGGGACGATATCCATTGCCTCGTCGGCTATTTCGACAGCCTTTTCCGCTGGACGAAGGACCCCGACGGCAAGATCCGCGACCTTCGCCGCATGCTCCACAAGCACAGCGAAACCGACGGAAAGCTCCATTGGCTGTTCGGAGGCCCGACGCGGCGGCTCAGCCCCTGGGCACGAGCGGTGCGGCGGGACATGAACCGGGCCGAAAGGCTGGACATGGTTGCGGCCTATTTCGCGCCGAACCCGGCCCTGCTGCGCCGCACGGCCAATGTCGGTCGCCGCGGGCGGGCGCGACTCCTGACGGCCTCGAAATCGGATAATCGTGCAACCATCGCCGCCGCCCGCCACAGCTATTCGCTGCTCCTGAAGCGCGGCGTCGAGATTTACGAATATCAGCCGACGAAGCTGCACACCAAGCTGTTCGTGCTCGACGACGTGGTCCATATCGGCTCGGCCAATTTCGACATGCGCAGCCTCTTCCTCAACCTCGAAATGATGCTTCGGATCGAGGACAAGGGCTTTGCCGACCTGATGCGCCGCTATGTCGACGGCGAGCTGGAACAGAGCGTGCGGATCACGATGGAAGGCCACGCCGCCCAGCGGACCTGGTTCAACCGCATTCGCTGGGGCATCGGCTATTTTCTGGTGGCGATCGCCGATTACAGCATCTCGCACCGCCTCAACTTCGGCGATGAGCCGACGCCCTCCTAATCCTTCCAGGCCCAGAAGAGAGTCGCCGGCGGGATGTTGATCCACTCGAAGCCTTTGTCGATCCGGCTGAAATGGGGGGCGATATAGTCCCGCACCTTGGGCGAGAACTGATAGACGAGGAAGGCTCCACCCGGCCGCAGGGCCTCCGCCGTCTCCGCGGCGATCTTCGGACCGACGCCGGGCGGAAGGGTCGAGAAGGGCAGGCCGGACAGGATATAGTCGGCATTCTCGAAGCCGCGGTCGGCCATGATCTTGCGCACGTTGGCCGCCGATCCGGTGACCGCTTCCAGCCGCGAATCCGTGAACTTGCCGTTCAGATAGTCGGTGAAGTCGGGATTGGTGTCGAGCGTCAGCAAGGTCGCGTCCGGGGACAGCCGCTCGAGAATATGCTGGGTGAAGGTGCCCACGCCCGGCCCATATTCGACGAACAGCCTGACGCTGTCCCAGTCGACCGGATCGAGCATCTTGTCGATCAGGATCTTCGAGGACGGGATGACCGACCCCACCATCACCGGGTGCTTCAGAAAACCGCGTAGGAAATGCAAAAGGGGACCGCCGGGCGCATTGCGCGTGAAAGCTCCGTCCCGTTGTGCTTGGTCGGCCGATAACGTCATGATGGTCCCGTAAGCTCCTGGAGCAACAAGGTGCGTTGGCAAATCAACGCGGCAATGGCAAGGGCGAGGCATCAGCGGCGGCGAATTCGGATCGATCGGGACGGGTCGATATTTTTCCGCGCCGGACGCATTCCAGCGAGGAGTCAGACCCATGAATGCCCGGGATGTCCGGCCCGGATGAACGGCTATAGCCTCTCCAAGGAGCGCTTCGCCCTCCTGTTCGCGGTCATGCTGGTTGCCGCCTCCGGCAACACGGCCATGCAGTCGCTGATGCCGTCGATCGGGCGGGAGCTGGGGGTGCCCGATCTATGGGTCGCGGTGGCCTTCAGCCTGTCGGCGGTGGTCTGGGTGCTGACGGCGCCGCATTGGGCGCGGATGGCCGATCGGCGCGGCCGACGTGCGCTGATGCGACTCGGTCTCTACGGCTTCATCATCTCGATGCTGGTCTGCGGCTCCGTCCTTGCCGCCGGCCTGGCGGGGCTGCTGTCGCCGATGATCGTCTTCATCGTCTTCATCCTGGGGCGCGCCATCTACGGCGGTTGGGGATCGGCGTCCCCGCCGGCGGTGCAGGCCTATGTCGCCGCCCGCACCGAAGGCGAGCAGCGCACCAACGCTCTCGCCGCCATCGCTTCCTCCTTCGGGCTCGGCACCATCATCGGTCCCGCGCTGGCACCCTTGTTCATCTTCGATCCGCTGGGCCTGTCGGGGCCGCTCATCGTCTTCGCCCTCCTCGGCGCGGCCGTACTGGTCGCCTTGGCGGTCCGCCTGCCCGACGACACGCCGAAAAATCCGGCGCGGGGACAGATTGTCGGCGAACCCTGGATCGGCGGCGCGAACAAGGGCTCCGCCCTCACCCGCGACGGAGGCGCCGCCAGTCCTTTGCGCTGGCGCGATCCGCGTGTCTTCGTCTGGCATCTGATCGGCGCGATCGGCGGCCATGGCCATGCCGCGCTGCTGGGCGTGATCGGCTTCCTCATCATCGACCGCCTGGCGCTGCCGCTCGACGACGCCCAGCAATCCATCGCGCTGGTGCTGATGGCCGGCGCCGGAGCGACCTTGTTGGCGCAATGGGGCCTGATTCCGCGCCTGGCGCTGCACCCCCATGGCCTTGTGGTCTGGGGCTCGCTTCTTTCCGCAGCCGGTACGGTGATCACAGGCGTTTCCGAAACGGTCTACGGCATAACCCTGGGCTTCGCGCTGGCATCGCTCGGCTTCGGTTTCTTCCGACCGGGCTACACGAGCGGCGCCTCCCTGTCGGTCGAGCCGGAGGAGCAGAATGCCGTCGCCGGCATGGTCACCTCGGTGAACGGTGTCGCCTTCATCGCCGCGCCCGCGGTGGGTGTGGGCCTTTACGGCCTCTGGATGCCGCTGCCCTTCCTGGTCACTGGCGCGCTGATGCTTGGCCTCGCTCTATGGGTCAGCCTTCGTTTCCATCCTTCTGCGCCCGCGGGGTAAGCATTCCCGGCATGACGAAGCCGATCCCGCTCGGGCTCGCCGCGTCCTGCTTCAGCTTCGCTTCGATCTGGGCATATTCCTGTTCCATCTCCGGCGTTACCGAAGCGCGTGTCTCCTTCAGCGCCCGCTCGAAATGCTCGGCGGCGACACTTCGGGCTTCGAGTGATTCCCGGAGCGCGAAGAGACCGGCGCGACGCACCAGATCCTCCAGGTCCGCGCCGGTGAACCGCTCGGTCCGGGCCGCCAGGTCGTCGAGATCAACATCGTCGGCCAACGGCATGTCCTCGGTGTGAATGCCGAGAATCCGCCGCCGCCCTGTCTTGTCAGGCACGGAGACATAGATGAGCTCGTCGAAGCGCCCGGGCCGGAGCAGCGCCGGATCGATCAGATTCGGTCGGTTGGTGGCGCCGATCACGACGACGGACTGGAGCTCCTCCAAGCCGTCCATTTCGGCCAAGATGGTGTTGACGACCCGCTCGGTGACCTGGGGTTCGCCCAGGCCGCCGCCGCGAGCGGGGACGAGACTGTCGAGCTCGTCGAAGAAGATCACGGTGGGGGCCACCTGGCGGGCGCGGGCGAAGAGGCGGGCGATCTGCTGCTCGCTCTCGCCGTACCATTTGGAAAGGAGGTCGGAGGATTTGGTGGCGATGAAATTCGCCTCCGCCTCGCGTGCCGTCGCCTTGGCGAGGAGGGTCTTGCCGGTGCCCGGCGGGCCATAAAGCAGGAAACCCTTGGCTGGCCGGATGCCGAGCCGGCGGAACGCCTCCGGGTCCTTCAGCGGCAGCTCGACGCCCTCGCGCAGCCGCTCGCGCGCATCGTCGAGGCCGCCGATATCGTGCCAGCCGACATTGGGCATCTGCACCATGACCTCGCGCATGGCGGAGGGCTGGACGCGCTTCAGCGCATCCTCGAAATCCTCCCGCCAGACGGAAAGCTCGTCGAGCACTTCGGGCGGGATCGTGCCTTCCTCCAGGTTGATCCTCGGCATGATGCGCCGCACCGCCTCGATCGCCGCCTCCCGGGCCAGGGCGGCGAGGTCGGCGCCGACGAAGCCGTAGGTCTTGCGCGCCAGCTCGCGAAGGTCGACGCCGTCGCCCAAGGGCATGCCGCGGGTGTGGATGGCGAGGATCTCGCGCCGGCCATTCTCGTCGGGCACGCCGATCACGATCTCCCGGTCGAAACGCCCCGGCCGCCGCAGCGCCTCGTCCAGCGCCTCCGGCCGGTTCGTCGCCGCGATGACGATCAGATTCTGCCGCGGCTCCAGCCCG
Organism: Sphingosinicella humi; assembly: GCF_003129465.1. NCBI lineage: Bacteria > Pseudomonadati > Pseudomonadota > Alphaproteobacteria > Sphingomonadales > Sphingomicrobiaceae > Allosphingosinicella > Allosphingosinicella humi. The sequence continues at coordinate 1,119,408 of NZ_QFFF01000001.1, forward strand.
TCGAGTAGGGTCAGTAGCTGGGCGACGAGACGCTTCTCGGTCTCGCCCTGCACCTGGCCGCGCTTGGGGGCGATCGAATCGATCTCGTCGATGAAGATGATCGACGGCGCGGCCTGGCCCGCCTCCTCGAACAGCTCGCGCAGACGCTTCTCGCTCTCGCCATAGGCCGAGCCCATGATCTCCGGACCGGCGATGTGGAAGAAACTCGCGTCGCTCTCGTTGGCGACGGCGCGGGCGAGGCGCGTCTTGCCGGTGCCGGGCGGCCCGTGGAGCAGCACGCCCTTGGGCGGGTCGACGCCGAGACGCTCGAAAATCTCCGGATAGCGCAGCGGCAGCTCGACCATCTCGCGCAGCTGGTCGATGGTCGTGCCGATGCCGCCGAGATCGTCATAGGTGACGTCGGCGCGGCGCGCCTCCCGCGCCTCGGTATATTCGGGGCGAAGCTCGACCTCGGTATTGGCGTCGATATGGACGATGCCCTTGGGCACGGTCGAGACGACGGTGAGCTTGATCTCCTGCAGCGCGAAGGCAGGCGCGTTCAGCATGGCGCGCAGCTCGGGCGGGATGTCGCTGCGCTCCACCCGCTGCTGGCCGGTGGTCGCGACGACGTCGCCGGCGGTTACCGGCTTCATGCCGAAGCTGCGCTTCAGCGCGTTGGCCGAACCCTGGAGCCTGAGGTTCCGCTGTGCCGGCGCGAAGACGACGCGCTGGGCGGGCTTCGTCTCGGCCTTGCGGATCTCGACGAAGTCGCCCGAGCCGATCTCGGCATTGGCGCGCTGAAGGCCGTCGAGCCGGATAATGTCCAGACCCTCATCCTCCGGATAGGGATAGAGCGCGCGGGCGGGAGTGGAGCGCTTACCGACCAACTCGACGACGTCGCCTTCGCTGAGGCCGAGCGCGTTCATCATCGCCCTCGGCAATCGCGCCAGGCCGCGTCCGCTGTCGTCCGGCCGCATGTTGGCAACCTGCAGCCGCTTGGGCTCGCGTTCCTCATCCGCCATGGAAATTCGTCTCCTTATGCCCCGTAAGACAGATAAGGAGAGACAACGGCGGTTCCAGCCGAGGGTTCAAAAAAAGGGCCGATCCCGAAGGACCGGCCCGGAAGTTTTTAGGAGAGGATGCCTGAAAGGCAGGGACCTCTTCGTCCAAAGCGAGCCATTGTGCAATTGCGAAGAGCTTTGCTACAGATGCAAGGAACGCAACCGGACTTTAGCTGAATTCCGGGCGTGCAGCGGATGCAACATCATAGTTGCACTGCAAAATTGGAGAGTGACACAGCGGCATGCGAAGACTGCCCCCCCTTACCGCCATCGAGGCGTTCGTTCAGGTCGCGCGGCTGGGCTCGGTCAAGGCCGCGGCCGAGTCCTTGGCGCTGTCGTCGCCGGCGCTCAGCCGCCGTGTCCAGGCGCTAGAGCGCTTCGTCGGCCAGCCTTTGTTCGAGCGGCGCCACCAGGCGGTCCACCTCAACGGTGACGGCGAAAGGCTGCTCGCCGAGATCGCGCCATCGCTCGACGCGCTCACCCTCGCCATGGAGCGGGCGACCGGGAGCGGCGAGCTGATGCGACTGCGTCTCGGCGTGCCGCCGCTCTTCGCCTCGCAGCGGCTGATACCCAACCTTGCAAAGCTGCGCGCGCTGCACCCGTCGCTTCACATCGACATCGACACCGGCGCCCACGTCTTCGCCCGCCTGGACGAGGGACTTGATGCCGCCATCGCGATCGCGCCGGAGGTCGACGCGAGCCTCTATTCGCGGCGGATCGACAGCAACCGCGTCATCGCGATCGGCGCGCGCGCGCTCCAGGATACGCCAGGGGGGTTCACTCACCCCTCCCAACTCGCCCAGGCGACGGTGTTCGTCCACCGCGACATGCCCGACACGTTCGATCATTGGCGCGAGGCGGTTGGCCTGCCCGATCTGCAGCCCGCCGCCGTCGACCATTTCGATTCCGGCCCTCTCATCCTCGACGCCGCCGCGCAGGGCCTCGGCGTCGCGCTGATGCTCGAAAGCCATTTGAAGGAGGCGCGTGATCCGCGCCTCGTCCAGCTGTTCGATATCGTCGTGGAGAGCCCCTACAGCTACTGGTTCGCCTGCCGCCGCTCGGCGCTACGGCGCAGGCCGGTGAAGATCTTCCACGACTGGCTGTTCGAGAATGTCGCCCCGACGACCCGCGAGGTTTAGCCGTTCAGAAATCGAGGCCCGCCGCGCTATCCATGAGCTTCGGGCATCCCGTCAGGCAGCACCCCCGGCAAAGGCGATCTTGAGAACCGAGAAGAGCGCGAGCGCGCCGAGGGCGATGGTGAAGAAGTTGAGCAAGGTGATGGAGAAGAACTTCATCCCCTCCTCATGCACATAATCTTCGATCACGACCTGCAGGCCCAATTTCAGATGCCAGAAGGTCGAGACGATGAGCAGCAGCATCGGCACCGCGACCAGCGGCTCCGACAGCCACTCGACGACCGACCGATAATCGAGGCTCGGCATCCTGAGCAGCGAGACGACGAACCAGACGAAGAGCAGCAAGGTCGAAACGGAGGTCAGCCGCTCCAGCCACCAATGATGCGCGCCCGATTTGGCCGAGCCCAGCCCGCGCACGCGCCCGATCGGCGTTTCCATCCTCATGCGCTCACTCCCAATATGTAGAGCCAGGTCAATGCCGTCAGCACGACCGAGGCGGCGACCGTCACATTGGCCCAGAATTTATTGGTGCCGAGTTCGTAGCCCGCGCCCATGTCGAGCACGAAATGGCGCAGCCCCGAGGCGGTGTGTTGGAAGAACGCCCAGGTGAGCCCGATCCAGACTACGACGCCGTACCAACTCGTCGCATGGCCGACGAAGCTGTCATAGGCCTCCGGCCCGCTCGCTGCGGCCGCCAGCCACCAGGTGAAGACGATCCCGCCCACCACGGCCAGGCCGGAACCGGTCACCCGGTGCAGGATCGAAACCAGCATATGCGGCCCCCAGCGCCAGATGCTGAGATGGGGCGAAAGCGGGCGCGATGGATTGCGGTGCATGGACTTCCCCTATGGACGCGTCCGCTATTACGCGGGGCGACGCCATTTGCAACGTATGCCGGTCGCCGCCGATCACTAACGGCATCTTAACCACTGACCCTTAGCAGCGGACGGAAAGGCTATTTTCGCGAAGCGAGGGCAAAGGCGTGGCGACCAAAAGCGGCAAAGTGCGTATCGAGGACCGGTTTCCCCTGTTCGACCAGGATGGAACCTTGGCGGCCATGGGCCGCGAGATATGGTCGCTGATCGAGCCGCAGGCCGAGGAGGTCAGCCGGGCCTTCGCTCACCAATATGTCGCCTCCTACAGTCCCGGCGAGTCGATTGATCCGGCGCGGGAAGCGGAGCTGGTGAAGCTCACCCTTCCCTATGTCGCGCTCAAATTCCCGGATCTCGCCGACCAGAAATGGGTGGACGTCGCCGGCAATCTCGCCGCCGTTGCGGCCAGGCTGGCGCCGCTCACCGCCATCATCGCCGGCATCGCCGCCGCCGGCGCCAAGATCCAGGACATGGTCGCTAAGGGCGTCGCCGGCGATGCCGAGCGGCTGGCCCGGCTCAACCGTGCAGTGAGCCAGGCGACGCTGCTCGAGGTCGATATCTTCTCGGCCCATTACGACCTTATCCGCGCCCGCGCCGAGCAGGAGCAGCGGACGGCGAAGGGCGCCGAGTTCAACAGCGAGATACTGGGCGTGGTCGAGCGGACCGCGACCGAAAGCCGGGCCTTGCGCAGCCAGGCCGCCGATGCCTCCCAAGCGGCGCGCGGCATGCTGGGCAAGACGAGCGAGGTCGCGGCGGCGGCCGAACAGTCGGCGGTGGCGATGCGCGAGGCGGCGCAGACAGCAGCCGGACTCATCCAGGCGATCGAGGATGCGCGCAACGAAGTGGAAGTCGCCGCCGGCGTCGCCACCCGCGCCGGCTCGCAGGCTTCCGAAGCGGTCAAGATCAGCCAGGCGCTGTCGACCCATGTCGAGGCGATCGAATCGATCCTCGGCCTCATTCGCGACATTGCCGGGCAGACCAACCTTCTCGCCCTCAACGCCACCATCGAGGCGGCGCGGGCGGGCGACGCCGGGCGCGGCTTCGCGGTCGTGGCGCAGGAGGTGAAGTCGCTGGCGTCGCAAACGGCGCGGGCGACCGACGACATCACCGCCAAGATTACCGCCATCCAGCAGGCGACGAAGCAGACCGTCGAAGCCAATGGCTCCATCCAGGAGACGGTGGTGGAGGTCCAGTCCTCGGCCGACCGCATCCGCCAGGCGATGGAGGTGCAGGCGCAGACCGTCACCATGATCACCGCCGCCGTTGACGAGACCGCGCTGGCCGCCGACTCCATGTCGTCGACGATCGCCGCGATTCGCTCCGACACCGAGACGGTGGTGAGCGAGATCGGCGACGTGGAGAAGAATTTCGGCCGGGTGGATGAGCAGATGGCCACCTTCAAGGAAGCGACCGGGCGGTTCGTCGGCAGTTTCGCCGCCTGACCCTCCACTAAGCTCTCCTTTACCGCGGCCGTGCTAATCGAAGTCCGTGATCTCGGAAGCTTGGGGACGCGTCATGACGGCCGATTTTCATGTGAATGAGGATGGCAGGAAATTGCAGAAGCTGACGCAGCAGCAGGTGGCCAACCGCCTCGCCGCCTATAATGCCGACGGGCCATTCCAGGCTGAGCTCGAGGCTTTGTGGCGCGACGCGGGCGAAGTGCTCGCCCCGATCATCGAGGCGCGGGCCGGTGAAGCCGTGGCGCGGCAGTTTCAGGAGCGGTGCACCCGCCCCCTCGACGCCGACTGGGTTCATGGCATCGCCGCCTGCGGCATCGAACTCTACAGCCGCTGCCTCTCCGTGCCGGAAGTGATCGACCGGGGCGCGCGCCTCACCGCCGAACTGATCGGAGCGCTGCGCGGCGCCTTTACGGCCGACGAGCCGGCGCTCGCCCGCGCGACCCAGACGCTGGTGCGGCTGCGCGCCTATGAAACCGACATCATCCTCGCCCAGATCGGCCTCCTTGAAGCGGACGAGGCCGCCGAGACGCGGGGCAAGCAGAGCGAGGCTTTCAAACGCACCGTAGCCGAGCTGATCGCCGCGACGGCCAAGGAATCCTCCGGCCTTCGCGACCGCACCGCCGCCACGTCCGGCGCCGCCAGGGGCATGCTCGGCAAGACGAGCGAGGTCGCGGCAGCGGCCGAGCAGTCGGCGGTGGCGATGCGCGAGGCGGCGCAGACGGCGGCCGGCCTCATCCAGGCGATCGAGGACGCGCGCAACGAAGTGGAAGTCGCCGCCGGCGTCGCCACACGAGCGGGCTCGCAGGCTTCCGAAGCGGTCAAGATCAGCCAGGCCCTGTCCACCCATGTCGAGGCGATCGAATCGATCCTCGGCCTCATTCGCGACATTGCCGGGCAGACCAACCTTCTCGCCCTCAACGCCACCATCGAGGCGGCGCGGGCGGGCGACGCCGGGCGCGGCTTCGCGGTGGTGGCGCAGGAGGTGAAGAGCCTCGCCAGCCAGACCGCCCGGGCGACCGACGACATCACCGCCAAGATCACCGCGATCACGGCTGCCACCCGCCAGACCGTGGAGGCGAACGGCTCGATCCAGGAGACGGTTGGGGAGGTCCAGTCCTCGGCCGACCGCATCCGCCAGGCGATGGAGATGCAGGCACAGACCGTCACCATGATCACCGCCGCCGTCGACGAGACCGCGCTCGCCGCCGATTCGATGTCGTCGACCATCGCGGCGATCCGGGCGGACACCGATCGGGTCACGACCGAGATCGACGAGGTCGAATCGGGCTTCGTCCGGGTCAACGATCAGCTCGCCCGTTTCCGCGCGACGACCGCCGAGTTCGTGAGCAGCTTCGCGGCCTAGGCCTTCCCCTCGGCGCCGTGCCCGCCTATCGCCGGGGCATGACCAAGCTCAACATCCTCGTCACCGGCACCAGCCGGGGCATCGGCAAGTCCATCGCCGCCGCGCTTTCCGCGCACAATGTCGTCGGCCATTCGAGCCGCGACGGCGACGATCATCGCATTGCCGCCGATCTTTCTAAGGCCGGCGCGCCCGAACGGCTCTGGAGCGAGGCGCTGGAGCGGCTCGGCGGCCGCATCGACGTTCTGGTCAACAATGCCGGCATCTTCGAGGCGGCGCCGATCGACCAGCCGCATGACGATTGGCTCGCCGCCTGGGAGCGGACGATGCGCGTCAATCTCACGGCCTCCGCCGAGCTCTGCCGGCTTGCCGTGCTGCACTTTCGCGAGCGTGGCAGCGGGCGCCTCGTCAATGTGGCGAGCCGGGCGGCCTATCGGGGCGATTCGCCGCAGCACTGGCATTATGCCGCGTCCAAGGCCGGCATGATCGGCATGACCAAGACGATCGCGCGCGGTTATGCGGGCGAGAGCATCCTCGCCTTCGCGGTCTGCCCCGGCTTCACCATGACCGGCATGGCCGAGGATTATGTTGAGAGCCGCGGTGGCTCCAAGCTGCTCGCCGACATCCCGCTCGGCCGCGTCGCGACGACCGACGAGATTGCGGAGACGGTGCGCTGGCTGGCCGTGGACGCGCCCGCGTCGGCGACGGGGGCCGTGATCGACGTCAACGGAGCCAGCTTTGTCCGATAACAGCCCTCGTCATTGCGAGGAGCGGAGCGGCGAAGCAGTCCAGGTCGGCGCAAGGCTGGATTGCTTCGCTCCGCTCGCAATGACGATGAGGAGTCGCATCGATGTCCGATAGCTGGAAGGCGTCCCTGCCCTGCACCAAGGCGGAAGCGGAAGCGGTCGCGGCCGACATCTCGCAGCTCGTGCTGCTGGAGACGACGCCGGTGCTGATGACGCGCGAGCCCGATCCCGCGCGGCCGGAGGAATGGCTGCTTGAGGCCTATTTCGACGAGGAGCCCGGGGCGGAGACGCTTGCGGCGCTAAAGACGCTGACACCGAGCGCAGCCGATGCGGAGCCCGTCGTCGAGAAGCTCAGCGACGAGGATTGGGTGACGCTCTCCCAGCAAGGTCTGGAGCCGATCCGCGCCGGCCGCTTCTTCGTCCACACCCCCGCGCATCGCGACAAGGTTCCGGCCGAAGCCGTGCCACTGGAGATTGACGCCGGCCGCGCTTTCGGCACCGGCCAGCATGAGACGACGACCGGCTGCCTGATGGCGCTCGACCGATTGAAGGCGACGGGCGGCCATTTCTCCAACATCCTCGATCTCGGCACCGGCACCGGCCTCCTCGCCTTCGCGGCGCTGAAGCTCTGGCCGGCGGCGCGGGTGACGGCCTCCGACATCGATCCGGTCTCGATCGAAGTGACCGAGGAGAATGCGGGGATCAACCGAATCGCGCTCGGCCGCGCGCGGGGCCAGGTCGAGCTGGCCGTGGCGCCGGGGCTGGAGCATGCGCGGCTGAAGGCGCGCGCCCCCTATGACCTCATCATCGCCAACATCCTTGCCGGGCCGCTGATCGAGCTCGCTCCATCGGTCGCGGCAGCGCTGCAGCCCGGCGGCCGCCTGATGCTCGCCGGTCTGCTCGACCATCAGGCCGATGCCGTGGCCGCCGCCTATCGCCGGCAGGGGCTGATGCTGAGCTCCAGTATCGTCCGGGGCGATTGGCCGACCCTGGTCATGCGCAAGCGCAAGTCGCTGGGCTGGCGCTAGCGCTCCCGCGAACGCCGCACGCGCTCCTCGGCCACGAAAGTGACGGTGCGACAGCCGTCCACCTGGCGGTCGACGGCATGAAGAAGCCGGCCCGGGGGCTGCTGGTCCAGCCGCATGCCCGGATATCGCCGATCTTCGCCGGCGACCTGCCGCTGAATGGACAGGCAATCGGACCGATGAACGGTCGTGGCGCCTTGGCGATCGACCTGGCTGGCTTCGCCGTCGGCAGGTTCGGAGGCCGCTTTCGCGATGGTCGGCACGGCGCCAGGCGCGAGCTGTATCGCGGCCATGGCGATAAGGCTCAGGGTGCGCATACTCCCTCTCCTTGTCCGCAATTCTAGCACGATGTCAGGGAGAGTCAGCCCGCCACTTGCCGCACGATCTCGGCCCAGGCCGCCTCGTCGATCACTTCGACCCCGAGTTCCTGGGCCTTTTTGAGCTTGGAGCCGGCGCCGGGGCCGGCGATGACCAAATCGGTCTTGGCCGAGACGGAACCCGACACTTTGGCACCGAGGGACTCGGCCTGCGCCTTGGCTTCGTCGCGGGACAGGGTTTCGAGGCTGCCGGTGAAGACCAGGGTCTTACCGCTGACCGGCGAGGCGCGGGTTTCGTGGACCACGTCCTGCGGCGCGACGCCTGAGGCGAGGATGTCGCCCACCACCTCGCGATTGTGCGGTTCCTCGAAGAAGTCGAGGATCGCATTGGCGACCTCGGGCCCGATATTGGGCGTGTCGATCACCGCCACCACCGCCTTGTCGCGGCGCTGGGCGAATTTCCGATCCGGTTCGGCCGGCGTCGGCCGGGTCTCGGCGCGCACGGCAAGCGCCCGGTCGATCATCGCCATGAAATTGTCGAAGGAGCGATAGCGCCGGGCGAGATCGCGCGCCGTCACTTCGCCGACATGGCGGATGCCAAGGGCGAAGAGGAAGCGGTCGAGCGGCGGCTGGCGCCGGGCATCGATGGCGGCGATCAGATTGGCGGCCGACAGCTCCGCCCAGCGTTCGCGGGAAAGGAGCTGCTCCTTGGTGAGCTTGAAGATGTCCGCCGGCGACTGGATGAGGCCGTCGCGGAAGAAGCTCTCGATATGGACGAGGCCGAGCCCTTCTATGTCGAGCGCGTGACGGCTGGCGAAGTGGCGGAGCCGCTCGACCCGCTGGGCCGGGCAGATGAGGCCGCCGGTGCAGCGAATGTCGACCTCGCCTTCCTCCCGCACCGCATCGGAGCCGCATTCGGGGCATTCGGTCGGGAAGACATAGGCTGGCCGATCCTCATCCCGGGTCAGATTCTCCAGCACCTGGGGAATGACGTCGCCGGCGCGCTGGATGACGATGCGGTCGCCCGGACGGACGCCGAGCCGCTCGATCTCGTCGGCATTGTGCAAGGTGGCGTTGGTGACGGTGACGCCGCCGACATTGACCGGCTCCAGCCGCGCCACCGGGGTGAGCTTGCCGGTGCGGCCGACCTGGATGTCGATGGCCTTGAGGGTCGTCTGCGCCTTTTCCGCCGGGAATTTGTGAGCGATCGCCCAGCGCGGAGCGCGTGCCACCTGGCCCAGCCGCTTCTGCCAGTCGAGCCGGTCGACCTTGTAGACGACGCCATCGATGTCGAAGGGCAAGTCGGCGCGCTTCGCCTCGATGGCGCGGTAGTGGGCGAAGATCGCGTCCAGGCCGGTGAACCGTTGGAAATCCGGCGACACGGCCAGGCCCCAGCCACTGATGACGCGCATCATGTCGCATTGCGTGTCGGCGGGAAGCTCCGACACCTCGCCCCAGCCATGGGCGAGGAATCGCAGGGGCCGGGCGGCGGTGACGGCGGCATCCTTCTGGCGCAGCGACCCGGCGGCGGCGTTCCTCGGGTTGGCGAAGATCTTGCCGCCCGCTTCCGCCTGGCGCTCGTTCAAGGCCGCGAAATCGGCCTTGGACATATAGACCTCGCCCCGGACTTCGAAAACATCGGGCACTTCCGACTCAACCTCGGTCGACGAACGGAGTCTCAGGCGCTGCGGGATGTCTGAAATGGTGCGCACATTGGGGGTGACGTCCTCCCCCGTGGTGCCGTCGCCGCGGGTCGCGGCGAGGACGAGTTGGCCCCTCTCGTAGCGCAGGGAGCAGGAGAGGCCGTCGATCTTGGGCTCCGCCGTGACGGCGATCGGCTCGTCCGGCGCGAGATTGAGGTAGCGGCTGACGCGACCGATGAAATCCGCGACATCCTCTTCGGAAAAGGCGTTGTCGAGGCTGAGCATCGGCGCGGCGTGACGCACCTTGGCGAGCGGCCCGGCCGGCACCGCCCCGACCTGCCGCGAGGGACTGTCCTCTCGCACCAGATGCGGAAAGGCCGCCTCCAGCTCCGCGTTGCGGCGGACCAGCGCGTCATAGGCCGCGTCGGAAATCTCCGGCGCATCCTCGGCATGATAGAGGCGGTTGTGGTGGGCGATCGCCTCCGCGAGCCGCGCCAGTTCGGCGGCGGCGGCCTTCTCGTCCAGCCGTTCGGGCACTTCCGTCATGCCGCCTCAGCCAAAGATTTCAGCGAGGAAGGCCTCGAAGGACGTCCAGGCTCGGCCGGCGGCCGTCGGATTGTAGAGGAGGCCTGCGGCGGGATCGGCAGCGCCCGGATTGGTGAAGGCGTGCATCGTGCCGCCATAAGCGTGGATCTGCCAGTCCGCGCCGGCGCGGGTCAGCTCCTCGCCCAGGGCGCCGACATGGTCGGGCGGTGCCATCGGATCGTCCCAGCCGTGGAAGGCGATGACGCGCGCCTGGATCGGCGTGCCCTCGCGGTTGCCGGGCGGGATGAACAGGCCGTGGAAGCTGGCGACGCCGCGGACGTCCGCGCCGGTCCGGGCGAGATCGAGGGCGCAGAGGCCGCCGAAGCAGAAGCCCAGCGCCGCGATCCGATCGCCGTCGACCTCGGGAAGCGCGTGCACGGTTTCGAGCCAATGAAGAAGGCGCGATTGCAGCAAGTCCCGATCCGCCATCAGCGGATTCATCAGGGCTTCGCATTCCTCCTTGTTGGTGCCGCGCTTGCCCTTTCCGTAGAGATCGCAGGCAAGGCCGGCATAACCCAGTGCCGCCATGCGCCGGGCGACCTCGACCTCGGCGTCCGAGCGGCCGGCCCAGCTGTGAAAGATCATCACCGTCGGGCGCGGCGCCGCGGCGGGATCAAACGCCAGCACGCCTTCGAGCAGGGCGCCGTCGTGCGTCGTCTCCACGCAGCGTGTTTCGATGGTCATCAGGCAGCCTCCAGCAGGCGCGTCGCCTGGGCGCGCGCTTCGTCGGTGATTTCGGCCCCCGAGAGCATCCGGGCGATCTCCTCGCGGCGCCGGTCCTCGCCCAGGGCGTGGACGCTGGTGCGGGTGACCAGACCCTGGTGGCTCTTCTCGATGAGCAGGTGGCGGTTGCCGCGCGCGGCGACCTGGGGGCTGTGAGTGACGACCAGCAGCTGCGCGCCCTCCGCCAGCCGGTGGAGGCGTTCGCCGATGGCGCTCGCCACCGCGCCGCCGACGCCGCGGTCGATCTCGTCGAAGATCATGGTGGTGGCGCCGCCTTCCTCGGCGAGCGCGACCTTCAGCGCCAGGATGAAGCGGCTGAGCTCGCCGCCGCTGGCGATCTTGATGAGCGGCGCAAAGGGGGCGCCGGGGTTGGTCGAGACTTCGAACTCCACCCGGTCCCGGCCCGCGGCCGACCAGTGCGCTTCGTCGAGCGACTCGACGACAGTGCGGAATTTGGCGGCATCGAGCTTCAGCGGAGCCAGCTCGCCCGCCACGGCGGCATCGAGGCGCTCCGCCGCGCCGGCCCGCGCGTCGGTCAGCCGGGCCGCCTCTTCGGCGTAGCGACGGTGCGCGTCGTGCGCCGCCGTCTCGAGCGCGGCGAGGCTCTCGTCGCCGACCTCGATCGCGTGGAGCTTGGCGGCGAGGTCCTCGGCGAGGGCCGGCAGCGCGTCGGGCTCGACCCGGTGCTTGCGGGCAAGCGCGCGGATTTCGAACAGGCGGGCTTCGGCTTCCTCCAAGCGGGCCGGATCATAGGCGAGCGCCTCGGCGGCTTCGGCGAGGCGGTCCTCGGCATCGGCCGCCTCGATCACGGCGCGGTCGAGGGCGGCGAGCGCCTCGCCCAATTTCTCATGCTCGTCGGCGATCCGCTCCAGGCGCCGCGCGGCCTGGCGGAGGAGGGAGAGCCCCCCTTCCGAACCCTCCAGCAATTGTCCGGCCACCGCGATGTCTTCAGCGAGCCTCGCGCCCTTCTGCATATTGGCCCGTAGCTCGGCGAGTTCCTCCTCCTCGCCCGGTTGCGGTGCCAGCTTGGCGAGCTCCGCGACCGCATGCTGGAGATAATCGCGATCGCGGGCGGCGAGCTCGATTTCCTCGCGGGTGGCGGCGAGCTTCGCCTCAGCGGTGCGCCAGTCGCGATAGGCGCCTTCGCAGGCCAACGTGTCGATTCGGCCGTAGGCATCGAGAAGGGCGCGGTGCCCGCGCGGATTGAGCAGGCCGCGATCGTCGTGCTGCCCATGAATCTCGACCAGCAGCGACCCGAGGTCGCGGAGCAGGCCCACCGAGGCGGACTGGTCGTTGACGAAGGCACGGCTGCCGCCGTCCGACTTGACGATGCGGCGGATGACGAGCGGCTCGCCAGGCTCGGGCTCCAGCGCATTGTCGCGAAGCAGGTCCAGCGCGGGGTGATCGTGAGGCACTTCGAAGCTGACGCTGACCACCGCCTGCGGCTGGCCGTCCCGCACGAGGCCGCTGTCGGCGCGGGCGCCGAGCGCCAGGCCGAGCGCGTCGAGGAGGATGGATTTTCCCGCGCCCGTCTCGCCGGTGAGGACGCCGAGCCCGGGCCCGAACTCCAGGTCAAGCGTGTCGATGAGGACGACGTCGCGGATGGAAAGGCCGGTCAGCATATACCGGCTTTTGCCATTGCGGGATTCGTCAGATCAAGCGCCAGGCTTGGCCGCCGTCTGGGTCGGCGCCGGGGCGTTCTTCTGCACCAGCTCATAGGCGCGCTCATACCATTTGGAGCCGGGATAGTTGGCGCCGAGCACGGCCGCAGCCTTTCGCGCCTCCTCCGGGATGCCGAGCGCCAGGTAGGACTCGGTAAGCCGCATCAAGGCCTCGGGCGCGTGAGTCGTCGTCTCATATTCCTCGACGACGTTGCGGAAGCGCAGCACCGAGGCGAGCCATTGGTTCCGCCGCTGGTAGAAACGGCCGATCTCCATTTCCTTGCCGGCGAGATGATCGCGCACCAGATCGATCTTCAGCCGCGCGTCGGCGGCATAGTCGGTGTTGGGATAGCGGCGGACCAGCTCGCCCAGCGACGCCAGAGCCTGCTGGGAAATGCTCTGGTCGCGGTTCACGTCCGCAATCTGCTCATAATAGCTGATCGCGATCAGATAATGAGCGTAGGGCGCATCCTTGTTGCCGGGGTGGATCGACAAGAAGCGTTGCGCGGATTGGATCGCCTTGGTGTAATCGCGCGCCATATAATAGCTGAACGCGCTCATCAGCTGCGCGCGCCGAGCCCAGACCGAATAAGGGTGCTGACGCTCCACCTCGTCAAACAGGCCGGCCGCCAGCGGGAACTGCCCTCGCTCCAGCCGCGTCTTGCCCGCGGAATAGAGGGTGCTGACGTCGCGAGCGACGTAGGAAGTATCAACATCCTTGTTACCGCTCCCTCCCGCGCAGGCAGCGAGCGAGGCGGTCGCGGCGGCGACCAGAAGAGCGGCAAGGGGGCGTGGCATGTTATGCAGCATGTCGGGCTTCTTAGCGAAGGCTCGGGGCGAGGCCAAGCGGGATAGGGACCGAAAGACGCCCGACTGCCTGAACCGCGCTTTAATCAGCTGACAAGGCGCGCCTGCTATGCGCGCTTCATGCTCAGGGTCCTCACTCTCTCGACGCTGTTTCCCCATGCGGCGCAGCCGACGCTGGGCGTGTTCGTGGAGCGGCAGACGCTGGGTCTCGCGAGCCTCGACGACGTGGGGCTCGAGGTGGTGTCCGCCCTCGGCCTTCCACCCTGGCCCGCCTTGCTGCACCCCCATTATGCCCCTCGGGCGCGGCTGCCGCGGCAGGAAGACTGGAAAGGTCTGACTGTCCACCGGCCCCGGTTTCGGGCGATGCCGAAGGTAGGCAAGGCACAGGCGGCGCGCGCCATGGCGAAGGCGCTGCTGCCGCGGCTCCGCGCCTTGAGGTCGCGCTTTCCCTTCGACGTGATCGCCGCGGAATTCTTCTGGCCTGACGGAGCGGCCGCCATGCACCTGTCGCGGGCGCTGGGCGTCCCCTTTTCGATCAAGGCGCGGGGAGCCGATATCCACTATTGGGGCGCCCGACCGGGTATCGGCGAGCAGATCCTCGAAGCGGGCAGGGCGGCGGACGGGCTGCTGGCGGTCAGTTCGGCGCTGAAGGCGGATATGGTGACGCTCGGCCTGCCGGCGGAGCCGATTCGCGTTCATTATACCGGAGTCGACCTCGACCGGTTCAAACCCATCGACCGGCACGCGGCCAAGGCCCGGCTGGGCGTGGAAGGACCGCTGCTCGTCACGGCCGGAGCGCTGGTCCCGCGCAAGGGACAAGACCTGGTGCTGGAGGCGCTGAGCGAGCTGGACGACGCGACTCTGCTCATCGTCGGGGACGGGCCAGACAGAAGCGCCCTGCACAGATATGCGCGCGACAACGGGCTTGCCGGACGGGTGCGATTCCTCGGCAACCGGCCGCACGAGGAATTGCCAAGGCTGCTCGCGGCGGCCGACGTGATGGTCCTCGCCTCACAGTCCGAAGGTCTCGCCAATGTCTGGGTCGAAGCGCTCGCCTGCGGCACGCCGATCGTGATCAGCGACGTCGGCGGCGCCCGCGAGGTGGTGGACCGGTCGGAAGCGGGCCGACTGGTGGGACGCGAGGCGGGAGCCATCGCCGCCGCCGTCCGCGACCTTCTGGCCGCGCCTCCAGCACCCGCCGCCGCGCGCGCCGCGGCGGAGCGGTTCAGCTGGGACCGGAATGCCCGCGAGCTACGAGAGCATCTCGGCGCCCTCGTTCGATAGATCAGCCTAGCGGAAGAAGGGCGGCCGCGATCCAGCGCTCCTCGCCGCGAAGCATACCCCAGGTCCGGGCCGCGGCGCGACTGTCCATCGATTCGACGCCGATGCCGCGCGCCTCCAGCGCCGCGACCAGCGCGCGCGGCGGAAAGGACGTGACCGCGCCAGTGCCGATGAGGATGAATTCAGGCTGCGGATCGAGCGAGAGGAGCGGAGCCAGATGCTCGACCGTCAATGCCCGAAGCTCGGGCGGCTCCCAGGAGTCCGCCCGCTCCGGCGTCAGCAGCAGCGCCTTGTAGATGCCCCCGTCGACCGAGAAGCCGCCGCCGGCAAAGCCCTGGACAACCGGGCCGCTGGCCGCGGGATCGCGGTCGATCCTGGGCATCAATAGCCTTCGTTGTGGCTCGCCACCCGCTCGGCCCCGCCCGGCGCGGCCGTCTTGGGGATGAAGCTGTCGGAATTGACCTTCAGCCAGACGAGCCAGGGCGCGGCGATGTAGATCGTCGAGTAGGTGCCGATGACGACGCTGATCAGCAGGGCCGTGGTGAAGCTCTGGATGACGTCGGGGCCGAGAAACATCAGCGAGCCTAGCGCCAGCAGCATGGCGAGGTTGGTCGCGATGGTGCGCGCCAGCGTCTCGTTCATCGACAGGTTGAGCAGCGAAGTAATGTCCATCTTGCGGTATTTGCGCAGATTCTCGCGCACTCGGTCGTAGATGACGATGGTGTCGTTCAACGAATAGCCGATCAGCGTCAGCAGCGCCGCGATGACGTTCAAGTCGAACTCCATCTGGGTCAGCGCGAAGAATCCGAGCGTGATCGTCACGTCATGGAACAGCGAGAAGAGCGAGCCGACGCCGAACTGCCATTCGAACCGAATCCAGATGTAGATGGCGATGCCGATCATCGCGAGCAGCAGCGCCAGCGCACCGTCGCGCACCAACTCGTCCGAGACCTTGCCCGAGACCGTCTCGACCGCGTCGATGCGGGAGCCGGGATACTCGGCCTCGAGCATGTCGCGCACCCGCGAGGCCGCGGCGTTGGCGCCCTCTTCGCCGCCCTCGGGCAGCGGCAGCCGGATCGAAACCTCGCTGGGAGAGCCGAATTCCTGAATGCTGGGTTCGCCGAGGCCGATGCCGCCGACATCGTCGCGCAGCTCGTCGAGCGAGACCGGCTGGGCGAAGCTCACGCGAAGCATCTGGCCGCCGGCGAAATCGACGCCGAAGTTCAGGCCCTTCACGGCGACCAGCGCGACCGACGCCACGATCATCATCACCGAGAAGGTGATGGCGATCCCGCGCCAGCGCAGGAAATCGATGTTGGTATTGTCGGGAACCAGTTTGAGAAGACGCATGTCGGTCCCTTAAATCCTGAGCGCCGTCGGTCGCTTGCGGCCCAGCCATAGCGACACGAACATGCGGGTGACGGTGACGGCGGTGAACACAGACGTGACGATGCCGATCATCATCACGACCGCGAAGCCGCGCACCGGGCCGGAGCCGAAATAGAAGAGCAGCATGCCGGCGATGACGTTGGTGATGTTGGCGTCGAAGATCGCCGTCTGCGCTTCCTTGTAGCCATGCTCGATCGACGAGATGATCGTCCGCCCCCGCCGCGCTTCCTCGCGGATGCGCTCGTTGATGATGACGTTGGCGTCGACCGCCGCGCCGATCGTCAGCACGAAGCCGGCGATGCCGGGCAGGGTCAATGTCGCGTTGAAGATCGCCATGATGCCGAGAATCAGCAGCACGTTCAGGATCAGCGCGATATTGGCGTAGACGCCGAAGCGGCCATAAGTGAGGAGCATGAAGGCGAGGACGAGCACGGTGCCGACCACGCCGGCGATGATGCCGAGACGGATGGAATCGGCGCCGAGGTCGGGGCCGACGGTCCGCTCCTCGACCACCTTCAGCTCGACCGGCAACTTGCCGGAGCGCAGCTGGATGGCGAGGTCGTTGGCGCTCTCGACGGTGAAGCTGCCGGATATCTGCGCCTGGCCGCCGAGGATCGGCTCGTTGATGTTGGGCGCCGAGATGACGACGTCGTCGAGGATGATGGCGAAGGGCTTGCCGACATTGTCCTGCGTCACCCGGGCGAAGCGACGCCCGCCGGCACCATCGAAGCGGATGTTGACGACCGGCTCGTTGGTCGTCGCGTCGAAGCCCTGCTGGGCGTCGATCAGCTGGTCGCCGGTCACCATCGCGCGACGCTCGACCGCGATATAGGGGACGCCCATGGGATTATCCGGATAGGGCAGGACCTGGCTTCCCGGCGGCGCCCGGCCTTGGGCCAGCTGCGCCGGATCGGCATCGAGATCGACCAGCTTGAAATCGAGCCGCGCCGTCTTGCCGAGCAGCTCCTTCAGGCCTTCGGGATCATCGAGGCCCGGGACCTGGACGAGGATGCGGTCGCTGCCCTGGCGAACGATCGTCACCTCGCGCGTGCCGTCCGGATCGACGCGGTTGTAGACCACCTCGCGGGCCACATCCATGGCGCTGTCGAGCGCCGCTCCCAGGCCGGACTGGGTCGGCGTCAGCACGATGCGGCTGGTGTCGATGACGTTGACGTTCCAGTCGCGCTGGCCGCCGAGGCCGATCGGCTGGGTGATCGATCGCATGATCTCCACCGCCGCGTCGACGCGGGCGGGATCGCGCACCATGAAGCTGACCTTGCCGCCGGAGGTCGAAATATCACCGATCTGGATTCGAGGCGACGCGCGGCGCATTTCGGTGCGCACCGTCTCCTCCATCAGCGCGATGCGCTGCTGGGCTACGTCGCTCGTGTCGGCCTCGAGCAGCAGGTGGCTGCCGCCGGCGAGGTCGAGGCCAAGGTTGACCTGCATGCGCGGGAGGAAGCTCGGCCACTTGGCCACCTGCTCTTCAGGAAAGAAGCTGGGGACGGCGAAGGCGACGCCGACGACCAGCAATAGGCTGACCCACCAGACCTTCCAGCGCGGGAAATCGAGCATGGCGTCAGTCGTTCGCGGGCTTGGTGCCGTGCGGGCGCACGTCGGACAGGGTGGATTTGAGCGCCTTCACCCGGACACCCTGGGCAATCTCGACCTCGACCTCGGCCTCGTCGACCTTGGTGACCTTGCCGACCAAACCGCCGCCGGTGACGACCATGTCGTTCTTCTTCACCGCCTGGATCATCGCCTGATGCTGCTTCATCCGGCGCTGCTGCGGACGGATCAACAGGAAGTAGAAGATGACGAAGATGAGGACCAGCGGGAAGATCGAGACGAAGAACCCCGCGGCTCCTCCCGTGGCGGCGGCGCCGTTTGCGGCATAAGCGGGCGTTGCGAACATGAATATCTTACCTGATGAGAAGCGATCCGGGGCGGACCCGTCCAGAAGGGCGCGCGACTATCATGGCGATGGCCCGTTAGGCAAGCAAGGCCGGTCGCGTCGGGAGACCCGGGCTGAGACATCCGCGCTTCGGCTTCCATTCGTTATTGATAATCAATCGCAGCATGCTAATCGTGCCGCATGACCGGCACCGCTCACGCTCCGCGCCGCCTCTCCTCCAGGCTGGCTCCCGCCCTCCTCTGCTCGCTTTTCCTTGCTCTCCTGGTGCTCGCGCTGCCCGCCCAGGCGCAGTCCGGCGACAACGGCGTGCAGACCACGTGGCGGCTGCTCGACTATATCGCCGTCGATTATGGAGCGGCGGTGCAGGACGGCCGGATCGTCAGCCAGTTCGAATATGACGAAATGGTCGAGTTCTCCAACTCGGTCGGCGAGCGCATCGCGGCGCTGCCCGCGTCGCCGGCGCAGGCCGAATTGACGGCGGATGCGAGCCGTCTGCGGGAGGCGATCGTGGCCAAGGTGCCCCCTTCCGAGGTAGCCACGCTCGCGCGCGGCCTCGCCGCCGACCTGCTGGCGGCCCATCCGGTGCCGCTCGCGCCGACGACCGCTCCGGATGTCGACAGCGCGGCCGCGCTTTACGCGCAGAACTGCGCCGCCTGCCACGGCGCCGCGGGAGAGTCGCCCCCGGCCGCCTTCGCCGCGCTCGATCCGCCGCCGATCGACTTCACGGATCGCGAGCGGGCGAGGGAGCGGAGCGTCTTCGGCCTCTATCAGGTCATCACGCAAGGCCTCGAAGGCACGACGATGCAGAGCTTCGCGTCGATGCCGGATCAGGACCGCTGGGCGCTCGCCTCCTATGTCGGCGGAATCGCCTTCGAAGGCGCCGCCGAGGGCGAGCAAATCTGGAACGACAATGAGGAGCTGCGCCGGCTCATTCCCGACATGGCGGCGCTGACCGCCATCACCCCGGCGGCGCTCGCGGACAAGATCGGCGAAGAGCAGGCCTATGCGGTGATCGCCTATCTCCGCGCCAATCCCGGCGCGGTCGTGGCCACCGGCGGCTCGGGTTCGCTCGATATGGTGCGCGACAAGCTCGCGCAGAGCCTCGCCGCCTACGCTACAGGCGATCGGAAGGCCGCCGTGGAGCTCGCTCTTTCGGCCTATCTCGACGGCTTCGAGCCGGTCGAGGCGGTGCTCGCGACTCGCGACGGCAAGCTGATGCTGGAAGTCGAACAGGCGCTTTCCGGCTACCGGGCGGCGGTTTCCGCCGGTCGCCCGGAGGCGGAGCTCAGGCAGCAGCTTGCCGAAATCGACGGGCTCCTCGCCCGCGCCGAGACCGCGCTGGCCCCCGAAGCGGCGAGCGAGCTCTCCACCTTCCTCGGCGCCTTCGCCATCTTGCTGCGCGAGGGGCTGGAGGCGCTGCTGGTGGTGATCGCCATGATCGCCTTCCTGCGCAAGGCCGACCGGACCGAGCAGCTGCGCTACGTCCATGGCGGCTGGGTCGCGGCCCTCGTCGCCGGCGTCGCCACCTGGTTCGCCGCCACCCATTTCATCACCATCAGCGGCGCGAGCCGTGAGTTGACCGAAGGCTTCGGCGCGCTGCTCGCGGCCGTCGTGCTGCTGTCCGTCGGCATCTGGATGCACGGCAAGTCGCAGGCCGACGAATGGCGGCGCTACATCCAGTCGAAGATGAACAGCGCGCTTTCGCGCGGCTCGGCCTGGTTCATGGCCGCCCTCGCCTTCGTCGTCGTCTATCGGGAGGTGTTCGAGACGATCCTCTTCTACGCCGCCCTGTGGACGCAGGGGAATGGCGGGACGATTCTGGCCGGCGCGGTGGCCGCGCTGGTGCTGCTGGCGATCATCGCCTGGGTGATGCTGCGCTACAGCCGCAAGCTGCCGATCACGCAGTTCTTCGCCTACAGCTCGATCCTGATCGCCGTTCTCGCCGTCGTTCTCGCCGGCAAGGGCGTGGCCGCGCTGCAGGAGGCGGGCATGCTCCCGATCACGCTGGTGCCCGATGGTCCGAGGGTGCCGATCCTCGGTATCTCGCCGACCGCCGAGGCGCTGGGAGCGCAGCTCCTGACCCTGCTGATCGTCATCTTCGGCTTCCGCTCGACCCGGCGGAGCAAGAGCGAGGCCGCGGCTACTCCCGCCGAGTGATCCGCCGTCGGCAAGGCCTTGGATTCCGTCGCGACAATCGCGTAGGTGGTGCGCAAGAGGCGCGGCGCGTTGCCGCGTGACGGTTAGGAGAATGGCCGATGGCGGGCGTGAACAAAGTGATTCTGGTCGGCAACCTCGGCGACGATCCCGAGGCGCGGTCGCTGAACAATGGCGGCGAGGTGGTGAACCTTCGCGTCGCCACGTCCGAGAGCTGGAAGGACCGGGACGGCAACCGCCAGGAGCGGACCGAGTGGCACCGCGTCGTGATCTTCAACGAGAATCTCGGCCGCGTCGCCAAATCCTATCTGCGCAAGGGGTCGAAGGTCTATCTGGAAGGCCAGCTCCAGACCCGCAAATGGCAGGACCAGTCGGGCCAGGACAAATATTCGACGGAAGTCGTGCTGCAGCGTTTCCGCGGTGAGCTCGTCCTGCTCGACAGCAAGGGCGGCGGATCGGGCGGCGGTGGCTATGGCGACGATTATGGAGACAGCAGCGGCTTCGGCGGCGGCAACCGTCCCCAGTCTCGCCCGCAGCCCGCTTTCGACAGCGACCTGGACGACGACGTCCCGTTCTGACCCGTTAGACCGTTAGATCATTGCGAGCGCAGTGAAGCAATCCAGTCCCTCAGCTGGATTGCTTCGTCGCTTTGCTCCTCGCAATGACGATGCGGCAAATGCCAGAGATTGGCTCAATCTAGCCCTGATCGGGTTCCCGGCTGGGGGCACCGATCGACCAGCGGTGGCCGAACGGGTCCTTGAGCTGGCCGTAGCGATCGCCCCAGAATTGGTCGGCGAGCGGCATCGTCACCTCCGCGCCGGCGCCGACCGCGCGCGACCAGGCCTGATCGGCATCCTCGACCGCCAGGTGAATCTTGACGCCGGCGGGTGCCGGCGCGGCACCGCCGCCATGAAATTCCGGAAAATCGTCGGACAGCATGAGGTCGGCGCCGTTGACGGAGAGATGCGCGTGCATCAGCCGCTTGCCGTCATCGGCCGGATGACGGCCGAGCTCCTCGGCGTCGAAGGCGCGCTTATAGAAATCGACCGCCTCATTCGCTCGGCCGCCGCCAATGGTGAGATAGGGTGTGACGCCGTTCATGATGCTCTCCCTTCCGTCTATGACTTGCGGAGGACGGCGAATGGACTGCGCTTCTCCTTGGCCTCGGCCTCTTCGCGCGCTGCCTGCGTCTCGTCCTTGATTCCGGCGGCGTCCAGCGCCGCCTCGGCTTCGGGCGAGCGGGGGTAGGGCTCCAGGGCGAGCGACAGGGTCTCCGCCACCGCCTCGCCGACATCGATCATGGCTCCGTCATAGAAGATGACGTCCATCTCCGCCTCGCCCAGCTCGATCTCTTCCTCCGCCCCGGTGGCTGGCTGCGGCCGGAACTCGAGGGCGAAAGGCTCCTCGATCTCGGCCGGCACGGGATTGCCGGTCACGACGCAGTTTTGGGTGACGGCTGCCTGCAATGTGCCGTTCGCCGCGATCCTGTCGCCTTTCCGGCTCATCGACAGCCGGGCGAAGAGCCGATCGATGGCGGCAAGGTCGAAACGCTCGGCCAGTGCCGCCCGCTCCGGCGCGTCGGCGGCGATCTCCATCGTCCGGGCGGCATCGCCCAGCGTGTCGATCCGCACCGTCCGGCTGAACTCGGGCATCATGACCTTGGCACCTCCCCGGCCAGCAGCCGGTCGGCGGGAAAGGCCGCCATCCGGTCGCGAAGATCGGCGAGCCGGGCGCTCACGAAGCGCACCGCCGCCTCGGAGGGCGGCGACTCGTGGAAGATGTTCCGCGTCACCGGCGTATCCAGGGGGCCAGCGGCCGCTTCGCGAAAGGCGGCGACGCGGCCGCCGAGCGCGCTCACCATCCGGCCGACATGCTTGCCGACCATCAAATCGCCGATCCCCAGTTGCCGCACGCTGCCGTCCATATCCGCGATGAAGGCTTCGGTCAGGAGCACCGACTCGTCCTTCGCGGCGTCGCCCTCCCGTTCCAGCCTGAGGAGCACCAGCGCCAGCACGGCCGCGACCATGTCGAAGCGGCCGTCGAGCGTGTCGGGGACCTCGCCCTCTCGATACCAGGCGGGGTCGCGCGCGAGCGCAACGATCTCCGCATAGAGCGGGCGAAGGCGCTCGCGATCGCGCTTTTCGCCGAAGATTCGCGACAGGAAGGCCAAACTATCCTCTTGAGTCGGAGCGAGGCGCTCTTGCGCCTGTAGGTCGATCTTGCATATTGGGGCGAGACGCGGCCGCCCGCAAGGCGTGCCCCGGCGGCGGAGCAGGGCGCCGGCCGTTTTCAGGAGACTTTCGCGCATGACTCTCGCCTCAGCCCGTTTCGCCGGACCCGCACTGGCGCTGTTCCTCGGCCTTGCCGCCGCCGGCTGCACGGCCATCCCCGACCGCCAGGGCTATGTCATGGATCCCGTGCTCGTCTCGGCGATACAGCCGGGGATCGACAACCAGCAGTCGGTGCAGGCGACGCTCGGCCGGCCGACCTTCACCGGCCAGTTCACCGAGCGCGACTGGTATTATGTCTCGCGCCAGACGCGTCAGCTCGCCTTCAACAATCCCAAGCCGGTCGACCAGACGGTGCTCCATGTGCGTTTCGACGAAGCCGGCAACGTCGCCTCCGTCGAGCAATCCGGCCTCGATCAGGTGGTGGGGATCGATCCCATGAACGCCGAGACGCCGACCCTCGGCCGCAAGCGCGGCTTCTTCCGGGAGCTGTTCGGCAATATCGGCCAGGTCGGTGCCGGCGGCATGAACGCGCCCACGAGCAACCGGGACTGACCGTTCCGGCCGCCGATGGGACGGCCGGCGTTCAGCGCACGATTCCGCCCGCCGCCAGTACGGCCAGGGTGACGAGGTCCGACGCGGTGGAGGTCATCGCGGCGACCTGCACCGGCTGCGCCATGCCGACCAGCATCGGTCCGATCACCGCGTCGCCGCCCAGCTCCTTCAAGAGCTTCGCAGACAGGTTGGCCGACTGGAGGCCGGGCATGACCAGCACATTGGCGGGGCCGGTGAGGCGGCTGAACGGATAGATGGGCGCGAGCGACCGGTTGAGCGCCACGTCGGGCGCCATCTCGCCTTCATATTCGAAATCGGTGCCGCGTTGGTCGAGAAGGCGGACCGCGCCCCTTATATTCTCGAGGAAGGTGCCCTCCGGATTGCCGAACGTCGAATAGGAGAGGAAGGCGACGCGCGGCTCATGGCCCATGCGCCGCGCCACGGCCGCGGTTTGCGTCGCGATATCGGCGAGTTGTTCAGAGGTCGGCCGCTCGGTCACGGTCGTGTCGGCCATGAAGATGGTGTGGCTCTGGCCGACCAGCACATGGATGCCGAACGGCGTGCAGCCCGGCTTGGCGTCGAGCACGCGGCGGAGTTGACGTATGGTCTGGCCATAGGGCCGCGTCACGCCGCTGATCAGCGTGTCGGCCTCGCCCAGCGCGAGCAGCAACGCCGCGAAGGTGTTGCGGTCCTGGTTCACCATGCGCTCGACTTCGCGGCGAAGATAGCCGCGCCGCTGCAGCCGTTCGTATAGATAATCGGCCATTTCCGGCACGCGGCCATAGGTGCGGCTGTTGACGAACTCGAAGCTTTCGGGGTCGTCGACGCCGAGCGCGCGAAGCCGGTCCGGCACATCGTCACGGCCGACGAGGATGGGAATGCCATAGCCGCCGTCGCGGAAGGCGATGGCGGCGCGAAGCACGACATCCTCTTCGCCTTCGGCGAAGATCACCCGCTTTGGATCGGCCTTCGCGCCTTCATAGGCGAGGGTGAGCACCGACGTGGTGGGATTGAGCCGCGACTTCAGCTGGGTGCGATATTCCTCGAGATCCTTGATCGGGAAGCGGGCGACGCCGCTCTCCATGGCTGCCTTGGCGACCGCGGCAGGCACGACCTCCATCAGCCGCGGGTCGAAAGGCGCGGGGATGATATAGTCGGCGCCGAAGCTGTGCGCCTTGCCGCCATAGGCCGCTGCGACCTCCTCGGGCACGGCCTCGCGAGCGAGCTCGGCGAGGGCCTGCGCGGCGGCGATCTTCATCTCGTCGTTGATGGTGGTTGCGCGCACGTCGAGCGCGCCCCGGAAGATGAAGGGGAAGCCCAGCACGTTGTTCACCTGGTTGGGATAGTCGGAGCGGCCGGTGGCGATGATGGCGTCGGGCCGCGCTGCCTTGGCTTCGGGCGGCGTGATCTCGGGATCGGGATTGGCCATCGCGAAGATGATCGGGCTCTTGGCCATGGCCTTCACCATCTCGGGTTTCAGCGCGCCGGCCGCCGAGAGACCGAGGAAGATGTCGGCGCCGTCCAGCGCCTCGGCAAGGGTCCGGCGGTCGGTGTCCACCGCATGGGCGGACTTCCACTGGTCCATGCTCCCTTCGCGCCCTCGATAGATCACGCCCTTGCGGTCGCACATGATCACATTGTCGGGACGCACGCCCATCGACTTGATGAGCTCGGTGCAGGCGATCGCGGCCGCGCCGGCGCCGTTCACCACCACCCGCACGTCCTTCAAATCCCGGCCGGTCAGGTAGCAGGCGTTGATCACGCCGGCGGCGGTGATGATCGCGGTGCCGTGCTGGTCGTCGTGGAAGACGGGGATGTTCATCCGCTCGCGCAGCGTCTGCTCGATGATGAAGCATTCCGGCGCCTTGACGTCCTCGAGGTTGATGCCGCCGAAGCTCGGCTCCAGGAGGGCGACCGCGTTGATGAAGGCGTCGACGTCCTCCGTCGCGACCTCAAGATCGATCGAGTCGACGTCGGCGAAGCGCTTGAACAGGACCGCCTTGCCTTCCATCACCGGCTTGGCGGCGAGGGGGCCGAGATTGCCGAGGCCGAGAATGGCGGTGCCGTTGGAAATGACGGCAACGAGATTGCCCTTGGCGGTGAGGTCGTAGGCCGCGGCGGGATCTTCGGCGATGGTGCGAACCGGCACGGCAACGCCGGGGGAGTAAGCGAGGCTCAGGTCGCGCTGCGTCGCCATCGGCTTGGAGGCGATGATCTCGATCTTGCCGGGCCGTCCTTCGGCGTGGAAGGCGAGCGCTTCGGCTTCGGAAAATTTGACGTTGCTGCCTTCGCTCATGCGGGCCTCTCCTATTTTCGCCTGCTCTAGGCGCCGATTTGCGATGGGGGCAAGCCACAAGCCGGTTTCATGAAGCGTGCCGAGCCTTTATCGCTGAACGGATGGCGACCAAGCTCAAGGAAACGGCCTCCGCGCCCACACCCATGATGGCGCAGTATCTGGCGCTGAAAGGGGAGGTGGAGGATTGCCTGCTCTTCTACCGGATGGGGGACTTCTTCGAGCTGTTCTTCGACGACGCCAAGGCGGCGGCCGCCTGCCTCGACATCGCCCTGACCGCGCGGGGTGAACATGAGGGGCAGCCGATACCGATGTGCGGCGTCCCGATCCACGCCGCCGAATCCTATCTCGCGCGGCTGATCAAGGCCGGCCACCGCGTCGCCATCGCCGAGCAGACCGAAAGCCCGGCCGAGGCCAAGAAGCGCGGCTCCAAGGCCGTCGTCGCCCGCGCCATAGTCCGCGTCGTCACCGCCGGGACCCTCACCGAAGAGGCGCTGCTCGATTCGCGCGCCTCCAACTGGCTGGTGGCGGTGGCGCGGGCGGGCGAACGCTTCGGCCTCGCCGCCGCCGATATTTCGACCGGCCGCTTCGAATTGACGTCCGTGTCATCGGGGGCGCTCGATTCGGAGCTGGCGCGGCTGGGGGCGGCGGAAATAATCTCTCCCGAGCCGCTTACGGGCGTGATCGAGCGCCGCGCCGGGTTCGATAGCCTCTCGGCCGAACGGCGGCTCAAGGAGCGGTTCGGGGTCGCCACCCTGGACGGTTTCGGCCAGTTCGACCGCGCCGCGCTCGCCGCGGCCGGCGGCCTCCTCGCCTATCTCGAGGAAGTTGCGCGAGAATCGCTGCCCTTCCTCCGGCCGCCGGTAGCGCTCGCGGCCGACGATCACATGATGATCGACGCGGCGACGCGGGAAAGCTTGGAGCTTACCAAATCGCAGGCGGGCACCCGCGCGGGCAGCCTGCTCGCCGCCGTGGACCGCACCGTGACGGGTGCCGGCGCCCGCCTGCTCGCCGCCGATCTCGGCGCGCCTCTGCTCGACCGCTCGGCCATCGAAGCGCGGCTCGACCTGGTGGCGTTGTTCGAAGGCGATTCCGGTTTCCGCGACGCCATAAGGAAGCAGCTCAAGGCGCTTCCCGACATCGGCCGGGCGCTCGGGCGGCTGGCCGCCGGCCGCGGCTCCCCGCGCGACCTCGGGCAACTCCGGGACGGACTCAACGAAGCGCGCCGCCTTCACGACCGGCTGGCTCGCGAGGCCGAGCAGCCTCCGCTTCTCGCGGCGCTGCTGCCGACGCTCACCGGCCACGGCGCCTTGGTCGACCTGCTGTCGCGCGCGCTGGTGCCTGCGCCGCCGATCGATACCGCGCAGGGCGGCTATATCGCCGAGGGCTATGATGCCGCGCTGGACGAGCTTCGCGCCACCGGTGGCGAGGGGCGGCGGGCGATCGCCGGGCTGGAAGCGAAATACCGTCAGCAGACCGGCATTCCGGCGCTGAAGATCCGGCACAATGGCGTCCTCGGCTACCATATCGAGGTGCCGGCCAAGCATGCCGACAAGCTGATGGGCGCGGACTCGGGCTTCACCCACCGCCAGACCCTGGCCGGCGTCGTCCGCTTCAACGCGCCCGACCTTCACGAGCAGGCGGTGCGGGTCGGCCAGGCAGGCGCTCACGCGCTCGCCGCCGAAGCCGCGCATCTGGAAGAGCTGATCGCGGCCGCGCTGGAACGTGCCAACGTGATCGCCGCCGCCGCCGACGCGCTGGCGCGGCTCGATGTCGCGGCGGCGCTGGCCGAACGCGCGGCCGAGGGCGGCTGGTGCCGCCCGCATTTCGAGACGCACAGCTGCTTCGAGATCGAAGCCGGGCGGCATCCGGTGGTGGAGGACGCGCTGCGCACGAGCGGCGACCGCTTCGTCGCCAACGATTGCGCGCTGTCGGAGGACGGGCGTCTCTGGCTCGTCACCGGTCCCAATATGGGCGGCAAGTCGACCTTCCTTCGCCAGAATGCCCTCATCGCCATCCTCGCCCAGGCGGGCGCCTATGTGCCCGCCGCCCGGGCGAAGCTCGGCCTCGTCGACCGGCTGTTCAGCCGCGTCGGCGCGTCCGACAATCTCGCGCGCGGCCGCTCGACCTTCATGGTCGAGATGGTCGAGACCGCCGCCATCCTTTCCCAAGCGACGGAACGCAGCTTCGTCATCCTCGACGAGGTCGGCCGCGGCACCTCCACCTATGACGGCCTCGCCATCGCCTGGGCGGTGGTCGAGGCGATCCACGACCGCAATCGCTGCCGCTGCCTCTTCGCCACCCATTATCACGAGTTGACCCGGCTGGCGGAGCGGCTCGACGCTCTGTCCCTCCATCACGTCCGCGCGCGCGAGTGGAAGGGCGAGCTCGTCTTCCTCCACGAAGTGGCGGAAGGGCCGGCCGATCGCAGCTACGGCCTCGCCGTCGCCAAGCTGGCCGGCTTGCCGCCGCCCGTTCTCGCCCGCGCCCGCTCGGTCCTCGCCAAACTGGAGGAAGGCCGCGCCGCCACCGGCGGCATCGCCGCAGGCCTCGACGACCTCCCCCTCTTCGCCGCTGCGGCCGAGGCCGAGCCCAAGACGGATCCGCTTCGCGACGCGCTGGGCGAGATCGAGCCGGACGCGCTCAGCCCGCGCGAGGCGCTGGACGCGCTCTACCGGCTCAAGCGGCTGTCGGCGGAGTCTCCGGCGGACGCGAATAGTCGCTGATCGCCTCGAACATGACGGTGAGCGCGTGCCGCTCCTCCTCCGTTAGTTCCGGCCGCCAGACCTCGAACAGCAGGATGGCGCGGATCGCGTCGCCGTCGTTCCAGGCCTCATGCTCGATGCTGTCGTCGAACAGCAGCGGCTTGCCTTCCTCCACCACCCGCGTCTCGTTTCCGACGCGGAGGCGGCAGCCCTCGGGCACGATCAGCGGGATGTGGCAGATGAGGCGGGTGTTCACCATGCCGCAATGGGGCTCGATATGCGTCCCCGGCCTGAGGATCGAGAACAGGGCGATCGGCCATCGTTCATTGATGCGCGGCATCGGCGCCGCCTCCAGCGCCTTCATCGTCGCCGGGCAGCGCGCCGCGTTCTCGGCGATCGGCTCGCCGTCACGCCACAGGTGAAAGGCGCTCCAGCTCGGATCGTCGAGCAGCTTGTGCGTCGTCTCCGGACGGTCTTTGGCGCGCTGGACATAGGGCGCGACACCGCCGTGGCCCGCCAGCACGGCCTCGGCCTCGGCGCGCATGTCCGGCAGCGCCGCCAGCATGTCGTCGAGCCAGGGAAAGTCCTCGGCCTCGTAGAAGGCGATTTGCGGAAGCCGCGGATAATAGAAGCTGGTCGGCTGCTGGAGCTGCGGCGCCTTCGCGCCGGTCAATATGTCGATCGATTCGGCGAAGCGCCCATAGCTTTGGCTAAGATCGATACCTGCGGACGCGAGCCGACCGGTCAGATGATCTTGGAAGCGGCCGGTCGCGGCGCGGGTCGCCGCCTCGGCGCGGCGTAGCCCGTCCACAAGGTCGTTCGGCAGCGGTCCCGCACCCTGGGCGAGACTGAGCGCCCGCTTGTACCAGGAGACGGCCGCGCGGTCCTCGCCGCTCCGCGTCAGCAGGTCGCCCTTCATCAGGTTGGCGCGCAGGTTCCGCGGATCGGCGGCGAGCACCTGGTCCAGCGCCCGCTCCGCAGCCGCCGCATCCCCTTGCATCTCACAGGTGCGGGCGAACAGCATCCAGGCGCGCGGTGGAGCGTTGCCCGTGCCCGTGAACCTCTCCAGCGCCGCGCGCGCTCCTGCCACGTCGCCCCGGCGCAGCGCCTCGAAACCGGCCTGCTCCAGTGGACTGAGCTGAGTGTCTCCCCCTACCATGGCTTAGGATCATAACCGCACCTGCGCCGCCCGCAATGCGCCAGGTGACGGGCGACCCCGCTTTCCCTATCTTCGCACTATGGACTCCCGCTTCGCCGCCCTCAGCCAGCGCCGCGCAATCGTCGACCGTAGGGCGCTGGCCGACGAGATCGCCGGCCTCGGCGCGCGCGGCAAGGCCAGGGTGACCAAGCTGCTGAAGCAGGCCCTGGCCGACGGCCGCGCCGAGATCGCCCGGCGCCTTGCCGAGAAGCCGTGGCAGGGGCGCGAGACCGCGACGGCCTATGCCTTTCTTACCGATCAGGTCGTCCGCCTCGCTTATGATTACGTCACCCAGCAACTCTATCCGCGCCCCAATCCCACCGCGGGGGAGCGGCTGACCCTGATGGCGGTCGGCGGCTACGGCCGCGGCGAGATGGCGCCTTGTTCGGACGTCGACATCGCCTTCGTCACGCCCTGGAAGCCGACACCCTGGGCCGAGCAGGTGATCGAGGCTTTGCTCTATCTCTTCTGGGACCTGGGGCTGAAGATCGGCCATTCCAGCCGCTCGGTCGACGACATGATCCGCATCGCGGCCGAGGATCATACCGTTCGCAGCGCCATCCTCGAATCGCGCTATCTTTGGGGTGACGAGGCCTTGTTCGACGAGGCCCAGGGGCGTTTCTGGAAGGAAGTCGTCGCCGGCCGCGCCCGCGCCTTCGTCACCGAGAAGCTCGAGGAGCGCAACGCCCGCCACAAGAGGTTGGGCGACAGCCGCTACGTGGTCGAACCCAACGTCAAGGAAGGGAAGGGCGGCCTTCGCGACCTCCACACCCTCTTCTGGATCGGCAAATATGTCTATCGGGTGCGGTCGGTGCCGGAGCTCGTCGAAAAAGGACTCCTCACTCTCGACGAGCTGCGCCAGTTCCAGAAGGCGGAGCGCTTCCTGTGGGCAGTGCGCTGCCACCTCCATCTCGTCGCCGGTCGCGCCGAGGATCGGCTCACCTTCGACTATCAGCGCGAGATCGCCGAGCGCATGAACTATGCGGACCGGCCCGGCAAATCGCCCGTCGAGCGCTTCATGCAGCATTATTTCCTCCACGCCAAAGCGGTCGGGGACCTCACGGGCGTCTTCCTCGCTCATCTCGACGAGCAGTTCGCCGGAAGCGGCCGCCGCTTCGGCCTGCCGGCGCTGCGCCGCCGTCCGCGCAAGCTCGAAGGCTTCGTGCTCGACCGGGGCCGTCTCGCCTTGCCGAACGATATATTCTTCGAGGAGGATCCGGTCCGCCTCCTCCAGATGTTCGCGCTGGCCGACCGTCACCAACTGGAGATTCACCCGCTGGCGATGCGCGCGGCGAGCCGCGACGCGCGGCTGATCGACAATGACGTGCGCGACGATCCGCGCGCCAACGCGCTTTTCCTCGATGTGCTGACCAGCCCACGCGATCCCGAAACGGTGCTGCGCTGGATGAACGAGGCCGGCGTGTTCGGCCGCTTCGTTCCCGACTTCGGCCGTGTCGTCGCGCAGATGCAGTTCGACATGTACCACCATTACACGGTCGACGAGCATTCGATTCGCGCGATCGGCCTGATGGCGAAGATCGAACGCGGCGAGCTCAAGGCCGACCACCCGATCTCGACGGCGATCATCCACCAGATCTCGTCGCGCCGCGCCCTATACGTCGCGGTGCTGCTCCACGACATCGCCAAGGGTCGCGGCGGCGACCACAGCATCCTTGGCGCCGAAGTCGCCCACCAGCTCTGCCCGCGGCTCGGCCTCGACGATGCAGAGACGGAGACGGTCGCCTGGCTGGTGCGCTGGCATCTCCTGATGTCCGCCACCGCCTTCAAGCGTGATCTCGCCGATCCCAAGACCATCGCCGACTTCGTCGGGCGGGTGAAAAGCCTGGAGCGGCTGCGCCTTCTCCTGCTGCTCACCGTGGTCGACATCCGCGCCGTGGGGCCCGGCGTCTGGAACGAATGGAAGCGCCAGCTGCTGCGCGAGCTGTTCGAAGCGGCGGAGGAACTGCTCCGGCTCGGCCACAAGCAGAAGGGTCGGCGCCAGCGGGTGGAGGCGACGCAGGAGGATTTGGCGAACCGGCTCGGTTGGGACGCAAGCCGTCTCGCCCGGCTCGGCTGGCGCCTTCCCGATTCCTACTGGCTGGCCGAACCGATCGAGGTGCTCGAGGCCAACGCCCGCTTCGTCGACAGAGCCGATCGCGCGCCTGCGACGACGGGGCCGTTATGGGCGGGCGTTCAGCCGGAGCGCGGCGGCACCCTCGTCACCATCTACGCCAAGGATCAGCCCGGCCTCTTCTACCGCGTGGCGGGAGCGATCAGCCTCGCCGGCGGCAACATCATCGACGCCCGGATCCACACCACCAACGACGGCATGGCGCTCGATAATTTCCTCGTTCAGGACCTGCGCGGCCTGCCCTTCGACGATTCGCACCAGCTGGAGCGGCTGGAGGAGGCGGTCACCGCCGCCGTCGCCGGACAGGAGCCGCGCATGGACCGTCTGGAGGCGAAGGCGTTGCCGCTGCCGCGCGCCGAGGCCTTCCCGATCCGCCCCGCCGTCTTCATCGATAACAAGGCGTCCAACCGCTATACGGTGGTAGAGGTCAATGCGCGCGACCGGGCCGCGCTGCTCAGCGGCCTGGCCCACGCACTATCGCAATCGAAGGCGACGATCCATTCCGCCCATATCGCCACCTACGGCGAGCGTGCCGTCGACGTCTTCTACATAACCGACCTTCACGAGGGGAAGATCGAGCGGCCGGCGCGGCTGAAGGCCATTCGCGAGCGGCTGCTGAAGGCCGCCGACTATGAGGTGGCGGCGGGCCGCGCCGCCGCCTGAGCCGCCTTCTTCTCGCGCCGCTGCGCCGCCTTTTCGGGCGGGACATAGCTGATCACCGTGTCGCCGGCTTCGGTCACCGGCCGTGCGTCGGTCGAGAAGAAGAGCAGCCGGCCGCTCGGCTTCAGCACGGCCAGGCTCTCGGCGCCCTCGGGCCGCGCGGCGAGATGGTCCTTCAGGCCGAATTCCTCGCTGAGCCGGGTGCGGCTGAATTGCCAGCCGGCGGCCTGACGCGTCACCAGCTCCTCGATCGAGGGGCCGCCCGGCATCAGCACGCGGCCACGAACCGGGCCCCGTTCCTGGTCGGCGCCGATCTGGCTGACGGCCTCGAAGCCGAGTTCCGGCCCGAGGTCGGCGCAGACGAGCGCGTTATAGGCGTCGTTGTCGGTGGCGGCGACCAGCTGCTGGAACTGCTTCATGTCGATGTGATCCTGGGTCACTTCGTCCAATATGTCGCCGCGATAGACGTCGAGCTCGGCCCTGCGGGCAGTGCGGAGCGCGAGCTTGCTCGTGTCGGCCACGGTAACCGGTATTTCGAGCTGCTTCAGTATCCGGCCAAAGGCGATCGTCCAGCTATTGGCGCCGATCAGCAGCACGCCGCGCCCCGGCCCCTGGTCGATGCCGAGATGTTCCGCGAGCTTCTGGGCGGTGAAGCCATGGGCGAAAATGGTCGCGACGACGACCCCGAATGACAGGGGAATGAGCGCGTCGGCGTCGGCCACGCCAAATTCGGTGAGGCGCAGCGCGAAGAGGCCGGTGATGGCGACGGCGACCACGCCGCGGGGCGCGATCCAGGCGATGAACAGGCGCTCCCGCCACGGCACCTTGGAAAGGAACAGGCTGACGAGCACCGTCACCGGCCGCACGACGAACAGGAGCAGGATGAGGAAGACGAGGAAACGCGCCTCGAACGCCCGCAGCGTCTCCCAATCGAGCGTGGCGGGGAGGATGATGAACACGCCCGAGACGAGCAGCACCCCCAAATCCTCCTTGAATCGGCGCAGCGCCTGGAAGGAATAGATCGGCCGGTTGGCGAGGGTGATGCCCATCACCGTCACGGTGACGAGGCCAGTCTCGTGCTGGATGAGGTCGGCGACGATGAAGCCACCTATGACGAAGACGAGAAGGACCGGCGCCTTCAGGAATTCGGGCACGAAGCCGCGCGGGAACAACCAGGTGATGGCATAGCCGAGGCCGAAGCCGATCAGGCCGGCCAGCAACGAGGAAAGGGCGACGTCGAGCGCGATGGCGCCGACGCTGACCTGCTCGCCCTGATAGGTGATGTAGGCGAAGATGAAGACGGCGAGCAGCGCGCCGATGGGGTCGTTGACGATGCCTTCCCATTTGAGGATGTTCGCCGGCCGCTGTCCGATGCGGAGCGTCCGCAGCATCGGCCCGATCACCGTCGGCCCGGTGACCACCAATATGCCGCCGAACAGCGCGGAGACGGGCAGGGAGAGGCCCGCGCCATAATAGGCGGCCGCGGTGCCGAGCGCCCAGCCGATCGGCACCCCTAAAATGACGAGCCGCAGCACCGCCGGGCCGGCATGATGGCGCAGCTCGCGGAAGTTGAGGCTGAGGCCGCCGTCGAACAGGATGACGGCGACGGCGAGCTTGATGATCGGTTCCTGCAGGGCGCCGAAATCGCGTTCCGGATCGATGATGCCGAGCACCGGCCCGGCGATGAGGCCGGTGAGCAGCATCAGCGCGATGGCGGGACGCCCCGTGCGCCAGGCGATCCACTGCGCGCCGACGCCGAGCACGCCGATGAGGGCGATCTTCACCATCAGCGAGTCGACGAAAAGCATCGCGTCTCCATGCCGCTGGGGCGCCGGCGGCGCAAACGGGAAGGGGCCCCCGCCCTTTACCGGCGAGAGCCCCTCCTGGTTCCGTCGGACGCCTATGCCTGAGCCGCGCTTGGCTCCCTGCCGTTGCGAGGAGCATAGCGAGGCAAAGACGACGGGACTTTACGTCCCGTCGCTGGTCAGAAGCGCGTGCGCACCGTCACGCCATAGGTGCGGGGCTCGGCGAGGAAGGAGCCGAACAGCTGCGTCGCGCGGGGATAGAATCCCTGCTGGACGCCGCGGATCGTGGTTCCCGTTGCCCCCTGGATCGGCATGTCGAACGCGACCTGCTGATAATCCTCGTCGAGCAGGTTCCGCCCCCAAAGCTCGATGCCCCAGCGGTCGTCAGGACCGCGCAGGCCGATGCGGGCATTGGTGACGAAATAGGCGTCCTGCACCTTTTCGAGATCGAGGTCCGAGCCGGTGTTGAACTTGCTCTGATAGCGCGCGTCTATGTAGAAAAGCCCGCTGAGGCCGCTGTTGCCGATCGGCGGCGTGTAGGTGAGGGCGCCGGTCAGCGTCCACAGCGACGAGTTCGAGATGCGCCGCCCCGGAAGCTGGAACAGCGAGTCCGAGAGCGGAGCGCCGTCGACGCCGACGAGATTGCGGCGATACTGGGTATCGATCAGGCTCCCGCCGAGGTTGAGGCCAACATTCTCGATCGGCCGCATGAAGGCCTCGACCTCGACGCCCATGCTCTTGACGCCGCCCTTGGTGCCGCCCGGGCACGCCCCGCTCGTGCTGTCGTCGTCCGTGTCGAGGCCGCCCAGGTCCTGCTTGCAGGCGTTCACATTCTCGACTTCGAAGAAGAGGCCGTTGAAGGTGTTGAGCTGGAAGCCGTCGAAGACCTGGTGGAAGGCGGCGACGTTGAGGTCGAAGCCCTGACCGTTATATTTCGCGCCGATCTCGAAAGCGTCGACCTTCTCCGGCTCGAAGATGAGGTTTTCTAGGCCCGCCGTCGGAAGCACCGGTCCGACCGGCCCCACACCAGGAACCACAAATCGCGCCAGCGCCGAACGATCGAGGTTGAAGCCGCCTGCCTTGTAGCCGCGCGAATAGCTCGCGTAGGTCAGCA
This sequence comes from Sphingosinicella humi, assembly GCF_003129465.1. Lineage (NCBI taxonomy): Bacteria > Pseudomonadati > Pseudomonadota > Alphaproteobacteria > Sphingomonadales > Sphingomicrobiaceae > Allosphingosinicella > Allosphingosinicella humi. The sequence continues at coordinate 1,154,211 of NZ_QFFF01000001.1, forward strand.
GATCGTCGGTGACCTTGTAGCTCAAGACGGCCGTTCCGCTGAATTCGTCCTCCTTGTTCCTCACATTCTCTCGAGTGAAGGTGCCGCCCGGGACAGCTGGCACAACGCAGGGGAGCTGTGTCAGGGCAACAAAGGGCGAGCCGGCGATCGCCTGGCAGAAGAGGTTGTTGTCGGTCAACGTCGCGTCGAGCGTCTTCTTCTCGTTCGTATAGCGAAGACCGACCGTCAGGTTCAGCCGGTCGGTGACCTCGAAGATATTGTGGGTGAAGAAGGCGAAGTTGCGGCTCGTCTGCTTGAAGCGGTCACTGGTCTGGGCATTGTTGAATGAGAGCGGCGGAAGCCCGAGTCCGGCGCCCAGCACGGCGCCGATCGCGTCATAGCCGCCGAGCGGCACACCCGGCGCCAGGCCGCCGAGCAGGGCGATCAGCTGCCGCTGCGCCGCCGGCACCAGCGGATTGGAGGCGATCGCCCCCGCGACCGTCTGGTTGAAGCAGCCGACCCCGCCGATCGGCTGGGTGAGATTGATCGGCGCGCCGAAGGCCGCGCTCAGCTGCTGGCTGACGTTCGCCGCCAGGACGCAGTTGGAATAGCGCTGATAGTCCGTTCCGAAGCTCAGATTGTCCCGGACGGTGAGCTTCTCATGGGCGAAATAGCCGCCGACCAGCCAGTCGAGACGGCCCTCGAAGGCCTCGCCCTGGAGCCGGAGCTCCTGCGTGAACGTCCGGAACTTCTGCTGGTTGCCGCCATCGTCGTCGCGATAGAGGATGTCGAGATTGTTGAAGTCCGCATCCTGGCCGCGGACATAGTCGTTGCCGCGCCAGGCGCTGATCGAGGTCAACTCGGCGCCGCCCAGATCATAGACGACCTCGGCCGACAGGCCGTAATCCTCGACGTCCTGGCGGTAGCTGCGGCCCGGCGTGATCGCCATCTGCCGCTCGAAGGGATCGTCGAGCACGACACCGCCCAAGGCCTGGATCAGCGGGACGAAGGAGGAAGGCGCGAAGGTGACGCCGCCGGCGCCATCGGTCACGGCGTCCTGGGTCGGCAGATAGACGGCGCCGCAGCACTCCTCGTCGCGGTTGGCATAGTCGCCGATCACCCGCACCGACAGCGTGTCGCTCGGTTCGAACAGCAGCTGGCCGCGGATGAGATAGCGGTCGCGGTCATTGACCTCGCGGCCGGAAATCACGTCCTCGATGAAGCCGTCGCGCTTGAGATAGACGCCGTCCAGCCGATAGGCGAACGTGTCCGAAAGCGGGCCGGTAAAGCCGAGTTCGAAGCGGCGATAGTCGTGATTGCCAATGCTCGCCTCGGCCCGGCCTTCATGTTCGAACTTCGGGGCGGCGGTGATCACCGAGATGATGCCGGCCGAAGCGTTGCGGCCGAAGAGGGTCCCCTGAGGGCCGCGCAGCACTTCGACCCGCTCGACGGGGCCGAGCTCGGTCAGCGCCGTGCCGTTGCGCGAGCGGTAGACGCCGTCGATGAAGACCGCGACCGAGCTTTCGAGGCCGGGATTGTCGCCGACCGTGCCGACGCCGCGGATGCGGGCGCTGCTGGCGCCGGCTTCCGACTGGGTCGAGGAGACGAGGAGCGACGGCGAGAGCTGCTGCAGCTGGCGGATGTCGGCCGCGCCCGAATTCTCGAGCGACTGCGCGGTTATCGCCGACACGGCGAGCGGCACGTCGGAGAGCGCCTCGTTGCGGCGGGTGGCCGTGACGATGATGTCCTCCGTGCCGCGGCGGGCCTGGTTCTGGACGGCGTCGTCCACCGAGGCGGCTTCCTGGGTGGGGGTGGCCTCGCCGACGGGCGGCACCTGGCCCTGCGCGAAAGACGGAGTCGCGAGCGCAGCGATGCCCGCCGAAATCAACCAGAACGACTTACGCATTTCATCCCCTCCCCAATTCTTGTGATTTACGTTTGCGTAAAGGCTAGCCCAAAAGGGTCGGCGACCTCCAGCCCAAAAAGCCCCGGTTTCTCTAGGTTTCGAGGGCTCATTGCAATTCCGCAACAAACCCGTTGCACAACGAAACTCGGGTGCGCTGCCGGTTTCGATTTGCCGCTACGGAAAGCTGGAGAACAAGCAGGCGCCGCATCCGGCACAAAAAGCGGCCGGCGCCGCAAAGCACCAGCCGCTCCCATCTTTGAGCCGTTTTCGGCTTGCCTGATCTTATTTCGGCGCGAGCACCATCAGCATCTGGCGGCCTTCCATGCGCGGATGCTGCTCGACCTTGGCAATCTCCGCGACATTCTCCTGGACGCGCTGCAGCAGCTGCATGCCGAGCTGGCCATGGGCGAGCTCACGGCCGCGGAAGCGCAAGGTCACCTTCACCTTGTCGCCCTCCTCGATGAAGGCGAATACCTTCTTCATCTTGGTGTCGTAATCATGGTCGTCGATGTTCGGACGCATCTTGATCTCCTTGATCTCCTGCGTCTTCTGCGTCTTGCGGGCGAGATTGGCCTTTTTCTGGGCCTCATACTTATATTTGCCGACGTCGAGAAACTTGGCGACGGGCGGATCGGCGTTCGGAGAAACCTCGACGAGATCGAGACCGACCTCGGCCGCCTGTTCGATGGCCTCGGCGGTCAGCATGACCCCTAGATTCTCGCCATTTTCATCGATCACGCGCACCTTGGGCGATGAGATGAATTCGTTGTAGCGGGGGCCGGACAGGGGCGGCGCGGATGGGCGCCGATTCAATGGGGGACGTATAACAGCTTCTCCTAATGTGCCTGGATGCGCCCTTCACCTAGTGAATTGCGCGGCCAAATGAAAGATGGAGCGGCGGCGGACCGCTCATTTTGCGGCGTCGTGTTGCGGCTCAGCCGCGCAGATCCGGCGGCAGCGCCTCGGTCCGGAGCCGCTCGACGAGCTCGTCGAGTGCCATCACTTCCTGCCGCGCCTCGGCGCCCAGCGGTCGCAGCGCCACCGTCCGCTCCTCCGCCTCGCGCTTGCCCACGACGAGAAGGTTGGGGACCTTGGCGAGGCTGTGCTCACGCACCTTATAGTTGATCTTCTCGTTGCGAAGATCGGCCTCCACCCGGATCCCGGCGGCGCGAAGCTTCGCCTCCACCTCGCGCGCATAATCGTTCGCGTCGGAGACGATCGTCGCCACCACCGCCTGCACCGGCGCCAGCCAGAGCGGCAGCTTGCCGGCATAATGTTCGATGAGGATGCCGATGAAGCGCTCGTACGAGCCGAAGATGGCGCGGTGGAGCATGATCGGGCGGTGGCGCTCGCCGTCCTCGCCGACATAGGTCGCATCGAGCCGGTCGGGCAGCACGCGATCCGACTGGATCGTGCCGACCTGCCAGGTGCGGCCGATCGCGTCGGTGAGATGCCATTCGAGCTTGGGCGCATAGAAGGCACCCTCTCCCGGCAGCTCCTCCCAGCCATATTGCTCGGTCGCGAAGCCCGCTTTCATCACCGCGTCGCGCAGTTCCGCCTCGGCCAGATCCCAGACTTCGTCGCTGCCGAAGCGCTTGTCCGGACGGAGCGCGAGCTTGATCGCATAGCTGAAGCCGAAATCCTTGTAGATGCGGTCGGACAGTTCGCAGAACGCGCGCACTTCCTCGACGATCTGATCCTCGCGGCAGAAGATGTGGGCGTCGTCCTGCGTGAACTGGCGGACGCGCATCAGGCCGTGAAGCGCGCCGTGCGGCTCGTTCCTGTGGCAGCAGCCATTCTCGTAGATGCGCAGGGGCAGGTCGCGATAGCTCTTGATGCCCTGCTTGAAGATCAGAACGTGCGCCGGGCAGTTCATCGGCTTCAGCGCCATCCAGTCGGCATCGCCGGAGACGATCGGCCCCTCGTCCTCGACATTGGGCACCTCGTCGGGAATGACGAACATATTCTCGCGATACTTGCCCCAGTGGCCGGACTGCTCCCATTGGCGGGCGTCCATGACCTGCGGAGTCTTCACCTCCTGATAGCCGGCTTCGTCGATCGCGCGGCGCATATAGGCTTCGAGCTCGCGCCAGATGATGTAGCCGTTCGGGTGCCAGAAGACCGAGCCATGCGCCTCGGCCTGGAGGTGGAACAGGTCCATCTCCTGGCCCAGCTTGCGGTGGTCGCGCTTGGCCGCTTCCTCCAGCCGCACGAGATGGGCGTCGAGCTGCTTCTTGTTCAGCCAGCCCGTGCCGTAGATGCGCGAGAGCATCGCGTTCTTCTGGTCGCCGCGCCAATAGGCACCCGAGACTCGCGTCAGCTTGAACGCCTGGGGGTCGAGCTTTCCGGTGGAGGCCAGGTGCGGGCCCCGGCAAAGATCGACCCACTGGCCCGAGCGATACATGGTGATCGTCTCTTCGGCAGGGAGCTCCATCACCCACTCCGCCTTGAACGTCTCGCCGTTCTTCACGAAGAATCCGCGCACCTCGTCGCGTGTCCACACCTCGCGCACCAGCGGCTCATCCCGGGCGATGATCCGGCGCATCTCCTCCTCGATCGCCGGCAGGTCTTCCTCGGTGAAGGGGCCGCGCTCCGGATTGGGCGCGAAATCATAATAGAAGCCGTCCTCGGTCGCCGGCCCGAAGGTGATTTGCGTTCCGGGAAACAGATTCTGCACCGCCTCGGCCAGCACATGGGCATAATCGTGCCGCACCAGCTCCAGCGCCTCCGCTTCGTCGCGGGACGTGATCAGCGCAAGCTCGGCATCGCTTTCGAACGGCCGGCCGATATCGCGCACCTCGCCATTGATCCGCGCCGCCATCGCCGCCTTGGCGAGGCCCGGCCCGATCGCCGCCGCGACATCGGCGGGTGTGGTTCCCTGCTCCACCTCACGCACGGAGCCGTCGGGAAGGGTGATCTTGAAGTGCTGCGTCATAGCCGCGCATGTAGCGAGCCCGGCGCCTATGCTCCAGCCCCTGTTGACGGCTCGATGCAGACGAGTGCCGACTAAGAGCTACGGTAAAGCTCGATCCTCGCGCGCCGGTCCTTGCCCATGCGCTTCCAGGAATCGCCGCGTAGCGCCGAGCACCAACTGGTTGCCGATGCTGTTCGTCGACTGGTCGAAGAGATGCTGGCCATAGGGAAACCGAACGAGTTCGACATCCACGCCGCCCCGCTTCGCTTCCGCCGCAAACCGATAGGTGAGGTCCGGGGGTAGCAGATGATCGTTCTCGCCCACGATAAGGAGCGTCGGCGGCGACTCGGGAGCGATGTAGGAAGCCGGGTCGATGGAGGTGTAGCGATCCGGAAACCGATCCGGCGACCCGCCCACATAAGCATCCGCAAATCCGCGCGCCATGTCGCCTATTTGTGGGAATTCGTTTCTATAGACCTCGGCAACATGGACCGCGGGATAGATTGCGGAGATCGCGGCCACGCGAGGCACATTGCCGCCGCAAGAGGAGGGCAACGTGCCTGAGTTCGCCCTGTAGCCCGCGATGAGCACCAGGTTGCCGCCCGCCGAATCGCCCATCAGGGAAATCCGCGTCGGATCGGCGCCGAAGCGATGGGCGTTCGCCTGCACCCAGGCGAGCGCGCAGCCGACCTGTTCGATCGTCTCGGCCCATAGATGCTGGTCGCGCGACGAGAGCGGGTAGTCGATGGAGATCGTCAGCCACCCGCGTCGCGCGAACCAACGGAGGTTCTCGCCTCCCGCGAACCTGTCACCGGCGACCCAGCCGCCCCCGTGGATATAGACCAAGACGGGTGCAGGAAATGGCTGCTCTTGAGGCGCCGGCTTGTAGAGGACGAGGCCGAGGGGTTCGCCTTCAAAGCGAGAGTAGACGACGTCCTGGTCAGGGGTGTCAGGCAGTGGCGGATGGCTCCCGAGGGCGCGGACCAGATCGATCGACACGCCGTTTTCGTGCGCCACGGCGATCATTCGTCCGACCGCAACGGCCCCGATCACCGCGACGGCAACCGCAATGAGGCTCAGTGTCTTTCGCAGCCCGCGCCTGTTCCTGGGACCCGCGATCCAGATAAGCGCGGCGCTGAATAGCGGCAGCACGACAAACCAGGGGCTGAACCAGTTGAGAAATATCGAGGCGTAGGGCGACAGATACGCAATGGAGTAGAAATGCGCGCCGAGCAGGAGAAGCGCCAACGCCGCCGCCATGGTCCCGCCGACGATCAAGGCCGACCATCGCGCGATCTTCTGAACTCTGTCCAACTCCCTGATCCCCCCAAAGTATCGCTATCGGTCCGCCCGTGCCGACGCGTCGGGCGCGGTTACCACCGCTTGGGAGAACCGCAAGGATTTGCCAACAAGAGACGGGCAGCGGCGCCAAGACCGGTGCCCTTTCCAGGCTTTTGGCCCGGCCCTTGTCCTCCAGCCCCTTTGCCGTGCTAAGCGGCGGCCATGATCGCATCTCTTGGCCACACATGACCGATATCCGCCACCTCGAAACCGGTCCCGATCTCCGACTCGCTTATCGTCACCGCCCCGGGCGCGGGCCGACGATCCTCTTCCTGCCCGGCTACATGTCCGACATGGAGGGGGGCAAAGCGACGGCGCTCGACGCTTGGGCTGAGAGCCAGGGCCGCGCCATGTTGCGCTTCGACTATGCCGGCTGCGGGGCGAGCGACGGCGCCTTCGACGACCAGACACTCGACGGATGGCGTGACGATGTGCTCGCCATGATCGATCGCGTTGCCGAGGGGCCGGTGGTGCTGGTCGGCTCGTCGATGGGCGGCTGGCTGATGCTGCTGGCGGCGCTGGCCCGACGGGAGCGGGTCGCGGGCCTGGTCGGCATCGCCGCGGCGCCCGATTTCACCAGCTGGGGCTTCACCGGCGAGCAGAAGCTGACGATCCTGCGCGAAGGGCGGCTGGCGGAGGCGTCGCCCTATGGCGAGGCACCCTATGTCACCACCCGCGGCTTTTGGGAAAGCGGGGAGAGGCTGTGTCTGCTGCACGCCGATATCGCCATCGACTGCCCCGTCCGGCTGCTCCACGGCCAGGCCGATGAGGACGTGCCCTGGCGCCAGTCGCTTGCGCTGATGGACCGCCTGCGTTCAGCCGACGTGCAGGCTTGGCTGGTCAAGGACGGCGACCACCGCCTGTCGCGCGACCAGGATATCGCGCTGCTGATCGCGACGGTGAACGGACTGCTGGAGGCCCTGTGATATCTCTGCTGCTGGCGCTGGCCGCCGTTCAGGCGCAGCCTCTTTCCGACCAGGAAGCCTATGCCAAATGCACGGCGCTGGTGACGAGCGACGCCCAGCAGGCGGTCGCCATCGCCAATGACTGGCTGGTGAAGGGCGGCGGCATCTTCGCCCGCCAATGCGCCGGCCAAGCCCATGTCGCACTGGGGCAATGGGAGGCGGCGGCTTCCGCCTTCGCCGAGGCCGCCCGGGCGGCGGAGACCGACGTCGATCCGCGCCGCGCGGACTTCTGGGTGCAGGCTGGCAATGCCTGGCTCGCCGCCGGCGAGGGCATCAAGGCACGCGAAGCTTTCGACAAGGCGCTCGCCACGGCGCTGCTGACGCCTGAGCTGCGCGGCGAGGTCTATCTAGACAGGGGCCGCGCCGGCGTCCTCCTGAACGACATCGCCGGTGCGCGCTCGGACATCAATCAGGGCCTGAAGCTGGTGCCGGAAGATCCATTCGGCTGGTATATCTCCTCGGCCCTGGCGCTGAAGGAAGGGCTCCTCGCCCGCGCCCAGGACGACATTGCCGAGGCGGTGCGGCTCGCGCCCGAAGACCCGAACCTGCTGGTCCACGCGGGCAACGTCGCCGGCATTTCGGGCGAGGTCGAAGCGGCCAGGGGCCTCTACGCCAAGGCCATTCGCCTGGCGCCGGACTCCGAAGCGGCCAAGGCGGCTCGCGCCGCGCTCGCCGCGAACGCGACGCCCACGCCCGACAAACGATAGTCGTTCCCCGGCGAAAGCCGGGTCCAGTAGGGACTCTGCACTGGGCCCCGGCGTTCGCAGGGGAGCATCAATCGAGATAGAAGTCGATCGTCGTCACCACCCGCACCTTCTGGAAGGGCGAGTCGGTGCCCGAACCGCTGTCCTCGCCGTCGCGGGCGCCGATCGAGAAATAGCCCTGGGTCGCTTGGCGGATGCCGCCGACGTCGGCGCCCGAATCCTCGGCGAACTGCTCGGCGCCGCGACGCGCGTCCTTGGTCGCCTCGGCGATCATCGCCGGCTTCACCTCGTTCAATTTGGTGAAGCTGTAGATCATGCCCGACCCTTCCTCGATCGCGACGCCGGCGCGGATGAGGTCGAACTGCCGGCCGAAGGCGGCCCGCGCCTTCATGACGTCATTGGTGCGAAGCTGCAGCCTACGGCGGACGGTGACGGTGTTGACGCCGCGATTGCTGTCATACCACTGGTTGACGCCCACCCCGGCGCTGGTCACCTCTTCGTCCTTGAAGCCCGCGCGCCGGAAGAAGTCGGTGATCGCCCGCGTATCCTCGCCGATCGCCGCCTGCACGGCGCCGAGCTCCGTTCCCTGTTCCGAATAGGCGATGGTCCAGGTGGCAAGGTCCGCCGTGACGTCGCGCTCGGCCAGGCCGCGCACCGTGACGGAGCGATCCGCCATCCGCGCCCGCCTGAGGCCGTCTCCCAGAAGATAGCCGCCGATGATGACGCCGAGGGCGAGGATGCCGGCGGCGATGAGGCTGGAGCTTCGATCCATTCATGATCCCCTAGAGGTGGCGAAGGCGCCGCCTCGTCCCCATAATAAGCGCTGGCCACGCTGTCGGACAGCTGAACGATTGAGGAGCCGGAATGAAATATCTGCACACCATGATCCGCGTCTCCGATCCGGAGGAGACGATCCGCTTCTTCGAGCTGCTCGGCCTTCGCGAGATACGGCGGATGGACAATGAGAAGGGCCGCTTCACCCTCATTTTCCTGGCCGCGCCGGGCGACGAGCAGGCGCAGGTGGAGCTCACCCATAATTGGGACGAGAAGGGCTATGACGGCGGTCGCAATTTCGGCCACCTCGCCTACCGTGTCGACAATATCTACGAGGCCTGCCAGCGGCTGATGGACGCCGGAGTCACCATCAACCGCCCGCCGCGCGACGGCCATATGGCCTTCGTCCGCACGCCCGACGCGATCTCGATCGAGCTGCTCCAGGCGGGCGATCCCCTGCCGCCTGCGGAGCCTTGGGCAACGATGGAGAATGTCGGCACATGGTAGAGATCGTCCGCATTCCCGCGCTCAGCGACAATTATGTCTGGCTGGTCCACGACGCCGACTCGGGCGAGACGATGGTCGTGGATCCCGCCGTCGCCGATCCGGTCCTGGCCGAAGCCGACGCGCGGGGCTGGCGGATCACCCAGATCTGGAACACCCATTGGCACGCCGACCACACTGGCGGCAACGCGGCGATCAAGGCCGCGACTCGCTGCACGGTAACCGGCCCTGCCGCCGAGGCGGAGCGCATCCCGACTCTCGACCGGCTGGTGTCGGAAGGCGATACCGTCACCCTCGGCGCGATCCAGGCGACGGTGATGGAGGTCCCGGCCCACACCGCCGGCCACATCGCCTACCATCTGCCGTCGGAGGGGATCGTCTTCGTAGGCGATACGCTGTTCGCCATGGGCTGCGGACGGCTCTTCGAAGGCGAGGCGGAGCAGATGCACGCCAATCTCCAGCGCCTCGCGAAGCTGCCGGAGGAAACGAAAGTCTATTGCGCGCACGAATATACGCTCTCCAACGGCCGCTTCGCGCTGACGGTGGAGCCCGACAATGCGGCCTTGCGGGAGCGCATGGCGGAGGTCGAAGCCAAGCGGGCAGCTGGGGATGCGACGGTGCCGACGACAATCGGTCTGGAGCGGGCGACCAATCCCTTCATGCGGGCCGAGACGGCGGAAGAGCTTGCGGAGCGGCGGCGCGCGAAGGATAATTTCTAGTTCGGGGGCGACTCGAAAGCTCAACCGTTGAGCAGAAGAGGAGGTCGCCATGAATAAGCTCCTGCTATCATCCTTTGCCCTGTCGACGCTGCTCGCCTGCGCCGCGTCCGGTCCCGTCGAACGCAGCGCCCGCGCGGACGCCGAGCAGATTGACAAGCTGGAGGGCCGGGTGGCGGGCGAGTCGGTGTCCTGCATCAGCCAGCGCGACGTGCGCGGCCATGAGGCGGTCGGCGACGGGCTGATCCTGTTCCAGGGCAAGGGCCGTGTCGACTATCTCAACCATCCGCAGGGTGGCTGCCCGAACCTCAACTACGGCCGCACCCTGGTATTCCGCACGACCAGCTCGCGGCTGTGCTCGGGCGAGGTGGCGAGCGTGGTCGAGTCCGTCAGCGGCGGCAGCTACGGCTCCTGCATATTGGGCGATTTCACGCCCTATCGCGCGGCCGACTAGCGCTTGTAGAGCGCCTCGAGGCGCTCGTTATAGATTTCCTTCAGCACATGGCGCCGGATCTTGATCGACGGCGTCAGCTGCTTGTTCTCGACCGTGAAGGGCTCGTCGGCGAGGATGAAGCGGCGGACCTTCTCGATCACCGACAGGTCGGCATTGACCCGGTCCACGGCGGCTGACAACGCGCGCAGATACTCAGGGTCGCGGCCGAGCTCGGCGAAGTCGACCCGCTTGCCGTTGGCGACGCACCATTCGGCTGTCCAGTCGCAGTCGGGAACGATGAGGCCGACAATGTACGGCCGCCGGTCGCCATAGACCATCGCCTGGACGATCTCCGGCTGGAGGGTGAGCATCCCCTCCACCTTCTGCGGAGCGACATTGTCGCCCTTGTCGTTGATGATGAGGTCCTTCTTGCGATCGGTGATGACGATCCGGCCCTTCTCGTCGATGTGGCCGACGTCGCCCGTGTGCAGCCATCCATCGACGACGGTTCGTTCGGTCAGGGCCGGATTGCGCCAATAGCCCTTCATCACCAGCTCGCCCCTGACCAGGATCTCGCCATCGTCGCCGATCCGGACCTCTGTATTCTTCAGCGGCGGGCCGACCGTGTCCATCTTGAGACCCGTCTTCGGTCGGTTGCAGCTGATCACCGGCGCCGCCTCGGTCTGGCCATAGCCCTGGAGCAAGGTGAGCCCCAGCGAGTGGAAGAAGATGCCGACCTCGGGGTTGAGCGGCGCCCCGCCCGACACCATCGCCTTGATCCGCCCGCCGAAGCGCTTTCGGATCTTCGGCCGCAGCGTGCGCTCCAGCACGAAATCCATCGGCCGCTCGAGGAGCGGGACGGGCCCGGAATAGCTTTTGGCGCCGATGTCCAGCGCCCGGTCGAGGAGGAGATTGGCGACCCTGCCCTGCTTCTCGATCGCCTTCAGGATGCGTTGGCGCAGCACTTCGAACAGGCGCGGCACAACCACCATGATGGTCGGGCGCACCTCCTCGATATTGGAGGCGAGCTTCTCCAGCCCCTCGGAATAATAGATCTGGGCGCCGAGCCCGATCGGGAACATCTGCCCGCCCGAATGCTCATAGGCGTGGCTGGCGGGCAGGAAGGACAGGAATATCTCGTCGCCCCAACCGAAATCCTCGGAGATCAGATCGGCGCAGCCCTCGACATTGTGGAGTATGGCGCCGTGGTGCAGCATCACGCCGCGCGGCGCTCCACCCGTTCCGCTGGTGTAGATGAGGCAGGCGAGATCGTCGCGGCCGAAAGTGGCGTCGGCGGCGCAGGCGGCGACGTCGGGCGCATGCGCTTCGATCAGCTTCTTCCAGTCGTGGAAATGGGCGGTGCCGCTCTGGCCGATGGCGAGCGGCTCGATGCCGATGACATGCTCGCAAACCGAGCTTCTGAGCACCGCCGGCAGCAGCGGCCTCGCCAGCTTGGCGGTGGAGACGATGACGGCCCGGGCGCCGCTGTCGTCCAGGATATGCTGATGATCGCGCTCGGTATTGGTCGTGTAGGTCGGCACCGTCACGCAGCCCGCCGCCATGATCGCGAGATCGGCGATGCACCATTCCGGCCTGTTCTCGGAGACGAGCATCACCCCGTCACCCGGCTTGAGGCCGATGGCCTTCAGCGCGGCCGCCAGCGACGCGACCGCCTCGGCGGCCTCGCGCCAGCTCGTCGAGCGCCATTCGCCTTCCTTCTTGGCCCAGAGGAACGGCGCATCCCCCTTCTCCGCCGCGCGGGCGAAGAACATCGCGACCAGATTGGAAAAATGTTCGAGCTGACGCGCCATGTTCCTCCCTTTGTCGCGCAGCTTTGCGGCGTCGACCCGAATGGTCTTAGCTTCCGTTCCGCCGCCGCGCCAGCACTGCCGGAACGATCGATGCGGGTCGCACGCATGGACGGCGCCGCGCGCATTGGCTAACCCGCTCGCCTCTGCAGGAGGCTCCGCTTATGAAATTGTTTCACGCCCTGTTCGGGCTCCTGGCGGGTCTCGGCCTCGCCTCCTGCACGACGCCGCCCGCGGCGCAGATCGAGGAGCCGGCGCGCGCTCAGGCCTTCGTCGTCGCCGCCAACCCGCTGGCGGCGGAGGCGGGCTTGGCGGTGTTGCGGCGCGGCGGAAGCGCGGTCGACGCCGCCATCGCCGTGCAGGCGATGCTGAGCCTGGTCGAGCCGCAAAGCTCGGGCATCGGCGGCGGCGCCTTTCTCAACTATTACGACGCCTCCACCCGTCAGCTCACCATCTATGACGGCCGCGAGACGGCGCCGGCCGGTGCCACTTCCGACATGTTCCTGGACGACAATGGCGAGCCGATTCCGTTCGTCGAGGCGGTGCTGAGCGGCCCGTCCACCGGCGTTCCGGGCGTGGTCCAGATGCTGAAACTCGCCCATGACGAGCGGGGCAAGCTTCCCTGGCAGACGCTGTTCGCCGACGCCGAGCGCACGGCGCGGGAAGGCTTTGTCGTCAGCCCGCGCCTGTCGCGCTTTGTCAACGGCAATGCCCCGCAGGCGAAGGCGCCCGATGCTCGCGCCTATTTCACCGAAGCCGACGGCACGCTCGTCGAAGCGGGCGATCGCCTCCGCAATCCCGCTTATGCCGATTTCCTGCGCCGCCTCGCCGCCGAAGGTCCGGACGCTCTCTACCGCGGCGCCACGGCCGAGCGGATCGTCGCCCGCACCCGCGCCGACGGCGGATCGATCACTTTGGCCGACCTCGCCGGCTACAAGCCGGTCAAGCGCGAGGCGCTCTGCCGCACCTACCGCGTGCACCTGATCTGCGTCCCGCCGCCGCCGTCCAGCGGGGTGGCCCTTCTTCAGCTGATGCTCATGCTGGAAAGGACCGACATCGCCTCGCGCGGGCCGCAGGATCCTCAGGCCTGGTTCCTGTTCGCCGAAGCGAGCCGCCTCATGTATGCCGATCGGGACCGCTATGTGGGCGATCCGGCCTTTGTCGAGGTTCCGGTCGAAGGCCTGCTCGAGCCAGGCTATGTCGCCCGACGGGCGGCGCTGATCGGGACCCGGGCCGGACCGCCTCCCGAGGCGGGCACGCCGCCGGGCGCGCCGGCCGCCGGCGCCGATCGGACCTTGGAGCCGGTCGGCACATCTCACTTCGTCGTGGGCGATGCCGAGGGAAATGTCGTCTCCATGACCACGACGGTGGAGTCGCTCTTCGGCTCCGGCCGGATGGTCGACGGCTTCTTCCTCAATAACGAGCTGACCGACTTCTCCTTCGAGCCGCGAGACGCCGAAGGCCGGCCCGCAGCCAATGCGGTGGCGCCCGGCAAGCGGCCGCGCTCGTCGATGACGCCGCTGATCATCCTCGATACCGACCGGCAGTTCGTCGGCGCCCTGGGCTCGGCGGGCGGCAACGCGATTCTTGCCTATGTAGGAAAGTCGCTGGTGGGCGCGCTCGACTGGAACCTGCCCATGCAGCAGGCGCTCGCCCTGCCCAACCTCATCGCCAGGGGCAGCCGCTTCCAGGGCGAAGTCAACGACATGCCCTCAGGGGTGCGTGAGGGCCTGCGGGCGCGAGGCATCGAGGTGAAGCCCGGCCAGGGCGAGGATTCGGGCCTGCACGGCGTGCTGATCCGCAACGGCCGCTTCGACGGAGGCGCCGATCCGAGACGGGAGGGCGTCGCCAGGACGACGGCCGATTGAGCTAATCGGCGCCGACCGCCTCGCCGATGGTGCGAAAGCCGTCCCGCCTCAGCAGGCGCTTCAATTCGCTCGCGATGGAGCGGGCGAGGCCCGGCCCCTGATAAACCAGCGCCGAATAAAGCTGGACGAGGCTCGCCCCCGCCCGGATGCGGTTATAGGCATCGACACCGTTCTCGATCCCGCCGGCGGCGATCAGCGGCAGCGAGGGGCCGGCCGCCGCGCGGAAATCCTTGAGCCGCTGCAAGGCCAGCTTCTTGAGCGGCGCGCCGGAGAGGCCGCCGGTCTCGCCGCGATATCTGGACTCGAGCTGCGGGCGCGAAATGGTCGTATTGGAGACGATGATGGCATCGATCCGCCGCGCCATCGCCACGTCGACGACGTCGCCGATCTCCGATGGCTCGAGGTCCGGCGCGACCTTCAGGAAAAGGGGCGGCCCCGCGCCCCGCGCCTCCGTCACCGCCGCCAGCAGCTCGTCGAGCGCCGCCTTGTCCTGAAGCGCCCTCAGGCCGGGCGTGTTCGGCGAGGAGATGTTGACGGTGAGATAGTCGGCCACTCCCATCATCGCGACCACGCCGGCCGCATAGTCGGCGATCCGGTCGGCGCTGTCCTTGTTGGCGCCGATATTCACGCCGACGATGCCGCCACCGCGCCGCCGATGCTGAAGCCGCGGAAGCGCCGCCTGCTGGCCCGCATTGTTGAAGCCCATGCGGTTGATCACCGCCCGGTCTTCGACGAGGCGGAAGAGACGCGGGCTGGGATTGCCCGCCTGCGGCCGCGGCGTCAGCGTGCCGACCTCGGCGAAACCGAAGCCCATGCGCAGGATCTGGGCGAACACTTCGGCATTCTTGTCGAAGCCGGCGGCGAGGCCGATCGGATTGGGAAAGTCGAGCCCGGCGACTTGAACCGCCAGCATCGGATCCGGCTTCGGCGGATTGCCGGCCGGAAGCGTCTTGAGCGCCGCCAGCGTCAATCGGTGCGCGCGCTCGGCATCGAGGCCGAAAATTAGCGGGCGAAGGAGGGGATAAAGCGCCATCGCGGGCGCTATGACACCGGCCGCAAGACTGGTCAAAGCGGGTTTCGTTTCTTTAGGGTGCGCCCCCAACGATTCACAAAAAAACAGGGATGCCTTTGTCGATGACCCGACTGCTTCTGCTCACCTCCACGGCCTTTCTGGTCGCCTGCACAACCGCCCGTACGCCTCCGGTCAAAACGGCCTCCGCGGCGCCGGCGGAAGCCGCCCTCGCCGCGCCGGCCGAGGACAGCGCCGAGCTCGCCGCTTTCTTCGAAGCCTACGATCAGGCGCAGCTCGAGCTGTCGCTGATGTCCAAGGCCTATCGCGGCATCGTCGACGCGGATTACGGCACTTGGGGCGACTTCAGCGATGCGGCCGCCGTCAAGGAGCATGAGCTCGACCTGCGCTATCTCGCCGATCTAAAGGCCAAGTTCGATCGCGACGCGCTTTCACCGGGCGACCGGCTCTCCTACGACCTGTTCGAGAATATGGTCATGCGCAGCGAAGGCGCGTTCAACTTCCGCAAGAACCACTACATCTTCGACCAGATGAACGGCGCGCAGAGCCAGCTCCCCGCCTTCCTCATCAACATCCATCGGGTCACCGACCTCGCCACCGCCGAAGCCTATGTCAGCCGCTTGCGTGGCATCGACGAGGTGATGGCCCAGCTCGTCGCCCAGGCTAAGGAACGCCAGGCGCTGGGCGTGATGCCGCCGGACTGGGTCTTCCCCTATGTCATCAGCGATTCGAAAAACGTGATCACCGGCGCTCCCTTCGGCCCGGGCGATGACTCGGTGTTGTTCGCGGACCTCAAGAAGAAGGTGAACGCGCTCTCCATTTCCGACGCTGAGAAGCAGCGCCTCATCGCCGAAGGCCGCGCCGCGCTCGTCGAGAATGTGAAGCCCGCCTATGAAGGCCTCATCGCGCTCATGGAGGCGCAGCAAAAGCAAGCGCCCACCGACGACGGCATCTGGCGCCTCGCCGACGGCGCCGATTATTATAACGAGCGGCTCGGCTACTACACCACGACCGACTACACGGCCGAGCAGATCCACAATATCGGCCTTCGCGAAACCGAGCGTATCCACGGCGAGATGCGCGAGATCATGAAGCAGGTCGGCTTCGAGGGCACGCTACAGGACTTCTTCGAGCACCTGCGCACCGAGGACCGCTTCTACTACGACACTCGCGAAGCCTATCTCGCCGACGTGCAGCGCAAGGTGGACGGAATGCAGGCCGTCCTGCCGCAATATTTCAACACGCTGCCCAAGGCGCCGCTGGTGGTGAAGCCGGTCGAGCCGTTCCGCGAGAAATCGGCAGGCAAGGCCTTCTACCAGAGCCCGGCCCCGGACGGCTCCCGCCCCGGCACCTATTATGTGAACCTCTACGAGCTTCGCGACATGTCAAAGACGGAGCTGGAGGCGCTCGTCTATCATGAGGGCATTCCCGGCCACCATCTCCAGCGCGCGATCCAGACCGAGCTCGGCGGCAAGGTTCCGCCCTTCCGCCAGTTCGGGGGCGTCACCGCCTATACGGAGGGCTGGGGCCTCTATGCCGAGGAGCTCGGCAAGGACATGGGCTTCTACACCGATCCCTATTCCGATTTCGGCCGGCTCGGCATGGAGCTGTGGCGCGCCGCCCGCCTCGTCGTCGACACCGGCATCCACCACAAGCGCTGGAGCCGCGAGCAGGCGATCGAATGGCTCAAGCAGAACACCCCCAACCCGATCGGCGACATCGAAAAGGGCATCGAGCGCTACATCGTCTATCCTGGCCAGGCGACCGCCTACATGATCGGCAAATTGAAGATCATGGAGCTACGCGAGGAGGCGAAGGCGAAGCTTGGCGACAAGTTCGACATCAAGGCGTTCCATGACGCCGTGCTGCTCTCCGGCCCGGTTCCGCTGGACGTACTCGAGCGCAACATCGATAAATGGGTCGCTGAGCAGCAGGCGAGCTGATGATCGCCCCTCTCCCTTTGATGGGAGAGGGTTGCGGAGGCTTGGCAGCTTGCTGCCTAGTCGTAGCTGGGTGAGGGTGACAGCGTCGGAGGGCTATTGTCGACCGGTGTCACCCTCACCAACTCCGCCTAAGCTCCTTCGTCGCTAAGGCTCCATATCCTCTCCCATCCAAGGGAGAGGGGAATAGCGGCTTGACCTCCCTCCCGCTTGCCCCCACATGCCCAATCGGAACGAATCAGTCTGATTGGAGCCGATGCGCCTTACCTCTCTTGCCGACTATGCCGTCGTGATGATGGCCGCCGCTGCCCGCCACGGCGGGGAGGCGAGGCTGTCGGCGGCGCTGTTGGCGGGGGAGACCGGGGTGCCGCTGCCGACGGCGCAGAAGCTGATGGGGCGGCTCGCCAGCGCCGGCCTGCTCAGCTCGGCCCGCGGGACGGGCGGCGGCTTCCGCCTGGCGCGGGGCGCGGACGGAATTACCCTTGCGGACATCATCGAGGCGGTCGAAGGGCCGATCGCCATGACCAATTGCATCGAGGCCGGCGGCCACGAATGCGCCATTGAAGGAAATTGCCAGGTGAAGCCGCATCTCCACGCCGTGAACGGCGCCGTGCGCGGCGCGCTTGCGGGCGTGAGCCTGGCCAGCCTGGTGGAGGTGAATTGACGTGACCGACGTCCGCAACCGCGAAGCTCTCGAGGCGGCCGAGCGCGCCTCCAAATATGAATGGGGCTTCACCTCCGACATCGAGCAGGAGTTCGCGCCCAAGGGCCTGAACGAAGACACGATCCGCTTCATCTCCGCCAAGAAGCAGGAGCCCGAGTGGATGCTCGACTGGCGGCTCAAGGCCTATCGCGCCTGGCTCACCATGGAGGAGGTCACCTGGGCGAAGCTCGACATCCCGCCCATCGATTTCCAGGACGCCTATTATTACGCCGCGCCCAAGCAGAAGCCGAAGCTCGCCTCGCTAGACGAGCTCGATCCGGAAATCCGCCGCACCTATGAGAAGCTCGGCATCCCGATCGAGGAGCAGAAGGTGCTCGCCGGCGTCGAGGGCGCGCGCAAGGTGGCGGTCGACGCCGTGTTCGACAGCGTCTCGGTCGCGACCACCTTCCGCGAGGAGCTGAAGAAGGCCGGCGTCATCTTCCTCTCCATCTCTGAAGCCATCCGCGAATATCCCGACCTCGTCCGCAAATATCTCGGCTCCGTAGTGCCGCAGCGCGACAATTATTTCGCGTGCCTCAACAGCGCGGTCTTCTCCGACGGCACCTTCGTCTACATCCCGGAGGGCGTGCGCTGCCCGATGGAGCTTTCGACCTATTTCCGCATCAATGCCGAGAATACGGGCCAGTTCGAGCGCACGCTGATCGTCGCCGACAAGGGCAGCTACGTCTCCTACCTCGAAGGCTGCACTGCCCCCCAGCGCGACGAGAACCAGCTCCACGCCGCCGTGGTCGAGCTGATCGCCCTCGACGATGCCGAGATCAAATATTCGACCGTCCAGAACTGGTATCCGGGCGACGCCGAGGGCAAGGGCGGCATCTACAATTTCGTCACCAAGCGCGGCATGTGCGCCGGCGCCCGCTCGAAGATCAGCTGGACCCAGGTCGAGACCGGCTCCGCCATCACCTGGAAATATCCCTCCTGCATCCTGAAGGGCGAGAGCAGCGTCGGGGAATTCTATTCGGTCGCGCTCACCAACAATTTCCAGCAGGCCGACACCGGCACCAAGATGATCCATATCGGCGCCAACAGCACGTCGACGATCGTCTCCAAGGGCATCAGCGCCGGCCGCTCGAACAATACCTATCGCGGTTTGGTGCGGGTGAACGCCGGCGCCGAGAATGTCCGCAACTTCACCCAGTGCGACAGCCTGCTGCTGGGCGACCAATGCGGCGCCCACACCGTCCCCTATATCGAGGTCAAGAACCCCTCGGCCCAGATCGAGCATGAGGCGACCACGTCGAAGATCAGCGACGACCAGATGTTCTACGCCCAGCAGCGGGGGCTGAACGCGGAAGACGCCGTCGCCCTCATCGTCAACGGCTTCGCCAAGGAAGTGCTGCAGCAGCTCCCGATGGAGTTCGCGGTCGAGGCGCAGAAGCTGCTGGGCATCAGCCTGGAGGGTTCCGTTGGGTAGATACACTCATTCCGAACGAACTTTTGGAACTGCAATGATGCTCAAAATCGAAAATCTCCACGCCGAAATCGATGGCAAGCCCATTCTGAAGGGTCTCAGCCTCACCGTGAATGCGGGCGAGGTGCATGCGATCATGGGGCCGAACGGCGCGGGCAAATCGACGCTCGGCTATGTGCTGGGCGGGCGCCCCGGCTATGAGGTGACCGAGGGTTCGGTCATGTTCACCCCCGCTCGTCACCCCCGCGAAAGCGGGGGTCCCGCTTCTCATGCGCAGGAAGAAGAGCGGGATTCCCGCTTTCGCGGGAATGACGATGAGGGGGGAATCGATCTCCTCGCCCTCGAACCCGACGAGCGCGCCGCCGCCGGGCTGTTCCTCGGCTTCCAGTATCCGGTCGAGATTCCCGGCGTCTCCAACGTCCAGTTCCTTCGCACCGCCCTCAACACCCAGCGCCGCGCGCGCGGCCAGGACGAAATCTCCGCGGGCGATTTCCTCCGACTCGCCCGCGAGCAGGCCGACAAGCTCGAAATCTCGATGGACCTGATGAAGCGGCCGGTGAACGTCGGCTTCTCGGGCGGTGAGAAGAAGCGGAACGAAATGGTGCAGATGGGCATCCTCTCGCCCCGCCTCGCCGTGCTCGACGAGACCGATTCCGGCCTCGACATCGACGCGCTCCGCATCGTCGGCGACGGCATCAACCGCATCATGCGCGCGCCCGACAAGGCGGTCGTCCTCATCACCCACTATGAGCGGCTGCTGGAATATGTCCGGCCCGATTTCGTCCACGTCCTGGTCGACGGCCGCATCGCGCGATCGGGCGACATAGAACTGGCGCGAGAGCTGGAGCGCGAAGGCTACGGAGCCATGGCGGCGTGATCATTTTCCTACAGCCCCGCCCGTGTGGCAGAGTGGCCTGATGCTGCTCAATCTCCCTTCTACCCGCGAGGAGGCTTGGCGCTGGAGCGACCTGTCGGCGCTTCCCGCGCTCGCCGCCGCCACGCCGCAGACCGCCCATGGCGACCGCGAACATTGGGAACATTCGTGGCTAGACTGCGCGCTCGACGGCCCGCGCCTCCTGTTCGTCGATGGCAAGCTCGATGAGTCGCGCAGCAAGCTCGGCCCGCTCTCCGTTGGCGCCGTCGACGTCGACCCCCGCGGCCACCCGCTCGCGGCGCTTGCCGGCGCTTCGGGCTGGTCCCTGCGTCTTGACCGCGACCATGCGCCCGCGGGCCTCGTCCAGATTGTCCACGTCTCGACCGGCGCCGCCGACCATCTCCCCGCCGAGATCGTGCTCGACGTCGATGCTCAGGCCTCGATCGTCGAAACCTATATGGGCGACGGGTGGGCCAACCGCCTGACCCAGATGTCGCTGGCCAAAGGCGCGCGGTTGATGCTGGCGCGGCGGCTCCTCGGCACCAGCGGATTCGTCAGCCTTACCGACCGCGCCGAGATCGGCGAAGGCGCCAGCTTTACCCTCACTACCCTTGCGGCCGGCGGTACCGACAGCCGTCTCGACGGGGAGGCGACCATCACCGGCGAGGCGGCGTTCGTAGAGGCGGGCGGCGCCCTGCTCGCCCGCAATCGGCAGCGTCATGACGCCAATTTCGTCGTCCGCCACGAGGCGGTGGGCGGGATGAGCCGCCAGCTCTGGCGCTCGGTCGCCGACGATAGATCCACCTGCTCGGTTGCGGCCCGAGTCGAGGTCGAGCGCGCCGCGCAGAAGACGGACGGCGAGCAATCGCTGAAGGGCCTCCTCCTCGCCCGAACCGCCACGGTGAACGCCAAGCCGGAGCTCGAAATCTTCGCCGACGACGTCAAATGCGCGCATGGCGCCACCGTAGGCGAACTCGACAAGGCCGCCCTCTTCTATCTCGCCAGCCGCGGCGTGCCGCCGGAGGAAGCCAAAGCCCTCCTCACCCGCGCCTTCATCGCCGACGCGATCGATCGCATCGGCGAGGAGGTGGTACGCGAGGCGTTCCACGCGGACGCGGGTAATTGGTTCGGGTCGGTTCCCCTCCCGCTTGCGGGAGGGGCTAGGGGAGGGGCTGTCGAATGACCTCTATCCTCTCACAAGCCCTCCCCCGGCCCCTCCCGCAAGCGGGAGGGGAGATGCAGCCCCTCGACCGCGTCGGCGACTTTCCGGCCATCCCGGAGGGCTGGTCCTATCTCGACACCGCCGCCACCGCGCAGAAGCCCAAGGCGGTGATCGACGCCATCACCCGCGCCTATGGCGAGACCTATGCGACCGTGCATCGCGGGGTCTACCAGCGATCGGCCGAGATGACGATCGCCTTCGAGGCCTCGCGCCGCCGTGTCGCCGACTTCATCGGCGCCGCCGCGCCCGAGGAGATCGTCTTCGTGCGCGGGGCGACCGAAGGCATCAACCTGGTCGCGCAAAGCTGGGGCGGCGCCAATCTCAAGGCCGGCGATCGCATCATGCTGTCGGTGCTGGAGCATCATAGCAACATCGTGCCCTGGCAGCTCATCGCCGAGCGCACCGGCGCCGTGATCGACGTCGCCCCGCTCACGGCGGACGGCCGCATCGATCTCGACGCCATGGCCGCCCTGCTGACCGAGCGGCACAAGCTCGTCGCCCTCGCCCATGTCTCCAATGTTCTGGGCTCCGTCGTCGATGCCCGCCGCGCCGCGGCGCTCGCCCACAAGGTCGGCGCGAAGCTGCTCCTGGACGGCTGCCAGGCGGTGCCCCGCATGCCCGTCGACGTCGGCGCGATCGGCTGCGATTTCTACGTCTTCTCCGGTCACAAGCTCTACGGCCCCACCGGCATCGGCGTGCTCTGGGCACGGAGCGATATCCTCGAAGCGATGCCGCCCTGGCACGGCGGCGGCGCGATGATCGACAAGGTGACGTTCGAGCGCACCACCTACGCTCCGCCGCCCGCCCGCTTCGAGGCAGGGACGCCGCATGTGGTGGGCGTGATCGGGCTCCACGCCGCGATCGATTATGTCGAAGCCATCGGCCTTCCGGCGATCGACGCCCACGAGACCGCCCTGGTCCGCGAGGCGCGCGAGGCCCTCTCCGCCCTCAACAGCGTCCGCCTGTTCGGGCCGGAGGATTCGGCCGGCATCGTCAGCTTCGCGGTCGAGGGGGTTCATCCCCACGATGTCGGCACCATATTGGACGAGAGCCATGTGGCGATCCGCGCCGGCCATCATTGCGCCCAGCCGCTGATGGCGCATCTCGGCGTCGACGCCACGGCGCGGGCGAGCTTCGGGGTCTATAACGGCAGACAGGATGTCGAGGCTTTGGTCCGCGGCATCGAGCGAGTGACGAGAATTTTCGGATGAACGAGCAGCGCAAGATCGAGATCGAGGAAGTCGAGGCGGCGGTGAAGCCGCCCAAGGCGCGCGTCTCCGACACATTCGAGCGGAAGCGCGACTATCTCGCCGGCTTCCTGTCGCAAGAGCCAGAGGAGGAGTCTTCGGTCGAGCCGGGCGGCGACCTCTACGAAGCCGTGATCGACGCGCTGAAGGAGATTTACGACCCGGAGATCCCGGTCAACATCTACGACCTCGGCCTCATCTACGACGTGAAGATCAGTCCGGAAAACCACGCCAAGGTGATCATGACCCTCACCACGCCGCATTGTCCCGTCGCGGAATCGATGCCGGGCGAGGTCGAGCTTCGCGTCGGCGCGGTGCCGGGCATCGGCGACGCCGAAGTGGAGCTGGTCTGGGACCCGCCGTGGGACCCGCAGAAGATGTCGGATGAAGCCAAGCTTGAACTGGGGATGTTGTGACGATGACGGGCTGTAACCACCTCCGTTCGTCCCGAGCGAAGTCGAGGGGCGCCGGCACGGACTCATCACACACGCCCCTCGACTACGCTCCGGACGAACGAGTGAGGGAGCTGGCATGAACGCCGAAACCAAGACCCGCGCCCGCCCCGCCGCGCTGACCTTGACGCCTGCCGCGGAGGCGCGGATCGCCGATCTGATGGGCAAGGCGCCCGAGGGCACGATCGGCGTCAAGCTGTCGACGCCGCGGCGCGGCTGCTCGGGCCTGGCTTACTCGGTCGACTATGTCCACGAGGCCAAGCCATTCGACGAGGCGATCGAGACGCCCGGCGGCATGTTCTACATCGACAGCGCCTCGGTCCTTTACCTGATCGGCAGCCGCATGGACTGGAAGGAGGACGATTTCACCGCCGGATTCGTCTTCGAGAACCCCAACGCCAAGGGCATGTGCGGCTGCGGCGAGAGCTTCACCGTCTGATCAGAAGCCGAGCGTGTAGCGGATGGCCGCGCCGAGATCGTCCGTCGCCGCCTCGATATGGCCGGGCTCGGTCCGGTAGAAGGCGTTGAGGCCGAGCTCGCCGTCTAGCACGCCGACGCTGTAGGCCGCCTCGAAATCGACCTCGCGGCCCGTGGGGGCGAGATTGAAGAAGCGCTGGTCATAGCCCACCGCGCCGGTCGCATAATCGTAGCTGACGGGGAGAGTCAGGTCGAAGCCGCCCGAGCGGACGCGCAGCGGCTGCATCACCCGCACCGCCACCTTGTCGCCGCCGAAGAAGGCGCCGCGCTTCGACAGGTCGAGGGCCCAGGCGTCGCTGGAGAGCCGCCCGCCGTCGACCAGCGCCCCAGTGCCGGGAAGGCCCGTCCAGCCGCGGCGATAGCTCGCGAAGGCGCCCCAGCCCCGACCGAGGTCGAACGAGGCGGTGCCGTCGAGGAAATAGCTGGTGGCGCCGCCGCTCATGAAAGCCGAGCTGAAGCGGCCGCCGAGCACCGTCGCCTCCTCCTTGAGCCGCGATGCCCCGAGCGAGAGGGTGGCGGGGCCGATCGTCCGGTCCGCCGTCACCGCGGCGATGCTGTAGCCGGGCTGATCGACATCGCGGAGAGAATTCGCCTGCCACACCTCGCCCGTCTCGTGAGTGACCGTGAGCGCCACCGGGCCGACATCCTGGCGGACGGCAAGGCTCGTGCCGGCATCGGCGAAGAAGCCGCTACGCGCCAGCGGATCCCGGGCGACCAGGAACGCATTGTCCTGATGACCGGACAAGCGCTGCTGCAATGTCCGGCCGCTCTCCGAAATCCCGAAGGCCACCGCCGTCTCCGGAGTCAGGCGCGTCAGCGCCGAACCGGCGATCACCTTGGCCTGCCGGGCGTCGTCGCGGGTGAGGCCCATCTGCGCCAGGCCCACCCAGGGCTGCTGCCCCTGCATCTCGCGGTTGACGGTGACCGTCACCGCCGTGGCGCCCTTGGCCGCGACGGCCGAGCGAGCATGGCCATGAAGGGCCTGGGCCAGCGGCCTGTCCTGGGGCGCTCGCGCGAGGGTCTGGGCGAGATCCATGGCATAGGCGCGCGAATAGCCGTCTAGGATGATCGCGCCGGTCATCTGCCCGGTCGCATCGCCCATCGCGCCGGACGTCTGGCCGTTGTCGCTGAGCGACACCGGCTCGGCGCTGCCGGCAAGACTGGTCTGGCCCTGGGGTTCGAAGGCCCGCGCGATGTTGAGGATGCCGTTACCGAACTCGGCGTCGCGGCCGCCCGCGCCCGCATCGTCCGCGGTCGATAGCAGCAGGTCGACGATCTGCGCGCCGGTAAGATTGGGGAAGGCACTCGCCAGCAGGGCGGCGGCGCCGCTGATGACCGGCGCCGAATAGGAGGTGCCCGAGAAGAGGAAAGCTTCGCCGGTGTGATCGAACGAAAGCACGCGGTCACCGAGCGCCGTCAGATAATAAGCGGCGCCGGCTCCCGCCTTGTTCGAAAAGTCCGCCATGCTGCGGTTGGCGTCATGCGCGCCGGCAATGATGAAGGCGCCGTTCCCCGCCTGCTGCGCCGACGAAAGGGCGAGTTCGCCGGGATTGGCCTCGCTTTCGTTGCCCGCCGACATCACCACGACGATTCCCGCCCGGGTGGCCCGGCTGATGGCGTTCACCAGCACGCTGCTGGGCGCCGAGCCGCCAAGGGAGATGTTGATCACCTTGGCGCCGTTGGTCCGGGCGAGGTCGACACCCTCGGCGATATCGGCGTCATAATGGACGCAGCCGTCCTCCTCGCTGCAATCCGCCGGATTCGACGAGTTGAACGAGAGAATCGTCGACTGGAAGGCGACGCCCAGCATCTCGCGCCCGTTCCGCCCGGCCGCGGCCACGCCGGCCACGGACGTGCCATGGCCCTCGGTGTCCGTGACGCCGCGATTGGCGGCGACATCCTGGCTGGCGGGATCGATCCGCCCTGAGAACTCGGCCAGGGTCGGATTGATGCCGCTGTCGATGACGGCGATCTTCACGCCCTGCCCGGTCGCCCCGTCCTCATAGGCGGTGAGGGCGCGCGCAGCCACGGCCGCATTCGACCGCCGATATTCGGCATCGTCGTAATCGATGGGCGGCGGCGGAGGTGGCGGCGGTGGCGGCGGCGGTGGCGGCGGCGGAGGCGCGGCCGGCGCCGGGGCAGGGCGGGGACCACCGCCTCCGCCGCCGCAACCGCCGAGCGCCAAGGCGGCGACGCACACCGACAAGATGATAGCTTTGCGATACGTCTGCCCGCCCATCTCGGATCCCCCGCAAGGCATTACATTGATTAAGGAATTTGCTTAATCGTCCTAGCCATGCAATCCTTTCATTTTGCTGAAGGGATCCCTTCGGCCTAAGGGAGCGCGCATGCTTGCCGCGCTCCGCCATGTCCACTGCTGGATCTTCGATCTCGATAACAGCCTCTACCCGGCCTCGGCAAATCTGTTCGAGCTGATCGATATCCGCATGGGCGAGTATATCCAGCGCCTGCTGGCCTGCGATCCGGTCGAGGCGCGGCGGGTGCAGAAAAGCTATTTCCACGAACATGGCACCACCCTCGCCGGCCTGATGGCGGCGCACGGCGTCGACCCGCACGACTTCCTCGCCTATGTCCACGACATCGACCTGGCTCGCATCTCCGCCGATCCGGCCCTGGTCGCCGCGCTCGATCGCCTGCCCGGGCGCAAGTTCGTCTTCACCAATGGCGACGAGGCTTATGCCAGCCGCGTGCTAGATAAGCTCGGGCTCGCCAATGCGTTCGATGGCCTGCACGACATCCACGCAATGGATTATGTGCCCAAGCCCAATCCC
Source organism: Sphingosinicella humi (assembly GCF_003129465.1). NCBI lineage: Bacteria > Pseudomonadati > Pseudomonadota > Alphaproteobacteria > Sphingomonadales > Sphingomicrobiaceae > Allosphingosinicella > Allosphingosinicella humi. Next base: position 1,180,292 of record NZ_QFFF01000001.1, read on the forward strand.
AATGCCTATGCGGCGATGTGCGCCCGCCACGGCATCGATCCGAGCAGGGCCCTGTTCGTCGAGGACATGGCGCGTAACCTTGAGCCTGCCAAGGCGCTCGGGATGACGACGGTCTGGGTGGACAATGGCTCGGAGCGCGGCGGCCACGGCGCCGATCCCTCCTTTATCGACTACCGGATCGGGGATATCGGCAGCTGGCTTACAGAAATTTTGGGGAAAGACGCATGACCGAAGCGCTGCAGGCCACGATCGAACAGGCCTGGGAAGACCGCGACTCCATTGGCACCGAGACCAAAGGCCCGGTGCGCCAGGCGGTGGACGCGGCGCTGGCGGCGCTGGACTCGGGCGCGGCGCGGGTCGCCGAGAAGGGTGCGGACGGCTGGCGCGTCAATCAGTGGCTGAAGAAAGCGGTGCTGCTTTCCTTCCGTCTCAATCCGATGGAGCCCATTTCCGGCGCGCCGGGCGCCGCTCATTGGTGGGACAAGGTGCCCTCCAAGTTCAGCGGCTGGGACGCGGCCGACTTCACCGCGGCCGGTTTTCGCGCGGTCCCCGGCGCCATCGTCCGCCGCGGCGCCTTCATCGGCAAGGGCGCGGTGCTGATGCCGAGCTTCGTCAATATCGGCGCCTATGTCGGCGAAGGGACGATGGTCGACACCTGGGCGACGGTCGGCAGCTGCGCCCAGATCGGCGCCAACGTCCATATCTCCGGCGGCGCCGGCATCGGCGGTGTGCTCGAGCCGCTCCAGGCCGGCCCCGTCGTCATCGAGGACAATTGTTTCATCGGCGCCCGCTCCGAGGTTGCAGAAGGCGTGATTGTCGAAGAGGGCGCGGTCCTCTCCATGGGCGTTTTCCTTGGCGCCTCCACCAAGATCGTCGACCGCGAGAGCGGGGAGATCTTTATGGGGCGCGTCCCGGCTTATTCGGTCGTCGTTCCCGGCGCCCTGCCGCCGAAGGACGGCAAGGGTCCAAGCCTCGCCTGCGCCGTCATCGTCAAGCGGGTGGATGCCAAGACGCGCTCGAAAACCAGCATCAATGAGCTGCTGAGGGACTGACTGGCAGAACCATAAGCCTGCCTTATCGCTTTCACCGCAGCTTTCGTGACGCATTCGGGCGGGAAGGCCCTATGTCGGCGTCATGAGCACGCTTCCCAGATCGATGAGCGGGCAGGACTGGACGATCCTGCTGTTCCTCTCCTTCCTCTGGGGCGCGTCGTTCCTGTTCATCGAGATTGCGGTGGAGACGGTGCCGCCGCTCACCTTCGTGCTGATTCGGGTCGCGATCGCGGCTGCCGCCTTGTGGCTGTATCTGCTCGCACGGGGGCAGAAGCTGCCGCTGCCGCCAGGCGCGCTTTTGGCCTTTCTGGTCATCGCCCTGCTCAACAATGTCTTGCCCTTCATCCTCTTTGCCTGGGCGCAGAAGACGATCACCGCCGGACTCGGCTCGATCCTCAACGCGATGACGCCGGTCTGGGGGGTCATCGTCGCCCATCTTTGGACCCGGGACGAAAGGATGACCCCGGCCAAGGTGGTTGGCGTGCTGCTGGGCTTCGGCGGCGTGTCGGTGCTGATCGGAGTCGACCTGCTCGGCGAGATCGGCACGCGCGTCTGGGCGCAGCTCGCCTGCCTCGCTGCCACCCTCTGCTATGCGCTGGCCGGCGTCTACGGCCGTCGTTTCAGCACCATGGGAATTCCGCCGGCGGCGGTATCGACCGGGCAGTTCACGGCCGCGGCCCTCATCATGCTGCCGCTGGTGCTGCTGTTCGAGCCGCTCTCGCAGACCGCCGCTCCGCCCGCTGAAGCCTGGGCCGCGATGGTCGCGCTCGCCCTCTTCTGCACCAGCTTCGCCTACATCCTCTACTTCCGCCTGATCGCCTCGGCCGGCGCGACCAATGCGCTGCTCGTCACCTTCCTCATTCCGATCAGCGCCATTCTCCTGGGTGCGCTGTTCCTCGGTGAGATGCTGGAGCCGCGCCACTTCGCCGGCATGGCGCTGATCGGCTTAGGCCTCGCGGCCATCGATGGGCGCCTGTTGCGGCCGAGGCAGCTCAGTCCGGCAGAGTGAGTGCGCCGTCCTCGGCGATCGGAAAGCCGGGATTCCAGGCGATTTCCCAGGCATGGCCGTCCGGATCGGCGGCATAGGCGCCATAGCCGCCCCAGGCTTTCTCCTCCGGCCGCTTCAACACCGTCCCGCCCGCTCTCTCCATGAGCGCGACGACGGCATCGACCTCGCCCCGCTCCCGAACATTATGGGCGAGGCTGATGCCCCGAAAATCGGCCGAGGCGCGGACAGCAAGGCCGGCGTCCTCGGCCAGGTCGGGATCGGGAAAGAGCGAGAGGGCGATCGGCCCCAGCTGGAAGAAGGCCACGCCCTCGGCCGCCGTCACGGAGCGTTTCCAACCCAAGGCCTCGTAGAAGGCGATCGACCGCGCGAGATCGGCCACGCCCAGGGTGACGAGGCTGAGCCGCCGCTCCATCAGCCGGCTTCCTTGAGCAGCCCCGCGGTGCGCTCGCCGGTCCAGTCGGCGAGCCCGGTCATCCGCCAGACTTCCTTGCCCTCGGCGTCGTAGAGGATGGTGGTCGGTAGGGTGTCGACCTTCAGCTCCATCATCAGCGCCATCTCCGGATCGAGATAGGATTCGATCTTCGAGAACCGGCCCTGCTCGAAAAAGGCTTCCACCTTGTCGCGGCCGTCCAGATCCTGACTGACGGTGAGGACCTTGAGGGTCTCGTCTTGAGCGGCGAGGGCGTCGAGGGTCGGCATCTCCTGGATGCAGGGCGCGCACCATGTCGCCCAGAGATTGACCAGCAGCGGCTTGCCGCGGAAGTCGGCGAGCGTCGCCGGTTCCCCTTCCGGATCTTGGAAGGCAGCGCCCGGCGCGGGCGTGCCGGCGTGGGAGCGATCGAGACGCCCGGTAGGCTGGCTCGCGGCCGTGCGCGGGCCGGCCCATTCGCTGGGCGCGCCGCCGCCTTGCGGGGCATCCGCCTTTTGCCTATCGCAGCCGACCAGAACGAGGCCGAGCATGAGGCCGGGGAGAAGAGCTATCAGCCGCACGGGAAACTCCAACAGCATGTGGGGCGGCCGTTTCGCCGAAGGCCCCTCCGCATTGATGCGGGAGATAAATGCCTCGATCGGCTTCGACAAGCGCCTATGGCGCCAGGACCTCCGCGCGTCCAAGGCGCATGTCGCGATGCTGGGGGCGCAAGGCATCGTCTCCAAGGAGGACGCGGCCGCCATCAGCGACGGCCTCGATCGTATCGCCGCCGAATATGAGGCCAAGGGCGTGCCGGAGGATGCCGCCCTCGAAGACATCCACATGCATGTCGAGCATCGCCTCGCCGAGCTTATCGGCCCGGCGGCGGGGCGGCTTCACACCGCCCGCTCTCGCAACGACCAGGTGGCGACGGACTTCCGGCTCTGGGTCCGTGACGCGCTGGACGAAGTCGATGCCGGTCTTGCCGCGCTGCAGCGCGCGCTGGTCCGCCGCGCCGAGGAGCAGGCGGAAACGGTGATGCCCGGCTTCACCCATCTTCAGGTCGCCCAGCCGGTGACGCTCGGCCACCATCTCATGGCCTGGTACGAGATGCTGCGCCGCGACCGGTCGCGTTTCGCCGACGCGCGGGCGCGGCTCAACCAATGTCCGCTCGGCGCGGCCGCGCTCGCCGGGACGAGCTTTCCGATCGACCGGCACGCGACCGCTGCGGCGCTGGGCTTCGACCGTCCCACCGCCAACTCCCTCGACAGCGTCTCCGACCGCGACTTCGCGCTCGATTATCTGATGGCCGCCACCCAGTGCGCGCTGCACCTTTCGCGCATGGCCGAGGAATTCGTCATCTGGGCGAGCCAGCCCTACGGTTTCATTACCCTGCCCGACGCCTACTCCACCGGCTCCTCGATCATGCCCCAGAAGCGCAATCCCGACGCGGCCGAGCTGGTGCGCGGCCATTCGGGACGAATCGCCGGCGCCATGACGTCACTCGTCATGACGATGAAGGGCCTGCCGCTCGCCTATTCGAAAGACATGCAGGACGACAAGCCGCCCGTCTTCGAGGCGCACGACCTCCTCGCCCTCTCCATCGCGGCGATGGCCGGCATGGTCGAGACGACGACCTTCAATGCCGATCGCATGCGCGCCGCCGCCGAGACCGGCCATTCGACGGCCACCGATCTCGCCGACTGGCTGGTGCGCGTCGCCGGCATCCCCTTCCGCGAGGCGCACCACGTCACCGGCCGCGTGGTCCGCCTCGCCGACGAACAGGCGGTGGCGCTCTGGGAACTGCCCCTTGAGGCCCTGCAGGCCATCGATCCCCGCATCGACGCGTCGGTTTTCGATGTCCTCTCGCTCGACGCTTCTGTTAAAAGCCGGACGAGCCATGGCGGCACCGCTCCACAAGCGGTGCGCGAGCGGATCAGGGAGGCGAAGGCGGCGCTGGAGATGGACGAATGAGGCTTTTGATCCTGAGCGCGGGTCTGCTCCTGCTCGCCGCCTGCGGCGATCGCCAGCCGCTCCGCCCGGCCCCCGGCGAGAGCATGCCACCGCCCCCCGCCCAGGCATCGGCGCCGCCGACCACCGAGGAACTATTGACGCCGCCACCCATTGCGCGACCCGAGCGGGTGGACGAACTCCTGCGGCGCTCCGAGGAGCGCGAGGACGATCGCTTCGACCTGCCGCCGCAATAAATTCCTTCATCGGGAGACAGAATGAAACCCGTCCGCAAGGCAGTTTTCCCCGTCGCGGGCCTCGGCACCCGCTTCCTCCCCGCCACCAAGGCATTCGCCAAGGAAATGCTGCCGGTCGTCGACAAGCCGCTCATCCAATATGCGGTCGACGAGGCGCGCGAGGCGGGGATCGAGCAGATGATCTTCGTCACCGGGCGGGGCAAAGGTGCGCTCGAGGACTATTTCGACATTGCCTACGAGCTCGAGACGACGATGCGCGAGCGCGGCAAATCGCTGGCGCCGCTGGAGCCGACGCGGCTCCCCGCCGGCGCCGTCGCCTCGGTCCGCCAGCAGGAGCCACTCGGGCTCGGCCACGCCGTGTGGTGCGCGCGGGACATCGTCGGCGACGAGCCTTTTGCCGTCCTTCTCCCCGACGACCTGATGTGGGGAAAGCCCGGCTGCCTCGCGCAGATGGTCGCGGCTTACGAAAATGTCGGCGGCAACATCATCTGCGCGATGGACGTGCCCCGCGAGAAGACGTCCAGCTACGGCATCATCACGCCCGGCGCGGTGGACGGGGCGTTGACCGAGGTAAAAGGCCTGGTCGAGAAGCCCCGGCCCGAGGAAGCGCCCTCGACCCTCGGCGTCGTCGGCCGCTACATCCTGCAGCCCGAGGTGATGCGCATCCTCGATACGCAGGAGAAGGGCGCGGGCGGCGAAATCCAGCTGACCGACGCCATGGCGGCCTTGATCGGAGAGCAGCCCTTCCACGGCCTCACCGTCGACGCCGTCCGCTACGATTGCGGCGACAAGGCCGGCTTCATCACCGCCAACATCGCCCTCGCCCTGGAGCGCGATGATGTCGGTCCGGCCGTGCGCGCGTTCGTCGCCGATCTGAAATGACCTGCGTCGGCCGTCTCGTTGGCGACGGTCCACTGAGGCCTATCGGCCCGGGCGAGGCGGTCGACTATCACGGGCCCGGCTTCGTCTGGGTTCATGTCGACGGCATGGCGCCGAGTGACCTGGAAGCGCTCCGCGCCTATGACGACATGCCGCTCATCGCAGGCAACGCCCTTGTCGCCAGCGAGACGCGCCCCCGCTGCGACCGGATCGACGATGGCGCCATCGTCAATTTGCGCGGCGACGCCGCCCGGAAGGGCGAGGTCGCGGACCGGCTGGTGTCGATGCGATTCTGGCTGCGCTCCGGCCGCGTCAATTCGGTAACCCGCCGTCCGCTCGCTGCCATGGGCCCGGTGCTGCAGCTGGCGGAGGAGGGAAAGATCATCGATCCGGGCGATCTTATCGCCGCCTTCGCCAACGCCATCTCGAAGGAGCTCGACCCGCAGGTCGCGGATCTCGGCGACAGGCTCGACGACTGCGAAACCGAACTGGAGCCGCACAACATCTATCGGCTGCGACGGGTCATTGCCGCCATCCGCTCCGAGGCGATTGCCTTCCGGCGCTTCGTCGCGCCGGATCGCGACGCGCTATCGATCCTCTCGGGCCTGGAGGTGGACTGGCTCGCCGATGAGGACCGGCTCCACATCCGCGAGGCCGCCGATCGCTTCGCGCGCATGGCCGAGGAGTTGGAGGCGGTGCGGGAGCGTGCCGCCTTGCTGCACGAGCACCTGATCGACATGCGCGCCGAACAGATTGACGGCCGCGCGCTCCTCATCTCGATCGTCGCGCTCATCTTCCTGCCTCTGACATTCATCACCGGCCTCCTCGGCATGAACGTCCGCGGAATACCCTATGCCGACGAGCCCTGGGCTTTCTGGGGCGTCACGGGCTTCTGCATCGCCGTGGCGCTCGCCATCGCCGGCTGGTTCGCGAGGTTGCACTGGCTGAGGCGCTAGACTGCTTCCTGTGCGGGCGCCCGCTCGGCCGGCGGGTCGAGTGGCATCATCCCGTCCCCAAGAGCCGCGGCGGCCGCGAGACGGTGCCCATCCACCCGATCTGCCACCGCACGATCCACGCCGTCATCGACAACAAGGATCTGGAGCGGGACTACGCCACGCCCGCTGCACTCAAGGCGCATCCGGACATCGCAAAGTTCCTGGAATGGGTGCGGAACAAGCCGCCCGACTTCCACGCACCGACGCGGAGGCGCCGTTAATTACGCTGCGAGATTCCGCAGGGGCGGATCACGCCTCCAGCTCGATGTCCCAATAGAGATAGTCCCGCCAGCTATCGTGCAGATAGTTGGGCGGGAAGCTGCGGCCATGATCCTGGAGCTGCCAGCTGGTCGGCCGGATCGGGCGGCGGTTGAGGTTCATATGCGCCTCGGCCGGCGTGCGCCCGCCCTTCCTGAGATTGCAGGGCGCGCAGGCGGCGACGACATTCTCCCAGGTCGTCCGCCCGCCCTGGGCGCGCGGGATGACATGGTCGAAGGTGAGCTCCCTCGGATCCCCGCAATATTGGCAGACGAAGCGGTCGCGCAGGAACAGGTTGAAACGGGTGAAGGCCGGATGCTCGGACGGCTTCACATATTGGCGGAGCGCTATAACGCTCGGGATCTGCATCGTCCGGGTCGGGCTGTGCACCTCGCGCGCATAGCTGGCGACGATGTCGACCCGTTCCAAAAAGACCGCCTTGACGGCGGTCTGCCAGGGCCACAGGCTCAAAGGGTAGTAGCTGAGCGGGGTATAGTCCGCGTTCAGCACCAGCGCGGGGCAACTGTCCGGATGCCGAAGGAGATCGGGGTGATACATGGACCGGCGCAGGCTCCCGTTTCGTGGGAAGAATTCCCCGAAACCGCCGCCCCGACCCTGTCGCACTCAACGCCGGAGAGTGGGGCTCGCGGAGCCTTCTTCTCCTGGTTCGGTCACGCTCTTGGCTGCGTTGCGTGACGGCGTCATGACAACATCAGTCGAGACTCGCGGTCAAGAGCCGATTTCATGAAAAATATCGTCACTCGGTTCGCTCCCTCGCCTACCGGGCGCCTGCACCTCGGCCATGCCTTTTCGGCGCTGCTCGCCCATGATTATGCCCGGCAGCACGACGGAACCTTCCTGCTCCGGATCGAGGACATCGATCTGGGGCGCAAGCGACCCGAATTCGTCGACGGCATCATCGAGGACCTAATCTGGCTCGGCCTCGAGCCCGACGGCGAGATCGTCTATCAGTCCGAGCGCTTCCCCCTCTATCGGGACGCGCTCAGCCGGCTGAAGGATCGGGGGCTTGCCTATCCCTGCTTCTGCACCCGGTCCGACATCGCCCAGGAGATTGCCGCAAGCGCCGAAGCGCCGCACGGCCCCGACGGCCCCCTCTATCCCGGCACCTGCCGAACCCTGGCGCCCGATCAGGCTGCGCGGCGTCTGGAGGCGGAGCCTCACGCCTGGCGGCTCGACGTGGCCCGGGCCGCGGCGATGGCCGGTTCGCTCTACTGGGAGGATGATCATACCGAAGTGCAGGCAGAGCCGGAGCGGTTCGGCGACGTCGTCCTCGCCCGCAAGGACGCGCCGACCAGCTATCATCTCGCCGTCACGGTGGATGATGCCGACCAGGGCGTCACCGACGTGGTACGCGGCCGCGACCTCTTCGCCGCCACCGACATCCATCGCCTGCTGCAGGCGCTGCTGGAGCTGCCTACGCCGCGCTATCGCCACCATCCCCTGCTGACGGACGCGTCAGGTCAGCGCCTGGCAAAAAGGCACGGCGCACGCACCTTGGCGGACCTTCGCGCATCGGGGGCCGACCCGGCCGAGCTGGTCGCCAATCTGCGCGCCGGCACATTGCCGGCTGGATATTCCGCCGCCGAAGCGTAGAGAGGCCCCATGCAGACCCTTCTCATCATCCTCATCGTGCTCGCGGCCGGCGCGACCCTGTTCGTGCTCGTCAAGGGCGTCATCGGCATGGCCCAGGGCAGGGACATCACCGGTCAGCGCAGCCAGGAGCTGATGCGCAAGCGCGTCATGTTCCAGGCCCTGGCGATCATCCTCGTCATCCTGCTGCTGGTCTTCGCCGGCACCGGCGGGAAATAGCGCGCTGGTCAAGCTCAACAAGATCTACACCCGCACCGGCGATGCCGGCGAGGCGGGTCTTGTCGACGGCTCGCGCGTGTCCAAGGCCGATCCGCGCATGGGTGCGATCGGCGAGGTCGACGAGGCCAATTGCGTGATCGGCGTGGCCCTGCTGCACCTGGCCGATGAACGTCATCGCGCGATGCTGTCGAACATCCAGAACGAGCTGTTCGATCTCGGTGCCGATCTTGCCACCCCGGGCAAGGATTTCGCCCCTACCGAGATGACGCTCCGCATCGTCCAGGACCAGATCGACCGGCTGGAGCGCGAGATCGACGCGATGAATGGCGAGCTGGAACCGCTCCGCAGCTTCATCCTGCCCGGCGGCGGCGCGGGCGCGGCGCATCTCCATCTCGCCCGCGGCGTCGTCCGCCGTGCCGAGAGAGCGGCGGTCGCGGCGGCGGCTGCCGTGCCGCTCAATCCTCTGGCGCTCGCCTATATCAACCGCCTCTCGGACCATCTGTTCGTGCTGGCCCGGCTGGTCGCGAAGGCGGAGGGTGGCGACGTCCTGTGGAAACCCGGAGCCACTCGGCAATTATAGCCTCTGTGCGTTTCGCGGCGCGGGCAGTTCCTGTAAATGAGATCGCGGAGGACAGGATGGCGACACAGACACGGCTGCGTCAGCGAGCCGGCCTCGCAGCCCGTTTCCAAGCCGCGCGGGCGCTGAGCCGCGCCATCGCCGCGCCCCTTTCCGACGCCGACGCCACCCTTCAACCGCACCCGGATGCTTCGCCCGCCAAATGGCATCTGGCGCACACGACCTGGTTTTTCGAAACCTTCGTGCTGCGCGACCACATTGCCGGCTACCGCCTCTACAACGAGCGCTGGCCCTTCCTTTTCAACAGCTATTATGAGGGGGAAGGCGCGCGCCACGCCCGGCCCCGGCGCGGCATGCTGAGCCGCCCGTCGCTGGGCGAACTGCTCGGCTGGCGCGATCATGTCGACGCGACCCTGGACGCGGCGCTGCCGGCGCTTTCGCCCCGCGCGCTCGAGCTCGTCGAGCTCGGCCTCAACCATGAGCAGCAGCACCAGGAGCTGATGCTCACCGACATGCTCGCCGCCCTCGCTGAAAATCCGCTGCTCCCGGCGGCGTGGGAAAGGAAGCCCTCGTCACCCGCGCCGCTCCCGGGGCCGGTCCGCTGGATCGAAGGACGAAGCGGCGCCGTGCCAATCGGCCATGGCGGCGACGGCTTCGCCTTCGATTGCGAAACGCCCCGGCATGAGCTGTTGCTCTATCCCCACGCGCTGGCCGATCGGCTGGTGACCAATGGCGAGTGGCTCCAATTCATCGAGGCGGGCGGCTATACCAAGCCCGCGCACTGGCTTTCCGACGGCTGGGCGTGGGTGCAGGACAATCGGGTCGAGGCGCCGCTCTACTGGCGTCTCACCGACGAAGGGTGGATGCGCTTTGGCCTCGATGGGCTTCGGGGCGTCAATCCTGCCGAGCCGGTCTGCCACATCAGCTATTATGAGGCCGACGCCTTTGCCCGCTGGGCCGGCGCGCGCCTGCCGACGGAGGCGGAGTGGGAGGCGGCGGCGAGCGAGGCGGATCCTGCTGCCGGCAGTCAGCTCGACGCGGCGGCGCCGGTGCGCCCGCTCGGCGGGTCAGGCCTGTTCGGCGACGTCTGGCAATGGACAATGAGCGCCTTTCTTCCCTATCCCGGCTTTCGCCCCGCCGAGGGCACGGTCGGCGAATATAATGGCAAGTTCATGAGCGGGCAGATGGTGCTGAAGGGCGCCAGCTGCGCGACGCCGCGCGGCCACAGCCGCGCCAGCTACCGCAACTTCTTCTACCCCCATCAGCGATGGCAGTTCACGGGACTGCGCCTGGCGAAGGATCTTTGATGAGCGCCGATCCCGCCTTCCGCGCCGACGTCCTCGCCGGCCTCGCCGCAGCCATCCCGGCGATCCCCGCCCGCTGGCTCTACGACCGGCGCGGGTCCGAGCTGTTCGAGAGGATCACCAAGCTTCCCGAATATTACCCCACCCGCATCGAACGGTCTCTGATCGAGCGTCATTGCCGCCAAGTCGCTCGAATCGCGGGCCAGGGCGATGCGGTGGTCGAGTTCGGCTCCGGCTCCTCGACCAAGACGCCGATCCTGCTGGAGGCGGTCGACCCTGCCGCCTATGTTCCCATCGACATATCGGGAGCCTTCCTCCGCGATTCCGCCGCCGCGCTGCAGCAGCGTTTCCCGGCCCTTCCCATCTATCCTGTGGAAGGCGACTTCATGAAACCGATCGCGCTTCCCGCCGAGATCGCCGGGATGGACAAGCTTGGCTTCTTCCCCGGCTCGACGATCGGCAACATGGTGCCCCGCACCGCCGTGGACCTGCTGCGGGTGATGAAGGAGACGCTCGGCGCGGGCGCCTATCTCCTCATCGGCATGGATCGCCTGAAGGACGTCGACGTCCTCATCCGCGCCTATGACGATGCGGCGGGCGTCACGGCCGAGTTCAATCTGAACCTCCTCCACCGCATCAACGCGGAGCTGAACGGCACCGTCCCCGTCGACGCCTTTCGCCACCGCGCAATCTGGAACGACCGGGCCGCCCGCATCGAAATGCATCTGGAGGCGGTACGCGACGTGGAGTTCACGGTCGACGGCCAGCCCTTCGCCTTCAGGGCCGGCGACACCATCCACACCGAGAACAGCCACAAATACGGCCTGCGCGACTCCCGCCTCCTCCTACGCGCCGCCGGCTGGGGCGTGGTGGAGGAATGGACCGACGAAGCCGACCAGTTCGCCCTTATCCTGGCCGTCGCCGAAGCGCCGAGGTTCGCGCCTTAGTCGTTTTTCACGACCTCGCCGCCCTTGATCACCACGTCGACATCCTCGAGCTCGCGGATATTGGCCAGCGGATCGCCGTCGACGGCGATGATGTCGCCATAGCGGCCGACGGCGATGGCGCCGACGTCGCCGGTCCGCCCCAGCGCCTGCGCTGCGCTGGTGGTCGCCGCCTGGATCGCCTCCATCGGGGTCATTCCATATTCGGTCATCACCCGGAACTGCCCTGCGGCGGTGCCGTGCGGCATCACGCCGGCGTCGGTCGCAAAGACGATCTTCGCCCCCGCCGCGTGCGCCTTGCGGAAATTGTCGCGCTGGATCTGGGCGATCTCGCGGTCCTTGCGGAGATTATCCTCCATGACGCCATTCCGGGCGCCCTCGGCCTGGGTATATTCGGTGTTGAAGATGTCCATCGCCAGCCAGGCGCCATGCTCCTTCGCCAGGCGGATGCCCTCGGCGTCGATCAGCGAGGCATGCTCGATCGTGTCGATTCCGGCCCGGATCGCCGCCTTGATGCCGGCCGCGCCATGGGCGTGGGCGGCGACCTTCAGGCCCCATTGATGCGCCTCGTCGGCGATCGCCCGAAGCTCCTCCTCGGAGAGCTGCTGCTGGCCTGGTTCGGTATTGCGCGAGAAGACGCCGCCGGTGGCGCAGACCTTGATCACCTCGGCGCCATATTTGCGCTGCTCCCGCACTCGCTTCCGCAGTTCCTGCGGCCCGTCGCCCACGGCCTTGCCGACCGCCTCGAAGGAGGGCGGCAAATAGGTCTGGTCGCAGTGCCCGCCGGTTGCCGACAGCGCATGTCCCGCCGGCACGATCCGCGGCCCCTCCATCAGCCCCTCCTCGATCGCCTGCTTGTAGGCGACGTCGGAATAGCCGTCCGCGCCGACATTCCGGATCGTCGTGAAGCCGGCCTGCAGCATGTCGCGCGCATTGCCGACGCCTTGGACGGGCCAGAACAGGTCCGTGAACTGCAGGCTGGAATAGCCGCCATATTCGGGGTTGCTGTCGAGGTGGACGTGCATGTCGATGAGGCCCGGCAGGATCGTCTTGCCCGCCAGATCGATCCGCCTCGCCCCTTCCGGAGTCGCCGCCGCCGCGCCGGTGTCGACCCGCGTGATCCGCCCATCGACGATGGTGATCACCGGCTGCTCGACGACGCGGCCGGCCAGCACGTCGATCATCCGATCGGCGGTGACAAGCACGGTCTCGGCCTCGGCGGCAACTGGAAGCGTGGCGAGCGCCGCCGCGGCAACATATCGAAACATGGTTTTCCCCCGTCATCCCAGCGAAAGCTGGAGTCTCTTTTCACCTTCCGCCCGCCGAGGGAAGAGAGATTCCAATTTCCGCCCGGCGACGGGGCCAACGAGCTTTACTGCGGCGCCTGCTCCAGCAGTTGACGCGCCCGATCCAGATGCCGCTGGATCGGCCCGACCACGCTCGTCGCATGCTGCTGAAGCGCGGGCACCTCGCCGCTCTGGGCATAGCCTCGCGCCATGTCGAGCGCCCTCTGGTGCGCCATCACCTGCTGCTGGAGATAGGTGCGGTCGAACATCGCCGCGTCCGCCGCCCTCAGCGCCTCCATATTGGCCTGCTGCTCCGCGTTCATCTCGGGCGTGACCGTGATCGGCGGCTGCGCCTGCCCAAGCGCGGTCTTGAGGTCGGTCGTCGATTTCTCATGGTCGGTGACGATCATCTCGGCGAGCGCGTCGATGTCGGCATTTTCCGATTTCTCCATCGCCAGCCGCGCGCCTTCGATCTCGTAGAGATCGCTCGCCGCCGCCATGGCCGCATAGTCCTGGCCCGAGGCGGGCACGCCGGCGGCCGGCGCCATGTCGTTCATGGCCATGTCGTTCATCGCCATGTTGTTGCCGTCGTCGATGGCAATGGTATCCGTCGCAATATTTTCGTTGGCCCCGCCGCCACCGTCGCAAGCTCCGAGCGTCAACACGGCCGCGGAGGCCATCAGGATCCGGATTGTCATGCTTCCTCTCCCATCATGGGTACGCGACAACGAGAGAGCATTACCGGCCGTTCCGGCGGGACTGGGTGAAATCGAGGCCGAAAATGGCCCGTTCAGCTTTCCGGTGGCTTTTCCGCCAGTTCCATGAAGCTGCGCGCCGCCCCCCGGTCCGCCTCCTCCTCAAAGGCCACGTCCAGGTCCGGCGCGGCGCCGAACATGTGCAACAGGGCCCATAGGGCAAAGCGGCGGCCGCGGTCCTTCTCCAGTCCCAGATCGACCTGCATCCGTTCGATCCCCGCCGCGAGCGCCGGGGGCGGGACCGAGGAAAGGTCCGCGGTCCCGAAATAGCGGCGCAGCTGGTCGTCGAACTCCACCGCCTCTGCGCCGTCAGTAGTGCAGCGCGCGGCCGTAAGCGTCGAGCACGCTCTCGTGCATCATCTCGCTCAAGGTCGGGTGGGGGAAGACGGTGTGCATCAGGTCTTCCTCGGTCGTCTCGAGCTGGCGCGCGATGGCGTAGCCCTGGATGAGCTCGGTCACTTCCGCGCCAACCATGTGGGCGCCGAGCAGCTCGCCGCTGGTCTCGTCGAATACGGTCTTGATGAAGCCCTCCGCTTCGCCGAGCGCGATCGCCTTGCCATTGCCGATAAAGGGGAACTTGCCCACCTTCACCTTGTGCCCCGCTTCCTTCGCCTTCGCCTCGGTCAGGCCGACGGAGGCGACCTGTGGGCGGGAATAGGTGCAGCCCGGGATGTTCCCGGTCTCGAACGGGTGCGGCTTGTTGCCTGCTATGGCTTCGACGCAGACGACGCCCTCATGGCTCGCCTTGTGGGCCAGCCAGGGCGGGCCGGTGACGTCGCCAATGGCGTAGAGGCCTTCGACATTGGTGCGGGCATAGCCGTCGACGACGATATGGCCGCGCTCCGTCTTCACGCCCAGCGCCTCGAGGCCGATATTCTCGCTGTTGGGCACGATGCCGATGGCGACGATGGCGTGGGAAAAGTCGTCTTGCACGACTTTGCCGTCCTGGCCCTTGATCGACGCCTTCACGCCGGCCTTTGAGGCCTCCAGTTTCTCCACTCCCGCGCCGACATGGATCTTCATGCCCTGCTTGGTAAGCGCCTTGAGCATAAAGGCCGAGACTTCCTCGTCCTCCACCGGCAGGATGCGGTCGAGCATCTCGACGATGGTCACCTCCGCGCCCATGTCCGAATAGAAGCTGGCGAACTCGACCCCGATCGCGCCCGAGCCGATGACGAGCAGCTTGGTCGGCATCTCCTTCGGCACCATCGCATGCCGATAGGTCCAGATCTTGTCCCCATCCGCCTTGGCAAACGGCAGGTCCCGCGCCCGCGCGCCGGTCGCGATGATGATATGCTTGGCGGCCACCTCCGTGGTCTTGCCGTCCTTGACGACGCTCAGCTTGCCTTTGCCCGTGATCTTGCCGTCGCCGTCGACGACAGCGATCTTGTTCTTCTTCATGAGCCCCTTGACGCCCATGTTGAGCTGCCCGGCGACCTTGCGGCTGCGATCGACGATCTTCGCGAGATCGAACCCGGTCTTCTCCGCGCTGAGACCGTAGGCCGACGCATGAGTCAGATAATGGTTGATCTCGGACGTGCGCAGCAGCGCCTTGGTCGGAATGCACCCCCAATTGAGGCAGATACCGCCCAGCTTCTCGCGCTCGACGATGGCGACTTTCATGCCGAGCTGGGAGGCGCGGATCGCCGCCACATAACCCCCGGGCCCGGAGCCGAGAACGATAAGGTCGTAAGTGTCAGGCATGAGATGCTCCATCTGGCCCCTCTCCCCTTGTGGGAGAGGGGTTGGGGAGAGGGGTGCGGCCGTCGCGGCTCGATGCCGCGTCGGACGCTTCGAGCGCAGACAGGATCGCCGTCAGTACACCCTCTTCATTGTTGAAAATGTCGTTGTTCCAGAACCTTAGGATGCGAAAGCCTTCAGACTTCAGCCAGGCGTCGCGGCGCCCGTCCTTCTCCTCGCTATGCTGCCCTCCATCGGCTTCGACGATCAACTTGGCCGCGTGGCAGACGAAGTCCGGCGTGTAGGGACCGATCGGCGGCTGACGCCGGAATTTCCAACCGGCGAGCCGCTTGGCCCGAAGGATTTGCCACAGCCTGTGTTCGGCATCTGTGGGGTGGCTCCGCATATGCTTGGCTCTGCCAAGCGCGCTCGCCCGCTGCGCAGCCGAGCGCCCCCCTCTCCCCAACCCCTCCCCCACGAGGGGGGAGGGGCGAGGATCTCCATCGTACATCAGGCCAGCATCCCCAGCGGATTTTCGACCAGCCGCTTGAACGCCTGCATCAGCTTGGCGCCGTCGGCGCCGTCGATGGCGCGGTGGTCGAAGCTGCCGGTGGCGCTCATCACGGTGGCGATCTGGAGGCTGTCATTCACCACGTACGGCCGCTTCTCGCCGGCGCCGATCGCCATGATCATCGCCTGGGGCGGGTTGATCACCGCATCGAAAGCCTTGATGCCGAACATGCCCATGTTGGAGATGGACGCCGTGCCGCCCTGATATTCGTGGGGCTGGAGCTTGCCCTCCTTGGCGCGGCCGGCCAGGTCCTTCATCTCGGTGGCGATGGCGGACAAGGCCTTGGTGTCGGCGCCGACGATGATCGGCGTGATGAGGCCGTTCGGGATCGAGACGGCGACCGAAATGTCGGCGCGCTGGAACTTCAAGAGTTGGTCGCCCGCGAAGGAGACGTTGCACTCCGGCACTTCCATCAGCGACACGGCGAGCGCCTTGATCAGCATGTCGTTGACGCTGAGCTTTAAGCCCCGGCCCTTGAGGCTCTCGTTAAGCTCGCTCCGGAGCTTCAGCAGTGCGTCGAGCTGGATGTCGACGGTGAGGTAAATGTGCGGGATCTGCTGCTTCGACTCGGTGAGGCGGCGCGCGATCGTCTTACGCATGTTGGAAAGCTTGATCGCCTCGTGCGGAATTTCTGTCTCCAACGCTGCGACGGGAGCTGCTGCAGGGGTCGGCGCGGCTGCGGGAGCCGCTGCGGGCGCTGCCGCCTTCTTCGGCGCGCCGGTGGCGGCGTCGATGTCCGCCTTCACGATCCGGCCGCCGGGGCCGGAGCCGGTGAGGCTTGAAAGATCCACGCCCTTCTGCTCGGCCAGCCGCCGGGCGAGGGGGCTCGCCTTCACGCGATCGCCGGTGTCGGCCTTGGGAGCCGCTTGCGGAGCCGGCTTGGCTTCGGCCTTCGGAGTTGGCGCGGCTTCTTCCTTCGCCGGCTGACCCGCCCCCGTCTCGCCGCCTTCCTTGGCAACAGGTTCTTTCGCCGCCTTCGGCGCCTGTGCGGCCGCGCCGGCGTCTTCACCTTCGCCCGCGATGACGGCGATCACCTCGCCGACCTTCACGCCGTCCGTCCCCTCCGGCACCACGATTTTCGCGATCGTGCCCTCATCCACCGCCTCGAACTCCATCGTCGCCTTGTCCGTCTCGATCTCCGCCAGGAGATCGCCCGCAGAGACCGTGTCGCCCTCCTTGACCAGCCATTTGGCGAGCGTCCCCTCCTCCATCGTGGGGGACAAGGCGGGCATCTTAAGCTCGATGGGCATGGGAAGCGGCTTTCCTCTGCTGTGCGGGGCGCCCCGTCCAAACAGCAGCGGACGCGCGGGGTCAAGCCCGACCTTGGCGGCCGGCCTGCCGGGCAGTCGGCTGGAGCCTGCCCTTTGATGGACCCAGCCGCGGGGTTGCGCGATCCGCCGTTATGACGCACCGTCCCGTTTCGCAGGAGGGCTGATGCGGACCTATCTCGTGGTCATGGACGAAACGCGGGAATCGCGCGCGGCATTGCGCTATGCGGCGCGGCGGGCAGCGCGCACCGGCGGCGGGATCGAGCTGCTGGCCCTGATTCCGCCCCAGGAGTTCTCGCAATGGGGCGGCGTGCAGGCGGCGATGGAGGAGGAAGCCAAGCTGCGCGCCGAGGCGATGGTGGCGCAAGCCTCCGGCGCGATCGTCGAGGAGGCCGGCCTCACCCCTTCCATCACCGTCCGCCAAGGCGATTCGGTGAAAGCCGTCACCCAATTGCTCAAGGAGCGTGAGGATATCGCGGCGCTCGTCCTCGGCGCGGCGGCGGAAGGCGCGCCGGGGCCGCTCGTTAGCCACTTCTCCGGAGCGGCGGCGGGCAGCCTGCCTTGTCCGCTGGTGATCGTCCCCGGCCAGCTCAGCGACGAGGCGCTCGACCGGCTGAGCTAGCTCAGCCTTTCTCGCCCCGGGGCGCGCGCTTGCGCTTGTAGTGGCGAACCTTCCTGGCGGGATATTCCTTCACCACCACCTGCGGCTCGGCGCAGCAGCCCTGGGTGGTGACGGTCGTCTCGGTGATCGTCACGCCGCCCCAGCCATAGCCGTAGCCATAAGGAGGATAGCCGCCCTGGAAGCAGGCAGGAGGCGGATAAGGGCCGGGACCATAGGTCGCCTCACAGCTTCCGCCGTAAACATAGTCATAGGGGTCGTCGTCGTAGCCGTCGACATAGGTATAGTCGTCCGCGTCCGGGTAGAAGTCGCCATCGCCGACATAGACCGGCACCCCGCGCGGATCATAGGCCCAGGCTTCGCGGCGCTGGCCCCAATCGACGTCATGACGCACGTCGATGACACGGCCGTAGCGATCGACCAGCAGCGCCTGGTCATAATAGCGTAGCCAGCGCTGGTCCGGCGCGGGCGCGGCGAAGCCGTAGGCGTCCCACGCGCGCACATCGAACTGCGGGTCCATCCAATAAGGCGGCATGATGAAGCCTCGCTCGACCCGCGGCACCCGCGGGGCCACGGGCGCGGGAGGCGCGGTCCGCACCGCCACCGCTGGCGGCGGCATTGGAACGGATACCACGCGCGCCGGAGCAGGCGGAGCCGGGGCCGGAGCCACTCGTGCCGGCGGAGCGACCTGAGCCTGCGGCGCGGGTGTCGGCGCCGGGCGAACCGGGATAGGCGCCGGAGCGACCGGGCGCTGCCACGTCACCCCCGGCGGCGGCGAAGGCCGCGGGGGGGCCACGGGATTGACGGGAGGAGTCGCGGGGACTTCCAGCTCCACGTCCGGAACGTCCTGCCAAGGCTCGGGCGGCGCCACCGTCTGCGCCATCAGGCTCGCCGGGGCCAGCCCGGCCGCGGCCAAGGAAAGAATCGCCAGCTTCGTCATCCTCGCGTCCCCTGCTTGTGCGAAGCCGCCCCCGCGGGCGCGCGAGGAGCAGTTTACACTTTTTTAAAGGGAAGCGGTCGCCTTTGTCGCGCCGGCCAGTCGCGGCGCGAGCATCCGTACCACTTTGACACAGCCTTCGAGGTCCTCGGCGTCGAAACGGCCGGTGCGGGGGCTGTCGAGGTCGAGCACGCCGATCAGCCGTCCGTCATGCACGATCGGCACGACCAGCTCCGAAGCGGAGGCGCTGTCACAGGCGATATGGCCGGGAAAGGCGTTCACGTCCTCGACGCATTGCGGCTCCAGGGTCTCGGCGGCGGTGCCGCAGACGCCCTTGCCGAGGGGAATGCGGATGCAGGCCGGCCGGCCCTGGAACGGCCCGAGCACCAGCTCACCATCGACAGCGCGATAGAAGCCCGCCCAGTTGAGGTCCGGGAGCCCCTCCCAGAGAAGCGCCGCCACGTTCGCCATATTGGCGATCGGATCCGGCTCGCCGGCCGTCAGCGCGTCGGCCGCATCGTGAAGCTGGTGGTAGAGCTCGCTCTTGTCCGAGGCGGCGATCTTGAAATCGAACACTTTTCCAATCTCCACGCGATGAGGATCAGTCCAGCCTCGGCCTGGCGCGAGCGGCCTTGACGGCGCCGCGCTTGGTCTTGGCATCCACCCGCTTCGCCTTGGCGGCGCGGCTGGCCTTGGTCTTGATCCGCTTGGGGGTCCGGATATGGGCCTTGGCGATCAGTTCCGCCAGCCTCGCCCGGGCATCCTCGCGATTTGCCTCCTGCGTGCGATAGCTGCGGGCGGTGATCACGACCTCCCCGGCCGAGTTCATGCGGCTCCCGGCCAGTTCCTTCAGGCGATTATAGGCGTAAGGCGACAGGCCGAGCTTGAACACGTCGCAGCGGAGCTGGACGGCGGTGGCGACCTTGTTGACATTCTGCCCGCCCGGCCCGCTGGCGGCGATGAAGCTTTCGCTCAGCGCTTCTTCCGGGATGCGGAAGGGTTCAGAGCTGGACATCGCCGAAACCGGCATTGACGAAGGTCGGCGGCAGCGGCGCGGTCGCCTCGATCGGCGCCTTTCCGTCGCGCTCGACGCGCAGCGACAGGGCATGGAGCAGCATCGGCCCTTTGCCGGCGCCATAGACGGGATCGCCCGCGATCGGAATCCCGATCCCATCGGCCGCATGGACTCGGAGCTGATGCGTGCGCCCGGTCTCGGGCGTGAAGACCACCACCGCCCGCCCGTCCCGCACTTCGGCCACCCGCCAGCGGGTGAGGGAAGGCCGCCCCTTAGGATCGTTCACCATCCTCCAGCCCTCCTCGGCGCTCGACACCTTGCCGAGCGGCATGTCGACCGTGCCCTCGCTCGCCTCCGGCACCCCGTCGAGCACTGCCACATAGGTCTTCGCCACCTTCTTCTCCTCGAAGGCGCGCTGGAAGCGCTTGTGCGCCTTGGGGTTGCGGGCGAGGAGCAGGCAGCCGGACGTGTCCCGGTCGAGCCGGTGGACGGGGAGCGGCTCGCGCCGGAAGCCGAAGCGGAAATGCTTCAGATAATCCTCAAAGCTCTCGCGCGTCCGCGTGCCCGGGTGGACTGCCAGGCCCGCCGGCTTGTCGATGACGATCGCCTCGCCGTCGATGAACAGGACATATTTGTCCCACATAGCCGCCTTGTCCTGCATGGCTTCCGCCCCTGCCACGGCTGTTGCAAGGGCGCAACGGAGGCCGCGGCGAAACCTGAAACAATGCCGTTTACGGCGAATTAACCTTTTAACTTCATTTATCGCGTGGTTAACCAAGGTTACCGGGTTCCATGGGCCTTTGGGTCGGAGCCGCGAGCGAGGGGGTAAACCTATGCGTGTGCTGCTGATTGAGGACGAGCCGACGACCGCCAAGAGCATCGAGCTGATGCTGAGCGCCGAAGGCTTCAACGTCTATACGACCGATCTGGGCGAAGAGGGCTTGGACCTCGGCAAGCTCTATGACTACGACATCATCTGCCTGGACCTGAACCTCCCGGACATGCACGGCTACGACGTGCTGAAGAAGCTGCGCACCGCCAAGGTCGGAACCCCGGTCCTGATTCTCTCGGGCGTCAGCGAGATGGATTCGAAGGTTCGCGCATTGGGCTTCGGCGCCGACGACTATGTCACCAAGCCTTTCCACCGCGACGAGCTGGTCGCTCGCATCCACGCGGTCGTGCGCCGCTCCAAGGGGCATAGCCAGTCGGTGATCAAGACCGGCAAGCTCGCCGTGAACCTCGACGCCAAGACGGTCGAGGTCGACAGCGCCCGCGTGCACCTCACCGGCAAGGAATATGCGATGCTGGAGCTGCTGTCGCTCCGCAAGGGCACGACCCTCACCAAGGAAATGTTTTTGAACCATCTCTATGGCGGGATGGACGAGCCGGAGCTGAAGATCATCGACGTCTTCATCTGCAAGCTCCGCAAGAAGCTGTCGCTCGCCTGTAGCGGCGACAATTATATCGAGACCGTCTGGGGCCGCGGCTATGTGTTGCGCGATCCGGAGGAGGTCGAACAGGTTCAGGTCGCCTGATCGCCGCCTGAGTGTCCATCGCAGTGTTTGTGACGGCCGGCCCCGACGGGGCCGGCCTTCTTTTTGGGAGCCGCCAGCGCGTTCGTGCATTGGTGATCCGATCGCCATGACGAGCGGGACGCGTGATGACCTATTGCCTCGGAATGCTGCTCGATGCCGGCCTGGTGCTGATCGCCGACACGCGGACCAATGCGGGCGTCGACAATTTCTCCTGCTACAAGAAGCTGCACTGTCTCGCCGAAGGCCCGGACCGGCAGGTCTTCGCGGCGAGCTCGGGCAGCCTCTCGGTCAGCCAGTCGGTGATCGCCTTGCTGGAGGAGGGGCTCCCACCCGAGGATAAGGAGGAGGCGCCGCGCAGGCTTGCCGCCGTCACCTCCATGTTCCGGGCCGCTCAACTGGTCGGCGAAGCGGTCCAGATCATCAATCGCAAGGTGGGCGCCGCCCTGGAGGCGATCCACATCAACAGCTCGGTCTCCTTCCTGCTCGGAGGTCGGATAGGCGAGGAGTCGCCGCGGCTGTTCCTGATCTACGCGGCCGGCAACTTCATCGAATGCCAGCCCGATTCGCCGTTCCTCCAGATCGGCGAGACCAAATATGGCCGGCCGATCCTCGATCGCAGCGTCGATATGGAGATGCCGCTTCCCGACGCGGTGAAGATCGCCTTCCTTTCCTTCGATTCGGCCATGCGCTCCAATCTCGGCGTCGCCCGGCCGCTCGACATGGTGGTGATGGCGCGAGATCGATCGCTGCCGCTACTCACCCGCCGGATCGAGCCCGACGACGAATATTTCAACGACATGTCCTTGCGCTGGGCGCGCATGTTGCATCAGGCCACCCTGACCATTCCCGACCCGCCCTTCATGGTGGGCTATGGCGGCGAGGAACAGCAAAGAGGCAGAGGGGCCGCGTGAGCCGGGAACGCCTTACCGGCTGAGCGGCAGTTCCTTCTGGTCGGGTTCGAAGCGGCGCCAGCCGTCGGGGCCGAGCCGCTCCAGCGGGCGGAAATTGGCCTTGTAGGCCATGCGCTTGGCATCCTCGACCCAATAGCCGAGATAGACATAGGGAAGCCCGGCGCGGGCGGCGCGGGTGATGTGGTCGAGGATGATGTAGGTGCCGAGGCCGTGCCGTTCGTGATCCTCGGGCTCGAAGAAGCTGTAGATCATCGACAGTCCGTCGGCCTGCTGGTCGGTGAGGCAGGCGCCGACGAGCCGGCCGGGGCGGCCGCCCACCGACGGTTCGCGATATTCCACGACGTAGGTCTTGACCGGACTCTGCTCGACCATGTCGGAAAAATCGCTCTCGTCCATGTCGGCCATGCCGCCGCCGGGGTGGCGCGCCTTCAAATAGCGGCGGAGCAACTCATACTGCTCCTCGGTCGTCCAAGGCTTGCAGGCGGTGACCTCGAGATCGGCATGACGGCGCAGCATCTTGCGCTGGGTCGCGCTCGGCTGGAACTCGCCGGCGATGACGCGAACCGAGACGCAGGCCGAGCAGTCGGCGCAGCTCGGCCGATAGGCGACGCCCTGGCTGCGGCGGAAGCCGATCCGGCCGAGCGCGTCGTTCAACTCGGCGGCATGCTGGCCGCTCAGCTCCGTGAATACCTTCCGCTCGGTCTTGCCCGGCAAATAGGGGCATGGCGACGGCGTCGTCACGAAGAAACGGGGAAAGCGAAACGGTGCGCTCACTGACGCTCCACTAGGAAGAGATCAATGGTAACTGGAATCTTTATGCGCATTCCCGGTTCCGTTGGAAAGAGCGGGACTCGTCGGAATCTAAGTTAATCGACTCCCGTTTCACTCCGGGACGTGCGGTTTAGTGAATCTCAACGGGATGCAGCGTGAAGCCCGCCTCGCGCAAGCTGGTGACGAGACCCTCGAGGTGCGCGGCGTCCCGCGCTTCGCACTCGATGTCGATGAAGGCGTCCTTGGCCGGGAGCGAGGTAAACACGCGCTGGTGGTAGATCTCGACGATGTTGATCTGATGCTGCTCGAACAGTTTCACCACCGAGAAGAGCGCGCCGGGGCGGTCCTGAAGCTCAATCCGGAGGCGGGCCATGCGGCCGGAGCGGGCGAGATCGCGCAGCAGCACCGTGGCAAGCAGCCGCGTGTCGATATTGCCGCCGGTGAGGATGAGGCCGACGGTGCGGCCCTCGAAGCGCGCCTTATGGGTAAGCAGCGCCGCCAGCCCGGCCGCACCGGCGCCTTCGGCGACGGTCTTCTCGATCTGGAGGAGCAGGCTGACGGCCGTCTCGATGTCACGCTCGGGAACGAGGAGGATTTCGTCGACGAGGGTTTTGACGATGCCCGCGGTGAGCTTGCCCGGCGCCTTCACCGCGATCCCTTCGGCGATCGTGTCGCCCGCGGTCGGAAGATCGCAGCCGGTCACCTTGCAATACATGGAAGGATATAGCTGGGCCTCGACGCCGATGAGTTGGATGTCCGGCTTCATCGCCTTGGCCGCCGTTCCGACGCCCGAGATGAGGCCGCCGCCTCCGATCGGGACGACCAGCGTGTCGATCTCCGGCGCGTCCTCGATCATCTCCAGCGCCACGGTGCCTTGGCCGGCGATGATCTCAGGATCGTCGAAAGGATGGACGAAGGTCAGCCCCCGCTCTTCGGCGAGCTTCAGCGCATGGGCATAAGCTTCGTCGAACAGCTCGCCGTGCAGAACGATGGTGGCGCCATGCCCTTCCGTCTGCATCACCTTGATGGTGGGCGTCGGCCTCGGCATGACGATGGTGACGGGGACGCCGAGCCGCGCGCCATGATAGGCGACCGCCTGGGCATGATTGCCGGCCGAGGCGGCGATGACGCCGCGCGCGCGCTTCTCCTCGTCCATCAGCAGCAGCTTGTTGAGCGCCCCGCGCTCCTTGTAGGCGGCCGTGAACTGGAGATTTTCGAACTTCACATAGACCGTGGCGCCGGTCGCCTCGGAGAGGGTGCGGCTCAGCATCGTCGGGGTGCGCACCACCGCGCCTTCGATGCGCGCGGCGGCGGCCTTGATGTCTTCCAGGGTGACGGGACGGTGTTCGGTTTCTGCGCGCGCGGCCATGGCTCCGAGTAGACCATCTGGCGCGGCAGGCAAACACGCCTTATGCGTCCTCATCCATGGCAAGGATCGCTTTCATCGGATTGGGCGTGATGGGCGCGCCCATGGCCCGCCACCTCGCGGCCAAGGGGCATATGCTCACCGTCTACAACCGCAGCCCCGAAAAGGCGCGCGACTGGGTGAGCCGGCACGGCGGCAGCGCCGCCGCCACGCCCGCCGCGGCCGCGGCCGGGGTCGATGCCGTCATCTCATGCGTCGGCACCGACACGGACGTGGAGGCCATCACCCTCGGTCCCAACGGCGCCTTCAAGAACATGAGGGACGGCGCCCTCTTCATCGATCATACCACCGTCTCGGCGAAGATCGCCCGCCGCGTCGCCGACGAAGGCCGCAAGCGCGGCATCGCCTCGGTCGACGCGCCGGTGTCCGGCGGCCAGGCCGGGGCGGAGAACGGCCAGTTGTCGATCATGTGCGGCGGCACCGAAGCCGCCGTCGCCGCCGCCCAGCCGCTGATGCAGGCATATGCCGGCCGCATCGTCCATGTCGGGCCGGCGGGGGCGGGGCAGCTCACCAAGATGGTCAACCAGATCGCCATCGCCGGCGTCGTCCAGGGCCTGTCCGAGGCGCTCCATTTCGCCAAGGCGGCCGGGCTCGACACGGAAAAGGCGTTCGAGGCCGTGTCGGGCGGCGCGGCGCAGAGTTGGCAGATGGTCAATCGCTGGAAGACGATGGACGCGGGCGAGTTCGATTTCGGTTTCGCCGTCGATTGGATGCGCAAGGACCTCGGCCTCGCGCTGGAGGAGGCGCGGGCCAATGGCGCGCGGCTGCCGGTCGCGGCGCTCGTCGATCAATTCTACGCCGACGTCCAGGCGATGGGTGGCAGCCGGCAGGACACCTCTTCGCTTATCAGAAGGCTGACCGAATGAAGACGCTTCTGGCCGCGCTCGCGGCCCTGTTCCTGGCTCAGGCGGCGTCCGCCGATACGCTCATCGACAACGTCAACGGCTATACGCTGGACGAAGACAACAAGGTCGTCCGTTTCCGCGCCATGCTGATCGGCGACGATGGCCGGGTGAAGGACCTTCTCTCCGGCCGCGACAAGGATCCGAAGGGCGTCGACTTTCGGCTCGACGGCGAGGGGCGGACGCTGATCCCCGGCATCATCGACGCGCATGGCCATGTCATGGGCCTGGGCGTCGCGGCCCTCACCCTCGATCTCTCGGACACCAACTCGCTGCAGGAAGCGCAGGCGAAGATCGCCGCTTATGCCGCGGCCAATCCCCGCCCTCGCTGGATCGTCGGGCGCGGCTGGAACCAGGAGAAATGGGGCCTCGGCGGCTTTCCCACCGCCGCCGACATCGACGCCGTCGTCTCCGACCGGCCGGTCTGGCTGGAGCGCGTGGACGGCCACGCCGGCTGGGCGAACACGGCCGCCATGACGGAAGCCGGCATCACCGCCGAGACGGAATCGCCGCCGGGCGGCATCGTCGAGAAGGTCGACGGCAAGCCCTCGGGCATCTTCGTCGACGCCGCGTCCGAGCTGGTCGCCAAGGTCGTGCCGCCGCCGCTGCCGATCGTCCGGGACCGTGCATTCCTGGCGGCGCAGGAGGCTCTCCTCTCCGTCGGCATCACCGCCGTCGCCGACATGGGCACGAGCGCCGAGGACTGGGCGGTGATTCGCCGTGCCGGCGACCATGGCCGCCTGCGCATGCGCATCCTTTCCTATTCGTCCGGGCTGGAGCCGCTGCTCGCCGTGGCGGGCACCGAACCGACGCCCTGGCTCTACGAGAGCAAGCTCAGGATGGTCGGGGTCAAGCTCTACAGCGACGGCGCGCTGGGCTCGCGCGGGGCCTGGCTCAAGCAGCCTTATGCCGACGCGCCGGCCGAAAGTGGCCTCGGCTTTCTCTCCGACACGATGCTGCGCAACCTGATGAGCCGCGCCGCCATGGACGGCTTCCAGGTCGCGGTCCACGCGATCGGCGACGCCGCCAACGCCCAGCTGCTGGGCGCGATCGAGGAGCTGGCCGACACCTATGAAGGCGACCGCCGCTGGCGCGTCGAGCATGCCCAGATCGTCGATCCCGCCGACCTGCCCCGCTTCGCCGAGCACGGCATCATCGCCTCGATGCAGCCGGTCCACGAGGCGTCCGACTGGCGCATGGCCGAAGCGCGCATGGGCGTCGACCGGCTGAAGGGCGCCTATGCCTGGCGGAGCATGCTGGAAAAGGGCGTGCCGCTCGCCTTCGGCTCTGACTTCCCGGTCGAATCGCCCAATCCTTTCCCCGGCCTCGCCGTCGCCATCACGCGCGAGGACGCCCAGGGCCAGCCGCCCGGCGGCTGGATGCCCGAGCAGACGCTGATCCTGTCGGAGGCGCTCGCCGCCTTCACCACGGGTGCCGCCTATGCCGGCTTCGCCGAGGACCGGCTCGGCAGCCTTGAGAAGGGCAAGCTCGCCGACTTCATCTTCCTCGACCGCGACATCTTCCGCTCCACCCCTGAGCAGATCCGCGACACCCAGGTGCTCGAAACCTGGATCGGCGGGCGCAAGATGTGGGAGCGGGACTAGAGGAAGCGGGGGCGGATCAGCCGACCGTCTCGATCAGCCGGTCGGGCGTCAGTATCTGCGGCAGCATCTCGGGCGCCTCGCCCGGCGCATAATAAAGGTAGAGCGGCACGCCGCTACGGCCATGCTTGGCAAGGAAGCGCCCGATCGCCGGGTCGTTCCTCGTCCAGTCGCCAACGAGGACGGCGACGTCGCGCGCTTCGAACGCCTCCGCCACCTCCTGCCGCTCCAGCGCCACCTTCTCGTTCACCTTGCAGGTCACGCACCAGTCGGCCGTGAAATAGACGAACACCGGCTGGTCACCGGCCCTCAGCGCCTCCAGCCGCGCTTCGCTGAACGGCTCGGCCTCCAGCGTGGTTTCGGCGCGGGCGACGGCGGGCGCATGGGCGCTCGGCACGAAAATCACGGCTGCGAGGGCCGCCGCGGCGGCGGGCGCGAGCGGGAGCCAGGCACGGCCGCCGCCCTGGCGCCGCCCGACCCACCACAGACCCAGGCCCAGCACCAGCGTTGCCGCCAGCCCCAGCGCCATCCCGTCGACGCCCGACTGTCGCCCCAATATCCAGGCCAGCCCCAACGCGGTGAGGAACATCGGCAGCGACAGGATGCGCCGTAAGTGCCCCATCCACGGCCCCGGCTTCGGCAGCTTCCGGCGCAGCGCCGGAATGAAGCCGATGAGGATGAAGGGCAAAGCGAGCCCCAGCCCCAGTCCGGCGAAGACGGCCAGGGCCGCCAAGGTCGGCAGAACCAACGCCGCCCCAAGCGCCGCGCCCATGAAGGGCCCGGTGCAGGGAGTCGCGACGAATGCCGCCAGCGCCCCCGTCCAGAAGGCGCCGGCATTGCCGCCGCTCTTCGCCAGCCGGTTGCCGATGGCGAGCGAGGGCAGTTCGAAAAGGCCGGCCAGGTTGAGCGAAATGCCGGTCACCAGCAGCAGCAGGAAGAGGATGACACGCGGGTCCTGGAGCTGGAAGGCCCAGCCCACCGCGGCGCCGCCGGCCCGCAGTCCGAGCAGCGCTCCGCCCAGCAGCAGGCAGGTCAGCACCGCGCCGGCGGCATAAGCGAGCGCCTCGTGGCGCGCCGCCCTCTCGTCGCCGCCGATCTTGGCGAGGCTCAGCGCCTTGAGGCTGAGGATCGGAAACACGCAGGGCATGATGTTGAGCAGCAGCCCGCCGATCAACGCGCCCGCCAGCGCCGCGAGCAGCGCTCCGCCGCCGAAACTCTGTGCTTCCGCATCGAGCGCCACGCCCGCCGGCGGGACGGTGCCGGGCGTGGCGGTAAGCGCCAGCCCCTGTCCGCCGCCCAGCGCGAGCACGCCTTCGACGGCGCCGAGTGCGTCCTCGCGTCCCGCCGCAGTCTCGACGATGAGCGTATCGCCGCTGCGGCTGACGCTTTGCGGGGCGGCATAATCGACCGCGCCTTCGGTGGCCGGATAGAAATAGGCGTCGCCCACCTCCATCGAGGCCGGAATCGGCACGGCCAGCCGGAAGCGGCCGTCCGCCCGCTCGAACCGGGCCTCGCTGCCGAGCGGGCGCGGCAGGGCCTCGCGATAGGCGTCGAATTCGGCGCGCCGCTCCGGCACCCCGCCCGCTTCGCCGACCGTCAGATCGAGCGCGACGTTCGCCCTTTGCGGTACGCAGATCTCATCGGTGCAGGCGAGATAGTCGAGGCGGGCGCGGAGCGGCAGCGGCGTGCCGGGCGTCAGCCCCTCCGGCACATCCAGCTCGACCAGCTGGGCATAGGGTCCTTCATAGACATAGTTCATGAGGCCCGCGATCGTCAGCCGCTCCGGCACCGGGAACTGGAGCGGCCCCGCCGTCACGCCCTGGGGCAAGGTCCATTCGGCACTCGGCGGAACGCCGGCATCGCCCGGATTCTGCCAATAGCCGTGCCAGCCCTCCTTCGGCGTCATCACGAAGGCGAGCGTCACGGTCTCGCCCGCCGCCGGCGTGGAATCTTCCGCCACCAGCCGCACCGCGATGGCATTCTCGCCCGCCGGCAACTGGGCCGCGGCCCCCGAGCCGATCAGCACCGCCACCCATGCCGCCAGCATGAGACCCAGGGATCGCAGAGAAGCCGCTTGCCGATTCATGCTGCGCCTATAGCATCGCCGCGCCGTTTCATCATGTCTTGCGGAAATCTCGCGATGACGCACTTCCCCGCCCCCGTCATCCCGGCGAAAGCCGGGACCCAAGAACATCGAAGCTCGAGGGCTAAGCAACTCGGCCGGGTCGGCGCTTCTATTTGCAAGCCGTGTTCTTGGGTCCCGGCTTTCGCCGGGATGACGTGGCGTTACCGCGCGTCGAACCGCTTAATGTCCGGTCCCAGGCGATTCCCCTCGACCTGGATCGAATCGCCGCTTTTGTCGGCGACGAAGCTGGTGCGGCGGTCGATGCCCGGCGCGATCGAGGCGATGTTGCCGGTGATGGAGAGACCGTCGGAGCTGTTCCCGGCGCCTTCCGGCGCGACCATGATGAAGGCGCTGTAATTCTCCTTGTCCTGGCCCTGGACGAAGGTGTTGCCGGCGATCCTGCCCGTGGCACCATTCGGCAGGTCGATCATGTAGTTGGTCGAGCGCCCGCGCGTGTCGTCGAAGCTGGAATCCATGATCTCGACGCTTGGCGCCCGGCTCTTCACATAATGGCCGCCGGTGCCGCGTTCGAAGCGCGATCGGGTGACGATCAGCCGGCCATAATCGCCGATATAGATGGAATGGGAGCAGCCGTGCCCGTCCTCGCACCCGCCCAGGCCCGAGAAGGTCGATCGATCGATGCGGATCGCTCCGGACGGGTCGCTGGCGGACAAGATGCCCTGCTCGCTGTTGCGGAACAGCGTCTCGGAGACGCTGAGATCGCCTCGCTCGATACGGATGCCGGCACCGTTGCGGTCGGCGACACGCATGTTCTGGAAAGTGAGCCCCTCGACCCGCGCAGCCCGGCCGCCCAGCACCAGGGCCGCCTTGCCCTCGCAGATGCCGCCGTCGAACACGACGGTGCCCGGCTCGCGCGCCACATAGGCGACCGTTCCTGCCGCCTGCACCGCGCATTCGCGATAGGTGCCGGGCGCGATCAGGATCGTCCCGCTGCCGCCGGCGATCGAATCAACCGCGTCCTGGAGACTTGGATAGCCGCGTCCCTGCTCCTGCACGACGAACGACGCCGTGGCGGGTTGGGCGACGGCCGTGCCGGCCAGAAGGGCGAGGGCGATCGGAGCGAGGACATGTCTCATTCGTCTCGGGTGACTCACGCGAGCACGGGAGTCGATGGCGAATGAAGGTAAATGACGGCGCTGCCCCAAGGCGGGACGGATAGGGCAAAGGTTATGCGGAGCCCGTCTCGGAGCGCCACCCGGCGGATCGTTCGAGCAAATCGATCCCCTGGATCGATTTGCTCGAATGATGGTCGGGGCGACTGGATTCGAACCAGCGACCCCCACACCCCCAGTGTGATGCGCTACCAGGCTGCGCTACGCCCCGACCAGAGGGGCGCATCTAGGATGCCGCGGCGTCCATGGCAAGCGCCGCCGACGCTCACCGGCACGACCGCTGCCGATCAGATCGCGGGATAGCGTAGGCGACCGAGGAAGCGGCTGAGGCTGGGGAGGCGCTCGCGGCTGCCGCGCCAGCTCGCCTTGAACTTCTCGAAACGCATCACGTCGTCGATGCGGCGGTCGAGAAAGCCGCGAGTCTCGCGCAGATTCTCGCTGTCGTCGTCCAAATAGACGAGCATGGTCGACGTATAGAGGGCCGAAAGGATGCCGCGCTTGCTATAATGGTTGAAGTCGGTCGAGGTGTCGCCCGCGATGCGCCACATCCGATCGGCTGCGCGCCAGGCGAGCTTCGCGGCCGTCATCGCGTTTTGAGGCTGGGCGAGAATGGCAAAGGCGCGGCGCAGCGCCTCCTTGTGCGGATGGACGACCTCGATGCGGTAGGTCACGAGATCGCGGATCCGCTCGCGAATCTTGAGCTTCGAGATGCGCTCCAGCGGCCAGGCCTTGGCCATGGCGCGGTCGATCGCATCGAACCAGGCATCGATCATCTCCACCGCGCCGCCGGGGAAGCAGAGCTTCGCCCGCTCGGCCGGAATGCCAAGCTCGGCGGCGGCCATGGCCAGCGCCTGGTCGCTCCAGCCGTCGAAGGCGGCATGAGCGGGTATCAGAGGCGCCAGGGCGGCGCGCAGCTCGTCCAGGGTCATCTCGCCCGGGGGAATGGGGGCTTGGGTCATCCGGCGTCTCCGATCGCGCCCTACATGTGTCTCGGGACGCTGCGATACAAGTTCATTCCGCCTTCGACTCGCGCGCCGGCAGCCGGATCAGCACCAGGGCGACGCAGATGAGCAGAGCGCCGAACAGGTCGGTGGCGCTGAGGCGCTCGTCATAGGCGAGCCAGCCGATCAGCGCCGTCACCGCCGGCTGGGTGAGCAGGGCAATGCCGACGATAACGGGGCTGAGGTGACCCATGGCGTAGACGAGCAGGCCCTGGCCGATCACTTGGCTGCTGATCGACAGGAAGACCAGCGGCGCCCAGTTTTCCGGCATCACCGTCTCTCCCAGCGCCAGGGCGAAGAGGAGCATGGGCAGTGCGGCCGTCGTCGTCGCCAGGGCGAGTACCTGCATCGGCCCCAGCCGCTTTCGCGCCCGATCGATCACCACCAGGTAGAGGAAATAGAAGAAGCCGGCGAGGATCGCGAACAGGTCTCCGGCAAAATGGCGCGGCGAAAGCTCGTAGCTGTTGCCCAGCATGAGGGCGGTTCCGACGACGGCGAGTGCGAAGGCGCCCGCCTGCATCGCCTTCGGCAGCGTCCGCATCATGATGAACCCGTAGAGGGCGAAGAGGAAGCTGGACGAATTGCCGAACAGGGTGGCGTTGGCGAGCTTGGTGCGCAGGATCCCGTAATGCCAGGCGGCGAGATCGGCGGCGAAGAACAGGCCGCCGAGGATGACCATCACGACGATGCCCCATTCCGGGCGGGCGCGGCGTCCGGGGCCGTGCCACGCCAGCACGAGCAGCAGCGGAACGGCGAGCGCCAGCCTCCAGAACCCCGCCGCCACAGGGCCGACGTCGGCGAGCCGGACCATCCAGGGCCCCAGCGCCAGGAACAGGTTGGCGACGATCAGTGCCGCAAAGGCATGGCGCCCGGCACGGCTGGCGGAGGAGTCGGTCGGGTGGGGCATGGCGATCAGGGGCCGCTAGGCCCCGCCCCTCGTCGCCGTCAAGCAATGGCTCGGAAATGGGCGCCGACGTTGATCATCACCAGCGCGGCGCGGGCGGCCTCCCCGCCCTTGTCCTTGTCGTCGGGGCGGGCGCGGGCCAGCGCCTGGGCCTCATCCTCGACCGTCAAGATGCCGTTGCCGATGGCGAGGCCGTCGAGGCTGAGCGCCATCAGTCCGCGCGCGCTTTCGCCGGCGACGATCTCGAAATGATATGTCTCGCCGCGAATGACCACCCCAAGGGCGACATAGCCGTCATAGCGGCCCGTCTCGGCGGCGCGCGCGATCGCGCCCGGCACTTCGAGCGCGCCTGGCACCGTCATCACCTCGACCTCATGGCCCCTCAGCGCCGCGCGGGCACCCTCGAGCAGGAAGTCGTTCAGATGATCGTAGAAGCGCGCCTCGACGATAAGGATCCGGGCCATGCTCAGGCCTCGCCCGACGGGATCGGCCGCTCGCCGACGATCGACAGGCCGTAGCCGTCAAGCGCCACCGGCGTATGGTGGGTGTTGGTGAGGAGAATCATCTCCTGCACCCCCAGCGCCGACAGGATCTGGGCGCCGACGCCATAGTCGCGGAGCTGCTCGGCGCCGCCGGCGCTCTTTCCCGCGCGGTGGTTGAGGGCGGTGGAAAGGGCGTTCGGCATCGGGCGGTTGATGACGACGATCACGCCCGAGCCTTCCTCCCCGATGATCTTCATCGCGCCTTCGAGCAGGCCGCCGCGCTGTCCCGCCTCGGCAAAGGCGTCGGAGAAGAGGCTGAGCGCGTGCATGCGGACCAAAGTCGGCGTGTCGGGGTCGATATGGCCCTTGACCAACGCCACCTGCTCATTGCCGAGCGCCTTGTTGAGGAAGCTCTTCGCCGTCCAGGTCCCGCCCCAGCGGCTCTCGAACCGCGCCTCGGCAGTCTGCTCGACGAGATGGTCCTTCTTCAGGCGATAGGCGATGAGATCGCGGATCGTGCCGATCTTGAGGCCGTGAAGCTGGGCGAAGGCGATAAGGTCGTCCATGCGGGCCATGGTGCCGTCCTCGCGCATGATCTCGCAGATCACGCCGGACGGGTTCAGCCCGGCGAGCCGCGCCACATCCACCGCAGCCTCGGTATGGCCGGCGCGGATCAGCACGCCGCCCTCCTTCGCCACCAGCGGGAAGACGTGGCCGGGCGTGACGATATGCTCCGGACCCTTGGAGGCATCGATGGCCACCGAGATGGTGCGCGCGCGGTCGGCGGCGGAGATGCCGGTGGTGACACCGTCGCGCGCTTCGATCGACGTCGTGAAAGCGGTTTCGTGCCGCGTGCCGTTGTGACGGCTCATCAGCCCGAGGCCGAGTTGCTCGACCCGCGCCTTCGACAGCGCCAGGCAGATGAGACCGCGCCCATGCTTGGCCATGAAGTTGATGGCGTCCGGAGTCGCCATTTGCGCGGGGATGACGAGGTCGCCTTCATTCTCCCGGTCGTCGTCGTCGACCAGGATGAACATGCGGCCGTTGCGCGCCTCATCGATGATCTGCTCCGGAGTCGCCATCACGCCCCGGCTGCCGCTGGCGAGGAACTTCTCCAGCTTCACCAGCGTGTCGGCGGTGGGGTTCCAGTCGATATCGCCAAGCTTCCTCAGCGAGTTGGGATGAAGGCCGGCGGCGCGGGCGAGGCCGGCGCGCGACATCTCGCCGGATGTCACCAGTTCGCTCAGCCGATCGATCAATATCGTGCTCATGGCGCGCCGCTATCACACCGAAATGTGAGACGCCAACGGAAAATCACATCCGGCTGGCGCGGAGCTCCATCATCCTGCCGAGATAACGGGCGAGGATGTCGATCTCGATATTGACCTTGGCGCCTTCGCGCAGGCCACCCAGCGTGGTCTGCGCGGCTGTGTGAGGAATGATGTTGACGGTGAAGCGCGCCCCGTTGGAGAGATTCTCGACTTCGTTGACCGTCAGCGACACGCCGTCGATCGACACCGAACCCTTGGCCGCGAGGTAGGGCGCGACTTCATCGCCGGCGATGAAAGTGATTCGGGTGGAGCCGCCCGCCTCCATGACCGAGTCGACCTCGCCGAGGCCATCGACATGGCCGGTGACGATATGGCCGCCCAGTTCGTCGCCGACCTTCAGCGCCCGCTCGAGATTGAGCGGCCGCCCTTCCGCCCACATGTCGGGCACCGTCCGGCTCAGCGTCTCGCCGGAAATGTCGACCGCGAACCAATTCTCGCCCTTGTCGACCACCGTCAGGCAGACGCCCGAACAGGCGATGGACGCGCCGAGATCGACGTCCGCCATGTCATAGCCGCAGCCGATCCGGGCGCGCAGATCGCCGCGCGTCTCGACGGCCTCGATCCGGCCGATATCGGTGATGATCCCGGTAAACATCAGTCGCGCTGCCGCTCGTAGACTTCGAGGCGGTCGATGCCAAGCGGGCGCGTGTCCGAAAGGGTCCATCGGCGGTGGGCGGCGGCGAGACTGTCGAGGCCGATATAGCCGAGCGCCGACTTGCCCTCGCCGATCAACAGCGGCGCGCGGTAGATGAGCATGCGGTCGATGAGGTCGGCGGTGAGGAAGGCCGAGGCCGCACCGGAGCCGCCCTCGACCAGCAGGTCGTTGACGTCGCTAAGAGTGTAGACGTCCTCCGGGCTCTGAAGGCGGGTCCAGCCTTCGATGGTCTCGCCGCGCGTCAGGATGGCGCGGCGGGGGGAGCGGTCCTCCAGTCCCGGCAGACGGACGTCGAGACGCGGCTTGTCCGCTTCATAGGTGCCGCGACCGACCAGGATCATGTCGGAGCGGGCGCGAAGGCCGTGGACATGGGCGCGGGCGTCCTCGGCGGTGATCCAGCGGCTTTCGCCCGAGGCCAGCGCGATCTTGCCGTCAATCGACAGGGCCAGCTTCAAGGTAATGAAGGGACGGCCCTGCCGCTGCCGCATGAGGAACCCTTCCAGCGAGCGCCCTGCCGTC
Source organism: Sphingosinicella humi (assembly GCF_003129465.1). Taxonomy (NCBI): domain Bacteria; kingdom Pseudomonadati; phylum Pseudomonadota; class Alphaproteobacteria; order Sphingomonadales; family Sphingomicrobiaceae; genus Allosphingosinicella; species Allosphingosinicella humi. The sequence continues at coordinate 1,215,183 of NZ_QFFF01000001.1, forward strand.
GTCTCCTCCACGCCCGCAGTCACCGGGATTCCGGCCGACCGCAGCCGTTCGAGACCTCGCCCGTTCGTGCGGCGGTCCGGATCGCCGACCGCCACGACCGCGCGAGCTATGCCTGCTTCCGCCAGGGAGTCGGCGCAGGCGGGGCCGCGCTGGCTCTTATGGGCGCAGGGCTCGAGGGTGACATAGGCGGTCGCGCCCCGCGCTTCCGCTCCGGCCTCGGCCAGGGCGACCGCCTCGGCATGGGGGCGCCCGCCCGGCTGGGTCCAGCCGCGCCCGACAATACGCCCGTCCTTCACCAGCAGGCAGCCGACATGAGGATTGGGCGCGGTCCGGCCCCGGCCGCGCTCGCCGAGCGAGACAGCCGCGGCCATCCAGCGCCTGTCGTCAGATGCCGAGCTGGCGCTCAAGCTCTTTGAACTGCCGCTGCCGTTCGGCGGCAATCGCATCCTCCTGCGCCTGCCGCTCCTTCTGCGCCTCGATGATCTCGGCGTCGGTGCGGTTGGCGCTCCAGCTTTCGACATAGATGAGCTGCTCGCCGGGCGCGATGTTGGTTTGCGCGTCATAATAGAAGCCGACCAGGATCACCCCCGGCATGACGATCGCCAGGACGGCGGCGATCCACTGCACCTTGCTGCGTTCCTTCGCGAAGGCGCGCAGGTCCGCCCAGAGGACGCGTGGGGAGGCAGGACGCGGGAGCGACATGGCCGCCAAGATAGGGCCGGCGCCGCCGAAGCGCCAGCCCTGCCATGCAGCGCCTCCGCGAAGGGATCGGCGTTCAGCCGTTGAGCCGAAAGTGAACCGTCATCGTCTTGCGGCTTTCGATCGGCCGCCCGTCGACCGTCGCCGGCTCGAAGCGCCAATGGGCAAGCGCGTGGCGCTCGGTCGCGCGATAGAAGGCGTCGCTGGTCGCGCTGACCTTCTCCGCCGACTTCACCCGCCCGTCCGCGCCGATCAGCAGGCTGATGGTGACGGAGCCTTCGCGATCCAACCGGCGCTCCGAGGCAGGATAGGCCGGCTGCAACTCGCTCCGCCGATCGATTTGGGCCTCCTTGCGGACCGGCGGTGCCGGAGGCACGGGAAGGCTGGGCGGGTTGATGCCAGCGACCGGACCGGGCGGGACGGGACGGGGCATCGGCGGTGGGGGCAATAGATTGTCGGAAAGGGGTGGCAGGGGCATCGGCGGCGGCACAATGTCGACGGTGCTCGGCGGCGCCTTGGGCGGCTCCGGCAGGGGCTCGGGATCGGGCGGCGGCGGCTCCTTTTGCGGCGCCACCCGAAAGATGTCGATGATGTCCGGCGGCCTCCGCTCGATGGGCGTCTTCGACAAGGCGAGCGCCGTCAGAGCGACCGCGTGAAGGGCGATGACGATTATGAGCCCGGTCGGGCTTCTCGGTGTCTGATTGAGGAACCCAGTGTCAGCCATATCCACTCTCCATTCAGGCGCCGCTCTACGGCGGCTGGAGAGATGTTACAGCATCTCGTCATGTTATACCATACCGCCATGACGCGGCGAGAAGGATCGGCCTGAGCCCGGGATGAAGCTGGGAACGCGACTGTTCGGTGCCCGCCCGTTCAGATCGGCAGGCCGAGTTGGGGTGGGGCCGCCTCCCGCTCCTCGAGGCCGGACAGAGTGAGGCCGAGCAGACGGATACCTTTCTCGGCGGGGAGCAGCATGCCCAGGAGGCTGGTGCCGATGGCGAGGAATTGCGCCTGATCTTCAACGCCGCCAGCGACCGAATGCGCGCGGGTGACGGTGCGGAAATCCTGGAATCTGGCTTTCAACGTCACGGTGCGGCCGCGGACCTCGGCGCGCTCGACGCGCGTCCAGGCATAGCCGGCGATGCGCGCGAGCTCCGCCGTGAGGTCCTCCTCCGCGACAAGGTCGCTATCGAAGGTGCGTTCGGCGCCGACCGACTTGTAGGGGCGATTGGCCCGCACCGGACGGTCGTCCTCGCCGCGCGCCGCGCGATAATAATAAGCGCCCGAACGGCCAAAATTCGCCTCGAGCCAAGCCAGGCTCTGGGCGCGGAGATCGGCGCCCGTTTCGATTCCGAGCCTGGTCATCTTCGCGGCGGTGACGGGGCCGACGCCGTGAAAGCGCCTGACCGGCAGGGCGGCGACGAAGGCCGGGCCCTGGCGCGGGGTCACCACGCACAGGCCATCGGGCTTGTTCTGGTCGCTGGCGAGCTTGGCGAGGAACTTGTTGTAGGAGACGCCGGCCGACGCGGTGAGGCCGGTCTCCGAGCGGATGCGGGCCCGGATCTCCTCGGCAATGGTGGTGGCGACGCCGATGCCGCGCAGATCCTCCGTCACGTCAAGATAGGCCTCGTCGAGCGACAGCGGCTCGATATGCGGCGTATAGTCGGCGAAGATGCCCCGGATCTGGCGCGAAACCTCGCGATAGACGTCGAAGCGCGGCTTGACGAAAATGAGGTCGGGGCAGCGTCGCTTCGCCGTCGCCGAGGGCATGGCCGAGCGGACGCCGAAGACGCGCGCCTCGTAGCTCGCCGCCGCGACGACGCCGCGGTGCATGCCGCCGACCGCGACCGGCTTCCCTCTGAGTGCCGGGTCGTCGCGCTGCTCCACCGACGCATAGAAGGCGTCCATGTCGACATGGATGATCTTACGAACCGTTGGCTGCTCGTCGTTCACCCTTTGTCTGTATCGCGCCGCGCCTTCCGGGGGAAGGCGACAGCCTCACTTCGGCGCGGCCGGCGCTTCCACGACGATCATGGTGGGATTGAGGTTCATCAACCGGGTCTCGGCGGCAGCGGGAAGGCTGTCGGACAGGCCCAGCCGCCGCAGGAGCGATCCGAGCGGCGTGGGCGGCGAGGGATAGAAAGCGATTGCAGGCGGGGCATCGGCGGACTGCTCGATGAGACGCAGCGATGCGGGCGCTCCGGCCGGGACGACATTATCGACCCTGCTCCAGCCCAGCGGAAGCTCCGCGCGACGGATGAGTTCCTCGTCCGCAGCCACCATTTGGCCGGGATGGTCGAGCGCCGCCTCCACCAGCGCATAGGCCGGCCATTGCGGATTGTTGTTCTGCGCACTCAGCAGCAGCAGATTGAGCCCGACCATCCCCGTCAAGACCAGCGCCGCCAGTGGCATCTTCAACCGCGACAGCCAGAGCGCAGCGATGATCGCGGCGGCGACGGTCGTGATCGTGAAGTAGCGTGGGTTGAGGACGAGCTTGGCCGACAGAAGCGCAATGAGCAAAGCCGATGCCAGGCCGAGGGCGATGCAAAGGATCAGGGCATTTTTCCGGCGAGGTCCAAGTCCGCGGACCGCGCCCGTGGCCAGGGCAAGGGCCATCACCCAGAAGAGCAGGCCGAACTCGTTGTTGACGAGCAGCACCAGCAGCGGATCGATGAGCGGGTGCAGCAGAAGGTTGCCTTCCAGATTGGCGGCGCGGCTCAGCGTATCGCTATGATTGAAGGCGAGCATGTAGCGGTGGAGCGGATCGCCGGTGAGGGCGAACTGGAACAGCATCTCCAGCGCCAGCACGACCGCGGCCCCGGCCGCCGCGACCATCAAGATACGGCGGGGAAGAGGACGGCCCAGCAGGAAGAGCGGGGCGAACCCGGCGAGAGCCAGCACCGCGGTTTCACGGCAGAGAACCGCCAGGCCGAAGCAAATGCCGGCCGCGGCCGCCGATCGCTCTTGGCCATCCTGCCCCACGACTCCCGCGAGCCACCACAGCCCCAGCATGAGGAAGGTCGCTTCCGGCAGGTCGCAATTGACGACCGAGGCGGCGACGGCGCTGAGCGGCAAGGTCGCGAGCAGCACCGCCGTCAGCCAACCGACTTTCCGCCCGCCTATCCGGGTCGCCAGGCCAGCGCCGGTCGCGACAAAGGCGATGAACCAGAAAAGCGAGGTGACCGTGAGCGCGGCCGGACCGACGCCCACAATCAGCATCGCCGCGGCCAGCGAGAGTATCAGAGGGAAGCGGGTCGTCCAGTGGCTGTCGCCGGCGAACGGGGCGCTTCGCAGCCACTCGGCCGCGCCGCCATAGTAGCTCGCATCGTCCGAGGCGATATAGCCCGTCCAGCCGATCGCAGCCGCCGCGGCGCCAAGCGCCACGACCGATAGCAGCCCGGCCCAGCGCCAAGGGTCCGCCGCCGCAGCGGTGCGTGAATTTCCCGTCGGCGCTTGAGGGTGAACGGAAGCCATAGGCTCCCTTGCCACAAAGAGGCTTAACAGGCCGTTCGCTCCAGCGAGCGAGGAACCGGATCAGAAGCGGACGCTGAGGCCCACCGCCGCGATGCGGTCGCTCCGCCCGCCGGTGTCGCTGAGCGGCCGAATCCGGTCGAGCGACCGCTCCTTGTGGGAGGTGCGCGTGACTTCGATGAGGCCGACGCCGAGACTGACGTCGCGGGCGAGCGGTAGGCTGCCGACCAAAGCCTTTCGATAGACGGCGGATCCGTCCTGCTGGACGATGGGAGTCGTCGAAATACTGATGCCGGCGCTGCCGCTCCGAAGCGGGAGGTAGGAGGTCCTGCTCTCGCGAGACGGTAGATAGGATGGGCCGACCATGGCCCGGTCATCGCCGCGAACGCCGGCCGGTCCTTGCGCCTTGGAAGGCGTCGTGAAGACGAGCGGCAGGAGAAGCGCCGCGGCCACGTGGCGCCTATTCATGCTGCACTCACCAGATTCCCTGTTTCTCTTTGACAATACAGCGCTGGACCGAAGAAGAAGTTCCACGAACGACGTGAAGACTGGCGGCTTCAATCGGGCTTTACTCGCGACAGTCCCAAAATGAGGCTCATCGGCGGCCGGACCCGCGCGGCCATGGCGCCTGACGACGCGCTCCTGTAGGAGTGGACCATTATGGCTACGGGCAAGCGGGACGGTCTGCTGATCGCAGGTGGGGGCTTGGCGGGCGGCCTGGCAGCGCTGGCCATGGCGCGCGCACGTCCTGATGTGCCGATCCTGCTGGTCGAGGAAGGCGAGGCGTTCGGCGGCGAGCACAACCTGGCCTTCTTCGAGAGCGACATAGACGAGCCCGACCGCTGGCTGGCCGAGCCGCTGATCGGCAAACGCTGGCCGGGCTATTATCTCGCCTTCCCCGGCCGCACCCGCAAGGTGAAGGCCGACCTCGCCTGCATAGCACCCGACGCCATCCACAAGGCGGTGCTGGAGATGCTGCGACCGGACCAGTATCGGCTCGGCGCTCGCATCGTCGCCGTGCGGGAGAATGGGCTGATCCTGCAGGGCGGCGAAAAGATCGCGGCCGACGGCGCGATCGACGCACGCGGCGCTGCCAATCTGTCGATGCTGGAACTGGGCTGGGCGAAGTCCCTTGCCCGCGAATATCGCCTGAAGCAGCCGCACGGCCTGGACCGTCCCCTGCTCGTCGATGCCACCGAGGGCGCCGCGGCCGCCCGCTTCATGCGCTGCTGGCCGATCGGCGAGGATCGGATGCTGATCGAAGACGTCCAACTTTCGGAGCTCCCCGGCCTCGACGAGGAAGAAGCCGGCAAGCGGATCGACGCCTATCTCGGCCGCCGCGGCTGGGCCAAGGCGAAGCGGGAGCGGGAGACCGTGGCCACGCTTCCGCTGGCGATCGGCGGGGACTTTCCCTCATTCTGGCGAGTCGGCGGCGCCCGGGTGGCGAAGCTCGGCCTTCGCGGCGGCTTCTTCCACCCTGCGACCGGCCACTCGCTGCCGGATGCGCTCGCGACGGCGACCCTGCTCACCCAGCAGCAGGATTTTACCGGCGCCGCGCTCCACGATTTGTTCGAGAGCCTCGCCACTGCGCTCTGGCGCAAGCGCGACTTCTATCGCGGCATCAGCAAGACGATGTTCGAGACGGCTCCGGCCGATCGCCTCGGCTATTTCGAACGATTGAACAGCCTCGATCCAGGCGTGATGGCCCGCCTCCACGGCGGCCGTTCGACCCTGCTCGATCGCCGCCGTATCGCCCGACTCTGATCAGGACCGCGCCGCCAACGCCTCCAGAGCATCGGCGATACGCCTTTGCTCGCGAAGGCCGCGCCACAGGAACAGACTCGCGAGCGCGGCCAGCCCGACCAGCGCGAGCAGCGCATAGGTGATCGCTTCCAGCCATCGCGCCGCTTCCGACGGGGCGGATGCCGCAGGAGCGCCGGGATCGGAGAGCACGCCCCTTGGTGCCGCTGGCTGCCGGGTCGGTTCCGGCTGAGGTGCGGCCGCTTCCGGCTCGGATTCCGGCAGCGGCGGGCGGTCGGCCGTCGGCGGCTGGGTCTCCAGCCCCATGCGCGTTTCGATGCTTTCGGACGGAATGGCCGCGATCGAGCCGATTATGGACAGCGTCACCAGGCCGGCGAGCGCCAGCATGAGGATGCGGCCCAACCAGTCGAGAAAGCCACGGGTCATATGGTAGCAAACGCGCCGCCGATCGAGATGGATGCGAATAGCTCCATGGGGGACCGGCTTCCATTCGCGGCGCTGCTGTGCTTAAGACCGCGACAAATTCGCCCACTTCCAAGGATTCCTCGATCCATGAATATCCACGAATATCAGGCCAAGGAGCTGCTCTCGAAATTCGGCGTGGCGGTTCCGGCCGGCATCCCCGCGATGAGCGTCGAGGAGGCGGTCGCCGCCGTCGGCAAGCTTCCCGGGCCGCTCTACGTCGTCAAGGCGCAGATCCATGCCGGCGGGCGCGGCAAGGGCAAGTTCAAGGAATTGGGGCCTGACGCCAAGGGCGGCGTCCGCCTCGCCCGCAGCGAAGAGGAAGTGCGCGCCGCCGCCCAGGACATGCTCGGCAACACGCTGGTGACGATCCAGACCGGTCCCGAGGGCAAGGAGGTCAACCGCCTCTACGTCACCGACGGCGTCGACATCGCCAGGGAATTCTACCTCGCTCTCCTCGTCGATCGCTCCACCGGCCGCATCGCGGTCGTCGCCTCGACCGAAGGGGGCATGGACATCGAAGAGGTCGCCCATTCGACCCCCGAGAAGATCCACACCATCACCATCGATCCGGCGACGGGCCTGATGCCGCATCACGGCCGCTCGGTGGCGGCGGCGCTAGAGCTGACCGGCGACCTCGCCAAGCAGGCGCAAAGGATGCTCGGCAAGCTCTACGACGCCTTCCTCGGCACCGATGCCAGCCAGATCGAGATCAATCCGCTCGCCGTCACCAAGGACGACAAGCTGCTGGTGCTCGACGCCAAAGTCGGCTTCGATTCCAACGCCATGTTCCGCCATCCGGACCTGGCCGAACTTCGCGACCTCAGCGAAGAGGACCCGATGGAGATCGAGGCCTCCAAGCACGACCTCGCCTACATCAAGCTCGACGGCAACATCGGCTGCATGGTGAACGGCGCCGGCCTCGCCATGGCGACGATGGACATCATCAAGCTGAACGGCGCCTTCCCGGCCAACTTCCTCGACGTCGGCGGCGGCGCTTCCAAGGAGAAGGTGACGGCCGCGTTCAAGATCATCCTCTCCGACCCGGCCGTGCAGGGCATCCTGGTCAACATCTTCGGCGGCATCATGCGCTGCGACATCATCGCCGAAGGCATTGTCGAGGCCGCCCGCGAAGTGCACCTTGCGGTGCCGCTGGTCGTCCGCCTCGAAGGCACCAATGTCGAGCAGGGCAAGGCCATCCTCGCCGAGAGCGGCCTGCCGATCGTCCCGGCCAACGATCTGGGCGATGCCGCCAAGAAGATCGTCGAGCAGGTCAAGGAATTGGAGGCGGCGTAAGCCGTCGCAACGAAGCAGGGTCATCCCGGCGAAAGCCGCGACCCAAGAACGCCAAGGCCAAGTTCTTGGGTTCCGGCTTCCGCCGGAATGACGAGGGAGAAGGCATATGAAGCTTCTGGTCCCCGTGAAGCGGGTCATCGATTTCAACGTGAAGCCGCGGGTGAAGGCCGACGGGTCGGGCGTCGATCTCGCCAACGTCAAGATGAGCATGAACCCGTTCGACGAGATCGCCGTCGAGGAAGCCATCCGCCTCAAGGAAAAGGACGTGGCGACCGAGATCGTCGCCGTGTCGATCGGCCCGGCCAAGGCGCAGGAGACGCTGCGCACCGCGCTCGCCATGGGTGCGGACAGGGCGATCCTCATCCAGACCGACGCCGAGGTCGAGCCGCTGGCCGTCGCCAAACTCCTGAAGAAGGTCGCCGACGAAGAGCAGCCCGGCCTGGTGGTCATGGGCAAGCAGGCGATCGACGACGATTCGAACCAGACCGGCCAGATGCTCGCCGCCCTGCTCGGCTGGGCGCAGGGCACCTTTGCCTCCAAGGTCGAGGTGGAGGGCGATCATGTGAGCGTCACCCGCGAGGTGGACGGCGGCCTCGAGACGGTGAAGCTGAAGCTTCCCGCCATCGTCACCACCGACCTTCGCTTGAACGAGCCGCGCTACGCCTCGCTGCCCAACATCATGAAGGCCAAGTCGAAGCCGCTCGCCCAGAAGAGGCCCGAGGATTATGGCGTCGACATCGCGCCGCGCCTCGCGACGGTGAAGGTGACGGAGCCGGCCAAGCGCCAGGCGGGCGTCAAGGTCGGCTCGGTCGACGAACTCATCGCCAAGATCAAGGAAACGGGAGTGATCGCATGAAGACGCTCGTCTGGGTTGAACATGAAGGCGGGGAATTGAAGGACGCGACCTTGTCGGCCGTCACCGCCGCTTCCAAGCTCGGCGAAGTCCATTTGATCGTTGCCGGCGAGGGCGTCGGCTCCGTCGCCAACGAGGCCGCCAAGATCGCGGGCGTCGGCAAGGTCCATGTCGCCGACGATGCCGCTTACGCCCATGGCCTGGCGGAGAATGTCGCGCCGCTGGTCGCCGGGCTGATGGCCGATCACGACGCCTTCCTGGCGCCGTCGACCACCACCGGCAAGAACATCGCCCCGCGCGTCGCCGCCCTGCTCGACGTGATGCAGATCTCGGACATCCTCTCGGTCGAGAGCGAAGACACCTTCACCCGGCCCATCTACGCCGGCAACGCCATCGCGACGGTGAAGTCGTCCGACGCCAAGAAGGTGATCACCGTGCGCGGCACCGCCTTCGAGAAGGCCGCAAGAGAGGGCGGCTCGGCGGCGCTCGAGCCGGTGAGCGGCGCGGGTGACGTGGGCCTCTCCAGCTTCGTCGGCGCCGAGATCGCCGCCTCCGAGCGCCCCGAGCTGACCAGCGCCAAGATCATCGTCTCGGGCGGCCGCGCGCTGGGCAGCGGCGAGGCCTTCCATCAATATATCGAGCCGCTCGCCGACAAATTGGGCGCCGCCGTCGGCGCCAGCCGCGCCGCGGTCGATGCGGGCTATGTTCCCAACGACTATCAGGTCGGCCAGACCGGCAAGATCGTCGCCCCGGAGCTCTATGTCGCCATCGGCATTTCGGGCGCCATCCAGCACCTTGCCGGCATGAAGGATAGCAAGACCATCGTCGCCATCAACAAGGACGAGGACGCGCCCATCTTCCAGGTCGCCGACATCGGCCTCGTCGGCGACCTGTTCAAAGTCGTGCCGGAACTGACCGAGAAGCTGTGACTCCTTATTCCGCCGCCAGCACCTGCTGGGCGGCGGGATAGTCGAGATAGCCCTCGCTGCCTTGGGTGTACCAGGTAGCGGCGTCGTCCGGCGTGAGCGGTGCGGCGGCGCGGAGCCGTTCGACCAGGTCCGGATTGGAGATGAACGGGCGGCCGAAGCTTACGGCGTCGGCCTCGCCAGAGGCGACCGCGACCTGGGCGGAATCGAACCCATAGTCCTGGTTCAGCACCAGCGGGCCGCGGAACACGGACCGGATTTGCGGCGAGACCTTGGGCTGGTCGCTTCGGCCGAACGTCCCGTCGGGCCCCTGCTCTCTCAGCTCGAGAAAGGCGATCCCGATCTGGTCGAGCGCCGCCGCGGCCGGAACGAATACGGAAGCGGGGTCCGGGTCGGAAACGCCCTGGCTCTCTCCGTTGGGCGACAGGCGCACAGCGACCCGCTCCGGCCCGGCGACGCTCGCCACCCGCTCCGTCACTTCCACCAAGAAGCGGGTCCGGTTTTCGGGCGCGCCGCCATATTCGTCGACGCGGAAATTGGCGCTGGCCCTTAGAAACTGGTCGATCAGATATCCGTTCGCGCCGTGGATCTGAACGCCGTCGAATCCGGCGGCGAGCGCGTTCACGGTCGCCACTTCATAATCGTCGAGGATGCGGGCGATGTCATCGCGAGTGGCGGCGCGCGCCGCCTCGTACGGCTTCTTGCCTTCATAAGTATGGGCCAGGGCCGGCGCAGTGGTGGCCGACGAGGAGACCGGCGCCGCCCCGCCGAGAAAATCGGGATGGACGATCCGCCCCATATGCCAGAGCTGTGCGACGATCCGCCCGCCCGCGCGGTGCACCGCGTCGATCACCGGCTTCCATCCCTCGACCTGCGCCTCATTCCACAAGCCGGGTGCGAAAGGCCAGCCCAGCCCTTCGCGGCTGATGCCAGTCGCCTCGCTGATGATCAGGCCGGCGCCGGCACGTTGCGCGTAATATTCGGCCATGATCGGCGTGGGCACAGCTTCGCGCGTGGCGCGGGCACGGGTGAGAGGCGCCATCACCACCCGGTTGGGCGCATCGATTGCGCCAAAGCGGATCGGATCGAACAGATTTGCCATCAAACAGTCTCCCTGACCGCGGCGGCCATGCCGCGTCACCCGCAATTAGGGGGTAAGCGAGATAGTTCAACATTTCGGAACTATTAAATTGACCGCGCCAACTCTAAATATGACTTATGGCTCTTTACCCGCATCCTCGGCTGGATGACGTCTCGCTGGAGACAGCGCTGCATGCGCTTGCCGATTCGTGCCGCCTCGGCATCGTGAGGCGCCTCGACAGCCAGACCGGCGAGCTTTCCTGCCAATCGGCGGCCCAGGCCGGAGAGGTGCCCAAGAGCACCCTCAGCAACCATTTCAAAATCCTGCGCGGAGCCGGGTTGATCCGCACCCGCGCCGCCGGCCGTGAATATCTGAGCTCGCTCCGCCGCGAGGAGTTCGATGCCCGATTTCCCGGACTGCTCGATACCGTGCTCCGCCAGCCGCGGGACTGAGTTCAGAAGCCGCCGAGGAAAGCAGCGACATTCACGCCAAGGTCATCTACCGCATAGCCGCCTTCCATGACGACCAGGGTCGGCCAGGCCGCCGAGGCAATGCTGCGGGCGAGGGCTGGATAATCCTCCGTCTCCAGGCGAAAATGGCTGATCGGATCGCCGCTGAACGTGTCGGCTCCGAAGGACAGGACCAGTAGGTCCGGCGAGAATTGACGGATACGGTCCATCGCGGTGTCGAGCGCCGCCTGGAATTTCGGTCGAGCGGTGCCGCGCGCGAGCGGAATATTGAGGTTGGCGCCTTCTCCCGGCCCTTCGCCGGCTTCGTCGGCATGGCCCCAATAAAAGGGATAGTCGGTTTTGGGATCGGCGTGGATCGAGACGAACAGGACATCTTCCCGGTCGTAGAAGATGTCCTGCGTGCCGTTGCCATGATGATAGTCGATGTCGAGGATGGCGATGCGGCCGGCCCCGCCGTCGATCGCGGCCTGGGCGGCGATGGCGGCGTTATTGAGATAGCAATAGCCGCCGAGATAGTCCGCGCCGGCATGGTGGCCGGGTGGGCGGCAGAAGGCGAAGGCGGATCGCTCCCCGGCCAGCACGATGTCGAGGGCGGTCAGCGCGGTCTGCGCGGACCAATAGGCTCCGGTCCAGGTGCCTTCGGCGATCGGCGTGCCGGCGTCATAGCTATATTGGCCGAGGCGGGCATCGATCCGCTCGAGGTCGAGCGGACGGCGGCGAACGACGGGCCAGGTGTAGCCAGCCGCATCGCCGGTGCGTCCCGCCGCCTTCCAGTCGGCATGGGCACGTTTCAGAAAGTCGACATAGTCCTGGCGGTGGACGCGAAGGATCGGCGCTTCGCCATGGTCGTGGGCTGGCTCGGTCTCGCCGATCGCCGCGAGGATCGACTCCGCCCGGCCGGGATGTTCGGCGTGGGGCACGAACGCGCCATTGTGAAGCTCGAGGGCCGGCGCATGCTCCAGCTGGCGGGCATCCCATATCTTGCGCATCAGACTTTTACTCCGCCACCCCAGCGACTCCGTTTGCATGCCAGCCTTCGCCGGTACGGCGGCTATCTGAGCAGATCGCTCGGCAGGGTCGGTTCGGAGATCACCCGTTCCATCACCGCCCAGCGCGCCTCGGACGTGTTGCCGGCGGCTTCGACATAGGCTTCGACCATGTCCTCGCCGAGGCCGTAGTTGATCACGTAGCTGCGATATTCGTCGATGAAGTCGACCGACTGTTCTGCCCGCTTCTTGGAGACGAGCTGATATTTTTGCGTGAGCTCGACGGCGCGGTCGCGATTGGTGCGGCCTTCCAGATAATCGCGGGCGATGGTGAAGCGGGCTCCCTGCAGAGCCTCCATCGCCTCGAGCAAAGCGAGATATTCATCGGCCTGGTCCGTCGGCAGTCCGGCCAGCGGGTAGAGGACGGACGTTTCGTAGCGAAGCCGCTCCTCGCCCGGAAAGGCGAGGTCGATCCCGTAATTGGCCGAGCCTTCGGCGATCAGCGACTGGGGCGAATAGAGCGGGTAGACGCTGAACTCGATCCAGCCGCGCTGCTGCGTCAGCCGCTGCTCCAGCAAGGCATTCAGGACGTGGTGCCCCGGATAGCCTTCGTGGCAACCGAGATCGACGGCGCGGCTGATGCGGATCGGCAGATCGGTGTTGACCTGGATCAGGCTGTTATAACCGCCCTGATAATAGTTGTAGCCCGACCAGCTCTTGCCGGTGACGAACTCCAGGGTGAAGGTTTCGCCGGCCGGCAGGCCGACATGCGCGGCGGTGCGCCTTTTGCACTCGGCGATGGCGGCGTCGAACACCGGCTTCAGCCGGTCGGCGGGGATGGTGAAGCGCTCCTGGAAGGCATCGACCCGCTGCCACAGCGGACCCTCGCCCGGAACGAGGGCGTCAATCCGCGCCAACACGGGATCAAAGGTCGAGAGCGGCTGAATGTCGGGGCTGACACCGAACAGTCCCTCGGCCTCCTCGGCGAAGCTCAGCCTCTCGCCTCTAAGCATGCGCAGCCGCGTCGAGGCGGCCCTGAGCTGCGCCAATAGGAAGGTCCGGCGGCGCTGTTCCATCGTCTCCAAGGTCGCGGGATCGATGGCGTTGACGCGCGCCGTCAGCGCCGCCGCCTCCGCCGCGAGACTCTCGAGCGAGCGCGGCGCCGCCTTGGCGGCATCGCGCCACTCGGCCGGGCCGTAATAGGCATCGACATAGCCGGGTTCGCGCTCGCCTATCTCCAGCGTCATCTGGACATAGTCGGCGGCGATCTCATCGAGGCTGTCGCCCTCAACCTTGCCGGAGACGCAACCGGCGAGGAGCAGCAGTCCCAAAAACGCGTGAGGCCATTTCATGGCCTCCGTTCCTCAAGCGAAACCACATCGCCGTCAATCCGTATCTCCCGCTCCTGCTCGGCCTGCGTTTCCTCGTGCCGCAGATGTTGCGGCGCGAGGCGGAGCAGCAGATAGCCGGCCAGCGCCGACACGAGGGAGCCGAGCAGCACGCCGATCTTCGCCTCCTCGATCAGGTCCGGCCGGCCGGGGAAGGCGAGCGCGCCGATGAAGAGGCTCATGGTGAAGCCGATGCCGCAGAGAAGCGCGACGCCGTAGATCTGGAGCCAGGTCGCGCCGCGCAGGCGCTGAGCGAAGCCCAGGCGACAGCAGAGCCAGACCGCGCCGAAGATGCCGACCTGCTTGCCGACGAAGAGGCCGGCGGCAATGCCGAGCGGCAAGGGCGCGAAGATCTGGTCCACCCCCATCCCCGCGAGCGAGACGCCGGCATTGGCGAAGCCGAACAGCGGCACGATGAAGAAGGCGACGAGCGGCGTGATCGCATGCTCCAGCCGGTGAAGCGGCGAATGAACCGCATCCGGCGCGCCGGGCGTCTTGACGATCGGGATCATGGCCGCGGCGAGCACGCCGGCGATGGTGGCATGAACGCCGGAGAGGAGAACCGCGTACCAGAGGCCAAGCGCCAGCAGCATGTAGACCCAAAGCGCCCTGACGCCGCTCTTGTTGAGGAGATACATCACGAACAGGATCGCCGCCCCGGCGCCGAGCGCGAGGGTGTTGAGCGAGTCCGTATAGGCGAGGGCGATGATCGCCACCGCCCCCATGTCGTCGACGATGGCCACGGTGGTGAGGAACAGCTTCAGCGACGTGGGCGCGCGCTTGCCGAGCAGCGCCAGCACTCCGATGGCGAAGGCGATGTCGGTCGCCGCGGGGATCGCCCAGCCCCTGACCAGCTCCGGCGTGCCGGCGGTCAGCATCAGATAGACGGCGGCGGGCACGATCATGCCCGAGCCGGCGGCGATGAAGGGGAGGCGGCGCTGGCTCCAGGTGGCGAGGCGGCCGTCGACGAATTCGCGCTTTATCTCCAGCCCGACGAGCAGGAAGAAGATGGCCATCAGCCCGTCGTTGATCCAGAGGTGCAGCGTCATCGGCCCGAGCTTCGGCGTCAGGGCCGGGCCGATCGGATCGTGCAGGGCGTGATGGTAAAGATCGTAGAGCGGGCTGTTGGCGACGATCATGGCCAGCGCCGTCGCGCCCATCAGCAGCAGGCCCCCCGCCGCTTCGCTCGCGAGGAACTGCCTCAAGGCCGATGGCGCACCGCTCCGCTGGACCACTATGTCTCCTTCCGATTGCAGGAGCGTCCTAACCGCCGGATAGCGGGCGCGCCAAGGCGGTTAGTGCCGGAAGTGGCGCATGCCGGTGAAGACCATGGCAAGGCCGGCCTCGTCGGCGGCGGCAATTACTTCCTCGTCGCGGATCGAGCCGCCCGGCTGGATCACGGCCGTGGCGCCCGCCTCGACGGCGGCGAGGAGGCCGTCGGCGAAGGGGAAGAAGGCGTCCGAGGCGACCGCCGAGCCGAGGGTGCGCGGCTCGGCCCAGCCCGCCTTCTCCGCCGCGTCCTTCGCCTTCCAGGCGGCGATGCGCGCGGATTCGAGTCGGTTCATCTGTCCCGCGCCGACGCCGGCGGTGGCGCCGCCCTTGGCATAGACGATGGCGTTCGACTTCACATGCTTGGCCACCGTCCAGGCGAACAGGCAGTCGGAGAGTTCCTGATCCGTGGGCGCCCTTTTGGTCACGACCTTGAGATCGTTACGGCCGATCCGTCCATTGTCGCGCGATTGGACGAGATAACCCCCGGCGATGGACTTCAGCGTCAAGCCGGCGCGCGCCGGATCGGGCAACTCTCCGGTGAGGAGAAGGCGAAGGTTCTTCTTCTTGGCGAAGACGGCGCGGGCGTCCTCGTCGGCATCGGGGGCGATGACGACCTCGGTGAAAATCTGGGTCATCGCCTCGGCGGTCTCGCGGGTGAGCTTTTCGTTCACCGCGATGATGCCGCCGAAGGCCGAGACGGTGTCGCAGGCTAAGGCCTCCTCATAAGCCTTGAGCAGCGTGGGAGCGGTGGCGACGCCGCAGGGATTGGCGTGCTTGACGATGACGCAGGCAGGACCGGAACCGCGGAACTCGGCGACCAGCTCCAGCGCCGCGTCGGCGTCATTGTAATTATTGTAGCTGAGTTCCTTGCCCTGGACTTGGCTTGCCTGGGCGATGCCGCGCGCGTGCGGGCCAGCGGGAATGTAGAGCGCCGCCTTCTGGTGCGGGTTCTCGCCGTAACGCAGCTCCTCCCGCTTGTTCATGATGGCAGGGAGCATGTCGGGGAAGAATTGCTGCTGATCGGCGAAGGCGAACCAGGAGGAAATCATCGAATCATAGGCTGCCGTCGCAGAAAAAGCCTTGGCGGCCAGCCGCTTGCGGAAAGCGAGTGACGTCATGCCGCCGCTCCCGTCGAGGGCGGCGATCAGCTCCGCATAGTCCGACGGATCGGTGACGATGGCCACGTGGACATGGTTCTTGGCGGCCGAGCGGACCATCGACGGGCCGCCAATGTCGATATTCTCGATGATCTCGTCGCGCCCCGCGCCCTTCGCGACGGTCTGGGCGAACGGATAGAGGTTGACGACGACGAGGTCGATCGCACCGATTTCGTGCGCCTCCATCGCGGCGACATGCTCGGGATTGTCGCGAACGGCGAGGAGGCCGCCGTGAACCTTGGGGTGGAGCGTCTTGACGCGGCCGTCCATCATCTCGGGAAAGCCGGTGAGATCGGAAATATCCCGCACCTCCAGCCCTGCATCGCGCAGCGCCTTGGCCGTTCCGCCGGTCGAGACCAGCTCCACGCCGTGGCGGGCAAGCGCCTCGCCCAGCTCGACCAGGCCGTTCTTGTCGGACAGGGAGAGCAGCGCGCGGGTGATTTTCACGTCGGACATCGGGGTTTCCTGAAGGTGTGTTCGGGAGGGATTGCGCACCCCATAGCGGCATCGCCGGGCAGCGTCACCCCGCCCCCACATCGAGTTATTTGGCGCGCTTGAACATCCAGCTGATCGCCATGCCGTCCGGCGGCGTCTCTCCGGAGACGACGAGCTGCAAGCTCGAATGGGGCCGCGCCTCGCCGTCGATCCAAAGGCTGTCCTCCGTCCCCAGCCGCCCGCCGCGACAGCGGAACTGCCAGACGCCGCCGCCCTTGATGCGAAGCAGCGCGCCCTGACCGTCCGCGGTGGTGGTCACCTCAACGGCCGGTGCCAGATGGAATCGCACGGCGAAGGGAATGGGATCGCGCCGCCGGCGGCGGCCTTGCGGCAACAGCCTGTCCTCGCCCGTCAGCTCGGCGCCGTCGGCGCTGAGGCTCAGCTGGCGTTGATGGACCAGGCCGAGGCGGCGAACATAGCCGTCATGGCTGGCCTCCACCGTCACCGCGCCGGCATTGTCGTTCCGCGAAAGCTCCACCTGGCTTACGCCCTTGCCGAGGCTGCCATCCTCGTGGATCGCGGTGGAGTTGCGGTCGTCGAGAATCAGGGTCGAATGGGCAGCGCTGGTCCTCAGCCCCTGCAGAAGATCGGGAGGCAAGGTCGTGCGATCGCGCCCGACGCCGCCGCAATTGACGACGATCCGGTCGGCGCCGTCACTGAACTCGAAGGCGAGCGTGGACGCGCAGCCACCGCTCAGCGCGCGGCCGGGAGGCGGCGGCGCAGCGTCGAATATGGCAACGCTCTTCCTCGCCGCCAGGCGCTGATAGCCCCAACCCCGCGATTGCCGGAGGGCGCGCGTGTCAATCGCCGATCCCTCGAGGGCGGCGGAAACCCGACGTCTTGACGTCATGTTGCCGCCCTGCCAGCTCGACAGCGCCTCGTCCCCCAAAGTGGCCGACAGCAAGGCCGAAACCGAGCCCTCCAGCGCCTCGACGATCGCTTCAGGAACGTCGCGCCGCCCGGCATAATAAGCGGCGCGGAGCTGGCTCATCAGCTCGACCAGCTCAAGCTGCTCCACCGGCGACCGGCTGACCAGGCCACCATCCTCGTGCATGGCTCCGGCGAGAGCCCGGGCGAGACCACGCTCGCCGGCGCCAAGCCGCGCCGAGCCGCCCTGCACGACCAGCGCCGAGACGATGACCCCGATCCAGGCTGTGATCCGCGGCAGCCCGGCAGGGGCCTTGTCGGCGCCCTTCTCCAGGTGGCGGGCGCCGCGCGCCAGCGTGTTCAGCACCGCCGATCGGTAGACGAGATCATTGGAGGAGAGGATATAAGGCGCATAGGCCGCCCAGAAGAGTATCCGCCGGCCCCAAAGATCGGCCCGCCAGGCCCGTTCGCAGACTTGGTCGGCATAGCTGTCCAGCCATCGCCGGACCATCGACTGGGCGAGCTTGGCCCCCCGTTCCCGGGTCGCCGCGGCGGCGAGGTCGCGCAGCCAGGCGAAGCTTTGCAGATGGTCGGACAAGTCCGGTGCCAGCGTCGGATCGGCGAAGTCGAGCTTGGCGATCGGCACGCTCTTGCCGCCGAACGTCATCTGGCCGGCGAGCAAGGCCTCGCCTGCCGCCTTGTCGCCCGCGATCGGATCCTTGGGCACGGCGAGCAGCTTCAGCGGGAAACGTCCGCGGAGCCGGAAGGCGTGGAAGGGCGTGCGCCAGGCGAGCCGGTGGAGGCGGTAGGCGAGCCGCTCGGAGAGAGATACCCCGCGGTCGTCGCCGACCCGGATCAGCCGCTTGCCCTCACCGATCTCCTGTTCCCCCTGGGAGTGATCGATGCGTTCGAGCAGGCTCACGATCCGCGCAGCCCCTTTATATTCTCGGCGTAGCGCGCGGGCCCGCCCTTGAAGGTAGCGGTGCCGGCCACGAGGGCGTCGGCACCCGCTTCGATCACGCGCCGGCAATTATTCTGGTCGACGCCGCCGTCCACCTCCAGGTCGATCGGCTTGCCGAGCTTGTCGATCTGCTTGCGGATGGCTTCGATCTTGCGCAGCTGGCTGTCGATAAAGCTTTGGCCGCCGAAGCCAGGATTGACGCTCATGACGAGGACGAGGTCGACCTCTTCCAACACATAGTCGAGCATCTTGGCCGGCGTCGCCGGATTGAGCGACACCCCCGCCTTCTTGCCCAGCGCCTTGATGCGCTGGATAGTGCGGTGAAGATGCGGCCCGGCCTCGGGATGAACGGTGATGATATCGGCGCCGGCCTCGGCGAAGGCATCGAGGAAATTGTCGACCGGCGAGATCATCAGATGGACATCGAACGGCTTGGTCGTGTGCGGGCGGAGCGCCTTCACGACGGCGGGGCCGATCGTGATGTTCGGGACGAAATGACCGTCCATCACATCGACATGGATCCAGTCCGCGCCGGCCGCGTCGATGGCGCGCACCTCCTCGCCCAGGCGCGAGAAATCGGCGGAAAGGATGGAGGGCGAGATACGGACAGGCTGCGGCACGACCGAATCTTAACGCTCGCGATTCGCCGGGGCAAGGAAGCGGGCCGACTTATCCCCGGTTATTTGCGCCTGAACCGAGCGACGAAGAATCCGTCGGCACCGCCCTGCTCCTCAAACGCGCCCGGGAGGATGCGGAGGATGCCGTCATTGGGGCGGACGCCGGCGGGGAGTTCGTCCAGGGTGACGGGGTCGAGCGCGAAATCGGTCCGGCTGGCCAGGAAGGCGCGGGCGACCTGCTCGCCTTCCTCCGGCTCCAGCGAGCAGACCGAATAGACGAGGGTGCCGCCAAGCTTCAGCCAGTCGGCGGCCCGGGCGAGCATCGCCTTCTGCCCCTCCGCCAGCTCAGCGATGGCGCGCGGGCGGACGCGGTGGAGGACGTCGGGGTGGCGACGGAAGATGCCGGTCGCGGAGCAGGGGGCATCCAGCAGGATCGCCTCGACCGGAGCGGGTGGCTGCCACTGCATGACGTCGGCGACCTCGACCTCCGACTTGAGGCGGGTCCGGTCCAGATTCTCGCGAAGTCGTGCCAGACGACTTTCGGAGGCATCGACGGCCGTCACGTCGAACCCGGCGGAGGCGAGCTGCATCGTCTTGCCGCCGGGCGCGGCGCAGAGGTCGAGCGCGGTGCGGCCTTTGCCCTCTCCGAGCAGGCGCGCGGGCATGGAGGCGGAAATATCCTGAACCCACCATTCGCCTTCGCCATAGCCGGTAAGGCCGGCCACCGCCGTGCCCCGCGCCAGCCGGAGATGGCGCGGCATCAGGCCGACGCCCTCCAGGCCTTCGGGAATCCGATCGGCGGCGAAGATGAGGTCGAGCGGCGGCGGCACGGCAAGGGAACGAGCGGCGGCGCGGGCGACGGCGCTGCCCCAAGCCTGTTCCCAACGCGCCTCCACCGCCGGCGGGAGCGTCGGCGTTTCAGGGAGCGTCGCCTTGCGCCGCATGAGCGCGCTGAAGACGCCATGGACAAGGCGACGCGGGCCGCCGTCGACCAGCGACAGCACGGTCGAGATGGCGGCATGATGCGGCGTCGCCATCGCCAGCGCCTGGACCAGGGCGATGCGGAGCGCGAACCGCGCCTTGGCATCGTCCGGCAACCGCTTCTTAGTGGCGCTATCGATCAGAGCATCGAGATCGGCCAGGCGGCGGAGCGTCTCGGCGGCCATCGCGTGGGCGAAGGCTCGATCGTCGCCGCGGTCGAGATCGCGCGCGGCTCCGTCGAGCGCCGCCTCGAGCGGCAGGCCCTTGCGAAGCACCGCGTCGAGCAGACGCAGCGCGGCACGGCGCGACGCCGTGCCGGGAGGAAGATTGTCGCTCAGTCGTCGCGCCCCAGCGGATCCAAAGCGCTCCTCGGCCGGCGGCTCCTGGGCACCGAAGCCCTGGCGGGCGGCAGCGTAGCGTCCGTAACCGGCGGAGGCGAGGCGAGCCCCATTTCGTCCGCTATGGCGTGGAGCGCGGCGATGCGGTTGCCGGTGTCGGGATGGGTCGAGAAGAGATTGTCGCGCCCGGTGCCGCTGGGCACGATGTAGAGGGAGGCCGCGGCCGGATTGCGCAGGCTCACCGGATTGGGAATGCGCGCGGCGCCCTGCGCCAGCTTGGCGAGGGCGGATGCCAGCGCGCGCGGGTTGCGGCTGATCTCGGCGGCGCCGCGATCGGCACTATATTCGCGGGTGCGGCTGATCGCCATCTGCACGATCATCGCGGCGAAGGGCGCGATGATGACGGCCGCGATCATCGCCAGCATGTTGCCGCGATTGTCGCCGCCGCCCCGGAAGAACAGGCCGAAATTGGCGAGGAAGGAAATGGCGCCGGCGATGGTCGCCGTCATGGTCATGATCAGCGTGTCGCGATTCTTCACATGCGCCAGCTCATGCGCCATCACGCCGGCGATCTCATCGCGGCTGAGGATATCGAGTAGCCCGGTGGTGGCAGCGACCGCGGCATTCTCCGGATTGCGCCCGGTCGCGAAGGCGTTGGGATGGGGGGAGTCGACGATATAGACTTTAGGCATCGGCAGGCCCGCGCGGGAGGCAAGCTGCTGGACGATGCCGACGAATTCGGGCGCGGTGCGGCCATCGACCTCGCGCGCCTTGTGCATCTTGAGGACGATCTTGTCGGCATTCCAGAAGGTGAAGAGGTTCATCGCCGCGGCGGCGATCAGCGCGATCACTGCGCCGCCCGATCCGCCGAGCGTATAGCCAAGCCCCATGAACAGGGCGGTCATCGCCGCCAGGAGCAGGACCGTCTTGAAACCGTTCATCTTGCCTCTTCATCCTCCAGGCCCGAAATGTGGGATGAAACGTCCCTCAGTTCAATCGGAAGCCTCATGGCCGGAACGCGCCCACCCCATTTGAAGCCGCCCAGGCACCTCTCCAAGAGTCCGCCGGTGCCGAAGCCGGAAGCGACCCCGCGGCAGGCGGAGCATGGCGGCCCGAAAGGCGAAGAACCCACCCGCTATGGCGACTGGGAAAACAAAGGCATCTGCTGGGATTTCTAGAAGCCCTCGGCCCTGAGCGGCCGCGACAGCAGCGCCTCGACGACCTCGTCGACCGAGGCTTCGCTCCGGAGCAAGGCACAGACGGCCGCAACGATCGGCATGTCCACGCCCATAGCTTCGGCAGCCCGTTTGAGGACAGGCGCCGTGTGCGCGCCTTCGGCGACCGTGCGCCGGTCGGCCAGCAGCTCGGCGGCGGCGCGGCCTTCGCCCAGGCCCTTGCCGAGGCTGAAATTGCGCGAGCTTTCCGACGAGCAAGTGAGAACGAGATCGCCAAGGCCCGACAGGCCGGCGAGCGTCTCCGCCCGAGCTCCCCGCGCCAGTCCGAATCGGGTCATCTCGGCGAAGCCGCGCGAGATGAGCGCCGCGCGGGCGTTCTGGCCGAGGCGGCGACCCTCGACAACGCCGCAGGCGATGGCGAGGACGTTCTTCACCGCCCCGCCAATCTCGGCGCCGACCACGTCGTCCGAAAGATAGGGCCGGAAGTTCGGGCGGGCGAGGCGGGCGCTGAGCGCTTCGCCCAAGGCGCGATCCTCGACCGCCAAGGTCACCGCCGCCGGCTTGCCGATCGCCACTTCATGGGCGAAGGTCGGCCCGGAGAGGACGGCGATGGCGGCATTGGGCTGCGCTTCATGGGCGACGTCGTGCATCAGCTTCATCGACGCCTCCTCCATGCCCTTGGCGCAGAGGATGAGCGGCCTGGCCCAGCCATCGAGGCCGCCCAGCACGGCCCGCATATGCTGCGCGGGCGTCACCACCAGCAGGGCATCGCAAGCGCCGAGATCGGCAAGATCGCCGGTGGCCCGAATGGCCGGGTTGAGCGGGTAGCCGGCGAGGAAGGCCGCGTTCTCGTGCGCCTCGTTGATGCTGCCGACGACCTCGGGCTCGCGGGCCCAAAGCAGGGTTTCCTCGCCGCCTCCGGCCGCGACCTGCGCGAGCGCCGTGCCCCAGGCACCGCCGCCGATCACCCCCAGTCTTCGGATCATGCCTTCACTCCAGCGCCGCGCGCTTTCTCCGCAGTGGGGTCGAGCGGCCAACGCGCCCGTGCCGGCGCGTCGAGACCATCCGTCAGCCCCGCCTCGAACCGCAGCGCCCCCGCCCAGGCGATCATCGCGGCATTGTCGGTGCAAAGCCAGAGCGGCGGAGCGACAAAGGGAAGCCCGTACACCGCCGCTAGATCGGTCAGCGCAGCGCGGATGGCCTGGTTGGCAGCGACCCCGCCGGCCACGACGAGGGCAGTCGCGCCTTCCGATCGTTCGAGGGCGCGCCGGGTGCGATCCACCAGACAGTCGACCACGGCCTGCTGAAAAGAGGCGACGATGTCTTCGGGGCCGTAGCGGCCCGAATCGCGGGCCCTCAGAACGGCGCTCTTCAGCCCCGCGAAGGAGAAATGGGGCTCCTCCGACCCGACGAGGGGGCGCGGCAGCGGAACCGCCTGTGCGTCGCCTTCAGCCGCCGCCCGTTCGACGGCCGGGCCGCCGGGAAAGCCAAGGCCGAGCAGCTTGGCGCTCTTGTCGAAAGCTTCGCCCGCGGCGTCGTCGATGGTGGTGGCGAGGCGCCGATAACGGCCGACGCCCTCGACGAAAAGCAGCTGGCAATGGCCGCCCGAGACCAGCAGCAGCAGATAGGGGAAGGCAAGGCTCGGCTGCGACAACATCGGCGAGAGTGCGTGGCCCTCCAGATGATTGAGCGCGATCAGCGGCTTGCCGCAGGCGAGGGCGAGGCCCTTGGCGGTCACCAGCCCCACCATCACGCCGCCGATCAGGCCGGGGCCCGCCGTCGCGGCGATCGCGTCGACCTCGCCCAGTGCCACGTCCGCCTCCCGCAACACATCCTCGACGAGCGCCGGCAATATCTCGACATGGGCGCGCGCGGCGATCTCCGGGACAACACCGCCATAAGGGCGATGCTCCGCCTCCTGCCCCGCCAGCCGGTGGGCGAGGATGCGCCGATCGGACGTCACCAGCGCCGCCGCGGTCTCGTCGCAGCTCGATTCAATACCAAGGATCAGGCTCATCCCGCTTCCCTGCCACCGGGGAAGCCGCTAGCACAAGCGCCCATGCCACGCCTCTTTCGCATCGGAACCCGCGGATCGCCGCTGGCGCTCGCCCAGGCCAGGCTGGTGGCGGACGCGCTGCGCGACACGCTCGACCTCGGGCCGGAGCAGATCGAGATCGTCCCCATCACCACGACGGGCGACATGATTCAGGACCGTCCGCTCGCCGAGGTCGGCGGCAAGGCGCTCTGGACCAAGGAGCTCGACCGCAGCCTCGCCGAAGGGCGCACCGACCTGTCGGTTCACTCGATGAAGGATGTCGAGACCTTCCGCCCGGACGCGTTCCGGATCGCGGCGATGCTACCCCGGGCCGACGTCCGCGACCGGCTGATCGGCGCGCCAAGCCTGGAAGCACTCCCGAAGGGCGCGCGGGTCGGCACGTCATCGCCCCGGCGGGCGGCTCAGCTACTGTCGCGGCGCCCGGATCTCAACATCGTGCCCATCCGCGGCAATGTCGCCACCCGCCTTCGCAAGCTTGAATTGGGCGAGGCCGACGCGACCCTGCTCGCTTCGGCCGGTCTCGAGCGGCTCGGCCATCCCGAAATCGGCGTCGTGCTCGACGGCATGCTCGCCGCCCCGTCGCAAGGCGCCATCGGCATAGAGGTGCTGGCCGACAATAATGCCGTCGCCGGGCTGGTCGCCGCCATCGGCCATCGCCCGACGGAAGTCTGCGTGGCGGCGGAACGGCGGCTGCTGGAAGGGCTGGGCGGCGACTGTCACGCGCCGGTGGCGGCGCTCGCCGAGTGCGAAGATGAAGCGGTGCGGCTGCGGGCCGAGATATTGACCGGGGACGGTACCGAAGTCTCGCGGGGAGAGGTGCGCTTCGCCCCAGGCGATCGCGAGGCGCCGCTGGCCCTGGCACGGCGCCTGCTCGACGAATCCAGCCCGAAATTGCGGGCCCATTTTTCGGGATGACTTGCCTGCTGATCCTGAGGCCGGAGCCGGGCGCTTCCGAGACCGTCGTCCGGGCACGGTCGATGGGGCTCGAGGCGCTGGCGACACCGCTCTTCTCGATCCGACCGCTGAAATGGGATCCGCCCGGGCCGGAGACGGTGGATGCGGTGATGCTGACCAGCGCCAACGCCGCGCGGCACGCCGGCATGGCGCTGGCCGCGTTCACGCATCTCCCCTGTTACGTTGTCGGCGAGACGACGGCGGAGGCAGCCCGCGTCGCCGGCTTCAGCCACATCCAGACCGGCCCGAGCGACGGCGCGGCGCTCCTCGGCATCATGGCCGAATCGGGTGTCGCCCGCGCGCTCCATCTTTGCGGGCGTGACCATATCCCGCTGCATCACCCTTCGGTCTCCATGGTGCGGCGGGTCGTATATGCGGCCGAGCCGGTGAGCCCGCTCCCCTTGTCCGTCGTCGCTGCCCTTCGCAGCCGAGCCCTTGTGGCGCTTCACTCGCCGCGCGCGGCCGCCCATTTCGCAGCCCTGGTCGACGCAGCAGGCCTGGACCGCGGATCGATCGCGCTCGCGGCGATCAGTCAGGCCGCCGCCGTCGCCGCCGGGGAGGGATGGCGGGACATCGCGGTGGCGAAGGCGCCACGAGACGCCGCATTGCTGGAGCTTGCCGAAAAGCTGTGCAAGACTGAACATGTCGGGCAGGGATAGGACATGCGGATGGATTATGAGCGGGTCGACGGTGCCGGCACTGCCAAGCGATCGCTGCTCGGCATCCTGCTCCTGCCGCTGATCGCCTTCATCGCCGGCCTCGCGGCGATGGGCTGGCTGCTCGTCCATTGGGACGCTGCCGCCGAGTTCCTGGGCATCCGGCCGGCCGAGCCGCCGACTATCGCGCAAGTCACCCCGGCCCCGGTCGCGCCGATAACGGCCCCGGCGACGACGACCGGCGAACCCGAACGCCTCGTCATCGACCCGGAGATCACCCGCCGCGTCGTTCAAATCGAGCAGCGCATCGCCGCCATCGACAGCCAGTCCCGCCAGGCGGTCGGCAATGCCGACCGCGCCGAAGGCCTGCTCGTCGCCTTCGCCGCCCGCCGCGCGCTCGATCGCGGCGTGGCGCTCGGCTATATAGAAGGCCTGCTGCGGCAACGGTTCGGCGACACCCAGCGCCAGGCGGTGGCGACGATCATCACGGCCGCGCGCCAACCCGTCACGTTGGAAGACCTTCAGGAGGGACTCCAGGACGCCGGCGAGGCGCTGACCGGCGCCGGTCCGGACCAGAATTGGTGGGACGCGCTCAAGGCCGAGCTTTCCAGCCTGGTCACAATCCGCAAGGCCAACACGCCTTCGACCTTGCCGGCCGAACGGCTGCGCCGCGCCACCCGCCGCCTGGAGGCCGGACAGGTCGATGTCGCGCTCGCCGAAGTGCTGCGCATGCCGGGGCATGAACATGCGCAAAGCTGGATCAACGACGCCCGCCGCTATGTCGCCGCGCGCCGGGCGCTGGACACGATCGAGACGGCCGCCCTGCTCGACCCGCGCAATCCACCCGCGCCGCCAGCGATGCCCGCTCCGGCTCCGCCGCCGGAGCCGGTCCGTCCGGAACAATCTGAGTGAAATCTGGAGCGGGCGAAGGGATTCGAACCCTCGACCCCAACCTTGGCAAGGTTGTGCTCTACCCCTGAGCTACGCCCGCTCGGCGGATCGCCTCGCTTCGATGCGGGCAATCGAGGCGCGGCGGTTAGCATGGGGTATCGGACCCCGCAAGCCCTGAATCGACAACCAGGACGAGGGTTGGCAGACCCCGCCCACATCCCACATAGGGACCCAAGCCAAACGGGAGAATATAGGTGGCCACTTTGGGCATGAGCGCGGCCGAGAAGGAAGCGCTGGAGACATTCAGGCGCGACGTGGTCGAGCCCTCGATGACCAACCTCGTCATCGTCGATTTCTGGGCCGAATGGTGCGGGCCCTGCAAGCAGCTCACCCCGGTCCTCGAGAAGGCGGCCGCCGACTATGCGGCCAAGGGCGTCAAGCTCGTCAAGATCAACGTCGAGGAGCAGAAAGTCATCGCCGCCCAGTTCCGGGTGCAGTCGATTCCCACCGTCTACGCGATTTTCCAGGGCCAGCTCGTCGCTGACCTGACGCCGGCACGGACGGAAGGACAGCTTTCCGGCGCGCTCGACCAGCTTCTCGCCCAGCTTCCGATCCAGGGGGAGGCGCAGCAAGCCGAGGCCGAGCTCGCGCCGCTCATCGCCATGGGCGAGCAGGTGCTCGGCGAGGGAGACGCGCCTCGCGCCATCTCCATTTTCCAGCAATTGCTGGACATGGCACCGGATCATGCCGAGGTGATTTCCGGCCTCGCCCGCGCTTATGTCGCCGCCGGCCAGATGGACGAGGCGCGGGCGCTTCTCGATGGGGCGCCCGAATCGGTCGCCAACGATCCGGCGATCGCCCGCGCCCGATCCGCCCTGGATCTGGCCGGCGCGGCTGAGCCGGACGTCGACACTCGCGGACTGACGGGCCGAATCGAAGCCAACCCCGACGACCTCGAGGCTCGCTATGAGCTCGCCGGCGCGCTGATGGGCCGAGATCGCGATGCCGCCGCCGACCAGCTTTTCGAGATCATCGGCCGCGACCGCGAATGGAACGAAGGCGCGGCGCGCAAGCGGCTGCTCCAGCTGCTGGAGGTGGTCGGGCTGGAGGACCCCTGGGTTTCCCAGCAGCGGCGCCGGCTTTCCGCGATACTCTTCACCTGATGGAAGGCTCGACCCTTTTCCGGGTTCCGATCTTCCCTCTCGCGGGGGCGCTGCTCTTCCCGCGGACGCAATTGCCGCTCCACATCTTCGAGCCGCGCTACCGCGCCATGGTACGAGACGCGCTGGCCAGCGACTCGGTGATCGCCATGATCCAGCCGAAGGATGAACGCGACCCGCCCGGCCTGTTCGAGATCGGCTGCCTCGGCCGCATCGTCGGTTCGGAGGAGCTGGCCGACGGGCGCTACAACATCGTCCTCGAAGGCATCGGCCGCTTTCGTGTCGCGCGCGAGGCGGAGGTCGAGACACCCTATCGACAGGTCGATGCGGACGTGGCCGGTTTTGACGACGATGCCGAGCCCGATCCGCTGCCCAGCATTCAGCGGGCGGAGGTGGAGCGCGAGGCCAAGCGCTATGCCGAGGCGCTCGGCTATGTCGTCGACTGGGACGCGGTCGGCCGGCTCGACGACGAGATGCTGGTCAACGGCATCGCCCAGATCGCGCCGCTCGATATCGGCTCCAAGCAGGCGCTGCTCGAAGCGGGCGATCTCGCCAGCCGCGCCGACCTCGTCGTCCAGTTCATGCAGTTCCAGCGCATGGCGCCCGGCGGCGCCGACGGGCCGGAGACGTTGCAATGAGCCTCGATCCCGCGCTGCTCGAAAAACTTGTCTGCCCGGTGACGCGCACGCCGCTTCGCTACGACCCGGAGTCGAATGAGCTGATCTCGGAAGCGGCGGGCCTTGCCTATCCGGTGCGTCAGGGCGTCCCGGTGATGCTTGTGGAGGAAGCAAGCCCGCTAGATGGGCAATCCGCGTAATAGCAACGGCATCTCGCCGCTTTCGCCCCGCGCTTCGGCCATCAGCCGGTCCTTCAACGGCCGGATACGCTGAACGGCGCTCATGCCGAAGCGGCGTACGGCCGACGCGGTCTTGCCGGGAATGCCATAGAGGCGGGTGAGACCATCCGTCGCGGCGGCGACCATGAAGGTGTCGAGGCTGCGCCAGCGTTCATAGCGCCCGAGCAGCTGCGCGTCGCCGAGGTCGAGTCCGAGTCGCGCGCCCTCCACCAGGACCTGTGTCAGCGCCGCCGCGTCGCGGAAGCCGAGATTCAGCCCCTGCCCGGCGATGGGATGGATGCCGTGGGCGGCGTCGCCGACGAGCGCCAGTCGCTCGCCCGTAATGGTGGCGGCATGATGGAAGCCCAGCCGATAGCTGCCGCGCGGTCCGGCGATCTCGATCGGCCCCAGGAAGCCGCCCATTCGCTTCTCGATTTCCGCGGCGAGGGCTCGATCGGGAAGCTCGAGTATGGCGGGCCCGTCCTCGGCCTTCACCGACCAGACGATGGCGGAGCGGTTGCCCGGCAGCATCGGCAGGATCGCGAAGGGACCGGCCGGATAGAAGATTTCATAGGCGACGTTGCCATGGCCTTTGGCATGGGTGACCGTAGCGATGATTGCCGTGTGATCGTAGCTCCAGCGAGCGATCGGGATCTGGGCCGCCTCGCGCGTGGGCGAGGCGCGCCCCTCCGCGCCGATCAGCAGCGGCGCGCCCAGCAGCCTGCCATCGTCCAGCGTCACGCGCACGCCGGCGCTATCGCGCACGACGTTCACTGGCCTCGCCGGCATGGCCAGGCTTACGCTCTCGGCGGCCAGGGCTGCCTCGCGCAAGGCGGCGCGCAGCAGGCGATTCTCGAACATGCGGCCGAGCGGATCGTCGCCCTCGGGCGGATCGAAGACGAGGCCGCCCGGCTCCAATCCGTCGCTGACCCGGATCGACTCGATCGGACAGCCTTTCCCCGCCAGACGCTCGCCGACCCCGATCGCCTCCAGCATGCGCCAGGAGGCGCTGGCGACGGCGGTGGTACGGCCATCATATTGCGGCGTCAGCGTCTTTTCGGGATCGGCGGGATCCACGACGATGCTGGAGAGGCCATGGCGGTCGAGCGCGATGGCGAGAGTGAGGCCGACCAGGCCCCCGCCGAGAATGATCACGTCCGCGCGGTCCATTTTCCCGCCTTAGCGATGCATGAGGGCAACGCCAAGCGCTTGACCCCGGACTCGCCAAGAGCGCATTAAGGTCCGGCGGAACATACGGGGCACGATCGTGGCGACATCAGCGGCGCGAAGCGGCCGTCCGGGACGGCTGGCAGAGTGGCAGGACAGCCTCAAGCGCGGGGCAAAGAGATCGACGGCGCTGATCGGCGGATTGACGCTGATCGCGGCCATGCTGCTGCTCGCCGTGGCGCTCGCCAGCTATCGAGCGAGCGATCCTTCCTTCAACACCTCGGCGGCGGGCCCGGCCGGAAATTGGGCGGGGCAGATCGGCGCCTATGCCTCGGACGCCTTCCTTACGCTGTGGGGCCCGCCCGCCGCCCTTCTGTTGCCGCTCATGCTGATCCTCGGTCTGCGCCTTCTGCGCGGGGCCGAGGTGGGTCGGTGGCTGCGGGCCGCGTTGCTCAGCATCGTCGGCATCATCCTGATCGGCACCGGCCTGGCACTGCTGTTCGGCGGGGCGGTGAACGGCCTTCCCGCCGGCTGGGGCGGCGCCTTCGGCCTGTCGCTGGCGTCGGTGGCCGAGTTCGGGATCGCCATGATCGGCAAGCCCGCGGTGGCCGAGCCGTTCCGGATCGTCGCCGTGTCCCTGTTCGCCCTTGCCGGCCTGCTGCTCTGGTATCTCGGCCTCGGCCTTCGCCCGGAGGAGCGGGGCTGGCTCTTCGCTCGCCGGAGGCGGGCACCGAAGGAGGTGCAGGATATCGTCGACGCCGACGACGGCGGCGAACCGGTCGTTCGCCGTACGCGGGCGCCGGTGATCACCGCTCCCGAACCGCCACGCACCGTCATCGCCGATCGGGCGAAAGCACCGGATGCCGGGCGTCGCCCGAAGCGCGAGCGGCAGGCATCGCTGGCGCTGGGCGACAGCTATGTGTTGCCGACGCTAGACCTGCTCAACCCGCCGCCGCCGCCCGCCAACGCGGCGCTCGACAAGGCCAGCCTCGAGCGCAACGCCCGCCTGCTCGAATCGGTGCTCGAGGATTTCTCGGTCAAGGGCGAGATCGTCGAGGTCCGCCCCGGGCCGGTGGTCACCATGTACGAGCTGGAACCGGCGAGCGGCATCAAGGCGAGCCGCGTCATCCAGCTCGCCGACGACATCGCCCGCAACATGTCGGCCCTTTCGGCCCGCGTCGCGACCATTCCCGGCCGCAGCGTCATCGGCATCGAGCTGCCCAACGCCAAGCGCGAGATGGTGACTCTGTCCGAGCTGATCGCCAGCGAAGCCTTCGAGGACCAGGTCGCGCAGCTCCCGCTGATCCTCGGCAAGAATATCGCGGGCGATCCCGTCATCGCCGATCTCGCGCCGATGCCGCACCTGCTCGTCGCCGGCACGACCGGATCGGGCAAGTCGGTCGGCCTCAACTGCATGATCCTCTCGCTGCTCTATCGTCTGACACCCGAGCAGTGCCGGATGATCATGATCGATCCCAAGATGCTGGAACTCAGCATTTACGACGACATCCCGCATCTCCTCTCGCCCGTGGTCACCGAGCCTGCCAAGGCGATCCGCGCGCTGAAGTGGACCGTCGAGCAGATGGAGGAGCGCTATCGCATGATGGCGTCGGTGGGCGTCCGCCAGCTCTCCAGCTTCAACGCCAAGGTGCGCGAAGCCAAGGCCAAGGATCAGCCCCTCGGGCGGCGGGTGCAAACCGGCTACGATCCGGAAACGGGCCAGCCTCAATATGAGATGGAGGAGCTCGACTATGACGTGCTCCCCCAGATCGTCGTGGTGGTGGACGAGCTCGCCGACCTGATGATGACGGCGGGCAAGGAAGTTGAGTTCCTGATCCAGCGGCTGGCGCAGAAGGCGCGCGCGGCCGGCATCCACCTCATCATGGCGACCCAGCGCCCGTCGGTCGACGTCATCACCGGCGTCATCAAGGCGAACCTTCCGACGCGCATCTCCTTCTCGGTCACCTCCAAGATTGACAGCCGCACCATCCTTGGCGAGCAGGGGGCCGAGCAGCTGCTCGGAAAGGGCGACATGCTCTACATGCCCGGCGGCAAGCAGATCGCCCGCGTCCACGGCCCCTTCGTCTCGGACGAGGAGGTGCGCGCGGTCGCGGAGCATTGGCGCACCCAGGGCACGCCCGAATATGTCCAGGCCGTCACCGAGGAGCCCGAGGACGGGGACTATGTCTTCGACGGCCAGCCGCTCGCCGAGGACGACGCCGAGACCCAGCTCTACAAGAAGGCGGTACAGACCGTGGCGGAGAGCCAGAAGGCGTCGACCAGCTATATCCAGCGCCAGCTCCGCATCGGCTACAACAACGCCGCGCGCCTGATCGAGAGGATGGAACGCGAGGGCAAAGTCAGCCCGCCCGACCATGTCGGCCGCCGCGAAGTGCTGATCGATCCCGAAGGTCACGCGATCTGAACACTGAACGCCAGGGAACCGCCGGGTTCAGTAGGCATTCAAGGGCCGACATCCATATCCCTTTCCAAAATAGGATGGAGATCATTTGATGATGCGTTTGAAGACGCTCGCCGTCGCCACTCTGCCGCTTGCGCTCGCCGCGCCGGCGATGGTCGTGGCCCAATCTTCCTCGCCCTTGTCGCAGGTGCAGGCGCACATGAAGACGGTCGACACGATGACCGCCAATTTCAGCCAAACCGGCCGCACCGGTCAGACCCTGAACGGCAAGCTCACCATGAAGCGACCGGGCAAGGTGCGTTTCCAGTATCAGAAAGGCGTGCCGATGCTGATCGTCGGCGACGGCAAGGCGCTCACCATGATCGACTATGAAGTCGACCAGGTCTCGCGCTGGCCGATCGGCGATTCACCGCTGTCCGTGCTGCTCAACCCCAACAAGGACTTGTCCGGCATCGCCAAGGTAACGCGGAACGACGGCCAGGTGCTGCTGATCGAGGCCCGCGATCCCAAGAAGCCGGAATTCGGCACCATCACCATCGCGTTCGCTAAGGTGCCGAGCGCGCCGGCCGGCTTGATGCTGGAGGGCTGGACCGCGCTCGACGCCCAGAACAATCGGACGACGATCAAGTTGTCGGGCCAGCGCTACAATGTTCAGGTGGCCGATAGCGCGTTTCGGTGGACCGACCCGCGCCGTCGCAGTCCGCGCGGCTAAGATTCTGATAAGGTTAACGCCATTCATCGGGGCGCAAGGAAAACAGGTTTAAAAGAAAGACTGCAATTGCGAATCCCTTCGGGTTTTCCCCCTGTTGCCCGAAACGGAAAGTCGCAATTGACCTCGCGTAGCAAAGCGCTTGGTTGACCCCCGCTCCACGCCCCCGGAGCGGGGGTCTTTCATTGCCAGGCGCCCGCGCCGCCATGTCGACAGCCAACTTAGCTACCGTTACAGCCGGCCCATGTCCTCCATTCTCAAGATCGCCTCTTGGAATATCAATTCCGTCCGTGCCCGCATCGACATCGTCGAGAAGTTCCTGACCGAAGAGTCGCCCGACATCCTTTGCCTGCAGGAAACGAAGGTCATCGACGGCGACTTTCCGGAAGGCGTGTTTCGCCGCCTCGGCTACAATCATCTGGTACTGTGCGGCCAGCGCATGCACCATGGCGTCGCCATTCTCAGCCGCATTCCGATCCGCGAGGATCGTCGCCACGATTGGCAGGACAATGGCGAAGCGCGCCATGTCGGCGTGCAGCTCGATTGCGGCATCCGGCTCGAGAATGTCTATGTGCCCGCCGGCGGCGACATTCCGGACCGCGAACTCAATCCCAAATTCGGCCAGAAGCTCGACTATATAGAACGCATGACCCGCTGGTCCGAAAAGTGCGACCAGCCGACGCTGCTGGTCGGAGACTTCAACGTCGCCCCGCTGGAATGCGACGTGTGGAGCCACAAGCAGCTGCTCAATGTCGTCAGCCATACGCCGATCGAGGTGGAATCGCTCGACCGGCTCCAGCAGAGCAACGAGTGGGTCGATCTCGGCCGCCAATTCCATCCCGCGCCCGGACGCCTCTACACCTGGTGGAGCTACCGCGCGCAGGATTGGGCGAAGTCGGATCGCGGCCGTCGGCTTGATCATATGTGGGCGACGCCGGACGTCGCGAAGCTGGCGATCCGGCATGATGTCCACGAACCCTGCCGCGGCTGGGTGCGGCCCTCCGATCATGTGCCGCTCGTGACCGAGTTCGCCATTTGAGCGGCGGGCGCCCAGATGCCCGGGATGTCGCCCGGGCCATCGACGCGCTAAGGCGGGGCTGGCCGATCAGCATCGATAGTATTGGCCTCCTCGCCATCGAGACTTCCGATGAGGCGCGGCTGGCCGACTTCGATTCCGGCGGCCTCTCCGATATCCTCCTGTCCGGCAATCGGGCGGCGACGCTGAAGCTCGTCAACCAGATCGAAGCCGTGCCGACGGCCCCGGTGCGGATCGAGCGTTCGCCTTGGCTCGATCTCGCCGCAGCCACCGCCTTGGCCGATCCGGCGCTGGATCTCGCCACGCCCCTCAAGGGACCCTTCAAGACGCTCCCGCTCTCCAATGGGCCGGTCGCGGAGGCGGCGCTGCGGCTGGCTCGCCTCGCCGGGCTCCTGCCCGCCTATTTCGTCGGAGGCAGCGGCGACTTTGCCGCGCATCTGGCCGCGCCTGACGTCATGGCGGCAGGCCACGCCCGAGACTTGCGCATCGCCGCGCGGGCGCGATTGCCGCTGGAAGGAATTGAGCGGTCGGAGATCGTAGCCTTCCGGGGGGACGACGATACGGGCGAACATGTGGCGCTGTTGATTGGAGCCCCGGATGGACGGCCCCCGCTCGTGCGGCTGCACAGCGAATGCCTGACGGGCGACGTCTTCGGAAGCCTCAAATGCGACTGCGGCCCGCAGCTGGCTGCCGCCCTCCAATCGATCGACCAGGCCGGCTGGGGCATCCTGCTCTATCTGCGCCAGGAAGGGCGCAGCATCGGCCTCGTCAACAAGCTGCGCGCCTACGAGCTGCAGGACCAGGGCTTCGACACGGTCGACGCGAACCTGCGTCTCGGCTTCCAGGACGACGAGCGCGACTTCGCGCCGGCCGCGCGCATGCTGGAGCGGCTCGGGCAGCGCCGGGTGCGCCTGCTTACCAACAATCCGCGCAAGGTCGCGGCGCTACAGGCCGAGGGCATCGAGGTCGTCGAACGCGTGCCCCACCGGATGGTGGCGAACCCGCACAACCAGCGCTATCTCGCCACCAAGCGCGACCGGTCCGGCCACCAGCTCTAGCGACGGCGAAGCGGGCTCTATCTCAGCCGCCAGTTCGCGTCCTGTCCATCCCGACCAGACGGGCCACCTCGTCGAAGCTGGCCGCGACGTGCCGCGCGCCAAGCGCCCGCAGCCGTTCGGCGTGGTCGGGGGCGCAATGGGTGCCGAGGCAGAGGCCGATAACGGTCGCTCCGGAGGCGAGCGCGCCGGTGATGCCGACCGGCGAATCCTCCAGGATGACCGTTCGCTCTATATCGACACCCAACTCTCCGGCGGCATGCAGATATAGGTCTGGAGCGGGCTTTCCCCGGGCGACATGCTCGTGGCCGCTGAAGATCATCGGCTCGAAGCGCGCGCGCAGGCCGAGATGGTCGAGATGGGCACGGATCCAGCGCGAACGGCTCGACGAGGCAATCGCCTTGGGCAAGGCTTCGGGGAGTGCTCTCACGAAGTCGACGGCGCCGGCCAGCGCCGCAATGCCTTCCTTCAGCAGCCGTTCGTCCTCCTGCGCCCGAACGGCGGCAAAGTCGGCGGGAAGGGGGCTTTCGCGCCACGCCTCGATGGCGTCGATGAACGCCTGTCCGCTCAACCCCATGAAGCGGTGCAGCGTTTCCTCTATGCTGATCGGGCTCCCGGCAGCTGTCAGATACTCGGCCAAGTGGAGGTTGCCCACATATTCGCTGTCGATCAGGACGCCGTCGAAGTCGAAGATGATGGCGTCGTAGCCGAGCCCACTCAAGCGCGCGCTCCGAACAAGGCGGTGCCGACGCGCACATGGGTGGCGCCGATCGTCACTGCCGCCTCATAATCCGCCGACATGCCCATGCTGAGGCCGGCGAGACCATGGCGATCGGCGAGCTTCGACAGTAGCGCGAAATAAGGTGCCGGCTCGATCTCCGCGGGCGGGATGCACATCAGGCCCTTGAGCGGAAGGCCAGCGCCCCGGCACTGTTCCAGCAGGGCGGGCAACCCGGCAACGGAGCAGCCGCCCTTCTGAGGCTCGTCGCCGATATTGACCTGGACGAAGCATCCCGGGCGCCGGCCGGTCTTTTCCATGGCGCGGGCGATCGCGGCGGCGAGGGACGGGCGGTCGACGGACTGAATGAAGTCGAACAGCGCCACCGCCTCCTCGGCCTTGTTGGACTGGAGCCGCCCGACGAGGTGCAGCTCGACGTCCGCAAATCGGTCGCGAAGAACCGGCCACTTGGCCGCGGCCTCCTGCACCCTGTTCTCGCCGAAGACGCGGTGGCCCGCCCCCAGCAGCGGCTCGATCGCCTCGGGTCCATGGGTCTTGGAAACCGCGATCAGCGTGACGTCTTCGGGGCTCCGGCGGGCGAGCTTGGCCGCGCCGGCGATAGCGGCATGGACGGCTGCGAGCCGATCGGCGGGTGATGCGTCGGTCATGGGTGCTGCTATAGGAACGGCCATGCATCGCCGCCAGCCTTTGCCGCGCCTCTGGTTGATGACGGACGAACGACAGGGCGAAACGCTGTGGCGGGCGCTGGAGCGGCTGCCGCGCGGGTCCGGCGTCGTATTTCGTCACTATCGTCTGCAACCGAAGGACCGCCGCCGGCTGTTTCGCCGGGTGAAGGCGATCGCGGACAAGAGGCGGTTGCTCCTGCTCCTTGCCGGGTCGCCTCACGAGGCTCGGGCGTGGGGCGCCGATGGCAGTCACGGCCGATCTGGATCGAAACCCGCCCGCGGCAACCTGCGCAGCGCATCCGCCCATGATGCGCGCGAGATCAGGGCCGCCGAGCGAAGTGGGGCGTCCTTGATCTTCCTGTCGCCGGTCTTTTCCACCCGCTCTCACCCCGGCGCGGCGCCGCTTGGCCGAGTGCGCTTCGGCCTCCTCGCCGGGCAGACGGGCCTACCCGTGATCGCGCTCGGCGGAATGGACGCGAAACGCGCCCGCTCCTTGGCGGCTTTTGGAATCCATGGATGGGCGGCGATCGACGCCTGGAGCGCCTAGGCGCCAGTTTAGAAGCGGAAGGCGGTGCCGATATAGACGGCCTGGCTGTCGCGGCGCTCGTCGGCGAGCGGCTCGATCCGGTCGCGCTCGACCTTGTAGCGGACGCCGCCGGTCAGATCGAGATTCTGGGTGATGGAATAGGAGCCGCCGACGTCGAGCGAATAGCTTTCCTCGGGCGAAAGGATGCGCTGCGTCGGCCCGTCGTTGCGCTGGGCACCGACCATGACGCGCCCGGCGAATTTCTTGCCGGTGTAGCTGACGGCAACTTCGGCCGCTTCGCTGCCGCCCGGCAGCACCCCGCCATCGACCTTGGCGATGTCGCCGGAGATGGCGAAGCGCTTCCAGCCGACCGAGACGCCGAGATTATAGGCGGTGGGCGTGATGGCGGTCACCGGCGCGCCGCCGATGTTGCGCACCGCCTCGGCGGTCGTCGACGCGCGGGCGCGGACGGCGACCTTGACGTCCTTGCTCTTGTCGCGCGAACCGGCGGTCGGCGTGAAGCGGAAGCTGCCGGACGGAAGGCCCCGCCTGGCGAGTTCGGCCGCGAGTCGCGGATCCGCGACCGCGGGCGTGAAGCCGCCGACTCGCAGGGACGGACCGGACGAAATCTTGTTTTCGCTCTGATTCTGGCTGGTTGCGGCGAGGGCAGGCGCCAGCAGCAGCGATATCGCGACAAGCGATACCCCTCCGACAGCAGTGATCCCACCCAGCGTCTTCACGTCGTTCGACTCCCGTATCGACTCTATGTAGTCGGTCTTGCCCCGGCAAACCAGCGAAGCGCCGCCCCCGTCTACGAATCCGTCACGATTGTTGCATCTTTTCCACAAACCGGGCTTGCTGGACGATGAAGCGACCGGCGGCGGCCCACCAGAGACAGCTTGCCGCCCGCGCGACGATATCTATAACGGCCGGCGACCGGTACCGTTTTTCAAGGAAATGCCCATGGCCCGCGCTGTTTCTTTAGGCTTGGCGATCGTCTGCGCCGCAACGCTGACGGCCTGCGCCGGGAACAGGGAGATTCCCCGATCCGATCTGGCCGCCGCCCAGACGACCACGATCGGCGTCAACTCCTATTTGTGGCGAGCCGCGCTGGACACGCTCTCCTTCGCGCCTACGGCGCAGGTCGATTCGGCCGGCGGCGTCATCGTCACCGACTGGTACACCAATCCGAGCTCGCCCAACGAGCGGGTGAAGATCACCGCCACCATCCTCGACAGCGACCTTCGTGCCGACGCGCTGCGCGTGGCCGCCTCGCGACAGGTCAACCAGGGCGGTCAGTGGGTGGAAGCGCCGGTCGCCGCCGCCACCGTCCAGAAGCTCGAGGAGATTATCCTCACCAAGGCGCGCGAGCTCCGCCGGAACGCCGTCTCAGGCTAATTTCACAAGGTAAATCAAAGCGATGGCATCGCGCTTCAATCCGCTCAAGGCCGATGCGCACTGGCAGAAAATCTGGGAGGAGCGGGGCTCCTTCCACGCCTCCGACGACAGCGCAAAGCCCAAATCCTACGTGCTCGAGATGTTCCCCTATCCCTCGGGGCGCATCCATATGGGCCATGTCCGCAACTACACGATGGGAGACGTGCTCGCCCGCTACCGGCGGATGAAGGGGTTCGAAGTGCTCCATCCGATGGGGTGGGACGCCTTCGGCATGCCGGCCGAAAATGCCGCGATGGAAAAGAAGGTCCATCCCGGCGAGTGGACGAGATCCAATATCGCGACGATGCGGGCGCAGCTGAAGCGGCTCGGATTCGCGCTCGACTGGAGCCGCGAACTCGCCACCTGCGAGCCCGATTATTACGGCCATGAGCAGGCGCTGTTTCTCGATCTCTATGAAGCCGGACTCGTCTACCGCAAGCAGAGCGAGGTGAACTGGGATCCGGTCGACATGACCGTCCTTGCCAACGAGCAGGTGATCGACGGCCGCGGCTGGCGTTCGGGTGCCTTGGTCGAACGGCGCAAATTGAGCCAGTGGTTCCTCAAGATCACCGACTTCGCCGAGGAGCTGCTCGACGGTCTCGACGATCTCGAACAGTGGCCGGACAAGGTCCGGCTGATGCAGGAAAACTGGATCGGCAAGAGCCAGGGCCTGCGATTCCGCTTCCGCCTCGGCGAGCCCGTGGCCGGCGCGGAGGAGTTCGAGGTCTTCACGACGCGACCGGACACGATCTTCGGCGCCAGCTTCGCCGCGATCTCGCCGGACCACCCGATCGCCGCGGCACTGGCGGAAGGGAATGAGGCGCTCGCCGCCTTCATCAAGGAGTGCAAGGCCGGCGGCACCACGGCCGCGGCGCTCGAGACGGCGGAGAAGAAGGGCTTCGACACTGGCGCGACCGTCGTGCATCCCTTCGATCCCGAGTGGCGGCTGCCGCTCTACGTCGCCAATTTCGTGCTGATGGACTATGGCACCGGCGCCGTCTTCGGCTGCCCGGCTCACGACCAGCGCGATCTGGATTTCGCCCGCAAATATGGCCTGCCGGTGACGCGGGTGGTCGCTGCCACAGTCGACGAGGCGGATGAGGCGATCGGGGAAGAGGCCTATTCCGGCCCCGGCCTGCTGGTAAATTCGCGCTTTCTCGACGGGCTTCCGGCCGCCGACGGCATCAGGGAGGTCATCCATCGCGCCGAGGAAGAGGGCTGGGGCGAGGGCACGACCGTATGGCGCCTGCGCGACTGGGGCGTGTCGCGCCAGCGCTACTGGGGCACGCCGATCCCGATCATCCACTGCGAAGCCTGCGGACCGGTGCCGGTGCCGCGCGACCAGCTGCCGGTCGTGCTTCCCGAAGATGTGAGCTTCGACATCCCCGGCAACCCGCTCGATCGCCACCCGAGCTGGGCGAAGGCCTCTTGCCCGAGCTGCGGCGGCCCGGCGCGCCGGGAAACCGACACGCTCGATACCTTCGTCGATTCGAGCTGGTATTTCATCCGTTTCGCCAGCCAGCCGGACGATGAGCCCTTCGACAAGGCGGTGGCCGAGAGCTGGCTGCCGGTCGGCCAGTATATCGGCGGCGTCGAGCATGCGATCCTCCACCTCCTCTACGCCCGCTTCTGGACGCGTGCGCTGAAGCGGATCGGCCGCCTCGACATCGACGAGCCGTTCAAGGGCCTCTTCACCCAGGGCATGGTCACGCACGAGACCTATCGGGCTGCGGACGGCCGCTGGCTGAGCCCGGACGAGGTCGAAGAGCGGGATGGTGGGCTCGTCGAGACGGAGACCGGACAGCCGGTCGAGACCGGGCGCATCGAGAAGATGTCCAAGTCGAAGAAGAACACCGTCGATCCGGAGCCGATCGTCGAACAATATGGCGCCGACGCCGTGCGCTGGTTCATGCTGTCCGACAGCCCGCCCGAACGCGACCTTGCCTGGAGCGAGGCCGGCATCGAGGGCGCCTGGCGCTTCGTGCAGCGGCTGTGGCGGATGAGCGAAGAAGGCGGCTCCTCCTCCACCTGGCTCGGCGGCGGCGAGGACATTGCGCTCGATCGCAAGCTCCACCAGACCATCGCCAGCGTCGCCGTCAACATTGAATCACTAGCCTTCAACAAGGCCGTGGCGAATATCTACGCCCTCGCCAACGCGATCGAGAAGGCGCCACCCTCGGCCTCCCGCTCGGCCGCGCTCGAGACGCTGCTGCTGCTCGTCGCACCGATGGTGCCGCATCTGGCGGAGGAAGCCTGGGCCGCGCTGGGACGCGAGGGCCTGATCGCCGACCAGGCCTGGCCCGAAGCCAACCCGGCCCTGCTCGTCGAGGATCAGGTGACGATCGCCGTCCAGGTGAACGGTAAGCTTCGCGACACGATCACCGCACCCAAGGGTGCACCGCGCGAAACAGTCGAGGAAATGGCCCTCACCTCGGAAAAGATCGTGCGCGTTCTCGAAGGCAAGGCGCCGCGCAAGGTGATCGTCGTGCCCGACCGGCTGGTGAACCTCGTCGCATGACGCGACTCGCCCTCCTGGCTCTGCTGCTGCTTGGCGGGTGCACGCTGAGGCCGCTTTATAGCGGGGGCGGGGACGGCGCGGTTGCCAGCACCTTGCGCTCGATCGAGGTCGCGCCGATCGAGGGCCGCGCCGGCTGGCTCGTCAGGACCGCGCTCGAGGAGCGACTGGGGCACAACGGGGGAACGCCGCGCTACCGCCTCCAGATCGAGCTCGACGATGACATAACCGGCTTCGGCATCCGCGCCGACAATGCCGTGACTCGCGAGCGGCGGACGTTGCGGGCCCGCTACCAGCTGGTCGATGCCTCGCTGGGTACGGTGCTGGTCGACGCCACCGCCGGATCGGACGCCGGGGTCGACGTCGTCGGCTCGGAATATGCGACCGTCGCCGCCGAGCAGACGGCGCTCGAGCGTCTGTCCGAACAAGTTGCCGACCAGATCGTCTCCCGCATCGGCCTCTACGTGGCGCGCACCGGCGAGGGGCAGTGAAGGCCAACAAAGCGGAGATCGAGCGGGCGCTGAAGGCGCCGACCGCCGAAACACGCCTGTTCCTGCTGCACGGGCCGGATGAGGCGGGCTCCCGAGCATTGGCGAAGCGCCTCGCGGCGGCAATGGGCGAAGAGGCGGAACGCATCGACCTCAGCGGCGCTGAACTCAAGGCGGATCCGGCGAGGCTGGCGGACGAAGCGGCCGCCATCTCCCTGTTCGGCGGCGCCCGCTACATCGTCGTGGAGGCAACCGGGGACGAAGTGCTCGCCGCCGTGGAGGCGCTGATCGAGGCGCCAACGGCGGGCAATCCGGTCGTCATCGTCGCGGGAGCGCTCAAGCCGTCGTCGAAGCTGCTGAAGCTGGCGCTGGCGCAACGATCGGCGCTCGCCTTCGCCAGCTACGCGCCCGAGGGTCGCGATGCAGATCGGCTGGTGATCGAGATGGGGCGCGAGCAGGGCCTCACCGCCCGGCCGGACGTGGCGCGGCGGATCGCCGAGGGGACCGGCGGCAACCGGGCGCTCATCGCCCAGGAGCTGGCCAAGTTCGCCCTCTACCTCGACGCCGCGCCGGAGCGGCCACAGCCGCTCGATCACGACGCAATCGACGCCGTGGGCGCCGCGGGGGAAGGGGGCGATCTGAGCCGCCTCGTCGACAGCGTCAGCGGCGGCGATGCGGCGACTCTGCAGGCCGAGTTGCTGCGGCTGAAGAGCGAAGGGGTGGAAGGCATATCGCTGATCCGCGCGGTGCTGCGGCGAATGACGCTGCTGGCCCGGCTCCGCGCCGAGGTCGAGCGCGGCAACAGCGTCGCGGCCGTGATGGGATCGCAAGGCAAAGCCATATTCTGGAAGGAAAGGGACGCGGTCGCGGCGCAGCTGTCGCGCTGGCGATCGGACCTGATCGCCAAGGGCATGACCCGCCTGCTGGACGCGGAGCGGCAAGTGAAGGCCTCGGGCGGGCTCGGACCGATAGCCGCCGACGAGGAGCTGTTCGCGATTTGCCGGCAGGCCGCTCGGCTGCGCTAAACCCGCGAGTGCCCTATATCTTCTCGCCGCTGAGGCGCTGGCAGATCATGTCGAGCTGATCGAGCGAGGAGTAGCCGAGCGCGACGGTGCCGCCGTCGGGCCGGTGGCTGATCTTGACCTTAAGGCCGAGCATGTCGCCCAGTTGCCGCTCCAACGCCTCGATGTCGGCGCTGGCGCCCTTGAACTCCATCTTGCCGAGGCGCGCCTTGCGGGGCTTGTCCGCCCTGACGAGCTTCTCCGTTTCGCGCACCGAGAGATCGCGGTTGATCACCTCCAGCGCGAGGCTTTCCGGATCGTCTGCTGGAATGAGCGCTCGGGCGTGGCCCATACTCAGCTCGCCGGAGGCGACATAGGCTCGGACCTTCTGGGGAAGATCGAGCAATCTCAATAGGTTAGCCACGTGACTGCGTGACTTGTGGACGAGCCGGCCAAGCGCTTCCTGGGTATGGCCGAACTCGTCGATCAGCCGCTTATAAGCCTCGGCCTCCTCGATCGCGTTGAGGTCCTGACGCTGGATATTCTCGACGATCGCGACTTCAAGGGTCTCGACATCGTCGAAATCGCGCACCACCGCCGGGACTTCGTGCAGCCGCGCCTTCTGGGCCGCCCGCCAGCGCCGCTCGCCGGCGACAATCTGATAGCCATCGCCCAGCGGCCGAACGACGATCGGCTGGATCAGCCCGCGGGATCGGATCGATTCCCCCAGCTCCGCCAGCGCCTCCTCGTCGAAATGGCGCCGCGGCTGATCGGGGTGAGGGGCAATGGCGGCCACGGGCAGCATCTGGATGCCGCCGCGTGGGCTGGCACCAGATACCGACGCTTCCTGTTCGACCTCGCCCAGGAGCGACGAGAGGCCGCGGCCGAGCCCGGTGTGGCGCTTGCGGAGGGGAGCTTCGTCGTTCATGCGGCCTCCGCCGGCTTGGGCAGGCGGCCGATCAGCTCGCGGGCGAGGGACATATAGGCTTCCGATCCCGGACAGCGATGGTCGTAGATGAGCGCGGGGAGGCCGTGGCTCGGTGCTTCGGACAAGCGCACATTGCGCGGGATGACCGTCTCGAACACCACCTTGCCCAGAACGGCGCGGACATCGTCGGCAACCTGGGAGGAGAGATTGTTGCGGCGGTCGTACATGGTGAGCGCCACGCCGAGGATGGAAAGCCCCCGGTTGAAGCCCGAGCGGACCCGCTCCACCGTCTTCAAAAGCTGGCTAAGCCCTTCCAGCGCAAAGAATTCTGCCTGGAGCGGCACGAGAATGGAGTGCGAAGCGACGAGCGCGTTGACGGTGAGCAAGCCGAGCGAGGGCGGGCAATCGATGAGGCAGATGTCCCAGCGGCCCGGCGGCGCGCCGTCGAGCGCCTCCTCGAGCCGGTGGGTCCGCCGCTGATAGTCGATGAGCTCGATCTCCGCACCGGATAGATCGACCGTGGCCGGTACCAGATCGAGCCGGGGCACGCGAGTCGTCGTCACCGCCTCTTCCAGCGCGCAATCGCCCCTCAGCAGCTCGTAGCTCGATCGCTCGCGATGGGCATGGTCGACGCCGAGCCCCGTCGACGCATTGCCCTGTGGATCCAGATCGACGAGCAGCACCTTCCAACCGGTTGCCGCCAGGGCTGTCGCGAGATTGATGGCGGTCGTGGTCTTGCCGACGCCCCCCTTCTGGTTGGCCACTGCAATTCTTATCATCGCGCGCGCTTCCCCTTGCCCCGACGACGAACCTGCTCCGCGACGATGATTCCGGCCTCAGCGTCGGTGATACTGGGTTCGATCCGGAACGCACCCTGCCATGAAGATTCGGCCGCTTCCAGTTCCGACTGCGCATTTCGGCCCTTGGGAAGGACCCAGCGTGTCTCAGGCGTGGCGAATCGCTCCCCGAGAGCCAATAATTTGTCGAGCGGCGCAAAGGCGCGGGCGCTGATCACGTCGAACGTCCGAGCTTCCATCCGCTCGACCTTGACCGGCTCGATCTCGCAGCGCCCGGCGATACCCAGCACCGCCGTGGCTTGGTGCAGAAACTCCACCCGCTTTTTGCGCTCTTCGACCATCGTCACTGGGCCATGATGGAGCAGCGCCACGATCAGTCCTGGAAAACCCGCGCC
This sequence comes from Sphingosinicella humi, assembly GCF_003129465.1. Taxonomy (NCBI): domain Bacteria; kingdom Pseudomonadati; phylum Pseudomonadota; class Alphaproteobacteria; order Sphingomonadales; family Sphingomicrobiaceae; genus Allosphingosinicella; species Allosphingosinicella humi. Next base: position 1,258,871 of record NZ_QFFF01000001.1, read on the forward strand.
CGTGCCGAGATCCAGCCATCGAGAGTCGGCACAGTCTGGCGCGAGCCGGAGGAGTTGCGCCGAATCAACGATATGCCGCTCCCAGACATGGTCGAGACTGGTGCGTGAGACGAGATTCTGGCGTTCGTTCTCGTCTTTCAAAAAGTTAACAAATTCTTGCAGCCGGCCCAGTGTTTCACGTGAAACATCGCAATGGTCGACCAGCCACTGCCGCGCCTCCCCCTCGTTCATCAGGCGGCCTTGCGTCGGGCGTGCACGAGAATCGCAGCCAAGGCCGCGGGAGTCACGCCCCGCACGCGACTGGCCGCGCCCAGGCTGGGCGGCCGCGTCGTCGAAAGACGTTCCACCATTTCGGTCGAGAGGCCGGGAACGCTGCGATAATCGAAATCCTCGGGAATGCGGACGGCCTCGTCCGCTCGTAGCTTGGCGATCTCCGCCTGCTGCCGCGCGACATAGGGAGCGTAGCGATGATCCTGAATGGCTTCGTCGAGCGCAGCCGAATCGCAAGGGGCGAGGGCAGGGGCGACTCGAATCAGGCCGTCGCGATCCAGCTCGGGAAAGCGGAGCCATTCCGCCAGGCTCCGCTTGACGCCGTCGTCCCGGACCGCGACGCCGCCGTCGTTGAGTTGGCGCCCGCTGAAGTGCGGGGCCAGATGCGCTTCGACGGCCGCGCGCCGCTCCCGGGACTCGGCAAAGGCGCGGCGTCGCTCGGCGGAGACGCAACCGGCGGCAATCGCCTGCGGGGTGAGACGGGCGTCGGCATTGTCGGCGCGCAGGCGCAGTCGATATTCCGCGCGGGCGGTGAGCATGCGATAGGGTTCCGTGACCCCCTGCAGCACAAGATCGTCCACCATAACGCCGATATAGCTTTCGCTGCGATCGAACAGCACCGGGGCCTGTCCCGCCACCGCTGCAGCGGCATTGACCCCCGCGACAAGCCCCTGCGCCGCCGCCTCCTCATAACCGGTCGTGCCATTGATCTGGCCGGCGAGATAAAGTCCCTCGATCCAGTCCGGACGGACCGCCAAAGTCGGCGTGAGGATGCGGGGGTCGATATAATCATATTCGACGGCGTAGCCAGGCTGCGCGATCTCGGCCCGCTCGAGCCCCGGCATGGACCGCACCAATATCTTCTGCACGTCGACGGGGAGGGAGGTCGAAATGCCGTTCGGATAAATCAGGGGATCGTCCAGACCCTCGGGCTCGAGGAAAACCTGGTGACTCTCGCGGTCGGCAAAGCGGTGAACCTTGTCCTCGATCGATGGACAGTACCGAGGGCCCACGCCGGTGATCTCTCCCGCAAACAGCGGCGAGCGGTCGAGGTTGGCGCGGATGATCTCGTGCGTCCGGCGGTTGGTACGCGTGATCGCGCAAAAGAGCTGTGGAGCCGGCCGACCATCACTCATCGATGAAAGTGTCCAGCGCTCATCGTCCGAGGGCTGCCGCTCCAAGCTAGCCCAATCGATGGTGCGGCCGTCGAGCCTTGGCGGCGTCCCCGTCTTGAGACGCGCCAACGGCAGGTCGAGCGCGCGGAGCTGGTCCGCCAGCGCCGTGGCCGCGCGTTCACCGACCCGCCCGCCGGCGCATTGGTTCATGCCGAAATGCAGCTTGCCGCCGAGGAAGGTTCCCGTGGCCAGGATGACGGCCGCGGAGCGCACCTCGCGGCCATCGCCCAGCACCAAGCCGGCCACCCGGCGCGACCCTGCCTCGTCAATCAGGAGCGCGGTCGCCTCGCCTTCGACGATGGTGAGATTCTCCTGCACCGCCAAGAGCCGCTGGATCGCGGCCTTGTAGCGTCGCCGGTCGGCCTGGACGCGCGGGCCGCGCACTGCAGCGCCTTTGCTGGCGTTCAGCATCCTATAGTGGATCGCGGCATGGTCGGCCGCGCGTGCGATCAGGCCGTCGAAGGCATCGACCTCGCGGACCAGGTGCCCCTTGCCGAGACCGCCAATCGCCGGATTGCAGGACATGGCGCCGATCGCCTCGTGCGAGAAGCTGACCAGCGCTACCGACGCGCCCATCCGCGCCGCGGCGGCGGCGGCTTCGGTGCCGGCATGGCCTCCGCCAACGACGATGATGTCAAAGCTGCTGGGCATGGCGTGGGCTGTTAGCGGAAGCGCCGCAATTTGTCATGACCGCCGCTGTTCCACGTGGAACAGTTTATTTACCAATGCAGAAGGTCCCGAACAGCGCGTCCAGCATGTCCTCGACTCCAGCGCGGCCGGTGATCCGATCGAGCGATCCCCGCGCCACCCGGAGCGACTCTGCGGCGAGAATCGGATCATGCGGCGATTGAGCCTCCCGAAGATGCTCAAGCACGTCGCGCAGAATCGCCTGGTGGCGGGCGTTGATCGCCAGCTCGCCCTCGCGCGGAAGAAGCCCGGCCGAGCGCTCGCGGAGCAAGGCAATCAGGTCGTCGATCCCGGCCCCGGTCACGACCGACACGCGGCAGTCGGCTTTTGGATCGGCGTCGTTTATGTCGGCCTTGGACTGGACGCGGATCGAGCGCCCCGGATCGGGGGAGGCCTCCGGATCGCCCAGCCAGAGGATGATGTCGGCGGCTTCGAGGCTGGCGCGGGCACGCTCGACGCCGATCGTCTCGATCACGTCGCCGGTTTCCCGCAGCCCCGCCGTGTCGATCAACAGAAAGGGCGCGCCGCCGATCGCCGTCGGCGCTTCCACCAGATCCCGAGTCGTCCCCGGTATGGCCGACGTGATCGCCGCCTCTCGCCCAACCAACACATTGAGAAGGCTTGATTTACCCGCGTTGGGCGGACCCGCGATGACGGTTCGGACGCCATCGCGCAGCCGTTCGATCGACGGCCTTGCCAGCGCCGCCCCCACTTCGGTAGCCAAGGCCCTCAGGGACTCGCTCCAGCCCGACGGGAGATCGGAGCCGACATCGGCCTCGTCGGCGAAGTCGAACACCGCCTCCAGTTGGGCGCTCAGTGCCAGCAGTGTTCGCTGCCAATCCTCGACCCGGCGGCTCAAGGCGCCGCCGGCGAGCTGAAGCGCCATCCGGCGCTGCGCCTCGGTCTCGGCCATCAACAGGTCGGCGAGACCCTCGGCTTCGGAGAGGTCGATGCGGCCGTTCTCGAAGGCGCGGCGGGTGAACTCGCCGGGCTCGGCCGGTCTCAGCCCGCCGACCTGCGCCAAGGCGGCCAGCACCGCGGCGACGACGGAGCGGCCGCCGTGAACATGAAATTCGGCCAGATCCTCGCCCGTCGAGCTGGTCGGCCCCGGAAACCGCAGGACGAGGGCGCGATCGAGCACATCGCCACCACCGGGGCGGCGAAGCACCGCCAAGCTCGGCCGCCGCGCCTCAGGCAGGCGCCCGGCCAGCGCTTCCACCGCGGCATCGGCGCGGGGGCCGCTGACCCTGATGACGGCAATGGCGGCGGGCGGCGTTCCGGATGATAGGGCGTAGATGGTGGCGCCGCGGTCGGCGCTCACTTCTTGCCGCTCGCCTGCTCGAACATCTGCTTCCAAAAGCCGAGCCCTGCTTCGCTCATCGGCCCCCAACTCTTCATCATATCGGTCATCGAATCGGCTGTGATCCCATCCGCCATCATCTTGCGCATTGTCTCGACATAAGCGTCATGGACCGGCGTCAGGTCCGGCAAGCCGAGGAACCGGCGCGCTTCTTCCGGCGTGCAATCGACGTCGACCGTGACTTTCATGGGACTAGTCTCCTTGGGCCATTGTCCGCAGGCCGCGCCTTATGTGTATAGTCTCCGCCCTTACGCAAGAAGGAGGACGCCGATGGCCATGATCGACATCGAAACGCTGGGGGGGGAGGACCGCTTTCAAGCCTATAAGGCCCAGCCCTCCGGAGCGCCACGCGCCGCCATCATCGTCATCCAGGAGATTTTCGGCGTTAACGAGGGCATTCGCCGCAAATGCGATCATTGGGCGAGCCTCGGCTATCTCGCCCTCGCGCCCGACCTTTTCTGGCGGCTCCGGCCCGGGGTCGAGCTCGACCCGGATGTCGAGAGCGAGTTCAAAGAGGCGCTGGACCTCATGGGCAAGTTCAACCAGGATCAGGGCATTCGCGATATCGAGGCCACCATCCGAGAATCCCGTAAGCACTTGCCAGAAAACGGAAAAGTGGGCTGCGTCGGCTACTGCCTGGGCGGCCGGCTTGCCTTCATGACGTCAGCCCGCACCGACATCGACGCCAGCGTCGGCTATTATGGCGTCGGCATCGACAATCTCCTCCGCGAGAAGAACGCGATCTCGCGTCCGCTGATGCTCCACATCGCCGGGGCCGACCATTTCGTCGATCAGGCCACCCAGCGTAAGATGCACGAGGGGCTCGACGACCACCCGAAAGTCACGCTGCACGACTATCCGGGCGAGGATCACGGCTTCGCCGCCGAGATGGGCAAGCGTCGCAGTGAGGAAGCCGCCAGGCTGGCGGACCAGAGGACGGAGGAATTCTTCGCCCGGCATCTCGCATGAGCGACCGCTATCGGCTCCTCATCCGCGAGACCGGCGGACCTGACGTCATCGTCCGCGAACCGCTTGGGGACCTCAGCCCAGCGTCCGGTGAGATACTGGTTCGGCAGGAGGCGATCGGCCTCAACTTCATCGACACCTATCACCGCTCCGGCCTCTACGAAGTGCCGCTGCCGTCCGGCCTCGGCAATGAAGGCGCGGGCATCGTCGAGGCTGTCGGCGAGGGGGTTCGAGATTTCAGCATAGGCGATCGGGTCGGCAGTTTCTCCGGTCCCTTGGGCGCCTATGCGACGCACCGCGTCATTCGCGCCGATCGGGCGATCAAACTGCCGGAGTCGATCAGCTGCGACACGGCCGCCGCCATCATGCTGAAAGGCTGCACGGCCGAATTCCTCATCGAACGCTGCGCCAGGGTAAAGGCCGGCGATGCCGTCCTCGTCCACGCCGCGGCGGGCGGTGTCGGATCGATCCTCGTTCCCTGGCTGAAGGCAATCGGCGCCTTGGTCATCGCCCATGCCGGCAGCGCCGAGAAGGCGGAGACGGCGCGCGAGCTTGGCGCCGATCATGCGCTGTCCGGCCCGATGGACACGCTGGCTTCCGAGGTGCGGTCGCTGACGAACGGCGAGGGCGTGGCCGTCGTGTTCGACGGCGTCGGCGCAGCAAGCTGGCCCGCCTCGCTGGCCTCGGTCACGAGGCGGGGCCTGCTCGTCACTTATGGCAATGCATCGGGGCCGGTCCCGCCGTTCCGCGCGCTGGATCTCACCCGGGCCGGCTCGATATTCGTCACGCGTCCGACCCTCGCCGACTATGTCTCCACACCGGAAGAGATGCGGGCCTCGGCGCGGCGCCTGTTCGAGATGATCGCCGCCGGTCATGTGCCCGTCAGGATCGGCGCCCGCTATCCCTTGAGTGAGGCCGCCGCGGCGCATCGCGACCTCGAGGCTCGCCGGACAACGGGCTCTACCATCCTCATCCCCTGATGTCCGGATCGCCGCGACGCCGGCGGGACTCCCTATTTGCCTTCCCGAGCGTTATCCTTGTCGTTTCGTCTCGGCAGGCGAAGGATTTGGCTGATGACTCGTTCCGTCAGGACCAGCAAGGTGACCACGGTCGACTATGACCTGGAGGATGTTCGGGCGCTCCTGGCGGAGAATGCCGAAGAGGCGCTGGGCCCGCCGGAGCCCGGCTTCGACCGCAGCGTGCAGATGAAAACCGCCTTTCACGTCGAAAAGGGCGACGTGATCGTGACCGGCTTTCAGCTCACCATCCAGGATTCCGCTCGGGAGGCGGGGCGGCGCAGCGGGATGGAAGAGAGCTCGCTCTTCCTGACCCGAGGCCGCTCCTAGCTCAGCCGAACAGGGTGGTGAGCCCCACCTGCGGATCGACATAGCCGTCGTAGATCATCTTGCCGGCCACCCAGAGGATGATGACGAGGCCGATCCAGGCGATCCAGCGGTAGCGCTCGATATATTTGGCGAGGATGTTCGCCGCGACGCCCATCAGGGCAACCGACAGGATGAGGCCGATCACCAGGATACCCGGGTGCTCGCGCGCCGCGCCGGCCACGGCCAGCACATTGTCGAGGCTCATCGACACGTCGGCGACCGCCACGGCCCAGGCTGCGCCGGCGAAGCTCTTGGCGGGCCTCAGCCCGGCATGCTCATCGCCCGAGATCTCCGGGGAGCCGGCGGATTCGCCGCTATGGTGCAGCTCGCGATACATCTTCCAGGCGACCCAAAGCAGCAGGATACCGCCGGCGAAGATCAGGCCGACGATCTGCATGAGCTGCGTGACGATCAGCGCGAACAGGATGCGCAGCACCAGGGCCGCGCCGATGCCGATCAGGATCACCTTGCGGCGCTGGTCCGCCGGAAGGCCAGCCGCGAGCGCGCCGACGATGATGGCATTGTCGCCGGCCAGCATGATGTCGATCATCAACACCTGGCCGAACGCGACCCAGGCGGATGCCTGGTCGAGATTCGAGAAATCGGTGACGATCGCGTTCCAGAGGCCGCCGAGGCCATCGACCCCCGAAAGGGCTGAGAGGTTCAGAAGAATATCGAGCATGTCTTGGCGAACGCCCCCGGCCGCTTACTGGTTCATTGAAGCAAAGAAATCCTCGTTGGACTTCGCGTCCTTCATCTTGTCGAGCAGGAACTGCATCGCATCGACCGTGCCCATCTGCATGAGGATGCGGCGCAGGACCCACATCTTGGAGAGAGTGGCCGGATCGACCAGCAGCTCTTCCTTGCGGGTGCCGGACTTACCGACGTCGAGTGCCGGGAAGATGCGCTTGTCGGCGACCTTGCGGTCGAGCACGATCTCGGAGTTGCCGGTACCCTTGAACTCCTCGAAGATGACCTCGTCCATCTTGGAGCCGGTATCGATGAGCGCGGTCGCGATGATCGAGAGCGAACCGCCTTCCTCGATATTGCGCGCGGCGCCGAAGAAGCGCTTCGGCCGCTGCAGGGCATTGGCGTCGACGCCGCCGGTCAGCACCTTGCCGGAGCTCGGCACCACCGTATTGTAGGCGCGGCCGAGGCGAGTGATCGAGTCGAGGAGGATGACGACGTCCTTCTTGTGCTCGACGAGGCGCTTGGCCTTCTCGATCACCATCTCGGCGACCTGGACGTGGCGGCTGGCGGGCTCGTCGAATGTCGAGGAGATGACCTCGCCCTGCACCGAGCGCTGCATGTCGGTCACTTCTTCCGGCCGCTCGTCGATAAGCAGGACCAGGAGATAGACTTCCGGATGGTTGTCGGTGATCGCCTTGGCGATATTCTGCAGGAGCACCGTCTTGCCGACGCGCGGCGGCGCGACGATCAGCGCGCGCTGGCCCTTGCCTTGGGGCGAGACGATGTCGATGACGCGGGCGGACTTGTCCTTAACCGTGGGGTCGGCGCTGTCGAGCGTCAGCTTCTCGTCGGGATAGAGCGGCGTCAGATTGTCGAAATTGACGCGGTGGCGAACTGCCTCCGGGTCATCGTAATTGACCTGAGTGAGGCGGACGAGCGCGAAATAACGCTCCCCGTCCTTGGGGCCGCGGATCTCGCCTTCCACGGTGTCGCCGGTGCGAAGGCCGAATTTGCGGACCTGGTTCGGCGACACATAGATGTCGTCCGGACCGGCCAGATAGTTGGCGTCAGGGCTGCGCAGGAAGCCGAAGCCGTCTGGCAGCACCTCGATCGTGCCCATGCCCATGATTTCCTGGCCCTTCTCGGCCTGGACCTTCAAAATGGAGAACATGAGCTCCTGCTTGCGGAGCGTGGACGCGCCCTCGACGCCGAGCTCTTCGGCCATGGCGACCAGCTCGGCCGGGGTCTTTTGCTTCAAGTCTTTGAGATGCATAGGTTTCTCGGAAAATCTAGAGTCGGTCGTTCAAAGCTCGGAGGAACGGCTTTAGGTGGGAGTGTCTGCGCGGACGGCAGGCCAACGACTTGGGGCGGCGTTAGGCTCCACCCTAAATCAAGTCAAGCGGACGGAAAAGCAGCTTTTGGTTCGCTGCACGGCAACGATCAAAACGGCCGCACGACGACGAGGATGACGATAATCGCGGTGGCGATGCCGGGCACTTCGTTCATGATGCGCAACGCCTTGCCGCTGGCCTTGCGCTCGCCCTTCGCCAGCTTCTTGCCGTAGCCGACCATGTAGCCATGATAGCCCGACAGCAGGAAGACCAGCGCGAACTTGGCGTGGAACCAGCCCTGCGTCCAAGCCTCGGTGATGTAGGCGAGGGTAAGGCCGAGCACCCACACCAGGACGATCGACGGCGTGATGATGATGTTCCTGAGCTTCTTCTCGCGCTCGATCCAGCGCTGCTCCTCAACCGAGCCGGGCGTCGATTCCTGATGGTAGATATAGAAGCGCGGCAGCATGAACATGCCCGCGATCCAGAAGATCACGAAGATGATGTGAGCGGCCTTGATCCAGAGATAGGTCAAATCGAGAGCTGTCCCAAGATCGAGGGAGCCGTTCATTGGCGGACCAATTCGAGCAGCTTTTCCACGTGCGCGATCGGTGTGTCCGGCAGGATGCCATGCCCCAGGTTGAAGATGTGCGGACGGTCTTCGAACGCTGATATGATACGCCGCACCGCCTTTTCAAGCGATTTGCCGCCGGCGATCAGCGCCAGCGGATCAAGGTTGCCCTGGACCGGAAGACCGGCGGGCAGGCTCCGCGCCGCCCATTCGGGATCCACCGTCTCGTCGAGGCCGATCACATCCACGCCGGTCTCGCGCGCATAGCCCGCGATCTTTCCGCCCGCGCCCTTCGGAAAGCCGATCACCGGCACCTCAGGGTGGCGTTTCTTGAAATCCGACACGATGCGGGCGGTGGGCGCGATCACCCATTGCTCGAACTGGTCGGGCGAGAGGCTGCCGGCCCAGCTGTCGAAAAGCTGCACGGCTTCGACGCCGGCATTCACCTGTCCCGACAGATAATCGACCGTCATATCCGCCACCGCGTCAATGATGGCGGCGAAGGCTTCGGGGTCACGATAAGCATAGCGCCTGGCTTCGGCCTGTTCCCGGCTGCCCTGACCGGCCACCATATAGGTCGCCACGGTCCAGGGGCTGCCCGCAAAGCCCAGGAATGTGGTCTCGGCGGGGAGGACCGCCTTCACTTTCTCCACAGTCCTGTAAACCGGCTCCAGGCGGCCCGGCACGGCCTCGAACGCGGCAAGCGAGGCGTCGACCAACGGCGGCGACAGGCGCGGCCCCTCGCCGGCCTCGAAACGCAGGTCCTGGCCCAACGCATAGGGCACGATCAGGATATCGGAGAATAAAATGGCCCCGTCGAAGCCGAACCGGCGGATCGGCTGAAGCGTCACCTCGGCCGCGGCGTCGCTGTCGTAGACGAGTTCCAGGAACCCACCCTTCTCGGCTCTAAGCGCGCGGTACTCAGGGAGGTACCGGCCGGCCTGGCGCATCAGCCAAATCGGCTTTTTCCCAGTATTTCTGCCATTTAGGACCGTGAGGAGGGGTTTGGTCGAACCGGACATGAGAAGGCGATCGGCTCCCGCTCTTAATCTATAGAGACTCTAATAGAAGAGTCTGATGAAGGTTGTTGGGCGAGGGAAGCTGGGGTTTATTGCTTCCCACCGATTTTGCAAACAGCTTGACTCCTGTCGCCCCGCCGACCCTCGCGGATTCGCGTTCCTTATCCCCGCTATCCACAGGGAAATCACGGAACTTTTCCGCTCTTCGTAAAACTGTGGGCGGAATCCGGATGATGGGGATCAAAGCATTTCTTGAAAGCATCCCAAGGCTTCCGCTAGCGCTTTCCCCAAGTTTTTCCACAGGGCTATAGGGTCGTTTCTAAACGGTTGGTGGCTGAAGGCATTCCGACATGAGTCAGCTCCATCTCCATCTTCTGTCGGATTCGACCGGCGAAACGCTCGAGGTAGTCGCGAAGGCCTGCCTCGCTCAGTTCGACGGCGTCGACGTGCTTCGCCATTTCTGGCCGATGGTTCGATCCGAAGGCCATCTCGACCGGGTGCTCGACGATGTCGAGCGGCGGCCGGGGCTCGTCCTTTATACTCTGGTCAACAGCAACATCCGCCGCGAGCTCGAACGCCAGTGCCGGCGGCGGGGGATTCATGCCGTCTCGGCGCTGGACCCGGTGATCGACGCGCTATCGGCGGTCCTGGGGCAGCAGGCCAAGGCGAGGCCTGGTCGGCAGCACGCGCTCGACGCCGCCTATTTCGCCCGCGTCGACGCCATTCAGTTCAGCATCGCCCATGACGACGGGCTCGGCGTCGAGAATTGGGAGGAGGCCGACATCGTCCTGGCAGGCGTCTCCCGTACGTCGAAGACGCCGACCTCAATCTATCTCGCCAATCGCGGCTACAAGGTCGCCAACATACCGCTCGTGCCGGAATCGCCGCCGCCGCCGTCGCTCTTCGGGCTCAAGCACCCGCTGATCGTGGGTTTGACGGCCGGCACGGACCGGCTGATCCAGATCCGCCGCAACCGGCTGCTTTCGTTGAACCAGGCGGCCGAGACGGATTATGTCGATCTCGACGCGGTCAATGCAGAGCTCGCCTTTGCGCGGCGGATTTTCGCGGATAGTGGTTGGCCGGTAATAGACGTCACGCGCCGGTCCATCGAGGAAACCGCCTTTGCGATTGTGAAACTGTGCGAGCAGCGGGAGTATAGTCAGACATGAAAGTGATCCTCGCCTCCTTGAGCGAGACGCGCCGGAACATGCTGGAATCCGCCGGTGTGCGGTTCGAAGCGCGCTCGGCGCTCGTCAATGAGGAAAGGGCCAAGGCCGAGCTGAAGAGCGACGGGCTCGCCGCTCATGCCATCGCCAAGGGGCTGGCCGAGATGAAAGCGCTCAGCATCGAGGCGCCCAAGGCGCTGGTCCTCGGCTCCGACCAGACGCTCGAGTTCGGCGATTTTGGTATGCTCGACAAGCCGGCGTCCCGGGCGGATGCGCGTTCGCAGCTGAAGATGCTTCGCGGCAAGAGCCACTTCCTTCACTCGGCCGTGGTGGCGGCGGAAAATGGCAAGATCGTCTGGCGGCAGGTCGATACGGCGCGCCTGACGATGCGCCCGCTCAGCGACGAATTCATCGACGATTATCTCGATCTCGAGTTCGACAATATCCGCAACAGCGTCGGCGGGTACCAGATCGAAGGGCGCGGCGTGCAGCTGTTCGAGTGGATGGAAGGCAATTATTTCACCATCCTGGGCATGCCACTGCTGCCGCTGCTCGATTATCTGAGGAGTCGGGGTATCCTGGGGTCATGATCGGACTAAAAGGGGAAGGCTGATGGGCGTCCCCTATGCCGAGGTGATCGGTGATCCGATCGATCACAGCCTGTCACCGCTGATCCACAATTTCTGGCTCGAGAAGCTCGGGATTGAAGGCGAGTATCGCGCGACCCGCATTCGTCCGACTGAGCTATCCGACTATCTCGAGGGAAGGCGCACCGACATTTGGTGGCGCGGTTGCAACGTCACGGCACCCCTCAAGGAGGTCGCGGCCGATCTTGTGGGTTCGCCGGCCGGGCTCTGCCGCTTCGTCGGCGCCGTCAACTGCATCGTGCGGACACCGATGGCCTGCCTGTACGGCACCAACACCGACATGTTGGGCGTGGCGGAAGCGCTGCGGAATACCAAGCTCGACGGAGCGATCGTTTGCCTGATCGGATCGGGCGGGGCGGCGCGGTCTGTTCTCTGCCATTTTCAAGGAAAGCCGGTGGCGCGGGTGCGCATCCTGGCGCGTAACGTCGAAAAGGCGGCAAAGCTTGTCGAGGGATTCGATGGTGTGTTCGAAGTGATCGGCATGGACGACGCCCGGGCCGCTTTCGGCAACGCGTCGATCATCGTCAACGCGACGCCCCTCGGAATGACTGGCAAGCCGCCCATGGTGGCAGACGTCATCAATGGGCTCGCTGGGGCTGATCCTGATGCGACTATATTCGACACTCTTTATGCGCCGCCGGAGACCGAGCTGCTGTCCAAGGCGAGGAATATCGGACTGCACACCGTCAACGGGCTCCCGATGCTGATCGGCCAGGCGGCGCCAGCCTTCGAGCTGTTCTTCGGCGCGCCCGCCCCGCGCGAGCACGACGCCGAGCTTCGCGAGCGGCTGACGCGATGATCGTCCTTGGTCTCACCGGCTCTATCGGCATGGGCAAGTCGACGGTCGGCGCGATGTTCGCCGAAGAGGGCGTGCCGCTGTTCGATGCGGACGCCGTGGTGCATCGGCTACAGGGTCCGGAAGGGGCGCTGGTGGCCGAGGTCGAGGCGCATTTCCCCGGCACAACCGGCAGTGGCGGGGTCAATCGCACGGCACTGGCCGAAGCGGTGCTGGGGGAGCCGGCGCAGCTCAGGCGCCTGGAGGCGCTGGTTCACCCGGCGGTCGCCCAGGAAAAGGAGGCATTCCTCGCTGCCCATGCCGAGGCGCCGCTTGTCGTCCTCGATATCCCTCTGCTGTTCGAAAAGGGCGGCTGGAGGTCCGTCGACAAAATCGTCGTCGTGTCCGCTCCCGCCGAAATCCAACGGGTCCGCGTGCTCGCCCGCCCCGGCATGACCGAAGAGAGACTGGACGCGATTCTAGCCCTGCAGACGCCGGACGCGGAAAAGCGCGCGCGGGCCGACTTCGTGATCGAGACCGGCGGCTCGTTCGACGAGACTCGCACTCAGGTGCGCGCGATCATCGCTTGTCTCACACGCCCGTCCGTCGGATAAGGAAGCCATGCGCGAAATCGTGTTTGATACCGAGACGACGGGCCTCAACCCGCTCGCTGGCGACCGCATGGTCGAGATCGGCTGTGTGGAGCTCGTGAACCGGGTCGAGACCGGCCGCACCTTCCACGCCTACTTTAATCCAGGCCGCTCAATGCCGAGCGAAGCGCAGGCGGTCCACGGCCTCAGCGACGCCTTCCTCGCCGACAAGCCTGGCTTTTCCGACCTGTGCGAGGATCTGCTCGAATTTGTCGGCGACAGTCCGCTGGTGGCCCATAACGCCAGCTTCGATTTCGGCTTCCTGAATCATGAGCTCGGTGTCTGCGGCCGCTCGCTCATCTGCATGACGCGGATGGTCGATACGCTGGTGTTGGCACGGCAGCGGCATCCGGGCGCCAAGCACAGTCTCGACGCGCTCTGCACCCGCTACGGTGTCGATCGCAGCCTTCGCATCAAGCACGGCGCGCTCATCGATGCCCAGCTTCTGGCTCAAGTCTATGTCGAACTCACCGGCGGGCGGCAGATCGGCTTCACCCTTCCGGTCGAAACCGAAACCGCCTCCCGCGCGGACGCGCCGGCGGCGCAGGGCGGCCTCGCTCCAATCATCGTCAAGATCCGCCCGCCGCGGCCGCACGCGCCGTCGGATGAGGAGCTCGCGCGGCATGCCGCATTTGTAGCCGGGCTCGTCGACCCCATATGGAATCGGGTGGAGGGGCGCGGTTGACGGGAAGCCGACGGGCGGCCTATCCGGCAGCCCAAAATTAGAACTGGAGAGTATGATGGAAATCCGGGTCTCTGGTCATCAGGTCGATACCGGCGAGGCTCTCAAGCAGCATGTCCGCGAACGGCTGAGCGCCATGGTCGACAAATATTTCGAACGGGCGATGTCAGCCACCGTGACGTTCGGCAAGGGCCCGCACGACAATGCCTTTACCTGCGACATCGTCGCGCATGTGATGCAGGGCGTGATCCTCAAGGGCTCCGGCCAGGCGGCCGCCGCGCATCCCGCCTTCGACCAGGCCGCGGAGCGGATCGACAAGCAGTTGCGTCGCTACACGCGCCGCCTCAAGGACCGACAGGGCGCGACCGTTGCCGAGGCGCTGGCCGAGATTTCGGCCGACGCGGCCTACACGGTCTTCGCCGCGGCGGACGAGGAAGCGGAGCCAATCGGCAGTCCACCCGTGGTCGCCGAGACCAAGGTCGACATCCCCGATGCTAGTGTTTCGGACGCCGTGATGCTGCTCGATCTTCGCAACACCAATGCCCTCCTCTTCCGCAACAGCGGCACCGGCAAATTCAACATGGTCTACCGCCGCGGCGACGGGACGATCGGCTGGGTCGAACCGAAACACGACTAGACCAGTGTCCCGCGGGTGGGGGCGCCCGTGCCAAACCAAATCGAAAATGGGAGCCCCGGCGGCTCCTAGCGGTGCATGATGAACGATCTCTCACAATTTCTGGCTGCGGACAGTGTCGACGCGGCGATGACCGTAAGCAACAAGAAGGGGCTGTTCCAGCAACTGGGGGCGGCGGCTGCCCGCCAGACCGGCCTTCCCACCAAGACGATCGTCGCCGCCTTGAACGATCGTGAGCGGCTCGGCAGCACCGGCTTCGGCGGCGGAACCGCCATCCCGCACAGCAAGATCGAGGGGCTGGACCGGATGTTCGGCTACTTCGCCCGCCTCAGCACACCGATCGAGTTCCAGGCGGTGGACGAACTGCCGGTCGACCTCGTCTTCCTGCTGCTTTCACCGGTCGATGCCGGCGCCGACCATCTGAAGGCACTGGCCAGCGTCAGCCGGACTCTGCGGGACCGGACGACGGCGGCCAAGCTAAGGGGGGCGCGGTCGCGCGACGCTCTGTTCGCGCTCCTGGCGGGGGCGGAAACCCGTGACGCGGCCTAAGGCCGAGCCGAAGCATGCCGGTGCCGATGCCCATTATCGGGCGCTCGAATCCCTTTACAGGCAGGCGCCCGTCAACGGCCTGTTCGACTCCTCGCTGGAGATAGTCGAGGAAGGCTTCGCGCGCATTCGCTTCCAGGTCGACGAGTGCCACTATCACGCCGCCGGCGCCGCCCATGGCACGCTCTACTTCAAGATGATGGACGATGCGGCCTTCTACGCGTGCAACAGCCTGGTGACGGATCGTTTCCTCCTCACCACCGCCTTCAACCTCAACTTCACCCGACCGCTGAAGGCCGGGGAAGTGGTTGCCGAGGGACGCTGGGTGAGCGGGCGGCGGCGGGTCTTCGTCGCCGAAGCGCGATTGATCGACGGGACGGGAGAGGAAGCTGCGAGGGGGACGGGCACCTTCATGCGCTCCCACATCCCGCTCACCAGCCTCGCCGGCTACCAGGGCTGATGGAGCCGCGCCTCTCGACCTCTGTCCTTGTCACGGCGCTGATCCGACTCTCGGAATCGCAAGGCGGGTTCGCCTCGGTGCTGGCCAGGGGCGACGCCACCGCCGGCGCGCTGCTGGTGATATTGGCGGAACGCGGCAGAAAACGGCAGATTTTGGAGCGCATCCTCCAACCCGACGGACGCTATGCCTGGCATCCGGCACGCGAGGCGGCCGGCAACGAAGAGGAGCTTCAAAGGTTCCTCGATCGTCGGCGGAAATTCGATCCCGATCTGTGGGTTCTGGAACTGGATATCGCATCCAGCGAACGGTTCGCCGACGGAATGAACGATTTTCGTTGACCGCGCTGCGCTGCACAATCAGACCGCCCGAGCATTTTTTCTCGGGAGCGGGGGGCTGCGCAAACGCTTGGAAGTTCAAGCGGCAGCCACGCAAGTCGGGGGGAAGATCAGCATTGCCAGTGTTTAAGGCATTGCGGCGATCGACCAACCGCCATTGTCAGATGCTGAATGTTCTCCATCACTCGCGCCGCCGCTTATGCGGTGGCCTTTGTCAGCTTGGCCGCGTCGGTGGCCTTCGCCGATCCCTCCATGGCTTGGGACATTGAATCGGCGCCGATAACTTCACGTTATATCGATCACGCGTCGGCCGATCTTGACGGCAGCGCGCTGGCTACCAATCCGCAGGGCCCGGCCCGTCTTGCGCACGACGTCGATTTCTCCACTCCTGTCGCCACTCATGCCGTCGCCGCCGTTGCCGGGGGCGGTATCGACGTTGCCGAGATGGGCGATGCGCAGCCGCTCCACGAGCTGGTCGACGATTACGCCGCCGCCGAGGCCGCCAACGAAGAGCTCGAATGCCTCGCCAGCGCTGTCTATTTCGAATCCAAGGGTGAGCCGCTCGAGGGCCAGCTCGCCGTCGCCGAGGTGATCCTCAATCGCGTGGAGTCACCCAAATTCCCCGACACGATTTGCGGCGTGGTGAAGCAGAGGAACCAATTCTCCTTCGTTCGCGGCGGGCGGATCCCATCCGTGCCCACGTCCAGCAGCGCCTGGCGCAAGGCGGTGGCGATCGCCCACATCGCCAAGCAGGACCTCGCCGATAGCGCCGTTTCGACGGCGATGTTCTTCCACGCCAACTATGTCCGGCCATCCTGGCGGGGGCTCACCAGGGTCGCTTCGGTCGGCAACCACATCTTCTATCGATAAGGAACCAAGCTAGTTCGCTGCCTCCTCATTGCGAGGAGTGGAGTGACGAAGCAATGCAGGCGACGTTCTGGATTGCTTCGCCCTGCTCGTAGCGACAGCGCGACCCTGCCCGCCTTTCATCCGTTCCCTTTTCATTCTAGGGTCGGGCATGGCCACCCTTCCGAGTCCCGGGCGCTGCTTAGCCGACGAGCCGCTGGCGGCGCAGGATGTTGCGCGCGGCATCGCTCGGCTCTTCTTTCGCCAGGACCTGTTCGGAATCTGCGAGGTGCCGCTGCCTAACGGGCGGCGGGCCGACATGATGGCGCTCTGTCCCAAAGGGCTGCTCACCATCGTCGAGATCAAGGTATCGCGCGCGGATCTGCTCGGCGATCAGAAATGGCCGGACTATCTCGACTATTGCGACCGCTTCTTCTGGGCGGTGCCGCCGGGCTTCAGTCTCGATCCATTCGAGGCGGAGGCGCTGGGTCCCGACGTGGCGGGCCTGATCGTCGCCGATCGCTACGACGCCGCCGTGCTCAGGGACGCGCCTCTGCGCCGGCTCGCCGGTGCGCGGCGCAAGGCGGAGACGCTGCGATTCGCGCGCCGCGCCGCCCAGCGCTTAGCCGGCCAGCTCGATCCCGGACTGGCGGGACTCGATTAGAGAACCGGCCCAGCGACTGCCTTGGTCGGCTTGGAAGGACCTTGCTCCAGCGCGTGGAGAATGTTGGCCGCCCGTTGGTCACGCTTGGCATAATCGAGGGCGGAATAGCCGGCGATGCTGTCGGTGTGCTTCGGATTGGCGCCGCTTTCGAGCAGCAGCCGCACCATCGGCAGGTTGCGCCGATGGACCGCGAGGATCAGCGGGGTCTCGCCCCGGCTGTTGGGCGCATCGACCTTCGCGCCGATACTCGCCAGCAGCCGCGCGCCCTCGACCCAGCCGACCTGGGAGGCAAGCGCCAGTGGCGTGTTGCCCTCATCGTTGCGGATATTGGCGTCGGCGCCCTTGCCGAGCAGGAAGCTCAGCCAGGCATAATCGCGGCGGCGGACCACGGTGTGCAGCGCCCCGTCGCCAAATTCGCCGCCCGTGGCATTGATCACGATCGAACCCGGGACCGAGACGAGTTGCGTCACCGTCGCGCCGTCGCGCTTCTTCACCGCTTCCAGGAACTTATGGCTCTCCGTGTTGAACTGCGCCGCGGCGGGCGCGGCCATGAGGCCGAGAGCGACGGCCCCGAATAGGACGATGGTTCTGCGGATCACGATTGTCTTCCCTGCTCTTATCCCGGCTTGATTGCAGGGCCATAGCAAAGCAAGGCTGCTCCCGCCATGAACGAACGCAATTATCTGACCCTTTTCGCGCTGCTCCTTTCGCTGCTTATCGCGGGCTGCTCCCCCGGAGCAAACGAAGCGAGCGAAGCCCCTCCGCTCGCGGGAGCCTCGATCGGCGGCCCCTTCACCCTCACCAATCAGGATGGCGAGCGGGTGAGCGACAGCGATTTCGCGGGCCGTTACCGCCTCGTCTATTTCGGGTTCACATACTGCCCCGACGTCTGCCCGGTCGACCTGCAGCTGATCGGGCAGGGTCTGCGTCAGCTGGAGGCGAGCGATCCGGAGGTCGCCGCCAAGGTGCAGCCGATCTTCATCAGCGTCGATCCGGAGCGCGACACGCCGGCGGTGCTGAAGGAATATGTCGCCGCCTTCCATCCCCGCCTGATCGGCCTCACCGGCACCCCGGAGGAGATCGCTGCCGTCGCCAAGAACTTCGGCGTCTACTATATGAAGGAGCAGACGGAAGGCGCCAGCGAGTATCTGGTCAACCATTCGCGGATCGCGATGCTGTTCGGGCCCAAGGGCGAGCCGATCGCCATCATCCCGCACGACCAGGGAGCCGCCGCCATCGCCGAGGAGCTAAAACGCTGGGTGAAATGAGCGATCGTTTCTGGGAGAAGCCGCTGGCGGCGCTCACCCGCGCTGAGTGGGAGGCACTGTGCGACGGCTGCGGCAAATGCTGCCTGCACAAGGTCGAGGATGCCGACAGCGGCGAGATCTATCCCACCAATATCGCCTGCAAGCTGCTCGACCGGCATAGCTGCCGCTGCTCCCATTATCGCGGCCGCAAGGCCTTCGTGCCGGATTGCGTGAGGCTGACGGCTGACAAAGTCGGGGCGTTGTCCTGGCTGCCTTCGACCTGTGCCTACCGTCTTCGTGCGGCGGGCAAGCCGCTCCCCGACTGGCATTATCTGATCAGCGGCGACCGCGAATCTGTCCACGCGGCAGGCATGTCGGTGCGCGGCTGGACCGTGGCCGAGGACGAGGCGGGCGATATCGAGCATCATCTCGTCGACCGTGACCTCTGAACTGAGCTTCGAGGCCGGCAAGCTCAGCGTCACGCTGGTCGTCAAGCCGTCGCCGCGCGCCCGCGTGCTGCGACTGCGCGTCGATCCGAGAACCGGAGGCGTGGTGCTGACCGTGCCGCGCGGCGTCTCCCGCCGCCGGGCGCTCGCCTGGGCTTCGGGACAGCGGGAATGGATCGAGACAGCCCTTGCCGACATACCCCCGACCGTCGCCATTGCACCCGGAGGCGAGCTATCGCTGTACGGCGTGCCCCACCGCATCGACTGGCAGCCGGATCATCCCCGTGCCGTGGGGGTCGAGGATGGGCGGATCCTGACCGGCGGGCCGGCCGATATGGTCGAGCCGCGGCTGCTGCGCTGGCTGAGGCAGCACGCGCGCGCCATTCTGGATGACGAAACGCGGCATTATGCCGCCAAGGCCGGCGTGACCGTCAGCCGGGTCGGCGTCGGCGACCCGCTCTCGCGCTGGGGAAGCTGCTCCGAATCGGGGACGATCCGCTACAGCTGGCGGCTAATCCTCGCGCCCGACTGGGTCCGCCGCGCGACGGTCGCGCACGAAGTCGCCCATCGCGTCCACATGAACCATGGGCCGGACTTCCATGCCCTGGTGGAACGGCTGTTCGAGGCCGATCCGACTCCGGCGCGGCTATGGCTGAGGCGGCACGGTGCGGGGCTCCACCGGATCGGGCGGAGGCTGTAAGGGTCGCTGATTGGGCGGGGCGGTGTCCGGCCTACGCGCGGGCGGTGCCTCGCGCGGCGTCTGGTCCCGGCCTATCGCCCGGTCCAACCAATCCTGGTCGAGCTGCTCGCCGGGCGGCGGCAATGGCTGCCCGGGGACAGGGGCGCCGCCGGGCAGCCCTTGGCCCGGCAGAGGCGGCAGGCCCGTCGCCGGGTCGATCGGATTGCCGTCGGGGTCGACCATCATGAAATCGTCGGGTTCCTCGAACCAGACCTCCTGGTCCGGCTCGACCTGCCAGTCGGGGAGCGTCACCTCGACGTCGAAGGGCTGGACCGGCCGGTCCGCGACCGCCTTCACCATGAAATCGTGGAAGGCGCGGGCGGGTGCGCGGCCGCCCTGGAGGCCGGGCAGGGCCTTGGCATCGTCCCTGCCCATCCAGACACCGGTGGTGATCCCGCTCGAAAAGCCGATGAACCAACCGTCCTTGTTGGAGCTGGTCGTGCCGGTCTTGCCGGCGACGGGCCGGCCGATCTGGGCGGCGCGGCCGGTGCCGGTCATCACCGCCGCCTGTAGCAGGTCGGTCATCTGCGCCGCGACCCACGGCGCCACCAGCACCCGCGATTCGTCGACCCGATGCTCATAGAGCAACTCGCCGTCGGCGGTGGTGACGCGGCGGATGCCGTAGGGCACCACGGCGACCCCCTTCTGCCCCACCGAGGCGAAAGCCCGCGTCATGTCGAGCAGGCGGACGTCGGACGTGCCGAGCACCATCGAAGGATGGGTGTTGATGTCGGTGGTGATGCCGAATCGCTGCGCCATGTCGGCGATGTTGCGCACGCCTACTTCCTGGCCGATCTTGGCGGCGATAGTGTTGATCGACCGGGCGAAGGCCTCGCGCAGGGTGACCGGGCCCGAATAATTGCGGCTGCTGTTGCGCGGCTGCCAGCCGTTAATGTTGACGGGCTCGTCGACGACCACGCTGGTGGGCGAATAGCCGGACTCGAGCGCGGTGAGATAGACGAACAGCTTGAAGGAGGAGCCCGGCTGGCGGACCGCCTGGGTGGCGCGGTTGTAGAGCGAATCGACATAGTCGCGGCCGCCGATCATGGCGCGCACGGCGCCGCCCCGGTCCAGCGCCACCAGCGCGCCCTGCGCACCGGCGGGCGTGTTGGCGTTGATCGCGGCGTCGGCGGCGCGCTGCATGTCGAGATCGAGCGTCGTCCAGACGTCGATCGGCTCCACCGTCTCGTCGATCATCATGTCGAGCTGGGGCAGCGCCCAGTCGCTGAAGTAGCGGACGCTGTTGGATTTGGGGGTCGGCACGATCTTGACCTCGGCCGGCTCGGCGCTGGCCGCCTGGGCGGGGGTGATGTCGCCGGTCTCCAGCATCAGGTCGAGGACGACGCCGGCGCGATCGCGTGCGGCTTCGGCGTCGGCGGTCGGCGAATAGTTGGACGGCGCCTTGACGAGACCGGCGATGATCGCGGCCTCGGAGAGGCTGAGGTCGGTCGCGCTGTGGCCGAAGAAGCGGCGGGAGGCCGCGTCGATGCCGTAGGCGCCGCCGCCGAAATAGACGCGGTTGAGGTAGAGCTCGAGAATCTGGTCCTTGGTGAAGCGCTGCTCGAGCGCCAGCGCCAATATGGCCTCTTTCACCTTGCGGCCAAAGGTGCGGTTGTTGGTGAGGAAGATGTTGCGGGCGAGCTGCTGGGTGATGGTCGAGCCGCCCTGCACCCAGCTGCCCCGGTCGAGCCGCACCTTGAGGGCGCGGGCGATGCCGATCGGATCGACGCCGGGGTGGGAGCCGAAGCGGCGGTCTTCCACTGCGATCATCGCCTGGCGCATGATCGGCGGAATTTCATCGTAGCTCAGCCATTCGCCGAAGCTCGGCCCCAGCGAGACGATGACGGTGCCGTCATTGGCGCGGACGCGGATCATCTGGCCGAGATCGTCGCGGCGAACCAGTTCGCTGTAGCTCGGCAGCTGGCTCATCGCGATGCCCACGGCGACGAGCAACGCGACGAGCGCCATTACGCCCGCGTAAAGACCGATTTTGACGATGGTGACGAAGGTCCGCTTGAGCGGCGAGGAAGCTTTACTGGCCATTGGTTTGCAGGAGATAGGCCGGCAGCCGCAGCCTCACAAGCAAAAGGCGACGGAGCGGCGGCGAGGGCCGGAGGCCCGCCGAACCACCATCTCAAAGATCGAAGAGCTGGTCGTCGTCCTCGGGCGGGGGAGGGTAGACGATCGGCTTATCGCCAAAATGTCGCGCCACGACCCGCTTGCGGCGATCCATCGGCTCCTCGCCCGGGTCGATCTCTTCCGGATAGGTGAACGCGACATCGAACCTGCCGTCGCGGATCACATATTCGATCTCCGCCCAACGCTTGTCCGGCGTCTCCGCTTCCCACAGGTCGAGCAGGGCATCGCTGAGACGGTCCAAATCGGGGTCTCGGTACAAGACATGGTTCCCCCGGTCCTTGAAGATGGACGGTGCAACAAAGTTCCTGTCCAGTTCCGCGTATAGCAGTGTCCCGTCGAGCGGATATTCTGTATCTTCCGCAAGCAATTGGCCGATCTTGTTCAGCAGACGCTCGGTCTTATCACTCGGCACGGTCCGCCTCCTGACGTTCGTTGGGGAACTTCAAACTTCGTTGTTCACCATCGATCCAAAACCAGACGTTGATGGCTGCCGGCCGCAGAGATCGTCCATTATAAACCGGCACTATCTTCACCGTGACATGCTTGCCAGCTCGCTTCGCCCGCGCCCATTGCTCTTCGACTGCGCGATATCGACCGCGATTGAATCTCGAGTCTTGGGCGAAGTGATTGAACGCTTCGGTTGGGCCATCGAAGCGGCGCGCGATATAGTGTCCGCCGTCGTCGCTTGACCGGCGATCCTGTCCCCCCGCTTGCGCCTGCGCCGTCCGCGACCGCCGCTGCTCGTCATTGAGCGTCAGAGCGCCGGAGACACGCCGGGTGCGCTGCTGGGCGTCGATCAGATATTCATATCCATTACGAACGACGCGCCGCCAACCCGGCGGGAGCTCGGGCGCTCCGTCACCTGTCTCCCGTTTGACCGGAGTGGCGGCGGCCGGTCTGCCCGGATGCGCGGATTGGCGAACAGGTTGGCGAATCGCACCGCGCGGCGGCTGCGGCCGGCGCTCCGCAGGGACGGCCCAGCTTCCGGTTGCACCGCCGCCGCCGAAGCTTCCGCCACCTCCACGAAAGCGCCTGTCGTCAGGTCCTGGACGTCCGTCACTGCTATTGGAAGGGTGATGATCTCCGCGGCCGAAATAGCGGCCCGTCCCGGCAAAGGTAAACCGCCCGTTTTCTGGATCATGCCAAGGGTTGAACTTAAGTTCGACGCTTCTCAGAGGCGAAGGCCAACGCCCTGTGCGAAGCCAAACGGAGAAAGCCCGTCGCTGCTCTTCCGCAGAGGTGTCCATATTGCCGCTCCCGCTATCAGCGGTGAGAACATATCAGCAACATTCTCCTACAAGTCAAGCGGCTCCGCCCCCGGGCCCGCTCCTCGGAGCAAGCGTGCATCTGCAGCTCGTTCGATTTCAGGCAAATGGTGCGGTCGAGAAGACTCGAACTTCCACGTCCTTTCGGACACAACGACCTCAACGTTGCGCGTCTACCAGTTCCGCCACGACCGCACATTTGAAAAACCCGCCGGAATCGTGCCCGGCGGCCGGTAGGCCCGCGCCTCTAGCAAAGCCGTTCGCCCGACGCAATGCGTCAGTAGAGGAACATCGGCATGCCTTCGACCCGCATCAGCTTGGCGCGGTAGGTTTCGCGATCGTAGAGGCCCGAGACGTCCACGGATTTGGTCCCGTGGAGCAGGGTATCGACGGGCACATGGCAGTAATTGCCGTCTTTTAAAGCCACCATGCGCGCCTTCTCCCCCTTGGCAAGAAGCTGGACGGCGAGGCCACCGAAGGCGAATCCGACCATCCGGTCCATCGCGTCGGGCTCGCCGGCGCGCATCAGATAGGCGAGCTCCTGGTTGACGACGCCGCTGCCGAGGCGGGCGGTCACGGCGCGACCGAGGCGGTGGCCGACACCGACATCGTCCCGCTCGATCGCCGATTTGGAAAGCGCGCCATCGTCATCTTCCTCACCCTTGATCGAGGCGCCTTCAGAGATCACGCACATCGCATAATGGGCAGGGTTCGACGCCTTGTCCTCAGCGAGGAGAGGGATGAGGATGTCGAGATCGGCCGGAACTTCGGCGATGACCGTCCGATCCACCTGGGCGAGGAAGCCGGCCAGCAAGGCGGTCTCGCCGCTGCGCCGCCCGAACAGCTCGACGATGCCGATCCGCTCATGGCTCTCCACGGTGGTGCGAAGTGCGTTGATCGCCTCGACCGAGCGGCTGACGGCGGTGGAAAAGCCGATGCAATAGTCGGTGCCGAACACGTCATTGTCCATCGTCTTCGGAACCGAGATGACCGACATGCCCTGTGCGGCAAGATGGGCGGAGAAGCGCAAGGTCCCGTCGCCGCCCAAAGTCACCATGGCGTCGATTCCCAGCGCATCCAGCACATCGAGGACATGGGCGGTGCTGTCGCCCTGGGAGACGGTGCGAGGGTCGACGCGAGACGTGTGGAGGATGGTGCCGCCCATCCGGTCGATGCCCCGCACGCCTTCGCGGGTCAGGGCGAAGCTGTTGGCGGCGACCGACGCGGGATCGGCGGGATCGATGGCGAGCACGCCTTCCCAGCCGCGCCGGAAGCCGACCACGTCCCAGCCGAGATCGTCGGCGTTGAGAGTGATCGAACGGATGCAGGGATTGAGCCCCGGCACATCGCCGCCTCCGGTCAATATTCCGATCCGCATGCACGCCTCCTTGCTCCGGACCGTCTATCGGCGGCCGGCGCGGTCGACAACCGCAAGGAGCGGGGCTTCAGCGGGGCTGGAAGCTGAGGTTCAGCGCCTTGGCGCCGCGCGGCACGTCGACCTCGGCGCTATTGAAGGTGGCGCTCTGCCGGGGCTGAAGCTCCGGCACCGGCGCCGAAATCGCCCAGCTGTAGACGACGCGGCCTTGGTCGTCCCGCAGCTCGGCCTGGATGCGCGGCACCGGTTGGACCGCGTCGGTCGGGTTGACGATGCGGCCGGAGACGGCGAGCAGCTCATTGCCGCTATCCAGCAGCCGTCTCTCGGGCTTTCCGGTGACTTCCAGCCGCAGCGGCGTTCCGCCTGCCCGGGCGCTGGCCTGGCTGCCGCCGATGCCGGGGAGGCCGAAATAGGATATGGCGGCGACCGCCGAGAGCATCAGGATCGCCGCAATGATGGCAACCACAGTCCACATCCGCGCCGGGTTGCGCCGCGGGGGAGCCTCGACCGGCTGCTCGATGGGTTCGCCGATAAAGTCGGGCGGAGGCGTCACGGCCGGAGAGGGGGCGGGCGCGGCGGCGCGAGCGACGGGCGGCGGCGCGGCCGCCGTCAGCGGTTCGGGCGGCGGGGAGGCGGGTTCCTGGAACCAGCTATGCTTGCAGGCGGCACAGCGAACCTGCCGACCCGTGGGCCCGACCGCGCTGTCCGGGACGACATAGCGGGTATCGCAGGCGGGACAGGTAAGGATCATCGTCTCGTCTAAGGCCCCCGGCTCTGATGCGCCGTCGATTCTAAGCACGTTCGCCCGGCTTCGCGCAAGTAAATGCCGTGTTTACGGGCCCCTATCCGACATGCGATGGCTCGGGAAGAGAGGCGCGGAACAGCGGAGGCGGGTCTGAGCGCGGCGGGGACCATCGTCCAGTTCGAAAATGTCGGCCTGCGTTACGGCACGGGCGCCGAGACGCTGTCCGATCTCAGCTTCACCTTGAAGCCGGGCGGCTTCTATTTTCTCACCGGACCTTCGGGCGCCGGCAAGACCTCGCTGCTGAAGCTCCTCTACCTCGCGCAGCGGCCAAGCCGGGGCCTGATCAGGCTGTTCGGCGAGGACATCGTCACCATGGCGAGGAAGCGCCTGCCGGGCTTTCGCCGACGGATCGGCGTCGTGTTCCAGGATTTCCGCCTCGTCCCGCACCTTTCCGCCTTCGACAATGTCGCGCTGCCGCTGAGGGTGGCGGGGGTCGAGGAAGGCGACCTGCAAAATCCGGTGAGCGAGATGCTCGCTTGGGTGGGCCTCGGCCACCGCGCCACGGCCCGGCCTGCGACCCTTTCGGGCGGGGAGCAGCAGCGCGTTGCCATCGCCCGCGCTGTCATTGCCCGACCCGAGCTGCTGGTCGCCGACGAGCCGACCGGCAACGTCGATCCCGATATGGCGAATCGGCTGCTCCATCTGTTCGACGCGCTCAACAAGCTCGGCACGACCGTCGTGGTTGCAACCCACGACGTGCATCTCATCTCGCGCGTCGCCCGCGCCGAGATTTTGCGCATCGATCGCGGCCAGATCGCCGACCCGACCGGCGCGCTGCGACACCCGCCGCGGGCGGTGGACGCATGAAGGGGGGCGTGCGCCAGTTCGGCACGGCGGACCGGCGCCTGCTGCCCGAGGGCCGGCTGTCGGGGCCGATGCCCTGGGTGATCGCGATCATGATGTTCCTGACGGTGCTCGCCGCCGCCGCCGGGCTGGGCCTCCGCCACGCCGCGGAGACCTTGGGGGAGAATGCCGGCAGCCGGCTCACTGTCCAGATCGTCGAGGCCAATCCCGAACGGCGCGAGGAAGAGGCGGCGCGTGTAACGGCGCTCCTTGAGCGTTTCCCCGGCATCGCCTCTGTTCGCCGTCTCGGCCAGGAGGAGATGGAGGCGCTGCTCGAACCTTGGCTCGGCGAAGGCGGGCTCGATGCGGACCTGCCGGTCCCGGCGATGATCGACGTCGCGCTGGCTCCCGGCGGTGGCCCGCGTCTCGCCGATCTCCGCGCGGCGATAGCCGAGGTCGCGCCCTCGGCCCGCGTCGACGACAACGCCCAATGGCTCGCGCCGCTCGCCCAGCTGATCGACGCCTTGAGGCTGCTGGCGGCGGCGCTGGTGCTTCTGATGGTCGGCGCAACGGCAGCGACGGTCGTGCTGGCGGCGAGGGCCTCGCTCGATACCCACCGGAGCACGATCGAGGTGCTTCACCTGATGGGCGCGACCGACGTGCAGGTCGCCCGCCTGTTCCAGCGGCGGATCGCGCTCGATGCGCTGTTCGGAGGGCTGGTCGGCCTGGCGGCGGCGGCGGCGGTGTTGCTCGCCATTGGCCGCAAGGTGGGCGCGATCGGCTCGGAGCTGCTCGGCTCGGCCGGCCTGCCGCTGGTCAGCTGGCTTATCCTCGCGGCACTCCCGGTCGCCGGGGTTTTTCTCGCCATGTTGGTTGCGCGGGCCACGATCTTGCGGGCATTGGGCCGGCTTCTATGATCAGCCGTCTCTTTTCCGCCGCCCTGCTGCTCTATCTTTTGGGTTATGCGCTGTTCGTCGTGCTGCTGCCGCGTCCAGCGGACGACCGGCAGACCGACGCCATCGTCGTCCTGACCGGCGGGCCCAAGCGCATCGAGCGTGGCCTCGACCTGCTGGAGCGGGGCCGTGCGAAACGGATGCTGATCTCCGGCGTCGCCCGCACGGTGCGGCCGATCGAGCTCGCCGTCCAATATGAAGCCGACGAGGCGCTGTTCGATTGCTGCATCGATCTCGGCCGCGAATCCGTCGACACCCGGTCCAACGCCTCGGAAACCGGCCGCTGGCTCGAAAAGCACGGCTTCAAGACGGTGCGGCTGGTGACGACCGACTGGCACTTGCCGCGCGCCGGGTTCGAGCTGTCGCGGCAGGTGCCGGACGGCGTCGACCTGATCGGCGACGCTGTGGAGAGCAACCCCAGCTTCCACCAGCTCTTCACCGAATATAACAAATATCTGCTGCGCCGCGCGGCGGTGTTCGTCGGGCTCTGATGAGCGCGCTGCGGTCGGCGCTGTTCGCGCTCTTCTTCTATCCGGGGACGGCCGGCGCCGTGTTCCTGGCTTTCCCAGCCGCCCTGCTCGGACGCGAGGCGGTTATTCGCGTCACCTATGGCTGGGCGCGGTGGCATCGCTGGTGCGCCGCCTGGCTGCTCGGCGTCCGCGTCCGTATCGAGGGCAGGCCGCCGCGCGGCGCCGCTCTCGTCGCGGCCAAGCACCAGTCGATGTTCGAGACCATCGAGATGCTGCTCTGGCTGGACCGGCCCGCCGTCGTGCTGAAGCGCGAGCTCGCCGACCTGCCCGGCTGGGGCTGGGTGGCACGGCGCTATGGCGTCATCCCCGTCGACCGCGCGGGCGGCGCGGCGGCGCTGAGGCGCATGCTAAAGGCGGCCCAGGCGGCGATCGCCGAAGGCCGCCCGATCCTGATCTTCCCCGAGGGCACGCGCGTCGCCCCTGGCGAGCAACCGCCGCTCCAGCCGGGATTCGCCGGCCTCTACCGCTCGCTCGGCTTGCCGGTCGTGCCGGTGGCCCTCGACAGCGGCCGCATCTGGCCGAAGCATCGCTTCATCAAGCGATCGGGGACGGTCACCGTCCGTTTCCTCAAGCCCATCTCGCCCGGCCTATCGCGTCCGGAAATAGAAGGGGCGGTCCACGCCGCGATCAACGAGCTCGACCGCTAGTCGCGGAGCCGAGCCCCCGCTTTCTCCGCCGCCGCGACGATGCGGCCGGAGATTGCCTCCAGCTCTTCATGACTGAAGCTCTTGTCGCCCGGCTGGAGCACGACCTCGACGGCGAGCGACTTCTGTCCATCCGGCACGCCTTGCCCGGTGAAGACGTCGAAAAGGCTGACATCGGTGATCGTCGCCTTGTCGGCGCCGCGAATCGCGCGGAGCAGCGCATCCGCCTTGGTCTCCGACGGCACCAGGAAGGCGAAGTCGCGCTTCACCGCCTGGAGCGGCGGCGGCGCATAGGCTGGCCGCATGCGGCCGCTGCCGCCGCGCCTTTGTGGGATGGCGTCAAGGTAGATTTCCGCGGCGACGATCGGACCGTCGAGATCGAACGCCTTGAGCGTCGCCGGATGCAGCTCGCCAAACTCGGCCAGCGCAGTCTTCGGCCCAAGGCAGAGGCGGGCGGAGCGGCCCGGGTGATAGACGGCGGCGGCGCCGTCCAGTGCCTGGAGATTGTCGACGGGCGCTCCCGCGGCGGCGAGCAGGGCCAGCGCCTCGGCCTTGGCGTCATAGGCGGTGAAAGGCTCCGCCTTGCCGCGGCTCCAGTGACGCGGCGCCCGCTCTCCGGCGAGAACGACGCCGACGGTCGGGTGCTCACGATTGCCCAGATAGCGACGACCGACCTCGAACAGGCGCACGCTCGTCTGTCCCCGGTCGAGATTGCGCCGCGCGGCGGCGAGCAGGCCAGGGAGCAGCGACGGCCGCATCGCCTTCAGCTCCTCGCTGATCGGATTGTCGAGGATGCAGGCGCTGCCGCCGAACGGCTCGGCCTCCGCTTCGCTGACGAAGCTCCAGGTGACGGCCTCGTTGAGCCCGCGCGCGGCCGCGGCGCGGCGGACGCGGCGCTCGACCAGCTGCTCGGGCGTGGCGGTCGGCCTGGCCACGCCCGGCACGCGCGGCAGCGGCGTCGACGGCACCCGGTCGATGCCTTCGATGCGGATGATCTCCTCGACGATATCGGCCGATCCGATGACGTCACGACGCCATGACGGCACGTCGATCTCCCACGGATCGCCATGCTCGAACGTGAAGCCGAGGCCGAGCAGAATGTCCTTCTGGCGCTCCTGGGGCACGTCGAGGCCGCCCAGTTCCCCGCAATGTTCGGGGCGATATTCGACGACCCGCTGCTCGGTCGGCGGCGAACCGGCGCGGACGACGTCCGACGCCTCGCCCCCGACCAGGTCGAGCGCCATCCGCGTCGCGAGCTCGAGCCCCGCATCGAGGAAGGCTGGATCGACTCCCCGTTCGAAGCGGGTGCGGGCGTCCGAGGTGAGCGCGAGCTGCTGGCCGGTGCGGGCGATGCCCTCCGGGTCGAAATAGGCGCATTCGATGACGACGTCGGTGGTGTCGTCGGTCGCGCCGGTATCCTCGCCGCCCATGATGCCGCCGATATCGTGGACGCCGGCATCGTCGGCGATCACCGTCATCGAGCTGTCGAGCCGATAGGTCTTGCCGTTGAGCGCCAGCATGGTCTCGCCGTCCTTCGCCTTGCGGGCGACGATCGGCCCTTTGAGCTTGGCGAGATCGTAGACGTGCAGGGGGCGGCCGTAGCTCAGCATGATATAGTTGGTCATGTCGACCAGCCCGCTGATCGGTCGCTGGCCGACCGCCTTCAGCCTTTGCTGCAGCCACTCGGGCGAGGGGCCGTTTTTGACGCCCCGAATGACGCGTCCGTAGAAGGCGGGGCAGCCCTCGGGATCGTCGGTGCGGATTTCGATCGGGCAGGGGAAACTCCCCGCGATCGCCTTCGCCTCGACGGGTTTCAGCGTGCCGAGGCCGGCGGCGGCGAGGTCGCGGGCGATGCCATGGACGCCCATGCAGTCCTGGCGGTTGGGCGTGATCGCGACGTCGATCACCGGATCGTCGAGCCCGCGCCACTCGGCGAAGCCGGCGCCGACCGGCGCGTCGGCCGGCAGCTCGATGATGCCGTCATGCTCCTCGCCCAGCTCCAGCTCGCGCACCGAGCACATCATGCCGCGCGATTCGACGCCGCGAATGGCGGCGACCTTCAAGGTGAGGTCGCTCCCCGGCACATAGGCGCCGGGGCCGCCGAACACACCCTTCAGGCCCGCGCGCGCATTGGGCGCGCCGCAGACGACCTGCACCGGCTCGCCGCTGCCCGTGTTGACGGTCAGCACCTGCAGCTTGTCCGCCTGCGGATGGCGCTCCGCCGTCAGCACTTCGGCGACGACGAACGGCGCCAGCTTTTCGGCCGGATTCTCCACCCCCTCGACCTCGAGACCGATACGGGTCAGCGTCTCGACGATATCCGCGAGGCTCGCATCCGTCTCAAGATGCTCCTTCAGCCAGCTTAAGGTAAATTTCATAATCCGAACCCGTTCGTCCCGAGCGAAGTCGAGGGGCGTGTGTGATGAGTCCGTGCCAGCGCCCCTCGACTACGCGCGAGACGAACGCCGGAGTGGTTCAGGTATGAGATCGCGCTCACGCCCCTACGCCTCCGCTCAAGGTGGGCACGTCGAGGCTCGAAAAGCCGTAGTGCCGGAGCCATCTGAGGTCGCCGTCGAAGAAGGCGCGAAGGTCGTCCATGCCATATTTGAGCATGGCGAGCCGGTCGATGCCGCAGCCGAAGGCGAAGCCCTGCCACTCATCGGGGTCGAGCCCGCAGGCCGCGATCACGCGCGGATGGACCATGCCGGACCCCAGCACTTCCATCCAGCCGTCGGACCCTCCGACGACGCGCCGTCCATTCTGGACGGTGTAGCCGACATCGACCTCGGCCGACGGCTCGGTGAAGGGGAAATAGCTGGGACGTAGGCGGAGCACGATGTCGTCGCGTTCGAAAAAAGCCTTGAGGAAGGTCTCCAACGTCCATTTGAGATGGCCGAGGTGAGTGCCCCGGTCGATGACGAGTCCCTCCACTTGGTGGAACATCGGCGTGTGTGTGGCATCGCTGTCGGAGCGATAGGTGCGCCCGGGCGCGATGATGCGCAGCGGTGGCTTTTCCGCCTGCATCGTCCTGATCTGGACGGGCGAGGTGTGGGTCCGGAGCAGCATCCGCTTGCCGTCCCGGTCCTTGTCGGCGCCGAAGTAGAAGGTGTCGTGCATCGCCCGAGCCGGATGGCTCTCGGGGATGTTGAGCGCAGTGAAATTGTGCCAGTCGTCCTCGATCTCCGGCCCGGTGGCGACCGAGAAGCCGAGATCGGCGAAGATTTCGGCCAGCTCGTCCATCACCTGACTGACCGGATGGACGCTGCCCTGTTCGCCCGTCGGCATAGGCAAGGTCATGTCGAGCGTCTCGGTGGCGAGCTTGCGCTCCAGCTCCGCCGCCTCCAGCGCCGCCTTGCGCGCGCCGATCGCCTCGGTCACCGCTTCGCGCAGCGCGTGGATGCGCGGACCCTCGCTCTGCCGTTCCTCGGGCGTCATGCCGCCCAGAGTCTTGAGGAGCCCGGTCACCGCCCCCTGCTTGCCGAGCGCCGCGACGCGCTCAGCCTCAAGGCTCGCTAGGTCGGGCGCGGCCGCGATTCGGGCCCGCCATTCGCCGGTCAGGGAGTCAAAGTCGGACATGCGCCGCCCTTAGAGGAGAATGAAGCCGAAATGGAACCCCCGGCGCTATCTCCGCGTCTCCCGACCATGAGGTGAGGGTAAGCATGAGCGACTGGCCGGAGCTGAGCGAGGAACGGGACGGACCGACGATCAAGGCCCTCCACCTCTACGCCCAGATTGCGGGCAAGGTCGCAACGGCCGTGCTGCCCTGGCGCAATCATGGCTGGCACGTCACCCTCCACGTCGGCCCGCGTGGATATCGCACCGAGCCGATCCACGCCGCCGCCGGCCCGTTCGAGCTGGAATTCGACCTCGTCGGCCACCGTTTCCTAATGAACATGCCGGACCGGGATCGGGCCGGCTTCGCGCTGGAGCCGATGACGGTGGCCGCCTTCTACGAACGCGTTCTCAGCCTGCTGAGCGAGGCCGGCCATATCATCCCCATCCATGCCGCGCCCAACGAAGTGGACCCCGCCACTCCCTTCATGGCCGATCGTGCGGCCCGCCCCTACGACCGCGACAGCGTCGATCGGTTGCGGCGGGCGCTGGTCTCGGCGGATCGGGTGCTGCGGCTGTTCCGGTCGGCTTTCCTCGGCAAGGTCAGCCCGGTGCACCTCTTCTGGGGCAGCTTCGATCTCGCCGTCACGCGCTTCTCGGGCCGGCGAGCGCCGCTTCACCCTGGCGGCATACCGAACCTTCCCGACGACGTGACTCGCGAGGCCTACAGCCATGAAGTGTCGAGCGCCGGCTTCTGGCCGGGCGGTGCCGGCGCGGCGGGCGGTCCCTTCTTCTATTCCTATGCCTATCCGGCACCCGACGGCTTCGCCGAGGCGCGGATTCGGCCTGAAGCGGCTCATTACGACAAGGCGCTGGGCGAATTCGTCCTCCCTTATGAAGCGGTTCGGACCGGCAGGGAGCCCGATGAGGTGCTGCTGGCCTTTCTTGAAAGCAGCTATGCCGCCGCTGCGGATCTCGGCGCCTGGGACAGGGAGGCGCTGGAGTGCGAGCAGGGTCAGCCCGGCATTCCCCGCGCCGTTCAGCCGCCGAGGAACGGATAGGGAGAGATCGTCTTCTGCATTTCGCTCACCGCCAGGGTCCGCCCCGCCGGCGCGGCGGCGCGCTGGGGGCAGCGGATGCGAGGGCAGATCGCGCAGGCGGGGCCAATCGGCGTCACGCAGGGGGCGCCAAGGTCGAGGCCGTCCGAATAGGCGATCCGCCGCGCATATTTGAGGTCGCAGCCGAGGCCGATCGCGAGCTGGCTCGATTCCCGCGGGTCCAGCCGCACGGCCCGGTCCACCGTACGGCTGATGGTGAAGAATCGCTGCCCGTCCGGCGTCTCCACCACCTGGGTTGCGACGCGGCCCGGCGTCTGGAAGACGGCGTGGAGGTTCCAGCGCGGGCAGGTGCCGCCGAAGCGGGAGAAGGGGAAACTCTCGCCGGCGAAGCGCTTGGAGATGTTGCCGGCGGCATCGACCCTGAGCATGAAGAAAGGAACCCCCCGCGCGCCGCTGTGGCCGAGGGTAGTGAGGCGGTGGGCGACCTGCTCGACGCTGGCGCCGAACTCGGCGCAGAGCCTGTCGACGTCGTAGCGGTGCCGTTCGGCGGCGGCGAGGAAGGGCTCGTAGGGCATCATGATCGCGCCCGCCGCATAATTGGCGAGGCTCATGTGGAGCAGGCGCCGCGTCGGCGCGTCCGGGGGCGCGGCGCTGTCGAGCATCTTCGCCAGCAGCGGCCTGAACTCGAACAGCGCCACCTGATAGGCGATGCCGAAGGTCCGGCTCTCCGGCCTCAGCAGCGCCGAGAGCATCAGGCGCTTGCGGTGATGGTCATAATGCTGGCTGGCGGCGTCGAGCAGTTCGGGCGGAACGATGCGGCTGTCGATGCCGAACCCCTCGCGGAGTCGCCGGCGAAGGCCGTCGAAGATGTCGGCCGGGCCGCCGAGCGCGCCGGCCAGCGTCTCCGCCGCTTCCTCCAGATAGGGAAAATAGTTGCGCTGGGCCTGGATATAGTCGCGCACCCAGCCCTCAGGCGCGATCAGCGGCGCTCGCTCCTCATCCTCCCGCGGCGCCTGCCGCCGCTGCGCGAGGGCGGCGTAAAGGCGGGCGATGGCGTCGGCGACCGAAGGTGCGTTGTCGGCGACTTCGAGCAATTCGTAGCGCGGAATGCCGATGTCGGCGAACATCGGGTCGGCGAAGATCTCGGCCAGCGCGTCCACGCTGGTGCCTTCGCCCTCGGCGGTGAAGCCCTTGAGGTCGACGTCATAGGCTTCGGCCAGCTTCAGCAGCACGCCGGCGGTCAGCGGCCGCTGGTTGCGTTCCAGATGATTGAGGTAGCTCGGGCTGATCGAGAGCTCGGCCGCCATCGCGCTCTGGTTGAGCCCCAGCTCCCGTCGCAGGCGGCGGAGTCGTCCTCCGAGATAGAGTTTGCCCTGCGTCGCCATTCGGTAGAAACATTGTCAAATCTATACAGCAGTCGCAAGACGCATCGTGACAGAGCGACCCTTTTCCTGCTGCAGCCGGCGGCGTTCTGGTGTTCCTTGGCCTGACCTTATCCTGACTCTTGGAAGCGCCGATGACCGACTTCGCCGACTTCGTCCCCGCCCCCGCCGGCCGATTCGCTGGCATCGAAAGGCCCTACACGACTGCCGATGTCGAACGCCTCCGCGGGTCGCTGCCGATCGAGCACACGCTCGCCCGCCTCGGCGCGATCCGCCTCTGGCAGCTGCTGAAGACCGAGGATTATGTGCAGGCGCTGGGCGCCCTCTCCGGCAACCAAGCGATGCAGATGGTCCGCGCGGGTCTCAAGGCCATTTATCTCTCGGGCTGGCAGGTCGCCGCCGACGCCAACACCGCCGGCGCCATGTATCCCGATCAGTCGCTCTATCCCGCCAATGCCGGGCCCGAGCTCTGCCGCCGCATCAACCGCACCCTGCAGCGCGCCGACCAGATCGAACATATGGAAGGCGGCACCAAGCACGACTGGTTCGCCCCGATCGTCGCGGACGCCGAGGCCGGCTTCGGCGGGCCCTTGAACTGCTTCGAGATCATGAAGGCCTATATCGAAGCCGGCGCCGCGGGCGTTCATTTCGAGGACCAGCTCGCCAGCGAGAAGAAGTGCGGCCATCTGGGCGGCAAGGTGCTGATCCCGACCCAGGCCCATATCCGCAACTTGAGCGCCGCCCGCCTCGCCGCCGACGTCTGCGGAGTCCCCACCGTTCTTATCGCCCGCACCGACGCCGAGAGCGCGAAGCTCATCACGTCCGACGTCGACGCGCGCGATCACGAGTTCCTGACCGGGGAGCGCACGCCGGAAGGCTTCTTCCGCCTCAAGGAAGGGACCGGCGTCGATCATTGCATCAAGCGCGGCATCGCCTTCGCGCCCTATGCCGATCTCCTCTGGTGGGAGACCAGCCACCCGAATCTCGAGGACGCCAGGCGCTTCGCCGAGGCCGTCCAGAAGGCGCATCCCGGCAAGATGATGGCCTATAATTGCTCGCCGAGTTTCAACTGGGAAGCGAAGCTCGACAAGGATACAATCGCCAGGTTCCAGCGGGAGCTCGGTGCGATGGGCTACAAGTTCCAGTTCGTGACCCTCGCCGGTTTCCATCAGCTCAATCACGGCATGTTCGAGTTGGCGCGCGGCTACAAGGACCGCGGCATGGCCGCTTACTCAGAACTCCAGCAGGCGGAATTCGCCAGCGAGGCGGCGGGCTATACCGCGACCCGCCACCAGCGCGAGGTCGGCACCGGCTATTTCGATCTCGTCGCCCAGACGGTGGCGGGCGGCACCGCCTCGACCACCGCGCTCGCCGAATCGACCGAGGCCGAACAGTTCATCACCGCCGTCGCGGCCGAATGAGGAGACCCGCCATGATCAAACGCTATTGGGTGATCGGGGGCGAATATGAGGATGCGGCCTTCGGCCATCTCATCCCAGGCACGGAGACGATGTCCGGCCCGTTCGACGACGAGCACAAGGCCCGCACCGAATGGACCCGCCTCAGCTGCTGCCCGGAAAAGAGCCGCTGCGCCACGATCCGCTATTCGATCGCGGCCGAGACGCTGCACTGATCCGTCACCTCGGCCGCCGGATGATCCCCGCTCATGCTGAGGAGGGGCCGAGCTTGTCGAGGACCCGTCTCGAAGCACACCAAATCCTTCGAGACACCGCTTCGACAGGCTCAGCGCCCCTCAGGATGAGCGGTTGGTGACTCTACAAAAAAAGGCGCGGAGAGTTTCCCCTCCGCGCCTTTCTGATATCGGTCGCAGGCGCGATCAGGCCTGGGCCGGAAGCGCCTTGCGGGCCTGGGCGACGATGCCCTTGAAGGCCTCGCCCTCGTGCATCGCGATGTCGGCCAGGACCTTGCGGTCGAGATCGACGCCGGCGAGCTTGAGGCCGTGCATGAACTGGCCGTAGGTGAGACCCTCGGCGCGGACCGCGGCATTGATGCGCTGGATCCAAAGGGCGCGGAAGCTCCGCTTCTTCACCTTGCGGTCGCGATAGGCGTACTGGCCAGCCTTCTCGACGGCCTGGCGGGCGATGCGGATCGTGTTCTTGCGACGGCCGTAATAGCCCTTCGCCTGATCCAGAAGCCTCTTATGCTTGGTGCGCGTGGTCGTGCCGCGCTTGATGCGTGCCATGGCTCAAATACTCCTTAGTTCAGGCCGTACGGCGCCCAGAGTTTCACCGTCTTGGAGTCGGCGTCGCTGAGCACGGTGGTGCCGCGGTTCTGGCGGATATATTTGGCGTTGTGGCTGATGAGGCGGTGACGCTTGCCGGCGACGCCGTGCTTCACCTTGCCGGTGGCGGTGAGCTTGAAGCGCTTCTTCACACCGCTCTTGGTCTTGAGCTTGGGCATTTTGTCTCCTTTGCGCTTTCGCGACGTTTAAGAACGGCCACGGCAGCCCTTGATCAGCCGGGCAGTTCGTTTCTTCCAAAGCTGGAAAGAGCGCGGCCTATAGAGCGGCAGCGCGCCCAAGGCAAGCAGGTCGGAGGCCGGCGACCGCGACTTACCACGGAATCGTCTCGCCCCGATAGTCGAGGAAGGCGCCGCTCCGGTCGGGCCCCAGCGCCTCGATCACTTGGCGCAGGCCCGCCACGCTTTCCTCCGGCGTGATCAGCGCGTTGGGTCCGCCCATGTCGGTCTGCACCCAGCCCGGGTGGAGCACGGCGACGGGGACGCGGCCCTTCCAGTCGATGGCAAGGCTCCGCCACGCGGCATTCAGCGCCGCCTTGGACGATCGATAGACGATAGAGCCGCCGGACGTGTTGTCGGCGATGCTTCCCATCTTGCTGGTGAGGGCGACGATCTTGCCGCCCGCGCGCTCGACGCGGTCGACCAGGATCCGGGCCAGCCAGGTCGGCGCTATGCAGTTCACCGCGAAGCTGTGGAGCCATCGCTGCGGGTCCGGCTCTCCCCAGTCGCCCACGCCGGCGTTGCAGATGAGGAGGTCGAGCGTCTCCGCACCCAGCCCATCGGCGAACGCCTCGACCGCCTTCCAGTCGGTGACGTCAAGCCGCTGGATGCGGACGTCTCCCTCGATGGCGGCGAGTTCCCGGGCGGCGTCCGGGTTGCGACAGGTGGCGATCACACTCCAACCATCGCCGGCATATTGGCGCGCGAATTCGAGACCGAGGCCGCGATTGGCGCCGGTCAGCAGGACGGTCGGCATGGCAGGTCTCCTCCTAGTCGAAGAGGCTGGAGACCGAGCTCTCGTCGGCGATGCGGCGAATCGCTTCGGCCAGCAGCGGGGCTATGGTGAGGACGCGGATCTTGTCCGTCGCCTGGGCGGCTTCCTGAGTCGCGCCGATGGAGTCGGTGATGACCAGCTCCTTCAGCGCCGATTTCTCGACCCGCGGCACCGCGGCGCCCGAAAGGACGCCGTGGGTGCAATAGGCGACGACGTCCTCCGCACCCGCTTCCTTCAGGGCGCCGGCGGCGTTGCAGAGGGTGCCAGCCGAATCGACGATGTCGTCGACCAGGATGCAGAAACGTCCGGAAACCTCGCCGATGATGTTCATGACTTCCGATTCGCCGGGCCGCTCGCGGCGCTTGTCGACGATGGCGAGCGGAGCATTGTCGAGGCGCTTGGCCAGCGCCCGGGCGCGAACCACGCCGCCGACGTCCGGCGACACGACCGTGATCGGCTTGCCGGCGAAGCGCGCCTGTATGTCGGCCGACATGACCGGCGCCGCGTAGAGATTGTCGGTCGGGATATCGAAGAAGCCCTGGATCTGCCCGGCATGGAGATCGATCGACAGGACTCGGTCCGCCCCGGCCTTGGCGATGAGGTTGGCAACCAGCTTGGCCGAGATCGGGGTGCGCGGGCCGGGCTTCCGGTCCTGCCGCGCGTAGCCGAAATAGGGAATGACGGCCGTGATCCGCTTCGCCGACGCACGCTTCAGCGCGTCGATGCAGATCAGGAGCTCCATCAGATTATCGTTCGCCGGATACGAGGTCGACTGGACGACGAACACGTCCTCGCCGCGCACATTCTCATGGATTTCGACGAACACTTCCTCGTCGGCGAAGCGGCGCACGGCCGCGTCGGTGATCGGCAGTTCGAGATAGGAGGCGATGTCCTTCACCAGCGGAAGGTTCGAATTGCCCGACATCAATTTCATTGCGAAGGTTCCCCGTAAGCAGCCGCCGACCCTCCCCATAAAGCGGGATGCCTTGATGGCAAGGGGCGTTGCCGCGCAGGACCGCCTTCAATAGAGGCGGAACCATGACCGTCACCACCCGCTTTGCCCCGGCTCCGACCGGCCGCCTTCATGTCGGCAATATCCGGACGGCGCTCCACAATTGGCTCTGGGCGCGGAAGAATGGCGGCCGGTTCATCCTTCGCCTCGACGACACGGATGCCGAGCGGTCCACGGTGGAAAATGCCGAGGCCATCGTCGCGGATCTGGCCTGGCTCGGCCTCGCGCCCGACGAGACGTTTCGACAGTCGGATCGGTTCGACCGCTATGACGCGGCGCTGGAGCGGCTGCTGTCCGCCGGGCGCGTCTATCCGGCCTACGAGACAGCGCAGGAACTGGATCTCAAGCGCAAGGTGCTGTTGGGACGGGGCAAGCCGCCGGTCTACGATCGCGCGGCGCTAAGCCTGACGGCCGATCATGTCGCAAAGCTCGAGGCGGAAGGGCGGCGGCCGCATTGGCGCTTCAAGCTCGATCATGACGCCGCCATCGAATGGCACGACCTCATCCGGGGCCCGCAGCAGTTCGATCCGGCGCTGCTCTCCGACCCCGTCATCCGGCGCGAGGACGGACGCTGGCTCTACATGCTGCCGAGCACCGTCGACGATATCGAGATGGGCGTGACCCATGTCGTGCGCGGCGAGGACCATGTCACCAACACGGCGCTGCAGATCCAGATGTTCGAGGCGCTGGGCGCCGCGCCGCCCGCCTTCGCGCATGAGGCGCTGCTGGTCGGCTCGGAGGGCAAGCTTTCCAAGCGGCTGGGCTCGCTCGGCGTGGAGGCGATGCGCGAGGCGGGGATCGAGCCCGCGGCGCTGGTCTCCAAGCTGGCGCGGATCGGCACCAGCCTCCCGGTCGAGCCGGTGACCACGATCGCGCCGCTGATCGAGAGCTTCGACTTCGCAAGTTTCGGCCGTGCGCCGGCCCGGTTCGACATGGAGGAGCTCGCCGCGCTCAACGCGCGCATCGTCCATCAGCTCGATCATGGCGCGGTGAAGGATCGCATCCCGCCGGGCATGGGCGAGGAGGCGTGGGCGGTCATCCGCCCCAATCTCCAGCGCCTCGCCGAGGCGGCCGACTGGTGGCATATCGTCGAGGGCCCGGTGACCCATCGTGCCGCGGAGGACGACCGGGCGTTTCTGGCCCTCGCGGCGGAGATCGCCGGGGGAATCGACTGGAGCGAGGCGCCCTGGAAGGCCCTGACCGGCGCCCTCAAGCAGCGCAGCGGCCGTTCCGGAAAGGCGCTGTTCCTGCCGTTGCGCCAGGCTCTGACGGGGCGCGACAGCGGACCGGAGATGGCGCCTCTGCTGGCGCTGATCGGCAAGGAGCAGAGCGTCGCCCGTTTGCGGGCGGCGGCCGCCTGAGGCGCCTTAGCGCGGGGCGGCGAGCAGGGCCGTCAGCAGATAGGCGAGGATCGCCATCGGCCCGAGCAAAAGGGTGATGAGGACCAGCGTCACACGGACGAGAAGCGGATCGACATCCACCCACTTTGCGAAGCCGGCGCAGACGCCCAGCCACGTCGCATTGCTTTTGTCGAGGGCATAGCGGCTGTTCATGCGAGGGTCCTTTAAATCCTTTTTTCGAGGCGGTCGGTCGGTCAGATGAACTGACCGACCGGGCCGACGGCGGCGGTGACGAAAAGGGTGGTGGCGAAGAGCGCGCCGATGATGGAAGCGGCGAACTGCTGAAGGTTGGCGTGGGTCATTTCGTGTCTCCTGAACCTGATCCCGGACCATCCGGCGATCATGCCAACTCAAGTGCATGGAGCGTGCCAAACGCTATTTTCTGCGGAATGGCTGGAAAATTCCTTTTAAAGCTACCGCTGCAGTCGCGCTTGAGCCCTTAAGTTCGGCATTTTTCGCCAATCATTAGCAGAATTCAAAATGGAGGCTCTGCGCAGGGCTGTTCGTTTCCGGACGATGGGCGCGGCGATTGTCCGCTCGTGGGTTGCGGCGCGGCCAGGGCCTGCTTAGCTTTCAGCCAAAAGAAAGGACGACCCGATGGCCGAACCCATGCTGTGCCCTGTCGATCGCACGCCGCTGGTGATGAGCGAGCGGCAGAATATCGAGATCGACTATTGTCCCACCTGCCGTGGCGTCTGGCTGGACCGGGGCGAACTCGACAAGATCATCGAACGAAGCGCCGCAAGCAGCGCTCCGCCCCGCGCCTCTGACCCGCCGCATCACGGCCAGGCGCCGCGGCCGGGCTTCGGCGGGGGCTATGGCTCCGGCTACGATCAGCCCTACCGCAAGCGCAAGAAGAGCTTCCTCGAAGAGCTTTTCGATTGATGGTGCTCGCCGCCGCCGATGCGGATGGGCGGCCGCCATGCCATAGCTTGGAGCGATGACAAAGCCCGCGCTCTCGACGATCGGCTATGAAGGCAGGACGATCGCCGAATTCATGGATGCCTTGCGATCCGCGGACGTGGAGCTGGTGATCGACGTCCGCGCGGTGGCGGCATCCAGGCGGCCGGGCTTTTCCAAGACCGCGCTCGCCGCCGGGCTGCGCGAACAGGGCATCGACTATCTGCATCTTCGCCCGCTCGGCACCCCGAGGGCGGGGCGGGAGGCGGCCCGCAAGGGGCGTATCGCCGAGATGCGCGCCATCTACGAAGAGCAGCTGGCGACGC
Source organism: Sphingosinicella humi (assembly GCF_003129465.1). Taxonomy (NCBI): domain Bacteria; kingdom Pseudomonadati; phylum Pseudomonadota; class Alphaproteobacteria; order Sphingomonadales; family Sphingomicrobiaceae; genus Allosphingosinicella; species Allosphingosinicella humi. The sequence goes on from NZ_QFFF01000001.1 coordinate 1,299,539, forward strand.
CTGAGGCGGCGCTGGCCATGGAGCAGGCGCTTGGCGAGGCGGAAGCGCGCCGCGCGGCGCTGCTGTGCTACGAGGCGGACGCCGCCGGCTGCCATCGCACCCTGGTCGCCGAGCGGCTGGTGGAGCGAGGCGGCTTCGAGGTACGAAACCTCTGACGCTTCAGCGAGGGCGCCGTTCGAGATAGAGATAGGCCGGATCGAAATCGGCCACCCGGCTCAGCCCGTCCCAGTCGTGGACCGATACCTCGCCGTTCCTGAAGGTCAGCAGCTTGTCGTCGCGGAGCTTCTTCAGCATTCGATTGACGTGAACGGCGGTGAGGCCCGTCGCATCGGCGAGGTCCATCTGGGTGATGGGCAGCGGATAGCGGCCGTCATGGACGGCTCCGATGACGTCCATCCGCACGAACAGCTCGCATAGAAGATGGGCGACGCGGCCGAGCGCCGATCGCCGCCCGATCGACAATATCCATTCCCGGTGGATGGCGGCGTCCAGCAGGGTCGAGAACCAGAGCAGGCGCGCCAGATGCGGATGCTCCTCCGTCACCCGCTTCAGCCGGTCGTGCGGAACGATCGCGATGCGGACCCGCGTCAAGGATCGGATATTATGTTCGAGGCGCTTCAATGGGAAGCTGTGCAGGTCGACGAAGTCGCCGGCAAGATGCAGCTCCAGTATCTGCCGCTGCCCGCCATGCAGGTCCTTGTAGCGGCAGACCATGCCGGCCACGAGAAGGTTGCACTCGCTGAGCGACACGCCCTGGCGGACGATGATCTGGCCGGCACCGACCTCCTTCACCTCTGCGACCGTGCCGGCGAGCGTCTCTGTCTCCTCGTCGGACATAACGTCCCTCGCGCGGAGCTTTCGAACCAGACCTTGGATAGCGTCTTTGGGGTCGGTCGGGATGCTCACCGCCTCTCACCGGTGCGGGCCGTCGCTATGCCGGCAGCCGCCAGCTCTGCTCCGATCCGCCCGGTAAGCCAAAGCCACCACATCCTGAAATCCGCTCGCAGCGACCAGAGCGGGTAGGTGAACGTCGCCGGCCGGTTCCGCTCGATCGCGGCGTGGCTGGCCCAGGCGAAGGCATAGCCGGCGAGGGGCATGGCCAGGAGCAGCCACCATCGGCCAGTCAGCAGCGCCGCGATCGCCAGCAGGACGACCAGGGATGTTCCCACATAATGAAAGGCGCGCGTGCGGGGCTTCGAATGCTCCTGCAGGTAGAAGGGCCAGAATTCGGCGAAGCTCTTATGAACGCGCATTGATCCTCTCCGTGCGAGCGGGAATGAGATGCCCGGCGAGCAGCCCGCCGACGAGGGGTGCGATCACGGCCGCGATCTGCATCCACACCGGATGCGGGATCATCATGACGTTGACGATTCCGGCAACGGCGACCAGCGCGGCAATCAGCCAGGCCGCCCACCAGCGGCCGCAGATGCGCTTGGCGACGTAGCCGCCGGCCAGCGCCCCGCTAAACCAGGCGAACACGACGATGAGCTTGGCGGCGACGGGCATGACCTGGACCGGCTGGCCGACGCTCTCCGGATCCCGCAAGGCGAGGTCGTCGGGAAGAGCGAAGGCCAGATGGCCGACCGTCTCGATCAGCATGATGACGGCAACGGCGGCCGCAGCGCCCGCGACGATGCCGCCGATGATCCGCACCATTAAACGCCCCTGCGCTGTTGCGACCGGAGCCCTATAGCACAATCGAGGCCGGAACGAACCTTCAGCCGCCGACGACGGTGCCGCCGTTCGGGTGGAGCACCTGGCCCGACATATAGCTCGCATCCTCGCAGGCCAGGAACAGGAAGCTCGGCGCGACCTCGTTGGGCTGGCCGGGGCGGCCCATCGGCGTGTTCTTGCCGAAATCCTTCATCTTCTCCGGCTTCTGGCCGCCGAACGGGTTGAGCGGAGTCCAGATCGGCCCCGGCGCGACCGCGTTCACGCGAATGCCGTCGCCGACGAGATTCTCCGACAGCGAGCGGGTGAAGGCGGTGATCGCGCCCTTGGTGCTCGAATAGTCGAGCAGCTGCTTCGAGCCCTGATACATGGTGATCGACGTGCAGTTGATGATCGCCGCGCCTTTCTTGAGATGCGGCCGCGCCGCCTGCGTCATGAAGAACATGCCGAAGATGTTGGTCTGGAAGGTGCGGCGCAGCTGCTGCTCGGTGATGTCGGTGATGTCATCGTCCGGATGCTGCTCGCCGGCATTGTTGACGAGGATGTCGAGGCCGCCGAGCGTCTCTACCGCCTCGGCGACGGCGCGGTCGCAAAAATCCTTTTCGCCGATATCGCCGGCGATAGTGATGGCCTTTCTGCCTTCCTTCTCGACGATCTCCTTCGTCTTGGCCGCATCGTCATGTTCGCACAGGTAAAGGATGGCGATGTCCGCCCCTTCTCGCGCGAAGAGCGCCGCCACGGCGCGGCCAATGCCGCTATCGGCGCCGGTGATGAGGGCGACCTTGTCCTGAAGGCGCCCCGAGCCGGGATAGCGCGGCTCCCAATCCGGCTTCGGCTCCAGCTCGCTTTCGTGGCCCGGAAGCTGGTCTTCGTGGATCATGTCGATCGTGTTGCCGTCGGACATGGTGCTGCTCCTTCGCGAATGGGCGCTCGGGAGAGAAACAGGCGCGTTCGGCGGTGGTTCCTCACATGGCGGCGGAGTCGTGCCGTCCTTCGTCTAACGGCCCCGATCATTTGTCGAAAAATCCGGTGTGGCGGTAGACATCCGGGGCCTTGCGTGCTTTGCAGCCCTAACACAGCATGTTCAGGAGTGGGGGTGACGCGTGCGGCATCGGGGGACTTGGCTCGTCACGAGCGTTGCGATGGCCGCAGCGCCTGCACTCGCGCAGCAGGAAAGCGGCGATGCGCCTCCGCCAGTCGCCAGCGCGCCCGCTACGACCCAGGGCGCGCGGAGCTATACGCCCCAGGACTTCGCCCGCTTCTCGCCGCGGACCGCGCTCGACATGCTGCGCCAGGTGCCGGGCTTTACCATCCAGGCGCAGGACCAGGAGCGCCGCGGCCTCGGCCAGGCGACGGGGAACGTGCTGATCAACGGCCAGCGTTTTTCGGGCAAATCGAACGACGTGGTGACGGAACTCGGCCGCATCTCGGCGGCGAACGTCACCCGGATCGACATCGTCGACGGCGCCACCTTGAGCGTTCCCGGCCTCTCCGGCCAGGTCGCCAACATCATCACCGCCTCGACGGGCGTCAGCGGTTCGTTCGCCTGGCGGCCGCAGATCCGCGCGCGCCGGACGGAGGCGCGCCTCACCAATGGCGAGTTCTCGGTCAGCGGCAAAGCGGGCGGCTGGGACTATACGGCAAGCTTCGCCAACGACAGCTTCCGCAACGGCAATGCCGGTCCCGAGATCGTGTTCACCCCGGACCGCACGATCATCGACCGGCGCGACGAGGTGCTCTACGCCTATGGCGAGCAGCCGCGGATCAGCGGCAGTCTCAAGCGCGAGACGGATGGCGGCTCGATCCTGAACCTCAATGCCGCCGCCGGGCTCTTCTACCAGGATATCGACGAGAAATCGCTGCGCAGCGGCCTCGGCCAACCCGACCGCGACCGGCGCCTGCACGAGCAGGAGCGGGAGTGGAATTACGAGCTGGGCGGCGATTATGAGTTCGATCTCGGCGACGGCCGCCTGAAGCTGATCGGCCTTCGCCGCTTCGAGCATAGCCCCTTCGAGCAGGAGCTGCTGATCGACTTCGCCGACGGACGCCCGCGCCAGGGCGACCGGTTCGAGCAGATCGCCGACGAGGCCGAGACGATCGGACGCGGCGAATATCGCTGGAATGCTGGCGGCGCCGACTGGCAGGTCTCCGGCGAGGGCGCACTCAACATCCTCGACATCGAGAACAGGCTCTTCGCCCTGAACCCGGCGGGGGACTGGGTTGCCGTGGCTTTCCCCAACTCCGTCGCCACGGTGAAGGAGAAGCGGGCCGAGGCGGCGCTCAGCTACGGCCGTCCGCTGAGCCCGAACCTTACGCTCCAGACATCGGTTGGAGCCGAATATTCGATCCTCAGCCAGTCGGGCGAGGCGGGCCTTACCCGCAAGTTCGTCCGCCCCAAGGGCTTCGTCTCCCTGGCCTGGAAGGCGTCTCCGCTGCTCGATGTCAGCGCCAAGCTGGAGCGCGAGGTGGGGCAGCTCAACTTCTTCGACTTCGTCGCTTCGGCCAATGTCAGCGGCGGCACCACCAATGCCGGCAACGTCAACCTGGTCCCGCAGCAGAGCTGGACCGTGGAGCTGGAGGCGACGCGCAACCTCGCGGCCTGGGGAACGGCGACGGCAAGGCTCTACGGCAGCCGCATCACCGATATCGTCGACATCGTTCCGATCGGCGAGACCGGACAGGCGCCGGGCAATCTCGACAGCGCCACTCGATACGGCGTGCAGTGGACAAGCACGTTCAATTTCGACCCGATCGGCTGGAAGGGCGCGAAGATCGATCTCGACCTTCAGTTCGAGAAGACCCGGCTGGAGGACCCGCTGACCGGCCTCTTCCGCCAGATCAACGAGAACGCCTATCGCCAGATCGCGATCAATTTCCGCCACGACGTGCCGCAGACCGATTGGGCCTATGGCTGGGGCATCGATCATTTCGCGCAGACGCCCGGCTTCCGGCTCGACCAGAAGTTCCAGTTCTCCAATACGCCCGGCAATGTGGGCGTCTTCGTCGAGAATAAGGACGTGATGGGCCTGACGGTGCGGGGCAGCGTCGACAACATCCTCGGCACCAACGAGGCATTCGATCGCAGCTTCTACGACGGTCGGCGGACCAATGGGCTGTTGTTCACAGAAAGCCGCGACCGCTTCTATGGTCCCGTCTTCACCGTCGCGATCAGCGGGAATATTTAGCGGCGCATCGTAACGGCACCGCGTGCGTTAGATTTGCACGGGGCCTTTGCGGAGCGTGGCGCGCCGGAAATCGGGCTCGCGCTGCGGTTCGGGCAGGTCCACCTCTTGGGGCAGAATCTTGTAGGAGACCGCCTGGTCGCCCGGCTGGCACTGGGCGACGACGACCGGATAGGCCAGATCGCTGTGGTGGTTGACGGCATCCGGGGTGGCTTCGGTGCAGGCCTCGATGCTCTCATACATCTGCTCGGTCACGCCGACGGGCTCGCAGGCGGCGTCGGCTTCGCCGCAGCCAAGTATCGCCATCACGTAAAATGCCGGGCCCATCATCGCCTCCGCTCCATCGGCTGACCAACCTTTGGAGGACATCGCGGTTCCTGATGTTTCGCCTCCATAACTTGGTCGGCGCGTGGGGCATGCCTATTTAGACGAACATGCCGCCCGAGACGACGAACGAGACTGAGCGCCCGCAGGCGGGCTGGGCGGCGATGCGGCGCTTCCTTCCCTATTTGTGGCCCGCCGGCGACCGGGCGCTGAAGTCCCGCGTCATCCTGGCCGTGATCCTGGTGCTGCTCGCCAAGGGCGCGACCTTGACCATGCCCTTCGCCTACAAGGCGGCGATCGACCGCATGGCGGCGGGCATGGAAGCGGCGGTCGCGCTCGCCGTCGCGCTAGTCGTCGCCTACGCTGGCGCCCGCTTCGCCGGCGTCCTCTTCGACAACCTCCGCAACGCCATTTTCGAACGCGTCGGGCAGCAGGCGGCGCGGCAGCTGTCGGAAAATGTGTTCCGCCACGTCCACGCCCTCTCGCTCCGCTTCCACCTCGAGCGGCGGACGGGGGCGCTCACCAAGATCGTCGAGCGGGGGACGAAGAGCATCGACATGATGCTCTATTTCCTCCTCTTCAACATCGCCCCGACCATCATCGAGCTCGGCGCCATCTGCATCATCTTCGGCGTCAAGTTCGGCTCCGGCCTGGTGATCGCGACTCTGGTCATGGTCGCCCTCTACATCGTCTTCACGCGGGTGGTGACCGAGTGGCGGACCAAGCTCCGGCGCGAGATGAACGAGATCGACAACCAGGCGATCGCCCGCGCCGTCGATTCCCTCCTCAACTATGAGACGGTCAAATATTTCAACGCCGAGGAGCGGGAGGCGCGGCGCTACGGCAAGGCGATGCAGGCCTATGCCGACAGCGCGGTCAAGAATGAGAGCTCGCTCGCCTGGCTCAATATCGGCCAGTCGCTGATCACCAACCTGATGATGGCCGGTGCGATGGGCTACACAGTCTGGGGCTGGTCCACCGGCCGCTTCACCACCGGCGATGTGGTGCTGGTGAACACTTTGCTCGCCCAGCTCTTCCGGCCCCTGGACATGCTCGGCTGGGTCTATCGCAACATTCGCCAGGGCCTCATCGATATGGAGCAGATGTTCGGCATCATCGACACAAGGGCCGAAGTGAAGGATCGTGACGCCGCGCCCGCTCTCCATGTCTCGGCCGGCCACGTTCGCTTTGAAAATGTTGAGTTCGGCTACGATCCCGAGCGGCCGATCCTGAAGGGCATCGACCTCGACATACGACCGGGGAGCATGGTCGCGGTGGTCGGCCCCTCCGGCGCGGGCAAGTCGACTCTGTCGCGCCTCCTTTTCCGCTTCTATGAGCCGACCGGCGGCCGCATCACCATCGACGGGCACGACATCACCGGGGTCACGCAAACGAGCCTTCGCGCCGCCATCGGCATCGTCCCGCAGGACAGCGTGCTCTTCAACGATACGGTCGGCTACAATATCGGCTACGGCCGTGAGGGCGCGAGCCAGGCGGCGATCGAGGAGGCGGCGCGCGGCGCCGCCATCCATGATTTCATCATGGGCCTGCCGGAGGGCTATGACAGCAAGGTCGGCGAGCGCGGCCTCAAGCTCTCCGGCGGCGAGAAGCAGCGCGTCGCCATCGCCCGCACGCTTTTGAAGGACCCGCCCATCCTGATCCTCGACGAGGCGACCAGCGCCCTCGACAGCCGCACGGAAGCCGCGATCCAGGAGACGCTCAGAAGCATCGAGCACGGCCGCACCAGCATCGTCATCGCCCACCGGCTTTCGACGGTCGTGGACGCCGACCAGATCGTCGTGCTGGACCAGGGCCGCATCGTCGAACGCGGCACCCACCGCCAACTCCTCGTCAAGCGCGGCCTCTACACGGAGATGTGGCTGAGGCAGCAGAGCGAGCGCGAGGAACAGGCCGAGGCGGCGGAGTAGCGCCCCGGTTCGTTATTGCGAGCGGAGCGAAGCAATCCAGCTCCGCCGCAGCTGGATTGCTTCGTCGCTTTCGCCCCTCGCAATGACGGCTGGTGCGGAGCAGCTGCGGCATCCGTTCGTCCCGAGCGAAGTCGAGGGGCGTCGGCACCGACTCATCACACGCGCCCCTCGACTTCGCTCGGGACGAACGACTAGGGTTCGGGGGTGACGTCTCCCCTTTCCATACTGCGCGGTACCTTTGGCTTCACCGACTTTCGCGGCGTGCAAGCCGATGTGATCGGGCGGGTGATGGCGGGGAAGCACACGCTCGCCGTCATGCCGACGGGGGCGGGGAAGTCGCTCTGCTACCAAGTGCCGGCGTTGGCGCGGGAGGGGACGGCGCTCGTCATCTCGCCGCTGATCGCGCTGATGCACGATCAGATCCGTTCGGCGGACGGGTTCGGCATCAGTGCGGCGGCGCTGACCTCGGCCGACGACAATCGGCAGGAGACGGTGGCGCGCCTCCGCCAGGGCGACCTCGACCTGCTCTATGTCGCGCCCGAGCGCGCGTCCGGCGAGGGCTTCCGCAACCTCCTCAGCCGCATCCCGCTGTCCCTCATTGCCATCGACGAGGCGCATTGCGTCTCCGAGTGGGGCCATGACTTTCGGCCGGACTACAGGCTGTTGCGGCCGCTGCTCGACGGCTTCCCGGACGTGCCGCGCCTCGCCCTCACCGCGACGGCGGACAAGCAGACGCGCGAGGACATACTCGTCCAGCTCGGCATTCCGAACGACGGGCTGATCGTCGCCGGCTTCGATCGGCCCAACATCCGCTATCATGTCCGCCCGCGTGACGGCGTCGCGAAACAGCTCAAGGCGCTGCTCGACGAACAGCCGGGTCCGGGCATCATCTACACGACTAGCCGCGACAAGACGGAGAAGCTGGCGGAGCAGCTTGGTTCCGCGGGGCGCAAGGTGCTTCCCTATCACGCCGGTCTCGATCCCCGCGTTCGCGCCCGCAACCAGGCGGCGTTCGTCGGGTCCGAAGACATGGTGATCGTCGCCACCATCGCCTTCGGCATGGGCATCGACAAGCCGGACGTGCGCTTCGTCGCCCATGCCGGCATCCCGAAGTCGATTGAGGCCTATTATCAGGAGACCGGCCGCGCCGGCCGTGACGGCGATCCGGCCGAGGCGCATCTCTTCTGGGGCGCGGAGGATTTTTCCCGCGCCCGCCGCCGGATCGAGACGGAAGTGCCGGAGGAGCGCAGGCAGGGGGAGCGGGATCGGCTGAACGCGCTTGCCGCCGTCGTCGAGACCGCGAGCTGCCGCCGCGCGCTCCTCCTCCGCCACTTCGGCGAGGCGCCGCCGGAGCGCTGCGGCAATTGCGACAATTGCCTGTCGCCGCCGGCCACGGTCGATGCGACCGAGGCGGCGCGCAAGCTGCTCTCGGCCGCTTTCCGGACCGAGATGCGGTTCGGGATCACGCATCTCGTCGACGTGCTGGCGGGAAAGGAAACCGACAAGATCCACGGTTTCGGCCATCACCGCCTGTCGGTGTTCGGCATCGCCGACGAGGCGGAGCTGGCGCTGATGAAGCCGGTGGCGCGGGCGCTGCTCGCGCGCGACGCGCTGCGGGCGGACGAATATGGCGGCCTGTCATTCGGCCCCGCGGCTCGGCCCATCCTCAAGGGCGAGGAATCGGTCGAGCTGGTTCTCCCGCCGAAGCGTCAGCGCCGCCGACGGGGCGAGCGGGCGGTCAATCCCGACGGCGATCCGCTGTTCGAGGCGCTGCGCGCCTGCCGGCGCGATATTGCCCGGGAAGCCGGCGTGCCGCCCTATGTCGTCTTCCACGACAGCACGCTGCGCGACATGGCGGGGCTGAAGCCGACCACGCTCGGCGCCCTCGCCAACGTCTCCGGCGTCGGCGCGGCCAAGCTGGAGCGTTATGGACAAGCCTTCGTGGACGTCATTGCCGCGCACGAAACCTGAACGTAAAAAGGAGGGATGCTACTGCGCACCCTTGACGAACGCATGCTGGTCAGCGGCCAGATCCACCCCTCCAATCTTGAGGAAGTGAAGGCCGAAGGCGTGACGATGATCGTCAACAACCGGCCGGACGACGAGGAGCCGGGCCAGCCGTCCGCCGCGGAGATCGAGGCGGCTGCGCGGGCCGCCGGTATCGCTTATCGCCACATTCCGGTGGGAAGCTCCGGCCTGTCCGCCAATCAGGTCCAGGCGATGGTCGAGGCGGTCGACGAGGCCCCGGGGAAAATGCTCGCTTTCTGCCGCTCCGGCACGCGCTCTACCTATCTCTGGGCGCTGGCGCGCGTGCGCAAGGGAGACGATCCGGGCGAGATCGTCGGGAAGGCGGCCGAGGCCGGCTACGACCTTACGCCCATTCGCCCCTATCTCGGCTGAGCAGCCGGCGCGCCTCATCCTCGTCCGCTTCGTCGACCATCAGGCGGACCGGAATCGCCGCGCCCACCCAGGACATGCCGGTGTCGAACAGCACGCTGTCGACACCTTCGGCCGCGAGCCAAGCGCGGGCAAGATCGGCCTCGATGTCGCTATGGAATCGGGCGACCTCGACCAGCGCCATTACCAGGGCACGACCTCGCCCGCCGCGACCTCGGCGGGCCTCGGCGCCCGGCCGAGTGTGGCATTGCGGTGGGGGAAGCGGCCGAACCGCTCGATGACGTCATGGTGCAGCTTGGCGTAGCGAAGCTGATCCTCATCCCCCAAGGCGGTGAACAGGCCCAACGAGCGCCGCTGGTCGTCCAGGTCTTCGCTATGCTGGAACGGCATGTAGAGTAATCCCCGCTCCGCCTCGCTCATCGCCTCGTCATAACCCCGCTCGATCGCCGCCTTGGCGATCGCCAGGCCCAGATGATCGGTCGCGAAGCTGTCGGCATGATCGCGAAACATGTTGCGCGGGAACTGGTCGAACAGGATCACCGCCGCCAGCGCCTCGCGCGGCGAGCCGAGGAAGCTCGACGCGGGCTGCGTCCGCTGCTCCTCCCATAGCTCGCCGAACCTCTCGCGGATCACCGAATCGAGGTCGTCGTCGCGCCACCATTGCTCCGGCGTCAGGCCGAACCAGAAATCGAGGACTTCGTCCGTCCAGCTTTGCATCGTCACGCCGCCGCGCCTCCTTGCTCCAGCCGAGCCCCATAGCCCTGCAGATACTTCATCCCCGTGTCGCACATGATGGTGACGACCGTCGCGTCCGGCGCCAGGGTCTCGGCCAACCTCAGGGCCCCGGCGACATTGGCGCCGGTCGATGTGCCCGCGAACAGCCCCTCTTCCCGGGCCAGGCGGAATGCCATGGCGATGGCTTCGTCGGTCGAGACGCGCTCGATCCGGTCGGCCACGTCGTCGCGCCACAGCGGCACGACGAATCCGGCGCCGACGCCATCGATCTTGTGCGCCCCCGAATCTCCGCCGGAGAGGACCGGTGACTCCGAGGGTTCCACGGCGACGATGATGATGCCGTCATCATGGCGCCGCAGCGTCTCGGCGATGCCGCGCAGGGAGGCAGCGGTGCCGACGCTCTGGACGAAGCCGTCGATGCGGCCGCCCGTCTGGGTCCATATCTCCTCGCCCATGCGGCGATAGGCGGAGATCTGGTCCTCATTGTTGAGCTGGTCGGTCCAATAGGCGCCGGTCTCCTGCGCAAGCGCGCGCGCGGCCGCGATCATGTCGTGCGTCAGCTTGCCGGTCATGCCTCCGCCCTCGCTGGGGATGACGGTGAGCTTCGCGCCCAGCAGCCGCATATGATCCAGCTTCTCGCGCGCAAAGGCATCGGAGGTGACGATGTGGAGCGGATAGCCTTTCACCGCGCAGACCAGCGCCAGCGACACGCCCGTGCTGCCGCCCGTATATTCGACGACCGATCCACCGGGCCGCAGCCGACCGTCGGCTTGTGCCGCCTCGATCATGGCGAGCGCCTGGCGGTCCTTCATGCTTCCGGTAGGGTTCTCGCTTTCAAGCTTCAGCAGGATGCGCGCGCCGTTCGTCGGGACGACGTTACGAAGTGGCAGAAGGGAAGTGTTGCCGATCCGGCCGAGAATAGTCGCGGCCGGTTGGCTCACGCCGCCGTGCCGCCGACGGTGAGGCCGTCGATCAGCAGGGTCGGCTGGCCGACGCCGGCGGGAACGGACTGGCCGCCCTTGCCGCAGATGCCGATGCCTTCGTCCAGCGCCATGTCGTTGCCGATCGCCTTGACCTTGGTGAGGACCGACGGGCCGTCGCCGATCAGGGTCGCGCCCTTGATCGGCGCGCCGAGCTTGCCGTTCTCGATTCGGTAGGCTTCGGTGCAGGAGAAGACGAACTTGCCGCTGGTGATATCGACCTGCCCGCCGCCGAAGCTCTTGGCGTAGATGCCGTTCTTCGCGCGGGCGAGAATCTCGGCAGGATCGTCCCGACCGCCGAGCATGAAGGTGTTGGTCATGCGCGGCATCGGCGCGTGAGCGAAGCTCTCGCGGCGGCCGTTGCCGGTCGGGTCTACGCCCATCAGGCGCGCGTTCAGGCGATCATGGATGTAGCCCTTGAGGATGCCGTCCTCGATGAGCGTGTTGCACTGGGTGGGCGTGCCCTCGTCGTCGATCGTGAGGGAGCCGCGGCGCTGGCCGATCGAGCCGTCGTCGACCACGGTGACCCCGGGTGCCGCGACGCGCTCGCCGATCCGGCCCGAAAAGGCGGAGCTGCCCTTGCGGTTGAAATCGCCTTCGAGCCCATGGCCGATCGCTTCGTGGAGCAGCACGCCGGGCCAGCCGGGGCCGAGCACCACGGTCATCTCGCCCGCCGGCGCCGCGACCGATTCGAGATTCACCAGCGCCTGGGCCAGCGCGATGTCGATTGCCCGGTTCCAGGTCTCCGGCTCGAACAGATGGTCGTAGAGGTCGCGACCGCCCAGGCCGTGATAACCGGTTTCGCGGCGGCCATTCTGCTCGACGACGATCTGGACGTTGAGGCGCACCAGCGGGCGCACGTCATGGGCGACGAAGCCGTCGGCGCGGACGATGTCGATCACGCTCCATGAGCCGGAGAGCGACACCGACACCTGCGCCACGCGCGGATCGCGGGCGCGGGCGGCTGCGTCGATCTGCTGGCAGAGCGCGACCTTCCTGGCGAAGGGGATCAGGCTCAGCGGATCGGCGTCGGTGTAGAGATTCGCGTTGGTGCGGCGCGGCGGCCGCGCCTTGCCGTTCTGGCTCGGATCCAGCACCTGCATCGTCTCGGCGGCGCGGCGGATGGCGGCTTCGCTGAGCTCGTTGGCGTGGGCGAAAGCGGTCGTCTCGCCCGAGACGCCGCGCAGGCCGAAGCCCGCCTGGGTGTTGAAGTCCGCCGTCTTCAGCCGTCCGTCGTCGAAGGCGAAGGATTCGGACGCCGTATATTGCAGATAGAGCTCGCCATCGTCGCAGCGGGAAAGCGCCTCGGCGGTGAGGCGTTGGGCGGCTTCGGGCGAGAGGCCGTCGGCACGATAGAGGAAGCGGCGGGGATCGGCGAGACTGGTCATGTCAGCCGATATAGGGGCGTTATGCCTTCGTTGCACCCTCATCCGCCGGGCCGCCCTTCAGGATGAAGCGCTTGTCGCAATAGCCACAATCGACGAAGCCCTTCTCGTCGATCTGAAGATAGACGCGGGGATGGCCGAGCGCGGGGGCGATGTCGCTGGCGCCGTCGCAGGCGACGCGGGGCGTGGTGACGTAGCTGATCTCGGGCGTGAAGCGGTCGACGTTCATGCCGCGCCCTTAGCAACGGCGGAGCCGACCGACAATCCGCCCTGATCAGCGGCCTTCAACCCGCCCGGCCAGCTCTTCACCGGCGATGCGCGCCATGGTGGCGCGCTGCTGGGCGGCGCTCGTCGGTCTCCCGGCGGCATAGAGCGCCTTCAGATAGGCCAAGTCCCGGGCGGTTAGTGTCTCCGCCGGAGCGTCCCCGCTGCGCAAGTCCTCGAACAGGCCGAGGATCGATCGACCTTCGGCGGCGGCTGGGGCGTCGGGGCGCGTCATGGCGAGGCTGCGCATCGCGACATAGTCGGCAAGCTGGGGAAGCGTCAGCTCGACGATCGAGGGGAGATCGAGCACGACGAAGGCGAGGTCCAGGGTCGGGCGCTTCGAGCGCTTGAGCCGCGAGAATTGGTGCATCGGCGTCAGATGCGCGTCGAGATATTCGCCCTGCGTGTCGGTGAAATGCTGCGCGCGGCGGCCGTCCGATTCGCGCCACCCGATGAGATGCCAGGCACGGCCGGGCGCGCGTGTCGTGGTCAGCCGCTCGATCTCGGCGCGATCGAGGTCGCGGAACAGCCAGGGCCTTTTTCGATGCAGGGTGCGGATGAAATCCGGCGGATCGGCGGCGACCGTGACCACCAGATTGGGACGACAGCCCGGGCGCCGGACCTCGAGCCCGACTGTCTCCGCCACCTCCCGCAGCCGCGCCACGACCGCGGCCTTCTGGTCATCGAGAAGGCCGTAGACTTCCGGGCAGAGGCCGGTTTCGAAGCGGGCGATCTGGCCCTCATGGGCGAGGGTGATCGCGGCCACGAACTCTGCCGCCGCCCGTTTGGGCTCGCGAATTCCGGAGACGACAATCTCCTTGGCATCGTCCGGCCCGACCGGCGGAGCGGCTGCTGCAGGCAAGGCGTGCAGCACGGCCAGCGGCGTCATGAGTCCGTGCAGCCATTTTGCCATGCGCTACCTCCAGGGGCACGATAAACGCCGGCGCCGCTACGGCGGAGAGCCGCGGTCGAACGCCGCCGACAATTGATCGAAAAGACGCGCCCGGCGGGGCCGCTTTCCCGCCGCCCGGAACGCCGCTATGCGGGAGCGCATGGCCGAGACCTTTTCAGCGATCAGCATCCGAGACCTCCAGAAGACCTATGCCGGCGGCAAGCGCGCGCTGGACGGGGTCAGCCTCGACGTGCCGCGCGGGCAGATTTTCGGGCTGCTCGGGCCCAACGGCGCGGGCAAGTCGACCTTGATCAACATTCTCGCCGGCCTCGTGAACAAGAGCGGGGGCACGGCTTCCATCTGGGGCTTCGACATCGATCAGCATCCCAGGAACGCCAAGGTCTCGATCGGCATCGTGCCGCAGGAAATCCTGTTCGATCCCTTCTTCACCCCGGTCGAGACGTTGGAGCTTCAGGCCGGACTTTATGGCGTCCCCAAGGCGAAGCGCCGCAGCATGGAGCTGCTTCGCGCGGTGCACCTGGAGGACAAGGCGCATGCCTATTCGCGCACCCTGTCGGGAGGCATGAAGCGGCGGCTGCTGGTGGCGAAGGCGATGGTCCACTCGCCGCCGATCCTCGTGCTCGACGAGCCCACGGCTGGTGTCGACATCGAGCTTCGCCAGCAGCTCTGGAACTATGTGCGGAGCCTCCATGCGCAGGGCGTCACCATCGTCCTCACCACCCATTATCTCGAAGAGGCCGAGGAGCTGTGTGATCGTATCGCGATCATCAACCACGGCCAGGTCATCGCCAACGAGCCGACCCGGACGCTCGTCGGCATGGCGCAGGAGAAGGCGGTCGAAGTGACGGTGGACCGCGATCTCACCGCCGTTCCCGACGCCGCCTGCTTCGACAAGATCGAGATCATCGCCGACAGGACCCTCGCCATCACCTACCGAAAGGATAGGGTGAACGCCGGCGAGGTGCTGGCTGCTCTTCAGCGCGACGGCCTCGGCATCGTCGACGTCTCCACCCGCGAGGCGGACCTGGAGGACGTGTTCCTGAACCTCACCCGCGCCGCCAACGCGCATGGCTAATCACCGCCATGACGTCATCGTCATCGGCTCCGGGGCCGCCGGCCTCAGCGCAGCGCTGAACCTCGCGTCGCATCTGAAGGTCGCGGTCCTGGCCAAGGGCGCCCTGTCGGAAGGCTCCACCGCCCGCGCCCAAGGGGGCATCGCCGCGGTGCTGGAGCCCGGCGACACGTTCGAAAGCCATATCGAGGACACGATGATCGCGGGCGCGGGGCTCAACAACCGCCGCACCGTCGAGTTCGTCGTCGAGAACGCGCCGGCGGCGATCGAGCAGCTGGCCGCGCTCGGCGTCCCCTTCAATCCCGGCGAATCGGAGCGCTGGCACCTGACGCGGGAGGGCGGGCACAGCCATCGCCGCATCGTCCACGTCGCCGACGCCACCGGCTGGGCGGTCCAGGAGGCGCTGGAGAAGGCGGCCGCCGAGCATCCCAACATCACCCTGGTGCCGGACATGGCCGCGATCGACCTGGTCACCGGCCGCCACGGCGAGAATGGTGCGCGCGAGGACTGCGTCTGGGGTGTCTATGCCGTCAACCGGCGGAGCGGCCGGGTGGAGCTTTTCACCGGCCGCGCCACCGTCCTTGCCACCGGCGGCGCGAGCCGAGCCTGGCTCTATTCGACCAATCCGCGAGGCTCGACCGGCGACGGCATCGCCATGGCTTGGCGGGCCGGCTGCCGGGTGTCGAACATGGAATTCAACCAGTTCCACCCGACCTGCCTCTACCATCATGACGTCAAGAATTTCCTCGTCACCGAGGCGATGCGGGGCGAAGGCGGGCACCTGAAGATCCCCGGCACGGGCCACCGCTTCATGCCGGAGTTCGATCCGCGCGAGGAGCTGGCGCCGCGCGACGTCGTCGCCCGCGCCATCGATCATGAGCTGAAGCGGCTCGGCCTCGACTATGTCCATCTCGACATCAGCCACCGCGATCCCGAGTTCGTGCTGACGCACTTTCCGACCATCGCCGAACGATTGGCGCGGCCCGACATCGGCATCGACATCACCAGGGAGCCGATCCCGGTCGTGCCGGCGGCCCATTACACCTGTGGCGGCGTGGTCGTGGACCTCGACGGCCGCACCGACCTTCAGGGACTCTATGCCGCGGGCGAAGTCACTCAGTCGGGCCTCCATGGCGCCAACCGAATGGCGTCCAACTCGCTCCTCGAATGCCTGGTCTTCGGCCTCGCCGCCGCCCGCCACATCAACGCCAACTGGGACGACCTTCCGCTCCCGCCAGCCATTCGGCCCTGGGACGAGAGCCGAGTCACCGATTCCGACGAGGAGGTCGTGGTCCACCATAATTGGCGCGAGATCCGTCGCTTCATGTGGGACTATGTCGGCATCGTGCGCACCACCAAGCGCCTGGAGCGTGCTCTCCACCGCGTCGACCTGCTCCGCCGGGAGACGGAGGATTATTACGGCAACTTCCGAGTCACGCCCGACCTTATTGAGCTGCGCAACCTGGTCGAGGTCTCGGGCCTGATCGTCCGCTCGGCCCTCGCGCGCAAGGAGAGCCGAGGCCTCCATTACACGCTGGATTATCCGGATATGCTGCCCGACGCGGTGGACACGATCCTCACGCCCGAGGGCTGAGCCTCATTCGGCGAGGAACGCCTTCAACTCCGCCTGAAAGCGCTCCGGATTGTCGGACATGATGAAGTGGGCGCTGTCGGGCACGCGGACGAGCTTCACGCCTTCAAGGGGAGCGTAGGAGGCCTGGTAGACGGCGTCCATCTGCGCATCGGTCAGCGGCACGCCTTGCGGCGTCACGTAAAGCACCGTCGCGGGGACCTTGATCGACGGAAGCTCCGGCCGAAGGTCGGTGACGATCAGCTCGTGAAAGGCGTTGGCGACGGTCTCGCGGTCGCTCGCCTCGGCGTCGGCGAGGACGAGCGTGCGTTGCTCTTTGTCGCGCACCATCGCCGTGGTCATCGCCACCAACCGCTTCTGGAATTCCTCGGGCGTAGCCTCGATCATGCTGGCGCGCTGCTTGTCGGCGGTGGGCCTGACGCTTTCCGGCGTTGTTCCGGGAGGGCCGTAGACGATGCCCATGAAGGGAAGCTGGTCGACCACCATTACCTTCGACACGGCCCCGGGATGGCGCGCCGCGATCATCAGCGCCATGGTGCCGCCCATCGAGTGGCCGACAAGGGCGGGGCGCTCCAGCTCGGCCGCCTCTATGTAGCGCGCGATCTCCTCGGCGACGGGCGCGGAGACATTGCCGCTGGCGTTGGCTTCCGGCACGGTGCCGGCAAAGCCCTTCACCTGCACATAGTGGAAGCGATAGCCCGGCATGCCCGACACGCTCCGCCACGCGCTGGGCGAGGAGGTCATACCTGGAATGAGGATGACGTCGGGCCCCGAACCCTCGGTGGTGACGGTGATGCGGTCGGACTGGAAGCCTTGCGTCTCGGCGGCGGCAGGCGCCGCGACGAGCAAGCCGGCGAACGCCGTCAGCGCCTGAAGGAATGGCCCTTTGAACATCATGTCTCTCCCCAGCCGGTCCGTGCGCCAGCCATAGCGAGGGACGGCGACGGGGGCGAGCGCCATTAGCGGCCGGAGAGGAAGGCCTTCACCTCGGCTCGGAAACGCTGCGGCTGGTCATACATGATCATGTGCCCGCTGTTCGCAATCGCGACCAGATTGGCGTTCGGCGCGGGCCGATAGCCCTGCCGATAGTCCCGGGTCACTTGAGCCGGATCGATCCCGCCTCCCGCCGGCGGGGTTGCGTAGACCACCGTCATCGGCGCGGTGATCCTCGGCAGCTCGGCACTGAGATCGATCAGCGCCAGCTCGTGCATGGCCGTCGCGACCACATCGCTGTCGCTTTGGCCCGCGCCGTCGCTGGCGCCGAACCCGCCGATCAGCGATTCCAGCAGGCGCCGGCCGCCGGGCGACGAGGTCAGCACGCCGGCCAGCGCATCGGCCAGCGGGCGAATGCCCTCGGCGGACGCGCCGAGCAGCCCGGCGGGAGCAGGAAGCATGTCCACGACCATCAGCCGGCCGACCTTGGAAGGATGGCGGGCGGCGATCATCATCGCCAGGGTTCCGCCCATCGAATGGCCGATGAGAGAGGGCGCGCGGAGGCCCGCCACGTCGATATAGCGGGCGATCTCGGCCGCGACCGGCTGCACCACCGGGCCGCGCGCATTGCCGCCCGCGGGCTCGCCGGCGAAGCCCGCCACCTGGACGAGGTGATAGCGATAGCCCGGCACCGCCGCGACCGTGCCCTTCCACATGTCGCGCGAGGCGGTAAGGCCGGGGATCAGGATCACGTCCGGTCCGCTTCCCTGCACGACCACCGAGATGCGGTCGGACGTGAAGCGGCCAGGCGCAGCGAAGGCCGGCGGCATCAGCGTCACCGCGCTCGCGGCCGCGGCGGATATGAGAAAGTCCCTCCGTTTCATGGGTTCCTCATTCCACGCCGGGCTTGAACGTCAGATGAGCGCACAAGATGTTTGTTCCCGCCCTCGCTTCGGCTAGACCACCGTCCCATGTCCTCCCCCCATCTCTATCTGGTCGACGGCTCCAGCTATATTTTCAGGGCCTTTCACCGGCTGCCGCCGCTCACCAACCGGCACGGCCTCAATGTCGGCGCCGTCTACGGCTACACGACCATGCTCTGGAAGCTGGCCGACAGCCTCAACAAGGCGGACGGCCCGACCCATCTGGCGGTGATCCTCGACAAGTCCGAGAGCACGCACCGCAACGAGATGTACGACCAGTATAAGGCGCACCGGCCGCCGCCGCCGCCCGAGCTGGTGCCGCAATTCCCGCTGATCCGCGATGCCACCCGCGCCTTCTCCATCCCCTGCATCGAAGAGGAAGGGCTGGAGGCGGACGACATCATCGCCTGCTACGTCACGGCGGCCAAGGCGGCGGGGTGGAAGGTCACCATCGTCAGCTCCGACAAGGACCTGATGCAGCTGGTCGAGGACGGCAGCGTCGACATGCTCGACACGATGAACGATCGCCGCATCGGCCGCGATTATGTGATCGAGAAGTTCGGCGTGCCGCCCGAGCAGCTGGGCGAGGTGCTGGCGCTGATGGGCGACAGCGTCGACAATGTGCCAGGCGTGCCGGGCGTTGGCCCGAAGACCGCCTCGCAGCTGATCCAGCAATATGGCTCGGTCGAAAATGTCATCGCCAATGTCGAGGAGATCACCAAGCCCAAGCTCAAGTCCAATCTGATCGAGTATGCCGAGATGGCGAGGCTCAGCCGAGAGCTGGTGCGGCTGATCTGCGACGCTCCGCTCCCGGAGCCGCTGGAAGACTTATCGATCAAGGGCATCCCGGACGGACCGTTGCGCGAGTTCCTGGAATATCACGGCTTCAAGTCGCTGCTCGCGCGCCTGAACAGCGCCGCCGGCGGGGCGGCCGCTCCGCAGGCCGCGGCGGCGCCTGCGACGGTGCCGGTGCAGGCGGAGGTGAGGCCGGAACCCCCCATCGACCGCTCGGCCTATGAGACCGTCACCGAAGAAGCGGCGCTCGACCGCTGGATCGCCGAGGCCTTCGACAAGGGTCACGTCGCCTTCGATACGGAGACGGACGGTCGGGACTGCGTCACCGCCGAGCTCGTCGGCGTCAGCCTCGCCACCGAATGCGGCCGGGCCTGCTATATTCCGCTCGAGCATGGCGGGCACGACCTGCTTTCCGACCGCCCGCCGCAACTCGACTCCGCTTTGGTCCTGGCGAAGCTGAAGCCGCTGCTCGAGGACCCGGCGGTGCTCAAGATCGGCCATAATCTCAAATTCGACTGGGTCGTGTTCAACCGCCGCGGCATCCGTATTGCACCTTATGACGATACGCTGGTGATGAGCTTCAACTTGGACGCGGGCGGGCTCAACAGCCATGCGCTGGACGATCTCGCCAAGAAGCATCTCGACCACCAGTGCCTCACCTACAAGGAGCTGTGCGGCACCGGAAAGAAGCAGATCACCTTCAACCAGGTCCCGCTCGACCGCGCCACCGAATATGCCGGCGAGGATGCCGACGTTGCCCTGCGGCTCTGGACGCGCTTCAAGACCCGGCTGCCGGCCGAGCGCGCCACCCGCGTCTATCAGTTGGTCGACCGGCCGATGGTGGCGGTGATCGGCCGTATGGAGCGCGACGGCGTCAAGGTGGACCGCGAGGTGCTGAAAGGCCTCTCGGCCGAGTTCAACGCGCAGATCGCCGATCTCGAGGAGAAGATCTGCGGCGAGGCCGGGTGCAAGTTCACCATCGGCTCGCCCCAGCAACTGGGCGATATCCTGTTCAACAAGATGGGCCTGGAGGGCGGCCGCAAGGGCAAGTCCGGGACCTGGTCCACGGACGTGACGGAGCTGGAGCGGCTGGCCCGCGGCGGCGTGCCGATCGCCCAGTTGGTGCTCGACTGGCGGCAGCTCACCAAGCTCAAATCCACCTATACCGACGCGCTGCAGGAGCAGATCAACCCGACGACCGGCCGGGTCCACACCAGCTACAGTCTTTCAGGCGCGCAGACGGGGCGCTTGGCGTCGACCGACCCCAATCTGATGAACATCCCGATCCGCACCGAGATCGGCCGCCGCATCCGCGACGCGTTCATCGCGGAGCCCGGCCATGTCGTCGTCTCGGCCGACTACAGCCAGATCGAGCTGAGGCTCGCCGCCCATATCTGCGACGTGCCGCAGCTCCGCCAAGCCTTCGCCCAAGGGGCCGACATCCACAATATGACGGCGCAGGAGCTGTTCGGCGAAGTGAATCGCGACACCCGCGCCTCGGCCAAGACGATCAACTTCGCGATCCTCTACGGCATCTCGCGCTGGGGCCTGGCCGGCCGGCTCGGCGTCACTGCCGACGAAGCCCAGGCGATCATCGACCGCTATTTCGACCGTTTCCCGGGCATTCGCGCCTATATCGGCGAGACGCTCACCAAGGCGCGCGAGACCGGCTTCACCACCACCCTGTTCGGCCGCAAGACGCACTTCCCGCGCATCAAGGCCAAGATCCAGCACGAGCGGCAGGGCGCCGAGCGGGCCGCGATCAACGCGCCGATCCAGGGCACCGCCGCCGATATCATCAAGCGGGCCATGGTGAGGATGGGCCCGGCGCTGGCGGCGGAAGGGCTGGGTTCGACCCGCATGCTGCTGCAGGTCCATGACGAGCTGCTCTTCGAAGTGCCCGAGGCGGACGTCGAGCGGGCGAGCGAGGTCATCCGGCGCGTCATGGAGGGGGCGGCCGAACCGGCGGTGAAGCTCGCAGTGCCGCTCGGCGTCGAGATCGGCACCGGCCCCAATTGGGGCGCCGCGCATTGAGTGAGCCCGCTCCGGGCAATGAGGATATCGCGGCGCTCGCGAAGGGCGGCCGCACCAATTTTTTCGGCTTCCTGCTTCGCCTCGCCGCCCGCATTCCCTTCCTGATCGTCGCCGGGCGCTATTATGGGCCGGAGGCGCTGGGCCGCTTTGCCTATGCCGTGCTGATCGTCGAGTTCGCGGCGCAGCTTGCGACGCTCGGGCTGAAGCGCGGTCTCGCCCAGCAGCTGTCCTCGACCGACAAGCCGCACGTCCATGTCGTCTGGGACGCGATGCTGGTCGCCTTCCTCGCCTCCGCCGTGGCGACGATCCTCCTCGCCCTGTTCCCGCAGGCGATGTTCCCGAACAGCCAGGTGCGCGGCGTCGAATGGCTGCTGCCGCTGATCGTCTTCGCCATCGCCGGGACCGACGTGGCGCTGGCGGCGCTCGCCTATCTCCACAATGTGCGGGCGACCGTGACGGCGCGGGCGATCGTGGAGCCGTGGACGATCAGCATCGCCGCGATCCTCCTCTATTTCACCCTGTCGAAGCGCGACGGCCTCATCATCGCCTATGTGATCTCGATGCTGGCGGCGCTGGCGGCGGCCTTGTGGCCACTGTTCAAGACTTATGGCCGGCCATCGGGCTGGCGGCCGGAACCCGGCGCGCTCTGGACGCTTGCCCGGCGCAACACGCCCCTCGCCGCCGCCGATGCCATCGAATGGGGCTCGCGCCGCATCGACATCGCCATTCTCGGCCTCTTCTTCTCGCCCGCCATCGTCGGCATCTATTATGTCGCCCAGCAGGTCGCCTCGCTGCCGCAGAAGCTCAAGACCAGCTTCGATCCGATCCTCGGCCCGGTCATCACCCACAAGCTGGGCGAAGGCGACAAGGAAGCGGTAGCAAAGCAGGTGCGGCAGGTCGGCTTCTGGATCATCGCCGCCCAGGCGGGCGTGGCGCTGGCACTCGGCATTCCGGGCGAAGCGGTGATGGGCATTGTCGGCGAGGAGTTCATCAGCGGCACGGCCATCCTCGGCTTCCTGCTCGCCGCCGAGGTCGTGGCCGCCACCGCCGCCGTTTCGGAAGCCGCGCTGGTCTATGTCGCCCGGCACCGCAATCTCATGATCTCGACCTTCATGATCGGGGCGCAGGCCGCGCTGTCGATCGCCCTCATCATGGCGATGCAGGAGCTCGGTTGGCCGACCATCTTCCAGGCGGCCGGTCCGGCCATTGCCTTGTCGCTGGCGCTGGGGCTGGCTTCGGTGCTGAAGGCGCGGCTGCTCGGGCGGTTGCTCGGCGCACCCGTGTCGGGGTGGCGCTGGCCGCTCATATGGGCGGCGGCCGGCGCGACGGTCGTCGGCTCCTTCTTCACCCTCCTGCCCCAAAGCCTCGAATGGGCTGAATTGATCTTCGGCATTCCGGCCATTCTCGGCGTCTTCGGCATCATACTGTGGACGCGCGGTTTCACTCATGAGGACCGGGTGCTGTTTCGGATGAAGGGCGGCGAGGAGCCTAGTCTGCCGATCACAAGGCCGATACCTCCGGACCGTTAAGTTCCCCATCGACCGCTCGGCAAGCAAGCGTTCGATCTCTCAAAATTGTTCCATGGCCGGCACGGACTTGCATTGGCCAGCTTCAATGTAGATGCTCTTTACATCGAATCGGGGGGATTCATGGAAAGCGGGGGGCTGCTTTTCGAGGGATTGGGCGTCGTCATGCACGAGGCCGCACTTTTCGCCGCCTGCGGTTTCCTTTTCATGGGCTTTAGCGATGTCGTCGTCGATCTGATCTGGATCGCGAGGAGCGCGTGGCGCCGGCTGACCGTCTACAGGCGTTTCGAACGGGCGCGGGCCGATACGCTGGAGGAAGCCCGCTCGCCGGGGCGACTGGCCGTGTTCATCCCCGCCTGGGAGGAGTCCGGGGTCATCGGGCCGATGCTCCGCCACACATTGGCGACGTTCCGCCATGGCGACTATCGTCTCTATGTCGGCTGCTATCCCAACGATCCCGACACCATCAGAGCCGTACGCGAGGTCGAGGATCCGCGTGTCCGCCTCGTCGTCGGCCCGGTGGACGGGCCCACGACAAAGGCCGATTGTCTCAATCGCCTATGGACCGCGATGGTGGCGGACGAGGCCGCGGAGGGGCGGCGCGTGAAGGCGGTGATCCTCCACGACGCCGAAGATGTGGTTCACGAAGCCGAGCTCCGGATCTTCGACCGGCTGATCGAACGGTTCGAACTCGTCCAGCTGCCGGTGCTGCCGCTGATCGACCCGAATTCGCGCTGGATCGCGGGCCACTATATCGATGAGTTCGCCGAATCCCACGCCAAGGAGCTGGTCGTGCGCGAGGCCGTGGGTGCCGGCCTGCCGTCGGCCGGAGTCGGCTGCGCCTTCTCGCGCGACATGCTGGCGGGGATCGCCGTGCGGTCCGGCGCCGGCCCCTTCGATGCCGCGAGCCTCGCCGAGGATTATGAGCTCGGCCTCAAGATCCGGCTCGCGGGCGGACGGGCGGCCTTCGTGCGGCTGCCCGAGTCCGAGGGAGGGCCGCTCGTCGCGACGCGGGAATATTTCCCGGGCACAGTCGAGGGCGCGGTCGCGCAGAAGGCGCGCTGGATGACGGGCATCGCTCTTTCCGGCTGGGATCGGCTGGGCTGGAGCGGAGGCGTGGAGGAGCGGTGGATGAGGCTGCGCGACCGGCGATCGGTGCTGGCCGCGCTCTGTCTCGTCGCGGCCTATGTAGCCCTCCTGCTCTGGGCGCTGCTCAGCCTGCGCCACATCTTTTTCGGCATCCCGCCCCGTCCGAACCCGCCGTTGCTTGAAGCCTTGCTGACCTTAAGCTTCGTCCTGCTGGCCTGGCGGCTCGCCTTGCGCTTTGCCTTCGTCACTCAGGCCTATGGCTGGCGCGAAGGGCTGCGGTCGGTGCCACGAGTGGTGGTCGGTAACGCCATCGCCATGCTGGCAGCCCGGCGCGCCGTGATCGGTTATGTCAGGGCGAGAAAGCGCGGGAGGCCGAGGTGGGACAAGACCGCTCACGCCTTTCCGATGCTCCTCCGGCGCTGATGAAGTCCGCCCCTCCGCCGCTGCGCTTTCTGATGCTGATCGTCGGCGGATGGGCCTGCATGAGGGTGGCCCTTATCTATCCAGGCCCAACGCCGACGCCGCTCGTCGCAGCGGCGACGGCTGCGGCCGTCCCCGAGCGCTTCCCGCCTCGACCAACGCCACATCCGATTCCTGTTTTTGCGCCTTTGGCGAAAGGCGGAGCTGCGGCGGCGTCACCGCTGATGGAGTTCCCGGGTCGACAAGGAGGTCCGCCCGAGCCTGTCCTCCTCGCAGTCGCGGCGCACTCGGCTCCTGTGGAAACGCCGCCTGCCGGCCCGGTGATCGACCGCCGGCGTCCGGAACTCGCGCCCTACAGGGTTCCGGAACGTCCCTCGGTCGGGAACCGCTGGTCGGCTTCGGCATGGATCTTCGTGCGGCGCGGCGGGACATCTCAACTCGCGGCCGGGGGATTGCTGGGCGGGAGCCAGGCGGGCGCGCGCGTCTCCTATAGGCTCAACCGGGACTCCGCTCGCCCGCTGGCTCTCAGCGGCCGCGTCTATGCCCCTCTCGGCAGTTTGGAAGCATCGGAGGCCGCTTTCGGAGTGTCCTGGAAGCCGGTCGCCGGCTTGCCCGTGGAGGTACTCGCGGAGCGGCGGCAGGCGCTGGGACCTGACGGCCGCTCGGCTTTCTCGCTCATCGCCTATGGCGGCGTTTCGGAACGTCCCGTGCTCGGGCCGGTGCAACTCGACGCCTATGCCCAGGGCGGCGTGGTCGGGCTGAAGTCCCGGGATTTCTTCGCCGACGGCTCCGCGCTGCTCACGGCGCCGCTCGTCCCTTCGGGAAGGGTGAAGGCCGGTCTGGGGGTGTGGGGGGCGGCGCAGCCCGGCCTCTCCCGGCTCGACATCGGTCCCCATGTGTCGGCGCGGTTGTCGCCGGTCCGGGCCCGCCTCACCGCCGAGTGGCGCCTGCGGGTCGCGGGATCCGCCAAACCCGCCTCCGGGCCGGCGCTGACGCTGTCCGCCGATTTCTGACGCAGGGAGTGGCGTCTGCGCCTTCCGCCCCCGCCGTTTAGCGGCTAGTTTCGCGCCGCCCATGGATATTTACCTCCCCGTCGCAGGCCTCTCCGTCAACGCGCTGATGATCATCGGCTTGGGCGGCCTCGTCGGACTGCTGACCGGCATGCTCGGCGTCGGTGGAGGCTTCCTCACCACGCCGATCCTCATCTTCTACGGCATTCCGCCCGCGGTCGCCGTCGCCTCATCGGCCACCCAGATCACCGGCACCAGCGTCTCGGGCATGCTCGCGCACCGCCGGCGCAGGGGCGTCGATTATCTGATGGGGGGCGTGCTCGTCGCCGGCGGATTCCTGGGCACGCTGGCGGGAGGCGGTCTCTTCCGCCTGCTCCAGGACAGCGGCCAGATCGATACCGCGATCGCGCTTCTCTATGTGCTCCTTCTAGGGAGCGTGGGCGTGCTGATGGCGAAGGAGTCGGCGACCGCGCTCGGCATCATACAGCCGGGCGAGAAGGCGAAGAAGCCGACGCGGCGGCACAATCCGATCATCGCCGCCTTGCCGATGCGCTGGCGCTTCTACCAGTCGGGCCTCTACATCTCGCCGCTGGCGCCGCTCGCGCTCGGCTTTTTTTCGGGCGTGCTGACGGTGCTGCTCGGGGTCGGCGGCGGCTTCGTCGTCGTTCCCGCCATGATCTATCTGCTCGGCATGTCGACCTCGGTCGTCATCGGTACGTCGTTGCTTCAGATTTTGTTCGTGACCGCCGCGACGACGCTCATCCACGCGACCACCACCAAATCCGTGGATATCGTTCTGGCCGTGCTGCTGCTCGTCGGGAGCGTCGTCGGCGCGCAGTTCGGGGCTCAGTTCGCGCAAAAGGTGAAACCGGAGCTGCTTCGCCTGGCGCTGGCGATCATGGTGCTCGGCGTCGCTTTCCGCATGGCCCTGGGGCTCGGATGGCGGCCGGCGGAGATCTACACGGTGCAGCTCCTTTGAGGCGGATGCGGGCTCTCGCGCTGCTGCTCGCGCTGCCTCTGTCGCTCGGCGCCGCCGAGCCGCTGCTGGTGCCCGACGTGTCGCAGCGGGAAATCCAGATCCAATATTCCTTCACCGGCGCTGAGCTGCTGCTGTTCGGCGCGATCATCTATCCCGGTGGCGTCGTGCCGGAGGATCCGGCGGACATCGCCGTCGTCGTGAAGGGGCCGACCCAGCCGATCATCGTGCGCGAGAAGCAGAAGGTTGCCGGCATCTGGATGAATGTCGAGAGCGAGCGCTTCCGCTCCGCGCCCTCCTTCTATGCCGTGGCTTCGTCGAGCCCCTTGTCGGAGCTGGTCGACGAGCGAATAGCCGCCATCTACGAGCTCGGCCTCGAATATATCCAGCTCTCCCCCGGGGCGGGGGCCACGCCCGAGGAGCAGCAGCGCTTCGAGGACGGGCTGGTCGATCTGATGCGGCGTCAGCAGCTCTATTACGAGAAGCCCGACGGGGTCGAGATCACCGGCGGCGTCCTCTACCGTGCCCGCATCAATATCCCCGCGCGCGTTCCGGTCGGCACCTACACCGCCGAGACTTTCCTCATACAGGATGGGCGCGTGATGGCGGCGGCGGTGCGCGAGATCGAGATAGAGAAGCTCGGCTTCGAGCGGTTCGTCGCGGAGTCGGCGGAGGAATGGTCGCTCGCCTACGGGCTCGTCGCCGTGCTCGTCTCGCTCTTTCTCGGCTGGGTCGGCAGCGCGCTCTTCCGCCGCAAGTGACGACCGCGCGACGGCGCAAGGAAGTTCTTTACCCTTTCGGCATATCTCGTTGGCACGCCACCGAAAGCGCCACTGGAAGGGGCCCGGCCGAGAGATGACCGATATGATGAACTTTCATGACGTGCCCCGTGAAGACCAGCCGATGGCGATGACGAGGCCGGTGCCGGCGGCCGCTCCGGCGCCGACTGCCGGACGGCATGAAGCGATCGGCTCCGTCGTGGAGGTGACGGGTGGCGGCGCGCGCGCCCGGGTTATCGGACGACGGCTGCGCGAACTCGCGGCGGATGCCGATCCCAGCATCGCCATGTCCGGCCAGGTCGGCAGCCAGGTGAAGCTCGAATCGGGCGGCCGCTGGCTGGTCGCCAACGTCCGCACCCTTCGCGTGACGGACGAGGAGGGGGATGTCGTCGTCGCCGACATCGATTTCCTCGGCGAGGGCGACCAGGACCCTGCAACCGGCCGGATCGTCAACTTCAAGCGCGGCATTACCGGCTATCCGGTCCCCGGCGACCGCGTCTTCCCGGTGTCGGGAAGCGACCTCAAGCAGATGTTCTCGGCCGACGAGCGGCCGCATATCGAGATCGGCACCGTCTATCCGACCAAGGACGTGCGCGGCTCGCTCTATATCGACGCGCTGCTCGGCAAGCATTTCGCCCTGTTGGGCTCGACCGGCACCGGTAAGTCAACTTCGGCCGCGCTCATCATGCACCGTATCTGCGACATGGCGCCCGAAGGCCATATCGTCATGATCGATCCCCACGGCGAATATTCGGCGGCGTTCAAGGGCCATGGCGAGCTGTTCAACGTCGACAATCTGGCCATGCCCTACTGGCTGATGAACTTCGAGGAACATTGCGAGGTGATCATCACCTCGACCGGAGCCGACCGGCAGCGCGACAGTGACATCCTGGCCAAATGCCTGTTGCTCGCGCGCTCCAAGAACCGCGCCGCGGAGGGCATCACCAAGCTCACGGTCGATTCGCCCATTCCCTACACGCTGTCGGACCTCACAACCGCCATCACCAACGAGATGGGGCTCTTGAACAAGGCGACCGACACCGCGCCTTACATGCGGCTCAAGACCAAGATCGACGAGCTCAAGGCCGATCCGCGCTACAGCTTCATGTTTTCGGGCATGCTCGTCGCCGACAGCATGGGCGCCTTCATCTCCAAGATCTTCCGCCTGCCGGCCAAGGGCAAGCCGATCTCCATCGTCGATGTCTCGGGCGTTCCCTCGGACATCGTCTCGGTCGTGGTGGCCGTGCTGTCGCGGCTGGTGTTCGATTACGCCATCTGGTCGCGCAACGAGCTGCAGCGGCCCGTCCTCCTGGTCTGCGAAGAGGCGCACCGCTACGTCCCCGCCGACAAGACTTCGAGCGGCCAGGCGGTGCGCAAGATCCTCGAGCGGATTGCCAAGGAAGGCCGTAAATATGGCGTGTCGCTGGGCCTCATCACGCAGCGGCCGTCCGATCTGGCCGAGGGCGTGCTCTCGCAGTGCGGCACGATCATCGCCATGCGCCTCAACAACGATCGCGACCAGGCCTTCGTGAAAAGCGCCATGCCGGAAGGCGCGCGCGGCTTCCTCGACGTCATTCCGGCGCTCCGCAACCGCGAGTGCATCGTCTGCGGCGAGGGTGTGTCGATTCCAATCCGCGTCGCCTTCGACGATCTGGAGCGCGATCGCCGTCCCGCCTCGTCCGACCCGGCCTTCTCGGAGCTCTGGAAGCAGAGCGGCGACGAGGAGACGATGGTCGCCCGCGTCGTCAAGCGCTGGCGCGCGCAGGGGCGTTAGGCGCCCCGAGACTACCGTCTATTCCCAGTCTGAAGCCCGAGGCCGCCAGGCCGCGTCGTCAGGCGATGTCCGGCTTCTTGCCGGCGTCGGCGACGGCCGTCGCTTCCGCCTTGCTGCCGGCGACGGGCACGGATTGCAGGCGGCGCAGCTGGCTGCGGAAATTGGCGAGGTCCCGTCCGCTGAGCTGGGCCCGGCTGGTGAACTTCACCGAGGCGGGATTGACGGGGACGCCGTTGCGATAAAGCTCGTAATGGAGGTGCGGCCCGGTCGACAGGCCGGTCGATCCGACATAGCCGATCACCTCGCCCTGTTTGACGCGCTCGCCCGATTTCACCGCGATCCGGCTCATATGCGAATAGGAGGTCGCGATGCCGCCATCATGCTTGATGCGGACCTGTTTGCCATAGCCGCCGCTGCGGCCGGCGAAGCTGACCCGCCCATCCGTCGCCGCCAGGATCGGCGTGCCATGGCCGGCGCGGAAGTCCATGCCCTTGTGCATGCGGGTATAGCCGAGGATCGGATGGCGGCGCTTGCCGAAATTGGAGGTCACGCGCCCCGGAACGGGGCGCTGCAGCATGCCGCTCGACTTGCCGACACCAGAGGCTTCGAACCATTGGGTCCGGCCGCCATGGTCCCACTGCATTAGCTCGATATCCTTGCCCCGCGATCGCTCGAGCGCGGCGTAGAGGAGCTTGCCCGTCTCGGTTTCGCCGGTGGCGGCGCGGCGATGCTCGATAATGATGTCGAACTCGTCGTCGGCACCGATGCTGCCGATGCTGACCTGGGTGGCGATGGCGCGGAGATAGGCCTCGATCGCCTTGGCCGGCGCGCCGGCGGCGCGGGCGGCGCGGTAGAGGCTGGAGCCGACCTTGCCCTGGATGCGCAGCGGCGTGTCGTCGACGGCGATCGGAATGCGCTTCAGCGCCAGCGCGCCGTTCATGCGTTCGACCCCCAGCTCCAGGTCGAAGCGGGCGCGGAAGGTGAGCGCCTCGAGCGGACGCGCCACCGTCTTGTTCGGGCGGCGGCCAAGCGTGATGTCGATCGTCGTTCCGGGCTTGATCTCATCGAGTGTAATGGCCGCCGCCACCATTTCGGCGACCGCTTCGGCCTCCGCACCGGCGACGCCGGCGCGTTCAAGCACGCGGGCAAGGCCGTCGCCGCGGCCGAGGGTTGCGAGCAGGTCGATGCGCGGCCGCTCGGGCGTATCGGTGAGCGGCTCGACGGCGTCGGTCGGCGCCATCCGGCGGCCGGTATCGGCACCGAGCGCGAGCGGCGCGATGGCGAGGGTGCGGGCCTCCTCCCAATGGGCGTCGGGCATTGGGGCAGGGGTGGCGCCGTGCAGCGGCTCGATGCCGGGTGCGAAGGACCAGGCGGCGTATGAAAGCGCGGCGCAGGTGCCGAGGCCGCGCAGCCATTCGCGCGAGCCGATGCGGACGCCGAGGTCGGTGACGAGATCGAGCTCCTCGATCCGGGCGCGCAGATCCTGGAGCCGGTCGCCCAAGCCGGGCGCGGTGGGCGAGCGGACGATCGAACGGTCGAGGCTGAGAGTCGCCGCTCCGCCGCCCTGTCCGGCACCCATGTCGTTGAACTGATACAATTCGGATGCCCCCGCGGCCCCGGAAAATTCAAACCCCGCGGCGCCTTAGCGCCAGGGCCCAGGGACTGTGGGGAAACAGGGTTAAAGTAAAGTAAAGTGAATCCGTGCAGGCCGCGCCTTGCGATGAACCGCGCCGCGGCGTCGACGAGTCGTGTCGGTCGACCCGACATTGCCAAGCGGCGCTCGTGCCCCAATCTAATGGACATGAGCGATTTCGCCCGGGCGCCGCTGGCGGCCATCTTGGGGCCGACCAACACCGGCAAGACGCATCTGGCGGTCGAGCGGATGTGCGCCCATTCGAGCGGGATGATCGGCTTCCCGCTGCGGCTCCTGGCTCGGGAAGTCTACGACCGCGTCGTGAAGATCAAGGGCGAGAGCCAGGTTGCCCTCATCACCGGCGAAGAGAAAATCCTGCCGAAGGACGCCCGCTGGTTCCTCTGCACGGCGGAATCGATGCCGATGGAGCGGGACTTCGCCTTCGTCGCGCTCGACGAGGCCCAACTCGGCGCCGATCCCGAGCGCGGTCATGTGTTCACCGATCGCATGCTCCACGCGCGGGGGCGAGAGGAGACGATGATCCTCGGCTCGGAGAGCCTGAAGCCGATGATCCGCGCCCTGCTGTCCGAGGCCGAGATCATCGGCCGACCGCGCTTCTCGACGCTCTCCTATGCCGGTCCTGCCAAACTGTCCCGCCTTCCGCCGCGCTCCGCCGTCGTCGCCTTCTCGGCCGAGCAGGTCTATGCCGTGGCCGAGATGCTGCGCCGGATGCGCGGCGGCGCGGCGGTGGTGATGGGCGCGCTCTCGCCCCGCACCCGCAACGCGCAGGTGGCGATGTACCAGGCGGGCGAGGTCGATTATCTGGTCGCGACCGACGCGATCGGCATGGGGCTCAACATGGATGTGAGCCACGTCGCCTTTGCAGGTCTCTCCAAGTTCGACGGGCGCCGCCGCCGCCGGTTGACCCCCGCCGAAATGGCCCAGATCGCCGGCCGCGCCGGCCGTCACCAGCGCGACGGCACCTTCGGCGCTCTGACCCTGGAAGGCGAGCATGGCGCGGAGTTTCGCCCGGAGGAGATCGAAGCCATCGAGGAGCATCGCTTCACGCCGCTCGATCATCTCTTCTGGCGGGAGGGCGATCCCGACTTCCGCAGCCTCGATGCCCTCATCCGGTCGCTCGAGCGCCGCCCGGGCGACCAGCAACTCTGGGCCGCGCCCGAGGCGATCGACCTCGCCGTGCTGAAACGTCTCGCCGAGGACCCGGACGTGCGGCGTCGCGCGGCCGGTCCGGATCGGGTGCGCCGCCTCTGGGCCGCTTGCGGTCTCCCCGATTTCCGCAAGACGGGCGCGGACCATCACGCCCGGCTGGTGGCGCGGCTCTACGGCGATCTAAGCGAGGGCGACGGCCGCATCCCTACCGGCTGGTTTGCCGAGCAGGTGGCGCGGCTCGACAATGTCCAGGGTGACATCGACACACTCGCCGATCGGATCGCAGGGGTGCGCACCTGGGCCTATATCGCCCACCGTGCCGACTGGCTGCACGATCCCGCCAACCTGGCCGAACGCACCCGCGAGGTCGAGGAGAAGCTCTCCGACGCGCTGCACGAGCGGCTCACCCAGCGCTTCGTCGACCGGCGCACTGCCGTCCTTATGCGCGACATCGGCGGCAAGAATGCCGGCGAGTTCCCGGTGATGATCGACGAGGAGGGGGAGGTCAGCGTCGGCAGCTATGCGATCGGGCGCCTCACCGGATTCGACTTTCAGGTCGATCCCGCCGCCCGCCACGCCGACCGCAAGATGCTGCTCGCCACCGCGGAGCGGCGCCTCGGCGGCGAATATGAAAAGCGCGCCGGCGCGCTGGTCGCCGACAGTGACGATCATTTCTCACTCCGCACCGAGGCGGGGGAGCCGGTCGCCATCCTTTGGCGCGGCCATGAGGTGGCGCGGCTCGGCCCCGGCAAGAACCTCCTCAGCCCGCGCGTGCTCCTCGACAAGAAGATCGAGCGGGTGTCGGATCGGAGCCGCGAGGCCGTCATCGAAAGGCTGAAGACCTGGGTGAAGGCGCGGGTCGAGCAATCGCTGAGGCCGCTCCGCGCCGCGGGACTGGCGGCGCGCGATCCGGGGACGCCGCCGGCGGTCCGCTCGGTGCTCGCCATGCTGGTCGACGAAGGCGGGATCGTCGCCCGCGCCGCCGTCGCCGAGCCGGTGGCGAGCCTGGAGCGGGAGCAGCGAAGGGTCCTGTCCCGCCTGAAGGTACGGATCGGCGCTCTCGATCTTTTCATGCCCGACATGCTGAAGCCGGAGGCGATGCGCTGGCGCACGGCGCTTCGCACGGCGGCGGCGGGGGAGCCGATGCCCGCTTTGCCGCCGCCCGGCAGCGTCGTCCTACCCACGCCGGACGACGGATCGCGCCCGCTGGTCACGCGGCTCGGTTTTCGGCCACTCGGCCCACAGATGCTACGTGTCGATCTCGTCGAGCGGCTGGCGCGCCACGCCCATGAAGCCCGGAACGGCAAGCAGGCGAGCGCCGTCGACGAAACCCTCGTCACCTCGCTGGGGCTTCAGCCGCCGGCCATTGCTCGGCTGATGCGCGACTTGGGCTTCCGGCCGGCAAAGAACGCGCAGGGCTGGACCTGGAAGGGCCGGGGCAGGCCGAGGCCGGAGCGAAAGGTTCATCCCGGCCACGCCTTCGCCGCGCTGGCGGAGCTTCGCCGCAATGGCTGAGGCGGACAGCTTGCGGCTCGACAAGTTCCTCTGGTTCGCCCGGATTGTGAAGACGCGCGGTCAAGCCCAGGCGATGGCGGAGCAGGGACGGATCCGAATGGCCGGGCGTGTCATCGATCGCGCCCACGCCCTGGTGCGGGTCGGCGACGTGCTGAGCTTCGCCCAGCGCGGCGCCGTGCGGGTGATCAGGATCGACATGCTGCCCGTGCGACGCGGCCCGCCGGCCGAGGCTCGGGCGCTCTATGTTGAGTTGCCTGCCGAGCAGCCTTCCGACGTCGGGGTTGAATAGCCTTAATCCAGTTCGATGCTCGACAGTATCTGGAGGGCTCGGCCGGCATCCAGGCGGCTTCTTTGCGCTCGTCCTGCGCGTGATCATTGACGAGCGCCGCGGAGCGAGACTAGGGACTTGACGTCTCAGGAGAAGCTTGTCCCATGACCTATGTCGTCACCGATGCCTGCATCCGCTGCAAATATATGGATTGCGTGGAAGTCTGTCCGGTGGACTGCTTCTACGAGGGCGAGAACATGCTGGTGATCAATCCCAGCGAATGCATCGATTGCGGCGTGTGCGAGCCCGAATGCCCGGCCGAGGCGATCCTGCCCGACACCGAGTCCGGCCTCGAGAAGTGGCTGGAGCTGAACGCCACCTATTCCGCCGAATGGCCCAACATCACCCGCAAGAAGGACAGTCCGCCCGACGCCGACGAACATAAGGGCGAGGAAGGCAAGTTCGAAAAATATTTCTCGGCCGATCCGGGCGAGGGCGACTGACCAGCCAAGGCAATACCGTAATACCCGCATAAACGGCGGATTCTGGCCGATTTCCGATGAAAGGCGCCCTCGCGGCCCTAGCATTTCGGACCCATTGCTGTTATATGACGTTTATCGAAGCGGGTGCCCGCTTGCATCCGTACGAGACGATTCTGAAAATTGTCGCTGCATGACGCGACTTGGGCTGTGTCTGATGGGGCCGATGCGGCTGGGCGGGTTTTGCGGCTCTCTCCACGGGAAGGTGTGATTCATGGCAACGAAGGCGTTGAACTTCGACGTTGGCGATTATGTCGTTTACCCCAAGCACGGCGTCGGCCGCGTCGTCGAACTGCAGAGCACCGATATCGCCGGCATGCAGCTGGAACTTTACGTCCTGCGCTTTGAGAAGGAGCGGATGACGCTCCGCGTTCCGACCAACAAGGCGGAGAGCGTCGGCATGCGCAAGCTGTCGTCCGACAAGACGCTGAGGGACGCGCTGGAGACGCTGAAGGGCAAGCCGAAGGTGAAGCGCACCATGTGGTCGCGCCGCGCCCAGGAATATGAGGCGAAGATCAATTCCGGCGACCTCATCTCGATCGCCGAGGTGACCCGCGACCTCTTCCGCGCCGACGACCAGCCCGAGCAGAGCTATTCGGAGCGGCAGATTTTCGAGGCCGCCTCCAGCCGCCTCGCCCGCGAGCTGGCGGCGATGGAGCAGGTCGACGAGCCGACCGCACTCGAGAAGATCCTCGACATCCTCAACAAGGCCGCGGCTATCTACAACAAGGAAAAGGTCGCGGAGAAATAAGCTTCGCAGGTCTTGAAACTTTTGAAAGGGCGGTCCGGAAACGGGCCGCCCTTTTCATGTTGCGGGAGGCGGACCGACAGTGTATTGCAACAGCAACACAGTAGGAGGATCGCCATGCGCGGCTTTTATGTTCTTTTGCCCGCCCTCGCCGTCGCCGCCTGCGGCTTCGGCGCCGACGCCCAGGAGGGGGAGTCGAGCGAGTATGACGGCCGGATCGTCCAGCGCGCCTATGATGTCGGCGGCTTCGACTCCGTTTCCCTTGGTGGCCATCACAATGTGGTGGTGACGGTCGGGCCCGCCGCATCGGTTCGCGCCGAAGGACCAGCCTCGGAAATCGACCGGCTCAAGATCGAAGTCGAGGATGGCGATCTCCACATCGGCACGAAAAAGGACCGCAAATGGTTCGGCTCCACGCACAGCCGACGACCGGTCACCGTCCATGTGACGACGCCGACCCTCGCCGCCGCCGCCATCGGGGGCTCCGGCGACATGCGCATCGACGCAGTCGAAGGGAGCCGCTTCTCCGCTTCCATCGGCGGATCGGGCGACATGAACATCGCCTCGCTACGCGTCGACTCGGCCGACTTCTCGATCGCCGGCTCGGGCGGCATCCATGCCGCCGGCACCGCCGGCCGCACCAATGTGTCGATCGCCGGATCAGGCGACATCGACCTCGCCAAGCTGGAGAGCAGGCGCGCCGACGTGTCGATCGTGGGCTCGGGTGACGTCAGTGCTCGGGCGATGGAAAGCGCCGACGTGTCGATCATGGGCTCGGGTGACGTGGTGATCAGTGGCACGGCCCGCTGCTCCGTCAATAAGATGGGTTCCGGCGACGTCCGCTGCGGCGGCTGAGGCTGTCCTCCGGCGTTTGCGAGCAAGCGAGGCGATCCGGAAATGCGCCGGAAGTTGGATTGCCTCGCC
This sequence comes from Sphingosinicella humi, assembly GCF_003129465.1. NCBI lineage: Bacteria > Pseudomonadati > Pseudomonadota > Alphaproteobacteria > Sphingomonadales > Sphingomicrobiaceae > Allosphingosinicella > Allosphingosinicella humi. The sequence goes on from NZ_QFFF01000001.1 coordinate 1,335,037, forward strand.
CTCCACTCCTCGCGCATCGGGCCCGCTAGCGTTACCGCGCGTTAACCATTTCCCCGGCATGGTCCGTCCATGACCAGGATCATGCTCGCCGTCCTCGCTCTCGCCCTGTGCGTGCCGGCTCATGCCGCCGAGCGGCGCTACACCGTCACCGACTTCGACCGCATCCGGGTCGAAGGTCCCTTCATCGTGACAATGGTGACCGGCAAGCCGCCGTCCGCCGTCGCCTCCGGTAGCAGCCAGGCGCTGGATCGCGTGTCGATCGACGTCGAGGGCCGAACCCTCCGCATCTCCCCCAACCGCTCCGCCTGGGGTGGCTATCCGGGGGAAAGCCCCGGCCCCACCGAGATCGCGATCTCCGGCCATGAGCTGCGCGCCGCCACGGTCAACGGGTCGGGCCGGCTCGTCATAGACGAGGTCGACGCCATGCGTTTCGATGTCGCCGTGACGGGAAGCGGGGCTCTCTCCGTCGGCGGCGTCAAGGCAGACAAGCTGTTCGTCAGCCTGCTCGGCTCAGGCCGCATTTTTCTGGCCGGGAAGGCGGAAAGCGTCACCGCGGCGATCAGCGGCAGCGGCGACTTCGACGCCGCCGGGCTCACCGCCGAGCAGGCCGAAATCACCGCCGATACGGCGGGCGCCATCGCCGTCACCGTGAGCGAGACCGCCGAAGTGACCGCCACCGGCTCCGGCGACACCACCATTCGTGGGTCGCCCTCATGCAAGGTCAAGTCGCGCGGGGTCGGCGCCGTCGCCTGCGGCAACTGACGGCTAGATCAGCGCCAGCGAAGACAATTCGACGACCAGCCGCGGCGGCAGGGCCGCCAGGCCGTCGCCCTCGCTGGCGAGATCGGCGGGCGCATCGTCATTGGCGAGATAGCGCCAGCCTTGATGGGCTCGCTTCGGCCGGGCCTGAACCGGAACGAGCGCCGGGTCGAGCCGGATGATCGTCCGCCGCTCCTCGCCCTCGGCGAAGCCAAGGATGGTCTGCCGGGCGGCGATCCGATGCTTGATGATCCAGTAGAGCGATCCCCCAACCAACTCGTCCGCCCGCTTCGGCCGGAAACGAGTGGTCAACGGCACGATGCCGTCGGCGATCCGCCCCGCCTGCCTTTTCTTCAGCGCCTCGAAGCTGGCACAGGCGACGGCGACCTTGCTGATATGGAGCGTGCCCATGACGCCGATTTGAGGTCCCGCCAGATGAGGGTCAAGGCGACAATTTCAAGAATTGTTGGAGTTGTGATAACGTAACATGCGGATGAACAAAACAGGGGGTTCGTCACATGAGGAATTCGTCCAAAGCCGCCTTCGCGCTTCTTGTTGCGGCGTCACCTTTGACCGTCTCGAGCGCCACGTTGCCGCCGCTGGATCAGGCGGCGCTCCAGCTTCCCTCTCAAACACCGGAAGACCGGGTATCCGACCCCATCACAGTGACGGGCACAAAGGTGACGAAGGAAGTGGCCCACAGCTTCGTTCGCGAAGTCGCCGTGGAAGCGGCCTATGGCCAGCTGGCGCGCTGGAACGGTCCGATCTGTCTCCGCGTCCAAGGTCTGAAGCCGGAGTATAGCGCCTACATCAAAGGCACGATTATCGCGTTCGCTAATGAAGTGAGAGCGGAAGTCGCAAGGCCGGGCTGCAAGATCAATCTGGTGGTGGCGTTCGAATCCGACCCGGCCGATTTCATTACGGTCCTCAACCAGACCCGCTCCGACCTCTTCGATTCTATGAGCCATCACGACCTCGAGCGCATGACGGCGAGCACCGAGGCAGTCCGCACCTGGAGCCGCGTCGCGACGAAGCCCGCTGACGGCGCCGGCGAGAGCACTCTGGCCGATTCAGGCGTCGCCGATCTACGCCTCGGGGGGCTCGTCACCGGCCGCGCCTATCGGAAGTATACTAACAGCACCATTGAGCAATCGACGCGCCAAGATCTCTATGCGAGCTTCATCACCATCGATCTGGACCAGATCGAAGGCAAGACGATGCAGCAGCTGTCCGCTTATGTTGCGATGCTTGCCCTAGCGCAGGTTGATGTCGCCAACCCTATCGTGGCAGCTCCCACCATCCTCAACCTATTCCACAGCCCCGAAACGGCGCCATCGGACTTCACCGATTGGGACATCGCCTATGTCCGCTCGCTTTACGACAGCAACAATAGGCTGAAGGCCAACATGCAGCAAGGCACGATGGCGAATCTGGTGCGGCGCGAACTCGCGGATGCCGCAAAGGATTAGAGCCTAGCCGGCCAGTCCGCTGGCGACGGCGAGGCCGAGGAAGGCGAGGAAGCCCATCGAATCGGTGATCATGGTCACGAACACCGATGAGGCGACCGCCGGATCCTGTTTGAGGCGTTCGAGGAGGACCGGCACGGCGACCCCCGCCAGGCCCGCTATGGCGATGTTGATCAGCATGGCGGCGGCGATGACCGCGCCGAGCGCCGGGTTGGAGAAGACCAGGCCGGCGCCGAAGCCGATCAGCACCGCGATGGTGGCGCCGTTCAGCAGCGCCAGCCGGATCTCGCGCCCGATGGTGCGCCAGGTGTTGGAGCGGGTGAGCTGGTTCATGGCGAGCGCGCGCACCGCCACGGCCATCGTCTGCGTGCCCGCATTGCCGCCGATCGAGGCGACGATCGGCATCAGCACGGCGAGCGCCACCATCTCCTCGATCGCCGCGCCGAACAGGGCGATGATGAAGGAGGCGACCAGTGCCGTCCCAAGATTGGCGATCAACCAGCGCACGCGCGCGCGATAGCTGTCGCGGATCGGCTCGTTGATGTCGCCTTCGCCGGCACCGGAGAGGAGCAGCACGTCTTCTCCCGCTTCTTCCTGGATGATGTGGACGACGTCGTCGACGGTGATCATGCCGACCAGCCGTCCCGCCTGGTCGACGACGGCGGCGGAGATCAGCGCATATTTCTGGAAGCGAAGCGCGACCTCTTCCTGGTCCATGTCGACCGGGATCAGCGTCTGCTCGCGCTGCATCAGGTCGGCCATGGCGATGTGGCGCGCTGTGCGCAGGATCCAGGAGAGCTGCACCGTCCCCACCGGGTGATGCTGCGGATCGACGACGAACACTTCCCAAAAGTCGGTGGCGAGGCCTTCCCCGGAGCGGAGATAGTCGATGACCTGGCCGACATTCCAATGCTCGGGCACCGCGATCAGATCGCGCTGCATCAGGCGGCCGGCGGATTCCTCCGGGAAGGTCAGCGCTTCCTCGATCGCGGCGCGGTCGTCAGGATCCAGCGCGCGAAGGACGGCGCGCTGGTCGTCCTCCTCCATGTCCTCGATGATGGCGACCGCGTCGTCGGTCTCGAGCTGGCCCGCGATGTCGGCGATCTCGTGCGGCTCGAGCGCGTCGATCAGCTCCTCGCGCACCCAGTCGTTCATTTCCGAGAAGACCTCGGCGTCGAGCAGGTCGGCGATGGCGGCGGCCAGGGCCTGCCGCTCGTCACGATCGACGATCTCAAACAGGTCGGCGATGTCGGCCGGGTGGAGCGGGTCGACCAACTCGCGCGCGCCGTCGGCATCGCCGGCCTGGACCCGCTCGAGCACGCGCCGGACGAAATCCGGCCGCAGCCGGTCGTCTTCGTCGAGCCGGTCCTCGGCCTCGTCGGGCGCGGGAGTGGCGGGCGTTTCGAGTTCGCTGTCGCTCATCGCCCTCTCCCTAAAGCCGGAAACCGTCACCGGTTCCTAGGCGCACGCGCCGCCGCTGTCGATATTTCCGGCGCGCCGGGGTGGCGTCCCCGCGCCCGCGCGCCTAAGTCGCCCTTCGAACCTTCTCAGGAGACGATCATGGCCGACCAGAACACCCTCGTGCTCACCCTCGACACCGGCAACGACCAGGGTGGCGACGTCATCATTCGTCTCCGCCCGGATCTAGCGCCCCAGCATGTTGAGCGCATCAAGGCCCTGGCCGAGGAGGAATTTTACGACGGCGTCGTCTTCCACCGCGTCATCGACGGCTTCATGGCCCAGGGCGGCGACCCCACCGGGACCGGCATGGGCGGCTCCGACAAGCCCGACCTTCCCGCCGAGTTCAGCCGCGAGCCGCATGTCCGCGGCGTCTGCTCCATGGCCCGCGCGCAGAACCCCAACAGCGCAAACAGCCAGTTCTTCATCTGCTTCGACGATGCCCGCTTCCTCGACGGTCAATATACCGTCTGGGGCGAGGTGACCGAGGGCATGGAGCATGTCGACGCCCTTCCCAAGGGCGAGCCGCCGGCCAGGCCTGGCCGCATCCTCAAGGCGCGGCTTCGTGACTGACGCGTCGGGCGCTCGGCGCCCGCGCCGCGGTCAATGCAGCACCGTGTCCGTGTCGACCAGATGCACATCGTGCATCTGGTCCAGATAGGCCTCCAGATACCCCTTGTGCGAGGCGCCGACGATGACCAGCGCGCGCATGCCCGGATTGAAGCCCAACATCTCGCGGATGTTCGCCGCCATGCGCAGGTTGCGGGTCTCCCAATAGCCGAGGTAGCGCCGCCCGAACCGCTGCGGTGAGGGTTCCTCCAGGGCGGCGCCGAAATCGCCTTCGAAGGCAAGCTGCGCTAGCACCGGCCTGTTATAGGCGCGGTACAGGACGAGGACTCCTTCGTCGGTCCCAATCTCATCCGCGAGGGCGTCGTCGAGGGCCTTTCGCTTGGCCACGGCCGGATTGTCCCAGGCGGCCATGATCGCCTTGCCATAGGCCTCCTTGTCGCTGACCGCCGCGTCGGCGGTGTGGTCGTCCATGGCGTAAACCCGCTCGTGCCCCAGCCGAGCCGCCAGCGGGGCAGCGATGAGCGTGTTTTCGTTACGTCGTCCCTCCAGCGTTTCGAGCCGTGCGACCAGAACGTCGTCGAGCCCGTTGCCGACCTGGCGTTCCGTCTCGGGCAGGCGCAGCCACTGGACGAGCGCCGAGGCCTGCTCGCCCCCCGCCAGGAAGACGGCCGCGAGCCGCCGGCGCTGGCTCGGCGTCGGCTCCTCGGGCCAGCTTGCCAGCAGCCGCTTGGCCTCCGCCGTCGCCGCCGGCACCTCGAGGCCAGTCGCCGCCCGCGCCGGGGCGGGGTCCCAGCAATAGTCTTCGACCGTATCGCGATAGCGCTCCGGATAGCGGCGCATGAAATCGCACTGCGGCCCGGACAGCGATTCGATCGCGATCGCCTGCGGCCCCCACGCCTCCAGCCGCTCAAGCAACCCGCCGAGACGGTCCGGATCGAAGCTTTCCGGAAAGCTCGACAGATGCGGCGTGCCGAGCACCATCACCATGTTGGGGGCGCCGGCGCGCGGTCCCTTGAGCGCGCCGGGATCGAAAGCCGGGCGATAGGTCTGGGCCGCGGCCGTCCCGAAAGCGAGAAAAGCGATCAAAAGGCCGCCGATCGTCGAGCGCAACATGTTTTCCCTTCTGGTCTGACTTACGGGTGGATTATTGATATAACACACTTGGTCGACAGTCCAGTGTCGTGCTCGCTGCCTTGATGCTGGCAAAGCTGTTTCGGCTGGGTGCGTCCGGCAGACGCCGCGACCGCATCCCTTGCCCTTGCAACAATCGGCATTCGGCCTAAAGCACGACTGACCAATGAAGGGGAGCCCGATGGCCGAGGCCTACAAAATCATTGACCATGATTATGACGTCGTCGTCGTTGGCGCCGGCGGCGCGGGGCTGCGTGCGACGATGGGCGCAGCCGAGCAGGGATTGAAGACTGCCAACATCACCAAGGTCTTCCCCACCCGTAGCCACACGGTGGCGGCGCAGGGCGGCATCGCGGCGTCGCTCGGCAACATGGGGCCGGACCATTGGACCTGGCACATGTACGACACCGTCAAGGGCTCCGACTGGCTCGGTGACCAGGACGCGATCGAATATCTCTGCCGCGAGGCGCCGGCCGCCGTTTACGAGCTGGAGCATGCCGGCGTCCCCTTCAGCCGCACCAACGAGGGCAAGATCTACCAGCGCCCGTTCGGCGGCATGATGCAGAATATGGGCGAAGGCCCGCCCGCGCAGCGTACCTGCGCCGCCGCCGACCGCACCGGCCACGCCATGCTCCACGCGCTCTACCAGCAGAGCCTGAAGTATGACGCCGACTTCTTCATCGAATATTTCGCGCTCGACCTGATCATGGAAGGCGGCGAGTGCCGGGGCGTGATGGCGCTCTGCATGGAGGACGGCACAATCCACCGTTTCCGGGCCCAAGCGGTCGTGCTGGCGACGGGTGGCTATGGCCGCACCTATTTCTCGGCGACCTCGGCCCATACCTGCACCGGCGACGGCGGCGGCATGGTGCTGCGCGCCGGCCTGGCCTTGCAGGACATGGAGTTCGTGCAGTTCCACCCGACCGGCATTTACGGCGCCGGCGTCCTCATCACCGAGGGCGCGCGCGGCGAGGGCGGCTATCTTACCAACTCCGAGGGCGAGCGCTTCATGGAGCGCTATGCCCCGTCCGCCAAGGATCTCGCCTCCCGGGACGTCGTTTCCCGCTCGATGGCGATGGAGATCCGCGAAGGGCGCGGCGTCGGCAAGGACAAGGACCATATCTACCTGCACCTCGACCATATCGATCCCAAGATCCTGGCCGAGCGGCTCCCGGGCATCACCGAGACCGGCAAGGTGTTTGCGGGTGTGGACCTCACCCGCCAGCCGCTGCCGGTGGTGCCGACCGTCCACTATAATATGGGCGGCATCCCGACCAACTATCATGGCGAGGTCGTGACCCTGAAGGACGGCAACCCGGACACCGTCGTGCCGGGCCTGTTCGCCGTCGGCGAGGCGGCCTGCGTGTCGGTGCACGGTGCAAACCGCCTCGGCTCCAACAGCCTCATCGACCTGGTCGTCTTCGGTCGCGCCGCGGGGCATCGCCTCGGCGAGGTGATCGACCGCGCCGCCAAGCCGCGGCCGCTGCCGAAGGGCTCGGAGGAGATGGCTCTGGCGCGCCTCGACCGCTACCGCCACGCCAAGGGCGGAAGCCCGACCGCCGAGGTGCGCCTCGACATGCAGAGGACGATGCAGGCCGATTGCGCCGTCTTCCGCACCGAGAAGACGCTGGCCGAGGGGATGACGAAGATCGACGAGGTGTATCAGCGCCTCGGCGACATCGAAGTCACCGACCGCAGCCTCATCTGGAACACCGACCTCATCGAGACCCTGGAGCTCGACAACATGCTCCCGCAGGCGGTCGTCACCATGCACTCGGCCGCCAACCGCAAGGAAAGCCGCGGCGCCCACATGCACGAGGACTATCCCGAGCGGAACGATGCCGAGTGGATGAAGCACACCATCACCTGGTTCGACCAGGGCAAGGTGCGCATCGACTACCGGCCGGTCCACGATTACACCCTCACGGACGACATCGCCTACATCAAGCCGAAGGCACGGGTCTATTGAACGCCGCTCCGCCGTCCCTCGGGCGGTGGATCGGTGAGGGCTCTGCCGGTAGGTCTGAGATCGGGCCTCGCCTTTCGTCGGCGAAGCGTGCATCATCGTCGACGAGTTGAGCAGAGGAGACGCACGTGGGACTGTTTTCAGCCGAACGTTCGCCGGGCGCCAAGCTTGCACTGACCATTCTCATCGGCCTGGTGCTGGCCATTCCCCTCTTCTCCGTATGGCTGCTGGTCTACGACCGCCAGTCTCAGTCGGAGACGGCGCGCGCGTCGATCGCAGAAGGCTGGGGCGGCCCGCAGCAGGTGGCAGGCCCCCTGCTGGTCATTCCCTATCGGGCGACGGTCACGGAAACGGTTACCGAGGGCGGACGCCCCGTCGTGCGGTCGAGGCAGGTCTGGCAGGAGCTGACCTTGTCGCCGGAGGTGGCGGACATCCAGACGGCCATTCGCCCGGAGCGGCGGCGGCGCTCGATCTACGAGGCCGTGGTCTACGAGGCGGCGATGAGCGGCAAGGCCCGCTTCGCCATGCCGGAGGATCTGTCGCGCTTCGGTGTGGCGGTGGCAGACATGGCGCTCGATCGGGCGGAGCTCCGCTTCGGCGTCAGCGATCCCCGCGGCCTCTTCGGCCAGCCGCCGCGCGTTTCGGTGGGTGGGCGACCGCTTCGTCTGCAGCCTGGCGGCGGAACGCCGGCGACGGGCGGCTCCGGCTTTTTCGCCTGGCTAGACGCCGCGCCGCTCACGGGTGCGCCTATCATCGTCGATTTCGCCTATGATTTCCGCGGCAACGGCTGGCTGAGCCTTGCGCCTCACGCCGGCGATACGCGCTGGCGGGTGACGTCGCCCTGGCCGCACCCCTCCTTCCAGGGCGGCTTCCTGCCGGTCGATCGAAGCGTCTCCGAGCAAGGCTTCACCGCGACCTATCAGGTCGGCAATCTCGCGCTCGGTCAATCGTTGGTGAGCACCGGGGCGCCGCGGGGCGACGAACCCGTGCCCCCGCGGCCGGCGATGGACGCCTATGCCGTCGCCGCCCCGGCGGGCGGCTACGAGGCGCGGATCGATCTCGTCCAGCCGGTCGACCTCTACTCCCGCGTCAACCGCGCCACCAAATACGGCTTCCTGTTCATCGGCTTCACCTTCCTGGCCTACCTTCTGTTCGACGTAATCGGTGGGGTCCGCGTGTCGGCTGTGGAGTATCTGCTGGTCGGGGCCGGCCTGGTTCTTTTCTTCGTGCTGCTGCTCGCCTTTGCCGAGGTGATCGGCTTCACGCCCGCTTATGTCGTGGCGAGCGCGGCCATCATCGGGCTCAACACGGCCTATTCGGCGGCGGTACTGAAGAGCTGGCGGCGAGCCTCGTTTATCGCCGGGCTGCTGCTGGCGCTCTACGTCGTCCTCTACGTCCTGCTCAGCCTCGAAGCCTTCTCGCTGCTGATCGGATCGCTGCTCCTCTTCGCGGCGCTGGCGGCGGTGATGTATCTCACCCGCAACCTCAACTGGGGAGCGCGGCAAACGCTTGAGGCATGAACAGTCAGCAGGCTTCGGCAAGCGGCGAAGCGCTGTGCTGGCCGGAGACGGCGGCGAGGGCCAGCTCGATGCGGTCCATGTCGGCCTCGAACGCGCGTTTGAGCGCCGCGTCAGACAAGGCCGCCCGCGCGACGATGTTGGGCATTGAGAGGCCGACCCGCAGGGTCGCGCCCCAGCGGCCGTCCGGCAGCTTCACGCACTTGACCGGCTGACCGAGCCGGATGTCGTGGGCGAGCAGGTCGCGGTGCCAGCGTTGGGCATCCTCGAACGTGGCGGGCTCGCCCAGGTGGGAAAGATCGAGGGTCGAAAGCGTGCGCATCTCGATCGGGTGGCTGTCGGCCTCCGCTCGGTCGCCTTGTGGATAGGGGGCGACGCGGCGAATGGGCAGCGGCCCGATCATGGCCTGGCGCACCGCGGCGTGGAAGGCGAGGACGACGCGCGTCACCTGTTCCAGCGAGAGGGCCTGGAACCGCTCCAGCTCGAAAATCGAGGCGTCCAGCCTCAGCGTCAGGCCGAGATTGGCGCCGTCGGGCAGCTGATCGACGCCGGGCCAGGCTTGCGGCCACTCGGCACGGCGGAAGATGGTGGCAAGCCCGGCAGGTAGAGGCGCCATCCCGGTCGCGAGCGCCGGCGGCACCAGTGCGAAGCCGCTGAACGGCGGACCGCCCATGAACTTGGATCCGGTGACGAAGACGATGGCGTCCCGGGCCAGGTAATCGGCAATCGCGGCCGAGGTGATCCGCGCCTGGCAGGCATCGACGACGAAGGTGATCCCGTCGCCATGGGCGGCGCGCAGGCGATCGATGTCGGCGAGGGACGGGAGGATCAGCCCGGTCTTGGAGCCGTGGACAATGTGGATGAGCGGGTGCCGACCGGCCGCGGCGGCGGCCGCGATGGCAGCTTCTATCGCGGCCGTGATCTCGGACGAAGGGCGGCCGTAGCCGCGCGCGTCGCGCACCGGTATGTCGATCAGGTCGACGTGGGTTTCGTCGAGGCCGGGCACGGTCTGGCCAACCTGAACCGCGACACCGAGCGCCGTCTCGTCGGCGAAATAGCGGCCGTGGGCCGAGTGGATGCAGCCGCTCCCGACCTCGTCGGCGCCCAGCAATATGTTGTGGGTTCCGCCCGCTCCCTTCCCCGCCACTGCGGCCAGTGCGACATATTCGAGATCGGTGCCGGAGGGCGCGAACACGATCTCCACGTCATTGCCCAGGGAATAGGCTTGGCGAATCCGATGCCTCAGCTGCTCCAGCTGCGCCGCATAAGCTTGGGGCGACAGCTTCCCGGCGGGCGCCAGCGCCTGCATCGTCGCCTCGACATGGGCGAAGGCCTCGGCCGAAATGTCGTTCGCGGTGGAGGACGCATAGGCGAGCACGTCGCTCGGCCGCGGCGCCGAATGGTAGCGGTTGAGACCCGTTTTCGGGTCCAGGTGAAGGCGCGCATCGCCGCCTTCCGTCATCGCTTTGGTGGCGGGCTTGTCTCTGTTCATCGGCGCGAACATAGGGCGGGCCTTGGCGGCGGTCCATCTCGGCATTATGAGGCCGGTCGTCGGCGCGGCGCTGCCTGCCGCAGCCGTCACCCACGAAAGGCAAGCCAGTGCTCCAGTCCGTCCGGCCGCTCACCATCCCCGAGGAGGCCAAGCGGCGCCTGAAGATCATGTTCATCGCCAAGCACGCCAAGTGGCCCGGCGGTCTGCATCCCGAGGACGGCAACCACGCCCTCTATCATGTCGAGGTGCGCGAGATACTCCAGGGGCTGGGGCTGAACCTGGTCCTGGCCGATCGCTACGAGGCGCTGTTCGAGAAGCCCGACGTCGACTTCGTATTCCCGCTCTTGAACCGCGGCGGTTTCCTCAACAGCGAGATGATGCTGCCGCTGCTGTGCACGCGTCACGGCATCCCTTTCCTCGGTGCGAGCCCGATCCTGCGCGGCCTCTCCGACGACAAGCATCTCACCAAGCTCGAAGCCGTGGCGCGCGGCGTGCCCACCAGCCCCTGGGCGATCTACCGTCGCGGTGCACCGGTGCGCGAGGCCGATGCGCCGATGGCGGAGCGGATGGTGATCAAGCCCAACGCCTCGTCGGCGAGCTGGGGCGTGATGGATGCCTTCGATTGGGCCGGCGTCGAGCGCGCCATCGCCGAGATCCACAACATGGGCCATGACGCCATCGTCGAGCCCTTCCTCAACGGCAGCGATGTCGAAGTGCCCGTCATCACCGTTGACGGTGAGCCCGTGGTGATGCCGATGATGCTGTTCGAGCAGGCGGATCCGTCGCACCTGCGCACCTATTATGAGAAGCGCGACCTCGTCGATCGCGCCCAGAAATATCAGCTGGTCGAGTTCACCAATGGCGAATGGCAGCCGAAGATCGACGAACTTACCCGCAAGATGGTCGAGGTGTTCCGGCCGTTCGACTATGGCCGCTACGAATTCCGGCTCGATCAGGAGACGGGCGAGGTCAGGATGCTGGAGGTCAACCTCAACTGCAATCTGTGGTCGGAGAAGGTCTATGGCCGCTCCGCCAAGGCCGCCGGCTGGACCCAGGAGCAGCTGATCGAGACCATCCTGTGCGAGAGCCTGAGGCGACACGGTCTTCTGGAAGGTTGAGGTATTTCTGTTCCCCGGCGAAAGCCGGGGTCCGGTTCGATCGCCCCCCTGGACCCCGGCTTTCGCCGGGGAACGCGCAAGGCAGCCATTGAGCGGCGGGCGCTGAGGCGCTATCCCCGCCGCAGCAAGGGAAAAGACATGGCCGAATTCACGCTTCCGAAGAACAGCAAGATCAAGGGCAAGGGGCGCGACCACAAGGCTCCGGCCGGCGCCACGCGCGTGAAGAAGTTCAAGGTCTATCGCTACGACCCCGATACGGGCGAGAATCCGCGCTACGACACGTTCGAGGTGGACCTCGACAGCTGCGGCCCGATGGTCCTCGACGCGCTCATCAAGATCAAGAGCGAGCAGGACCCGACGCTGACCTTCCGCCGCTCCTGCCGCGAAGGCATTTGCGGCTCCTGCTCGATGAACATGGATGGGCGCAACGGCCTCGCCTGCACCACCGCGATCGAGGATGTGAAGGGCGAAGTGCGCATCACGCCGCTGCCGCACATGGACGTGATCAAGGACCTGGTGCCGGATTTCACCCATTTCTACGCCCAATATGCCTCGATCCAGCCCTGGCTGAAGACGGTCAGCCCCGAGCCTTCGGGCAAGGAACGGCTGCAGTCGCCGGAGGACCGGGCCAAGCTCGATGGGCTCTACGAGTGCATCCTTTGTGCCTGCTGCTCGACCAGCTGCCCCAGCTATTGGTGGAACTCGGACAAGTTCCTCGGCCCCGCCATCCTGCTCCAGGCCTATCGCTGGCTCGCCGACAGCCGCGACGAGATGACCGGCGAGCGGCTCGACGAGTTGGAAGACCCGTTCCGCCTCTACCGCTGCCACACCATCATGAACTGCGCCAACGCCTGCCCCAAGGGTTTGAACCCCGCCAAGGCGATCGCGGAGACCAAGAAGATGCTGGTGGAGCGGGCGGTCTAGAGTCACCGTTGCGGATTCGTTCGTCCCGAGCGTAGTCGAGGGGCGTCGGCACGGAGTCATCACATGCGCCCCTCGACTTCGCTCGGGACGAACGATTGTGGGGAGGCCGCATGACCGCCGTTTCCCGCCGCTATGAAGCCCTCCTGGCCTCCGGCGAGCTTCGCCCCGACGAGGACCAGCGCCGGGCCGTCGCCGTGCTCGACCGGGTCGCGGCCGACCTCCAGCGCCAGAGCAAGCCGGGCTTCCTCGCCCGCGTCTTCGGGTCAAAGCCGAACGGACATCGCGGCGTCTATATGTGGGGCGGCGTCGGGCGCGGGAAATCGATGCTGATGGACCTGGCCTTCGAGACGATCGACGTCTCGCCGAAGCGCCGGGTGCATTTTCACGAGTTCATGCTGGAGGTCCACGAACGCCTGCGGGTGGAGCGGGCGAAGCAAGGCGGCGATCCGATCCCACCGGTCGCCGAGGCCATCGCGAGCGAGGCAAGGCTTCTCGCCTTCGACGAGATGGTGATCAACAACAGCGCGGACGCGATGATCCTGTCGCGTCTCTTCTCGAAGCTGCTGGAGGAAGGGGTGACGGTCGTCACCACGTCCAACCGGCCGCCGCGCGACCTCTACAAGCACGGCCTCAATCGCGAGCTTTTCCTCCCCTTCATCGATCTGATCGAAAAGGAGATGGACGTCGTGCCGCTCAACGGCCCGACAGATTATCGGCTGGAGCGGCTGGGAGGCATGCCGACCTGGCATGTGCCGAACGGTCCTCTCGCTACGGTAGCCCTTCGCGATGCCTTCTTCCGCCTGACCGACTTTCCGCCGGAAGACAGGGCGCATGTTCCCTCAGAGGACATTCCGGTCCAGGGCGGCCGCTCTTTGCACGTGCCGAAGAGCCTCAAGGGCGTTGCCGTCTTCTCCTTCAAGCGGCTGTGCCGCGCCGCGCGCGGGGCGCCCGACTATCTCGCCGTCGCTCGCCGCTACCACACGGTGATCGTCGTCGGCATCCCGAGGCTCGGGCCGGAAAACCGCAACGAGGCGGCGCGCTTCGTCACGCTGGTCGACGCGCTCTACGAGCACAAGGTGAAGCTGCTCGCCTCGGCCGACGCGCCTCCGGGGGAGCTTTACACCAAGGGCGACGGCGCCTTCGAGTTCGAGCGCACCGCCTCGCGTCTCGTCGAGATGCAATCCGAGGATTATCTCGCCAAGGGCCACGGCGTGGAGGCGCAGGCCGCCTGAGCGCGCAATCGCGGGAATCACGGTTGCCCCTCATGCGCCTTGGGTCTAAGCGGTCGCCACAATTCTTGCGGCCGCGCGCGGCCGATCCCGCTTGTAGAGAAGAAAGGCTCCCTCCGCATGGCTCGGAAGAAAATAGCGCTGATCGGCGCCGGCATGATCGGCGGCACCCTGGCTCACCTCGCCGCGATCCGCGAAATGGGCGACATCGTCCTGTTCGACGTCGCCGAGGGCATGCCCGAGGGCAAGGCTCTGGACCTCGCCCAGGCGGGTCCGGTCGAGGGCTATGACGCGAAGCTCAAGGGCACCAACGACTATGCGGATATCGCGGACGCGGACGTCTGCATCGTCACCGCCGGCGTCGCCCGCAAGCCCGGCATGAGCCGCGACGACCTGCTCGGCATCAACTTGAAGGTCATGAAGGCGGTCGGCGAGGGCATCAAGACGCACGCCCCGAACAGCTTCGTCATCTGCATCACCAATCCGCTCGATGCGATGGTCTGGGCGCTGCGCGAATTCTCCGGCCTGCCGCACGAACGCGTGGTCGGCATGGCCGGCGTCCTCGATTCGGCCCGCTTCCGCCATTTCCTGGCCGAGGAGTTCGACGTCTCGGTCGAGGACGTCACCGCCTTCGTGCTCGGCGGCCATGGCGACACCATGGTTCCGGTTCCGGCCTATTCGACCGTCGCCGGCATCCCGATCCCGGACCTCATCAAGATGGGCTGGTCCACCCAGGAGAAGATCGACGCGATCGTCCAGCGCACCCGCTCCGGTGGCGGCGAGATCGTCGCGCTGCTGAAGACCGGCTCGGCCTATTACGCCCCCGCCACCAGCGCGATCATGATGGCCGAGAGCTATTTGAAGGACAAAAAGCGTGTGCTTCCGGCCGCCGCCCACCTCACCGGCCAGTACGGCGTCGACGACCTCTATGTCGGCGTGCCGGTGGTGATCGGTGCCAAGGGCGTCGAGCGCATCGTCGAGATCGAACTGGACGAGACCGCCAAGCAGAATTTCGAGGTCTCGGTCGACGCGGTGAAGGAACTGCTCGTCGCCTGCAAGGGTATCGACGAAAGCCTCGCATGAGTCGCCTCCCTCTCCCGGCAGCAGCGCTAATAGCATCTGTCGCACTTGCCGCACCGGCGGGTGCTCTCGCACCTGCTGAACAGCAGGTTGCAGGCGACTATCCTGCGACACAGTTGCTTGCTGCCTTCAGTCAGGCTTGCGGCGCGATACCAAATATCGAAGGCGCTGTGAGCAGCGTGACTAACGCCGGTTGGGTCGCGGCCGACGGCGCCTTGCCCCAAGAGATGATCGAGTTTCTTCAATTTGCAAAAGTTGAAGGCGAGAAGATCGCCCAAGCGCAGGGCGGCAGGTCGAATCAAATGCGCGTCTTTAGAAACGGTGTCGCTGGCGAGGACGTTTATATCGTTCTTTCGGAAGTTTTGATCGGCAATGTCCGGGTGACTGGCTGTAGATTGTTTGATCTTGGCGAAGAGCGGGCGATCACTACCGAAGAGGCTCAGCGGTGGCTGGGCCGGGCGCCGACCAAAACGCAGTCCTATCCGGAAATCCAAGTTTCGGACTGGGAGCCCGGACTCCGTCCGGGACATGATTCCTTTCAGCTCTTCCACGTTCCCCCAGGTAGCCCCGTCACTGCTACGTTGAAGTTCACCGGGGTTGCCCTCAAAGCAGATACTGTAGGACCCGCAAGCGAATGAGCATTCTCGTCGATTCGAACACTAAAGTCATCACGCAGGGCATGACCGGCGAGACCGGCACGTTCCATACGCAGCAGGCGCTGGCTTACGGCACGCAGATGGTCGGCGGCGTGACGCCCGGTAAAGGCGGGCAGACGCATATCGGCCTTCCGGTCTTCAATACGGTCCGCGAGGCGGTCGACCGGACCGGCGCCGATGCGTCGGTCATCTACGTGCCGCCGCCCTTTGCCGCGGATTCGATCCTCGAGGCGATCGATGCCGAGGTGCCGTTGATCGTCGCGATCACCGAAGGCATTCCGGTGCTCGACATGGTGCGGGTGAAGCGTGCGCTTTCGGGCTCCAAGTCGCGGCTCATCGGGCCGAACTGCCCGGGCGTGCTGACGCCGGGCGAGTGCAAGATCGGCATCATGCCCGGCAACATCTTCAAGAAGGGCTCGGTCGGCGTCGTCAGCCGGTCGGGCACGCTCACCTATGAGGCCGTGTTCCAGACGACCAACGAGGGCCTCGGCCAGACGACGGCGGTCGGCATCGGCGGCGATCCGGTGAACGGCACCAACTTCATCGACGTGCTGGAGATGTTCCTGGCCGACGACGAGACCCAGTCGATCATCATGATCGGCGAGATCGGCGGCTCGGCCGAAGAGGAAGCGGCGCAGTTCATCGCCGACGAGGCGAAGCGCGGCCGCAAGAAGCCGATGGTCGGCTTTATTGCCGGCCGCACCGCGCCTCCGGGCCGGCGCATGGGCCATGCCGGCGCGATCGTCTCCGGCGGCAAGGGCGGCGCCGAGGACAAGATCGAGGCGATGGAGCAGGCTGGTATTCGCGTGAGCCCGAGCCCATCTGAGCTCGGTCGCACGCTGGCCGAGCTTTTGAAGAGCTAAGGGGCGGGCAGTTAATCGGCGTCCTTGGGGAGACGCGCGGACTAGGAAAGCGAGTGATCGTGGATAGTTTCGGCGGGATCGAGCCTGAACAGCGCCCGAGCTGGGCGCGTGACAACTGGCCTTTGAGTGAGCTGGACGAGGTCAATGCGGGCCTCGATCCGACCCTGATGGCGATCGAGAAGATCGCGGCGAAGGCGAAGGAGGCGGCGGTCGCCGCCGGACGGTCCGACGCCGAGGTGAAGCAGGCGGCGGACGACTCCATCCGCGCGATGATGCTGATCCGCACCTATCGCGTGCGCGGCCATCTCGCCGCCGATCTCGACCCCCTAGGCCTCGCCCAGCGCGAGCTACCCGCCGACCTTACGCCCGAATATCACGGCTTTTCGGGCGCCGCGCTCGATCGCCCCATCTATCTCGGCGGCACTTTGGGGTTTGAGGAGGCGACGGTCCGCGAGATCGTCGCGGTGCTGCGCCGCAACTATTGCGGCCATCTCGGCCTCGAATATATGCACATCAACGCCACCGAGGAGCGGCGTTTCCTGCAGGAGCGGATGGAGGGCCGCGACGCGGAGATCCACTTCACGCCGGAAGGCAAGCAGGCGATCCTGGCCAAGGTGATCGAGGCGGAGCAGTGGGAGAAGTTCCTCGCCCGCAAATATGTCGGCACCAAGCGCTTCGGCCTCGACGGCGGCGAATCGATGGTGCCCGCGCTCGAGGCGGTGATCAAATATGGCGGCCAGTTCGGCGTCCGCGACATCGTCTTCGGCATGGCTCATCGCGGTCGTCTGAACGTGCTCGCCAACGTCATGGGCAAGCCCTACCGCGCCATCTTCAACGAATTCGCCGGCGGTTCCGCCAATCCGGAGGATGTCGGCGGGTCGGGCGACGTCAAGTATCACCTCGGCACCTCGTCGGACCGGGAGTTCGACGGCATTTCCGTCCATCTCTCGCTGGTCGCCAATCCGAGCCATTTGGAGGCGGTCGATCCGGTCGTCCTCGGCAAGGTCCGCGCCCAGCAGACCCAGGTCGGCGACATCAACGGCAACCAGGTCCTGCCCGTGCTCCTGCACGGCGACGCGGCCTTCGCCGGCCAGGGCATTGTCGCCGAATGCTTCGGCTTTTCAGACCTTCCGGGCTACGATACCGGGGGTTGCATCCATTTCATCATCAACAACCAGGTCGGCTTCACCACTTCGCCTCAGTTCGGCCGGTCGTCGCCTTATCCATCCGACGTCGCCAAGGGCGTCCAAGCGCCGATCCTGCACGTCAACGGCGACGATCCCGAGGCGGTGACCTTCGCCTGCAAGCTCGCCATCGATTATCGCCAGACGTTCAAGCGCGACATCGTCATCGATATGTGGTGCTACCGCCGCTTCGGCCACAACGAGGGCGACGAGCCGAGCTTCACCCAGCCGCAAATGTATGCCGAGATCCGCAAGCATCCGCCGGTCTCGGCCCTCTACGGCGCGCGCCTGATCCAGGAAGGCGTCGTCGACCAGGCCTGGATCGACGCCGACGTCGAGCGCTTCACCCATCTGATGGAGGAAGAGTTCGAGGCGGCGAAATCCTATCTGCCCAACAAGGCGGACTGGTTCGCCGGCCGCTGGACCGGCCTCGGCAAGCCGGCCTCGCCCGAGACCGAGCGCCGCAACGTCCACACTGCCGTCGGCGAGGACAAGCTCCGCGCGATCGGCGAGACGCTGACCACCGTCCCCGACAATGTCGACGCCCACAAGACTCTGCTCCGCATCCTCGACGCCAAGCGCGCCATGTTCGACACGGGCGAGGGCTTCGACTGGGCGACCGCGGAAGCGCTCGCCTTCGGCACCTTGGTCGACGAGGGCTATAGCGTGCGTCTCTCCGGCCAGGACAGCGGCCGCGGCACGTTCAGCCAGCGCCACGCGGTCTGGGTCGACCAGAAGAGCGGCGTCAAATACATCCCGCTCACCAAGATTCCGGGTGGGGCGCGCTTCGAGGTCAGGGATTCGCCGCTCAGCGAATATGGCGTGCTCGGCTTCGAATATGGCTATTCGCTCGCCGATCCCAAGACGCTGGTGCTCTGGGAAGCCCAGTTCGGCGACTTCGCCAACGGCGCCCAGGTGATGATCGATCAGTTCATCGCCGCCGGCGAGGCCAAGTGGCTGCGGGCCAGCGGGCTCGTGATGCTGCTCCCCCACGGCTATGAGGGCCAGGGGCCGGAGCACAGCTCGGCGCGGCCGGAGCGGTTCCTGCAGCTTTGCGCGCAGGACAATATGCAGGTTGCCAACTGCACCACGCCGGCCAACTACTTCCACCTGCTGCGCCGGCAGATGCTGCGCGATTTCCGCAAGCCGTTGGTGATCATGACGCCGAAGTCGCTGCTCCGGCACAAGATGGCGGTGTCGAGCCTTGCCGACTTTGCCGGCGACAGCCACTTCCGGCGCATCCTCTCCGATCCCTCCGCTCCGGCGGACAAGGACGTGAAGCGCCTCGTGCTGTGCACCGGCAAGGTCGCCTACGACCTGATGGAGGCGCGCGACAAGGCCGGCGACAAGAACACGGCGATCGTGCGGACCGAGCAGCTCTATCCCTTCCCGTCGGAGCCGCTCACCGAGCGCCTGAAGAGGATGACCAATGTCGAAACGGTCGTCTGGGCGCAGGAGGAGCCGAAGAACAACGGCTACTGGTTCTTCGTCGAGCCGATTATCGAGCGGTGCCTCGTCGAAGCGGGCGTGAAGCCGCAGCGCCCGGTTTATGCCGGCCGCGCGGCGTCCGCTTCGCCGGCCACGGGCCTCGCCAAGCGACATGCGGCGGAACAGGCGACCTTGATCGCGGAAGCGCTGGGCCATAGCAGCGACGCCGAACCGCGGCGCAAGGCGAGCTGAACGAGAGGAAGAAAATGGCTACCGACGTAGTTGTCCCCACGCTGGGCGAATCCATCACCGAAGCGACTCTCGGTCAGTGGCTGAAGAAGCCGGGCGATCCGGTGCAGGCCGACGAACCCGTTGCGAGCCTGGAGACCGACAAGGTGGCGGTCGAGGTTCCCTCGCCCGTGGCCGGGACGATGGGCGAGCAGGTGGTGGCCGAAGGCGATACCGTAGAGGTCGGCGCGCTGATCGCCCGTATCGAAGAGGGCGCGGGCGCTCCGGCGAAGGCAGCCGCCGAAACGGCGGGCGCGGTCAACCCCGCGGGCCCCGGCGAAACGCCCATGCCGAAGGAGGACGAGGCTGCGCCCCATGCCGAGGAGGCGGGCGAGGCCGGGCCGCTGACCCTCTCGCCGGCGGTGCGCCGCGTCGTTCTGGAGCACGGCCTCGACCCCTCCAAGATCAAGGGCACGGGCAAGGACGGCCGCCTCACCAAGGACGATGTCCTCGCCGCCGCCAAGGCGGAGAAGGCCGAAGCCGCGGCGCCGGCCCCAGCTCCGCAGCAGCAGGCTCGGCCAGCCGCGACGGGCGAGCGCCGCGAGGAGCGGGTGCGGATGACGCGCCTCCGCCAGACCATCGCCAAGCGCCTCAAGGAAGCCCAGGACACGGCGGCGCTCCTCACCACCTTCAACGACGTCGACATGACGGCCGTCATGGAGGCGCGGAGCCGCTACAAGGATCTGTTCGAGAAGAAGCACGGCATCCGCCTCGGCTTCATGGGCTTCTTCGTGAAGGCGGCCTGCCTGGCGCTGAAGGACATCCCGTCGGTCAACGCCTCGATCGAAGGCGACGAGATCGTCTATCGCGACTATGTCGACGTCTCGATCGCCGTCTCCGCCCCGAACGGGCTGGTCGTGCCGGTCCTGCGCGACGCCCAGGCGCTGTCCTTCGCCGCGATCGAGAAGACGATCGCCGATTTCGGCAAGCGCGCCAAGGACGGCACGCTCACTTTGGAGGACATGAAGGGCGGCACCTTCACCATCTCCAATGGCGGCGTGTTCGGCTCACTGCTCTCCACCCCCATCATCAACCCGCCCCAGTCGGCGGTGCTCGGCATGCACCGGATCGAGGAGCGGCCGGTGGTCGTGGACGGACAGATCGTCGCCCGCCCGATGATGTATCTCGCGCTGAGCTACGATCACCGTCTGATCGACGGCCGCGAGGCGGTCACCTTCCTGGTGCGGATGAAGGAAGCCTTGGAAGACCCGACGCGGCTTCTGATCGATCTTTAGACGAGATTTTCGAGAACCCGTTCGGGCTGAGCCTGTCGAAGCCCTCTCTCCCCTTGGGAGGCGGTTGAAAGGAAAGCCCTTCGACAGGCTCAGGGTGAACGGAGTTTGGGAATGGCTGAATTCGACTTTGACGTTCTGGTGATCGGCGCCGGCCCCGGCGGCTATGTCGCGGCGATTCGCGCCGCGCAGCTCGGCCTCAAGACCGCGTGCGCCGAGAGCCGCGAGACCTTGGGCGGCACCTGCCTCAACGTCGGCTGCATTCCGTCAAAGGCGCTTCTTCATGCTTCCGAGCTCTATGAGGAAGCGGCGCACGGCACCCTCGCCAAATGGGGCGTGAAGACCGGCGGGGTCGAGCTCGACCTCGACGCCATGCACGGCACGCGCCTCGAAGCGATCAAGGGCCTGACCGGCGGCATCGAGTTCCTGTTCAAGAAGAACAAAGTCGAATGGTTGAAGGGCCACGCCGCCTTCACCGGCAAGGACAGCGTGAAAGTCGGCGATCGCGAGGTGCGCGCGAAGAACATCGTCATCGCCACCGGCTCGTCGGTGACGCCGCTCCCGGGCGTCGAGATCGACCATGACGCGATCGTCGATTCGACCAGCGCGCTGGAGCTGAAGAAGGTGCCCGGCCACATGGTCGTGATCGGCGGGGGCGTCATCGGGCTGGAGCTCGGTTCGGTCTGGCGGCGTCTCGGCGCTAAGGTCACCGTCGTCGAGTTCCTCGACCAGATCCTGCCCGGCATGGACGGGGAAGTCCGCAAGGAAGCGGCCAGGATCTTCAAGAAGCAGGGCTTCGACATCAAGACCGGCACCAAGGTCACCAAGGCGGAGCGCAAGGGCGATGGCGTGGTGCTGACGGTCGAGCCGGCGAAGGGCGGCGAGGCCACGACGATCGAGGCCGACACCGTGCTCGTCTCGATCGGCCGCCGCCCCAACACCGACGGGCTGGCGCTCGATAAAGCGGGCCTACAGACGAACAATCGCGGCCAGGTCGAGATCGACCATGATTTCCGCACTAAGGTGCCGGGCATCTGGGCGATCGGCGACGTCGCGCCCGGCCCGATGCTCGCCCACAAGGCCGAGGATGAAGGCATCGCCGTCGCGGAGAATATCGCGGGCCTCACCGGCATCGTGAACCACGACGTGATCCCCAGCGTCGTCTATACGATGCCCGAAATCGCCGGCGTCGGCCTCACCGAAGAGGAGGCGAAGGAGCGGGGCGAGGTGAACGTCGGCAAGTTCCCGATGATGGCGAACAGCCGCGCCAAGACCAATCGCGAGCCCGACGGCTTCGTGAAGGTCGTCGCCGATGCGAAGACCGACCGCGTGCTCGGCGTCCACATCGTCGCCTCGGTCGCGGGCACCATGATCGCCCAGGCTGCCCAGGCGATGGAATTCGGCGCCACGTCCGAGGACATTGCCTACACCTGCCACGCCCATCCGACCCACTCGGAAGCGGTCAAGGAAGCGGCGATGGCCGTCACCGGCAAGCCGATCCACATCTGACGCACGGAACAGGCATTTGCATCGCCCGTTGAGAGGCCGAAACGGTTTCCCGACGAGGCGACTATGATGAAGATTGCCCCCGCTGCCGCCGCCGCCGCGGCGCTCCTGCTCTCGGCCTGCGGCCCGAAGGCACTGACCCTGCCCGAGCAGCCTGTCGACCGCGCCGCGACCTGCGGGGTGGTCGCTGCCACCGAGGCGCGGGCGGCGACGCCCGATATCCAACAGCCGCTGCCCTTCACCGCGCAGCTCGGCATTCTCCATTATGCCCTGCTTGCGGGGTCCGAGGGTGACGAGTTCTCGGCGGAGACGGCGACAGCGGTCAATCGGCGCATGTCCGACCTCCAGGAGAATATCACCGGCGGCGAATGGCAGCCGCTGGTTTCCGCCTGCGCCGCCGCCTTCCCGGCTACCCAGCGGACCGAGGTGGCGCTGCCTTCCGACAATTTCGAGGCTCAGCTGGTCTGCGACGAGCTTGGGGATTTCATCGCCACCGCGCTGATGAGCCAGGAGGCGGATTATGCGACGCAGCTCGGCGATTATCGCGACATGGCGCGCAATCTCGACGAGTCTCTGGGTACCAGCATGCCCGCGCGCATCGGCTCGGGCCTTGCCGCGCAGCAGAAGGCGCGGCGGGCGGCGCTGGCCGAGGCGGCGAAGCTGGGTCAGCCCGTCGCGGTGATGCGGCAATGCGTCGAACGCTTCGGCTGACCTCTCTGCGCGGGCGGAAGCGGGCATGAACGAGACCGTCGCCGCCGTCGGGCCGTGGCTCCAATATCTAGACCATGCCGGCATCGCCGTGTTCGCTCTGTCCGGCGCCCTCGTCGCGGCGGCGAAGCGCCAGACGCTGGTGACCTTCATCTTTTTTGCGGTCATCACCGGCGTCGGCGGCGGCACCGTTCGCGATCTCCTGATCGGCGCCCCGGTCTTCTGGATCGAGACCAACCTCTTCCTCTTCCTCTGCGTCGCCGCCGGCTTCATCGTCTGGTTCCTTCCGGCCCGGATTTGGCAGGGCAGCGCGCTCCTCTGGCTCGATGCCTTCGGTCTCGCCGCCTACGCGACCTTCGGCGCGGCCAAGGGGCTGGCCTATGGCGTCGCCCCGCTCCCGGCCCTCGGCATGGGCGTGCTCACCGCCTGCCTCGGCGGGATCATTCGCGACGTGCTGAGCGGCGAGCCTTCGATCCTGATGCGGCCCGAGCTTTACGTCACCGCCGCCGCCCTGTCGGCGGCGCTGATGGTGGGGCTGCTGCTGCTGGGCCTCCCCGGGCCGATCGCCGGCGCCATCGCCGCCCTCGCCGGATTCGCGCTCCGCGGCGCGGCGATTCGGAAAGGCTGGTCGTTGCCGGCTTACGGCCGATAACGCTTCATCCGGCGATGAGCCCGGCCAGCCAGGCGCCGAGCGTCGCTTTCTCACGCGCGGGCAGCGGCAGCGCGCTCGAAGGGCATTGGAGGCAGCGGGCCTGGATGGCCGGGCCGGAGAGTATCTGCCGCGCGTCGAAGAGCGCGCGCATCGTCAGCCGCTCTGGTCCAAGTGCGAGGCGGCTGAAGAGGTCGCGCGAGCTGCCCTCGATCTCACCGCTGCCGGTCAGGCTGCTGAGCAGCATCTCGATGAAGCCGGGCTCCTTTTCGAGCCATACCGCCTCCGCCTGATCCGGATCGAGCTGGGCGCGCCGGGCCGCTTCGGCCAGGGCGTCTTCCAGCGATCCGAAGCCGTCGACCAGGCCCAGCTGCCGGGCCGTGCCGCCGTCCCAGACGCGGCCCTGGGCGACCTGGTCGACCCGTTCGACGGGCATGTGCCGGGCCTCGGCGACGAGGCCGATGAAGCGACGATAGGTGTTCTCGACGCTGAGCTGGATCAGCCGGTCCACATTGTCGGAGGGGCCCCGCAGGAAATCGGGCTCCCCGGTGAGCGGAGTCGTGCGGACGCCGTCGACGCCGAGCCCCAGCTTCTCAAGGCTGCCCTCGAAGCTCGGCAGGATGCCGAAGACGCCGATCGAGCCGGTGACCGTCTCCGGCTGGGCCATAATGTGATCGGCTGCCGTCGCCACCCAATAGCCGCCGCTGGCCGCCACCGACCCCATCGAGGCCACTACCGGCAGCCCGCGCGCCTTGGCGTCCAGCACCGCCTGGCGGATCCGCTCCGACGCCAGGGTCGATCCCCCTGGCGAGTCGATGCGAATGACCAGCGCCTTCAAATTCTTCTCGCTCAGCCCCTTGTGGATATTCTCCGTCACCGTCTCGGCGCCGGCTGTGCCGAGCGAGGCGGATCCGTCGACGATGCTTCCCGCGACCGTGACGACGCCGATGCGACCCGCGGGATTGCTGGCGGGATTGGCCCCTATCCAGGCCTCGTATTTGATCGCCTTGAAACTGCCGGGCACGTCCTCCTTGTCGGCGCCGACGAGCTCCACCATCCGTTTCCCGAAGGCGGTTCGGTCGCCGATCTTGTCGACCAGCCCAGCGGCCAGGGCGGCGCGGGCCATGTCGCCGTTGGTGGCCGCGATCCGCTCGACCGGCGCATTCACATAATCGCCGAGCTTCGCCTTCGGCCTCGCCCGCCGCACATCGTCGCGCCAATTTTCCCAGAGCGCGCCCGCGAGCGCTTCATTCGCCTCGCGCGCCTCGGGGGACATGTCGGTGCGCGTGAAGGGCTCGACCGCGGCCTTGTAGCTGCCCGCCTTGTAGACGTTGGCGGTGACCCCGAGCTTGTCGAGCAGTCCCTTGTAATAGAGGGTCGAGCCGCCCGGCCCGGTGATCAGCACGCCGCCAAGGGGATGAAGCCAGACTTCCGAGGCGTGGGCGGCGAGTTGGTACGCATCGTCGCTATAGCCGGTGGCGTAGGCGATCACCGGCTTGTTGGCCCGACGCACCGTGTCGATCGCTTCGCCCACGCGGGAGATCGCTGCCTGGCCACCACCGAGGAAGATGTCGAGATCGAGAGCCACCGCCTTCACCCGATCGTCCTCGGCGGCGGTTTCCAGCGCATGGACCAGGTCGCGAAGACGATATTCGCGGACGACCGCGGCGCCCGAAAGCATTTCGAACGGGTCGGCTTCCGCCGGCTGTTCCACGATCGCGCCGCCGATGTCGAGCAGCAGCGCGCCCCTGTCGGCGCTGCCGGCATAGGGATTGGCGGAGAGAAGGGCATAGAGGAAGCCGAAGAACAGCAGCAGGACGATCAGGACCAGCCCGTCCTTCACGCCGACCAGAAGCCGCCAGACCTTGCCCAAGAAGCGCATGCTTACTCCCGATTCAGCCTCGCCCTCGCGCTAGTCCACTCGCGCCAGCGTGTAAATGCGGCGCCCCGGGGACGCCCGCTCGCATGGCGGGAAAAAAGCTTCAAGAGAGGCTTGACCGCGGATGAACGGTGCCTACATCCGCGCCATTGGCACTCACGATCCGAGAGTGCTAACAGGGTTCAACAGCAGCGATCGGCCCACCATCCAAGCGTGCGGTCGACGCCATTTCAGAGAAAGGTGACGCATGAACTTTCGTCCGCTCCATGATCGGGTGCTCGTGCGCCGCGTAGAGGCCGAGGAAAAGACGGCCGGCGGCATCATCATCCCCGATACCGCCAAGGAAAAGCCCCAGGAAGGCGAAGTGGTCGCCGCCGGCGCCGGCGCGAAGGCCGAGGACGGCAAGATCACGCCGCTCGACGTCAAGGCCGGGGATCGCATCCTGTTCGGCAAATGGTCGGGCACCGAGGTCCGCGTCAACGGCGAGGACCTGCTGATCATGAAGGAATCCGACATTCTCGGGATCATCGGCTGATTTCACTCGCCTGTTCCCCGGCCCAGACCGGGGCCAGATATTCTTGTTTGGCTGGACCCCGGCTTTCGCCGGGGCGCAATAAAAGGAACTAAGCAACATGGCAGCGAAAGACGTACGCTTTTCGCGTGACGCCCGCGAGCGCATCCTCAAGGGCGTGGACATCCTCGCCGACGCGGTGAAGGTCACCCTCGGCCCCAAGGGCCGCAACGTCGTGCTCGACAAGAGCTTCGGCGCCCCCCGCATCACCAAGGACGGCGTCACCGTCGCCAAGGAAATCGAGCTTAAGGACAAGTTCGAGAATATGGGCGCGCAGATGATCCGCGAGGTCGCGTCCAAGACCAACGACCTCGCCGGCGACGGCACCACCACCGCTACCGTGCTCGCCCAGGCGATCGTCCGCGAGGGCATGAAGTCGGTCTCGGCAGGCATGAACCCGATGGATCTGAAGCGCGGCATCGACCTCGCCGTCACCAAGGTCGTCGAGGACCTCCAGTCGCGCTCGAAGAACGTTTCGGGCTCGAACGAGATCGCCCAGGTCGGCATCATCTCGGCCAACGGCGACACGGTCGTCGGCGAGAAGATCGCCGAGGCGATGGAGAAGGTCGGCAAGGAAGGCGTGATCACCGTCGAAGAGGCCAAGGGCCTCGAGTTCGAGCTCGACGTCGTCGAAGGCATGCAGTTCGACCGCGGTTATCTCTCGCCCTACTTCATCACCAACCCGGAGAAGATGCAGGTCGAGCTTCAGGATCCCTACATCCTGATCCACGAGAAGAAGCTCAGCAACCTGCAGGCGATGCTTCCGATCCTCGAAGCCGTGGTGCAGAGCGGCCGTCCGCTCCTCATCATCGCCGAGGACATCGAGGGCGAGGCCCTGGCCACGCTCGTCGTCAACAAGCTGCGCGGCGGCCTCAAGGTCGCGGCCGTCAAGGCGCCCGGCTTCGGCGATCGCCGCAAGGCGATGCTCGAGGACATCGCGATCCTGACCAAGGGCGAGATGATCTCCGAGGATCTCGGCATCAAGCTCGAGAACGTCACCATCGGCATGCTCGGCCAGGCCAAGCGCGTCACCATCGACAAGGACAACACGACCATCGTCGACGGTGCCGGCGAAGCCGACGCCATCAAGGGCCGCGTCGAGGCGATCCGCCAGCAGATCGAGAACACCACCAGCGACTATGACCGCGAGAAGCTCCAGGAGCGTCTGGCCAAGCTCGCCGGCGGCGTCGCGGTGATCAAGGTCGGCGGTGCGTCCGAGGTCGAGGTGAAGGAGCGCAAGGACCGTGTCGATGACGCCCTCCACGCGACCCGCGCCGCGGTCGAGGAAGGCATCGTCCCCGGTGGCGGCACCGCGCTGCTCTATGCGACCAGGGTGCTCGAGGGCCTCAAGGGCGTCAACGACGACCAGACCCGCGGCATCGACATCGTTCGCCGCGCGCTGCAGGCTCCGGTGCGCCAGATCGCCGAGAATGCCGGCCATGACGGCGCCGTCGTCGCGGGCAAGCTGGCCGATGGCAATGACGACAAGTTCGGCTTCAACGCCCAGACCGAAGTCTACGAGAACCTGGTCCAGGCCGGCGTGATCGATCCGACCAAGGTCGTTCGTACCGCGCTCCAGGACGCCGCGTCGGTTGCCGGCCTGCTCATCACCACCGAAGCGGCGGTGAGCGAGTTGCCCGAGGACAAGCCGGCCATGCCGATGGGCGGTGGCGGAATGGGCGGCATGGGCGGCATGGACTTCTAACGAGACGGACTCGTCGAAGTCCGGCTGGCGGGGCGGCGACGCGAAACGTCGCCGAACCCGTCCCACGCCAGCACGGGCTTTGCCCGTGCGAGCCAGACACGAAGAAGGGCCGGGGAGTCGCCTCCCCGGCCCTTTCTGTTTCGGCTCGCCTCGCCCCTTAAGAAGCGTTGGCGTCGCCGCTGACCAGCACGTCGCCTGTCGCTGCCGGCCCGGCGTCGTTGTCCAGCCCGGTCTCGTCCGGCGGCGCGAGGCCGCCCGGAGCGGCGTCGAGCATCTCGGCCGCTTCGTTGAGCTGCTGCGATTCCTCCGCCGTAAGCCCGCCCGCGTCCTCTTTCTCTCCGCACGCGGCGAGCAGCGCCAGCGCAGCAAGCCCGATCACGATCTTCATTCGACCCTCCCTGATTGCAGCAGGAAGACTAGGCCGACCGCGGGCAAAAGAAAGGGGCCGCGTGCCCACTGGCTCGCGACCCCCTTCATATCGTCTCGAGAGAGCTTACTGAGCAGCGTTCTCTTCGACGGCCTCGGCGGCGTTCTCGACAGCCTCACCGGCGTTCTCGACGCCAGCAGCGGCGTTGTCGAGCGCAGCGTCGGCGGCGTTCATCGCGTCGGTGGCGGCGGCGTTGACGTCGGTCAGGGCCTCGTCGGTCGTCGCGTCCATCTCGGTCACGGCGGCGTTGGTGTCGTTGGCGACTTCGTCCTGGGCCGGCTCAGAGCAGGCGGCGAGGCCGAGCGTGGCAACGGCAGCGATCGTCAGAGCAATTTTGTTCACGGGCACTTTCCCTCCCATTTGGAGCAACTGTTACGCTGGGCGAGGCGTTGAAAGGACCATCCTCCCTACGATCCAGCGGTGGCGCGGTGTAGTAGAGGCACAGCAGTATGTCTACCGTTTTAGTTGTTATTCCCCTCCGCTCACCGCGTCATCCCTAAGCACATTATCGGGAAGTCTGTCCAGTAAAGCCGTTTCGGGGCCGGAAGGGGAGGGCTCTTGCGGAGCCGTCGGATCAGGCTCCAGCCTATCCTCCGGGTCGGCGGGCTCGATCGCGATCGGATCCTCAAGTGCTTCGTCGAGCAGCTGATTTTCTTCTTCG
Source organism: Sphingosinicella humi (assembly GCF_003129465.1). Classification (NCBI taxonomy): domain Bacteria; kingdom Pseudomonadati; phylum Pseudomonadota; class Alphaproteobacteria; order Sphingomonadales; family Sphingomicrobiaceae; genus Allosphingosinicella; species Allosphingosinicella humi. The sequence continues at coordinate 1,363,504 of NZ_QFFF01000001.1, forward strand.
GGGGTCAGCGTCGCCGCGCCGGCTTCCTCGTCGCGGATCGCCGCCGAGCGGCGCTGAAAATAAGCCGAGCGGGCGGCCGCATAGGGATCGGCGCTGCTGTCCAACAATTCCTCGGCACCGCTTTCGATCAGCTGGGATCGGCCATTCAGGACTCGGGTGCCGGTGACCGCATATTCCTGAGTCGCGGTGAGCTCTTCGTTGATGACGATTCGCGCCGGATCCGCGACGAACTCCACCGCGGTTCCCACGGCGTCGCGCACCGTCGAAGGCCCCAACAAGGGGAGCACGAGATAGGGACTTTCCTTAGCGCCGGCGACGGCAAGGGTCTGGCCAAAATCCTCATCGGTCGGTGGCAGGCCGAGATCGGTGGCGTGGTCGGCGAGGCCGCCGACGCCGATCGTCGAGTTGACGAGGAAGCGGCCGAGCGAGTTGAAGGCGCGGTCCGGCTTTCCCTGGAGCAGGTTGTTGATGAAGTTGAACGGCTCGGACAGGTTGGCCAGTATTCCCCTGATGCCGCGCCGCGCCGGCACCGGCGTCACCGTGCGATAGACGGTCGTCGCCGGCTTGATCGCGACGGTGTCGATCGCCTGGTTGAACTCCCAGACGCCGCGGTTGAAGCCTTCATAGGGGTCGTTCTCGGCCATCGCGCCGCCCGAGCCGGAGGTCGCGCAACCGCCCAACATCGCGGCGAGGAGAAGTAGCAGGCTCAAGCGCATATCGGCCCCTCTCAATATCGCCCGCCCCTGCTCACGGGTGCCACAGCGGCCATGGCACGGCAAGGGGACAACTGCCTTGACCCTGATATAAAGATATCTTTATATCCTTATCTCATGTCCTGGGTGCCCGAAATCTTCCGCTCGCTTGCCGATCCGACGCGACTGCGGATCGTGCTCCTGCTGCGCGCCATGGAATTGTCGGTCGGCGAGCTGGCGCAGGTGCTGGGGCAGAGCCAGCCGCGAGTCTCCCGGCATGTGAAGATCCTCATCGATGCCGGACTTGCCGAACGCCGCAAGGAGGGGAGCTGGGTGTTCCTCAGTCTCGGTCCGCCCGAGCGCGTCGAGCCGCTGTTCCACTTGCTTGACAGCTGGGCGGCCGTCGAGGGCGAGGATCCGTGGGCGGTGGCCGATCGGGCCCGTCTGGCCGCGGTCAAAGCCGATCGCGCCGCCGCGGCGGAACGCTATTTCGCGCAGCATGCCTCGGAGTGGGACGAGCTTCGCTCGCTCCATATCGCCGAGAGCGAGGTGGAGGCGGCGATCGCGCGCGCCCTCGGCGCCAATGAGGAGGGAGGGCGGCCGGTCGGCCGCCTCGTCGACATCGGCACCGGCACCGGCCGCATGATCGAGCTGTTCGGCCCCGCCGCCAACAGCGCGCTCGGCATCGACCGCTCGCCCGAGATGCTGCGTCTCGCCCGCGTCAAGCTGACCGAGGCGGGTATCCCGGCGACCGAGCTTCGCCAGGGCGACATGTACGCGCTGCCGCTGCCGTCCGAGAGCGCCGACACCGTCATCATCCATCAGGTGCTGCACTACGCCCAGCAGCCGGCCGCCGCCATCGCCGAGGCGACCCGGTTGCTCGCGCCAGGCGGCCGCCTGCTCATCATCGATTTCGCCCCGCATGAGCGGGAGGAGCTGCGCATCCGCGATGCCCATGCCCGACTCGGCTTTGCCGATGAGGCGGTGCTCAAATGGATGAGTGCGACAGGCCTCAAGGGCCGAGTCGTCGAGCATCTGCGAGGCGGCGAGCTCACCGTCACCATCTGGGAAGGCGAGCTTTCCGAAGCGCGGCTGAAGGTGGTCGCATGAGCAGCCTCGCGCCCGCGTCCGGCCAGAGGAACAGGCCGCTGTTCGCGGACGTGGCCGGCGACATCGCCGTCTCCTTCGAATTCTTCCCGCCCAAGACGGAGAAGATGGAGCAGACGCTGTGGGAGTCGGTGAAGACGCTGGAGCCGCTCGGTCCGCGCTTCGTCTCCGTCACCTATGGCGCCGGCGGCTCGACCCGCGAGCGCACCCACGCCACCGTCGAGCGGATCGCGCGCGAAACCTCGCTCCAGGCCGCCGCGCATCTGACCTGCGTCGAGGCGAGCCGCGCCGAGATCGACGAGGTGGCCCGCTCCTATTGGGCGGCCGGCATTCGCCACGTTGTCGCCTTGCGCGGCGATCCGCCGGAGCCGGGCACGCCTTTCAAACCGCACCCGGACGGCTATGCCAATGCCGTCGCGCTGGTGAAGGGCCTCAAGGCCATCGCGCCCTTTGAAATCTCGGTTGCCGCCTATCCCGAATGCCATCCCGAATCGCGCAACAAGGCGGCCGATCTCGACAATCTCTGGCGCAAGATCGACGCCGGCGCCGACCGGGCGATCACCCAGTTCTTCTTCTCGCCCGAATGCTTCTTCCGTTTCCGCGACCAGGCGGCGGCGATGGGCATCGACGCCGAGATCGTGCCCGGCATCCTTCCGGTCTCCAACGTCGCCCAGACCCGCAAGTTCGCCGGCCAGTGCGGCGCCACCATCCCCACCTGGATGGACCGGCTGTTCGAGGGGCTCGACAATCTCCCCGCCGCCCGCCAGCTCGTCGCCGCCACCGTCGCGGCCGAGCTTTGCGGCCAGCTCTATGCCGGCGGCGTCCGCCATTTTCACTTCTACACCCTCAATCGGGCCGAGCTCTCCTACGCCATCTGCCACTTGCTGGGGCTGCGCCCTAGAGCCGACCGGCAGGAACAAGCGGCGTGATCGACATTCCACAAGGTCGTTCGTCGGCACGAACGGAGTTTTCTAAATGACCGCTGCTCAACAGCTTAGAGACGAAGCCGCGCGACGCATTCTCGTCAAGGACGGCGCTTTCGGCACCGAGGTGCAGGCGCGCCGCTTGAAGGAAGCGGATTATCGCGGCGATCGCGACCTCGCTCGCGACCAGAAGGGCAATAACGACCTTCTCAGCCTCACCCGGCCGGCGCTGATCGCCGAAATCGTCGAGAGCTTCGCCGCGGCCGGCGCCGATATCCTCGCCACCAACACCTTTAACGCCAACCGGATCAGCCAGGCCGACTATGGCGCCGAGGCGCTGGTCCGGGAGATGAATGTCGCCGCCGCGCGGATCGTCTGCGAAGCGGCCGATCGCCACGCGCAGAAGGACGGCCGCAAGCGCTTCGTCGCCGCCGCGGTCGGGCCGACGAACAAGACCCTGTCGCTGTCTCCGAACGTCAACGATCCCGGCTATCGCGAGATCGATTTCGACGCGCTCAGCGACGTCTATGTCGAGCAGATCGAGGCGCTGGTCGAAGGCGGCGCGGAGATCGTGCTGATCGAGACGGTGTTCGACACGCTGAACGCCAAGGCGGCGATCCATGCCGCCCGCCGCGTCGGTCGCGAGCTGCCGATCATGCTCTCGATGACCATCACCGACCTTAGCGGGCGCAACCTTTCCGGACATTCGATCGAGGCCTTCTGGGCTTCCATCCGCCACGCGCGGCCGCTGTCGGTCGGTCTCAACTGCTCGTTCGGCGCCGCCCAGCTCCGCGCCCATGTCGCGACCCTTGCCGCCACCGCCGACACGCTGATCATGGCCTATCCCAACGCCGGTCTCCCCAACGAGCTCGGCGAATATGACGAATGTCCCCAAACCACCTCGACCCAGGTGGGCGAGTGGGCGCGCGACGGCCTGGTCAACATCGTCGGCGGCTGCTGCGGCACCACCCCGGCCCATATCCGCGCCATCGCCGAGCGGGTCCACGGCCTTCCGCCGCGCCAGCTGCCAAAACCCCAGCAGCGCACCCGCCTCGCCGGCATCGAGCCGATGATCCTCGCCGCGTAGAAAATCATGACCGCACAATCCGTCGCAAGCTTCGTCAATATCGGCGAGCGCACCAACGTTACCGGGTCCGCCCGTTTCAAGAAGCTGATCATGGCCGGCGACTATGCCGCCGCCGTCGAGGTCGCGCGCCAGCAGGTCGAGAACGGCGCCCAGATCATCGACATCAACATGGACGAGGGCCTGCTCGATTCCGAAGCGGCGATGGTCACCTTCCTGAAGCTGATTGCCGCCGAGCCCGACATCGCCCGCGTCCCCTTCATGATCGACAGCTCCAAATGGAGCGTGATCGAGGCGGGTCTCAAATGCGTGTCGGGCAAGCCGATCGTGAATTCGATCAGCATGAAGGAAGGGGAGGAAGAGTTCCTCGCCCATGCGCGTCTCTGCCGCGACTATGGCGCTGCCGTCGTCGTCATGGCCTTCGACGAGGTCGGCCAGGCCGACACCAAGGAGCGCAAGGTCGAGATTTGCGAGCGCGCCTACAAGCTGCTCGTCGCCGACGGCTTCGCGCCCGAGGACATCATCTTCGATCCCAACATCTTCGCCGTCGCCACCGGCATCGACGAGCACCGCCGCTACGCGCTCGACTTCATCGAGGCGACGCGGGAGATCAAGAAGCGCTGCCCGCACGCCCACATCTCGGGCGGCCTTTCCAATCTCAGCTTCTCGTTCCGCGGCAACGAGCCGGTGCGCCGCGCGATGCACTCGGTCTTCCTCTACCACGCCATCCCCGCCGGGCTCGACATGGCGATCGTCAATGCCGGCCAGCTCGACGTTTACGACACGATCGATCCGGAACTTCGCGAGGCTTGCGAGGACGTCATCCTCGACCGCCGCGACGATGCGACCGAGCGGCTGGTCGCGCTCGCCGAGAAGTATCGCGGCACCGACGCGGCCCAGGAGAAGGAAGCCGCCGAGTGGCGCGGCTGGGGGGTCGAAAAGCGCCTCGAACATGCGCTGGTCAAGGGCATCGACGCCTTCGTCGTCGAGGATACGGAGGAGTGCCGGCTCCAGGCCGCGCGCCCGATCGACGTGATCGAGGGCCCGCTGATGGACGGCATGAACGTCGTCGGCGACCTGTTCGGCTCCGGCAAGATGTTCCTGCCGCAGGTAGTGAAGTCCGCGCGCGTCATGAAGAAGGCGGTCGCCCACCTCTTCCCATTTATCGAGGCCGAGAAGGACGAGAATGCCAAGGGCAAGGGCCGGATCGTGATGGCCACCGTCAAAGGCGACGTCCACGATATCGGCAAAAATATCGTCGGCGTCGTCCTCCAGTGCAACGGCTTCGAAGTGGTGGACCTCGGCGTCATGGTGCCCTGGCAGGACATTCTCCAGGCGGCGAACGAGAACCAGGCCGACATGATCGGGCTCTCCGGCCTCATCACCCCGTCGCTCGACGAGATGGTGACGGTCGCTTCCGAAATGCAGCGGACGGAAATGAGCCTCCCGCTCCTCATCGGCGGCGCCACCACCAGCAAGGTCCACACCGCGCTGCGCATCGCACCGGCCTATGAAGGGCCGGTCATCCACGTCCTCGACGCCAGCCGCGCCGTCGGCGTCGCCTCCGCGCTCGTCTCCGACACCCAGCGGGACGGCCTGGTCACAAGGACGGCGGACGAATACCGCACCATCCGCGAGACGCGCGCGAACAAGGGCCAGAACGAGCTGGCGACGCTCGACGTTGCCCGCGCCAATCATTTCCCCTTCGATCCTGAAGGCGTCGCGCCGCCGCCGAAGCAGCCTGGCATCCACCGCTATGACGATTGGCCGCTCGAGGAACTCAGGGCGACGATCGACTGGACGCCCTTCTTCCGCGCCTGGGAGCTCGCCGGCACCTATCCCGCCATCCTCGACGACAAGATAGTGGGCGAAAGCGCGCGCGGACTGTTCAAGGACGCCGAGGCGATGCTCGACCGGATCATCGCCGAGAAATGGCTGACGGCACGCGGCGTCGCGGGCCTGTGGCGCTGCCGCCGCGAAGGCGACGACGTGCTCGTCACCGCCCGCAACGAGGAAACCAAGCTTGCCTTCCTCCGCCAGCAGGTGAAGAAGCGCGAGGGCCGGGCCAATATGTGCCTCGCCGATTTCATCGCGCCGGACGGCGAGGACTGGATCGGCGGCTTCGCCGTCGCGATCCACGGCATCGACCCGCATCTCGCCCGCTTCAAGGCGGAGAACGACGTCTATGCCGACATACTCCTCAAAGCGCTGGCCGACCGCCTCGCCGAAGCTTTCGCCGAGCGCCTGCATCAGCATGTGCGCACGACCTTGTGGGGCTATGCGCCGGACGAGGCACTCTCCAACGAAGACCTGATTCGCGAACGCTACAAGGGCATTCGCCCGGCGCCTGGTTATCCCGCCTGCCCGGATCACAGCCTGAAGCCGATTCTGTTCGATATGCTCGGCGGCCATGGCGGCGAAGGGCCGGCGGGGATCACCCTCAGCAGCGGCCTCGCCATGGTGCCGACCTCGGCCGTCTCCGGCTTCTATTTCGGCCACAGGGACAGCCAATATTTCGGGGTCGCCCGCATCGGCCGCGACCAGCTCGAAGACTATGCCGCCCGCCGCGGCATCGGCCTCGACGAAGCGGAACGCTGGCTGCGGCCCAACCTCGACTGATCGTCCCTCGTCATTGCGACCCCGGCGAAAGCCGGGGAAGCAATCCAGCCAGCGCAGGCCTGGATTGCTTAGTCGCTCCGCTCCTCGCGATGAAGAATGCGCCCGCCCCCGAAAAAATTTCACCTCGCCTGTCGATTTCACCAAACCTCGTTCGACGTAGCTGCAGGAGCCGCTATTCGGGCGGCGGCCGCAACGAGGAGACGAGACATGAAAGTCATGGTGATCGTAAAGGCGACTGAGGACAGCGAAGCCGGCATCATGCCGAGCGAGGAGCTGCTGACGGCGATGATGCGCTACAATGAGGAACTGGTGAAGGCGGGCATCATGCTCGCCGGCGACGGCCTGAAGCCGAGCCGCGAGGGCGTCCGCGTCCAATTCGACGGGCCCAACCGCACGGTGGTCGACGGCCCCTTCGCGGAAACCAAGGAATTGGTCGCCGGCTACTGGATCTGGCAGGTGAAGTCGCTCGACGAAGCGATAGAGTGGGTCAAGCGCTGTCCCAATCCGATGCCGGGGCCGAGCGAAATCGAAATCCGCCCATTCTTCGAGATGGAGGATTTCAACGAGATCGTGACCGACGAGGTGCGCGACATCGAGGCGCGCATCCGCCCCCAACTCGAGGGGCAACATACCGGTCTCGCTCGATAAGGTGACTCGGCGGCGCGCTTGGTGCGCGCCGCCACCGACAACGTCGAAGGGCGCGACGCAAACGGTTTTCCGCTGGGTGGAAGCGCGCTAGTCGGTGGCCGTGGCGACCCCCGACATCCATCGCAGCATCGAGGCGATCTGGCGGATCGAAGCGCCCCGTCTGATCGGGGCCTTGGCCCGGCAGACACGCGACGTCGGCCGCGCAGAGGAACTGGCGCAGGACGCGTTGGTGGCGGCGCTCCAGACATGGCCGGAAAACGGCGTGCCCGATCGTCCCGGCGCCTGGCTGATGGCCGCCGCCAACCGCAGGGCGATCGACGCCTTCCGTCGCGACAGCATGATCGAGCGCAAGCATCGGGAGCTGGCCGGAGAGGGCGAAGGGTTCGATCCCGGGTTCGAGGAGGCGATCGACGATGGCCTCGGTGACGATCTGCTGCCCCTGCTCTTCGTCGCCTGCCATCCGTTGCTGTCGCCTGAGTCGCGGACTGCGCTGACCCTGCGATTGCTGGGTGGCCTCACCACCGCCGAGATCGCCCGCGCCTTCCTTGTCCCGGAAGCGACGGTGGCGCAGCGGATCGTCCGCGCGAAGCGAACGCTGGCGGAGGCCAAGGTCCCGTTCGAGGTGCCGCATGGGGCCGAACGCACGGCGCGCCTCGCCTCGGTGCTGTCGGTCATCTACCTCATCTTCAACGAAGGCTATTCTGCCAGCGCCGGCGACGACTGGATCCGCCCGGACTTGTGCGAGGACGCGCTGCGCTTGGGGCGCATCCTGGCGGAACGGATGCCCGAGGAAGCGGAGGCCCACGGCCTGGTCGCGCTGATGGAGCTTCAGGCCTCGCGCCTCAGGGCCCGCACCGGACCCAATGGGGAGGCCGTGCTGCTGATGGATCAGAACCGGGCTCGCTGGGACTGGATGCTGATCGACCGGGGCCTTGCCGCCCTCGGCCGCGCCGAAAAGGCGGGCGCGGCCGGCCCCTACACGCTCCAGGCCGCGATCGCCGCCTGCCACGCCCGCGCGCGGACGGCCGAGGAGACCGACTGGGCCCGCATCGCCGCGCTCTATGCAGCGCTGGCCGAGGTCATGCCCTCGCCGGTGGTCGAGCTCAACCGCGCCGTCGCCATCGGCATGGCCTTCGGGCCGGCCGCCGGCCTCGACCACCTCGATACCATTGCCGATGCTCCGGTGCTCGCCGACTATCATTTCCTGCCCGCGGCGCGCGGCGACCTGCTGGCCAAGCTCGGCCGCAGCGATGAGGCGCGCGCCGAGTTCGAGCGTGCCTCTGCGCTGGCCCGCAACGAAAGGGAGCGCGACCAGCTCCTGGGCAGGGCTGCCACCGTTCGCTGAAGGATAAACGGCTTTCCTACATCTTACCCATTTGGTTATCATTCTTTCGACTCGGGAAGGAGCGGAGCGATGGATGTGGGTGCGTTGATCGATGATGTGATCGACCGCGAAGGCGGCTATGTGAACCATCCCGCCGACAAAGGCGGGCCGACCCGCTGGGGTATCACCGAGCGGGTCGCGCGGGCGCAGGGCTGGCGGGGCGACATGCGCAATTTCCCCCGCGAGGAAGCCGTCGCCATCTACCGCCGGTTATATTGGCTACGGCCGGGTTTCGATCAGGTGGCGCACCTGGCGCCCGCGCTCGCGGCGGAGCTGTTCGACACCGGCGTCAATATGGGCCCGCCGGTCGCCAGCGGCTTCCTCCAGCGCGCGCTCAACGCCCTCAATCGGGGCGAGCGCGACTATGCCGATGTCGCGGTCGATCGCCGCATCGGCCCTCGCACCGTGGCGGCGCTGGGCGGTTTCCTCGACCGGCGGGGTCCAGCCGGCGAGGCCGTGCTGCTGAAGGCGCTCGAGGCGCTCCAGGGCGAACGCTATCTCGCGCTCGCCGAACAGCGGCCGGCCAACGAAGCCTTTCTCTACGGCTGGCTCGCCAACCGCCTCGAGTAAAACATCCCCACGAGCGCGAACTTTGGGAACATTCAAAAGGAAAACGCCATGTCGCTCATTGCCGGAATCATCGGTCCCGTGGCCAGTCTCATCGACAAGATCATACCCGACCCGGAGGCGCGCGACCGTGCCAAGCTCGAGCTTTTGAAGGCCGAGAGCAGCCGCGAGATGCAGGCGATCGAGGCGCGGATGAGCGCGATCGTCGCCGAGGCGAAGAGCCTCGACCCCTGGACCAGCCGCGCCCGCCCGAGCTTTCTCTACGTCATGTACGCGCTGTTGCTCTGGTCGATCCCGATGGGCCTCATCGCCGCCGTAAACCCCGGCCTGGCCGATGGCATCGGCCGCGGCATGACCGCCTATCTCGCCGGCATCCCGGAGGAGCTCTACGCCCTCTTCGGCACCGGCTATCTCGGCTACACCGCCGCCCGCGCCTGGGGCAAGGCGAAGGGCGTGGAGCGGTGACCTGAAGGGCGCCCGTCATTGCGAGCGGAGCGAAGCAATCCAGTCCCGCGCCAAGAACTGGATTGCTTCGTCGTTATCGCGCCTGGCAATGACGCGGACGCCTAGAACCCAGCCTTCAGCCCCAGCATGCCGAACAGCTCCTCGCCGCCCTTGCGGGCGAAGGAGGTCGCGGTGGTGAGCTGGAGGGAGAGGGAGCCGACCAGCTCGATGTCGGCGCCGCCGGTGATCCGGCCATAGGTGTCGTCGCCGCGATCCGGGAGGACGAAGCTGTTGACGATGGTGGGCGAGGCGGTGCCGGCATAGCGGACGATCCGGCCGTCGCCTTCGAAATCGCGCTCGGCGGTGAGCGAGGCATAGGGCCGAACGGCGAGGCCGCCCACGTCCCAGGCGCCGCGCGCCTCGATCCCGGCGCTGCCGACCAAGGCTTCCGCCTCCTGGTCGCCGACGGTGAGGGTCAGCACCGGATCGCCCGTCTCGGTGTAGCCGTCGAGCTCGGTCCGGGCATATTGGAGGCCGATCACCGGCCCCACACGCCAGCCGCCGAGGCCGAGGAGATAGCCCGCCTTGGCGCCGGCGGTGAGGGCGGTGCCGTCGGTCTCGCCCTCGATCTCGTCGATCAGCGCGGCGCGCGCATTCTCGAAATCGAGCCAGCCATAGCCGGCATAGCCTTCGACGAAGGCCGCGGCGCCGGCCCAGCCGCCGTAGAGGCCGAGCTGGATCGCATCCGCCTTGGCCGAGCCGAGGCCGCGGTCGAAATCGGCCTTGGGCATGGAATAGTTGACCGCCGCGCCCACGACCGCGCCCGGTCCCATCCCATATTCCGCGCCGAGCGTGACGCCGGCGCCATCGAGGTCGTAGGCGAGGTTGGTGCGGCTGGCGGCGACATCGCGGCCGGCGAAGCTGCCGGTGACATAGAGGTTGAGGCCGTCCTCGCCCCCGCCGCTCCGGACACCCGACGTATCGAGCCGGCCGAGGAGGGTCGATCCGAAGGTCTGGGCGGCGTGGAGGCCGACATCGGTCTGCGCCTGGAAGTGAAGCGGCGCTTCCAGCTGCCGCACCGCGTAGCGGCCGAAGATCGCGAAGCCAGCCGACGTCAGGTGCAGCCGGTCGACATAGAAGAGATAGCGGCTCTGCAGGGAGGCATCGGCGATGCAGTCGGGGGCGGGGCAGGCGCCGGCGCTGGTGAGGCCGAAGGCGGCGAGATTGTTCTCGACCACGTCGCCGATCGTGTTGAGGTCGAGGTAGTTGACGATCACCCCTTCGGCCGCGAGGTCCGCCAGCTCGGCCTGGATGCCCGTGTTGAAGGCGGTGGCGAAGGCGCTGCCGACTTCGGCGACGGGCAGCCCGTCCACCTCGGGCAGGCGGCCGACGTCACCGGCGAGGAAGGTGATGTTGCGGGCGCCGGCATCGACCAGCGCATTGAGCCCGGCGCTCGCCTCGGCGACGCTGACCTGGGCCCGCGCCGGCGCACCGGCGACCGTGCCGCCGTTGAACTGGTAGAAGCGGGCGTCGTTGCCGCCGATCGAGACGACGACGAGGTCGTTGGTGGCGAAGGTGCCGTCGACGCGCGGAAAGGCAGCGGGACCGCCGCCGGCGAGGAAGGCGCCGATCTGGGTCGGGAAACCCGGAATGCCCTGCGGCGCGGCGGGATTATCGTTGACGTTGGCGATGCCGAAATTGGTCGTGCCGGTGAGGGCGCCGCCGATCGCGAAATTATCGACCGGCGCGTTCAGCAGGGTCGACATCGTGTCGACGAAATTGGTGCCTCCGCTGAAGCGGCCGGTCGGATAGACGAAGGGCGGATCGATGCCGATCAGCTCGAAAAGGTTGCCGTCGTCGGCATAGCTGTCGCCAAAAGCGACGATTCGGTCGACGCTCTGCGCCGTGGCGGGCGCGGTCCAGACCAGCGTCGATGACGCTACGGCACACAAAAGCTTTGTGGAAAAACGCGACATTGATTCCCCTCCCATTCGGGCGCGCCGCTCGCTTGGCGGCGGCCGCCTCAGGCAGTGGGATGCCGCGCTTTTCCGGCTAAAACAAGCGCTTCGCTCAGCCCGCCAGCGCCTCGATCCGGTCGAGGCCGACCGCGTCGACCGCGCCCTTCAGCACGTCGACATCGGGCACATTGCCGCTCGCCTCGATCATGAAGCGGTCGGCGACGACGACGCCGTAATGGCCTTCGTTCGACGCGCCGTCCCATTCCTCGGTGACGAGCCGACCCTCGATCGTCTGGGTCTTCTCATATCCGGTTTCGGTTTCGCGGCTCGCCTCGACGTTGAACGCGCTTCCCATCGCGGCGAGGGCGCCGGCGGCGGCCATGTCCGAGAGCTGGAGGGTGAAGCCGCTCTCGCCATTCTCGTAGCGCGCCTGGGCCTGCGATCCGCCCAGCCCCGCGGCGGCGGCGCTGGAGCTCGACATCTCCACCCGGCGATAGTTGCCGAGGTTCGCCGGGAGCAGTGCCTGGAGCGCGGCCGGCTCGACGGCCGTGGCGTCGCCGTTCTCGAACCGCGCCGCGGCCGCTTCCATCCGCTTCGAGGCCGCCTCAAGTTCGCCAAGGTCGAGGGAGCCGCCGCCGGGCACCTTCACCGTTCCCGAAACCTTGCCCGACGCGAGCCCCGGCGTTCCGCCGGCAAGCATGGCCGTGACCGGCGCCGTCACCGCGCCGACGAGAAAGAAGAGCAGGATCGCGGCGACAACGGTCACCGCGGTATAGGGAAGGGCCTTCTCTCCGGGCGTCTTCATCAGGCGCGGCAGGCCGAGATAGAGGAGGTAGAGGCTGTAGAGGCCGAGGATGCTCAGCATTGCCAACGAGGGCACGAGCCCGAAAATACCGGCGACCCACGCGGCCGTCGCCGAATAGGCGGCGACCTTCATCGCCTGGACGCGATCGCGCGTGCCGCCGAACTGCGGCGCCAGCCAGTCGATGATCAGCGCCAGCGCGAAGACGCTGACCAGGGTCAGTACATATTGGATGATGGCCGATCCGACCGCTTCGACGAGCGACGGGCGATAGGTGATGCCGAGCAGGCTGTAGCCGAACAGCAGGCCCCCGACGGCGCTCGCCACCGCCGGGATCGCGGCGAGGACCAGCACCCAGCCCTTGAAGATCTCGCCGACGCTGGACGGCTCCGAGTCGATCCGCGCCCATTCCGCTTTCGGCTCTATGAGAATACGCTTCACGCGATCGACAAGGCCGGAACGGTCGTTCGACGGCGGCTCGGCATTCTTTATATCGATTGTCATGTAAAACCCCCTCACATTACGAAAGCGGAATGAAGCATGTTCGGTCCCGCCGCTCAAGCTTCGGTTGCAGCCTTCGCGCCGCCATCCCACATAGCCGCCAATCCAGAAGCGGGAGCGGACATGGAAAGCTGGCACGGGACGACGATCCTCGGCGTGCGCAAGAACGGGAAAGTGGTGGTCGCAGGCGACGGGCAGGTGTCGCTCGGCCAGACGGTGATCAAGCCGAATGCGCGCAAAGTCCGGCGGCTGCACGACGGCTCCGTGATCGGCGGGTTCGCCGGTGCGACGGCCGATGCCTTCACCCTGTTCGATCGGCTGGAGCGCAAGCTCGAGCAGCATCATGGGGCACTGATGCGCGCGGCGGTCGAACTCGCCAAGGACTGGCGCACGGACAAATATCTCAGGAACCTCGAGGCGATGATGATCGTCGCCGATAAGGATGTGACCTTGATCCTGACCGGCAATGGCGATGTGCTGGAGCCGGCCGCGGGGGTTGCCGCGATCGGGTCGGGCGGCAATTTCGCCCTCTCCGCGGCGACGGCGCTATTCGACTACGAGGAAGATGCCGAGACCGTCGCCCGCAAGGCGATGAAGATCGCGGCCGAGGTCTGCGTCTACACCAACGAAAACCTCACCGTGGAAACGATCGAAAACGCGGCCTGACCTCGGTCGTCACCCCGGCGAAAGCCGGGGCCCAAGAACACCGAGGCAGGAGAGCAATCGGAAACGTCCCCGCTCTTGGATTCCGGCTTTCGCCGGAATGACGTTTTTCGTTTCGCAGGGCGACCAGATGGTTAGGGTGGCGCCATGCTCCTCGACCGCCGCCGCTTCGTCAGCTCGTCCACGCTAGCCTTTGGCGGCCTTGCCTTGTCAGGCTGCGCCACCACCATCGCGCGTCCCACGGCGTCGGCGAAGCGCGCCGTATGCCTGCCGCCCGTCAAGGTGTCGGCCGACCGCGTGATCCGCACCGTGGCGGGTCTTCGCCCCTATCGTGCGCCGGGGTTCATCGTCCGGGCGGAGGCGCTTGGGGACAAAAGGCTGGTCCACAATTATGGCCATGGCGGTGCCGGCATCACCCTCTCCTGGGGCACGTCGAAGCTGGCGACCGAGCTGGGGCTGGAGGGTCATCAGGGGCCGGTGGCGGTGATCGGCGCCGGCATCATGGGCCTCACCACCGCCCGCCTCGTCCAGGAAGCGGGCTTTCCGGTGACGCTCTACACGGCTGCCCTGCCGCCCGACACGACCTCCAACATCGCCGGCGGCCAGTGGAGCCCCTTCGGCCATTTCCGCGACAGCGCGGTGACGCCCGAATGGCGCGCGCAGTTCGCCGCCGCGCTCGATTATAGCTGGCGGCGGTTCCAGATCATGGTCGGCGAGGATTATGGCGTCCGCTGGCTTACTACCTATGCCGAGTCCGGCGGCGATCCGGGGCCGGCGGATGCCTATCATCCCGCCGCCGCCCGCGTGCCGTTCGAAGATCATCCCTTTCCGGTCGACAATATCGTGCGGTTCGACACCATGTATGTCGAGACCGGCCGTTTCCTCCGCCAGCTGATGCGGGACATCCAGATCGCCGGCGGCCGCTTCGCCATCCGGAGCTTCGCGTCGCCGGCCGAACTCGCCGAGCTCCCCGAGCGCCTCCTCTTCAACTGCACGGGCCTCGGCGCCCGTGCCCTGTTCGGCGATACCGAGCTTCTTCCGGTGCGCGGCCAGCTCGCCATCCTCCTGCCCCAGCCGGAGGTGGGCTACGCCTTCTCGGGCAACGCCGGCTACATGTTCCCGCGCCCCGACGGCATCATCCTCGGCGGCACCTTCGAACGGGACCAATGGGTGGCCGAGCCGCAGCCCGAAGATATCGCCGAGATCATTGAGTCCCACGGCCGCCTGTTCGGAGGCTTCCGCTGCAGCGCTTGATTTGTCCCGGCCACGCGCCATCTTGCTTTCACGCCTTGCGTCATCCCGGCGAGGGGTTCCCATCAAAGTACTACTTTGACGGGGGCCCGATAGCCGGGATCCAAGAACACTAAGAGTTTCAGACAAGCCACGAAGGCCGGTGTTCTTAGGTTCCGGCTTTCGCCGGAATGACTAGGAGTTCCATGAACGATTCCCTCACGCCCAAGGCGGTCGTCGCCGCACTTGATGCCCATATCGTCGGCCAGGACGAGGCCAAGCGTGCCGTCGCGGTGGCGCTGCGCAACCGCTGGCGACGGCAGCGCCTGCCCGACGCGCTGCGCGAGGAAGTGACGCCCAAGAACATATTGATGATCGGCCCCACCGGCTGCGGCAAGACGGAGATCAGCCGCCGTCTCGCCAAGCTCGCCGACGCCCCGTTCGTGAAGGTCGAGGCCACCAAGTTCACCGAAGTCGGCTATGTCGGCCGCGACGTCGAGCAGATCGCCCGCGATCTCGTCGAGGAGGCGGTGCGGCTGGAGAAGGAGCGCCGCCGCGAGGCGGTGCGCGAGGCCGCGTCCGAGGCGGCAATGGAGCGGCTTCTCGACGCCCTCACCGGCAAGGACGCCAGCCAGGCGACGCGCGAGGCCTTCCGCCAGCGCCTCCACGACAATCATTTGAACGACAAGGAAGTCGAGATCGAGCTCGTGCAGGAGCCGACCACGCCGTTCGAGATTCCCGGCATGGGCGGACAGGTCGGCATGATCAACCTCTCCGACATGATGGGGAAGGCGTTCGGCCAGCAGCCCAGGAAGAAGCGCAAGATGCGCGTCGCCGACGCCTGGGACAAGCTCGTCGAGGAGGAGTCGGACAAGCGCCTCGACACGGATGACGTCAACCGCACCGCGCTCAAGGACGCCGAGGCGAACGGCATCGTGTTCCTCGACGAGATCGACAAGATCGCCGTGTCCGACGTGCGCGGCGGCTCGGTCAGCCGCGAGGGCGTTCAGCGCGACCTGCTGCCGCTGATCGAGGGCACCACGGTCGCCACCAAATATGGGCCGATGAAGACGGACCATATCCTGTTCATCGCCTCCGGCGCCTTCCATGTCGCCAAGCCGAGCGATCTCCTTCCCGAGCTGCAGGGACGCCTGCCCATCCGGGTGGAGCTGAAGGCGCTGACCGAGGAGGATTTCATCCGCATCCTCAAGGAAACCGACGCCAGCCTCACCGAGCAATATTCGGCGCTCATCGCCACCGAGGGCGTGGAGGTGAGCTTCACCGACGACGGCGTCAGCGCGATCGCCCGGATCGCCGCCGAAGTGAACGGCCAGGTGGAGAATATCGGCGCCCGCCGTCTCCAGACCGTCATGGAAAAGCTGCTGGAGGATATCAGCTTCGATGCCGAGGAACGCCGCGGCGAGAAGGTGACGATCGACGGCTCCTATGTGGAAACGCAGCTCGCCGAAATCGCGCGGAACACCGACCTCAGCAAATACGTTCTCTAGGCCTCGCCGGAGATTCCGCACGGCCCGTCGCCGCGCGTGCGCCCGTTTGCGACCTTGAATGGTTAATCCACTCCCAAAGCACGGGAGGTCCCTCGCCCGTCGCAAATGGAGATGCTTGAAAATGCGTAATAAATTGATCCTGACGGCCGCGGCTGCGGCTCTTGCGGTTCCTGCCATGGCTCAGGTCGGCGCTGACGTCGGCGCCACTACAGACGCCTCGGTCGGGGCGGAGGCGCCGGCGAGCGGCACGCTCGATACCGTGCAGGACACGGTCGGCACGGCGACGGATACCGCACAGGATACGGTGAATACGGCCACGGATACCGCGACCGGCGTCGCCGATCAGGCAACCGGCGCCACCACCGGCGCGACGGCGGCAACGGCCGCCGACGTGCAGGCCGGAGCCGAGGTGCGCGACACCGACGGCAATGTGGTCGGCACTATCGAGTCGGTCGACGCCAATGGTGCGGTCATCGCCACCGGTGAAGCGCGGGTCCAGATTCCGGTCTCGTCCTTCGCCAAGGACGATAAGGGCTTGGTCATCGCAATGACCAAGGCCGAGCTGGAAGCCGCCGCCAAGGCGGCCGCCGAGCCGAGCTAAGCCGCCGACGTTCGCAAATGGAGGGCCGCGTCCATAGGGCGCGGCCCTTTGTCATGGGCGAGGTTATTGGTTGGTCCGCCCCAGGCCCTTGCCGGCAACGCCTCCGCCGATTCCGGCCGCCGTGTTCAGGCGGCCATCGCGCCGGAGCAACGGAGCGGCTAAGGCGGAACCGATGAAGGTGTGCCGCCATTGGTGCGTCGAGATCATCGCCGGGGACTATTCATGCACCGACCGTTTGTCCTGACCGCGCTCGCCCTTGCCGCCGCCTGCTCCGGCGGCGGGACCGAAACGCAGAGGGCCGACGACACCCGGGTGGCGGAAGCGCCCGCGGTGGAACCGGCCGCTCCTGCGCCGTCCGCCCAGGCGCCGCTTCAGCCGCCCGCTCCGGGCGAAGCCGGCGGGCTTCCCGACGATCGCCCGCCCGTGGCGGAGGCGCCCTTCGCGCCCGACAGCGCCCAGGGCGCGGCCAATGTGCTCCAAAGCTATTATGCGCTCATCGAGCAGGGCGATTATGACGCGGCCTATGCCCTGCGTTCGGCGAGCGCCGACGGCCCCAGCGCGGCCGAGTTCGCCGCGAGCTTCGAGCAATACGCCGAATATCACGCCCAAATCGGCGCCCCCTCGAACATAGAGGGGGCGGCCGGCTCGCTCTATGTGGAGGTGCCGGTGCAGATCTACGGCCGGCAGAAGGACGGCAAGCCGTTCAGCAGCGCCGGCACCGTCACCTTGCGCCGTTCCAACGACATCCCAGGCTCAACCGCCGAGCAGCGAAGCTGGCGCATTTATACCAGCGGCTGAGGGAAACTTGGCCCGTCCGCGCCGTTGTCTCGCCGTCACGAACGACAGGAGGAGCGAACCATGCCGAGATTGCTAGCGGCGGCGGCCCTTTCCCTGCTGCTGGGCCTCACGGCTTGCGGCGACGGTGACGATCAGACCGCGAATGCGCCTGCGACGGCGCCCCAGCCCAAGGCGAGCGCCTATCAGGAGGAAATCCTCTCTCTCGACGAGGGCCAGCGAAACGCCGTCTTCATCCGCGCCATTCGTGACGCCAATGCCCAGGCCAATTGCCAGGGTGTCGAAAGCTCCGCCTATGTCGGCGAGTATCAGAATGCGCCGATGTGGACGGCGCGCTGCGACGACGGCACCGACTGGGCGATCCTCCTCGGCCCCACCGACACCGCCCAGGTGATAACGTGCGAGGCCGCCGCCGAGGCAGGTCTTCCCTCCTGCGCCACCCGGCCGACCGCCTGAGCTTGCGGTGGGCGGCGGAATTGGCGACAGGAACGCGCCGACAACCGGAGGGGAGAGGATGATGCGAGGTCTGGTTTTGGGAGCGGCGCTGCTGGCGCTGGTCGCCTGTGACGGCGGCGGCGACACGACGGCGACTCGGAACATCGCGGTCACCGGCGCGACCCCCTATGTCGAACAGTTGAAGGCGCTCGGCGAAGCCAATCGCGGCCTGGCCCTCCGCCGCGCCATCCAGGACAGCGGTGAGCGCTGCAAACGGGTCGACGCGTCAGGCTATCAGCAGGATTATCAGAACCTCTCCATGTGGACGGCGCGCTGCTCCGACACGGGCGACTGGGCCTTGTTCATCGCCCCCAATGGCGATGTGCAGGTGAGGGATTGCGACGACGCCGCCTCGCTCGAGCTTCCGGCCTGCCGCTTCGACGAGCCGGCCGCTTCTTAAAGGACCCCCCTCCCTGGCCGCAGGGAGGGGGCTTGCCAATTACCGGCAGGTGACGTTGTTGCGGTCGATGGCACGGCCCGCCAGCGCGCCGGCCCCGCCGCCCAGCAGGGTGCCGATCGTCTTGCTGTCGCCTGGGGCGATCAGGTTGCCGAGCACGCCGCCGACGACTCCGCCGATGATGAGGCCGGTCGTCCCGTCCGAACGGCGGCAGTAGAAGCGGCCATTCTCGCCCCGATAGATGCGGTCGCCGTAGGACAGGCGGCGCGTCTTATAATTGCCGCTGCGATAATAGCGGTCGGCATAATAGCGGTTGTGGCCGGGCTCGACGCGATTCCAGTCGTAGTTGCGGTAGCGCCGCCAGTCCCTGATCTCCTCGCGCCGATCGCGCTTCGCCTCGCGGATGTCGCGCCGATATTCGCGCTTGGCTTCCCGCACGTCGCGCCGACTATCGGCCTTGCGAAGGTTCCGGCGATACTCCTTTTCGGCCTTGCGGACGTCCTTGCGGTACTCGCGCTCCGCCTTGCGGGGCGGATCGGCGAGCGCGGGCGCCGCAGGGATAGCAACGGCCGCCATCGTCGCGGCCAGGATCATCGTCCTCATTCTCATTCACTCCTTGCCCCGGTGGGGCCCATTGCCTGTGGTAACAGGGCCTTCATAGAAGCTGCCGGGTGAACGCAGCACGACGTTGCGTTCATGAAACGGCCACGGGCAACTCACGTGGAACGGACCATTTGCCGCCTCGTTGACCGGCCGAGGCCATCCCGCCGGAAGGCCGGCACTGCCGACGCGGGAGCCTGGAAGGCGACGCGATGCTGAACGACGTCGATTATGTCCTCGCCAAGCTTCGGTGGATGCGGCACGAGCGCATCTGGCCGAACGGCCTTCGCTATCTATGGACCGATGCCTATGGCGTCGTGCTCTACGTCTCCCTGTTTCGCGAGACGGGCGAGGAACATTGGCTCGACGAGGCGGAGCGGCTGGTCGACGACGTCGAGCGCGTGCTGGGCCGGCCGCGCGGCCTGCGCATCGGCGAGGCGCCGGAGCGGGACGGCCAATATTATCACTATCTCGCCATGTGGATGTTCGCCCTCGCCCGCCTCGGTGAGCACCGGCCCGGCTATCGGGAGAAAGGCGTCAAGCTCGTCCGGGACGTCCATCGCGCCTTCGTCCATCCCGTCCTCGGCGTCATCTGGAAGATGAAGGAGGATCTGAGCGAGCCCTATCCCGGCTACGGTCTTGGCGCGATGGACGCCTTCGACGGCTATGTCTCCTATCGCCTCCTGGACGAGGCCGAACTGGCCGAGGAGATCGCCGACATGAAGCGGCTGATCGACGATCAATATGACGATCTTCGCATCGATCAGGATCTCGGCCTCGGCATGATGCTCTGGCTCGCCCATTTCTTCCCGCACGAGGAATGGGCGAAGGTCCAGCACCGCCGCGCCCTCATGGCGCTCGATCATCTCTGGACCGACCCGCCCGGCTTCTTCGCCCGCGCCAGCATCGCCCCCGAAATGCGCATCGCGTTCGCCAATTACGGCGTGTCGCTGGGGCTCCAGGCCGCCGGTGTCTGGCCCGACCGCGTCGACGCCCTCAACGCCTATTTCGAGGAATACCGCTCCGGCGACGCCTATGATCGAGAGGCCATCACCCACGTCATGGCCTGCACCAGCCACCTTCCCGGTGCCTTCCTGGCCGCTCGCCCCTGAATCGTTGCGGGGTTGTCAGCCCCGCCATCGTCCCGCATCATTCGGCTCATCCAGAGGACACGGGCTTGTGACGCGACCAGCCACCCGTTCGACGCTGGCCACGCGATGCGCCGCCATCGCCCTGGCCTTGACGCCAGCCTTCCCGCTGTGTGCAGAACCGCCAGCGTCCCCCGCCGATGATGAGATCGTCGTCACCGGCCAGCGCGACCGCGAGGAGGCGATCCACGACTTCATCGAAACGGTGACGGTAGAGGCCAACGGCCAGATGGCGACCTTCCGCGTGCCGGTCTGCCCCATGAGCTTCGGCCTGCCGGCAGACTATAACGAGGTGGTCGCCACCCGCATCCGGGAGGTCGCCAGCGCTGCCGGCGTTCCGCTGGCCGAAGCCGGCTGCGATCCCAACCTCGTCGTCATCGTGGCGGACGACAGCCGCGATTTCTTCCACGCGTTCCGCCGCGATCGCCCGACCCTTTTCCATGCCCTCGAGCTTTCCGAGATAAAGGACGTGCAGAAGGCCGAGGGTCCGGTTCGCGCCTGGCAGGTTCAGCTTCGCGGCTCCGACGGCCGTCCCGCCCGCTGGGTGCGGTTTCAAGTAGGCGGATCAATGAGCCCGCCGCGCCAGATGCTCGACGGCGTCACACCGTCGCGGATCCAGAAGGGCACCCGCCGCGACCTGTCGATCACCTTCGTCGTCTTCGACCTCGCGGCGACGGACGGGCTGACGCTCACCCAGATCGCCGATCACGCCGCCATGCGCACCCTGGCAAGGACCGAACCCGCCGACGCCCGCGCCCCCAGCATCCTCGCGCTGTTCAACGAGGACGGCCCGCATCCGGACAGCCTCACGACGTGGGACGCCGCCTATTTGAAGGCGCTCTATGCGACCAACAATACTGTCGCTGCCTCGCAGCAGCAGTCGAACATGGCGCGGCTGATCGGAAAGGCGCTGGGGCCGGAAGAGGCCGACTAGGGCGCGATCGCCAGGCCGTCGCCATCCTCGCCGGCGTCGAGGCGGCGCAGCAGCTTGCCCGTCGCGAAGTCCAGCTCCGCTACCTGGTTCCGCCCGGTCTCCGCCGCATAGAGATGGCGACCGTCCCGCGAGAACAGGATCGTCACCTGCTGCGCCTCCTCGGTCCCGCTCACCGGGACATCGCGCACCTTTTGCCGCGTGGCCGCGTCGATGACGGTGAGGCTGCCGGAGCCAAGATTAGAGGTGACGACCCAGCGCCCGTCCGGGCTTACCGCCACGCGGATCGGCACCGGACCGGTCTTCACCTCCGCCAGCCGCTCGAAGCTGTCGGTGTCGAACGCCTGCACCCGCGCGCCCTTGAGGTCGCCGACCCACAATTCGCGCCCATTCTTCGCCAACGCTATGCCTTCCGGCTCACCGCCTACTTCGATGTCGCGCAGCTTCCGTCCGGCGGCGAGGTCGATCACGCTCACCGTCCCGTCGGGGATATTCGCGGTATAGGCGCGGCTCTTGTCCGGCGAGACGGCGACCATATGGCCGCGCTGGCCCGTCGGGATCGCCGTCACCGCATCGCCCTTGGCGGTGTCGACGATGGTCAGGGTCCCGCTGCGCTCCGTCGTCACCGCCAGCCGTCCGTCGTCGAGCCAGACGAGCCCATGCGGCCCCTCATTCTCGCCAAGATCGATGGTGCGCAGCTTTGCCCGCGATGCCACGTCGAAAATGTCGATGCTGTTGCCGCCATAGGCGACCACGGCCGCCTGGGAGCCATCCGGCGAGATGGCGATCTCGTGCGGCATCGGCCCGGTCTTCGCCCGCCCCAGCTCCTCGCCGGTCGCAAGAGCGATGAAGCTCAGCGTATCCTCGCCCTTGTTGCCGACGAGCAAGGTGCCGGCCGCCCCTTTCTCCGGCGCCGCCTCCTGGGCGGGCGCACAGGCCGCCAGCATCGCCGCCGCCATCCCGATCACCAGCTTCAGGCCCATCGTGCCGCTCCTCCTGTCCCGACCATGTTACCGCGCCAGGCCAGCGCCGAAAAGCGCCGAGGCCGCCTGGGGGCATGTCATAGCGAGGAGCGAAGCGACGCGGCAATCCACGCCCGAGACCGGATTGCCGCGCTTACGATCGATGACAAGCGCGGGGTGGAAAAGTCGTCCGAAGTCTGCTATATGCATGAAATGCTTAAATTATTTCGTTCCGCTGCGCTTGCGCTGCTGGCTCTCCTTGCGTCCCCCGCCCTGGCCCAGGGTCCCGACGGCCAATCGCGCGCCGACTATCATGCCTGGCTCGCCCGCGAGCCCGCCGCGCGTGCCCAGGTGCTGTCGTTCAAGCAGTTCCTCGACATGGACGGCGTCGGCGACGTCATTCCCACCTGGCAGCTGCTGCGCACCGCCAGCAGCTGGCGCGACTGCTCGGGACCCCGCTTCGAGGTCGCCCCGGTCGCCGAATGGAGCCATATCGCCGACACGCTCAAATTCGTCTCCACCCATGTCGAGCCGGCGATCGGCGATGTCGAGGCCGTCTCCGGCTATCGCAACGGCGAGCTCAATCGCTGCTCCGGAGGCGCCCCGGCCAGCGCGCACCGCCACTTCTTCGCGCTCGACCTGACGCCGGTCGCGGCCGTCGGCCGCGAGACCATGATCGAAAATCTCTGCCGCGTTCACGATGATCGCGGCCGGCTCTTCGACGTCGGCCTCGGCTTCTACAGCGGCGTCCGGTTTCACGTGGACTCCAAGGGCTTCCGCCGCTGGGGCAGCAACGGCAGCAGCGCGACGTCACCCTGCAATACGGGCATTTACGCCTAGGCAGCGGCGGCGTGACTGGTGGCTACGCTTCGGACAGCCGGCCGCGTGTCACTTCGAGCTTCAGGAAAAGCCCCTCCGGCCGCCATTCGCGCTGGATATCGCCGCCGAGATGCCCGCGCGCCGTCGCCTTGGACAGAAGCGTTCCGAAGCCCTCGACGGTGGGTTCGGATCGTATCGCCGGGCCGCCCCGTTCGGTCCAGGTCAGGACGAGCCGCTCTCCCGCCTCCTCGCACATGATGTCGATGCTGCCCTCCTGGACGGACAGAGCGCCATATTTGGCCGCGTTGGTGGCGAATTCGTGCAGCAGCAGGGAGAGGCTGGTCGCCGCATTGCCCGAGACGGCGACGTCCGCACCCTCGATCCGCGCCCGGCTGAGCTCGTCGCGATCGAAAGGCGCGACGATCGTCCGGATCAGCGTGTGGAGCGTCGTCGACTGCTCGGCCACACCGGTCGCTTCCGGAATCGACGGAATGGTGAGCGCATGGGCCCGCGCCAGCGCCGCCAGGCGGGAGGAGACCGCCGTCGCCAGCTCGGCGGGCGTCCCGGCCGAGCGCGCGCTGAGCGTGACGACGCTGCTCGCGAGCGTGAACAGGTTCTTCACCCGGTGGTTCATCTCCCGCAGGAGCAGGCGCTGCTGCCGCTCCACCAGGCGCCGCTCGGTGATGTCGCGGGCGATCTTCGACGCGCCGATGATGCGGCCGTCCCGGCTCCGGATCGGCGAGACCGACAGGGAAATCTCGACCAGGCTGCCGTCCTTGCGGCGCCGGATCGTCTCAAAATGTTCGGTCCGCTCGCCCTTCTTGATCCGGTCCAGGATCCGGGGTTCCTCGTCCTGGCGATCGAGCGGGATCAATATCGTCACCGGCTGGCCGATCGCTTCTTCGGGCGCATATCCGAACAGGCGTTCGGCGCCCTTGTTCCAGGTGACGATGGTGCCGCTGAGGTCCTTGGCCAGGATGGCGTCGTCCGAGCTTTCGACGATGGCGGCCAGGCGCTCGGCCGTTTCGTCGGCGACCGCTCGTTCCGACAGGTCGACGAGCATGTTGACGGCGCCGGTCAATGCGCCGCCCGCGTCGAACAGCGGCGTCGCGCAGGCCAGGAAGGGGATGCGCGTGCCGTCGGGCCGTTCCGCGATCGCTTCGACGCCGCGTATCGGCCGCCTTTCCTTCAGCGCCATCGCCATTGGGCAGTCGGCGTGCGGCAGCGGCGTGCCATCGGGCCAGTAGAGCTTCCAGGATCCGCAAAATTCGCTGTGGCCGAGCACCGGCCGCACCCCCCACAGCTCCGCCGCGGCTTCGTTGTAATAGGTGATTCGCCCGTCCCCGTCGGTCAGATAGATCGCTTCGGGCAGCGCCTCGAGGATGTCTTCCAGGGCCTCGCCGGACCGCTGGACTCCGCGGTCTTGTCTCAGGGGCGAGTCGCGTTGGTCGCGTCGTGGAACGTCGGTCAATTGGGTCAAGTCGCTCTCCGCTACAAGTCTGCCGCAGCAGAACGACCGCCCCCTGAGAAGGTCCGCTGAAACACGGCCATAAAGGCAAACGCATGTTTTGCCTAGGAGAATGCGCGGGCGCCGCGGCGGAGGCCGCCGATCGCCAGGGGCCGGGGAGCGCGCCGGCTCGCCGCCCTTTGCCTCCCCCACCGCCTCTGCTAGGGGCCGCGCTTACTCCTCAGAAAAGCGCGCAATGACCGACCTTTCCCGCATCCGCAATTTCTCGATCATCGCCCATATCGATCATGGCAAGTCGACGCTGGCCGATCGCCTCATCCAGGTGACCGGCGGCCTCACCGACCGCGAGATGCGCGAGCAGGTGCTCGACAATATGGAGATCGAGCAGGAGCGCGGTATCACCATCAAGGCGCAGACCGTCCGCCTCGACTACAAGGCCAAGGACGGCGAGACCTATGTCCTCAACCTCATGGACACGCCGGGCCATGTCGACTTCGCCTATGAAGTATCCCGCAGCCTCGCCGCCTGCGAGGGCGCTTTGCTCGTCGTCGACGCCGCCCAGGGGGTCGAGGCGCAGACTCTCGCCAACGTCTACCAGTCGATCGAGCACGACCATGAGATCGTGCCCGTCATCAACAAGATCGACCTTCCCGCCGCCGAGCCCGAGCAGGTGAAGAAGGAGATCGAGGACATTGTCGGCCTCCCCGCCGACGACGCGGTGCTGACCAGCGCCAAGTCCGGCATCGGCATCGAAGAGGTGCTGGAAGCCATCGTCACCCGCATCCCCCCGCCCAAGGGCGATCGCGACGCGCCCTTGAAGGCGATGCTCGTCGACTCCTGGTACGACCCCTATCTCGGCGTCGTCATCCTCATCCGCGTCATCGACGGCACCATCCGCAAGGGCCAGAGCGTCAAGTTCATGGCCGGCGGCACCACCCATCTGGTCGACCGCGTCGGCTGCATGCGCCCGAAGATCGAGCAGCTGCCGGAGCTCGGCCCGGGCGAGATCGGCTTCATCACCGCGCAGATCAAGGACATTTCCGAGACCCGCGTCGGCGACACCATCACCGATGCCAAGCGTCCCACCGCCGCCCCGCTGCCGGGCTTCAAGGAAGTCCAGCCGGTCGTCTTCTGCGGCCTCTTTCCGGTCGACGCCGCCGATTTCGAGAAATTGCGCGAATCGATCTCCAAGCTCCGTCTCAACGATGCGAGCTTCAGCTTCGAGATGGAGACCTCGGCCGCGCTGGGCTTCGGCTTCCGCTGCGGCTTTTTGGGCCTCCTCCACCTCGAGATCATCCAGGAGCGCCTGACCCGCGAATATGATCTCGATCTCATCACCACCGCGCCGAGCGTCGTCTACAATATCCACCTCTCCAAATCGAAGGAGGAGGCGGCCAAGACGATCGAGCTCCACAACCCGGCCGACATGCCCGATCCCAACCGGATCGACAGCATCGAGGAGCCGTGGATCGAGGCGACCATTTACGTCCCCGACGAATATCTCGGCCCCATATTGAAGCTCTGCCAGGACCGCCGCGGCATCCAGAAGAATCTGACCTACGTCGCCGGCCGCGCCCAGCTCACCTACGAGCTGCCGCTGAACGAGGTGGTGTTCGACTTCTACGATCGCCTGAAGAGCATCAGCCGCGGCTATGCCAGCTTCGACTATCACCAGATCGGGCACCGCGAGGGCGATCTCGTCAAGATGAACATCCTGGTGAACGCCGAGCCGGTCGACGCCCTCTCGATGATCGTCCACCGCAGCCAGGCCGAAGCGCGCGGCCGCCACATGTGCGAGCGCCTCAAGGACCTCATCCCCCGCCACCTCTTCAAGATCCCCATCCAGGCCGCGATCGGCGGCAAGGTCATCGCCCGCGAGACCATCGCCGCGCTGAGGAAGGACGTGACGGCGAAATGCTACGGCGGCGACATCTCGCGAAAGAAGAAGCTGCTGGAGAAGCAGAAGGCCGGCAAGGCGCGGATGCGGGAATATGGCTCAGTGAGCATTCCGCAGGAGGCGTTTATTGCGGCGCTGCGGATGGGCGAAGAATGAGCGTGAGGCTCAGTGCGGGGCACTGAGCAACGAACGCTCATGCCGCACCGCGCCAGCGCAGCCGGCGGGAACCGCCGCCTAAGCAGGCGCGAGAGACGGCGCACTCCGGCCGGCGGGGCGGCTGGCCTGAACCAGCCGAGCCCGACCGACGGCGCGGCTTTGCCGCGACGCTACCTCCTCACTTACTTCCACTAACCTCGCCTCCCGCGCCCGCGGAACCCAAGCGACCCCTCATCGTTCCTGATATGTCCACAACGGAGATAGATCATGAGCGAGCGGGAACTGATCGAGCCGCACAAGGGCGACAAACGCTATCAGCGGCGCAATGAGGACGGCACCTTCGGCGAGAGCGACGATGTTTCCGAGTCCCTGTCACAGGACGTAAAGCAGCACGCCAAGACCAAGAAACCAAGAAATGAAGCGACAAGGGCGACTGAACGCCTGACCTCCGACTCGCGCGACATGGAGTTGCGCACCGCCGATAAGCTCGAATTAGTCCTCGCCGCCCGCCACGGCACCTTCGTCGAAGATCTGAGCATCGGACGCTGAGCCTGACGGACTATTCGCCGAAGGGGCACAACCCGCGACCGTTGACGGAGTTAACTTCGGTCACTTCAAGTTTCCCGTCTGGGCGACCGGAGGCAACGTCATCGCGAGAGAAATTCGGCACGCCCCGGGCGTTTTCTTGTGACAGCAGATAACGAGGCGTCCACCATAAGTGCTGACGCACGCCTAACATCACAGCACCCGTACTGGCGTTAGAGGGTGACGGCTTTTCCTCCCCTCCCGCACGCGGGAGGGGAGTCGCTCCTACCGACGCCAGCCTATGCTGCTGTCTCGGCTGAATCCGCGCGCAGCGAGGCGGAGATTCTGCGTTGATGTCGTTCCAGTGCGATCAGCAGGAACAGGAACATCAGGACGACGAATACTCCGACCACTCGGACTGCCATCCACAACCGAGTCGAACCGTCCTGATTATCGGCGGCAATTTCGGCCCGCTGCATGTTAGCGCTGCCGGCATTTGCACGTCTTCTTTCAAGAAGAAGATCGAAATAGCGGTCCTGATAGGCGCCTAGTAGGTCGGTATGGCTCATCACGCCGTCGGGAAGTTTTGTCTCATCGACCGTGCGGGTGAACGGAACAGTACGGGTGTCATATGTAAGGCACTCGTCGAAGTAATACGCGTAGTAGCTGCAGTAGCGTTGTTCGCGAGTCCCTTTGATCGTCCGAGAAACCTTCGTCATTTTTGCGGACTGATATGCCTTCAGGCGATCGACAGTCGATTTGCTCGAAGCAACAGTTGTCAGCGTGTCGAGCCAAGATTCTAGGTCTGCCTTGTCCACTGCGTAATCAAGGCTCCCATCGCGAATGCTTTCTAACCTTTCCGAGCTGTTGACATAGCGTGCGTCGAACGCTTCTGCATCTAGGCGCTTGTCTTCAGGCCGCTTGAAAGCCTCGAACTTCGAACTAAACAGTGCCAAATAGCGTTTGGTGAAGTCCGCATAATAGCGCTTTTCGTCCGCAAACGGATCGGAGTTCTCGGCTGCGTCTGAATTGGCCGGGCGTGTCGTATCGATTTTGGTGACCTCTTCGGGCGACACCGATGCGGGAACCTCCTTGACGGTCTCCACATCCAGCGAGGCCTTGTAGACGCCGCTGATTGCCAGCCACGCTGCATAAACAACGAGAAGCGTGGCTGCCACCAGCGCGATTGCTCTGATGACGCCGAGGTAAATCCGCTCCAGCTTGTTCAATAGGCTTCCAGCCCTTGCCCGGGCGCTAAGCGCCACATCGTTCTCTTCGTCGACCATGCATTTCCCCCCTGTTACTCGCCGACTGACGTCAGCTACTCAAAAGGCTACAATGGAATTCCGACGAAACAATGCTCAAATCACAGGACCAAGCCTCTTCAGCCTTTTGGCTCGGTTCGCGCTGTTGGTTTCCAGATATTCTCGGGCATTCGCTTTCACCCATCGCCTCGTCAACGAGGCGGCGTCCGTTGGACGCGGAACTGACTCTTGCGGCTATCGCTTTTCTCCTTCGACCTCAGCACGAAGGAGCAGGAGCAATGACCGACAGCCAGGGCGAAGCGCGGGTTTGGGAGTTGATGGAGAAGATCGGCTTTTGCATGCTCTCCAGCCTCGATGTGCCGGAGGGGCGCGCGTCGGCGGCCGGGACGAACGACCTCCTAATCCGCTCGCGGCCGATGGCGGCGCATGTTTGCCGGGAGGAGAACACCATCTACTTCCTGACCGATGCCGACAGTGCGAAGGACGAGGACATCGCGGCGCGGCCTCAGGTCAATCTCGCCTTCGCCGATACGTCGAAGCAGAGCTATGTCTCGCTGACCGGCCGGGCGGCGGTGTCGAACGATCGGGAGAAGATCAGGAAGCTTTTCTCCACCCCGGCCAAGGCCTGGTGGGATTCGCCCGAGGATCCCTCGATCCGCGTCCTCAAGGTCACGCCCCACGACGCGCAATATTGGGACAGCCCGGGGATGGTGCGCAGCTACATCAAGATGGCCGCCGCCGCCGTCTCCGACGCGCGGCCGGACCTGGGCGACAATGAGAAGGTCGATATGGACGCGCGGGTCTGAGGGAACGGCTGGAGGGCCGCGACCATGGCACCCGGCAGCAGCCTCGGCTGGGACGAGATCCGGCGCGAGTTCGACACGGTCGTGAACATGACGCCGGCCGAGCTGGTGAAGTGGCTCGATACGGAAGAAAGCCAGTCGGTGGGATGGACCCGGAAGGGCGAGCAGGAGTCCGTGGGTCATCAGTCGGGACGGCGGATCGTCGAGATCAAGCGCAAGAAGACGGCCGAGCTCACCGACGAGGATTACGCGCATATGCGCAAGGTCGTCGGCTATGTCCGTCGCCACGAGGCGCAGGGCGGTCCGGCGGGCGACAAACGGCACTCCCGATGGCGCTACTCGCTGATGAACTGGGGGCATGATCCTCTGCGAGGAAAGTAGGAGACCAGGCCATGACCAAGGAGTTCCGCAAGGGCGACAAGGTGGAGTGGCAGACCAGCCAGGGCAAGACGCACGGCACGGTGGTGCGCAAGCAAACCTCCGAAACCCGCATCAAGGGCCACAAGGTCGCGGCGTCGAGGGACGATCCTCAGTTCATCGTCGAGACCGACCAGGGCAAGCGCGCCGCCCACAAGCCCGAGGCGCTGACGAAGAAATGATCGCGGCGGCTCCGCGGAGATCGCCGGTCCGTTAGCAATCTGGTAGCCCCTTCGCCGCTACGCTCGTCCCCATGGACGCGCACTACACATTCGAGATCGACCGCCCGCGCTCGCTGGTTCGGATCACCATGAGCGGTCTCTTCTCCCTGGCCGACATCGAGGCCTTCCTCGCCGATCGGGCGAAGGCCCATGCCGAACTGCGCTGCCTGCCCAACCAGCACCTCACCTTGAACGACGTGCGCGGCATGAAGATTCAGCACCAGGAGGTCGTCGCTGCCTTCCAGGCCATGCTGGCGGCGCCGGAATATCGCTCGCGCCGGCTCGCCTTCGTCGCCGGGCCGACCCTCGCCAAGAGCCAGCTGATGC
This sequence comes from Sphingosinicella humi, assembly GCF_003129465.1. Lineage (NCBI taxonomy): Bacteria > Pseudomonadati > Pseudomonadota > Alphaproteobacteria > Sphingomonadales > Sphingomicrobiaceae > Allosphingosinicella > Allosphingosinicella humi. Next base: position 1,393,461 of record NZ_QFFF01000001.1, read on the forward strand.
GGGCGCTGTCGGGCCGCGACGCGCAATGTTTCGAGGACGTGGCGAGCGCCGAGCGCTGGCTGTTCGCCCCCGACGCCTGACCTCGCCTAGGCCCACCTCAAAAAACCATTTTCCTACACGGCCTCGATCGGCCTAGCGAAGCTCTGCCGCACGCCGCCGTCACCGTTGGCCCGGCCGCGCGCTCTTGCCAGGCGGGCGGGGAAGGCGCATTCCTGGCCACACACGCAGTCCGCGGAGGCGCGATATGCTGCTGATCGGGATCGGGGCGCTGCTGGTGGTCGCGGGGGTCGTGCTGGCGACGGTGCGCAACGCCCGGCGCGGCGGCCGGATGAGCGAGGCGGAGACGCCGGTCACCCACCAGCCCCGCGACACGCTCGAGCCGACCGGGCAGGGCGATCGGCTGAGCTTCAAGCCCGACCTTCCCGGCATCGGCCTCATCGTCCTCGGCCTTATCCTGATGGCGATCGGCGCCGGCTAGGACCGCGGCGGCCGTCAGTCCTCCTCGGCGGGCGCATAGTCGAAGTGGGACTTGATCTCGCGATTGCAGAACTCGCCCACGGAGCCGCCGGCGCGGTGGACGGCGAGCAGCTCGCAATATTTCGCTTTGGGCACGTCGAAATAGCGGTAGCGGCGGCCGGTCCGATCCCCGTCGTCCTGGCGCCACCACAGGTCGAGGACGCAGTCGCCGGGCCGGTACGCGGCGCGCGCCACGGCCGTCGAGTCCGGGAACTCGACCTCCGGCGGCATGTCCTCGATCGGCACGACGAGCCCCTCCGAAGCCGGCCCCTTCTCCGTCTCAACGCTCGGGGAGAAGGGGCGGGTTCAGGGGGTCAGCGGCAGCGCAGGCCGCCGCGGTCGATCTCGCGGCCGATGAGGGCGCCGGCCGCGCCGCCGAGCAGGGTGCCGACGGTGCGCTCGCGGCCGCCGTCGAGCTCGCGGCCGAGCAGCGCGCCGACGGCGCCGCCGACGATGAGGCCGGTGGTGCCGTTGTCGCGGCGGCAATGATAGCGGCCGTCGCGCCCGCGCCAGATGCGGTCGCCGCGGCTCAGGCGGCGCGGCTCGTAATAGCGGCCATAATCGTCATAGGCCCGGTCCTTGGCGCGGCGGCCGTGGGCGGGCGCCCAAGGCGGCGGATCGGCGAAGACCGGAGCGACCGGCGTGGCGACGGCGAGCGCGGCGGCGGCGAGGATGAGGCGGTTCATGGCATTACTCCCGGAGATGATGTCGGCTCCATAACGATATCTCTTTGCGCGAGGTTGCATGAACCGGGCATTAGCTGCCGCCCGCTGCTGGCGCGGAGGCGGCGGCCTGCCCTATGGCGGCGGCATGGATGAAGCGGTGAGAGCGGCGGTGTCGCCGACGGGAACGCTGGCGGTGCGGGTCACGCCCAAGGCCTCGGCGGAGCGCATCGTCGTCGAGGGCGGCGCGGTGCGCGTCTATGTCACCGCCCCGCCGGACAAGGGCAAGGCCAACAAGGCGGTGATCGCCCTCGTCGCCAAGGCGCTCGGGATTCCGAAATCGGCGGTCGAGCTGGTCCGCGGCGAGACGAGCCGGGACAAGCTGCTCAAGATCGACGCGCCGCTCTAGTCGGCGCGGATAGGACCGGGGCGACGGCGTGGCCGCGGCGGGTGGCCGTCGCCCCAAATTTGGTCACCAGCCGCGGCGGCGGTCCCAGCGATACCAGTCGCGCCGATCCTCGCGAGCGTCGCGGCGGAAGTCGCGGCGGACCTCGCGCAGCTCGCGGCGGCATTCGCGGCGCTCGCGGCGGTATTCGCGGCGGCTGTCGGCCCGGCGCAGCTCGCGCGCGCATTCGCGCTGCACCTGGCGGATCTCGCGCTGATAGTGGCGGTGGTCGCCCCAGCCATGGGCGTTGGCCGCGGTCGCGGGGAGGGCGGTGACGGCCGCGGCGGCGGTGGCGGCCAGAACAAGGATACGCATATACTCTCTCCTTCTTCGCGCCCGCGATCGACGGGCGCACAATGTCGGAGCCATCTCGTTACGCCTCCTTTCCTGAACCGGCGGGCTACGCGATGTTCATCCACCGTTCGGGAAAGCTGAACGGGAAAGGCCTTCCGCGCCGGCAGGCGCGGAGCCGTTAACGCGCTGGTCAGGGCACCGCCTCAAAAGGGCGGGCCATGGGCGACCTGAACTTATTCAACCCGAAGCGGAAGCGGCCGCCGCGGCGCTCTTCCTTCCATCGCTCGCGTTGGAGAGCCCCGGCGAGCGGGCAGCCTTATCGCGCGCGCAAGCTCGTGTCGGCGCGGGATCTGCGCATCATGGTTTGGATCGGCCTGATCCTCGGCCTTCTCGCCTATCAGGCGATGCGGCTGCCGGGGACGGAGGCGCCGCCGGTCGTTCCGCCCGCCATCGAAAGGCCGAACGCCGATCCCTATGCGGAATCGCGACGGTCCCGCACCATATTGGAGGCGCAGGAAGGCGCGTCCCCCGGAGCATCGGCGGGGCAAGGCAGAGGCCGCGCCGCGCCGGCGGCGGTGCGGATCGTCGACGGCGACACTTTCTGGCATGGCAGCGACAAGATCCGGATCGCCGACATCGACACGCCGGAGGTGAGGGGGCGCTGCGCCTATGAGCGCGATCTCGCGGTGCGGGCGACGCGGCGGATGGAGGCGCTGCTCGTCGCCGGCCCCTTCGAGCTGGAGCGGATCCCCGGCCGCGACGAGGACCGCTACGGCCGCAAGCTCCGCGTCGTCACCCGGCATGGCCAGAGCCTCGGTGACCAGCTCGTCGCCGAAGGGCTGGCGCGGACCTGGTCGGGGCGGCGGGAGCCCTGGTGCTAGGAGCGCCCGCGCGGGTCGCCAGGCCCGCGAATGGTCACCAATGTTCGCAGTGGCCATGGCGTCACTAGGACGGGAGATCGGTCAGCCCTTCGAGCAGCGCCGGGAAGCTCTCCCGCGCTTCGGCCTGGGGATCGGCGGCATCGTCCTTGCGCAGCTCCCACGGCGCGGCGAAGCGGCGGGGATCGAGCCGGGCGAGCAACCACATCAGCAGCTTGTCGCTCGGCGCGCGCTTTTCCGCGACCAGCTCCCCGCAATGCCAGACCTGCTCGGTGCGGCCGTTGATCGCGCGATCGAAGGCGAGCGCGGAGAGCCGCCCGACGGCCAGCTGCTGCGCGGTGTCCCAGGCCGAGGCGAAGGCCGGCGAGCGGGCGCGAAGCCGGTAGGCCGACCGCGCCGTCAACCGCGCCGTGGCGCTGGCGAGATGGACCGAGCCGGTCTCGGCGAGATTGACGAGGAACAGGCGCTGCCGCTCGGCGCTCCAGCCGGCGAGGCGCTTGCGGCTGTCCTCGAGGGGAACGCCGTCGAACGGCGTGGCCGCTACCGGCGGCTCCGCTGCGGACTCGCTCGCTGACTCCGCAGCCGGACGAAGGGATTCTGCGTCGCCGGCCATTGGCGCCGCTTCGCCATCGGCACGATGCTCCGCCACGGACCCCGTTTCGGCGGGCGGCAGCAGGTCGGCGGGCCAGACCTCCTCACGCTCGGCCGCGGGCACGAGCGAGAGGCGCGGCCCGCCCTCCTCGTCGGCCGCCCGGGCGACGGCCTCCTCCCGGTCGCACGCCGCGGCCCAGGCGTCGAACTCCTCAAGGCTCCAATCCCTCGCCGTGTGACGCTTCATGATCATCGCTCCCATGAGTCGCAAAAAGGAGCAGAGCAGTTATCCTATTTGGTAAGCTGTAGGAAAATAGTTTCTCCGGACCGGCGGCGCAGGCGAGGCGGCGCGGCGGAAGGCCCGTTCTAGTGAGACAGTCGGCCCCAAGCGGGTTGATCCTCGGGCGGGGTTGCATAATTTTGTGGGGTCGCGCCCTTTGCGGGCGTGCCTGGCGGAGGGGATCTCTCCGGCCTCTCCTGCCCCCTTTTGGTAACTCAGAGTGGAGGAGACAGATGGCATTCAAGCGAAAGGTCGTTCTGGCCGGCCTGGCTTCACTGGCGCTGGCCGGGGCCGCGGCGGCGGCGCCCGGCGCCAACCCCGTCAACGTGCTGAACGTCGCCCTGCCGGACGGCTCGGTCCATATCCATTATCGAGGCGAGACGCCGCCGCGCCTGGTGATCGCCGAGGCGCCGGCGCCGGTGCGGTTCGTGCCGGTGAGCGCCTATCGCGCCGAAATGGCGCCGTTCGCCACCTTTCGTCGGATCGCGGCCGAGATGAACCAGCGCATGGCGGCGATGATGCGGCTGATGGCGGCGGCGCCGGCGATGCCGCTCGACGGCGCGCCGGGCCTGAGGCTCGCCAGCGACGGCGGCGTGCCGGGCGGCGGCTACAGCTTCGTCTCGCGCAGCGTCACCCAGGGCGGCTGCACCCGCACCGTCCAGATGGTGCGGGCCGCGGGAGAGGCCGAGCCGCATGTCGCCACCCGCATGTCGGGCGATTGCGGCGAGGCGGCCGACGTGGCTCCCGCGCCGTCGGTCAGCCGCACGACGATCTGATAGGTCGATCGCCGAAATAGCAGGCGCGGAGTTTGGCACTCCGCGCCTTTTCTTCGTAGCCTCCACCTCGGGGCGCTTCGGCCATGGGCTGGCAATCGCGAAAGCGCACCACTCGGCATGGCGGTGGCTAACCCCAAACGTGAGCGGATTCAGCATCGAAGAAGAACACGTCCAGCTTATATTTCGCACGCGCGCCAGCCAACGCTTCGGCACGTTGGACCATTGCCATGTTATCGGAGTTGGCGGGATCGCCATAAAGGCTGACGAAGAGAGCCGGGCAGCACCCCTCTTCGATGAGTCTTAAAATGTGATTGTCGCTCTCAGCCAATGAATGCCCATATACAAAAAGATTCGTCGTACGCTTTTGGCAGATTGCTGCGAAGCTCTTGAAGGACCGGGTAAGATATCCGCTGTGAAGGATCCGCGCTTGCTTCGAATCCGCGTTCCCCTCAGACACAAAGAGAGGATAACGATCTTGATCCAAGGCATCGCGTATTTGGTCCATCAGAGGAATTCCCCCTGACCTTTCCCAGCAGATTTTTTGGAGTTCGCTCCCCGCATCATACAGATGGAGCCCGCCGTGCAGAAAGTGGACGTTTTGTGTGTTTGATCCTCCGTCCACGTCCCAGGCCACGTAGGGAGCATCGTAGTCGTCATCGGGTGCTCGAAAGCCATCGTCGCTGGCGAGGTATAGTGCATCCTCCGGTGGGATTAGCTTTGTGCCATCCCATACAGGCCGAGGGTCGTGCATCAGAGTCCAATACAAGAGCAGATCATAGTTTAATGTATAGATGCACCCTCTATTCTTAAGACTTCGGGCTGCGAATTTGGCGAGGAAAGTTCGCGCGGCCGTAAACTGTCGTTCACTGATCTCGCCGAGGCGTGCCGGGTGCTTTCCAGCGATGGCCCCGACCAATCCCTCTTTGAGATGCTCCACATGATCAGCTATTTTCGCGACAGGATCAGGGCTATCGACGTAAAGATGGAGAAGCCGACGCATTCTCGACAAAGCCTGAAGGACCACTTCGAAATCCGTGGTTTTCAGTATTTCGAAGGCCTTTTGAAGCTCCGGATACGCTTCGAAAAAACCTTCCTCCTTAGCTTCTTCGAGCAAGCTCCTATATGTGAAGCGCTCAGGAAAGAGGGCGATACTAAAGCCATTACCGAGCAGAAGATGTCGGCGCTCGCCATTGGTTTTACCAAGAGCATCTTCAAACGAAATTACATCAACTATCGTTTGAACTCCGCCAGCCAAAGATAAAGAGCTTCACTCTCATCTAAACAAATCGTCTTGTTCTGCGGGCTTCGTGGGATCACTAATCGGACCAACACTTTCCTGCGCGGATTTCCTGGCCGCAAGCGCCGCCCGCCGATTCAACTCCTCAGTTATCAGCGGGACAGCCTCGACTAGCGCCTGAGAATAGAACTCAAGCTGCTGAGCCAACTCGACGCTGTCTAACCTCGGGTAATCTGCCGTCGACCAAGAGCAGATTACCCGATGCACCTTTGATATGCGAGGCGCGCAAATGATCTTTGCATGGGACCCTGCGAAATCGCCGAACGATAGAATGGCGTCATCGATGGCGGTCGTTAGAAGGCGCTTCTGAAGGCGTGTGAAAGGATTGGTGGTCCAACCAATAACGAAAACGGGAGTAGGCCGTCCGTGTTCTAGAATTACGAACGTCGGCTTGACGGGAACAACGACGTCACGCGACACGCGAAAGTAGCCCACCAATTCTTGGAAAACCTGAATGCCTTCGAGGCTCTCCTCTTTGTTATAGGCGCTGAAAGCGAGCACAATTTCCCGCCCTAGCTTGCTCACAAGAGGATTCTTGATCAGAGCTACAGCCTTAAGCGCCTCTTCTTCTGTAATCCCGAAGCTGACCATGTCACCGATGATCCGGTAAACTTGGAAGAGGGCGCTCTTCGGAAACCCTAGCGCGAACTTTGCGACGGCGGTCGTCGTTTTTGCCTGCGTATCATGGATGTAGCGCGTCCAATTGGGAACTGAGGGAGGTTGCTTCAGCTTCTGCAGTATCTCTTCCAAGTCACTCATGATTGCTTCGCCTCCTGCGAAAAACTCTCGTGAATGGTCTCTATCGAAATCTCCATGCCTGGATTAAATCGCCCCTCATGCCACCACACTCTGTGCCACGGGCTACCTGACTGATGAGATAGCGCTCTCAGTTGAGAGGCCGTCAAATGAAGGTACGAATCTAAAGCTTCGTCAAAAAGCTCCTCGTCATCGTGTCCGAAAAGTTCTTTCGCTTCGACCATGGATCGTGTTGCACTGTCAAATTTATGCGCCCTAGATGTGATCGGGCCGTCACCGTGACATTTGAAGGAGTGATAAATCTCTCGAAATACCGGCCCGTGTTCCCATGCTTCTATTTTGGCAGCGGTTAGCAGTTCACCCCGTTCTATAAGTGCTTTCTCGACAATGAAGTATATGATCTTGTTGAGTGCCATGTTCGATAGGGGTCGCTCTTGAGCATCGGCTCGATCTAGCACCCAATTGGCGATTGATCTCACGTCATACACGGCTCAATCATCCATTCAATTGTTCTACTTCCGTTCTGGCGCTCTCGCATACCTCATTCCGCCGCCACGCCCGCCCGCGTGAACATGTCGTCGCCGGCTGCGCCTTCCTCGACGGTGTCGTTGGCCTTGGCCTTCTTGCGGCGGTCGAAATTCTCCCAGACCTCGTTCCAGTTCCCGCGGGTCGCGGCCTTCGAGTATTCGGTCGCGCGGGTTTCGAAGAAGTTGGCGTGCTCGACGCCGTTGATCAGCGGGGCGAGCCAGGGGAGCGGGTGGTCGTCGACCATGTAGATCGCCGGCAGGCCGAGCTGGCCGAGACGCCAGTCGGCGATGTAGCGGATGTAGCGCTTGATCTCCTTGGCGGTCATGCCGGGGACGGGGCCCTGCTCGAAGGCGAGGTCGATGAACGCGTCCTCGAGCCGAACGGTCTTCTGGCACATGTCCATAATGTCTTCCTTGACCGCCTTGGTGAGGCAGCCGCGCTCGGCGCAGAAGGCGTGGAACAGGCGGGTGATGCCCTCGCAGTGGAGGCTCTCGTCGCGGATCGACCAGGAGATGATCTGGCCCATGCCCTTCATCTTGTTGAAGCGCGGGAAGTTCATCAGCATGGCGAAGCTGGCGAAGAGCTGAAGCCCCTCGGTGAAGCCGCCGAACATCGCCAGCGTGCGGGCGATGTCCTCGTCGCTGTCGACGCCGAATTCCTGCAGATAGTCGTGCTTGGCCTTCATCTCCTCATATTCGAGGAACATGCCGTACTCGCTCTCGGGCATGCCGATGGTGTCGAGCAGGTGAGAGTAGGCGGCGATGTGGACCGTCTCCATGTTGGAGAAGGCGGTCAGCATCATCTTGATCTCGGTCGGCTTGAACACGCGGCCATATTTGTCGTGGTAGCAATCCTGCACCTCGACGTCGGCCTGGGTGAAGAAGCGGAAGATCTGGGTGAGGAGGTTGCGCTCATGATCGGTGAGCTTCTGCGCCCAATCGCGGCAATCCTCGCCCAAGGGCACTTCCTCCGGCATCCAGTGGATCTGCTGCTGGCGCTTCCAGAAATCGAACGCCCAGGGATATTCGAAGGGCTTGTACTGCTTGCGGGCTTCGAGAAGGGGCATGTTCGAACTCCTTGCGTTCTAAATTCGTCAGGCCAGCCGAGGCTGGCATTGAAGCTGTTCTTGCGTCCCTGCCGCCGGCGCGACGGGACGGGGGATACTCACCGCACTCTCACGATGCGGCTGCGGTAGACGACGCGGCTCTTCCGCGCGCCGACGCCCAAAAAGACGATTCCGATGAAATAGCCAAAATCATACCAGCCGCCATTGTTCGGCACTGCGTAGACGGCGACGTCCGGCATGAAGAGCGACAGCAGCCACGCCACCGGGAAGATGAAGCCGTGCCAGACGCCGAGGAGGAAGCCGGGCGCCTCCGCCTCCACCCCCGCCGAGGCCTGGGTCGCGCAGGCGGCGAGGAGGGTGAGGGCGGCGATCGGGGCGAGGCGGTGTAACCGTTCCCCGGCGGATGCCGTGGCCCAGCCGGACGCGCCCGGGTCCGCCACAGCCTGCCGCTGGGCCCCATTGAGGAGGTCGCCATGTCCCCCGGACATGGCTGCGGATGTCTGGGAGACATCCGCACCTCCCAATTTCGCCGGGGAACAGGGGTGGTTCACTGGCACGCCAGGCATTCGTCATAGTCCGTCGACTGTAGCTCGATCTGCTTCAGGTCGGGCGTGTTGTCGGCCTCGACCCCGCCCGCGAAGCCGGCGCGTTGGACCGACTTCGAGCGCAGATAATAGAGCGACTTGATGCCGAGCTCCCAGGCGCGGAAGTGGAGCATCAAGAGGTCCCATTTGTCGACGTCGGCCGGGATGAAGAGATTGAGCGACTGCGCCTGGTCGATGAAGGGGGTGCGGTCGGCGGCGAGTTCCAGGAGCCAGCGCTGGTCGATCTCGAAGCTGGTCTTGAAGGTGTCCTTCTCCTCGCTCGAGAGGAAATCGAGATGCTGGACGGAGCCGCCCTTCTCCAGGATCGAGTTCCACACCGCGGTGCTGTCCTTGGACTTCTCGCGGAGGAGCTTCTCCAAATGCGGGTTCTTGACGATGAAGGAGCCGCTGAGCGTCTTGTGGGTGTAGATGTTGGCCGGGATCGGCTCGATGCAGGCCGAAGTGCCGCCGCAGATGATGCTGATCGACGCGGTCGGCGCGATCGCCATCTTGCAGCTGAAGCGCTCCATCACGCCCTGGTCGGCGGCGTCGGGGCAGGGGCCGCGCTCGTTGGCGAGCATCATCGACGCCTCGTTCACCTGGGCGCTGATGTGCTTGAAGATCTTGAGGTTCCAGCTCTTCGCCATGGCGCCCTCGAAAGCGAGGCCGCGGGCCTGGAGGAAGGAGTGGAAGCCCATGACGCCAAGGCCGACCGAACGCTCGCGCGAGGCCGAATATTTGGCGCGGGCCATCTCGTCCGGCGCGCGCTCGATATAGTCGGTGAGCACATTGTCGAGGAAGCGCATCACGTCCTCGATGAAGCGCTTGTCGCCGTTCCACTCGTCCCAGGTTTCGAGATTGAGGCTGGAGAGGCAACAGACCGCCGTGCGGTCGGCGCCGAGATGGTCCTTGCCGGTGGGCAGGGTGATCTCGGAGCAGAGGTTCGAGGTCGAGACCTTGAGGCCGAGGTCGCGGTGATGCTTCGGCATCGACCGGTTCACCTGGTCGATGAAGATGATGTAGGGCTCGCCGGTCGCGAGGCGGGTCTCGACCAGCTTCTGGAAGAGGGCGCGGGCGTCGACCGAGCCGCGGACGCTGTCGTCCTTGGGCGATTTCAGCTCCCATTCGGCGCCGTCGCGCACCGCCTCCATGAAGGCGTCGGTGATGAGGACGCCGTGGTGGAGGTTCAAAGCCTTGCGGTTGAAGTCGCCGCTGGGCTTACGGATTTCGAGGAACTCCTCGATCTCCGGGTGCGAGATGTCGAGATAGCAGGCGGCCGAACCGCGGCGCAGCGAACCCTGGCTGATGGCGAGGGTCAGCGAATCCATGACGCGGACGAAGGGGATGATGCCGCTGGTCTTGCCGTTGAGGCCCACCGGCTCGCCGATGCCGCGCACCGCGCCCCAATAGGTGCCGATGCCGCCGCCGCGCGAGGCCAGCCAGACATTCTCGTTCCACGTGCCGACAATGCCCTCCAGGCTGTCGGAGACGGAGTTCAGATAACAGGAGATGGGAAGGCCGCGGCCGGTGCCGCCGTTCGACAGAACCGGCGTCGCCGGCATGAACCAGAGCTTCGAGATATAGTCGTAGAGCCGCTGGGCATGCTCGGCATCGTCGGCATAGGCCGAGGCGACTCGGACGAACAGGTCCTGATAGGATTCGCCCGGCAGCAGATAGCGGTCGCGCAGCGTCTCCTTGCCGAACTCGGTCAAAAGCTCGTCGCGACCGTGATCGACCTCGACCGGATAGGGAAGCGGCTTCACGCTCTTGGAGTCCTCCGTCGCCTTCTTGGAAGCCTTGGCCTTGGGCGCCGCATCGAGGGTTGTCGCCATGTCGTTCGTTCCCACTTCGCTGCCGCCTGAAAGATCCATTTCATTATCCTCTGTTCTTGTTCCGTTCGCCAGCGAATTATCGCCAGCTTAGGCGCTTTTCCATGGGGGCGGGGCGCTATTTTGGGCTTGTCCCCGATATCCACAGGGCACGAAAAGCCTTTATCCGCGAATATGGTGTTCGCGGGCAGCGCCTACAACGTCTAGCGTCACCCCCTAGGTTGCGCCACTACCCATTGTGCCCGAACTAAAATTGGATGCAAGGCCGTTCGCCCAATTTTAACCACTCGCTTCGTCGCATTGGCGGATTTCCGCGACTTTGCGCTGACGGTTTTCAGGGAGCCGATCGCGCGGCCTCATAGGCGGCCTGGAGGCGCTCGGCAACGCTCGGCCCTTCCCGCTCCAGAGGTGCTCCGAGATGGGCTGCGCGAAGCTCGTCCATGAAATCGTTCCACATGTCCGGCCCGCCCTCTTCGAGCAGCTTGGCCCGAACCGAGAGCTCGTGAGTCACGGCCAGGTGGCGGCGGCCCCAGGCGCCCATCACGACGAACAGGGGGAGGAGCTGGATCGCCTTTTCGGTGAGGCTGTAGATCGCCTTCTGCTTGTGGCTGGGGTCGTCGGCCCTGGTGACGAGCCCCTCCCTCACCAGCCGCTTCAGCCGGTCGGTGAGAATGTTGGAAGCGATGCCCTCCTCCGACCGGTTCAACAGCTCGCGGAAGTGGCGGCGATTGCCGAACATCATGTCGCGAAGGACGATGAGGCTCCAGCGATCGCCCAGCACCTCCAATGTCAGGTTGATCGGACATCCCGACCGCATCTCCGCCACGCTCACGAATCTCCTGTCGAAAACCGCTTGCAATATACAATCGGTAGGCGTAGTTCGCAACCAGTTGCATTTCACAAGCGGTGAAGGAAGCGAATCATGTCGAAGCTCAAGGTGGCCGCTTTCACTATCTCAATCGACGGCTATGGCGCGGGGCCGGAGCAGACCGCGGACGAGCCGCTGGGTCGGGGCGGCGAAGCCCTCCATGAATGGATGTTTCCGACCGAGGCCTTTAAAGAGCTTTCCGGCAAGAGCGGGACGACCGGCATCGACGACGATTTCGCCAAGCGCAGCTTCGAGAATGTCGGCGCCTGGATCATGGGCCGCAACATGTTCGGCCCGGTGCGCGGCCCCTGGCCTGATGAATCCTGGCGCGGCTGGTGGGGCGAGAACCCGCCCTACCATGTCCCGGTCTTCGTCCTCACCCATCATCCGCGCGCGCCGCTTGAGATGGAGGGCGGCACCGTGTTCCACTTCGTCACCGGTGGTCCCGGGGAAGCGCTCGAACATGCGCGGAAGGCGGCCGCGGGCAAGGACATACGAGTCGGTGGCGGCGTGTCCACGGTCAGACAATATTTGGAGGCGGGCCTGATCGACGAGATGCACCTGGCGATCGCGCCGATACTGCTCGGCGATGGCGAACATCTCCTTGCCGGGATCGACCTGCCGGCGCAGGGTTTTCGCGTCGCGGAGCGAGTAGCGACCGACAAGGCGACTCATATCGTCCTGAACAAGGAGAAGGCGTCATGAACATCGAGCTCTTCGCCCACCCCTTCTCCTCCTACTGCCAGAAAGCGATCACCGCCTTCTACGAGAACGGCCATCCCTTCGCGCTGAGGATGCTGGAGCCCGGCAATGAGGCCTGGGAGGAGCTGGCGCGGATCTGGCCGATCGGCAAGTTCCCGGTGCTGCGCGAGGGCGAGCGGGTGGTGCCCGAGGCGACGACGATCATCGAATATCTCCACCTCCATCACCCGGGGCCGGTACCGCTGATCCCGGACGATCCGGACGCGGCGATCGAGGTCAGGATGCTCGACCGCTTCTTCGACAATTATGTCGCGACGCCGCAGCAGAAGCTGGTCGCCGACCTGCTGCGGCCGGAGGCGGAGCGCGACCCGCGCGGCGTCGCCGATGCGCGGGCAGCGCTCGACAAGGCCTATGCCTGGCTCGATGCGCGCATGGCCGGCCGCGAATGGGCGGCGGGCGCCTTCAGCCTCGCCGACTGCTCGGCCGGGCCGCAGCTCTTCTATGCCGATTGGAGCCATCCGATGGACGGCCGCTTTCCCAATGTCGCCGCCTATCGCGAGCGGCTGATGGCCCGCCCCGCCTTCAAGCGCTGCATCGACGAGGCCCGGCCCTATCGCGCCTTCTTCCCCGGCGGCGCGCCGGACCGGGACTAGACGCGGCCAGCTGCACGAAGCCTGAGCGCCATCGGACGCTCTGCACCAGGCAAGCGATGATTCGATCCGGACCAGGTACAAACCACATTCGACAGGCCCCAACTGCCGGTATAGGACGCGGGAACCAGGGTTCAGATTCAGGGATTGAAGCAGATATGGCGGCGCGCATTTTCCGGCGGTCCAAGAACGCGATGCAGTCGGGCACGGCCCGCGAGGGCGAATGGGTGCTGGAGTTCGAATCGCACGCGCCGCGCCGCGCCGACCCGCTGATGGGCTGGTCCGGCGGCACCGACACCCAGTCCCAGGTGATCCTCACCTTCGACAGCTTCGAGGCCGCCAAGGGCTATGCCGACCGCTACGGCATCGCCTACCACCTCGTGCCGCCGGCCGAGCGCAAGCTGAAGATCCAATCCTATGCGGACAATTTCCGCTGACCTAGCGGGCATGGCGAGATCGGCGGCCTTCAGCATCGGTTCAGTGGCCAAGGCTGAAAAGGCGGCATGATCCGCGCGCTTCTTCCTCTCCTGCTCATCGCCGCCGCGGAACCGGCCGAGTTCGAGCCCGCCCAGCGCTTTGCGGATGCGGCCGCCTGCCGGACTCATCTGGAGGGACTGGTCGAGCAGGCACGGCAGCAGGATTTCGACGCGGTCGAGGGCCCCTACAGCATCGCCGCCGGCGACGTGCGCATCCACATGGTGCGCGCCGAAGCCGAGGGCCACCGGATCGACGAACATCGTTGCCTGGGGGCCGAGCTCAGCGCCCGCAGCTGGCGCCACACCATAAGCCGCGCCAAGGCCGACGAGCCCTTCACCATCGAATCCGTCGCGCGCAAGGCCGAATGGCTGAAGAAGGGAAGCGGCAAGGAGGAATAGCGCGCGTCCGTCAAACGCTCGGGCATTTCCGTCACCCCGGCGGAAGCCGGGGCCCAAGAACACTGGCGTTTGGAAGGTACAGCGACGCGCTCGTCGCCCTTGTTATTGATCGCGATTGTTCTTGGATCCCGGCTTTCGCCGGGATGACGCGGAGTGGGGTGGACCGCCTGAGTGGGGTGGACCGCCTTCCTCTATCGACCTCCCCTACGAGAGGAGGGATGACGCCAGCAGCAACAACAGCTTCACGTCCATCGCCACTCCCGCCTGGCGCTTGGCCTCGACGAAGGCGGGTACCTCCTCCAGCTTCACGCGATAGACGGTGATCTCCTCGCCTTCGGTGCCGCCGCCTTCGCCGACCTTCGTCAGGCCCTCGGCGCGGAGCAGGGTGAAGCCTTCGGAGGACATGCCCGGCGACGCATGGAAGCGGCCGAGGTCGACCATATGCTCGGCGCGATAGCCGGTTTCCTCCTCCAACTCGCGGATCGCGGCGACTTCAACCTCTTCGCCTTCCTCCTCGTCGCCGACGAGGCCGGCGGGAAGTTCGAGGCAGTTTCGGCCGAGCGGGGCACGCGGCTGCTCGACGAGCAGGACATGACCGTCGTCCACCGCCAGGATCACGGCCGCGCTGACGCCGCGAGTGCGCGAGACGAACTCCCATTTGCCCTGGCGCTTGGCGGCAATGAACTTGCCTTGCCACATCACTTCCACGGGTTCGGTCATTTCGACCGCCCTCCCGTGACGCCGGTAAAGGTTCGGGGCCAGCGGCAGGTGGAGCTGGCTGTCTGTTGATACATGCGTGAAGTCATAGCTCGATGAGGCGGTCCGGAAGCTCGTTGATGTCGGTCGAGCTGCGCGGCAGATGCTCGGCCAGCACCGCGCCGACCTTCTCGACCGCATTGGCCATGCCCTTCCCGGGGTGCCCCGCCTTCACGCCCTCGATCAGCGCCGCCATGGCATCGCCCCAGACCTCGGGCTCGACCCGGCTGTGAATCGCTTCGTCGGCGACGATTTCGGCGCGGTGCTCCAGCAGCGACAGATAGATGAGGACCCCGGTGCGGCCGACGGTGCGGCGCTCGGCCCCGACCTTGAACAGCTGGAGCGCGCGGCGAAGGACGCGGCGCGATTTGGTGGATCCCGGCGTCAGCGCCATGCGCAGCGGCATCCAGGCAAGGGCGAAGCGGACGATTAGGAATGCCAGCGCCAGCAAGACGAACAGGAAGATCATCAGCGCGCCCTGGCTGAGGCCGGCATTCCAGCCCAGGAAGGGCTGCAGCATCCACTCGATACAACTTCGCGACACGAAGGCGAGCACGGCCGGCACCAGCAGCATCGCCAGCACCGCATAATGGAGGCCGACATCGTGGTAGCTGTCGGACTTGTCGGCGACGATGGTGACGATCTCGCCGTCGCTCGCCAGCTCCGCCTTGGCGACTGCGGCCGTGACCAGCGCGTGATCGGCCTCGCTGAACCTCGCCGTCACCATCCCCCCGAGGCTCCGCCGCCGCCGAACGACCCGCCGCCGCCCGAAAATCCGCCGAAGCCGCCGCCGCCGCTCGAGCCGCCGCCCCAGCCGCCCGTTCCCGGGCCCCAGATCACGACCGGCAAACCGCCGCGGCGATAGCGGCGCCCGCGCCGGCCGCCGCGGAACATCGGGATGATGATGAAGACCAGCACCATGCCCCAGAAGATGAGCGGGAAGATGGAGCCGCCTTCCTGGCTCTCCCGCTGCTGCGCCGCCGCTTCCATCACCCGCTGCTCGGCGACCTCCGGCGGCGCCTGGAGCTGGGCGACGATGGCGTCGGCGCCGGCGATGATGCCGCCGGGATAATCATTCTCCCGGAAGCGCGGCAGGATCTGCGTCTGGATGATGACGCTGGAAAGCGCATCGGTCAGGATCGGCTCCAGGCCGTAGCCGACCTCGATCCGGACCCGTCGCTCGTTGGGCGCGACGATCAGGATGGCGCCGTTGTTCGCCTCCGCCTGGCCGATGCCCCAGCTGCGCCCCAGCCGGTAGCCATATTCCTCGATCGGATAATCCTGGAGATCCGGGATGGTGGCGACCACCAGCTGCCGCGTCGACGCCTGCTCCAGCGCCGCCAGCTTCTGGGTGAGCGCAGCCTCGTCCGCCGGCGACAGGATATTTGCGGCATCGATCACCCGACCGGTGAGTTTCGGGAACTCCTGCGCACCGGCCGGTCCCGCCAGCAACAGCCCCAGCAGAAGCGCGAGGAACACCCACAACCCTTCGGTCTGAGACTGTCGGAGCCCGCCCCTTCGTTTCCGCGGAAGGGAAAAACGCCCCTTCGACAGGCTCAGGGCGAACGGTGCGCGGGAGACCACCTTACTGCGAGTTGCCGAAATCCACCGTCGGCGCCACTTCGGCATTGGCGGTGGTCGCCTCGAAAGGCTGCATCGGCTCGGCGCCGTAGAAGATGTTGGCGCCGATCACCGCCGGGAAAGTGCGGATGAGGGTGTTATATTCCTGCACCGACTGGTTGTAGTCGCGCCGGGCGATCGAAATGCGGTTCTCCGTGCCTTCGAGCTGCGACTGGAGGGCGAGGAAATTCTGGTTGGATGTGAGCTGCGGATAGGCCTCGACCGTCACCAGCAGCCGGCCCAGCGCCGAATCCAGCTCTCCCTGGGCGGCGCCGAACTGCCGCATCGCCTCCGGGTTGTCGAGATCGTCGGGATCGACCTGGATCGACGAGGCCCGCGCCCGCGCCTCGGTGACCTGCGTCAGCACATCGCTCTCCTGGGCGGCGAAGCCCTTCACCGTCGCCACCAGATTCGGGATGAGGTCGGCGCGGCGCTGATACTGGTTCTCGACGTCCGCCCAGCGCGCCTTCACGTCCTCTTCCGCGGTCGGGATGGAGTTGATGCCGCAGGCGGTGAGCAAGAGGAACGCGGCGGGTGCGAGCAACGCGGCTTTGAGGCGAATGCGGGTCATTGACTGGTCCCTCCCTTGCATATCGTGTCTCGCGAATTAGGCTTTTAGATGCGCAACCGCAACGGGGGCTGTCATGCTGAAGGGTTTCCGGGATTTCATCAACCGCGGCAACGTCATCGACCTGGCGGTGGCGGTCATCATCGGCGCCGCCTTCACGGGCATCGTCAACTCGCTGACCGACGACCTACTGATGCCGGTGCTCGGCTGGCTGGTTGGGGACCTCGACTTCTCCAATTATTTCATCCGCCTCGGCCCGCCGCCTGCGAGCTATACCGGCGACCCGGACAATTACGCCGCGCTCAAGGCCGCCGGCGTGCCGATGATCGGCTACGGCCAGTTCGTGACGGCCGCCGTCAATTTCCTGATCGTCGCCTTCATCATCTTCCTGCTCGTGCGCGCCATGAAGAAGGCGATCCCCGACAAGGACGTGCCGACGCCCGCCGAACCGGCGGACGTCGCCCTGTTGCGGGAGATACGCGACGAACTCAGGAGCCAGGGCGGCCGGCGGGAGCCGCCGGACGATCCGGCTTAGGCTGCCTTGCGCGTGCGGCGGGTGAGGAGGCCGCCCGCCGCGATGGCGAACAGGCCCAGCGCGGCCGGAGCCGGGACCGGCGTTCCGCCCGAGGAGCTGACCGTGCCGCGGCCGATCGCCGACCCGCCGGTCATGCCGGGGCCGTCAATCGACTGGTAGCGGACGAAGAAGTCGCTGAGCGTCAGCTCGTCGAGCATGTCCGCGAAGCTCAGCGTCAGCGAACCGGTGGTGCTGTCGCCAAGCTCGACGCCGGCGGAGCCGCCGCCCGAGCAATTGGGCCCGGTGGCGCCCTTGAAGCAGACCTCGACGTGGCCGAAGCCGCTCGGCACGTTGCCGCTGGCGGTCTGATCGAACTCGCCGGTGGAGGTGGCGCCGGAGATGTTGGGATCGGTGTTGAAACCGAAGATCGAGATGCGCGACGCGTCGATCGGATCGCTCGACGTGTTGGCGACCGAATAGTCGAAGCTGTAGGTCGTGCCGGTAACGCCGGTGAGCGTGAACGTCGTCTGGCCGGTGAGGCCGTCGATCGTCTGGCCGTCGGTGAAGCCGTCATAGTCGATCGTATAGGAATTGCCGATGTCTGCGGCGGAGACGGTGATGACGTTGGCATGGGCCGCCGACGCCGATGCGAGCAGGGCCGTCACGGCCAGCGAGATCTTGGTAAAGGACATAACGACCCCCTTGAAGGTTCCTCGGGCCGACAGAAGCAACGGCCGTGCCAACCGCGCTCGTCCGCGGGACTCGATGCTTAACGTCTCCGCAACTGTAAAGAATAACGACGGCCTAACCATTTCGCGGCCGCCTTGGAGGCTCACCGGGGTTGGTTCGGCAAACCTTTAAATGCGCGCGAATAGGGCCTATATGGGCCGTGCCGGGTTCGCCCGGCTATGGCGATAAACTGCGGCGTATAATAGGCGCAGCGGACCCGGGGGCAGTACCCGGCGGCTCCACCAGGAGCTGGGTGAGTGTCGGCGGCACGCTTCATGCGGGCCAATGAGCAACCCAGTTGCTGATGGGGCCGAACCAGGATCGACGTGTGTTGAAAGGCGCTGTTTTCGCCCGGGCTGAGTAACCCGTTAAAGGCTCAGAACCATAAGTGCCAACGATAACGAGGCTCTTGCGATTGCTGCGTAACCCGGTCCTCACGGACTGAGTTATATCAGACAAAAGCGCGGTTCGGACCCTACCGGGCAACAGAAAGGGAAACCGGCGGCACGGGGAGCGCCGAGCAACAGAAGCTCCCCACTTCCAGCTATTTAGCCAGGATCTTCCTCCTTTCGTCGATGGAATCGCGCACCTTGCCTCTCGGTTCGTCGCATTATTTCGGAACCATAGCGGCGCCGTAAGGATTATAGCGCTCTCTGACTGAGGGGAGTGCTCATGAAATTCGTGTCCAAAGCCATCGCTCTTTCCGCCTTCGCCGCGCTCGCGGCCTGCGGCGGCGGGGGCGACGACGCCGCCGAGAATATCGAGGCGTCGGCCGACAACCAGGCCGACATGCTCGAGATGGAAGCGGAAAACCTGATGGATCAGGCGGAGAACACCACCGGCGCCGCCGAGATGACGCTCGAAAATCAGGCCGCGGCCCTGGAGAACCAGGCCGACGCCGTCGAGGAAGCGGGCGAGAATCAGGCGGAAGCCGTCGACGACGCGCGATAAGGCGCTTTGGGCCAGACGATGAAGGGGTTGCCGGCGACCCGGCAACCCCTTCAGTCGTTTGGGCCCTGTCGTCTTGGAGTTCACCTGTGCGGCGGTCATTCCGCCGGCGCGGAAGGATTGCCCGGCAGTACGGTCCGCCTGGTGCGGTGTTCGGCTCGGCCATGGCCGCCGCCGACCCTTTATTTGCAATCCGGCCGCTTGAGGCCCATATCAATGGGGCTGACGTCGCCTGCGACGGAATTTGACGCCTTTTCCGGCCTATCTTCCTTTTCACCGTCGCCTGCGCCCCGCCTCGAGTGCGGGATCATCCGCATTTTGACGCGAAAGGAACGGAATGGCGAAGGAAGAATTGCTGACGATGGAAGGGCAGATCGACGAGATCCTGCCCGATGGACGCTTCGGCGTGATGCTCGACAACGAGCATCGGATCATAGCCTACACGGCCGGACGGATGCGCCGGTTCCGGATCAGATCGGTGGTGGGCGATCGCGTCCATGTCGAGATGACTCCTTATGATCTCTCGAAGGGACGGATCATCTTCCGCGAGAAGACGCCCGGCCAGGGCCCCGGCCCGCGGCGGAGCGGCTTCAGGCGATAATATAGCCCGCGCGAAACGCGGACATTGACGACAACAAGGCGGCCAGAAGCCGCCGAAGGAATGAAATGAACATTGGAACAACGCGGGCTAACCGCATCAAGCTCTCCCCCGTCTTTGCGGGGGCAGGGAGCCGGCCGGCTGCCGAGCGCCGCTCCCCCACTCTTTCCGGCCGCGAACTGCGCCGGATCGTCGCCGACCTGATCGGCTGACCTCGACCCCAGCCCCTTCCGACCGGAAGGGGCCGATTTCAACCTATGGAGACCCTGTCATGTCGCGAATTCCCGTCCGCCCTTTCCTCATAGCCAAGGACGAGGAGGGCAATTTCAGGCTGACGGTTCGGGAGACTCGCTACAACAGTCAGGGCTACCCCATCGTCACCTCACATCTGCAGGATGAGCACTTCAAGACCGCGACCGCGGCCCGCAACCACGCCAAGGAGCATTTCGCGGCCGAGGCGGGCCAGTTCGCCCTCAAATAGCCGCGGCTGAAGCCCGCCTGCGGCTTCCCCGAGCCGTTCATCCCAAGCGCGTCGGCGGGCGTCGACCTGCCCACGCCCGCCGACCACGCGCCTTCCCCTCTTCGGTGACGCTCCGCCGCCGCTCGATCGCGGCGCCGTTGCGCCCATGCCTTCGCGGACCTCTTGCAGGGCGGCCGATGCCAGCGCCGGCCCAGCCGTTTGCCGGCCGTCAATTGGCATCAAATCCGCATCGAACTGGTGCCGTGGGACTGCCGAGAAGCGCGATCGAGTGCGACGCCCGCGCCTCGTTCGTGCGGCGGCGTCCCCATCGGCTCGTCTCACCATCCGCTCCTGGTATCCGCACAACTGCGGGTAGCCCCGGGCGTGTTCATCTGGGCGAAAGGTTGGCCTGACACGGGCAGGAGCATCCATGGTGCTCGGCCATGGTGTGTTCAGGTGCAGCCACATGCCGCACCTTTGGATGAAGCTAGATGGAGAGGGTTCTGACAGCCGGATACACCGCCATGGGGGCGGCGGTCGGACGAGAAGCTGCGATCATGCAGGCCTGACTGGTCGAGTTTGAAGGAATAGCAATGAGAGTCATTTCCAGAAGCCCAAAAGTTCTCTTACTGGCCATGCTGGCCGGCACAGCGCCGGTCGGCTTGGCTGCGCAGGCCCAGGACCCGTCGGAAAGCGAAGTCCTGGCGACGGTCTATGCCCCGGCCCCGCCCGACGCGTCCCAGATGACCGAAGGTCCCAAGGTCGAGGGCATCATCTCCGCCCGCAGCGGCAACCAGATGCAGGTCACGACCGCCGACGGCACCAGCACGGTCCTCACCCTGACCGATGACACGAGGGTCAAATCGAGCGGAGGTTTTCTGGGCCTCAATCGCTCCGAGCTCGAGGTCACTTCGCTGCTCAACGGTCTGCCGGTCAGCGTCGACACATTGCAGTGGGAGGGCGGCCTGGTCGCGAGCGAGGTCGATCTCAAGAACAAGGACCTCAAGACTGCCTCGATGATCCATAACGGCACCGACCAGCGCTTCAACGAGCATGGTGCGGCCATCCAGCAGAATGCCGCCGCAACGGAAGCGCTGCGCGGCCGCATGGGCGATCTCGACCAGTACAACATCAAGCGCACGACCAACGTGCATTTCGATACCAACAAGGCGGTGCTGTCCGCCGAGGCCCAGGCCGAGCTCTGCGCCACGGCCACCGAAGCCGAGGCGATGGACAACGCCCTGCTGCTCGTTGTCGGCTACACCGATTCGACGGGCGAGCTGGATTATAACCAGCAGCTCAGCGAGAAGCGGGCGGGCCGCGTCGTCAATCATCTCCAGCAGGCCTGCGGCTGGAAGCCCTACCGGATGCTGACCCCCACCGGCATGGCCGAAGCCGATCCGGCGGCGAGCAACGACACCGCCGAAGGCAAGGCGCAGAACCGCCGCGTCGCGGTGAACATCCTGGTCAGCAAGGCCGTCGACGGCCTGTAAGACGCGCGGGGTGGGCTAAGCCCACCCCGCCATTCCCGGCTGGATCAGCTTTGCGCCCGAGCTCGCAACTAGAGCTTCATCGGTCCCTTCGCTTGCTGCTGGAGTGCTGCACACCCAACCGTGCACTCGATCCGGGACGACGCTCACGATGACCATTGATGAATCGGCGCTCCACGGCAGCTTGTCCGGCGATCATGCGCTGATGGCAGCCCTCCCGTCGGCAGGTCCGAAGCCGATCGTTCGCGTCGGGCCAATCCGGGACATTCCAAACTAAAAGGCCCCGCATCTCTGCGGGGCCTTCTTGCTCGCTCGTGGGGACTGGCGCCCCCGCTAGCTTAGTCGTCGTCGCGGGTCAGGAAGGCCGGGGCGAATTCGGGCTCGCTCCCGTCATCCTTCTCCGGGCGATCGGAGCGTTCGCCGCGCTCGCGGCGGGGGCCGCGATCACGATCGCCACGATCCCGGCCACGGCCACGATCACGGCGGCCTTCGCCGTCGCGGCGGGGGCCACGGTCGCCGCGCTCGCCGCGGGGACGCTCCTCGCGCGGCGGACGGGTGTCCTCCAGCTCCTCGCCGGTTTCCTGGTCGACGACCCGCATCGACAGGCGGACCTTGCCGCGCTGGTCGACTTCCAGCACCTTGACCTTCACTTCCTGGCCTTCGGAGAGGACGTCGCCGACCTTCTCGACACGCTCGTTCTTGATCTCCGAGACGTGGACGAGGCCGTCCTTGCCGCCCATGAAGTTCACGAAGGCGCCGAAATCGACGAGGTTCACGACCTTGCCGGTGTAGATCTTGCCGACCTCCGGCTCCTCGACGATGCCCTGGATCCACTTCTTCGCGGCCTCGATCTGGCTGAGGTCCGAAGAGCTGATCTTGATGACGCCGTCGTCGTCGATGTCGACCTTGGCGCCGGTCTCGGCGACGATCTCGCGGATGACCTTGCCGCCGGTGCCGATGACGTCGCGGATCTTCGATTTGTCGATCTGCATCGTCTCGATGCGCGGGGCATGGGCCGAAAGCTCGCCGCGGGTGTGGTCGAGCGCCTTGGCCATCTCGCCGAGGATGTGCGCCCGGCCCTCATTGGCCTGGTGCAGCGCGGTCTTCATGATCTCCTCGGTGATGCCGGCGATCTTGATGTCCATCTGGAGGGACGTGATGCCCTCGGACGTGCCGGCGACCTTGAAGTCCATGTCGCCGAGATGATCCTCGTCGCCCAGGATGTCGGAGATGACGGCATAGTCGTCACCCTCGAGGATCAGGCCCATGGCGATGCCGGAGACCGGACGCTTCAGCGGAACGCCGGCGTCCATCATGGCGAGGCTGCCGCCGCACACCGTCGCCATCGACGACGAGCCGTTGGACTCGGTGATGTCGGAGAGGACGCGGATCGTGTACGGGAACTCCTCCGCCGTCGGCAGCACCGGATGAAGCGCGCGCCAGGCGAGCTTGCCGTGGCCGACTTCGCGGCGGCCCGGGGCGCCGAAGCGGCCCACTTCGCCGACCGAATAAGGCGGGAAGTTATAGTGCAGCATGAAGCGCTGGTAGGAAAGGCCCTCCAGCCCGTCGATCATCTGCTCCGAGTCCTTGGTGCCCAAGGTGGTGGTGCAGATCGCCTGCGTCTCGCCGCGGGTGAACAGGGCCGAGCCGTGGGTGCGCGGCAGGAAGCCGACCATCGCTTCGATCGGACGGACGGTCTTGGTGTCGCGGCCGTCGATGCGGCGGCCTTCCTTCAGGATCGCCGTGCGGACGATTTCCGCCTCGAGCTTCTTGACCAGCTTCGCCGCGGCCAGCTGGGCCTGCGGATCGGCCTCGGCGAAGGCTTCCTTCGCCTTGTCGCGGGCGGCGTTGAGCAGGGCCGAACGCTCCGACTTGCTGGTCGTGCGATAGGCCTCGGCGATGTCGTTGCCGACGAGGTCCGTGAGCTTCTGCCTGACGTCCGCCATGTTGTCGGCCTGCGCGAGCTCCCAAGGCTCCTTGGCGGCCTGCTCGGCGAGCTTGATGATCGCCTCGATGACCTTCTGGCCTTCCTTGTGGGCGAACATGACGGCGCCCAGCATGACGTCCTCGGACAGCTCCTTGGCTTCCGATTCCACCATCAGCACGGCGTCGTAGGTGCCGGCGGCGACGAGATCGAGCTCGCCGTCCTTCACCTGCTCCTGGGTCGGGTTGAGGATATATCCGCCGTCCTTGTAGCCGACGCGGGCGGCCGAGATCGGGCCCATGAACGGGATGCCCGACAGGGTCAGCGCCGCCGACGCCGCGATCATCGCGACGATGTCCGGCTCGTTCTCGCCGTCATAGGAGAGCACCTGCGCGATCACGAGGACTTCGTTGTAGAAGCCTTCCGGGAAGAGCGGGCGAATGGGACGGTCGATGAGGCGGCTGGTCAGCGTTTCCTTTTCGGTGGCGCCGCGCTCGCGCTTGAAGAAGCCGCCCGGGATGCGCCCGGCGGCCGAGAATTTTTCCTGATAGTGGACGGTCAGCGGGAAGAAATCCTGCCCCGGCTTCACATTCTTCGCCGCGGTGACGGCGCACAGGACGACGGTTTCGCCGAGGGTCGCGAGCACCGCGCCGTCGGCCTGACGGGCAACGCGGCCCGTTTCGAGTATCAGGGTCTTTCCGCCCCACTCGATTTCCACTTTCTTCATGTTGAACATCTGTTTTTCCTTCTCGCCCGCAGCCCTATGCGGCGGGCGGCCTATGAACCGGGCCTCTGCCCGGTGAGTTGGACCCAAATGGCCCAGTCCGGCGCCGCCGGATTGCGGTCGCCAGATATGCGAAGCGGCCCCGCAGGGCCGCTCCGGCTTTACTTACGAAGACCGAGCTTCGTGATGAGATCGAGATAACGCTGCTCGTCCTTCTTGCGGAGATAATCCAGAAGCGAGCGGCGCTTGTTGACGAGCATCAGAAGGCCGCGGCGGGAGTGATTGTCCTTGGCGTGCGTCTTGAAATGCTCGGTGAGGTTGGCGATGCGCTCCGTGAGGATCGCGACCTGGACTTCCGGGGAACCCGTATCGGTGCCGCCCCGGGCGTTGTCCTTGATGATTTCCTGCTTGCGTTCAGCCGTAACCGACATCGTCCATCCTTTCGAAAACTAGAGGTTGAAGCCGCGCACCACCCGAAGCTGCCCCTCGGAAAGCTCCACCAGCGCAACCGGAACAGACTGGTCGGTCGCTAGGTAGAGCCCTGGCTGTGCGGCGATCCCGATCGCTTTCTGCCCCTGGCGGAGCAGCCTTGCCTGATCGGGGGTGACGGAGAGAGCCGGGATGTCGTCCAGCCCCGCCGTCAACGGCAAGAGTGCCTGTTCAAGGTCGCGGGCCTTAGCGAGTTCGCCCAATTTGTCCAGCGAAATCGCCTGTTCGAGGGTGAACGGCCCCGCCTTGCTCCGCCGCAGCAGGGTGACCGAGCCGACGGTGCCAAGCGCCCGGGCGATGTCCCGCGCCAGCGAGCGGATATAGGTGCCCTTGGAGACATGGGCGACGAGGGTGACGGCGTCCAGTTCCTCCCCGGAACGGGGAGGGGGACCATGCGCAGCATGGTGGAGGGGGCGGGGCCTCTCCAGGCTCGCTGGCGCTCGCGACCCCTCCACCACGTCGCTTCGCGCCGCGGTTCCCCTCCCCGTTCCGGGGAGGATTTGAAGGGAATGCACGGTCACCCGCCGCGTCTTCATCTCGACGTGTTCGCCGGCCCTAGCGCGATCATAGGCCCGCTTGCCCTCTACCATCAGCGCGGAATAAGCCGGCGGCACCTGCTCGATTTCCCCTGTGAAGCGCGGCAGCACGGCCTCCACCTGCTCCAGTGTCGGCCGGACGTCGGAGGTCGCCACCGCCTCCCCTTCGGCATCGAGCGTGCTGGTCTCCGTGCCGAAGCCGATCGCGAACTCATAAACCTTGTCGCTGTCGAGCATCCGCCCGGCGAGCTTCGTCGCCTCGCCCAGGGCCACCGGCAGGACGCCGCTCGCCAGCGGGTCGAGCGTGCCGCCATGGCCGACCTTCACCTTGGGATAGTCGCCCTCGCGCAGCGCCCGCTTCACCGCCGAGACGATCGGCGTCGACCCCGGCCCGACCGGCTTGTCGATGATCAGCCAGCCGTGGATGGCCATTCGTCCGAACGTGCCGCGCCCACGGCGCGGGCCGCCCCCAGCGTCACTCCTCCTCGTCTCCGCTGAGGTCGCGGGCGACCTTCGGGTCGCGTAGCAGCCGGTCGATGTGGCTGCCCTCGTCGAAGCTCTCGTCGGGGAGG
Source organism: Sphingosinicella humi (assembly GCF_003129465.1). Classification (NCBI taxonomy): domain Bacteria; kingdom Pseudomonadati; phylum Pseudomonadota; class Alphaproteobacteria; order Sphingomonadales; family Sphingomicrobiaceae; genus Allosphingosinicella; species Allosphingosinicella humi. The sequence goes on from NZ_QFFF01000001.1 coordinate 1,418,986, forward strand.
AACTTCAGCATCGCGGCATATTTGGTGTTCACCCGCCGCGACACTTCGCCGCGCAGGTAGCGGACGTTGCGCTTCAAGGCGGCGATCACCTCCGCCTCGTCGGCGCCCAGCAGCGGCTTCACGAACACGGTGGCGTGCCGGAGGTCCGGCGACATGCGCACCTCGGTGACGGAGACCGGATGGCTCGCCAGCACCTCGTCATGCACGTCGCCGCGCATCAGGATCTCGGACAGCGCATGGCGCACCTGCTCGCCGACGCGGAGCAGGCGCACCGAGCGGCCTTCAGGAGTTTCGTTGTGGCGCATCGCTTTCCTCACCGTCATTCCGGCGCATGCCGGATTCTCGTTGGGAAAGGTCGCGACCCTTCACGACGAGACCCCGGCCTGTCGCCGGGGTGACGCCTTTGCCTACAAAGTCCGCTCGCGTTCCTCGACCTCGAAGACTTCGAGGTGATCGCCCGGCTTGATGTCGTTGGTGTCGGCCAGGAGCACGCCGCACTCGAGGCCCGCCCGGACTTCGGCGACGTCGTCCTTGAAACGACGCAGCGACGAGATCGTGGTCTTGGACACGATGACGTCCTCGCGAGTGAGCCGCGCATGGAGGCCCTTGCGGATGACGCCTTCGAGGACCAGCAGGCCGGCCGCCTTGTCCTTCTTGCCGGCCGGGAAGACCTCCTTGACCTCGGCACGACCAAGCACCGTCTCGACCATCTCCGGCCCGAGCTCGCCCGCCATCGCCGACTTCACCCAATCGGTGAGGTGGTAGATGACATCATAGTAGCGGAACTCGACGCCCGTGCGCTCGGCGACTTCGCGCGCCTTGGCGTTGGGACGGACGTTGAAGCCGATGATCGGCGCGCCGGACGCGCCGGCCAGGGTCACGTCGCTCTCGGTGATCGCGCCGACGCCCGAATGGAGCACGCGCACCTTGATCTCGTCGGTCGAGATGCGGTTGACGGCGTTGACGATCGCCTCGGCCGAGCCCTGCACGTCGGCCTTGATGACCAGCGGGAACTCCATGATCGTGCTCGCCTTCGAGGCGAACATGTTCTCGAGGCTGACCGGGGCGCTGGTGGTGCGCTTCCGATCGAGCACGCTCTGGCGGTAGGCGGCGACCTCGCGGGCGCGCGCCTCATTCTCGACCACCGAGAAGGGATCGCCCGCCGACGGCACCGCCGACAGGCCGAGCACCTCGACCGGCACCGACGGCCCGGCTTCCTTCACCTGGCGGCCCTTGTCGTCGATCATCGCGCGGACCTTGCCGCTCGCCGCACCGACGACGAAGATGTCGCCGACGCGAAGCGTGCCGCGCTGGACGAGCACGGTCGCCAGCGGTCCGCGGCCCTTGTCGAGCTTGGCTTCGACGACCGTGGCTTCCGCCGGACGGTCGGGGTTGGCCTTGAGCTCGAGGATTTCGGCCTGGAGCTGGATCGCCTCGAGCAGCTTGTCGAGGTTGGTCTTCTTGAGCGCCGAAACCTCGACGTCCTGGACGTCGCCGCCCATGTCCTCGACCACGATCTCGTGCTGCAGCAGTTCCTCGCGGACCTTCTGCGGATTGGCCTCGTGCTTGTCGATCTTGTTGATCGCCACGATCATCGGCACGCCGGCGGCCTTGGTGTGGTTGATCGCCTCGACCGTCTGCGGCTTCAGGCCATCATCGGCCGCGACCACCAGCACGACGATGTCGGTGACGTTGGCGCCGCGCGCGCGCATCTCGGTGAAGGCCTCGTGGCCCGGCGTGTCGAGGAAGGTGATCTTCGACTTGTCGGGCAGGCCGACCTGATAGGCGCCGATATGCTGGGTGATGCCGCCGGCTTCGCCCGCCACGACTTCGGCACCGCGGATGGCGTCGAGCAGCGACGTCTTGCCGTGATCGACATGGCCCATGATGGTGACCACGGGCGGACGCAGCCGCAATGTCTCGGGCGCATCCTCCTCGCCGCCGATGCCGATCTCGACGTCGGCTTCGCTGACGCGCTTGATGTTGTGCCCGAACTCGGTGACGAGCAGCTCGGCCGTGTCCTGGTCGATCGTCTGGTTGACGGTGACCATCATGCCCATCTTGAACAGCGCCTTCACCAGGTCGGCGCCGCGCTCCGCCATGCGGTTGGCGAGTTCCTGGACCGTGATCGCCTCGGGCACCACGACGTCGCGGATCTGCTTTTCGCGCGGTCCGGACTGCTGATGATGCCGCTTTTCCTTCTCGCGGGCGCGCTTCAGCGCCGCCAGCGAGCGGGCGCGAGCGCCGCCGTCGCCATCGGTGAGCGCGCGGGTGACGGTGAGCTTGCCGGACTGGCGGCGATCATCGCGGCCGCCACGGCTCGGGCGGGCCGGCTCGGGCTTCTTGGCGGCGGGCGGATGCTTGGCGCGGCCGTGGACGCTCCGACGCTCCTCCTCCTCGCTCGCCGGCGCCTCGGGCGCGGACAAGTCGGGCTCGGCGCGCGGCTTCACCGTGGCGGCCTTCTCGGCGGCCATGCGAGCCTCTTCCTCGGCCTTTTGCCGTTCCTCTTCGGCGCGGCGATTCTCCTCGGCGCGGCGCTTCTCTTCCTCGGACGCTTCCTGGGCCTGGCGGTCCTCGCGCCGGCGCGCTTCCTCGAGCGCAGCCATGCGCGCTTCCTCGGCCTCGCGCAGCAGCTTCTCCTGAAGCTCCTTGCGCGCGGCGGCATCGTTGACCGGACGAGCAGCGGGCTTGGGCTTGGGCGGGGGCGCCTTGGCGACGGGTGCTTCCGGCTTGGGCGCTTCCTCGACCTTGGGCGCTTCGGCCTCGCCGGGCCGGCCCAGGATACGACGCTTCTTCACCTCGACCACGACGGTGTTGGACCGGCCATGGCTGAAGCTCTGCTTCACCTTGCCGGTTTCGATCGTCCGCTTGAGGCCCAACGGCGCGCGTGCTCCGAGCTTCGGCTTGTCTGTCGTATCGCTCATTCTAATCCTTCGTTCACATCCACAGCCGAAGCGCCCGACGTTTCCGCCGCCCCGGCGCTTAGCCCATCATCCGTTCCGATAAAAGCGCGCCACCTGTCGATCGCGTGACGCACACGCGCGGCGGCAGCCCGGTCGACGATGGCGACATGTACCACATTGTGCCGCCCCAGCGCCAACGACAATATGGCCCTTTCGGCTGGAAAAACCACCCCTTGGCTTTCGCCGTCGCCCATCCGCCAGGCCTGATCGAGCTTGCGGTTGCCGTCCTCGCCCGCGTCCGAGGCGTGGATGAGGAGGTGAACCTCACCGCGCCGCGCCGCGGTTTCGATCTTGTCGGATCCGGTGATCAGCGTGCCGGCGCGGGCTTCGAGACCCAGCCGATCGAGCGCCGCCTGGCGCAAGGCCTTCTCGATCCGCTCCCCCAGATCGGGCGGAATGGAGAGGGCGCCGGTCTTGAAGGCGCGAGCCAACGCACCCTTGAGCTTGCCCTTGGCCTGAGCCGCTTCCAGAGCCGCGCGATCGACGCCGATCCAGGCGCCGCGCCCGGGCGCCTTGGCCCGAACATCGGGCGCGATCTCGCCGCCCGGCCCTAGCGCGAGCCGGACGAGATTGTCGCGCGCGTCATGCTCCCCGGAAAGGATGCACTTGCGCTCGGGTATATGGGCCGATCGATCATCGGAACGGCCCTTAATGCCGCTCCGGCTGGTCAGTTCTGCCGTGTCATTGGGAGGTTTCCGCAACCGCGTCCTCCCCTTCGTCCTCAAACCAGTGAGCGCGGGCCGCCATGATGATCTCATTGCCCTGCTCGTCGGAGAGCCCATAGTCGGCGAGGATCCCGCCCTTGTCCTCGGGCCGCGAGCTTTCCTGGCGACGGCGCGGCTCCTGCCGCTTCTTCTGGACCAGTTCGTCGGTGGCGAGGTCGGCCAGATCGTCGAGCGTCTTGATGCCCGCCTTGCCGAGCGTCACCAGCATCGCCTCGGTGAGATAGGGCATCTCCGCCAGCTCGTCCGACACGCCGAGCGCGCGCCGCTCCTCGCGCGCGGCGGCCTCGCGGCGCTCCAGCGCCTCGGCGGCGCGGCTCTGCAGCTCCGCCGCCAGCTCCTCGTCGAAGCCTTCGATGGAGGACAGCTCCTCCGGCTCGACATAGGCGACTTCCTCCAGCGCGCCGAAGCCTTCGGCGACCAGCAGCTGGGCCAGCGTCTCGTCGACGTCCAGCTCGTTCTGGAACATCTCGGAGCGCTCGACGAACTCGCGCTGGCGCTTCTCGCTGGCATCGGCCTCGGTCATGATGTCGATCGCCGAATTGGTGAGCTGGCTGGCCAGGCGCACATTCTGGCCGCGGCGGCCGATGGCGAGGCTCAGCTGATCGTCGGGAACGACGACCTCGATCCGGCTTTCTTCCTCGTCGATGACGACGCGGGCGACAGTCGCGGGCTGCAGCGCGTTGACGACGAAAGTCGCGAGATCCTCGGACCAGGGAATGATGTCGATCTTCTCGCCCTGCATCTCCTGGACGACGGCCTGGACGCGGCTGCCCTTCATGCCGACGCAGGCGCCGACCGGGTCGATCGAGCTGTCGTGGCTGATGACGCCGATCTTGGCGCGGCTGCCCGGATCACGGGCGGCGGCCTTGATCTCGATGATGCCGTCGTAGATTTCGGGGACTTCCTGCGCGAACAGCTTCTTCATGAAGTCCGGGTGCGCGCGGGAGAGAAAGATCTGCGGCCCCCGATTCTCGCGGCGGACGTTGAGGATCAGCGAGCGCACGCGGTCGCCGACGCGAACGACTTCGCGCGGGATCTGCTGGTCGCGGCGGATGACGCCCTCGGCGCGGCCCAGGTCGACGACGACATGGCCGAACTCGACGCGCTTGACGACGCCGGTGATGATCTCGCCGGCGCGGTCCTTGAACTCCTCATATTGCCGCTCGCGCTCGGCGTCGCGGACCTTCTGGAAGATGACCTGCTTGGCGGCCTGTGCGGCGATGCGGCCGAACTCGATCGGCGGCAGCGGATCGACGATGAAGTCGCCGACGTTTGCGCCGGGCTGAAGCTTCTGCGCGTCGGCGTGGCTCACCTGCTTGAAATAGTCGTCCACCTGTTCGACCACCTCGACGACGCGCCACAGGCGCAGGTCGCCCGAATTCGGGTCGAGCTTGGCGCGGATGTCGTTCTCGGCGCCATAGCGGGCACGGGCGGCGCGCTGGATCGCGTCCTCCATCGCCTCGATGACGATCGCCTTGTCGATCAGTTTCTCGCGCGCGACGGCGTCGGCGATGGCGAGCAGCTCGGCCTTGTTGGCGGAAACGGCGCCCGGGGCGCCGGAGCTTGCGGTGGTGGCCATGGGTCTCAGTCCTGTCCTTCTACCTTGATGGAGTCCGCGCCCTCCGCCGAGAGCGGAGCGGTCGCTTCGATTAGCCTGTCGGTCATCAGCAGCTTGGCCGAATGAACCTTGTCGAAGGGGAGGCGCGCCTCCCCGATATTCTGCACCTCAATCAGGATCGTGTCACCCTCGACGCCGATCAGATCGCCGGTGAATTGCTTCCGGCCGTCCAGGGCTTCGCGAAGGCTGATCCTGGCTTCGTGCCCCTTCCAATCTTCGAAATCCTTGAGCCGGGTCAACGGCCGGTCGATCCCGGGCGAGCTCACCTCCAGCCGATAGGCCTCTTCGATCGGGTCCGCCTCGTCGAGCAACTCGGACAGTCGACGCGACAGCCGCGCGCAGTCGTCAAGCGTCAGCTGGCGCGTATCCGGCCGCTCGGCCATCACCTGAAGCGTCGGATCGGACTTGCCGCCCATCATCTTGACGCGCACCAGCTCCAGCCCCTCGGCCTTGGCCGCGGGCTCGATCAGTCTCGTCAGTTCGGCGACGTCCGCCATCCATGCATCCCAACAACCAAAGGGCCTCGGTGCCGGCCCCACCCTGGGACCAGCCTCAACATTGTTACCGATGTCGAGAAAGGCAGGGGCTATATAGGGGAAGGTCGGGAAGGGAGCAAGCCGCGATTGGGCACGCCCCGGCTCCCGTCTTGAAACCGATTTTTCGGCCACCCAAATTAGCGCCGCCGGCTGCCATTGCGGGGCCGGCTGACCAGAGGGCGTCCGCTCTCTCGGACGCACCTTGTAACATCGTTGCTCCAAGGAGGACTTTGATATGAGGAACGAATTCGACCTTTCCGGCTTCCGCCGGTCCACCATCGGCTTCGACAGGCTCTTCGACCTGCTCGAAAGCAGCGCAGCCGCCCAGAACAGCGACGGCTATCCGCCCTTCGATCTCGAACATGACGGCGAGGACCGCTACCGCATCACGCTTGCGGTGGCCGGGTTCAAGCCGGACGAGATCGACGTGACGGCGCAGCAGAACCTGCTCATCGTGTCCGGCCGCAAGGCGGACGAGCAGAACGGCAATGCCAATTATCTCCACCGCGGCATCGCCCGGCGCAGCTTCGAACGCCGGTTCGAGCTTGCCGATTTCGTGCAGGTGAAGGGCGCCGACATGAAGGACGGCCTCCTCACGATCGAGCTCCAGCGCGAGATCCCCGAGGCCATGCGCCCGCGCAGGATCGAGATCGGCCGGGGCGTCCAGCAGCTCGACACTTCGGGCGAAGCGACGACAAAGGTCGACCGCGAGGCCGCCTGAACCAAGTGGTGGCGACATGACCGCTCCGGGCCGGCTCCGGCTGGCCCGGAGCATGTCGGGCCGCCTTCGACTGTAAGCCACAAGGAGGAGTGATTATGTCTATTCGTGATCTTGTTCCCCGGGCTCGGCAGGAGAACCGTGCCCCGATGCTTCTCGACCAGGAGGATCGAAATCCGTTCCTCTCGCTCCGGCGGGAGATGGACAGGATGTTCGACGACGTCCTTCGCGGCTTCGGCGGCCCGTCCATGATGATGAGTCGCATGACGAGTTGGCCGAGCGTCGAGGTCAGTGAAACCGACAGCGAGTTCCGCATCATCGCCGAGGTGCCGGGCCTCAATGAAAAGGACATAGAGCTCACCGTCGACGACGGCATGCTCTGCATCCGCGGCGAGCGGAGGTCCGAAAGCGAGGCCAAGGATCGAGGCTATTCCGAGCGCTTCTACGGACGCTTCGAACGGCGTATCGCGCTGCCGAGCGGCGCCGAAGAGGACAAGGCGTCAGCGCGGTTCGAAGAGGGCGTGCTGACGGTGACGATCCCACGTTCGGCGGAGGTCGTGCGCGGCCGGCGTATCCCGATCAGCGCGGGCACTCGGCACTGACAGCCCACAAACGCTATCCGGGCCGGCCTGTCCGGCCCGGACGCATTACCCGATATGGAATGCGGCTTTAGTCAGGCTTCCGGCTTCGCGCCCCACGGCGGCGGAGGCGGCGCGACCGGTCTGGTGAGATCGAACTCCGCGCGCAGGTAGCGGTTCGGGCGGCGGAGCTCGTAGGCGAAAATCCGACCCGGCTCGATCTCGATGGCCCAGACGTTGGTGGTCGAGACCGCCGCTCCCTCGCGGTTGAACAGGTCCCTGGAAAATGAGTCGACGGGGAATTCCTGCCGGGTCGCGGTCCCGGGCGCGGTCGTGTCGCCGCCATATTGGGTCAGCACGTCCTCGCTGCCGTCCGGGTGGCGATGGTCGTGCTTGAGGCGAAGGCCGCCCTCTTCGGTGCGCGACACGACCCAGGTGCGCGAGCGATCCTCGCCGACATGGAAGGGGATGCGGATCGTGTCGTCGGAACATTCCCGCACGTGCATCACCAGGCGGCTGCTGCGCATCTCCTCGTCGGCCGCTTCGTCCGAAACCACCCGGCCTTCATAGGCCTTGCCGCACAGCGCCGAGAGGCTGGCGAAGAAGCGATCGGCGGCGGTCTCCGCGGCGGCGACCGGCGCTTGATCGTCGGCGACGCCCCCGTCCGTACAGGCGGCGAGGACAAGGGCAAGCGGGAGCGCGATCCACTTCATGAGGAGACGCTAGGGGGAAAGACGGGCCCTGCCAAGGCGTGGCTCTTCGACCCGTATCCGGATCGCGAGGACAAGCCCGTTGAGCAGCGTGAACAGACTCGCGACCTGCCACAGTCCGAAGGCGAGCGGCAGCACCGCGACCTCGCCGACAACGATGGCGTAATTGGGATGGCGGAGCCATCGGTACGGCCCGTCCTTCACCAAAGGCGCGTCCGGAAGAACGATGATGCGAGTCGTCCAACGCCGGCCCAACGTTGCGAGCACCCAGATGCGCCCGACCTGGAGCAGCAGGAACAAGCCGATCAGCGGCCAGATCACAGGACGACCGGGGGCTAGCCACCAAAGTGCCGCCAACCAGGCCGCGTGGACGGCGACGATCAGCGGATAATGGCCTTGGCCGACTTCATAGGCCCCGCGCGCGAGCAGGGCCTGGGTATTGCGGCGCGCGAGCATCAGTTCGCCCAGCCGCTGCGCCGTCACCAGGGCCAGGATCACCGCCGGCCAACCCACCTCACCGATCCCGAGCTCAGGCATTCCGCGCCCGCGCCAACGACAATCCCGCGGCCGTGAAGCCCGGCCCGAGCGCCAGCAGCAACGTCCGCTCCGGCATGCCCGCCTGGAGCAACCGCTCCAGCACGAAGAGCACCGTGGGCGCGGACATGTTGCCGAAATCACGGAGGATGGCGCGCTCGTGGTCGAGCTCGCCCTCCTTCAGCGCCAGGCCCGACTCCAGTGCCGCGACGACCTTGGCGCCGCCGGGATGGCAGGTGAAGCGGTCTATCTCCCGACGTTCCAGGCCGAGCGCCTCCAGCATATGCGCCACGGCGGTGGCCATATACTGCTCGACGAACGGCGGAATGGCGCGGTCGAAGATGACGGCCAGGCCGGGATCCTCGACATCCCAGCCCATGATGCCCAGCGTGTCGGGCCACAATATCTCGCATCCCCCCTCGACCGTGGCCCACCCCCCGTCGCCGGAGCGCAGGACGGCGGCGGCCGCGCCGTCCCCGAACAGGGCGGTGGCGACGATATTGGCCTTGCTGACCTTGTCGATCCGGATCGTGGTCGAGCAGAGTTCGATCGTCACGAACAGCGCCGTCCTGCCTTCGCCGGCCGCTGCCAACCGGGCCGCGGTGGCCAACCCGCTGACGCCGCCGGCGCAGCCAAGGCCGAACAGGGGGACGCGCTCGGCATCGACCCTGAAGCCCATCCTGCCGGCAACGCGGGCCTCGAGGCTGGGGGTGGCGATGCCCGTTGTCGAGACGGTGACGAGGCAGTCGATGTCGCGGGCTTCGACACCGGCCTGGTCGAGGGCCTTCCTCGCCGCCTCGACATAAAGCGCCTCGGCCGTCTCCAGATAGACCTGGTTGCGCTCCTTCCAGCCATGATCGCCCCAATACCAGTCGGTGGGCCTGGAGAGACGCCGAGTGGCAACCCCGGCATTGTCGAAGACCGGCTCCAGCTGCTCGAAAAGCCGCATGCGTGTGCCGAACAGGCTCCGGGCGAAGCTTTTAGCCTCCTCCTGGACGAGGACATGGGGGGGAACCGCCGTCGCGAGCGAGAGCAGGGCCACCGGAGGACGACTATTATTCGGCATCCATCGGTCCGATCCGATCGCCCCCATCTTGACGCAACCGACCTGCCGCTGGAAGGTCCGCCACGTCGCCCGATCCTTACACCCTGTTTGCCTGGAGGCCTATAGATGCGTCCTCTCTCTCTTGCCGCCACCGCCCTGCTGCTCGTTGCCTGCAACCCGACGGAAGGCGTTGCCACCGGCAACCAGGCCGCTCCCGCGGATGGCGAGCCGGGCCGTCCCTTCCAGGTCCAGGAGATCGCTCAGTTCAACGAGCCCTGGGCGATGACCTTCATTCCCGGCACCGGCCAGGCGTTGATCACGCAAAAGTCGGGTGAGCTCATGCTGTGGACGCCTGGCGGGGCGGTTACCGAGGTGCAGGGCGTGCCCGCCGTCGACCATGGCGGCCAGGGCGGCCTCGGCGACGTCATCCTCCATCCCGATTTTGCCAATAACGGCGTCATCTATCTGAGCTGGGCGGAGGCCGGCGAAGGCGACACGCGCGGCGGGGCCGTGGGCCGGGGGCGGCTGGTGCTCGAGGGCGGGGCTCCCCGCATCGAGGGCATGCAGGTGATCTGGCGCCAGGACCCCAAGGTGACCGGCCGCGGCCATTATGCCCACCGCCTCGTCTTCTCGCCCGACGGCTATCTCTTCATCTCGAGCGGCGAGCGCCAGAAATTCGATCCGGCGCAGGACATGAAGATGAACCTCGGCAAGATCATCCGCCTGACCGACACGGGCACGGTGCCGAGCGACAATCCCTTCCACGACCAGGGCGGCGTCACGTCGCAAATCTGGAGCCTCGGCCACCGCAACCCGCTCGGCCTCGCCTTCGATGCCGAAGGACGGCTGTGGGAGCATGAGATGGGTCCGAAGGGCGGCGACGAGTTCAACCTCATCGAGAAGGGCCAGAATTACGGCTACCCAATCGTCTCCGACGGCGATCATTATGACGGGCGCGACATACCGGCTCACGCGACCCGGCCCGAATTCACCAAGCCGAAGATCGTCTGGACGCCCGTCGTCTCGCCCGCGGGCCTCATCATCTACTCGGGTGCGATGTTCCCCGAATGGCGCGGCGACGCGCTGATGGGCGGGCTGTCCGGGAAGGCGCTGCTCCGCATCGATCTCGACGGAACCACCGCCAAAGTCGCGGACCATTGGGACATGGGCCAGCGCATCCGCGAGGTGGAGCAGGGGCCGGACGGCTCGATCTACCTGCTGGAAGACGAGCGTGAAGGCTCGGGCGGCCGGCTGCTGAGGCTGACCCCGGCGACCTAGGCCCGGCGATAGCGGAAATACCAGACTTCGTGGCCCTTGCGGCGGGCCTTGGCCTCGTAGCGGGTCTCCGGCCAGCCGCCGGGACGGGTGAGGAAGTCCTTGGCGCTCTCCGCCAGCCACTCGAAGTCGCGGCGCTGGTTCATGATCATCATCGACCAGCGGCAATAGGTCGGGTCGTCCGTGCCGAGCCGGAACTCGCCGCCGGGCTGTAGCTTGGCGGCGATGAGGTCGAGCGGGCCATGATTGACCATGCGGCGCTTGGCATGGCGCGCCTTCGGCCAGGGATCGGGATGCAGCAGATACACGAAGCGCAGGCTCGCGTCCGGTAGCCGCTCCAGCACATTGAGCGCGTCGCCCATGTGAAGCCGGACATTCGGCAGGTGCTTGTCGCGGATATGGACGAGCGCGCCGACGACGCCGTTCAGGAAAGGCTCGCAGCCGATGAAGCCGTGGTCCGGCAGCAGATCGGCGCGATAGGCGAGATGCTCGCCGGAGCCGAAGCCGATCTCGAAGTGAAGCGGGCGCTCGTCGCCGAACAGGCGGGTCCAATCGACCGGCCCCTCCTCGGGAACGCTGACGGCCGGCAGCAACTCCTCGACCAGCGCCGCCTGCCCCTGGCGGAGCTTATGGCCCGAACGGCGCCCGTAAAGGCGTCGGATGGTGGTCGGATCGGATTTCGCGGTCGTCATGCGCCGGCCCTATCGCCGCATTTGCCGCTGCCGCCAAGCATCCTTGCGAAACGACCCTGGTTTCGTCACCCTTGGGCAATCATATGCCCGCGGGGGGGCTCCCGCACCTCCCATCCATCCCCTAGCAAAGGAGGAAATCATCTCCGATTTCATCGGATACACCGTTACCGACCAGCCCTGGCTGCAGACGCTGCTTTTCCTGGCCATACTCGTCCTCGTCGCCATGCTGGGAAACTGGATCGCCAAGCAGGTCGTCCTCAAGATCTTCGGCCGTTTGCTGACCCTGACCCCGCATGAGGGCGAGCAGGGGGCGCTCACGCGAATCGCGCGGCGCTTGTCCAACCTCGTCCCGGCCCTCATCATTCAGGCCGGCATCGTGGCGGTGCCGAACCTGCCGAGCGCCCTCATCAGCCTTGTCCAGGCGGTCGCCACCGGCTTCATGATCCTGACGGTGGCGATGGCGATCAGCGCCGCGCTCGATTTCGCCAACGAAGTCTATAACCGCAGGCCTGATGCGGGCAGCCGGCCGATCAAGGGCTATCTGCAGGTCGGCAAGATCATCGTCTATTTCGCCAGCGCGATCCTCATCATCGCCGCGCTGATCGACAAATCCCCGCTGCTCCTCCTCTCCGGCCTCGGCGCGATGGCGGCGGTGCTGATGCTGGTGTTCAAGGACACGATCCTCTCGCTCGTCGCCTCGGTCCAGCTGAGTTCGAACGACATGCTTCGCGTAGGCGACTGGATCGAGATGCCGCAGCTCGGCGCCGACGGCGACGTCGTCGATATCGCGCTCCACACGGTCAAGGTTCAGAACTGGGACAAGACGATCACGACCATCCCGACGCACCGCCTGATCAGCGAGTCCTTCCGGAACTGGCGAGGCATGTACGAAGCAGGCGGACGGCGGATCAAGCGATCCTTGACGATCGACCAGAACAGCATCCGCTTCCTCGAGCCCAGCGAAGTGGAAAGGCTGCGGCGCTTCTCGCTCCTCTCCGACTATCTGGCCGGCAAGGAGACGGAGCTCGCCGAATGGAACCAGGCCCGGCCGGAGCGGACCAGGGACGCGGTGAACGCCCGCCGCATCACCAATATCGGCACTTTCCGTGCCTATGTGAGCGCCTATCTGAAGGCCCGCGGAGACCTCTCCGACAAGCTGTTCTTGCTGGTGCGCCAGCTCGCGCCTTCGGAGACCGGTCTGCCGCTCGAAATCTACGCCTTCACGGCCAGCACGGCCTGGGCGGATCATGAGGGGACGCAGGCCGACATCTTCGACCATTTGATCGCCATCCTGCCCGAATTCGGGCTGCGGCTGTTCCAGCAGCCGACGGGCTTGGATTTCGCCGCCGGCCTTGGACAGGTGCGACGAGCGGCCTAGCCTTTCGAGTCGCCCGGCGGGCGCCGCTCCGCGGCTCAGCTCTGTTCCGAGCCGTCGCTGCCGCCCGGCGGTGGGGGCGCGGCGATCCGCTCGATGCCCGCCCTCACTCTCGTCGCCCGGCGGATTGCGTTTCGGACCCGGGGATAGGTGCCGCAGCGGCAGATGTTGGTGATGGCGGCGTCGATCTCCGCGTCGGTCGGATTGGGATTCTTCTCGATCAGCGCGGCGGCGGCCATGATCATTCCGGGCTGGCAGAAGCCGCATTGCGGCACCGAATCGGCCACCCAGGCCTGCTGCACCGGATGCGACCGGTCTCGCGACAGCGCCTCGATGGTCGTCACGAAGCTGCCTTCGACGGCCGCGATGGTGACGGTGCAGCTGCGTACCGCCTCGCCGTCGATATGCACCGTGCACGCGCCGCAATCGCCGGTGCCGCAGCCATATTTGGTGCCGGTAAGGTTGGAGGCGTCCCGCAGCGCCCAGAGCAGGGGCGTCTCCGGATCCATCCGATAATGGACGGGCTGGCCGTTCACGGTGAAGCGGGTCATGGTCCCGGCTTTAGGTCTCGCCGGCCGATCGGGGAAGGGGCAGGAGCGAGCATTGCCGCTTGAAATGAGCCTCGGCCGCTGGTATCGGGCCGCTCACGACGGCGCGGAAGAATGTTTCGCGACGACCCTGTTCTATCGCTTCTATCGGGTTTGTGTCAGGCGGTTCCTATCGATCGCCGCACGGCCTTTTGAAATCGGAGAGTGACGACCGCTTATGCAAATCATCGTTCGCGACAACAATGTCGACCAGGCGCTGCGAGCGCTCAAGAAGAAGCTCCAGCGCGAAGGCGTCTACCGCGAGATGAAGCTGCGCCGTCACTATGAGAAGCCGTCCGAGAAGCGCGCCCGCGAGCGCGCCGCCGCCGTCCGCCGCGCCCGTAAGCTGGAGCGCAAGCGGCTGGAGCGCGACGGCGTCCGCTAAGGGCATTTTCGGCGGGACAGGCTTGCTTCCGCATGCAGGGCGGCGATAGAGCATCGTCGCCCTTTCCATTGTTCGGGATACGCCCATGTCCGTCACCGCGGTTCCCATTCGCCCGATCAAGAAGGGCTCCGTCACCAAATTATGGATCGGTCTGGCGGCACTTAGCCTCGCCGCCGGTGCGCTGGCCTGGGCGGGAACCGCCGGCCAGCATTATGTCACCACCGAATCGGGCCTGCAGTTCCGAGTCGTGAGCGAAGGCGAAGGGCCGCACCCGGCGCCCACCGACATTGTCCTCATCGACTATACGGGGACGCTCGAGGACGGCACGGTGTTCGACACCAGCGAGGGCCGGCAACCCGTCCCGCTGCCCGTGATGGGCTCGATCCCCGGCTTCGCCGAGGGCCTGCAGATGATGCGCAAGGGCGGGACCTACCGCCTGCGCATCCCGTCCGAGCTGGCCTATGGCGCCACAGGTGCCGGGGATGCCATTCCGCCTGACGCCGATCTCCAGTTCGAAGTGACGCTGATCGACTTCGTTCCGGCCTCGGCGCTGCAAGGCATGGGAATACCCCCGCCCGGCATGTGAGGCTGCCGGGACAGGATTCTTTCGTCATTGCGAGGAGCGAAGCGACGAAGCAATCCAGCCCCGCTCTGCCGCCTCACTGGATTGCTTCGCTTCGCTCGCAATGACGGCCGACACTGCCTAGGGTTCCGGCGTTCGTGCGCCGTGCTCCTCTTCCGATCTTTGCTGCAGGGCCGCCTTGGCCATGGCCAGGATCGGGTCGGCGAGGGCCAGGCCGAGGATGCCGAACATGGCGCCGAACAGCAGCTGGGCGCCGAGCACCAGCGCCGGCGCCAGGTCGACCGTCTTCTTGGCGACGTAAGGCACGATCAGATAGCCGTCGACGATCTGGACCACGGCGTAGACCATTACCGCCCACAAGCCCGTGTCGACGCCGGCGCTGAAGCCGACGAGGATGATGAGCACGCCCGAGATGATGGCGCCGATATTGGGAAGGAAGGCCAGGATGCCGGTGAGGAGGCCGAGCAGCAGCGCCATCGGCACTCCGCCCGCCCATAGCAGCACCCAGGTTCCGACCCCTTCCACGGCCATGCCGAGCAGCCGGCCCGCCATCAGGCGGCGCAGGGTGAAGGCCATGCGCTCGATCATGCGGTAAAAGCCGTCTCGGCTGCGCATCGGCAGCATCCAGCCGACGCCGCGCTCGTAGAGGCGCGGCTCGACGGCGATGAACACGCCGATGACCATGATCAGGAACAGGCTGGTCGCCGCGCCGATGACGTTCGTGACGGCGTAGGTGAGGCGCCCCAGCGAGCCCATCACCTGCTCGAATATCTGTTCGATCCTGATGTCGCCGGGAACGAAGCCGAAGCTCGCTGCCCATTCGAGCGCGCGGTTGGCTTGGCGGGTGATGACCTCCTGGAAATTGCCCGCTTGCTGCGCGATCTGCATGCCCGCGAGCGCGATCGTTCCGACCAGGAACGCAATGGCGAGCAGGGTGATGATGGTGAGGCGCCAGCCGCGCCCGATCGGCAGCACACGGCCCAGAAGGCGCGTTCCGCCATCGAGAATCGAGGCGAAGACGAGGCCGCCGAGGATCAGCAGCAGCGGCTGCGACAGGAAAGCGACCGCGAAGATGAGCAGCCCAAGCCCGAGCCAGACGCTCGCCCGCTTCAGTTCCTGACGGATCAGCGGGTCGCGAAACTCCGTCGGGCCCGGCTCCTCGACATCGCGGCGGCCGGGCGCATCGCTCATTGCGCGGGCGCGGCCGCGTCCGGATGGAGCGAGTCGCCGGCGCGGCCGCCGCGCAGCGCCGTGAACCAGCTGATCGGGTTCAGATATTCCGACGATCCATCGAGCGAGAAGGTGATGAACTCGGCCCGCCCGCCGATATTCTCATAGGGCACGGGGCCGCCCAGGCCCTGCCGATCCGCGCTCACCCGGCTGTCGGCCGACTTGTCGCGATTGTCGCCCATCAGGAACACATGCTCCTCGAGGATTCGGATCCGCGGGAAATCGTCGACCTCCGAATAGCCCATGTCGATGGTGTCGTAGGAAACGCCGTTGGGCAGCGTCTCGCGATAGAGCGGCAGGCGGCAGTAACGCTGGCCATCCGGACCGGTCACGCGATGCTCGCCGAATTCATCGGGATAGCAGGGGATGTTCTCGTCGATCGGGATCATCGCCGGCGGCAACTCCACGCGCTTCACCGGCACGCCGTTGATGATGAGGTGGCCGTCGATCATCTCGATCGTGTCGCCGGGAAGGCCGACGACGCGCTTGATATAGTCGGAGGTCTGGCCCGGCGGCGTGACGATGACGATGTCGCCGCGCTCCGGGAGCGAGCCGAACAGCCGCCCGTCGCTCGGCGGAAGGATGTGGAAGCTGGGCGACACCCAGGACCAGCCATAGGGAAATTTGCTCACCACCAGCCGATCGCCCTTCAAGAGCGTCGGCATCATCGATTCCGAGGGGATATAGAAGGGCTTGGCGATGAAGCTGTGGAAGGCGAGCACGGCCAGGATCAGCCAGAAGATCGCCTTGATCTCCCCCCACCAGTCGGTGCCGCCCTTCTTCTTGGCGGCTTCCTCGGTTTCTGAAGCGCTATCGGTCATCGCGACGGCGGGATCGCTCTCGCTCACCCTTGGGCTCCTTCTAGGGGGCTGGCGGTAATGATGACGAAAGCCTGGGCGAAGGGATGATCGTCGGTCATCGTCAAATGAATGGAAATGGCGTGGCCTTCCGGGGTCATGGCGTCAAGTCTCTGCTTCGCTCCGCCGGTCAGCGCAAGCGTCGGCTGGCCCGACGCTTTATTGACGACGCCTATATCTTTCATGAACACGCCGCGCTTGAAGCCGGTGCCGACCGCCTTGGAAAAGGCCTCCTTGGCGGCGAAACGCTTGGCATAGGTGCCGGCGCGGGTGTGCGGGCGGCTCGCCGCCTTGGCTCGTTCCACGTCGGTGAAGACGCGCCGCTCGAACTTTTCGCCCCAGCGGTCGAGCGATTTCTGGATCCGCTCGATATTGCAGAGGTCGGAGCCGATGCCGATGATCATGACGGCCCCAACAGGCCGTCACTCCGGCGAAGGTCGGGGTCTCGTGGAGACCCGCGGTGACTTCTTGTCCTGAGATCCCGGCCTGCGCCGGGATAACGAGTGACGCTCATCCCCGTGCCTCATCCATTAGCGCGCGCATTCTCGTGACGCTCGCTTCAAAACCGGTGAAGATCGCCTCGCCGACCAGGAAATGGCCGATGTTGAGCTCGGCGAGCTGCGGGATGGCGGCGACGGGCGCGACATTGTCGAAGGTGAGGCCATGGCCGGCATGCGGCTCGATGCCGTTCTTCCGGGCGAGCGCGGCCGCGTCGGCGAGTCGGCGAAGCTCGGCCGTCCGCGCCTCGCCCTCCAGATGGGCGTAGAGGCCGGTGTGAAATTCGACGACCGGCGCGCCGAGATGGATCGCGGCCTCGATCTGACGGGGCTCCGGCTCGATGAACAGGCTGACGCGGATGCTCGCCTCGTTGAGGCGGGCGACGAACGGCGCGAGTTGGTCGTGCTGACCGGCGGCGTCGAGGCCGCCCTCGGTGGTCCGCTCCTCGCGCTTCTCGGGGACGATGCAGGCGGCGTGCGGACGGTGGCGGAGCGCAATCTCCAGCATTTCCTCGGTTGCCGCCATCTCGAGATTGAGCGGTATGGTGAGGCGCTCCATCAGCCGGTGGATGTCGTCGTCGGTGATGTGCCGGCGGTCCTCGCGAAGATGGGCGGTGATGCCGTCAGCGCCCGCATCGGCCGCGGCGAACGCGGCACGCACCGGATCGGGATGGTCGCCGCCGCGCGCGTTCCTTATCGTCGCGACATGATCGACATTGACGCCAAGGCGGAGTCCGTCCTGAGCGCCTCGGAGGATCACGCCGCCTTCCGGCTCCCCGGCTTCTCGGCCGGAAGGGCGGCGAGGTCCTGCGGGAGGGCGTCGGCCGGATAGGTCGGCACGGTGATGCTGACCAGCGGGAAGAAGGGGACGCCCAGATCGGCCTCGCCGCTGGAGCGGTCGACCAGCGCCGCGGCCGCGATGACTTCGCCGCCCGCTTCCTCTACGGCCTTGATCGCCTCGCGCGAGGAGAGGCCGGTGGTGACCACATCTTCCATCAGCAGCACCTTCTGCCCCGGCTTCAGGCGAAAGCCGCGGCGAAGCTCGAAGGTGCCGGTGGGCCGCTCGACGAAGATCGCCTCGACCCCTAGAGCACGGCCCATCTCATGGCCGGCGATGACGCCGCCCATGGCCGGGGACACGACAATCTCGATCTGGCTGCGGATGTCGCGCGGCATCGACGCGGCCAGCGCGGAGGCCAGCCGCGCGGCCCGCATCGGGTCCGCCAGCACGCGCGCGCATTGCAGGTAGCGCGGGCTGTGGAGGCCGGAGGACAATATGAAATGCCCCTCCAGCAGCGCGTCCGCGGCCCGGAATTCCGCCAAAATCTCTTCTTCACTCATACCCAAATACCCGCTCGCTCCTTGCCCGAGGGCAGATAGGCCGGTGTGCCTTCCTCATCAAGCTTTAGCCAAAAAGTTTCACGGACTTGAGGCGCGCATTTCCGCTGCTATAAGGCCGCCAACCTTTACCGTCCGCGACCGAATCCATGCCCGCTCCTTTTGGTCCGGGCCCAAGGGGTTTAGATGAAGACTCTAATCAAGCTAATTGCCGTCGCAGCCGCGCTCGGCCTCTCACCCGCCTCGGCGTTCGCCCAGAATACCCAGCCGGCGCCCGTCGCCGAGTCGCTGGTGGCCGACTCGCAGGCCGCTCCGGCCCAGCCGGAAGAAGCCTCGCCCGACCAGGCGGCGGTGAACCCCGAGGAGCCGAGCGACGCCACGGTCGCGGAGAGCACCTATGCCAGCAACATCATGCCCGAGCCCGGCGTCGGCCAGCCCGACGGCCGCATGGGCCTGCAGGATCAGTATACCGGCATCGGCGAAGAAGCCGCCTGGTTCCATGATGTGATCCTGATGCCGGTGATCGCCGCCATCTCGATCCTCGTCCTGTTCCTGATGGTGTGGGTCGTGGTCCGCTATCGCCGCCGCGCCAATCCGGAGCCGTCGCGGACGACTCACAACACGATGATCGAGGTGATCTGGACGCTGGTACCGGTCATCATCCTCGTCATCATCGCGGTGCCGTCGATCCGGCTGCTCGCGAACCAATATTCCCCGCCCGAGGCGGACCTCACCGTCAAGGTGATGGGCAACCAGTGGTACTGGACCTACCAGTATCCGGACCATGGCGATTTCGAGGTCGTCTCCAACATGCTGTCCGAGGAGGACGCAAAGGCCCGCGGCGAGCCGCGGCTGCTCGCGGTCGACAATCGGATGGTTGTCCCCGCCGGCGCCACCGTGAAGCTGATCGTCACCTCCAACGACGTCATCCACGCCTTCGCCGTTCCGGCCTTCTGGTCCAAGATCGACGCCGTTCCCGGCCGCCTCAACGAGACCTGGTTCAAGGTCGATCGGCCCGGCGTCTATTACGGCCAGTGCTCGGAGCTGTGCGGCGCGCGTCACGCCTATATGCCGATCGCCGTCGAAGTGGTCCCGCCGGCGCAGTTCGCCGCCTGGGTCGCCTCCCAGGGCGGCACCATGCCCGGCGCGGCGCCGGCGCCCGTCACCGCCTCGGACGCGATCGACGACACGTCGGCGACCGAGACGCCCCAGATCCCCGAACCGACGCTGGTGAACGCCACCGGCCCGGCCGTTCCCGTCGAACAGGCCGCGACCGTCAATCCCACCGAGGCTGAATGATGACCGACACGACCGCCAACGCCGCCTATTTCCAGGCGGACCACGCCCATGAGGCGCCTGCGCATGAGGACCACAAGCCGGGCTTCTTCGCGCGCTGGTTCATGTCGACGAACCACAAGGACATCGGCACCCTCTACCTGATCTTCGCGATCATCGCGGGCATCATCGGCGGGGCGATCTCCGGCCTGATGCGCTGGGAGCTGATGGAGCCGGGCGTCCAGTATCTGGAGGCCTGGTCGGGCGCCGCCTCGTTCGACGAGGCTCTGCACTTCTGGAACGTGCTCATCACCAATCACGGCCTCATCATGATCTTCTTCATGGTGATGCCGGCGATGATCGGCGGCTTCGGCAACTGGTTCGTGCCGCTGATGATCGGCGCGCCGGACATGGCCTTCCCGCGCATGAACAACATCAGCTTCTGGCTGCTGCCGCCGGCCTTCATCCTGCTGCTCGGCTCGTCCTTCGTGGCGGGCGGCACCGGCATGGGCTCCGGCACCGGCTGGACGCTCTATCCGCCGCTCTCGACCAGCGGGTCGGTGGGCGCGTCGGTCGACATGGGCATCTTCGCGATGCACCTGGCGGGTGCTAGCTCGATCCTCGGCGCGATCAACTTCATCACGACCATCTTCAACATGCGCGCGCCGGGCATGACCCTGCACAAGATGCCGCTGTTCGCCTGGTCGGTGCTGATCACCGCCTTCCTGCTGCTGCTCGCGCTGCCGGTGCTGGCCGGCGCGATCACCATGCTGCTGACCGACCGCAACTTCGGCACCAGCTTCTTCGACGCCAGCCAGGGCGGCGACCCGGTGCTCTACCAGCACCTGTTCTGGTTCTTCGGCCACCCCGAAGTGTACATCATGATCCTGCCGGGCTTCGGCATGGTCAGCCAGATCGTCGCCACCTTCAGCCGCAAGCCCGTCTTCGGCTATCTCGGCATGGCCTACGCCATGGTCGCGATCGGCGTGGTCGGCTTCATCGTCTGGGCCCACCACATGTTCACCGTCGGCATGGACGTGAACACGAAGATGTATTTCACCGCGGCGACGATGGTGATCGCGGTGCCCACGGGCATCAAGATCTTCAGCTGGATCGCCACCATGTGGGGCGGCAGCCTCACCTTCCAGACGCCGATGATGTGGGCGCTGGGCTTCATCTTCATGTTCACGATCGGCGGCGTCACCGGCGTCGTGCTCGCCAATGGCGGCATCGACAACTACATGCACGACACCTACTACGTCATCGCCCACTTCCACTATGTGCTCTCGCTCGGCGCCGTGTTCGCGCTGTTCGCGGCCTGGTACTATTGGTTCGGCAAGATGTGGGGACGCCAGTATAACGAAGTGCTGGGTCAGCTTCACTTCTGGACCTTCTTCATCGGCGTCAACATCCTGTTCTTCCCGATGCACTTCCTCGGGTTGGACGGCATGCCGCGACGCTATCCGGACTATCCGGACGCCTATGCCGGCTGGAACGAGGTCGCGAGCTGGGGCTATGTGATCATGGCCGTCGGCATGGTGTTCTTCTTCATCAACGTCTTCTGGTCGTTGATCGCGGGCAAGAAGGCGCCGGCCAATCCGTGGGGCGAAGGTGCGACCACGCTGGAGTGGACGCTGTCCTCGCCGCCGCCGTTCCACCAGTTCGAGACGCTGCCGAAGATCGACTGAGGCACAAAGGAAGAGAGACCACCGCCATCCCAGTCCTTTGGCTGGGGTGGCGGCGGAATTGCTGATATGACCACGCAAGTGCTGGAACAGACTCGCGCCCTGACCGCCGACTGGCGGGACTTCGTCGCGCTGACGAAGCCCCGGGTGATGACGCTCGTCGTCTTCACGGGCCTGTGCGGTCTCCTCGCGGCGCCGAGCGCGATCCACCCGGTGCTCGCCTTCACCGCCATCCTCTGCATCGCCCTTGGCGCGGGCGCGGCGGCGGCGCTCAACCAATGGTACGAAGCCGATATCGATGCGCTGATGAGGCGCACATCGAAGCGTCCGCTGCCCGCCGGCCGTATGGACCGGCAGACGGCGCTTCATTTCGGCGTGGGGCTCGGCGCCTTCTCGGTCCTGCTGATGGGCGTCGCCACCAACTGGCTCGCGGCGGCGGTGCTCGCCGTCTCGATCCTTTTCTACGTCCTCGTCTACACCGTGTGGCTGAAGCGGCGCACGCCGCAGAACATCGTCATCGGCGGCGCCGCCGGCGCCTTCCCGCCGGTGATCGGCTGGGCCGCGGCGACGGGGGACGTGACCCTGCTCCCGCTTCTTCTCTTCACCCTCATCTTCATGTGGACGCCGCCGCATTTCTGGGCGTTGTCGCTGTTCGTCCGCTCGGACTATGCCAATGCCGGCGTGCCGATGCTGCCGGTCGTCTCGGGGCCGAGGGTGACGCGCCAGCAGATCGCGCTCTACACCTTGCCGATGGCGGCCGCCGCCGTCGCGCCCTGGCCGCTGGGCCTCGCCGGCGCAGTCTACGGCGTCGCCGCCGCCGCGCTCAGCCTGGCCTTCATCGTCCTGGCGCTCCAGGTGCTCGCCAACCGGGCCACCGAGCCTTCGGAGATGAAGCCGGAAAAGCGCCTCTTCGCCTTCTCCGTCATCTATCTCTTCGCCATTTTCGGCGCTCTCGTCCTCGATCGTTGGTTGCTGGCATGACCCTGCCCGACCCCGACGAGGAATTCCGCGCCCGCCAGAGAAGCCGCGCCAACCTCATGGCCTGGCTGCTCGGTGCCTTCGTCATCCTGATGTTCGCGATCACGATCGCCAAGATGACGGTGAACCAATGACGACGCTTGCTCAAAAGAACGGCCGCACGGCGGCCATCGCCGCTCTGATCGTGCTCGCCATGGTCGGCCTCGCCTTCGCCAGCGTGCCGCTCTATCGCCTCTTCTGTCAGGTGACGGGTTTCGCCGGCACCACGCAGCGCGCCGACGAAGCGGATCTCCCGGTCCAACCCACCGGCAAGATCATCAACGTCCGCTTCGATTCCAACACCAATTCCGCGCTGCCCTGGGAGTTCCAGCCCGAAAAGCATGTCGAGCGCACGGCGATCGGGGCCCGCAAAATGGCCTTCTACAGGGCGAAGAACCTGTCTGACGAGCCGGTCACCGGTACCGCCACCTTCAACGTGACGCCGCTCCAGGCCGGGCAATTTTTCACCAAGATCGAGTGCTTCTGCTTCACCGAGCAGACGTTGCAGCCCGGTGAGGAAGTCCGGATGCCGGTCATCTATTATATCGATCCCGCCATCCTCGACGACCCGTACGCCAAGGACATCAGCGAGATCACGCTGAGCTACACTTTTTATCCCGTGGACGAGCCGACGGCTCAAAGTTAGAGAAACCCCGTCATTCCAGCGAAAAGCTGGAATCCAATCTGGTCTGAATGGACCCGGGCTTCGCCGGGGTGACGATTGAGAGACAGGAACAGGACGAGACATGGCCGGAGCCAAAACCCACGATTTCCACATCTTGCCGCCGAGCATCTGGCCGCTCTTGACCAGCTTTTCGGCGCTGGCGCTGTTTGGAGGCGCCGTCATGTGGATGCACGATCATCCCATCGGCAATTATGTCTTCTTCGCGGGCGTCATCGCTACCCTCTTCTGCATGTTCAGCTGGTGGGTCGACGTGATCCGCGAAGCCCAGGGCGGCGATCATACGCCGGTCGTCCAGCTCCACCTGCGTTACGGCATGATCCTGTTCATCGCGTCGGAGGTCATGTTCTTCGTCGCCTGGTTCTGGGCCTATTTCAACGCCGCGATCTTCCCACCGGCGGTGGAGTCGATCGGTGGCGTTTGGCCGCCTCAGGGCATGAAGGTCCTCGATCCCTTCGGATATCCGCTGCTCAACACCCTGATCCTGCTCTGCTCGGGCACCACGATCACCTGGGCGCACCACGCCCTGATCCACGGCGACCGCGAGGGACTAAAGAAGGGTTTGTGGGTAACGATCGGCCTCGGCGTGCTGTTCAGCTTCATCCAGGCCTATGAATATGCCCATGCGCCGTTCGGCTTCGGCGACAATATCTATACGTCGACCTTCTTCATGGCGACGGGCTTCCATGGCTTCCACGTCATCGTCGGCACGATCTTCCTGATCGTCTGCCTGATCCGCAGCTACAAGGGCCATTTCACGCCGCGTCAGCATTTCGGGTTCGAGGCGGCGGCCTGGTATTGGCACTTCGTCGACGTGGTTTGGCTGTTCCTCTTCCTCGCCATCTACGTCTGGGGCGGGTGGGGCGCCGAGTATCACTGATGAACTTCCCCTCTCGCTTGCGGTAGGGGATTGAGGGGAGGGCCTGTCGGCCGAAACCCGTGAAAGCGACAATCCCTCCCCCGGCCCCTCCCGCAAGCGGGAGGGGGGTCGCTGAAGCCGCCCTCAAAGGCTTCTGCCCCGGCTGCGGGACCAAGTCGCTTTTCGACGGGATCGTCCGCTTCGCTCCGCGCTGCCGCGCCTGCGGGCTCGATTACTCATCCTTCAACGTCGGCGACGGGCCGGCCGCCTTCCTGATCCTGATCGTCGGGGGGCTGGTTACCGGCCTCGCGATCACGCTCGAGCTGGCGGCCGCGCCGCCTCTGTGGCTTCACCTCCTTCTCTGGCCGCTCGTCACCCTCGCCGCGGTTCTTGGATTGCTTCGCCTGGCCAAGGCGGCGCTGCTCACGCTCGAATATCGGCACAAGGCCCGCGAAGGCCGGATCAGCGACTGATGCGGTTGCCGGTCCTTCCCAGCCTGATCGTCGCCGCCGCCGTCGCGGTCATGATCGGTCTCGGCGTCTGGCAGCTGGAGCGGAAGGAGTGGAAGGAGGCGCTGATAGCGCAAGCTGAGGCCTATGGGGCGGGGCCGCCGATTTCGATCGACTGCCGGATTAGCGAAAACCCAGAAGCGCGGGCCGGACGGAATCAGGATGACATGGTTGGATATCATTATCTCGTGCCATGTGAGGCGATGCTGGCCGAGGGCGAGATGGGAGTACTGACGGTAGACTTGGGCTGGTCTAAGGCGCCGCAGGTGGTTATCCTGGAGCCTGGCGACCATACATTTGTCGGGCCGGTTCTAAGGTTCAACGAGCAGCCGCCCCTGCTCATTGTGAGCGAGCCGGATCCGCCGCTTGAACCGAGCGCTATTCCGCTCGCGCAAAACATCCCGAACAATCACCTGTTCTACGCCATTCAATGGTTCTTCTTCGCCGCTGCCGCCGCCGTCATCTACCTGCTGGCGCTGAGACGCAAAGGCGGGGGGAAGGTTGCCCCTACCAACCACGCGTCCTAAGTCCGTCCGCAGATGATGCAGCTCACTCTCCTGCCGAACGGTCTCAAGGTCGCGACCCGCGAAATGCCCGGAGTCGAAACGGCGGCGGTCGGCCTCTATGCCGATACCGGCTCGCGCTACGAGCTGGCGCGGCTCAACGGCCTCGCACATCTCTACGAGCATATGGTCTTCAAGGGCGCCGGCGGCCGCTCGGCGCGCGAGATCAGCGAGGCGATCGAGGATGTGGGCGGCGACCTCAACGCCGCCACCGATCGCGACAATACCAGCTTCATGGCGACGGTGATGGCCGAGCATGTGCCGCTCGGCGTCGAGCTGATCGCCGACATGATCCTCCGCCCGCATTTCGAGCCGCGGGAGCTCGAACGCGAAAAGGATGTCGTCCTGCAGGAGCTGGGCGAAGCGCGGGACACGCCCGGCGACATCATCTTCGACGACCTGCTGGCCGCCGCCTTCGCTGACCAGCCGCTCGGCCGCTCGATCCTCGGCGACGAGGCGACCATCGCCGCTATCTCGGTCGAGGATCTCCACGATTGGCGGGAAAGCCAGTATCGGGCCGGCGGCCTCGCCCTGGTCGCGGCCGGCAAGGTCAATCACGCCGAGCTGGTCGCTCTTGCCGAGCGGCACTTCTCGGAGCTTCCAGGCGGCGGCATCGACGAGGCGCAAGGCGCCCGCTTCACCGGCGGCGATCGCGTCGGCCGCGCGTCGAGCGATCAGGCCCATCTCGCCCTCGCCCTCGCCGGGTCCGCCCAATTGGATGCCGACTATTACGCCGCCCGACTCTTTGCGGACGCGATCGGCGGCGGCGCCTCGTCGCGCCTGTTCCAGCGGCTGCGGGAGGAGCGGGGCCTCGCTTATTCGGTCTATGCGAGTCTGATGCCCTGGCGCGACGTCGGCCTCCTCGCCATCTATGCCGCCACCGCCCGCCGGCAATCGGCTGCCGCCGCCAAGCTGATCGAGGAGATCGTCGCCGAGGCCGCGCGTGACATCACGCCGCGCGAGGTCGACCGCGCTCGCACCCAGGCCAAGGCCGGCCTGCTCATGTCCCTGGAGTCGAGCTGGGGCCAGGCCGGCTATGTCGCCCGCATGCTCTCTCTCTATGAGCGCCTCGTCGAGCCTTCCGAAGTGATCGCCGATCTCGACGCCGTCACCGTCGACGAGGTCCGCGCCGCCGGCTCGAAGATGCTGAGCGGCCCCCGCGCCCGGGCGACAATCGGCGTGCCCGCCGCCCGCGCCGCGTGAGCCTCTCAACCCTCGTCGCGGAGCCATGGAGCCATTACGGCCTCATGGACTCAGGGAATGGCCGCAAGCTCGAGCGCTACGGCCCCTATAGCTTCATTCGGCCGGAGCCGCAGGCGATGTGGGCGCCGGCGCTGGACGCGTGGGACGCCGACGGCGAGTTCATCCCGGGCTCCGACGAGGAAGGCGGCGGCCGCTGGCAATTCGCGCGTCCGGTGCCGCGCGAAGGCTGGGACATGGAATGGCAGGACGTCCGCTTCCGCAGCCAGTGCACCCCCTTTCGTCACCTCGCCTTCTTCCCGGACATGGCGCCGCAATGGGCGTGGATGCGTGAACGGCTGGGGGAAGGCACCACCGCGCTCAACCTCTTCGGCTATACCGGCGTCGGCACGCTGGCCCTGTCTGCCGCCGGCGCCCATCTGGTCCATGTCGACGCGTCCAAGAAGTCGGTCGAAGCGGGCAAGGAGAATGCGGCGCTGTCCGGCATGGAGGCGCGCCCCATCCGCTGGATCGTCGACGACGCCGCCAAGTTCACCGCCCGCGAGGTCCGCCGCGGCCGCCGCTACGACGGCATCATCCTCGACCCGCCCAAATATGGCCGCGGGCCCACCGGCGAGGTTTGGAAGCTGGAGGAAGGCCTTCCCGGTCTCATCGCCGACTGCGCGAAGCTGCTCGACGCCGACAGCCGATTCCTGGTCCTCACGGTCTACGCAGTGCGTATGTCGGCCCTGGCCATCGGCGAGCTGCTGCGACAGGCGACGGGCCATCTCGGCGGGCGAGTGGAAATGGGAGACATGGCGGTACGCGAGGAGGCAAGGGGTCTCCTCCTCCCCACCGCAATTTTCGCTAGGTGGTCGCGGGATTGAGCGGGACGCTGGCCTCGTAAACTCGTTCGTCCCGAGCGAAGTCGAGGGGCGTTGGCACGGACTCATCACACACGCCCCTCGACTACGCTCGGGACGAACGGAATCGGCGCTAACCCTAATCCCTTCCCGCGCGGATGGCCGCTCCCGCCACGAATGGTGCCAGCGCCACGAGCAGCAGCGAAACGGCCGCCAGCAGCTTCAGCGCACTGGCGTCGTTGCCGCGCTCGATGAGGCTGGCGCCGAAGATGAGAAGCGGCACGGCGAGCGGCAGCATCAACAGCCCGGCCAGCGCGCCCGTGCTCCTGAGACCGGCGGTGAGAGCACCCACCATTAGGGTCAGCGCGGCTAGCCCTGGCGTGCCCACCAAAAGCCCCAGCTCCAATCGGACGACAACGCCCGCCGGCAGCTTCATCAGCGCCGCCGCAGGGATTGCCGCAAGCATCAGCGGCGGGCCGAAGCTAAGCCAATGGCCGATCAGCTTTGCGAGCGCGACGGCCTCATCGCTCATCCCGCGCACCGCCAGCTGATCGAGCACGCCCGACACTTGATCCGGTTCGACCAGCCGCTCGACCGGCAGCAGCGCCGCCAGCAACGCCGCCATCCACAGCGCTCCACCGCCGGTCCGGGCCAGCAGCGGTGCGTCCGGCCCGACCGCGAAGGGAAAGAGCGTCGCGACCAGCAGGAAGAAGACCAGCGGCAGCAGCGCGTGGCCGCCGGTCGCTGCCAGCCTCAGCTCGCGAAGGACGAGGGCGATCATCCCAGCGCCACCCGCTGCGCCTCTTCCAGCGCCAGCGGCTGGTGCGAGGCGGCAAGCACCGCGCCCCCGCGCGCCCGGTGGGCGGCCATCGCGCCGACGAGCCGCTTCATCCCGTCGCTGTCCAGCCCGTTGGCCGGCTCATCGAGCAGCCAGAGCGGCGCGCCGCTCGCCACCACCCGCGCCAGCACGGCACGCTTCCGCTGCCCGGTCGACAGCATCCGCACCGGCACCGGGGCCAAATGGGCTATGCCCATCGCCGCCAGGCCGGGCGTGGCGGCCGATCCGTCCAGCCTCGTCCAGAAGCTCAGCGCCCCGCTCAATGTCAGTCGCTCGTCCAGCGCCGCCCGTTCGTCCGCCAGCGCGGCTTGGGTCCGCTCGACCGTTCCGGACGCGGGGTTGAGGAGCCCGGCGGCGATCCGCAGCAGGCTCGACTTGCCGACGCCGTTGGGCCCCGTGACGATCGCCGCCGCGCCGGGCTCCAGCTCCAGGTCGAGCGCTTCGAACAGCAGCCGCCCGCCACGGCGGCAGGCGACCTTTTCCATCCGGAGCAACGGACCCGCCGTCACCCGGCGGCATCCTCGATCGCGTGCATGTCGTCGTCGGAGAAGCCGAAATGGTGGCCGACCTCGTGGACGATGACATGGGTGACCAGCGCTTCGAGGCTGACGCCGGTCTCCGCCCACTCGTTCAGCAACGGGCGGCGATAGAGGTGGATCATCGCCGGCAGCTCGCCCGACAGCATCGACGACTGCTCGCCGATCGGCCGGCCGGTATAGAGTCCGGTAAGGTCGAACGCATTGTCGATGCCGAGCTCCCGCAGCACCTCCTCCTCGGCAAACTCCTCGATCCGGAAGACGACGCCGTCGAGCAGCCGCCGGAACGGCTCGGGCAGGCGCTGAACGGCCTCGTCCGCCAGCCGCTCGAACATGCCCCTATCGGGCGCATAGGTTTGACCCTCGCTCACGAAAAGGGACATAGAGGGCAACGGCGGAGGGCGCCAGTAACGGAGACGACCATGCCCAAACTCGAGGCGACGGAGCGCGAGGCGGCGCTGAAAGAGCTGGACGGCTGGACCTTCGACGCGGAGCGCGATGCGATCAGGCGGAGCTTCAAGTTCGCGGACTTCAGCGAAGCCTTCGCCTTCATGACCCGCGTCGCTCTCGCCGCCGAGACGGCCAACCATCATCCGGATTGGTCCAACGTCTGGAACCGGGTCGACATCCTCCTCACCACCCACGACGCCGCCGGCCTCACCCGCCGCGATATCGATCTGGCGAAAAGGATCGACGCATTTGCGCGCTAGCTTGCCCTGAAGCCCCGACGCCACTAGATGGCGTCCCTTCCGGGACATGCGGAGCGGTGGCCGAGTGGTCGAAGGCGCTCGCCTGGAAAGTGAGTATACGGCAAAACCGTATCGAGGGTTCGAATCCCTCCCGCTCCGCCACTCCTTCTCCTGCGTCGTCCCGCCCTGAGCCTTGCTAGCTCGCCGAGGCCGCCCGATGGCTGGGCGTGGGCAGCCGCGCTAGGAAGGCGTGGAGCGGGGTCGGCTCGCCGATGTGGAAGCCCTGGATGATGTCGCAATCCATCGCCTCGAGGAGCGCGAGGGTCTCCTCCGAATCGACGCCTTCCGCGACCACCCGGAGGCCCAGCGCGTGGGCGAGCTTGATGGTGGAGTCGACGACGGTGGCGTCGCTCTTGCTGCTGCGGATGAGCTGGACGAAGCTGCGGTCGATCTTGAGCTCGGTCGCCGGCAGCGTCTTCAGATAGCTGAGCGTCGACTGCCCGGTCCCATAGTCGTCGATCGAGATATTGACCCCCAGCTCCCGCAGCCGATTGAGCTCCTGGATGCCCGCCTCGCCGGCCGGGGCGGCCGACTCGGTGATCTCGAGCGTCAGGCGCTGAGCGTCCATATGATATCTCTCGAGCATGGCCCGGATCGGCTCGACGAGCCGGTTCCGGCCGATCATCCGCATCGAGATGTTGACCGCCACGGACAGGTTTTCGTCGAGGTCCGAGAAGTCGCGGATCGCCTGATGAAGCACGTGCAAAGTGAGCTTCTCGATGCGGCCATTCTCCTCGACGATGGGGATGAACAGGTCGGGCCGGATATCGCCGCGCTCGGGATGGGACCAGCGCGCCAGCGCCTCGGCACCCATGAGGGTCCGGGTGGCGAGGTCGAATTTCGGCTGGTAGGCGACCCATACCTCGCCATGGTCGATTGCCCGATCGAGATCGCCGAGGAGCGACAGCCGCCAACTGCCGTCGTCATCGGCCACATATTTTTCCCAGTTGAGGCCGCGCTGCGCCGCGCGCTCGGCGGCTAGCAGCGCCGCCGTCACCGCCGCGTCCGTATCGAGATCTGACTCTTCGCAGACACCGATGCTGACGGTCACGTCGACGGTGCAGCCGCCGACGGTCACGCCGCTCGCCAAGATGGCGTGAAGGCCCTCGATCGACTCGATCGTCGCATCGAAGCTGCCCTCGGCGCGCCAGGCGAAGCTGTGATCGTCGACCTGGAACACGGCCGCGCCCGACGCAGCGAGCGAAAGGCGCGCGGACACTTTGCGCAACAGCTCGCGCTGAACGTCGGCGCCCAGTAGCGCGGCCGTTTCAACACTGTTGCGCAGACGCACCGCGACGGTGATCCCCGGCGTAGGCGCGGAAAGCCGCATGGCCGTGATGTTCGGCAAATTGCTTCCAGGGTCCTGCGTCAGGCGCGACATCACGCTGCTCGCAATGCCGGCGGCGCTTTGAAGCAGTATCGCGGTCGCAAGTGAAAAGAACGCTGCGCCGGTCCCCAAGATCAGCGGCGTGAATTCCCGGAGCAGGACGTAGGTCGCTACCAGCATTGTCATGCCCACTGCCATAGCGAGCAACCGGACCACCATTCTACGAAAAGCCAGCGAGAGACTGATAAACACAATTGCACCCGCTAGAGCGGGCCAGTCGCCGAGGGGGGCAGGGCGGCCGCGTCTGAGTGTCTCCGACGCCGCCGCTTGGATGAATAGACCTGGAATACGGCCATGGCTGGGCACGGTCCAGCGATCCCCGAGCGTGCTCGACGTGACACCTACAATGACGTTCTTCCCACTGAAAAATCCTGGATCGACGTTCCCGGTCAGGACGTCGGCGTAATTGGCGGTGGGAAACGAGGTTAGATCAAAGGACCAATCGATCAGAAATGAATCAGTACGGCGGCTCGGCTGGTTGGCGAGGTATGTACCCAGTGACGGTCGCTGAGCCCCGGCAATCTCGACACTGTATGGAAGACGTCGCGCGTATACGTCTTCATCGAGCGAAATCCAAATCGACGCGACCTGTACATGCGGGCGTAGAATTGGGGCGGGCATCTTTTCGATCCGAGGGCCAAGCTCGGGAGCGCTCTCAAGAACGGCCGGCAGGACAACACGCTCCGATGCGCGCTCAAGCGCCTTGGCAAACGCGACGTCTTGTTCGACATCGCTCGCCGGCGACGTAAAGGAGATGTCAAATAAGATTTGACGGGCACCAGCTTGCCGTAGCTTGTCTACAAGCTGACCGTGGATGCTTCTGGGGAAGGGCCAAGGATGCACCTCCAAGAGGCTGCGCCCGCTGATCTCGACGATCACAGTTTCGCCGCTAACCGGTTTTCTCAGGAGATCGCTACGAAATTCCTCAAGGGAGTTTTCTAGCGCCGCCGCCCCCCCCGTGAGCTCGATAGTAGCGCCCACCACGCAAGCTGCCGCGACAATGATCGCTCCAGCGCGCCTTGTTAGCCCGTTTGCTAACCGGATGAGCATGTTGATGGCATCTCCCTCGGGCCGTCGTGCCATGCGGAGGTTGATGCCCTTGTCGGGGCTCAATCTGGTCGCTCCTTTCCGCCCCAGATTTTCTAGCGAGAAAGCCTTTCCTTTTTCTTACCCAAAATGGATGGTTTCACGGTGTTCAGCTGAGAGCCGGAATCAGAAAAGCCCAGCGGCTTTCGCCGCTGGGCCCTCGAACTTCTATTTTTGAGGCTGTTTAGCCTTCGACGCCGGTGTTGCCTTCCAGAACCTTACCACCCGCGACGGCGGCGATTTCGGCTTCGGTGAGCTCGACCACGACGGTCTGTTCCTTCTTTTCCATGTGAATTCCTCCCTGTGAAATCCTTGGGCAACATAGCTTTCGGTTAAAGTCGCGTAAACCTAAAATCATCATCTTTGGTTAGGCATAAAATCACCCAGCATTTACAAATCGTTACGGAGTCAATCCGAAACTAGAGTGCTGCGCAATCCCGATATGGGACAGGTGGGCCGCGTTCGTCGGTGGCAAATCGCCTGATCTGAACGCGTGCGAGTCCCGGGCGCAAAGTCCTTGCGGTCGCCTTCGGCGCGGCTCATTTGGGCTGGTGGACAAGAGCCCCGCGTCGCCGCCGGATCATGGCATCGCCTTCGGGGAGGCCGTGCGCGTGTGGGTGCGGATCGCGCTGCTCAGCTTCGGCGGGCCGGCGGGGCAGATCGCGGTGATGCACCGCATCCTCGTCGAGGAGAAGAAATGGATCGGCGAGGCGCGGTTCCTCCACGCGCTCAACTTCTGCATGCTGCTGCCGGGACCGGAGGCGCAGCAGCTCGCCATCTATGTCGGCTGGCTGCTGCACAAAGCGAAAGGCGGCCTTGTCGCCGGCACCTTGTTCGTCCTCCCTGGCCTCGTGTCGATCATGGCCTTGAGCTGGGTCTACGTCCTCTACGGCAATGTCGGTGCGATCGAGGGCCTGTTTTTTGGCCTCAAGGCGGCGGTGCTTGCGATCATATTCCAGGCGGTGATCCGCATCGGCGGCCGCGCACTCGGCAACCGCGCTCGCATCGCCGTGGCGGCCGCCGCCTTCGCCGCGATCTTCCTGTTCGACCTGCCTTTCCCGCTCATCGTGCTAGGCGCCGGCCTGATCGGCTATGCCGCCGCGAAGGGCGGCAGCCGAGCCTTCGTCCAGGGCGCGTACGCAGGGGGCGGAGGGACGTCGCTGGGCGATGCGGAGAGCGCCCTTGGAACGGCCCTGCCTCTTCACGCCCGGACGCGGGCGCGCCGCCGGCTCGGACTGCCGGCCCTGCTTCTGATGCTATGGCTCGTCCCCGTGGCCGCGCTCGTCGCTGCGGAAGCGGGGGTCTATGCCGACATCGCCCTCTTCTTCTCGCAGATGGCGGTGGTGACGTTCGGCGGCGCCTATGCTGTTCTCGCCTATGTCGCGCAGGCCGCGGTCGAAACCTACGGCTGGCTCGCGCCCGGCGAGATGCTCGATGGCCTCGGCCTCGCCGAAACAACGCCGGGGCCGCTGATCATGGTCACCCAGTTCGTCGGCTTCCTCGGCGCCTATCGCGATCCGGGGGGGCTGCCGCCGCTTCTGGCGGGGACCTTGGGCGGTTTGCTCACCAGCTGGGTGACCTTCGTTCCCTGCTTCCTCTGGATCTTCGCCGGCGCGCCTTATATCGAGCGCCTCCGCGAGAACCGCGCCCTTGCCGGCGCGCTTTCCGCCATCACGGCCGCGGTCGTGGGCGTTATCCTGAACCTCGCTTTGTGGTTCACCCTCCACTATCTGTTCGGTGCCGTCAGCGAGCGGCGCCTGGGGCCGCTACGGTTTGATCTGCCCGAATGGAGCAGCCTCGATCCGCTGGCGGCTCTTCTCTCCGCTGCGGCGCTGGTGGCGGCTCTGGGGTTCAGGATGGGCATCCTCCCGCTCATCGGAACGGCAGCCCTCGCGGGCCTGCTGCTGAAAGGCCTCTAGCGGACCGGTTGCCAAGAACGCGGCTTGGGTTCATGAGCGGCCGATGCTTTCTCAACGAACGCGGTATACAATAAGGGCGCTGCTCCATCTCGCCGACCGCTATGGGGAAGGGCCGGTGCAGCTCGCGGAGATCGCCGAGGCGCAGAATATCCCGCCGAAATTCCTGACGGTGATGCTCTCCCAGATGAGCCGGGAAGGCATGGTCGGCAGCCGGCGCGGGCGCGACGGCGGCTATTGGCTGGCGCGACCGCCGAGCGAGATCAGCTATGGCGAGATCGTGCGGCTGACGCGCGGTTCGCTGGGGCTGCTGCCCTGCGCCAGCCGGCTCGCCTATGAGCAATGCACCAACTGCATCGACGAAGAGAAATGCCGCCTCCACCGCGTGATGCTGATGGTGCGCGATGAAACGGCGCGCATCCTGGATGGGCTTAGCCTTGCCGATCCCGTTCCGGCGGACGAGATTGCCAGTCTTTAGCCGGCTCAGATCAGGATTCGGAACAACGCTCCGCCAGCCTCGCTGGTCGCGAGATCGATCGAGCCGCGGTGGCCGAGGACGATCTGGCGGGCGAGGCTGAGGCCCACGCCGGTCCCCTTCTCCTTGGTCGTGAAGAAGGGAAGGAAGATGTCGTGGCGGAGCGTCTCCGGCACGCCGGGGCCATTGTCCGCCACCTCGATCTGGACGCGCCGGCTTCGGGTTTCGGCGAAGGATAGCGACACGGCCGGTGCGTCGCTGTGCGCCCTGGCGGCTTCAGCGGCGTTGCGCATCAGATTTATGAGGACCTGCGCCAACAGATCGGGGTCGGCGTCTATGGTGAGGTCGTCGCGCGAGACCTCGAGCGCAAAGGTGACGCCGGCGCTCGCCTCGCCGGCGCGGAACAGCGCCTCCAGCTCGCGCGCCCAGGGCAGAATCTCGAAGACGCGGCGCCGAATCTCGGGGGTGCGGCTGATCTGGCGGTAGCTTTCGACGAAGTGCATGACGCCGTCGGCTCGGCGGGCGAGCGTTTCGACCGCCGCTCGTGCATCGGCGATGTCGCGGTCGTCGCCCTTGTCGACCTCGGCCATCAGACCCGCCGCCGTCTGCGCCAGCGACGTGACCGGGGTCATGCTGTTCATGATTTCGTGGGTGAGGACGCGCACCAGGTCGCTTTGCGCTGCGATCTCGACCGCGTTCAGCTCGCCCTGGATCGGTTGTATGGCGACCACGCGGACCCGGCTGCCGAGGCGGTGCACCAGCGCGGCGCTGATCATCGCAGTCTGAGGCACGCTGTCGATGGTCAAGGGGACGAGCCGGGGCCGTCCGACGGAGGCGTCGGCGAGGCTCTTGGCGAAGGCATCGCCATATTCGGCGAAATCCTCGATCCGAACGCCGCTATGGCGGACGAGCAGGCGGCGGGCGGCCTTGTTGGCGAGCTCGACCTTGCCTTCGGCATCGATGGTGAGGAGGGCGGTCGGCGCGTCGTCGAGCACAGCCTCGAAGAAGCGGGTGTCATCGCTGAGGCGAAGGCGCTCGTCGCGGAGGCGGCGCATGCCTTCCTCCAACGCTTCGCCGAACTCGCTGAAGCCGCTGCCTTCATGGCGGTGGGTGAAGTTCTGTGAGAAATCGCCGAAGCGCACCGCATCGACAAAGCGCGCCAGCTCGACATTGGTGCGCTGGATGAAGCGCCAGAGGCCCGCGATCGCGCCGGCGCAGAGCAGGGCCGCGAGGAGCCGCGCCGCGCCGAGGCCCTCAAGGCTCAATGACCAGACGAACAGGAAAGCCGCCAGTAGCAGCACCATCACCCGCCACAGCAGGCCGAGGATGAAGCGGCGCTTAAAGCCCATGGCGGGCGCTCTCACAGCCCATGCTTGTCCATGCGGCGATAGAGGGAGGCGCGGGTGAGGCCGAGCTCGGCGGCGGCAAGCGAGATATTGTAGGCGTGCTTCTTGAGCGCCGCTTCGACCATGTGCCGCTCCGCCCGATCGAGATTGAGATCGCCGCCGTTGGCGGTCGCCGGGGTTGGTGGGGTTTTCGGCGCGCCGCTCCGCGACAGGGAGAAATCCTCGACGGTGAAGCTATCTTCGCCGGCTAGGATCACGGCGCGCTCAGCGGCGTGGCGCAGGGCCCGGACGTTGCCCGGCCAGTCATAGCTTTCCAACGCCATCGCCACGTCGTCGGGAAGGGCTCGCTCGGGCTTACCATACTTCTTCGAATAGACGGCGATGAAATGATCGACGAGGAGCAGAATGTCCTCGCGTCGTTCGCGGAGCGGCGGCAGCTCGATCTCGACGGTGTTGAGACGGAACAGCAGATCCTGGCGGAACAGGCTTTCGTCGGCGAGCCGCTCCGGCGGCAGGTTGGTCGCGGCGACGACGCGGATGTCGATCGGCACCGGCTTGTTCGACCCTACGGGGATCACCTGCCGCTGCTCGAGCGCCGTCAAAAGCTTCGGCTGCAGG
Organism: Sphingosinicella humi; assembly: GCF_003129465.1. Classification (NCBI taxonomy): domain Bacteria; kingdom Pseudomonadati; phylum Pseudomonadota; class Alphaproteobacteria; order Sphingomonadales; family Sphingomicrobiaceae; genus Allosphingosinicella; species Allosphingosinicella humi. The sequence continues at coordinate 1,454,815 of NZ_QFFF01000001.1, forward strand.
TGGAGCGGAAGGTTGCCGACCTCGTCCAGGAAGAGCGTGCCCCCGTCGGCCGCCTGAAGACGCCCAACGCGGTCGCCGCGGGCGTCGGTGAAGGCGCCCTTCACATGGCCGAACAGCTCGGATTCAAACAGATTCTCGGCGACGGCGCCGAGATCGACGGAGACCAGCACCCCGTCGGCTCGGCGGGAGCGACGGTGAATCTCGCGCGCGACCAGCTCCTTGCCGGTGCCGTTCTCGCCGAGGATGAGGACATTGGCCTCGGTGGGCGCGGCGCGCTCGATCAGCGAGAAGACGCGCTGGATGGCAGGCGACTTGCCCAGCAGCGGCGTCTCGCCGCTGGGGGGCTGGGCGATGGCGGCGGCGCGCCTGCGCTCGGTGCTCGCCGTCTCGCGCGAGTTGCGAAGGGCCGCGGCGGTGCGGACCGTCGCCAGCAGCCGCTCGTTCGACCAGGGCTTGGAAACGAAGTCGGTGGCGCCGCGCTTCATCGCTTCGACCGCGATCTGCACGCCGCCATGGGCGGTGATCATCACCACCACCGCATCGGCATCGCGCTTCAATATCTCGCCGAGCCAGTGGAAGCCCTCGGCGGCGTTGGTGGCGCCGCGGCCGAAATTGGCGTCGAGGAGGATGACGTCGGGCAGCCGCTCCTCCATGGCCGCCATCGCCTCTTCCGGCGCCTGGAAGACGGCGACCTCCTCGAACAGGTCGCGCAGCAGCAGCCGCGCCGACAGCAATATGTCCGGATCATCATCGATGATGATGCATCGCGCGAATGTGGATCCCCGCTTCACGGCTCCGACTCCTAAACCCTGGATGATGGGGCACAAACAATTTCCATGCCAGCCTGTCCGCGGCCGAACGCCTGTCGTCCGGAAACGAACAGAATGGCAGGAGGGCGCCGCCGCAGCGAAGCCGCGGAATGGCGGTTTTCCGGGCCTCTCCCGGATTGGCACGGCTGATGCTGGAAGAAAGCTGCTGAAGAAATCTTCTTCGGGGAGACGTGAAATGACCAACACTCGTTCCATCGCCGGGGCAGCCGTCTGGATGCTGCTCTCGCTGACCCTGGTCTTCGCCGCGCTCGAACCCGTTCAGGCGAAGAGGACCTGCCCCGCCACCAGCGTGATGGTCGGCAAGGTCTGCACCAATCTCGCCACGGGCGTGGTCTCGACCGATTGCAAGCCGTCGCTGGCCTGAACCCTTTTGTCCGCAGCCGAACAGCCACTGTCCGGAAACGAACAGACGGCCTCGTCAGACGCCGAAGCGACGCCTCGGGGAGATAGTCGCGGCCGATCTGGCACGGCCCTTGCCTTGAAAGGGTGGGAGGTTCCCTTTTGATGAGTGTGATCAAGATGAAGGCGTCGGACGTCGAGGCAAAGCCGCTTAGCGGCGGCGGCATGGATCGGGTCGTCGAGAAAAAGGGGCTGTCGAAGCAGGTCAAGCTCGGCATCGGCGGCGCCGTGCTGCTGATTGCCGCCACCGGCTTCTATACGATGGCGCCCAGCGCCGACACCCAGACGGTTGCCGCCGATCGAGTGACGATCTCCACCGTCGAGCGCGGCACCTTCGATGATTTCCTCCCGCTGCGTGCCCGCGTCACCCCGCTGGTCAGCGTCTATCTGGATGCGATCGAGGGCGGCCGGGTCGAGGAGGTGCTCGTCGAGGACGGCGCCATGGTCCAGAAGGGACAACTCCTCGCCGTCCTCTCCAACTCCGACCTTCAGCTCAACCTGCTCGCTCGCCAAGCCGACGTCTCGCGCGAGCTCAACTCGATGCGCAGCCAGGAGCTGGCGCTGTCGCAGACCCGCCTCTCCAACCAGCGCGCGCTGATCGAGGCCCGGCTCACCGCCGAGAAGGCGGAGCGGCAATATAATCTGCAGAAGCCGCTCGCCGATAAGGGCTTCGTCGCCGGCAAGGTCTTTCGTGACACGCGTGATGAATATGAGGCCGCCCGACAGCGCTATGAGGTGGTCCAGCGCGCCCAGGCGACCGACGAGCGGCTGCAAACGAGTCAGCTCGCCCAGCTCCGTGCCTCCAACGCGTCCCTGGCGGACAGCCTCCAGATCGCCCGCTCGACCCTCGACGCGCTGAACATTCGCGCTCCGGTCGCCGGCCAGCTCACTGCTTTCTCGATCCAGGTCGGGCAATCGATGAGTCAGGGGGAGCGGCTGGGCCAGATCGATACGGCCGGCAACAAGCTCGTCGCCCAGGTCGACGAATTCTATCTCGGCCGTGTGGAGCCGGGGCAGAAGGCGACCGCCGAGTGGGGCGGCAAGACCTACAACCTCAAGGTCGCGAAAATCTATCCGCAGGTCAGGAACGGCACGTTCGAGGTGGACTTCCACTTCGTCGGCCAGGCGCCTGAGGATGTGCAGCGCGGCCAGACGCTTCAGACGAAGCTGACCCTGGGCGATCCCGCCCCGGCTTTGCTCATCCCCAACGGCGCCTTCTACAATGAGACGGGCGGCAGCTGGGTCTTCGTCGTGGCGCCCGACGGCGACGAGGCGGTGAAGCGCCCCGTCCGGCTCGGCCGCCGCAATTCCAATTATATCGAAGTCCTCGAAGGGCTGGAGCCCGGAGAGAAGGTCCTCACCTCACCCTATACCGGTTTCGCCGACAAGGATCGGCTCGACCTCGAATCTGAATAAGAAGGAGCTGGTCTAATGCTGAGCATGCGCGATCTGACGCGGGTCTACCGCACCGACACCGTCGAAACGACGGCCCTCGACGGCATCAACCTCGAGATCGAGGACGGCGAGTTCGTCGCCGTGATGGGTCCGTCGGGCTGCGGCAAGTCCACCTTGCTCAACGTCATCGGCATGCTCGATAGCCCGACGAGCGGCTCCTACGTCTTCAACGGCGAGGAAGTGGCCGGGCTTCCCGAAGCGAAGCTCGCCGACGTCCGAAAGAAAAATCTCGGCTTCATCTTCCAGAGCTTCAACCTGGTCGACGAGCTTTCCGTGCGGGAGAATGTGGAGCTCGCACTCCTCTATCACGACGTGCCCGCTTCCGAGCGCCGGCGCCGCGCGGACGAGGTGATGGACAAGGTCGGCATCGGCCACCGCGCCAAGCACCGGCCGAGCCAGCTTTCGGGCGGCCAGCAGCAGCGCGTCGCCGTCGCCCGCGCCCTCATCGCCGAGCCGAAGCTGATCCTCGCGGACGAGCCGACCGGCAACCTCGACACGCATCATGGCGAGGAAGTGATGAAGATGCTGCAGTCCCTGAACGCGGAAGGTTCGACCATCGTCATGGTCACCCACTCGCCGGGACATGCCGATTATGCCGGCCGCGTCGTCAACATGCTCGACGGCCGCATCCTGCAGGAGCGGCGCCGGGCCGCATAAGGCTTTCACCTCCGTCGCTTGAAACGGCGGAGGATCGGGGTGGGGACGGGTTGGGTCATGGCACCCGTCCTCATTCACGCCCGCTGTCGATGCGGGCTTGGAGGAGATGGTCGCGATGTGGCGGAATTATCTCACGGTGGGAATCCGGGCGCTGGCCAAGAACAAGACCTACGCCTTCATCAACATATTCGGCCTCGCCATCGGCATGGCGGCGTGCCTGATGATCCTGCTCTACGTCCGCTACGAGATGAGCTACGACAAGTGGATCCCGGACGCGGAGCGGATCTACCAGGTCCAGAGCTGGTATAAATCGAGCGAGACGGGCGAGGAAACCTTCCTCCAGATGACGCCCTGGGCGTCGGGCGCGGCGATCCAGAAGGATTTTCCCCAGGTCGAGAGCCAGGTCTACCTCTTCAACAACAATCCCGTCTTCCTGAAGAACGGGGAAGCCACGTCGAGCGAGGACTTCCTCTTCACCGACGGGAATTTCCTCGCAACCGTGCCGCTGCCGCTGAAGCGCGGCGACGCGAACGCGCTGGGCCAGGTCAACACCGTCGTGCTGACCGAGAGCGAGGCGCGGCGGCTTTACGGCACCGACGATGTCGTGGGCCAGACGCTGACCATGATCACGCGCGGCATCACGCGCGATTTCCGCATCACGGGCATTCTCCAGGATCTGCCGAAGAACACCCATTTCAAGACGACCGGCATCGCGAGGCTCGATTATCCGGGCTACAATTTCGACACGCCGGACGTGCTCACCTGCTGGGGCTGCCAGAACGGACACATCTATCTGAAGCTGAAGCCCGGCGCCGATCCGCAGGCGGTCGAAGCCGGCTTCCCGGCCTGGGAGAAGCGCAACATCCCCGACCAGAATTCGGGCGAGGCGCGGTTCAACGCCGGCGACGACCAGGACTGGCACATCGTCAACGTCGAGGACGTGCATCTCGGCAAGGCGCAGGCGGGCGCTATGTCCGTCGGCAACGATCGGACCACGATCGTCACCTTCGCGATCATCGCGGTGCTGATCCTCGGCATGGCGGTCGTCAACTTCACCAACCTCGCCACGGCGCGCGCCAGCCAGCGCGCCCGCGAAGTCGCGCTGCGCAAGGTGCTCGGCGCGACGCGGCGGCAGCTCATCATGCAATTCATCGGCGAGTCCATCATCGTCTCGGTGGTGGCGATGCTGATTGCGCTGGCGATGGTCGAGCTCGCCATCCGGCCGTTCGCCGCCTTCCTCGAGGCGGACCTTTCCATCTCCTATTTCGGCACCGGCGGCATCCTCATTCCGGTGCTGCTGCTGGTGACGATCGTAGGCGTGTTCGGAGGCCTCTATCCCGCCTTCTTCCTGTCTCGCTTCCAGCCGGCTTCGGTGCTGAAGGCCAATAAGTCGTCGGCCGAAACGCCCGGCACCGGGCGGCTGCGCAATGCGCTGGTGATCGCCCAGTTCGCGGTGTCGATCGGGCTCATCATCTGCACGGCCATCATCTACGGCCAGACCGTCTACGCCCGCACCGTCGATCCGGGCTACAACCGCGACAACATCCTCCAGGTCGAGGAGCTCTCCCGCTACCAGCTGATCGACAAGGGCGAGGCGATCGCCGAGCGGGCGAAGCGGGTTCCCGGCGTGGTCGCGGCCGGCCGCACGACCATCGGCGTCGCTACGGACAATAACAACAACACCGGCTTCATGGTCCCGGGCAATCCGGAGCCGATCACCATCGGCAACTATCAGGTGGACGAGGGCTTCTTCGACGCGATGGGCATCACCCTCGCCGCCGGCCGCTGGTTCCAGGAAGCGCGGCCGATGGACGACATGACGCTGCCCTATCCGCCCGAAGACGAGTCGCAGCGGGCGATGGCGCAGCGCGGCGGCAATATCGTGGTCAACGAGCTGGCGACGCAGCGGCTGGGCTTCAAGAGCCCGGCGGACGCCGTCGGCAAGACTTTGAAGGCGGCGCTGGTCGACAATGAGATCGGGCTCGTGCCCGTCACCATCATCGGCGTGGTCAAGGACTCCCGCTTCCGTTCGGTGAAGCTGCCGCTCGACCCGATCATGTTCACCAACTGGAACAGCGGCCACACCCACCTCATCGTCCGCTACAATGGCGATCCCAAGGCGGTGCGGGCCGGCATCGAGCAGATGTGGAAGGGCATCACCACCGACGTCCCGTTCAAGGCCGAATATAGCGACGACATTATCGGCGAGCTTTACGAGGCCGAGGACGCGCGCGCGCAAACCTTCGCCGCTTTCGCCTTGCTGGCGGTGATCGTCGCCTGCCTCGGCCTCTTCGGCCTCGCCGCCTTCACCGCCGAGCGGCGGACCAAGGAGATCGGCATCCGCAAGGTGATGGGCGCGCGCAGCCGCGACATCGTGCGCCTGCTCGCCTGGCAATTCTCCAAGCCGGTCATCATCGCCAACCTCATCGCCTGGCCGATCGCCTGGTGGGCGATGCGGGACTGGCTCAACACGTTTGATGCGCGCATCGACCTCGGCCCCGGTCCCTTCGTGCTGGCGGCGGTCCTGGCGCTCACCATCGCCATCGGCACCATCGCCGGCCACGCCTTCAAGGTGGCACGCTCCAACCCCATCAACGCCCTCCGCTACGAGTAGGAAAAACAAGATATGTGGCGCAATTATCTGACGGTCGGTGTCCGGGCTCTCGGCAAGAACAAGACCTATGCCCTGATCAACATCTTGGGGCTGGCGATCGGCATGGCCGCGTGCCTGATCCTGCTGCTCTTCGTGCGCTACGAGCTCACCTATGACGAGGCGTTGCCCGGGTCCGAGAACGCCTATCAGTTCCAGACCTACTACACCGATCCCGACACGGGCGAGGAGGGCAACCTCCAGATGGCGGCCTATGCCACCAAGCAGGCGCTGCTGAAGGACTTTCCGCAGATCGATCAGATCGTCTACGCGCAGTGGTCGGGTCCGGTGGTGATCAAGGACGGCGAAGCGTTCGACGTCGAGGACTTCAAGTTCGTCGACGGGCCGCTGTTCGAGATCCTCCAATTCCCCTTCGTCCAGGGAAATCCGGGGACCGCGCTCGCCCAGCCGGGTTCGATCGTGCTGACCGAGAGTGAGGCTGAGAAACGTTTCGGCAACGAGAATCCGATGGGCCAGACGCTGACCGTCGTCGCCCAGGGCGTCAACACCGACTATCGCGTCACCGGCATCATCCAGGATCCGCCCAAGAACAGCCATGTGAAGCTGACCATGGCGGCGCGCTACGATCCCGCCACCTATTGGGCCGACAATCCCGACTTCCTCACTTCCTTCGGCTGGCAGTCCGGCCATGTCTACGTGAAGCTGAAGCCCGGCACCGATCCGCAGGCGATCAACAGCCAGCTCCAGGCCTGGGAGAAGCGCAACATCCCCGACCAGTTCTTCGGCGGGCAGCGCTTCAACCAGGGCGACCAGGCCGATTTCGGCCTCGTCAACATCCGCGACGTCCATCTCGGCGAGGCCCAGGACGGCGCGATGACTCCCGGCAACGATCGCCGCTCGATCATCACCTTCGCCATCGTCGCCTTGCTCATCCTCGGCATGGCCTGCGTCAACTTCACCAACCTCGCCACCGCCCGCGCCAGCCAGCGGGCCCGTGAGGTGGCGCTGCGGAAAGTGCTCGGCGCCAATCGCAAGCAGCTCATCGTTCAGTTCATCGGCGAGTCCGTGCTGGTCGCCGCCTTCGCCATGCTGCTCGCCCTGGCGATGACGGAGCTGGCGCTGCCGGTCATCTCCAACTTCCTCGAAGCGGATCTGGCGCTCAACTATTTCGGCGAAGGCGGCCTGATATTGCCGATCCTGGCGCTGGTGCTCGTCGTCGGTGCGGCGGGTGGCATCTATCCCGCCTTCTACCTGTCGCGCTTCCAGCCGGCCCAGGTGCTGAAGGCCAACAAGTCGTCCGCCGAGGCGCAGGGCACCGGCCGACTGCGCAACGTGCTGGTGGTGAGCCAGTTCGCCGTTTCCATCGGCCTCATCATCTGCACGGCGGTGGTCTACCTCCAGACGGTCCACGCCCGCACGGCGGACCCGGGCTATAATCGCGAAGGCCTGATCCAGATCGCCGGCATCGGTCGCCGCCAGCTCGAACCGGTCGTCGAGCCGCTGATGCGCGAGATCGGCAAGATCGACGGCGTCGTCGGCACCGGCCGCACCACCATCGGCATCGCCACCGGCAACAGCAGCAACACGGGCGTCCAGCTGCCGGGCCGCGACCAGCCGATCAACATCGGCCAATATTATATCGATGACGGTTTCTTCGAGACGATGGGCATCGACCTGCTCGCCGGCCGCACCTTCGACGAGAATCGGCCCGCCGACAGCTCCGAGCGTCCCTTCCCCGAAGATCCCGCGGCCGAGCAGGCCTTCGCTGCGCGCGGCGCCAATGTCGTCGTCAACGAGTTGGCGGCCAAGCGCATGGGCTTCGCCTCTTCGCAACAGGCCGTCGGCAAGACCCTGAAGGCCGCGCTCGTCGACCCGGAATATGGCGGCATGGTGCCGGTAACGATCATCGGCGTGGTCGAGGATTCCCGCTTCCGCTCGGTGCGGGAGCCGATCGACTCGATCATGTTCTTCTACGCGCCCAACTTCGTGAACGAATTGCTCGTCCGCTACGACAGCGACAATCCCGCCGCGGTGCGCGACCGGATCGAGGGGGTGTGGAAGCGGATGGCGCCGGAAGTGCCGTTCGACGCCAAGTTCAGCGAGGAGATCATCGGCGAGCTCTACGAGGCGGAGGACGCCCGCGCGACGATCTTCGCCGGCTTCGCCGTGCTCGCCGTCATCGTCGCTTGCCTCGGCCTCTTTGGCCTCGCCGCCTTCACTGCAGAGCGGCGCACCAAGGAGATCGGCATCCGCAAGGTGATGGGCGCTCGGTCACGCGACATCGTTCGCCTGCTTGCCTGGCAGTTCTCCAAGCCGGTGATCATCGCCAACCTCATCGCCTGGCCCGTCGCCTGGTGGGTGATGCGCGATTGGCTCAACACCTTCGACGCCCGCATCGACCTCGGCCTGACGCCGTTCGTCCTCGCGGCCATCATCGCCCTCGCCATCGCGATCGGCACCATCGCCGGACACGCGCTCAAGGTCGCTCGCGCCAATCCGATCCACGCGCTGCGTTACGAATAGGAGAAGGAGTCACGGGGGCATGTGGAGGAACTATCTGACGGTCGGCTTCAGGGCGCTGGCGAAAAACAAGGCTTATGCCTTCATCAATATCGTTGGCCTGGCGCTGGGGATCGCCGCCTGCCTGATGATCCTCCTCTACGTCCGCTACGAGTCGAGCTATGACCAATGGCTGCCGGACAGCGAGCGCATCTATCAGGTGCAGGCGACCTGGCATGAGCCGGGGCAGCCGGTGACGCGATCGCAGAACAGCCCCTTCCCGGTGCGCGATAGGCTGAAGGGAGGGTTCCCGCAGATCGAGGCGCTCACGGTCATGAGCAATGGCCAGACCGTGACGATGCGCGACGGCCAGGCGATCTTCCTCGACGTCGCCTCGGTCGATCCCAGCTTCTTCGAGATCTTCCAGCTTCCGTTCGCGCATGGAGACGCGGCGAGCGCGCTGCGCGACACCAATTCGATCGTGCTCACTGAAACGGAGGCGGTGAAGGCGTTCGGCACCACCGACGTCGTCGGCCAAACGATGAGTCTGGGGGCAGGGGAAGGCAAGCGCGACCATCTGATCACGGGCGTGCTTCGCGACCTGCCGAAGAATTCAAGCCTGCGGCTCGCCATCGTCTACCACTACAATCCCAGCGACTATGATTGGCTCCCCGGCGCCAAGGGTTGGGGCAATATGAACCAGCAGCATTATGTGAAGCTGCGTGCCGGCGCCGACGCGGCCGCCATCAATGCCGCTCTTCCCGCCTGGGAAAAGCGCACGATCGCGCCCCAGATAATCGACGGCAAACCCTCCTCGCAGGCCGACATCATGGACCTGGAGCTGGTGCCGATCGGCGACGTGCACCTCGGCCCCGCCCAATCGAATGCGCTGCGGCCCGGCGGCGATCCGCGCGCGCTTGCCACCTTCACCATAGTGGCGCTGCTGACGCTCGGCATGGCGGTGATGAACTTCATCAACCTGTCGACGGCCAGGGCCACTCAGCGCGCCCGCGAAGTGGCGCTGCGCAAGGTTCTCGGCGCGAGGCGTGGCCAGCTCATAACCCAGCTGATTGGCGAATCCCTGGTGCTGACCGCCTTCGCCATGCTGCTGGCGCTGACGATGGTCGAGCTCGCCGTACCCTGGGTGGGCGCCTGGATCGGAGCCGACCTGGAGATGGCCTATTTGGGCAGAGACGGCATGCTGGTCCCGGCCTTGGTGCTGTTCGCCTCCGTCGGCATTCTCGGTGGGCTGTATCCGGCCTTGTATCTGAGCCGCTTCCAGCCCGCGGCGGTGCTTAGGGCCAACAAGTCTTCGGCCGAAACGCCGGGCAGCGGCCGGCTCAGGACCGCCCTCGTGTTGCTCCAGTTCGCCATCGCCATCGGCCTCATCATCTGCACGTCGGTGATCTATTCGCAGACGCGCTATGTCGAGACGATCGATCCTGGCTATCGCCGCGACGGGCTGATCCAGATCGATTCCGCCTGGCGCTTCGCCGGCGACAGCAGCCGGTACGAGGTGGCCCGCCGCGAGATGCTGGCGATCCCCGGCGTGGTGGCGGCGGGGCGCACCAATCTCGGCCTCGCCGCGACCAACAAGAACATCCTGGCGGTGCGCGCGCCCGGCGCGCCGGAGGATTTGTCGATCGGCTATTACGGCATCGACACCGATTTCCTGCGGACCATGGATGTGCCGCTGCTCGCGGGCCGCTTCCTGGGCGATCAATATGCGAACGACCGGATGCTGCGCCCGGGCTACGACGCGGACGAAGCCGGGTACGCGGCGGTGATGGCACAGCTCGCCGCCCGCGGGCTGAACGTCGTCGTCAATCGGACGGCCGCGGCGTTGATTGGCTTCCAGTCGCCGGCGGCGGCGGTCGGCCAAACGATCAAGGTCGGCATCGACGGCGACAACATGATCCCCTCGACCATCGTCGGCGTCGTCGAAGATACCCGCATCCGCACAGCCCGCGACGCGATCGAGCCTCTGGTCTATGGCTACGATCCCGATCGCACCGACCAGGTCATGGTCCGCTATGCCGCCGCCAAGCCCGGCGAGGTGATGGCCGGCCTCAACGCAGTCTGGCGCCGGTTTGAGCCGGAGATTCCGTTTCAGGGGCGGTTCGCCGAGGATATCGTCGCCGAAGTTTATGAGGCCGATCGGGCGCGGGGCGCGCTGTTCGCGGCCTTCTCGGCGCTGGCGGTGGTGATCGCGTGCCTCGGCCTCTACAGCCTCGCCTCCTTCGCGACCGAGCGGCGGACCAAGGAGATCGGCATCCGCAAGGTGCTCGGCGCCAAGGTGCGCGACATCGTCCGCCTGCTCGCCTGGCAATTCTCGAAGCCGGTCGTGCTCGCCAACCTCATCGCCTGGCCGCTCGCCTGGTGGGCGATGCGTGACTGGCTGAACGGCTTCGACGCCCGCATCGACCTCGGCCCGACGCCGTTCCTGGCGGCGGGCGTGCTGGCGCTCGCCATCGCGATCGGAACCGTCGCCGGCCACGCCTTCAGGGCCGCCCGCCTCAACCCCATCCAAGCGCTCAGATACGAATAGAAAGCTCCTATGACCGCACTCGTCTGGGCGGCCGCCGCCCTCGCCATCACCTCGATCGTCAGCGTCGCCCTTCTCAGAGGCTGGCGCGGCTGGCTCGACCTCAAGCGCTACGAGATCGCCGCCGACCGTTCCGGACCGGAGCCGGAGCCGGAGCCGGAGGATGATACCTCGTCGGGCCTGCGCATCGAAATGGCCGACATCCGCGAGCGCCTACGCAAGCTGGAGGCGATCGCCACCGGAGTCGATCTCTGACGAAGCCTCTTCCGCATGCGGCTTTCCGGCCTCTATTGCGGCGCTGGCGATCTTCGGGGTGATGATCGCGAGACCGGAGATTTCGATTTTGAGCGACAACAGCCCAAAGCTCGGCAGCCGCCTGCTGACCGGCGCCATCGCCGGCTTTGCCGGAACGCTGGCCATGACGGCGGCGATGCGGCGCATGCACGAGAAGCTGCCGGCGAAGCAACGCTATCCGCTGACGCCCCGCGAGATCGTCGATTCAGCGGCCGGCGATGCCGGAACCGAAGCCGAGAACGAACTTTCCAAGGACGTCACCACGGCCGCCCATTTCGCCTACGGCGCGGCGACCGGAGCGCTGATGGGCGCCGCCAATGTCGCGATGGGGCCGGTGAGCGGCGGGATCGCCGGGGTGGGCGTGTGGCTGGCGAGCTATATGGGCTGGATACCCACGGCGCGCCTGCTGAAGCCCGCCACGAACCACCCGCCGCGCCGCAACGTCCTGATGATCGCGGCCCATATCGTATGGGGCGTTAGTACCGCCCGCGCCATGCGCGAGCTGGCCCTGGCGCGGGAGATGATCTTCGACGACGGACCGGACAAGGATGCGCCGCCCGAGGGCGGCGCCGAGGTTTGATCAATCGACATGCTTGCTGAGGTTGGGCGGGTCGCTCGCCGGGAAGCTTTCGTCCGATGCCTCGTCGACTTCGTCCCAGCGGCGCGGCGGGTCTCGCATCGTCTCGCGTCCCGCGGGCCGGACATTGCCGCTGTCGCCGACCGGGCCGGGGGGACGGCCGTGCGTCAGCGCCGGCGCGGGACGCTCACGGTGATTGCGATGGCGGATCATCCGGGCGGCGACATAGCCGCCTGCGGCCGCCAGAGCGGCCCCGAAACCCGTGGCGAGCGCCGTTTTGCGGTTCCAGCTCACCATGTCAGACCGCCTCCACCGCGATCGGCTGGGCGGGCGGCAGGCCCTCGGTCTCGGCCTTCTGCTTCAGCTCCTGCTTGCGGGCGGCGAGCTGTTCGCCCAGCGCCTCAAGATCGATGTCGGTGGCGCGGGCCTGCTGGAAGATGTTGCCCTGCATCTTCTCCTCTTCCTTTACGTGATGCTCGATCTCTTCCTGCAGCACCTTCACCTTGGCGTCGTAGAACTGCTCGTCAGGCTCGGCCGCTTCGATGTCGTTGATCAGCAGCTTGGCGCCATCATGCTCGACGATCGCTTCGTCGAGGGCATCGTCCTCGATCTTGCCCCTCAGGGCCGGATAGAAAATCTCCTCCTCGATCATGGCGTGGATCTTCAGTTCGGTGCAGATCTGCCGCGCCAGTTTCTCCTTTTCCGAACTGCCCTTCGCCTTCTCGAACTTGGCGAATAACGCTTCCACTTCCCGGTGGTCCTGGGAGAGGAGATGCGTTGCATCCTGCTTGCTTTGATTAGCCATTTCGTGCCTCCTGATTTCGGGATGGGAACATTCGGGGCAAGCGGCCGGTTCCCTGTGGCCGGGGCCGGAGGAAAGGAAAAAGTGTCGGAAACCGAAACCCTTTCGCCCGTCCTGGACGAGGAGATCGAGAAGGCGACCTTGCGGCTGCTGGAGAAGGCGTGCGAGCGCGAGCTGTCGCTGGCCACGGCGGAGAGCTGCACGGGCGGGATGCTGGCGTCGCTGCTGACCGACGTCCAAGGCTGCGCCCATGCCTTCGAACGGGGCTTCGTCACCTATACGGATGACTCGAAAGCGGAGATGCTCGGCATTCCCTTGGACCTCATCAAGCGGGAAGGGGCGGTGTCCAGGGCGGTGGCGATCGCCATGGCGGAAGGAGCGCTGGAGCGATCGAAGGCGAATATCGCCCTTTCCGTCACCGGCTATGCCGACAAGGGCGAAGAGCCGGGCCTGGTGCACTTCGCCTGCGCCCGGGGCGGCCGGATCACGGCCCATCGCGAAGAGCATTTCGGGCCGATCGGCAGAGGTGCTACGCGGGTCGAGTGCATGCGGGTCGGGATCGAGATGATGACGGAGATGCTTTGAATGGCGACGGTGCCACCCTTCGAGGCGATCCACCGCCACGGCTTCGTCCGCGCCGCCGCCGCGACGCCGACGGCGTCGGCGGGCGACGTCGCCTTCAATGTCGATCAGGCGATAGCGCAGGCAGAGGAAGCCGATCGGCGGGGCGTCGACCTGGTCGTCTTTCCCGAGCTCAACCTGTCGTCCTATGCGGTCGACGACCTTCATCTCCAGGAGGCGTTCCTCGACGCGGTCGAACAGGGAATCGGAAGGCTGTGCGAGGCGACGCTCGGGCTCTCGCCGGTTCTCATCGTCGGCGCGCCTGTCCGCCGGAACGGCCGCCTCTACAATTGCGGCGTCGTCCTCTCGCGTGGCCGCATCCTCGGCGTGGTGCCGAAGAGTTTCCTGCCCAACTACCGCGAATATTATGAGAAGCGCTGGTTCGCCTCCGGCATCGGCCTCACCGGCCTCGATGTCGCCTTGGCGGGCCAGACGGCGCCCTTCGGGACCGACCTCACCTTTGCCGCTTCGGACCTCGCGGACTTCATCTTCCACGTCGAGATCTGCGAGGATTATTGGGCGCCGCAGCCGCCTTCGACGGTGGGGGCGCTGGCCGGGGCGCTGATCCTCTGCAACCTCTCCGCGTCCAACATCACCATCGGCAAGGCGGATGAGAGGAAGCTGCTCTCCGCCGCCCAGTCCGCGCGATGCTGCGCCGCCTATGTGTTCGCCGCCTCCGGCCCCGGCGAGAGCACGACGGACTTGGCCTGGGACGGTCAGGGATCGATCTACGAACTCGGCGAACTGCTGGCGGAATCGGGCCGTTTCGATCTGGAGCCGGAGCTGTGCGTCGCCGACCTCGACGTCCAGCGCCTCCGGCTTGAGCGGATGCGGATGGGCACCTTCAACGACAACGCCGCGGCGAGGGGACATCCGGAGCTGGCGTTCCGCCGCGTCTCCTTCGAGCATAAGCCGGTGCTGGAAAATATCGGCTTCGAGCGGCGCATTCGCCGTTTCCCTTATGTGCCGAACCGCCCCGAGCAGCTCGACCATGATTGCTACGAGGCGTTCAACATCCAGGTGCAGGGCCTCGCCAAGCGCTTCACCGCGACTTCGGGCAAGCACCTCGTCATCGGCGTCTCGGGCGGGCTTGATTCAACCCACGCGCTGATCGTCGCCGCCAAGGCGTGCGATTTCCTGAAGCTGCCGCGTTCGACGGTGCTCGGCTTCACCATGCCCGGCTTCGCCACCGGCGAGACGACCAAGGGCAATGCCTGGAAGCTGATGAAGGCGCTCGGCATTGTCGGCGAGGAGATCGACATCCGCCCGGCCGCCAGGCAGATGCTGACCGATATGGGCCATCCCTTCGCTTCGGGCGAGCCGGTCTACGACGTCACCTTCGAGAATGTGCAGGCGGGGCTTCGCACCGACTATCTCTTCCGTCTCGCCAACCAGCGCGGCGGCTTCGTGGTCGGCACCGGCGACCTCAGCGAGCTGGCGCTCGGCTGGTGCACCTATGGCGTCGGCGATCATATGAGCCATTATGGCGTCAACGCCGGCGTGCCGAAGACGCTGATCCAGTATCTCATCCGCTGGTGCGTGCGGTCCGGCCAGTTCGACGCGGCGACCAATGAGGTGCTCGACGCCATTCTCTCCACCAAAATCTCTCCGGAGCTGGTGCCGGCGGATGACGAGGAGGAGATGCAGAGCACCGAGGACCGGATCGGCCCCTACGAGCTGCACGACTTCTTCCTGTTCCACACGCTTCGCGCCGGGCAGCCGCCGTCCAAGGTCGCCTTCCTCGCCTGGCAGGCGTGGCACGACGCCTCGAAAGGCCTGTGGCCGATCGACTATCCCGAGCATCTGAAGCGCGAATACGACCTTCCCACCATCCGGAAATGGCTGGAGGTGTTCCTGTTCCGCTTCTTCCAGATCAGCCAGTTCAAGCGCTCGGCGCTGCCGAACGCGCCCAAGGTCTCGATGGGCGGCTCCCTCAGCCCGCGCGGCGACTGGCGTGCGCCGTCGGATGGCGTTGCCGGACCATGGCTGGACGAGCTGAGGACGGCGCTGGGCGACTGAGGCGCTCCAACCGTCCCATACAAAGCTTGGTCAGGCGGATTCCCCGGAACTCGCCCCGCCTTCTCTACGTTACGAGAAAACCTTTAAAATGCAGGGGTTTTCGTGTTCGACTTCGCCGCCTCTTCCGAGGTGCCTTCCTCCCTCTCCCTGCCACCCGGCCATTCGCTGATCTGTTTCTCGCATCTGCGCTGGAATTTCGAATTTCACAGGCTTCAATATCTGATGAGCCGCTTCGCCCGGAGCGGCCGGGTCGTCTATTGGGAGGAACCGGAGGAGGCGACGCCAGAGTGCGAGCCGGCGCTGGGCGTGCGCACCTGCGCAGAAAGCGGCGTCGTGATCGTCACCCCGTCCCTGCCCGAGCCGATGAAGCGGCTTGACCGGGAGGCGGCGCTACGGGCGCTGCTCAACGAATTCCTGACCGAGGAAGAGGGGCCGTTCATCCGCTGGTATTGCGATCCGGAAATGCTCTTGTTCACTCGCCACCTCGCCTCCGCCGCCACCGTCTACGACATGACCTTGCCCATAGCGGGGCGAGTGCCGGTGCTGGAGCGCGAGTTGAGACGCATAGCCCACCATATCTTCACCGGCGATACCGCCGCGCTGTGCGCGACGTTTGGAGAGCTGGCCCGTCGGCCGGATCCGACGCCGCTCACGCCGGTCAACGACCTGCTGCCGTCCGCTCTCGTTTCGGAGCCCCAGGCCGGCTGAGCGCCACGGCGCTGCCTTCGCGAAACCGCAGCTTGCGCGGTGCGCCGCGATATTGCACCGTCTTGCCTTCCTATCTCACCAGCATCAGCGCCGTCCTGGCGCGTCCGGGAGCATATCTTCATGGTCAAAGGCATCGCCGCCCTATCACTCTTCCTGCTCTCCACCACCGCGCTCGCCGCGGAGAAGGACGAGAAGAAATGGGATGTCGCCGCGCCGCCGATGCAAACCCGCCCGGTCAAGATCGACGTTACCGAGGGCACCTGGATGAACCTCGACGTCAGCCCCGACGGCCGCACCATCGCCTTCGACCTTCTGGGCGACATCTACACTATCCCGATCACCGGCGGAGCGGCGACCCGGATCGCGGCCGGGATCCCCTATGAGGTTCAGCCCCGTTTCTCGCCGGACGGCAGCAAGATCGCCTTCACCTCGGATCGCGGCGGCGGCGACAATATCTGGATCATGAACGTCGACGGCTCCAACCGGCGACAGCTGACCAAGGAGGAGTTCACCCTCCTCAACAATGCCACCTGGAGCCCGGACGGAAACTACATCGCGGCGCGCAAGCATTTCACCACGGGCCGTTCCCTCGGCACCGGCGAAATCTGGATGTATCACATCGGCGGAGGCGACGGCGTGTCGCTCGTCGAGCGGCCGAACAAGCAGTATCAGAAGGAATTGGGCGAGCCGATGTTCACGCCGGACGGCAAGAGCATCTATTTCAGCCATGCCACCACGCCCGGCAACATGTTCGAATATGCCGAGAACTCCAATGCCGAGCTGTTCGCGATCGACCGCTACGATCTCGACACGGGCGAGCGGACCAAGGTAGCCGGCGGGCCGGGCGGCGCGGTGCGCCCGACGCCGTCGCCGGACGGCCGCTGGCTCGCCTATGTGAAGCGCGAGCGAGCCAAGTCCAAGCTCTACATCAAGGACTTGCAGTCGGGCGCGGAGCGCAAGATCTACGACGACCTCGACCAGGACATGCAGGAGACCTGGGCGGTGCACGGCGTCTATCCGAACATGGACTGGACGCCCGACAGCCGCTCGATCGTCTTCTGGGCGGGCGGCAAGATCCATCGCATCGACGCCGATGGCTCCGGCCATGCCGAGATCCCCTTCTCGGTCTCAGATACGCGCGCGGTCGTCGATCCGCCCCGGCCCGAGGTGAATGTCTATAGCGACAGCTTCACCACCAAGATGCCGCGCTTCGCGACGCTGTCGCCCGACGGTCGACAGGTCGTGTTCGCCAGCCTCGGCCGGCTCTACGTCAAGGGCGTCAACGGCGGCGAGCCGCGGCCGCTGACGGCGCCGGATGGCGACTTCCAATCCTTCCCCTCATGGTCGCGGGACGGCTCGCGCATCGTCTTCGTCAGCTGGAACGACCAGCGCCTCGGCGAAATCCGCACCGTCGCCGCCGACGGCAGCGGCATGACGACCGTAACCAAGAATCCCGGTCACTACCGGCGTCCGCGCTTCTCGCCGGACGGCCGCACCATCGTGTTCGAGAAAGGCGAGGGCGGCGGCCTGACCTCAGAGACCTGGTCGGCGAACCCCGGCGTCTACCGCATTTCCACCGCCGGCGGCGAGGCGGTGCGCCTCACCACCGAGGGCGGCAATCCGCATTTCGGGGCATCGAATGACCGCGTCTTCATGGAGCTGCGCGAGGACGAAAAGCTGAAGCTCGTCAGCGTCGACTTGAACGGCCACGACAGGCGCGTCCACGCCCAAGGCGAGATGGTGATCGGCTATGAAGTGTCGCCGACCGGCAACTGGGTCGCGTTCCGCGAGGATTACAACGCCTTCCTGATGCCCTTCTTCGGCGGCGCCAAGACCATCGAGATCGGCGCCAAGGCGTCGCAGCTTCCGGTCACCCGCGTCAGCGGCGATGGCGGCCAGTATCTCCATTGGGGCGCGGGCGGCCGCACCCTCGGCTGGAGCCTGGGGCCGACGCTCTATTCGACCGATGCGGCGACCGTGACCCGCGCCGGCGACGACAGCGAATATACCGCGCCCAAGACCGGCGTCTCCCTCGCCATGACCGTGCCGTCCGACAAGCCGGACGGCCTCGTCGCCCTCACCGGCGCCAAGATCATCACCATGTCGGACGAGAATGGCGGCATCATCGAGGACGGGGTCATCCTCGTCGAGAACAACCGCATCCGCGCGGTCGGCCCGCGCGGATCGGTGGATATTCCGGCGGCTGCGAAGCAGGTCGACATGGCCGGCAAGACGATCATCCCCGGCCTGATCGACGCCCACGCCCATGGTCCGTACGGCGAGGACGATCTCATCCCGCAGCAGAACTGGCAGCAGCTCGTCCATCTCGCCTTCGGCGTCACCACCGCGCACGATCCTTCGAACACCGCGAGCGAAGTGTTTGCGGCGGCCGAGATGCAGCGGGCGGGGCTGGTCCTGATGCCGCGCTCCTTCTCGTCCGGCGAGATCGTCTATGGCGCCAAGGCGCCGGGCCGGTTTGCGGTCATCGACGATTATGCGGATGCTCGCGCCCATGTGCATCGCCTGAAGGTCCAGGGCGCCCATTCGATCAAGAACTACAACCAGCCCCGCCGCGACCAGCGCCAGCAGGTGGTGAAGGCGGCGAAGGATGAGAATATCGCCGTCGTCGCCGAGGGCGCCTCGCTCTACGGGCAGGACATCTCGCTGATCCAGGACGGCAACACGACGCTCGAGCACAACATCCCGCAGTCGATGCTCTACGAGGATGTGCTGAGCTTCTTCAGCCAGACCAAGGTGGGCTACACGCCGACGCTCGGCGTCACCTATGGCGGGCCGGGCGGCGAGCCCTACTGGATCCAGGAAAGCCAGGTGTGGAAGCATCCGCTGCTGACCCAGCATGTGCCGACCGACTATCTCAACGCCGAGCTCGTCCGCGTGGAGACGGCGCCCGAGGAGGATTATGCCGACCAGGTCAGTGCCCGCACCGCGGACATGCTGGCCGATCGCGGCGTCCCGGTGTCGATCGGCGCCCACGGCCAGCAGCAGGGCATCGCGGCCCATTGGGAGATATGGTCGTTCGTGCGCGGCGGCATGACTCCGCTGGAGGCGCTGCAGGCGGCGACCTCGGTGCCCGCCATGGCCCTCGGCTTCAAGGACATCGGCACCTTGGAACCGGGCAAGCTCGCCGACCTCGTCATCCTCGACGCCGATCCGCTGGTCGACATCCGCAATAGCGACGATGTGTCGAAGGTCATGCTCAACGGCCGCCTCTACGATGCCGCGACGCTGGCCGAGGAAGTGACCGGCACCAGCACGCTGCAACCCTATTATTGGGAGGACTGAGCGGGGCCGGTTGGAGCTGTCGGCGTCATCCCGGCGGAAGCCGGGACCCAAGACCATCGACGCATGTAGGTTCAGTGACGCGTCGATCGCATAAATTTTCAGCGCCTGTGTTCTTGGGTCCCGGCTTTCGCCGGGATGACGACAGGCGGGCGCCGTGCCCTCCTGCCGCTATCCGCATGGCCTTGCTAGGAATTCGGTAAGGCCTTTGAGGCATCTTCTCCCCAATTCGGGGGAGTGTGGGTCATGGGATTGCAGAAGAGAAATCTCGCGCTGGCCGGGGATCTGATCCCGCGCGCGCAGTCGAGGCTGGTCGAGCAGAGGTCGGAGCCGCGCCATGCCGACATCGTCGAACGCGCGATCCTCACCTTTCGCGGCCAGGAATTTCTGGTCCCCGTCGTCAACATCTCCTCGCGGGGCACCATGATCGAAAGCGACATCGTGCCGCGCATCGGCGAGTCCGTGGCCGTCCAGTTCGAGGGCTGTACCCGCATGCAGGCCTTCGTCCGCTGGATCCGCGAGGGCCGCCTGGGCCTCAATTTCGGCCATGAAATCATATTGGGATAACGCAACCATGTTCCTCACCCAGATCGTCCCCGACGGCGCCGCCGATTGCCGCCGCAGCGAGACCCGGCTTTCTGTCTCGACCGACGTCGCCCTGCGGCCGTTCGGCGCGACGGGCACCGAGGCGCGGCTCGTCAACATCTCCAGCCGGGGTTTCATGGCGGAAACCGACTGCGACATCGCCAAGGGCGCTCGCGTGTGGCTGACGCTGCCCGACGGCAGCCGCGCCAGCGCGCTCGTCATCTGGTCCAAGGACGGGAAGCTCGGCGCCCAATTCTCCGAGCCGATCGATCCGCTGGTCGTGTTCCAGGCGCTGGGGCGAAAGGCCTCGTCCGGCGCCAACCCGTTCGCTAAGGTCGCCCCAGCGCCGTCAGCACGTTCGGCAAAATCCCCGAAACCATCCGCTTGATCCCCTGAAAATTGGGGTGGATGCCGTCACCCTGCAGCACCGCGCGGTCGCCGACGACATTGGCGAGGAAGAAGGGATAGAGATCGGCGCCGTATTTGCCGGCGAGATCGGGAAAGATGCGATTGAACTCGGCGGCGTAATCCGGCCCCAGATTGGGCGCCGCTAGCATTCCCGCGATCAGCACCTTGATGCCGCGCCGGTCGAGCTCGGCGACGATTGCCTCCATGTTCGCGCGGGTCTGCCGGGGCGGGAGGCCGCGCAGCATGTCGTTGCCGCCCAGCGCGACGATGGCAAGATCCGGCTTTTCCTTGAGCCCGTCGAGCGTCCAATCGAGCCGCGCCCGTCCTGCCGCCGAGGTATCGCCGGAAACGCCGGCGTCGGAGACGAAGGCGCGGACGCCGTTGCGCCTCAGCGCTTCCTGCAGCTGCGGAACGAAGCCTTGGCCTTGGGGAAGCCCGTAGCCGGCCGTCAGGCTGTCGCCGAAGGCGAGGATGCGAATGTCCTGCGCCGCGGCGGGTGCGGCTAGGCCGAAAAACAGCAGCAGCGCCCAATGGACAAACAGCCGCCGCACGCCATATGCAAACGCTAACCCCATCCGGATCCTCTTCCCCTGCATGACCGATACCTACGTCATCGACGCGTCGAATGTCACTCTGTCGCTGGGCTCGGGGGAGGCGCGCGTCGACATTTTGCGCGGCATCGACCTTCGCGTCGCCAAGGGCGAGAGCGTCGCCCTGCTGGGCCCGTCCGGATCGGGCAAATCCTCGCTGATGGCGGTGCTGTCGGGGCTGGAACGGGCCAATTCGGGAAGCATCCGCGTCGCCGGCGCCGATTTCACCGCGCTGAACGAGGACGGGCTCGCCCGGGCCCGGCGCGGCCATATCGGCATCGTGCTCCAGGCCTTCCACCTGCTCCCCACCATGACGGCGCACGAGAATGTCGCCGTGCCGCTGGAGCTGGCCGGAGAGGAGGATGCCTTTTCGATCGCCGCTGAGGAACTGCAGTCGGTCGGCCTCGGCCACCGCCTCACCCACTATCCCGCCCAGCTTTCGGGCGGCGAGCAGCAGCGCGTCGCCATCGCCCGCGCCATGGCGCCGCGCCCCGACCTCATCTTCGCCGACGAGCCGACCGGCAACCTGGACGGCAAGACGGGCCATGCGATCCTCGATCTGCTCTTCGCGCGACAGACCGACACCGGCGCGACGCTCTTGGTCATCACCCACGATCCGGAGCTGGCGACGCGGTGCGGGCGGGTGCTGGAGATGCAGGACGGGCGGATTGTGGCGGACAGCGCCCAATGAATCAGGTCCGTTCGTCCCGAGCGAAGTCGAGGGGCGCTGGCACGGATTCATCACATGCGCCCCTCGACTACGCTCGGGACGAACGAGATAGCAGTGCGCCCGACGGCTTGAGGATGGCCTTTCGCCTCGCTCTGCGTGATCTCAGGGGCGGCCTCACCGGGCTTCGTCTGCTCGCCGTCTGCCTGTTTCTCGGCGTCGCGGCGTTGGCGGCGGTGGGGTCGCTGTCGTCGGCGATCGTCACCGGCCTTTCCGAAAAGGGTCAGTCGATCCTCGGCGGCGACGTCCAGATAGAAGTCGTCCAGCGCGCCGCCACGCCGCAAGAGCTCGCCGCCTTCCGGGCCGAGGGAGAGGTGAGCCACGTCACCCGGATGCGGGCCATGGCCGGCCGGCTCGACGGCGCCGACAGCCTTCTGGTCGAACTGAAGGGCGTAGACGACGCCTATCCACTCTACGGCCAACTCAGTCTCCAGCCCGGCGCGCTGGCCGCCCGCCCGTCCGGCAACGAGGTCGCCATCGGTCCCGAGCTGGCGGAGCGGTTGCGGCTGAAGGTGGGCGACAGCCTTCGCATCGGTGAGGCGTCTCTGCGCATCATCGGGCTCATCGCCGAGGAGCCGGATCGGGTCGGGCAGGGCTTCACGCTCGGCTCGACCGCATTGGTCGATCGCGCCGGCCTCGACGCGACGGGGCTCGTCCAGCCCGGCAGCCTCTACACGAGCGCTTATCGCCTCAGGCTGCCGGCCGGCGCCGATCTCGAGGCGGTGACGGAGCGGCTCGAGGAGCGCTTCCCCGACGCCGGCTTCGAGATCGACGATCGGACCAACGGCGCTCCCGGCACCCGTCGCTTCATCGAGCGGCTGGGACAGTTCCTGACCCTGGTCGGCCTCGCCGCGCTGGTCGTCGCCGGCATCGGCGTCGGCAATGGGGTCACCTCCTATCTCGACGGCAAGCGCGGCATCATCGCGACCCTGAAGCTGCTCGGCGCGACCAGCCGCACCATCTTCCTCTCCTATCTCATCCAGATCGGCCTCGTCGCCGCAGCGGCGATCATCGCGGGCCTTGTCGTCGGCGCGCTGGTGCCGTGGGTCGTGACGCAGATCGCCGGCAGCGCGCTGCCGGTGTCGCCGATCCTATCCTTCTATCCGCTGCCGCTCTTGATCAGCGCCGCCTATGGGCTGCTCATCGCCTTGGTGTTCGCGCTGCTGCCCCTGGCGCGGGCGCGCACCGTTCCCGCCGCGAGCCTCTTTCGCGGCAGCCTCGAACCGGTTCGCCGGCCCGGCTGGCGCCTGATTGTAGCGGTGATCGTGGCGGCCGGCCTCATCGCCGCCCTCGCCATCGCCACCGCCCGGGAGCCGGGCTTCGCCGCCGGCTTCATCGCCGCTGCGCTGGCGCTGCTCCTGCTCCTCACGCTGCTCGGCGGCCTCATCCGCTGGACCGCCGCCAAGCTGCCGCGCCCGAGGAACCCGCTCTTCCGCCTCGCCCTTGCCAATCTACACCGTCCCGCCGCCCAGACCGGCAAGCTCGTCGTTGCACTCGGCCTCGGCCTGACCTTGTTCACGACGCTGGCGGTGATCGAGACCAACCTGTCGGGCCAGATCCGCACCACCATCCCGGAGAAGGCACCGAGCTTCTTCATGCTCGACATTCCGGTCGAGGAAGTCGGCCGCTTCCGCACCCTCGCCATGAAGGCGGCGCCCGAAGGGGACCTCGTCACCATTCCGGCGCTACGCGGCTCGGTGGTCGCGATCGGCGACCAGCGCGTATCCGACATGGCGGAGATCCCGGAAGGCGCCTGGTTCCTGCGGGGCGACCGCGGCCTCACCTATGCGCGCGAGATCCCCGAGGGGAGCCGCGTCGTCGAAGGCGGCTGGTGGGCGCCCGATTATCACGGCGATCCGCTCGTCTCGCTCGACATCGAGGCCGCGCGCGCCGTCGGGCTGGAGGTGGGCGACACGCTGACCGTTTCCATCCTCGGCCGCGAGATCGAGGCGGAGATCGCGTCGCTCCGCGAGATCAACTGGGACACGATGGGCTTCAACTTCGTCATCGTCTTCGCGCCCGGGACGCTCGAGAACGCGCCGCACAGCTTCATGGCGACCATCTCGATGCCGGCGAGCGAGGAGCCGGCTTTCTCCCGCGCCGTCGCCAACGCCTTTCCGAGCGTTTCGGTCATCCGGGTCAAGGAGGTCGTCGAGACCGTCGCCGGGATGCTCGGGCAACTGAGCGTCGCCGTTCGCGCGGCGGCGTCGGTCGCGATCTTCGCCGGCATCGCCGTCCTCATCGGCGCGCTCGCCGCCAGCCGCCGCGCCCGCATCTACGACAGCGTCATGCTGAAGCTCCTGGGGGCCACCCGCGCCCGCATCCTCATGGCGCAGGCGATCGAGTTCCTGGCCCTCGCCCTCATCGTCGCCCTGCTCGCCTTCGGCCTCGGCGCGGGCGCCGGTTGGTATGTCGTGGTGGAGGTGCTGGAGCTCGAATGGGCGCCGGACTGGGGCGTCGTCGCGCTCACCCTCGCCGCGGGGGCGCTGATCACCTTGCTGCTCGGCCTGCTTGGCTCCCTGCCGGCTCTGGCCGCGCGTCCGGCTCGGGCGCTTCGCACCCTTTAATTCGGTCCGATCCGTCCTACTTCGCAACTGAAACAGCGACAGGAGGCCTCCGAAATGATCGATCTCTACACCGCCGCCACCCCCAATGGCTGGAAGGCCTCGATAACGCTGGAGGAGCTGGGGCTTCCCTACGAGCTGCACGCCATCGACCTTTCGTCGGGCGCGCAGAAGGAGCCCTGGTTCACCGCCATCAATCCCAATGGCCGCATCCCCGCCATCGTCGATCGCGGCAATGGCGACTTCGCCGTGTTCGAGTCCGGCGCGATCATGCTCTATCTGGCCGACAAGGTGGGACGGCTGATCCCGTCCGATCCGAAGGGTCGGTCCAGGGTCATTCAGTGGCTGATGTTCCAGATGGGCGGCCTTGGTCCGATGATGGGGCAGGCCAACGTCTTCAACCGCTACTTCCCCGAACGACTCCCGGCCGCCATCGACCGCTATCTGCGTGAGAGCCGGCGGCTCCTCGAAGTGCTCGATCGTCATCTCGCGGCCCATGAATATCTCGCCGGCGACTATTCGATCGCCGACATCGCCAATTGGTCCTGGGCGCACACCCATGAGTGGACCGGCGTTGACATTTCGGGGCTGGATCATCTGACGCGCTGGATGGACCAGATCGCCGCTCGGCCCGCCGTCGAGCGCGGCCGGGCGATCCCGCCGCGCGAAGAGGATAATGACGAAGCGCGGGTGGAGAAAGCTCGCGGCATGCTCGTCTGATCCGCCGCCAGCCGCTATAGGCCCTGCCCGAAGGAGACTCGCCCATGAACGAAATGACCCGCATATCCGCCCAGCCCGCTTATTCGGAAGGCGTCCAGAAGCTGCTGAAGCGGGAGCCGGCGCTGTTCATCGACGGCGCGTGGGTGAAATCCAGCCACGACAAGACGTTGCCGGTGTACGATCCTTCGACCGGGCGCGAGATCTCGACCATCGTCGACGCGTCGGACGCCGATGCGGACCGCGCCGTCGCGGCGGCCCGGACTGCGTTCGACGACGGCCGCTGGTCCGGCCTCGCGCCCTATGCCCGCGACCGCATCATCAACCGGCTCGCCGACCTCATCGAGCAGAATATCCCCGAGCTGGCCGAGCTTGAATCGATCGACAACGGCAAGCCGCGCAGCGCCAGCCAGAATTATGACCTGCCGAAATGCGTCCAGGCGCTGCGCTACATGGCCGGCTGGGCGACCAAGCTTTCGGGCGAGCATATCGAGCCGTCGGGGCACCCCACCGGCACCTTCCACGCCTATGTCCGCCGCGAGCCGATCGGCGTCGCGGTGCAGATCGTGCCCTGGAACTTCCCGCTGATGATGGCGGTGCAGAAGATCGCGCCGGCGCTCGCCGCCGGCTGCACGGTGATTCTGAAGCCCGCCGAGCAGACGTCGCTCACAGCGCTGCGCCTCGCCGACTTGGTCGCCGAAGCGGGCTTCCCGGCCGGCGTGTTCAACCTCGTCACCGGCCTCGGCGAGACCAGCGGCGATCGGATGGTGCGCTCGCCGCTGGTCGATAAGGTCGCCTTCACGGGCTCGACCGAGGTCGGCAAGATGATCAACCGCGCTGCCACGGACACGCTGAAGCGCGTCACCCTCGAGCTGGGCGGCAAATCGCCGGTCATCGTCCTTCCCGACATCGACATCTCGAAGGCCGGGGCGGGCGCCGCCCGCTCGATCTTCGCCAATGCCGGCCAGGTCTGCATTGCGGGCTCGCGGCTCTATGCCCACCGCGACATCTTCGACAAATTGCTCGAGGCGGTCGCGGAGAATGCCAGCAAGTTCAAGGTCGGTCCCAGCCTCGCGCCCGACACGACCATGGGGCCGCTGGTCTCGACCGAGCAGTTCGACCGCGTCATGTCTTATATCGACCAGGGCCGGAAGGCCGGCGCGTCCGTCTTCCACGGCGGCGACAGCCCGGGCGGCGATGGTTATTTCGTCAATCCGACCATCCTGGTCGACGTAAACCCCGACATGAGCGTGGTGAAGGAGGAGATTTTCGGTCCCGTCCTCGCTGCCCAGCGCTTCGACGATCTCGACGAGGTCGCCAGGGCCGCCAACGACACGCCCTACGGCCTTGCCGCCACCGTCTGGACCCGCGACGTCTCCGCCATGCACACGATGGCCGCGAAGCTGCGCGCCGGCATGGTCTGGGGCAACATCAACTCGGGCGCCGACACTTCGCTGCCTTTCGGCGGCTACAAGCAGTCCGGCTTCGGCCGCGAATCGGGCCGTTACGGCATCGAGGCCTATACCGAGCTGAAGACCGTCGCGATCGCGCTTTGATCCAATGCGGAAGCGGCGGCCCCGCGCCTGCGAGGCCGCCGCTTTCGTCCCTGACCCGCGAAAGTCAGGCTTCGGCGAGCGTCACATATTTGGTCGTGGTGACGGTGAGGCTGCCCGTGGCGCGCGGCTCCGGAAAAGCCCGGCCCTCCGCCTGATAGGTTTCGAGAACGGCCTCGAGCGCGCACAGCGCCTGCTCGCACGCCTCCTGGTCGTCGCGGCCGATCGCCCTCGCTTCCGGCACGTCCGGAATGGTCGCGATCACCATGCCGTCATAGCGGCCGGAGAGTCTCAGTGCGTAGCTCAGCATTCAGGGGCTCCTTGGAAAAAGGCTCCAGCTTCCGCGCATCCCGGCAAGGGTTACTGACGCGGCACGCCCGATCATCGATGCGGTATTGTCGACGCCATAGCGGATTTGCGAGCGATCGTGAAGGTTAGGGCGCCGGAAAAGCGCGAGCGCCCTCAGCACTCCACCACGTTCACCGCCAGGCCGCCGAGCGAGGTCTCCTTGTAGCGCTCGTTCATGTCGAGCCCGGTCTTGCGCATCGTCTCGATTACCTGGTCGAGCGAGACCCGGTGGGTGCCGTCGCCGACGAGGGCGAGGCGCGAGGCCTCTAGCGCCTTGACCGCGCCCACGGCATTGCGCTCGATGCAGGGCACCTGGACGAGCCCGCCCACGGGATCGCAGGTGAGGCCGAGATTGTGCTCCATGCCGATCTCGGCGGCGTTCTCGATCTGCGCCGGGCTGCCCCCCATCGCCGCGGTGAGGCCGGCCGCGGCCATCGAGCAGGCGACCCCCACCTCGCCCTGACAGCCGACTTCGGCGCCGGAGATGGAGGCATTTTCCTTGAACAGCGATCCGATCGCGGCGGCGGTGAGCAGGAAAGTGCGCACGCCTTCGTCCGACGCGCGCGGCGTGAAGCGCTGATAATAGCGCAGCACGGCCGGCACGATGCCGGCGGCGCCGTTGGTCGGGGCGGTGACGACGCGGCCGCCGGCGGCATTCTCCTCGTTGACGGCCAGCGCCCAGAGGTTGACCCAGTCGATCACGGTCAGCGGGTCGGACAGCGCCCGTTCGGCGCGTTCCGCCAACAGGCGATGAAGCGCCGGGGCGCGGCGTTTCACCTTGAGGCCGCCGGGCAGGATGCCGTCCGCCGCCATGCCGCGGTCGATGCAGCCCGCCATAGCGCCCGCGATGGCATCGAGCCGGCTGTCGATCTCGGCATCGTCCAGGGCGGTGCGCTCATTGGCGCGGGCGATCTCGGCGATGGTGAGTCCTTCCCGCGCCGCGATGGCGAGCAGCTCTTCGCCGGAATGATAGTTGTAGGGTGCGTCCCAGCCGCCCTCGGGCGGCGCATTGCGGGCGACGGTCGCCTCGTCCACGACCGCCCCGCCGCCGACGGAATAGTAGATCTTGCTGTCCAGGACTTGGCCGTCCGCGCCGACCGCGGTGAAGCGCATGCCGTTGGAATGGTGCGGCAGCCGTTCGCGCTGAAGAAAGCGCAGGTCCGTTCCTTCGTCGAAGGCGACTTCGTGCCTGGCGGCGAGTTTCAGGCGGCCGGTCGCGCGAATGTTCTCCACCATGAAATCGGCCGCGTCGGGATCGAGCGTGTCGGGTTGCTCGCCGGAAAGGCCGAGCAGAATGGCGCGATCGGTGGCGTGGCCCTTGCCGGTAAGGGCGAGCGAACCATAGAGGTCCACCTCCACGCGGGCGGTGGACGCCAGCAGCGCCTTGTCGGCCAACCCCTCGACAAAGTCGCACGCGGCCGTCATCGGCCCCATGGTGTGCGAACTGGAAGGACCCACCCCGATCTTGAACAGATCGAAGACACTGGCGACCACTGAGCTTCTCCTAACCGACCCGGAATCGCCCGGGCGCCGGCGGCGCCATGCGCCGCACCGCCTTATATGGCAACCGCACTCCGCATGATCGAGCCCTCGCGACCTTTCGTCCTGCTCGACGATGCGCGGCAGGCGGGCGCCGAGCCGGCGCGGCTCTATGCCGGGCCGGTCGAGATCGTCGAGACGCGCGATCCGGAGGCGGTGCGCTCCTGCCTCGATCGGCTCCGCACGGCGCAAGGTCGGGGCCTGCACGCCGCCGGCTTCATCTCCTACGAGGCTGGGCATGCGCTGGAGCCGAAACTGGCGCCTCTCCGGTTTTCCCCGCCGAGCGAGGCACCGCCTCTCCTCTGGTTCGGCCTTTTCGAGACGTTCGAGACCATCGAGGCAAGCCGGGTCCCGCAGCGGCTGCCCGATCCCGCCTCCGCCTGGGCGGGGCGGCCCAAGCCGCTGATCGAACGCGGCGATTACGAGGCGGCCGTCGCACGCGTGAAGGCGCATATCGAAGCGGGCGACATCTATCAGGCGAACCTCACCTTTGCCGCAAAGGTGGCGACGGCCGGCGACCCGCGCGCGCTCTACGCCAACATCCGCCGCCGCGCCCGGGCGGGACATGGCGGCCTCGTCTTCACCGGAGCGCACTGGCTCCTATCCTTCTCGCCCGAACTCTTCGTCAGCGTGGAGGATAGCGCGGTGACCGCCCGGCCCATGAAGGGCACTGCCAAGCGGCGGGCCGAGGATGCCGAGGACCGTGCGGCTGCGGCCGCGCTCCGTGCTGACCCGAAGCAGAAGGCCGAGAATCTGATGATCGTCGACCTGCTCCGCAACGACCTGTCTCGGGTCTCGCGCCCGGGCAGCGTCAAGGTGCCGACCCTCTTCAACGTCGAGACCTATCCTACGGTCCACCAGATGACTTCGACCGTCGTTTCGGCACTGGAGAAGGGGGTCGGTGCGGTCGATCTCGTCGAAACGATCTTCCCCTGCGGGTCCATCACGGGCGCGCCCAAGATCCGGGCGATGGAGCTTATCGCCGACATCGAACGGCAACCTCGCCATGTCTATACGGGGGCGATCGGAAGGGTTGCGCCCGACGGAGAAGCATCGTTCAATGTCGCCATCAGAACCATCACCCTCGAAGTGGGGAAAGAGCGGGGATTGATGGGGCTGGGTTCGGGAATAGTGGCGGACAGCCGCGCCGGCGACGAATGGCGCGAATGTCTGGCGAAAGGGGCGTTTGTGCACGACGGCGAGAGGAGCTTCGACCTCATCGAGACGATGCGGTTCGATCCCCTGGACGGGGTGGCCGAGCTCGAAAGCCATCTGCAACGGATGAAGGCCAGCGCCGAGACCTTCGGGTTCCCGTTCGACCGGCATGAGACCCGCAACGAGCTCCAGGCGGCGACCTTCCGGCTGCGCGAGGCGAGGGTGCTGCGCCTTCTATTGTCCCCGTCGGGCGCGGTCGCCATCGAGACCCGCCCCCTGCCGCCGCCGCCGCCCGAACCGGTTAGGGTCGCTATCGTGCCCAGAGGCGTCGGCGCCGCGGACTTCCGCCTGCGCCACAAGACCAGCGACCGGTCTCTCTACGTCGAGTCGCGCCGGAACGCCGGCACCTTCGAGATCGTCTTCGAGGACGAGGCGGGCTTTCTGACCGAGGGGAGCTTCACCAGCCTCTTCGTCGAGCGGGACGGCAAGCTGGTGACGCCGCCCTTGTCGCGGGGCCTTCTTCCGGGCGTGCTTCGCGGCCGCCTGATCGCCGAAGGCAGGGCGGAGGAGGGCGATCTGGTGGCGGACGACCTGGCGGGCGGCTTCTATGTCGGCAATGCGGTACGCGGGCTGATTCCGGCGATCAGGGCCTGATT
The DNA here is from genome assembly GCF_003129465.1 of Sphingosinicella humi. Classification (NCBI taxonomy): domain Bacteria; kingdom Pseudomonadati; phylum Pseudomonadota; class Alphaproteobacteria; order Sphingomonadales; family Sphingomicrobiaceae; genus Allosphingosinicella; species Allosphingosinicella humi. Next base: position 1,484,974 of record NZ_QFFF01000001.1, read on the forward strand.
TCAGCCCCGGTTCAGGCGATCGGGTCCAGAGGGCGTCTAGGAGGCGCCGATGAATTTCGATAGACGCGCCATCATCGCGACCGGAGGAGCGGCCCTGATCGGCGGCTTTGCCCTCTTCGGCGGAAAGCGCAGCGCGGAAGCGCGCAAGGGTGACTTCGAAATCCGGCTGACCGAGGCCGAGTGGCGCAAGCGCCTGACGTCGGAGCAATATGCGGTGCTGCGCGAGGAGCGCACCGAGCGCGCCGGCTCAAGCCCGCTCGACAAGGAAAAGCGCAAGGGCATCTATGCCTGCGCCGGCTGCGGGCTGCCGCTCTATTCCTCCGCCACCAAATATGACAGCGGGACGGGCTGGCCGAGCTTCTGGAAGCCGCTGCCGAACGCGGTCGGCACTCGACCCGACAATATCCTCTTCATCAGGCGCACCGAGGTGCATTGCCGGCGCTGCGGCGGCCATCTCGGTCATGTCTTCGATGACGGGCCAAAGCCGACGGGCCTTCGCTATTGCATGAACGGCGACGCGATGAAGTTCATCCCCGCCTGATCGACTCAGGCATTTGCCAGTATCGCCTCGACCAGCCTCAGATCGTCGGGTTTGTCGACGTCGATCGCCGCTTCCGCGTGGCTGAGGCGGACGGCGCGAAGACCGAGGCCGTGTCGTCGGGCCATGGCGGAGACGAAGCCGTCGAGAGAGATCGTCCGGGTCGCTGCTCGAAGCGCCAGGAAGGGCCCGAAATGCATGAGGAGGCGCAGCGCCTTCTTGCGGTCGCGCTCGACGCCGGACCAAAGGGCCAGCAGCTTGCGGGCCCGGAGACTCGTCAGCGCGAACAGGTTGGCGCCCGTATAGTCGCCGTCGCGAAAGCGAAGCCAGGTCCGCCGGGTCGACGGATAGGAAGCCTCGACCGTCCGGCGCTCGACGACGGCGGCCGCGGCATCGGCTTCGCCGACGGCGGCAAGAAACTCCTCGATCATGACGGGAGTGAGCAAGACATGATCGGCGGTCACCAGCAGCACCGGCCAGGGCGCGACCTCGCTGCCCGCCACCTCAAGGATGCTGGCGGAAATTCCGTCCTGGGCGCGGGCGGCGTCGATGCGCGGGTCATCCTTGATCCATTGCAGCGAACCCGAGAGCAGCGCGTCCGGGTCCTGCGTCAGCACGACGGCCCGATCGACCGAGGGCGCCGCCAACACGGTTTCGACGACGCGGCCGAGCATGGGCGTGCCCCCGACCGGGATGAGAGCCTTGGCGGAAACGCCGTTCGCAGCCGCGAAATCATTCTCGCCGGGCCGCTGGCCCGCCAGGATGATCGCCGTCCATTTTCTTGTCGTTTTCAAGGAGGTCCCCACGGGCTTCGATCTATCCGGGAACATAATGCCGGGCCATGAAAAAAGTGACGCCGCGACAAGGCTTCGTTATGGCCGCCTCGGGCGCGAAGCCTCTGGGCCAAAGTGGGATGGGGGGGCGTTCATGCCAATCGACAAAGCCGTCATATTGAGCGCGGGCAAGGGCTCGCGGCTCCTCCCGCTCACCGCCGACCGGCCCAAATGCCTGATCGAACTGAACGGCAAGAGCCTGCTCGAATGGCAGCTCGATGCCTTGGCGTCGAGCGGCGTTCGGGAGGTGGTGGTCGTTACCGGCTTCAGGGACGAGCTGGTGGATGCGGTCGCGGCGGCACGACAGGGTGTGCGGACCTTGTTCAATCCCTTCTACCATGTCGCCGACAATCTGGGCTCGGTCTGGATGGCGCGCGGCGAATTCGGGTCCGGCACTTTGCTCCTCAACGGCGACACGCTCGTCTCGCCGGCCCTCCTCGCGAAGGTCCAGGCGGCCGAGGGCGCGGCCATCACCGTGACGGTGGACGAGAAGGCCGATTACGACGCCGACGACATGAAGGTGCTCCGCAACGGAACGCGTCTTCTCCGCATCGGCAAGGCGCTCGAGCCGGGGGCGTACAATGCGGAATCGATCGGCCTCCTGGCATTCCGCGGTGAGGGCGGGAGGCTGTTCATCGACGAGGTCGAGCGGATGATGCGAACGCCGGAGGGCACCCGCCGTTGGTTCCTTCGCGCCATCGACGCGCTTGCTGCCGATCACGAGATCCAGACGGTGTCGATCAAGGGCGAGGAGTGGCAGGAGGTCGACTTTCCCGAGGATGTCGAGAAGGCGCGTTCGCTTACCGCGCGTTGGGCCAAAGCGCTCTGAGCCAGGCGACGAGCGCGGCTGTGCGCGCCTCGTCCAGAGCCACCGCCTCGCCCAGCGCCGGCACCTTCGGCCAGCCCTTGTCCTCGATCGCCACGCCTTCCGCCTCGCGCGTCCCTTCGTGGCGCGGGATGACGTGGAAGTGGACGTGGGGATCGACCATCATCAGCATCAGATAGTTGATGCGGGCATAATCGACCGCGCCCTTGAGCGCCGCCTCGATATCGGCGACGACGCGCCCCATCTCGGCGAAGGCGGCAGGGGAGAGGTCGGCGAAGGCGGTGGCCTCGCCCTTGGCGGCGAGGATCAGGCTGCCGAGGGTGGGCTGGGCAGGCCGCAGCAGCACCACCCAATGGTCGTAATCCGCGACCAAAGTCGCCGGATAGCCGAAACGCAGGATCGTCTCGTTCATTGCCGTCTCCTCAGCCGAGCCAGCTCGTCACCTCGCGGCCGCGCGCTTTCTCCGCCATCGCCTGGAGCAGCCGCACCAGGTGAACGAGCAGGGAGAGCAAAGTCCAGGCCGCGACCGCGATCAGCCCCCAATCCGGCCGTCCCGCGATCAGGAAGGCGAGAAGGATCACCATATTGGGATTGCGGCGTGCGGTCACCAGCCGGAAGCGGCTGTCGAACGGCCGCCAGACGTGGATGTGCATGCCGAAGAGGCCGATGAACGCGCCCTCGATCAGCCGCTGGACGACATAGCCGCCGACGATCACCGCCATCACGCCCCAGAAAACCGCCGGCTCCAGCGGCAGCCCATAAGGGATGAGCCCCATCCCCCAGGCCCACCACCAGAACGGGGGGTGGACGAGGTCGATGCCGTGATCGAACACATTGCCCCACCAGGAAGAAGTGATGGTGCAGCGGGCGAGCTTTCCGTCCACCGTGTCGAGCACCATGAAGACGAGGCCCATGGCGAGGCCGGACCAGTAATGGCCGTGATAGAAAGCGAAGGTCGCCGCCACGCACAGGATCGCGCCGATCAGGGTCACCTGGTTGGGCGTCATCCCGATCCGCGCCGCCAGCCGCGTCAGCACCAGCGCCCATTCGGGCCAGAGATATTTGGTGAGGATGTCGGTGACGCCTTTATAGGCGCCGAAATAGCTGGCCCGTTCGAGGCTGCGCACCGTGTCCTGCGCGAGCCGATCCATGAACGGCCGCTCGCGCTTCCTCAGTTCGTCGTTGAGGAGGCCGCCGCTTTCCTCCCAGGCGAGCCCCTCCGTAATGGGGCGGTTCTCGCGCATCGCCGCGATGATCCGCTCCCGCTCGGCCTCGCCTTCGACATGGGCGAGCACGGGGACGCCCCCCAAGGTCACGATCGCGCCGGGCCGGCCTGCGACATGGACGAGCCAGGCCGGGTCCCAGACATAGCCGAGATGGGCGATCACCGGCGCCTCTTCGAGCCCGCGCGCCCGCACGATCCGCTCCAGCCGCTCGCCAGCGGTCAGGCCCCATAATTTCGTGTCGTTCTCGCCGACGGCGACGATCCCCGTCACGCCCGCGCCCCCGCGATGCGGTCGGCCGTGCGCAGCGCCAGCGCGACGATGGTGAGGGTGGGGTTCGCCCAGCTCCCCGTCGGAAAGAGCGACGAGCCGGCGACGTAGAGATTGCCGATCCCGTGCACCCGCCCGTCGCCGTCGGTCACGCTGGTCCTGGGGTCGCTGCCCATGCGCGTCGTTCCCAGATGGTGATAGCCGCCGATCGGGTGGGAGGAGATGAGCGGGTCGAACCGCCAGCCTCTGTCCTTCAGCCAAGGGGCCGGCTCGACCCGACCGAGCTCCAGCCGCTTCAACTCTCCGCCGAGCACGTCGATCAGCACGGCGACGCTGCGCGTGTCGATCTCCGAGAGGCGCCAGTCTAGCGCGACGCGCGGCATCCCCGTCGCGTCGGCCTCGCGCGTCAGCATCACGCGGCTGTCGGGATTGGGCGCCTGCTCGGCGCGGACGAGAAGGGCGATGTCGAGGTTGCCGATCCTGTTGAGGAGCCACGGCCGCGCCGGATCGACATGGCGCTGCGCCCAGCTCGCCGCCTTCTTGGTCGTCATCCAGAGCGCGCGGCCGCCGCGGGTCGGCGCCATATTATGCTTGATGCCCGAATAGGCCTTCATGCCGAAGAACTGCCGTGCGCCCTCTGGCTGGCGCGCGACAATGGTGAGCGAGGTGTTGAGAATCCCCTCGCGCCGCTGAAGCGCCTCCGACGGCGCGATCAGCGCGGCCATGTCCTGGCCCTGGATGCGGTGGCGCCGGCCGAACGCTTTCAGCAGCTGCCACGCTCCGCCGTCGACGACGCGCCCGCCGCGCGCATGGGGATGCTCCATGAAATAGCGGCCGACCTGGTCGTGAGCGTTGCCGAGCCCATCCGGCATCACCGAGCGCGAGGCGAGCAGCAGCCGCGCATTCTCGATCCCGCCGGCCGCCAGCACATAGGTGCGGGCCTTGACGGTCAAAGTCGCGCCGGCCAGCGACCGCGCCTCGACTTGCGCGATCCCGGTGCCCGACTCCGCCGCCTTGATCTCGGTCACCGTCGCATGGGTGACGATGCGGCAGCGGGGATCGGACCTCAGATCCTCGCAGGCATCGAAGGTGAAGCGGTTGAACCGCCGGTCGAAGGTCCAGAGCGGCGTCGCCAGCCTGTCCGCATCGAAGCGTGGCAGCGGCACACCCGCGGCGCGGAAGCGCTCCGGCGTCAGCGGTTCGTCCGGCAGGTCGAAGAGCGGCCGGGCTTCGCGATAATAATGCTCCAGCTCGTCCCAGCCGATCGGCCAGCCCGAATGGGGCACATAGTCGCGCTTCTCGAGATCGATCGGGTCGAACTCCGCGCAGCGCCCGCCCCAGATGGCGGTGGTGCCGCCGAAGAAGCGCAGCCGCGTATCCTCCAGCTCGTAATAGTCGAGGCCGACATTCTCCCCGGCGGCGAGATCGGCGATCGGCTTCTCGTAATCGAGTCCGCCGCTCTCGAGCAGGATCACCTCGTGACCCGCCGCCAGCAACCGCCGCGCGAGGCTGATACCCGCCGCCCCCGCTCCGATCACGCAGACGTCGCCGGCGAGTGACGTTAAATCGCGGGATTCGTTCAGGTCCATCATGTCGTCGTGATGGCAGAAATCACCCGAAAAGCTCCGCCTGCACCTCGCTGGAAAGCGACCCGCTCAGCACTTCCTGCTGCGCCCAGGCGAGCTCGTCGGCGAAATAGCGGTCCTTCTCGTAATGCGGCACGACGGCGCGCACGGCGTCATAGGCGAGGCTGAGGGCGGGCGAGGTGCGCAAGGGGGCGTGGAAGTCGATGCCCTGGCAGGCGGCGAGCAGCTCGACGCCGATCACGCCGGCGGCATTGCCGGTGACGGTCCGGGCCTTGCGGGCGCCATGGGTCGCCATCGAGACATGGTCTTCCTGATTGGCCGAGGTGGGGACGGTGTCGACGCTGGCCGGATGGGCGAGAGATTTGTTCTCCGAGACCAGGGCGGCTGCCGTCACCTGGACGATCATGAAGCCCGAATTGACGCCGCTGTCCTCGACCAGGAAGGGCGGGAGGCCGCTCATCTTGGGATCGACCAGCACGGCCGTCCGCCGCTCCGAGATGGAGCCGACCTCGCACATCGCCATGGTCAGCATGTCGGCGGCGAAGGCGACCGGCTGGGCGTGGAAATTGCCGCCGGAGATGCTGTCGTCGCCGTTGGGGAAGATCAACGGATTGTCGGTGACGCCGTTCGCCTCGATCTCCAGCGTGGCGGAGACGTGACGCAGCAGGTCGAGCGCCGCGCCCATCACCTGCGGCTGGCAGCGGAAGCTGTAGGGGTCCTGCACCCGCTCGCAATCGGCGTGCGACTGGCGGATTTCGCTGTGGCGCAGGAGATCGCGCAGCACCTTGGCGACGGCAATCTGGCCCGGCTGCCCGCGCACCGCATGGATGCGCGGATCGAAGGCGGCGTCGGTGCCCTTCAGCGCCTCGATCGAAAGCCCGCCGGCGATGAGGCCGGAGGCGAAGACCCGCTCGCCGGCGAACAGCGCGTCGAGGGCAATGGCGGTCGAGACTTGGGTACCATTGATGAGGGCGAGGCCTTCCTTGGGACCGAGCTCAAGCGGCTGCAGCTCAAGCCGCTGCAGCGCCTCGGCGGCCGGCATGATCTCGCCGTGAAGGGCGATGCGGCCGTGACCCAGCATGGCGGCGGAAAGATGGGCGAGGGGGGCGAGGTCTCCCGACGCGCCGACGGAGCCCTGGGCGGGGACGCAGGGAATGGCGTCGCGCTCCAGCATGTCGAGCAGGCGATCGACGACGATCCGCCGCACGCCCGAATGGCCGCGGGCGAGGCCGATCACCTTCATCGCCATGACGAGCCGCATGACGGGGCGGGAGAGATCGTCGCCAAGCCCGCAGCTATGCGAGAGGATGAGGTTGGTCTGAAGCTCCGCCAGCCGCTCGTGCGGGATACGGGTTTGCGCGAGCAGGCCGAAGCCCGTGTTGATGCCGTAGACGGTGCGGCCCGACGCGACGATGCGCTCGACGCTCGCCTGGGCGGCGTCGATCGCGTCGAAGGCGGAGGCTTCGAGCGCGACCGGCGCCCCGCCCCAGACGGCGCGCAGCTCGGCCAGCGTGACGAAGCCGGGGCGGAGGGTGATCGGGTTCATAGCCTCTCTCCCCTTGCGGGAGAGAGGTGGGAGAGAGGGGTGCGCACGTTGCGGCTCGATGCCGCAGCGGGCGCGTCATCCAGCGAACACTCCGCCATCGAGGCGAAGCGTTCGCTCCCCCTCTCCCTTGATCCCTCTCCCGCAAGGGGAGAGGGGCTGTTTCCGAAGTGCATCTTCATCGTCCCACCATCGGCAGATCGAGACCCTGCTCGCGCGCGCAGTCTATGGCGATGTCGTAGCCGGCGTCGGCGTGGCGCATGACGCCGGTGCCGGGATCGTTCCAGAGCACGCGCTCCAGCCTCCGCGCCGCGTCCTCGGTGCCGTCGGCGACGATCACCATGCCGCTATGCTGCGAATAGCCCATGCCGACACCGCCGCCATGGTGCAGCGATACCCAGGTCGCTCCGCTCGCGGTGTTGAGCAAGGCGTTGAGAAGCGGCCAGTCGGAGACGGCGTCGGAGCCGTCCTTCATCGCCTCGGTCTCGCGATTGGGGCTGGCGACCGAACCGGAGTCGAGATGGTCGCGGCCGATGACGACAGGTGCCTTCAGCTCGCCCTTGGCTACCATTTCGTTGAAGGCGAGGCCGAGCCTGTGCCGCTGTCCCAGGCCCACCCAGCAGATGCGCGCCGGAAGCCCCTGGAAGGCAATGCGCTCCCGCGCCATGTCGAGCCAACGATGGAGGTGCGGATCGTCGGGGATCAGCTCCTTCACCTTGGCGTCCGTGCGGTAGATGTCCTCCGGGTCGCCCGAGAGCGCCGCCCAGCGGAACGGGCCGACGCCGCGGCAGAAGAGCGGGCGGACATAGGCCGGGACGAAGCCGGGGAAATCGAACGCGTTCTCGACGCCCTCGTCCTTCGCCACCTGGCGGATGTTGTTGCCATAGTCGAAAGTGGGCACGCCCATCTTCTGGAAGGCGAGCATCGCCTCGACATGCACGGCCATCGAGGCGCGCGCGGCATCTTCCACCGCCTTGGGGTCGCGCTCGCGGCGTTCGATCCACTCGTCGACGGTCCAGCCGATGGGGAGATAGCCGTTCACGGGATCGTGGGCGGAGGTCTGGTCGGTCACTGCATCGGGCCGGATGCCGCGCTTCACCATCTCCGGCAGGATTTCCGCCGCGTTGCCGAGCAGCCCGACCGAGATCGGTTCCTGGGCCGTGCGGATGATCTCGAGCGCCTCGTCCAGCGTCTCGGCGCGGCGATCGAGATAGCGGGTCTCGAGCCGCTTCTCGATCCGACTCTCCTGGCATTCGATGGCGAGGCAATGGGCGCCCGCCATGACTGCAGCGAGCGGCTGCGCGCCGCCCATGCCGCCAAGGCCCGCCGTTAAAATCCATTTGCCGGAGAGGTCGCCGCCATAATGCTGGCGGCCCATTTCCACGAAGGTCTCATAGGTGCCTTGGACGATGCCCTGGCTGCCGATGTAGATCCAGGAGCCGGCCGTCATCTGGCCGTACATCATCAGGCCCTTCCGATCGAGCTCGTTGAAATGGTCCCAGTCCGCCCATTTCGGCACCAGGTTGGAATTGGCGAGCAGGACGCGGGGCGCGTCCTTGTGGGTGCGGAACACACCCACCGGCTTGCCCGACTGGACGAGGAGTGTCTCATTCTCCTCCAGCCGCTTCAGCGTCGCGACGATCGCATCATAGCTTTCCCAGTCACGCGCCGCCCGGCCGATGCCGCCATAGACGACCAGCTCCTCCGGCGCCTCCGCGACGTCCGGATCGAGATTGTTCATCAGCATTCGCATCGCCGCCTCGGTGGTCCAGCTTTTGGCGGTGATTCCGGGCCCGGTCGGCGCCTCGATATGTCGGCTATTGTCGCGTCGTATGTTCATCCGGCTCCCCTATCCGTTCGTCCCGAGCGAAGTCGAGGGGCGCTGGCACGAACTCATCACAAACGCCCCTCGACACGCTCGGGACGAACGAACTCTGGTCACGCATCCCGCCCGGCCACGATCCGCCGCTCGGGTCCGGGCAGTCCAATCCAGTAGCAAAGTTCGGCCGGCCGGCTCACGCGCCAGACGCAAAGGTCGGCAGCCTTACCGGCGCTTAGCGTGCCGACCTCGTCCTGCAATGCGAGCGCGCGGGCTGCTTCCCGCGTCATGCCGGCCAAGGCCTCTTCCGGTGTCAGTCCGAACAGGGTGCAGGCCATGTTGAGCATGAGCGTCGGCGACAGCACCGGCGAGGTGCCGGGGTTGCAATCGGTCGCCACTGCCATCGGCACCTTGTGCTTGCGGAGTAGATCGACCGGCGGCTTTTTCGTTTCCTTCAATGCGTAGAAGGCGCCGGGCAGAAGCACGGCCACCATGCCCGCCTTCGCCATCGCCACGATCCCCGCCTCGTCGGCATGTTCGAGATGGTCGGCCGACAGCGCCTTGTAGTCGGCGGCCAGAGCGGCGCCGCCCATGTTGCTGAGCTGTTCGGCGTGGAGCTTGACGCGAAGGCCGTGGCGAGTCGCCGCTTCGAACAGCGCGCGCACCTCGGCCTGGGTGAAGCCGATGCCCTCGCAATAAGCGTCCACCGCCTGGGCAAGGCCGGCAACCTGCGGGATCATCTCCTCGGTCGCGAGCCGCACGAACGCGTCGCGCCGTTCCTTATAGTCGGGCGGGAGGGCGTGGAGCGCGAGCAGGGTCGGCACGATCCTCACCGACTCGGTCTCGCCCAATCTCTTGGCCGCGCGCAGCATCTTGAGCTCCGTCTCGGTGTCGAGTCCGTAGCCGGACTTGATCTCCACCGTGGTCGCCCCGCCCCGCATCAGCGCATGGAGACGCCGCCGCGCCGTCTCGACCAGATCGTCCAGCGATGCCTCGCGCGTTGCCTTTACCGAGGAGACGATGCCGCCACCGGCTTTCGCGATCTCCTCATAGGTCGCGCCTTGGAGGCGCTGCTCATATTCGCCCGCGCGGTTGCCGCCGAAGACGAGGTGGGTGTGGCAGTCGATGAGGCCGGGCGTGACCCAGGCGCCGCCCAGCGGCTCGACGGTCTTGGCGCGATTGCCGGCCAGCTCGACCCGGCGGCCGACGCGGAGGATCCGTCCGTCCTGGATCGCGATCGCGCCGTCCTCGATCGCTCCGAAGGGCGCGCCCACGGCCGGATCCATCGTGGCGATGTTGCAGTCGGTCAGCAGGCGATCCCACATGGCTCGCCTATTGGCACGAAGGCCCGTAAAGGCAAAGCCATGAGCTGGACATCGATAGCCGACCTGATCGCCCCGAGCGGCGACGCCGAGATCGCCCTTGTCGGAGCGCCGATGGAGGCGGGCTCCGTCACGCCCGGACGCTGCGACCTCGCCCCGGAGATCATCCGCAAGACGCTGCGCCGGTTCAGCACCTATGACGTGGAGACGGGCAAGGAGCTGGCGCTTCGCATCCTCGATGCCGGCGATGCCGACGTGAAGGGCGTGATGCCCGCCGAAGGCTTCGCGCCGATCGAAATGGCGGTCGCCCGCTGCACCGTCGACCACGACCTCACGATCGTGCTCGGCGGCAACAATGCGGTCACCCGCCCAGCCGCCCACGCCCTGGGGGTGCCGCTGGAGAAGATCGGGCTGATCACGCTCGACGCTCATTTCGACCTGCGCGAGACCGACCAGGGCCCGCTCAACGGCAATCCGATTCGCTGCCTTCTGGAGGACGGCCTTCCCGGCCGGAACATCTGCCAGATCGGCCTCGCGCCCTATGCCAACACGGCCAAGATGCATCGGGACGCCGAGGCCGCGGGAATCGGCGTCTTCACGATCGACGATGTCCGCGAGGAAGGCATATTGGAGATCATCGACGAGGCGCTGGACCGGCTCGAGGCTTGTGAGGCGCTGATGGTCGATTTCGACATCGACGTTATCGACCGCTCCCAATGCCCCGGCGCGCCGGGCGCGCGGCCGGGCGGGATGCCGGTCGGCATGTTCTTCGATGCCGCCCGTTATCTCGCCTCGCATCCCGGCGTGAAGCTGGTCGACCTCACCGAATTCGATCCGTCGCTCGACGTCAGCGACATCACCGCCCTCACCGCCGGCCGCTGGGTCTGCGAAGTGCTGGCCGGCTATGCGGCGCGGACGGAGCGGCGATGATGTACGACACCGATCCGGGTCTCACCGACGATTTCCGCCAGGCGATGCGCCGCGTCGCCTCGACGGTGAACGTCATCACCATCTGCGTGAATGGCGAGCCGATGGGCATCACCGCCACCGCCATGTCCTCGCTCGCGATGGACCCGCCGAGCCTGCTCGTCTGCATCAACCAGGCCGCCGCGCTTCACGGATCGCTGCAGGATGTGTCGCACTTCGGGGTCAACGTCCTCCATCGCGATCAGGAGCATCTGGCGCGGATGTTCGCCGATCGCAGCCAGCACCATCTGCGCTTCGCGAGCGGCTGGGAGGTCGGCGGCGACCGCCCGCCTCGCCTCGCCGACGCTCAGGCGTTCCTCACCTGCCGCCGGATCGACCATCACCAGTTCGGCACGCACAGCATCTTCATCGGCGTGGTCGAGGAGGTGAGGGTGCGCGATGAGGTGGATCCCCTCATCTATCTGAACGGCGCCTACGGCAGCGCGCGCTAGATCCGAGTCACTCGGTCGCGAACAGCTTCGCCGGATCGCGCATCGCCTTGATTTCGATCGCGTTGCCGGAGGGGTCGAGGAAGAACATGGTGGCCTGCTCGCCGGACTGACCGGCGAAGCGGATGGTCGGCTCGATCACGAAGGCGGTGCCGGCGTCTCTCATCCTGTCGGCCAGCGTCCGCCAGTCTTCCATGGTCAGCACCGCGCCGAAGTGCGGCACCGGTACGTCATGCCCATCGACCGGATTGTGATGCCGGCGGGACGCGGCCTCGGGCGCGAGGTGCGCGACGATCTGGTGGCCGAAGAAATCGAAGTCGATCCATTCGTCGGCGCTGCGCCCTTCGCGACAGCCGAGCAGGCCGCCATAGAAAGCGCGGGCGGCGGCGAGATCGTGGACGGGGAAGGCGAGATGGAATGGCGGCAGGCTCATGATGCCGCTCTATCGCGGATTGCAATGGCGGACCATCCTTCACATAGCAGGGCGGAATGAAGTTCCTTGGTCTTTCCTTCCTCGCCGGTCTGGTCGCCGCGCTCGGCTTCGAGCCGGTGGGGCTCTGGCCGCTGACCGTCCTCGGCTTCGCCGCGCTGATGGGACTGATCTTCACCGCGCCGTCGATGCGGAGCACGCTGGCGCGGGGCTGGTGGTTCGGCGTGGGGCACTTCACGCTCGGCCTCAATTGGATCGCGACCGCCTTCACCTATCAGTCGGCGATGCCGGCCTGGCTCGGCTGGATCGCCGTCGTGCTGCTCTCCCTCTATCTCGCCGTCTTCCCGGCCGCCGCGGCCGGCTTGGCCTGGCGATGGGGCCGCGCTGACGGCCTGCGCTTCATTCTTCTGTTCGCGGCCGCCTGGATCGTCACCGAGTGGCTGCGGGCGACGCTGTTCACCGGCTTCGCCTGGAATCCGGCCGGTGTCGCCTTGCTGGACAGCCGCCTCGATCAGCTCGCTCCGTGGATCGGTACCTATGGCGTCTCGGGCGTCGCGATGCTGTTTTCCGGCGCGCTCATGCTTGTGGCGATGGAGCGGCGCCGCCCCAGGACCATGATCCTCGCCGGCGGCGTTGTTGCGGCAATGGTCGCCGCGCCCTTCGCCAATCGCGCGGCGGCCGGCGCGGCCGGCGCCCCGATCCGCATCGTCCAGCCCAATATCGGCCAGCAGGACAAGTGGCGGGAAGGCTTTGAGGAGCAGAATTTCGAGCGGCTGAGGCGACTCTCGGGCGTTCCGGGCGAGACGCCGAGGCTGCTGCTGTGGCCGGAGGCAGCGATAACCGACGCGTTGCAGGATGAGCGCTCCGATCCTTTCTACCAGCAGCAGGCGGCGCGTGAGCGGCAGAGGGCCGCCAGCGTCCTTGGCCCCCGCGACCTGCTGCTGACGGGCGGCGTCACCTTCCAGTCCGTCGACGGCAGGAAGGTCACCAGCGCCACCAACAGCGTGTTCGCCATCGGCGCCGCCGGCCGGATCCTCGCCCGCTACGACAAGGCGCATCTCGTGCCCTATGGCGAATATCTGCCGGCCCGACCTCTGCTGTCGCGCCTCGGCCTTTCCCGCCTGGCGCCCGGCAGCGTCGACTTCGATGCCGGTCCCGGCCCGGGCACGCTCGTGCTGCCGCTCGTGGGGGATGTGGGCTTCCAGGTCTGCTATGAGATCATCTTTTCCGGCCAGGTCGTCGATCCGCACCACCGGCCGGATTTCATCTTCAACCCGTCCAACGACGCCTGGTTCGGCGCCTGGGGTCCGCCGCAGCACCTGGCGCAGGCGCGGATGCGGGCGCTGGAGGAGGGGCTGCCGGTGCTGCGCTCGACGCCGACCGGCATCTCGGCGGTGATCGACTCCGACGGGAACGTTCTCCATTCCCTGCCCTGGCGCACGGCCGGGGCGATCGACGCGCGGCTGCCGCCGCCCGAACCGGCGACCCTGTTCGCTCGCCTCGGCAACATGTTGCCTTTCCTTCTCGCGCTGCTGCTGGTGGCCGCCGCCCTGGCCGGAGACCGCATTGCGGCGCGCCGCAAACAACGCTAAAGAGCCGCATATAAGGATATCTTTATATCCGCATCTCCTGAAGGTTCCTCAGCGAAAAGGCCGTTTTTCCACGATGCGCAGCAACTACATCTTCACGTCCGAGTCGGTTTCCGAAGGCCATCCGGACAAGGTCGCCGACCAGATTTCCGACGCCGTCGTCGATCTCTTCATCGGCCGCGATCCGGAAGCGCGCGTCGCCTGCGAGACGATGGTCACCACCAACCGCATCGTGCTGGCCGGCGAGGTCCGCTGCCGCGAGGACGTGACTCCGACCCAGGCCGAGATCGAGACGGCGGTGCGCGACACCGTGAAGGCGATCGGCTACGAGCAGCACGGCTTCCACTGGCAATATGCCGATTTCGCCTGCCATCTGCACGGCCAGTCCGCCCATATCGCGATGGGCGTCGACGAGAGCGGCAACAAGGATGAGGGCGCGGGCGATCAGGGCATCATGTTCGGCTTCGCCTGCGACGAGACGCCGGATCTGATGCCGGCGACGCTCCATTATTCGCACCGCGTGCTGGAGAAGCTTGCCGCCGACCGCCACGGCAAGGTCGTCGATTTCCTCGAGCCCGACGCCAAGAGCCAGGTCACCCTGGCTTATGAGAATGGCAAGCCGGTGAAGGCGGTAAAGCTCGTCGTCTCGACGCAGCATTCGAAGGACCTCAGCAACGATGCCGGCCAGGCGAAGCTGCGCGACTATGTGAAAGGCGTTTTCGCCGACGTGCTGCCCAACGGCTGGATGCCGGGCGACGAGGACATCTTCGTCAACCCTACCGGCCTGTTCGAGATCGGCGGTCCGGACGGTGATGCGGGCCTTACCGGGCGCAAGATCATCGTCGACACCTATGGCGGCGCGGCTCCGCACGGCGGCGGCGCCTTCTCGGGCAAGGACCCGACCAAGGTCGATCGTTCGGCCGCCTATGTGTCGCGCTATCTCGCCAAGAACATCGTCGCCGCCGGGCTGGCGAAGCGCTGCACCATCCAGTTGAGCTACGCGATCGGCATCGCCGAGCCGCTGTCGCTCTATGTCGACCTGCACGGCACCGAGGCGAACGGCGCCACCGCCGCCAAGCTGGAGGAAGTGTTGCCCCGACTGGTGCGGCTGACGCCCAAGGGCATCCGCACCCATCTCGGCCTCAACAAACCGGTGTACCTCCCCACCGCCGCCTACGGCCATTTCGGCCGCAAGCCCGACGGCGAGCTCTTCACCTGGGAGAAGACGGACCTCGTCGACTCTTTGAAGCAGGCGCTTTAGGCCCTCCCCGTCCGCGCCGACTGTCCCGCCATCGTACGAAGAAGATTGGATTCTTTCGGAAAGCTTGCATTCGAGTTCAGCAACGGCTCATCCTTCGCGATGCACTATCCGTCCATGATGTGACGGGCGCGTTGCCTGTCGGGAGTATGGAGTAACTCGGATGCGCAAGGCGCTTATTGCAGTTTTGATGGCCGCCACGGCCGGCACGCCGCTGGCGTCGGCAGCCGCGGCGGCACCGGCGGAGCGGCGAGTGGTCGCCCAAAATGACAGCGGCGCTGCGGCACGGGCGGCGCGTCAGGCCCGGCAGGAAGCCCGGAGCGAGCGTCGCGCGACGCGGCAGCGCCAGGCCCAGCGTCAGGAGCGTCGCGAGGCGCGCGTCGAGCGCCGGGCCGAGCGGCGGGAGAATCGACAGGAGCGGCGTGCCGATCGGCGCGATGGCTTGCGCCAGCAGATCCGCGAATCCCGTGAGGCGTCGCGCCAGAGCGCGGTGAACGTCATCCCCCGCTACCAGCGCAAGGCCGCCGAGAACCAGGCGCGCTACGAGCGCCGGCTGCGCGAGGATCGGCGCGAGCGCCGGGAGGACCGTCGCGAATGGCGGCAGGACCGGCGCGAAGATCGCCGCGAATGGCGCCGTGACCGGCGCGAGGATCGCCGCGACTGGCGCGCGGACCGCCGGGAGTGGCGTCGCGACTGGCGCAATGATCGCCGCTACAACTGGCGTGACTATCGCTACAGCAATCGTCACATCTTCAGCCCGGGTCGCTACTACGCGCCCTATCGGGGCCACAGCTACAGCCGCTTCTCGATCGGCGTGTTCCTGGGCGCGCCCTTCTATTCGAGCCGCTACCGGATCCACGATCCGTGGCAGTATCGACTGCCGCCGGCCTATCCCGGCACGCAGTGGGTCCGCTATTATGACGATGTGCTGCTGGTCGACGTCTACACCGGCGAAGTCCTGGACGTGATCTACGACTTCTTCTGGTAGCCGCCACAGCGGCAGACCGTCGAGGCAAACAAGCCCGGGGCGTCCCACCGACGCTCCGGGCTTTTTGCTTGTCAAAGCGCGCGCACCTGACGCAGCATCGGGCGCAGTTCGTGTCCTAGGGGGTTCCCGTCCATGCTGTCGCGCCTTTTGCTTGTCCTGTCCGCCTGCCTGATTGCCGCGCCCGCCGCGGCCGAGACCATCGTCATCCACGCCGGTCAGCTGATCGCCGACGCTTCGAAGCCGCCAATGGGTCCCTCGACGATCACCGTCGTCGATGGGCGGATAAGCAGCATCACCGAAGGCCATTCGGCCGTCCCGGCCGGTGCCGAGCTCGTCGACCTTTCTTCCAAGACCGTCCTTCCGGGTCTCATCGACACCCATGTCCACCTCACCGGCGAGCCGGGCGGCGACTGGCGCGACGAGGCGGTGGACACGTCCGAATGGTCGACCCTGGTGGGCGCCAAGAATGCGCTGCTCACGGCCAAGGCCGGCTTCACCACCGTCCGCGACCTAGGCGCGTCTCCGCAATCGATCTTCGCCCTTCGCCGCGCCACCAATGAAAGCGTCATTCCTGGCCCGCGCATCGTCGCGGCGGGCTCCAGCATCTCGATCATCGGCGGCCATGGCGACGTGACCGGCTTCCGTCCCGACGTGATGGAGACGCTCGAGATCGGCAATACCTGCACGGGGGCGGTGGAATGCGCCGAGCGGGTGCGCGAAGCCTCGCGCGCCGGCGCCGATCTCATCAAGATCCCGGCCACAGGCGGTGTGCTGTCCCAGCAGGCGCGCGGGCTCGGCCAGCATTTCACCGATGAGGAGATGAAGGCGATCGTCGACGCCGCCCATAGCCTCGGCCTCAAGGTCGCCGCCCACGCCCATGGCGCGCGCGGCATCGAGGCGGCGGCGCGGGCGGGCGTCGATTCGATCGAGCATGGCACCTTCGCCGACGGCGCCGCGATCAAGGCGATGAAGGCGAACGGCGCCGCGCTGGTGCCGACGCTGATGGCCTATACCGGCATCCGCGACGGCCTCGCCAAGGGCGTCTTCACGCCGGCGGTGGCCGAGAAGGTGAGGATGACGCTCGATCAAGTGGGCCAAGCCGCGCGCGCCGCGCGCGCCGCCGGCGTGCCGGTGGTATTCGGCACCGATTCGGCCGTCTATCCCCATGGCCGCAACGCCGAGGAGTTTGCCCAGCTGGTCGAGATCGTCGGCATGAGCCCGGCCGAGGCGCTCGCCTCCGCCACCACCGGAGCGGCGGAGCTGATCGACATGCAGAACGAGGTGGGGCGGATCGCGCCCGGCTATTCGGCCGATCTCATTGCGGTCGAGGGCAACCCGCTGGAGAACGTCCGCGTTCTGGAGAAGGTGGATTGGGTGATGGTCCAGGGACGTACGATCGACTGAGCATATGGGTGTCATCGAGGCCGCGGAGGCGGTGCGACGCCGGTTCTCGACGGTGCCGGGCCTGTTCAAGGTGCCGGCGCCCGGCGTCGAGATGTACGTCCTGCGCGATTTTCTGGCCGACAAGGAGTGCTCGGCCCTGATTGCCCTCATCGACGAAGGTCGTGAGCCGTCGCGCCTGCTCGCTCACACCGGCGATCCGGAATTCCGCACCAGCGAGAGCTGCAATCTCGATCCCACGCATCCGGTCGTCCGCGCGGTGGAGAAGAAGATCGCGCAGGTCATGAGCCTCGATCCGGCTTGCGGCGAGACCATCCAGGGCCAGCGCTACGCGGTCGGCCAGCAGTTCAAGCCGCACCACGATTTCTTCTTCACGACCGAAGCCTATTGGCCCGAGCAGGAGCGGAATGGCGGCCAGCGGACCTGGACGGCGATGATGTTCCTGAACGCCGTCGAGGACGGGGGACAGACCCAGTTTCCCGAAGCGAAGGTGCGGATCACCCCGCGCAAGGGCAACCTCCTCGTCTGGAACAATCTGGATGAGCATGGCGCGCCCAACATGACCTCGCTCCATCAGGGCATGCCGGTGATCGCGGGTGTCAAATATGTGATCACCAAATGGTATCGAGAGCGCCCCTGGACGCCGAGCCTCGCCGCCGCGACGACCCTTTATTGAGCGGCCCGCTCAGCCAAAGGGCACCGTCTCGATGGCGACTTTGTCCGGGTAGAAGGCGAGATATCCGGCGATCCCGGCCACGGCGGGATAGGGATGCTCATAGCTCCAGGCAGCATCGCGGACATGGGCGCCGCCGCCGTCGATGCTGAAGTAGCTGGCATCGCCCTTGTAGGGGCAGTGGGTGAGGCGGCCGCTATGCGCCAGCATCTCCATATGGACGTCGCTCCGCGGTATGTAGAAGACCGGCGGATAGCTTGCTTCCTCGAGCCGCAGCGCGTGCGAGCTATCGGCGAGCGTGTGGCCCTCGAACAGCACTCGGACGCGCCCGCCGAAGGGGCTGATCTCGATCGGATGGTCCGGACCTGGCTGCCGCATCGGCACGACTCCCTCGCCGACGATCTTAGCACATTCATCCTACTCGGATCACCGCTTGCGCGGCACGCCTCGCCGTTTTAGACGAGCAATACAGCATCATCGGAAAGGCTCTTCATGAACCGTACGCTTCTTGCCGCCGCTTCCTCCCTTCTCGCTCTCACCCTTGCCGCCCCGAACGCCGTCGCCCTGCAGGCCGAGACGACCCAGGCGGCGCAATCGACCGCCTCGCAGCAGCTCCACGCGCTGTTCAAGAAAAGCGACGAGGACAATCTTCGCCGCAATCCGGTGAGCGCGCTGTTCCGCGGCGACATGCGCTATGCCGACCAGCTCGGCGACTTCATCAGCGACGAATATTTCGCGGCCGAGGAAGCCGCCGCCCGGACCGAGCTGGCGACGCTGGCGAAGATCGACCGGTCGCAGCTGAACGATACCGACAAGATCGCCTATGACGTCTTCAAGTTCGACCGGGAGGCGGACCTAAACGGCCTCTCCGACGAGATCATGGCGCTCACGGTCGTGCGGCCGGTGAACCATTTCAGCGGCTTCCACACCTTCTATCCCACCTTCGCGAGCGGGAAGGGCGCGGCGCCGTTCAAGACGCTCGAGGACTATGAGAACAACCTCAAGCGCCATAAGGATTTCGTGACGATCATCGACCGCTCGATCGGCCGCTTCCGCGAGGGCATGGAGTCCGGCGTGTTCGAGACGAAGCTGACGATCCAAAATGTAATCGACCAGCTCAACACCCAATTGGCCGACAAGCCGGAGGAGTCGCCCTATTACGCACCGGTCCTCGGCTTTCCGGAGGGCATCTCGGAGGCCGACCAGACCCGCCTCAAGGCCGCCTATCGCGCGGCCGTCACCGAGGAGCTCTTCCCGGCCTACACGCGCCTCCGCGACTTCCTGAAGAACGAATATCTGCCCAAGGCGCGCGATGGCGTCGGTCTCGTCCACATGAAGGGCGGCGAGAAGCTCTACGAATATATGATCGAGGAGACGACGACGCTGCCGCTCAAGGCCGACTACGTCCACAATCTCGGCCTCAGCGAAGTCGCCCGGATCCGGGCGGAGATGGAGGCGATCAAGGAGGAAGTCGGCTTCAAGGGCACGCTCGCCGAATTCTTCAACTATCTGCGCACGGACCCGAAGTTCAAGGCCGAGTCCCGCGACGCGCTGCGCGACGGCTATTATGCGATCGGCAAGAAGGTCGACGCCCGTATCGGCGAGCAATTCTCGACCATCCCCAAGAGCCCGCTCGAGATCCGCGCGGTCGAGCCCTTCCGCGAGAAGACGGCGGCGGGCGGCTCCTACCAGCAGGGCACGCCCGACGGCTCGCGGCCCGGTATCTTCTACTACAATGCCTACGACCTGCCGTCGCGGACGACCTACGGCATGGAGACGCTCTATCTCCACGAGGGTTCGCCCGGGCATCATTTCCAGATCAGCCTTGCCCAGGAGAATGAGGCGCTTCCGGCCTTCATGCGCTTCGGCGGCAACACCGCCTTCGTCGAGGGCTGGGCGCTTTATGCCGAGACCCTGGGTCCGGACCTCGGCCTGTTCACCGATCCCTACCAGCGGTTCGGCCATCTCGACGACGAGATGTTGCGCGCCATGCGCCTGGTGGTCGACAGCGGCATCCACGCCAAGGGATGGACGCGCGACCAGGCGATCCAATATATGCTCGACAATTCGGGCATGAGCCGCACCGACGCGACGATCGAAGTCGAGCGCTACATCGCCATCCCGAGCCAGGCGCTGGCCTACAAGGTCGGCGCGCTCACTATCCAGCGGCTGCGGGAGAAGGCGGAGAAGGCGCTCGGCGACAAGTTCGATCCGCGCGAATTCCACGCCCAGGTCCTGATGACGGGATCGCTGCCGATGACGGTGCTGGAAAAGAAGATCGACGACTGGATCGCCAGCAAGACGGCCTGATCCGTGGAGCCCGGGGCGGAGAGCGGCGCGGTCGTCTCTCCGCCCGCCCCCCCTGTCTTGTTCGTGCCCCGGGGTAGACGCGGGCGAAACGATCCTTCATCCAAGAGCCACAGCCTCTTCGATGGAGTTTTCCGTTGCACCGCAGCCTGATCGTTCCGCTCGCCTTTCTCCTTGGCACCTCCGCTTTCGCCCAGACGCCGCCGGCCGAGCCGCAGCCGCTGGCGATCGACGAGCGGATACCGGCGGCGCGGGACATCCCCTATCCGGGAACGATCGCCATCGATGTCGACGCGACCGACACGGCGCGCGCGATCTTCCGGGTGAAGCAGACCATTCCGGTGCCCGGCCCCGGCCCCTTCACGCTCCTCTATCCCGAATGGCTGCCCGGCAATCACGCGCCGCGCGGGCCGATCGCCTCGATCGCGGGGCTGGAGGTCAGTGCAGGCGGCAAGCCGCTCGCCTGGCGCCGCGATCCGGCCGACGTCTATGCCTTCCATGTCGACGTGCCGGAGGGCGTGGAGTCGATCGACGTCGAGTTCCAGCACCTTTCGCCCACCGAGCCCGATGAAGGCCGCGTCGTGATGACGCCGGACATGCTGAACGTGCAGTGGGAGAAGATGACGCTCTACCCCGCTGGCTACTTCGTGCGGAACATTACCGTCCAGCCCTCCGTCACGCTTCCCGCCGGCTGGCAGGGCGCGACGTCGCTCGACGTCGCCAGCAAGAGCGGCAACCGCATCACCTATCGTCCGGTCTCGTACGAGACGTTGGTCGACTCCCCCATGTTCGCCGGGCGTTACTTCAAGGAAATCCCGCTCAGCGAGGATGTGGACCTCAACATCGTCGCCGACCGGCCGAGCGATCTTGCCGCGACGCCCGAGCAGATCGCCGCGCACAAGCGGCTGGTCGAACAGGCGCTGAAGCTGTTCGGCACCCGGCACTACGACGAATATGAGTTCCTGCTCGGCCTCACCGAGACGATGGGCGGTATCGGGCTCGAGCATCTCCGTTCCTCGGAGAACACCCACCCGCGCACCTATTTCACCGAATGGGACAAGGGTTCGGCCGGACGCGACCTGTTGGCCCACGAAATGACGCATAGCTGGAACGGCAAATATCGCCGCCCGGCCGACCTGTTCACGCCCGATTACCGCATGCCGATGCGCGACACCCTGCTCTGGGTCTATGAGGGGCAGACGCAGTTTTGGGGCAATATCCTCTCGGCGCGATCGGGGATGATGCCCGTCGAGGACGTTAAGGCGGAGCTTGCCCGGACGGCCGCTTATTACGACACGCTCCCCGGCCGCAGCTGGCGTCCGCTGATCGATACCACGCACGATCCGATCGTCGCCGCGCGGCGCCCGAAGCCCTTCTCGAGCTGGCAGCGGTCGGAGGATTATTACAGTGAGGGCATGCTGATCTGGCTCGACGTCGACAGCATGATCCGCCAGCAGACGAAGGGGAAGCGCTCGCTCGACGATTTCGCCCGCGCCTTCTTCGGCATCAATCCGGGCCACGAGGGTATCGTCACCTACACGGTCGACGATGTGGTCGCGACATTGAACCAGGTCGCGCCTTACGACTGGGCTTCCTATCTCGACCGCCGCGTCAACCAGACCGGCAAGGCGCCGCTCGAATGGATCGAGCGCGGCGGCTACCGCCTCGAATATACCGACACGCCGACCGATTACTTCAAGTCGCGCGAAAAGGATCGCGAGACGGTCGACCTCACCTACACGATCGGAATCACGATCGGGAAGGAAGGCGAGATCACCGGCGTCGCCTGGGATTCGCCGCTGTTCAACGAAGGCGTGACGACCGGCACTAAGATCGTCGCCATCGACGGCCGCGCCTATTCCGACGACGACCTGAAGGGCGCGATCACCGCGGCCAAGGGCACGAAGGCGCCGATCAAGCTGCTGGTCAAGAAGGGCGATCTCTACCGCACGGTCGAACTCGATTATCATGACGGCCTCCGCTACCCGCGGCTGGTGAAGGTGGGGAGCGGCCCCTCCACGCTCGATGCGCTGCTGAAGCCGCTGCCCTAGTGGGAATGCTCCGGCTCTTGCTCCCGATTTCGGCCGCGCTTGCCTTGGCGGGCTGCGCCGCCGCGTCGGGTGGCGAAGCGCCGCCGAGGGGGCTGGCCGCCGCCAGTGCCGAGACGCAGACACGGGCGGCGCTGGCACGGATCGAGCGGCTGGACGAGGGGCTGAATGCGGTCATCGCCATCGATCCGACCGCCATCGAGCAGGCGCAGGCGCTCGACCGGAGCAGCACGGCGCGCGGGCTGCTCTTCGGCATGCCCATCCTCCTCAAGGACAATATCGAGGCGAGGGGACCGCTGCCTACCACGGCAGGCAGCCTGGCGCTGAAGGGCAATGTGACGAATCGCGACGCGCCGCTGGTCGCGAGCCTGCGCGCCGCCGGCGCCGTGATCGTGGGCAAGGCGAACCTCTCGGAATGGGCGAACTTCCGCTCGTCCGACTCCATATCCGGCTGGAGCGCCGTCGGCGGCCAGACCCGCAATCCGCACGCGCTCGATCGCAATCCCTGCGGCTCGAGCTCCGGCGGCGCGGCGGCGGTCGCGGCGGGCATGGTGCCGGCGGCGATCGGCACGGAGACGGACGGATCGATCACCTGCCCGGCGGCGGTGAACGGCATCGTCGGGTTCAAGCCCACCCTCGGGCTCGTCAGTCGCACCCATATCGTGCCGCTCAGCCACAGCCAGGACACGGCCGGCCCGATGACCCGCAGCGTCAGCGGTGCGGCGCGGGTGCTGGCCGCCATGGCCGGCACGGACCCTGCCGATCCGGGCACGGCAGAAGCGGACCAGCACAGGTCCGATTATGTCGCGGCGCTCTCGACCACAGCGCTGGAAGGCAAGCGCATCGGCGTCATGCGCTTCGCCGACGGCTTCGGCACCGAGGCGCCGTTCGAGGAGGCGCTGGCGGCCCTGCGGCGCGAAGGCGCGATCCTGGTCGACATCGACAATTACGAGATGCCGGCAGAGATGGGCGACGCCGAATTCACCGTCCTGCTCACCGAGTTCAAGGCGGACCTCAACGCCTATCTCGCCACGCTGCCGTCCGATGTAGAGACGCGCAGCCTCGCCGACCTCATCGCCTTCAACAAAGCCCATGGGGAGCGGGAGCTGGCTTTGTTCGGCCAGGACACTTTCATCGAGGCCGAGGCCACGAAAGGTCTTGGCGATCCCGATTATGTCAAAGCGCGTGAGACGTCGTTCCGCCTCGCCGGCCCAGAGGGCATAGACCGGCTGCTGAGCGATTATAATGTGGTCGCCTTGGTGGGCCCGACCCTATCGCCGGCCTGGCTCATCGACAGCGTCAACGGCGACCAGGTCCCGGGCGGCGGCGCGGGGAGCCTCGCCGCGATCGCCGGCTATCCGCACCTCACCGTGCCGATGGGCGAGGTGAAGGGCCTCCCCGTCGGCCTCAGCTTCATCGGTCCCAAATGGTCCGACGCGCTGATCCTGTCTCTAGGTTACGACTATGAGCAGGCGACCCGGAAGCGCGTCGAGCCGCGATTCCTTGAGTCCATCGAGGAAAGCCCCGAAATCGCCCCGCTGCTGGAGCCGGTCGACTAGCGCTTGCGGGGCTTCTTCTTCGCCGCGCCCCTGAGGCCCGCCTCCACCGCCAGCCTGGCGCAGCGCTGCATCGCCTCCGGATCATCGTAGACGTCGGTGGGCGCGCGGCGATAGTTCATCGTATCGACGCGGCCGTCCTTGAAAGTGACGGAGAAGCGCTCGCAGCCTTCGGCGTCCCAGATCGCGTCCGTCTCAGCATCCGCCTTGAACCAGATCTCGCCCTCGTCGAGGATCGCGAAGATGGTGCCGTCGAGATAGAGGGTCGCGCCGCCCATCATCTTGCGCATCGTCACCGGCCCGAGCGGCTCCAGCGAATCTTGCACCCAGGCGTAGAGGCCCTCGTCCAGCGCCATCAGTGGATCAGCTTCAGGCCGGCGATGCAGGCGACGATGCCGAAGATGAGCGCGACGCGAAGCGCTCCGGCAGGCTCCTGGAAGAAGAAGATGCCCACCAGCACCGTGCCGACCGCGCCGATCCCGCCCCAGACGGCGTAGGCGGTCCCCATCGCGATGTTGCGGGAGGCAAGCTCGAGGAGCCCCATCGACAGGGCCACCGAAACGAGGAAGCCGATCGTCCAGGGCACATTCTTGAAGCCGTCGACGAAACGCAGGCAGGTGGTGAACCCGACTTCGAAGAATCCGCCCAGGATCAACCAAACCCAAGCCATGGTCACAGCGCCGCCTCCATTTCCGCGATCGAGACCGGGCGCCGCCGCGCCGCGATGATGCAGGCGGCGACGATCATGCCGGCGCCGAGCAGGGTCAAGGGCCGCACCGGCTCGGCGAAGACAAGCAGGCCGAGGATGCTCGCCCAGATGAAGGCCGTATATTCGACCGGCGCCAGATGCTGGGCTTCCGCCCGGGCGTAGGCCCAGGACAGCAGCATCAGCGACACGAAGGCGAGCAACGCCGCCCCGGCCAGCGCGGGTACCTGCGGCGGCGTCGGCACCACCGCCAGCACCGGCGCGGCGACGAGGAAGCAGGCGCTCATGATGAGGCTCATGAAGAAGGCGATCTCGAGCGGCTTCGCCACCAGCGCCTGCTGGCGCATCAGGATGATGTTGTAGGCATAGAGGCCGGCGGAGGCGAGGATGGCGAGGGCGCCGCGGAACGCCTCGGGGCCGAGGTCCGACTGCGCCTGGCCGGACAGGATGACGAGCACGCCGGCAAAGCCGAGCAGGGAGGCGAGGATCGCCTGCCGCTCGATCCTCTCCTTCAACAGCCAGGCGGCGAGATGGAGGGCGATGAGCGGCGCCACGAAGGAGAGCGCCACTCCCTGCGCCAGCGGCACTCGCGCGAGGCCCCAGAAGAAGAGGATCGCCATCGCCGCCGAAAGGACGCCGCGCAGCATGTGGAGCCGCGCGACCTGCGGCCCGGGCCAGGGGTTGCCGCGGGCAAAGAAGATCAGGCCGCCGATGACGGCACCCGCCAGCGTCCGCCACAGCAGGGCGTTGTAGGCGCCCATCTCGATCGACAGCCCCTTCATCAGGGCGTCCATCGTGGAGAAGGCGGCGATGCCGAGGGAGGCGACGGCGAAGGCGGTCGCCGTGGAAACGGGTTTCACAGCCCTATCGCGTCATCCCGGCGAGAGCCGGGACCCAAGAATACGGCGCGGGCAGGACGGAAACGACAATGTTCTTGGGCCCCGGCGTCCGCCGGGTTGCCGGTGGTCTCGTCATTCCGCGGCGTGGGCGACGGAATCGTCGGTGCCGGCTTCGATCTCGGCGGCCTTCGCTTCGACCAGCTTCACGATATGGTCGACCATGTCCTCGTCGCGGACATGATGGTCGGTGACGCCGGAGAGATAGACCATATGCTTGCCCTGGCCGCCGCCGGTGATGCCGATGTCGGTCTCGCGCGCCTCGCCCGGGCCGTTGACGACGCAGCCGAGGACCGAAAGCGACATGGGCGTCCGGATGTGGGAGAGGCGCTCCTCCAGCGTCTGGACGGTGCGAATGACGTCGAAACCCTGGCGCGCGCACGACGGGCAGGAGACGACGCGGACGCCGCGGTTGCGGATTCCGAGGCTCTTCAGAATCTCGAAGCCGACGCGGACCTCCTCCTCGGGCTCGGCCGAGAGCGAGACGCGGATCGTGTCGCCGATGCCGAACCAGAGCAGCGAGCCGATGCCGATCGCCGATTTGACGGTGCCGCCGCGCGCCCCGCCCGCCTCGGTGATGCCGAGGTGGAGCGGGCAGTCGACGGCTTCGGCGAGCTGCTGATAGGCGGCGACGGCGAGGAAGACGTCGCTCGCCTTCACCGCTACCTTGTATTCGCGGAAATCCTGGTCCTCGAGCAGCTTGATATGGTCGAGCGCGCTCTCGACCAGCGCCTCGGGGCAAGGCTCGCCATATTTTTCGAGCAGGTCCTTCTCGAGGCTGCCGGCGTTGACGCCGATCCGCATCGCGCAGCCATTGGCCTTCGCCGCGCGCACGACTTCGGCGACCCGCGCCTCGGAGCCGATATTGCCCGGGTTGATGCGCAAACAGGCCGCGCCCGCGTCCGCCGCTTCCAGCGCGCGCTTATAGTGGAAATGAATGTCGGCTACGATCGGCACCCGCGCCGCACGGACGATCTGCTTCAGCGCCGCCGTCGAATCCTCATCGGGACAGGAGACGCGGATGATGTCCGCGCCCGCTTCCTCGCAGCGCCTGATCTGGTCGATCGTCGCCTTGGCGTCGGCGGTGATCGTGTTGGTCATCGTCTGGACGGTGACGGGCGCGCCGCCGCCGACAGGCACGCTGCCGACCATGATCTGACGCGATGGGCGCCGCGCTATGTCTCGCCAGGGGCGAACGGACATGATGAAACTCCATGGGTGGTTCGGCCGATATAGAGAGGGAAGGTGACGGGCGAAAGTCTCGGAACCTAATGGAGGACGAACGATGCACGGCAAGGCGGCGAGATGACCCTACCTTTCTTCACTGTCGGCCACTCCACCCGGAGTATCGAGGCCTTCGTCGAGCTGCTGCGGGCCGGCGAGGTCGCCATGGTCGTCGATATCCGCACCGTGCCGCGCTCGCGCACCAATCCCCAATATAATCTCGATGCGCTGCCCGACTCGCTGGCGACCTATCAGATCGGCCACACCCGCATCGAGGCGCTGGGTGGTCTGCGCGGCAAATCTCGGGAGGTGCCGCCGGAGGTGAATGGCTGGTGGGAGAATCAAAGCTTCCACAATTATGCCGACTACGCCCTGTCGGACGAATTCCGGCACGGCCTCGAAAAGTTGCTTGCGCTCGGCCGGGAGCGGCGGCTTGCCATGATGTGTTCCGAAGCGGTCTGGTGGCGCTGCCACCGCCGAATCGTCGCCGACTATCTCCTTCTCGGAGGCGAGGCGGTGTTCCACCTGATGGGCGACGACCGTGTGACGCCCGCAAAAATGACGCCGGCCGCGCGCGAGACAGGAGGCACGATCACCTATCCGGCAGCGTCAGCCGCTTGATTACTTAGAGCGCGAGCACGGCGGTGGAGGCCAGATGGGCGGACGCATGGGCGATCATGGCCGCCTCCAGGCCCTTGCGCCAGAAAAGCCAGCCGAAGAGCAGACCGGGCAAGGCGTTGCCGAGGATCACCGCGCCGACCAGCCATGGCGGCGGCGAGGGCACCGAGAGGAAAAGCAGCGGCAAGTGCCCGGCGGCGAACAGCAGCGCCGCCGCGGCCGCTCCGGTCCAGTAGCACCAGCCGGGCACGGGTTGGGAGCGGCCCGGCAATCGCCAGGCCAGCCATGCGACCAGCGACATCACGCCCCAGCGCATCAGCAATTCCTCGGCGATGCCGCCGTAGAGGAGCTTGGTGACCAGCGGCACTTCAAACCCCAGGGCCGGGCCGGACGCCACGCCCGCCATCCGTGCCTCCCAAAGGCCAGCATAGGCGACGAGGATTGCGGCCACCAAAAGCCCAACGATGATGGCGGCGGGCAGCTGTTCGCGAACGACAGGGCGCCACGGGCGACGCTCGGCCCAGGCGCGGATAAGCGGAGCGTCGAGCCCGCTCCGGGGTGCGAGCCAGGCGCCGAGGGCCGTCGCCACCAGAATGAGCAGCGCGGGCTGCACCGTCGCCAACGCGCGCAGCGCGAGCGGCGGCCAGGCTGTGGGCGCGAGCTTCTCCACCGGAAGCAGGAGCAGGGACGCCGCCCCGGCAAGGCCCAACAGCATCAGGCGCAACGTTATGCCACTCATCCATTTCCCCCTGTCTCTGGCACTGGGCACCGCCTGAGCCGTCCCCGCTCGATATCGTGCAGCTAAGGATGCAGAGGGCGGAAAGGCAACTGGAGCGGCGATTGCTTTTGCTCCACTTCTGCTATGAGCGCAGGAACAAGGGAGAGGGACATATGCGTTTGTTTTTGCTGATCGGAGCCTTGATGATGACCACCGCCGCCCATGCCGCCCAGCCTTCCGGTGACGGGAAGACCGACTGGAAGCTCGTCATCCATGGCGGCGCCGGTGTGATCGAGCGGAGTCGGCTGAAGCCCGAGCAGGAGAAGGAGATACGCGCGGCGCTGGACCTGGCACTGCAGACGGGCTCCAAGATCCTGGCATCCGGCGGCGATTCGCTGGATGCGGTCGAGGCGGCGGTGAAGGTCCTGGAGAATGATCCGAACTTCAACGCCGGCCGCGGCGCCGTCTTCACCTATGACGGCACCAACGAGATGGACTCCGCGATCATGGACGGCGAGACTCGCAATGCCGGCGCCGTCGCCGGCGTCACCGCCACCAAGAATCCGATCAGCCTCGCCCGCGCGGTGATGGAGGATAGCCCGCATGTCATGCTGAGCGGCGAGGGCGCCAACCAGTTCTCGAAGGAGCAGGGGTTGGAGCAGGCGCCGCCCGAATATTTCGCGACGCCCGAACGTCGCCGCCAACTCGACGAGCTGAAGGCGAGGAAGCTCAGCTGGTTCGACGTCGATCTCAAATATGGCACGGTCGGCGCGGTCGCGCTCGACACGAAGGGCCATGTCGCCGCCGCCACCTCGACGGGAGGGCTCACCGGCAAGCGCTGGGACCGGATCGGCGATTCCCCGATCATCGGCGCCGGCACCTATGCCGACGACCGCGCCTGCGCCGTCTCCGCGACGGGAGCGGGCGAATATTTCATCCGCGCCGGCGTCGCCCACGAGATCTGCGCCCGCATTCGGATGAAGGGCGATGGCGGCAAGGAAGCGGCCGACGCGGTGATGGCCGAAGTGAAGGCGCTGGGCGGCGACGGCGGCGTCATCGTGGTGACGCCCAAGGGCGAGGCGACCTGGTCATTCAACACGCCTGGTATGTATCGCGGCAAGGCCAGTGCCGAAGGGCGGACCGTGGCCATTTTCGGAGACGAGTAGGTCCTCGGCCAACGCCGGGGCCCGGCCCCTAAGCAGACAAGCTGGGCCCCGGCTTTCGCCGGGGCGCAACCTCTTATTGCGGCACCACCGTTACGGCGCGGCGGTTCTGGGCCCAGGCGGATTCGTTGGAGCCGAGCGCCTCGGGCCGCTCCTTGCCCCAGCTGACCACGTTCAGCCGCGACGCCGGGACGCCGCGCGAGACGAGGTAGTTCTTGGCCGAGTTGGCGCGGCGGTCGCCGAGCGCCAGGTTATATTCGCGGGTGCCGCGTTCGTCGGCATGGCCTTCGATCGTGACATTGACCGAGGGGTTGGCGAGCAGCCACTGCGCCTGGGTGTCGAGCACGGCCCGCGCCTGGGCGTCGAGCGTGTGCACGTCGGTGCCGAAGAAGACCCGGTCCGACGTCACATTCTGCATGAAGTCGGCGCGCGAGCCGGGGACGATGCCCGTGCCGATCTGGCCCGTGTCGCCGGTGGTGTCGGTCGGCGCGGTCGGGGCCGACGGCGGCGGCGGCAGTTCCTCCGGCGCCTTCTTGGCGCAGGCGGAAAGGGTGAGCGCCGCGGCGATAGCGGCCGTGCTGAGCAAATTCCTATTCATTCACTTCTCCTGTAAAAACGACGCACTGGTAAATTGTTTCAGGGTAGTAACGGCGACCAGGCCGGATCCGATCCATCGAGCGGTGTCGGGATCCGCCTTTCGTTGACGCCGGTGAGATCCACGGACCAGAGATCGGTGCGGCCGGAGCCCTGGGCGGTTCGGAAGAACATGATGACGCGGCCGTTGGGCGACCAGGTCGGTCCCTCGTCCTGCCAGGCGTTGGTGAGGATGCGCTCGCCCGACCCGTTCGGGCTCATGACGCCAATCCGGAAGCCGCCGCCGATCTTGGTGAAGGCGATGAGGTCGCCGCGCGGGCTCCACACCGGCGTGGCGTAGCGGCCGCCGCCGAAGCTGATCCGGCGCTGGTTCGAACCATCGGCGTTCATCACATAAAGCTGTTGCCCACCGCCGCGGTCGCTTTCGAAGACGATCTGGCGGCCGTCGGGCGAATAGCTGCCGCCGGTGTCGATGCCGGGCGCGTTGGTGAGGCGCTGCGGCGTGCCGCCGCTCGTCGGCACCCGATAGATGTCGGTATTGCCGCCGACCGACATGGAAAAGACGACGTAGCGGCCATCGGGCGAGAAGCGCGGGGCGAACGTCATGTTCGGCTGGTTGACCAGCAAGCGCTGCCGCCCGGAGCCGATGTCGTAGACATAGACCCGCGGCCGTTCGCCGTCGTAGCTCATATAGACGATCGTCTGCATGTTGGGCGCGAAGCGCGGCGTCAGCACCGTCGACTGGCCGTTGGTGAGGAAGCGGTGGTTGGCGCCGTCCTGGTCCATGATGGCGAGCCGCTTGATGCGGTTGGCCTTGGGGCCGGTCTCCGAGACATAGACGACGCGGCTGTCGAAATAGGGGCCTTCGCCGGTGAGGCGGGTATAGACGGTGTCGGCGCATTTGTGCGCGGCGCGACGCCAATATTGCGGCGTCACGACAAAGCCCTGCCGGTCGAGCTCGGTGCGGGCGAAGACATCGTAGAGATAGCAGCCGACGGTCAGCGTGCCATCGCCATTGGCCTGGACGAAGCCCTGCACCAACGCGGTGGCGCCGGTCCCGGACCAATAGCCGAAATTGGGGGAGGTCACCTCGGGATAGGAGACGGGCCGCAGCGCACCGGGCCGGATAGGGCTGAACAGGCCGCTGTTGCGAAGGTCATTGGTGACGATCTCCGCCACCTGCCGGCCAAGCTCGGCGGTGTTGCCGGCCGCGGTCCCGACCGCGTTGGGCGTCGGCATGGGCGGGATGGCGATCGGCATGGGCGCGGCGATGCCGCCCGTGATGTCGACCCTGAGGCGCTCCTGGGCGGCCGCCGGCGCCGCCAGCGCGACGGCAGCCAGAATGAACAAAGCTACGGATTTCATACTCTCTCCAATGCGTCGCATCTCTTGCCCTCAACCCAGCGAGCTCGGCCGGAAGCCGATGTCCATGTCGTCCCAGCCACCTTCATACAGTTCCCCCGGAAGGTCGAGGGGTGCGCAGCGCAGGATCGCGCGGCGGGCGGCTTCCGCGACCTGGCGCGCATAGTCCCGGTTCGACGGATTGACGCCTTCCTGATCCTGAAGGTTTACGGCGCGCACCGATCCGTTGCGGTGAAGCTGGAGCCGGAACACGGTGACGATCTCGTCGATGTCGACACCGCCGGACGGGACGACATAGCAGGGCTTGATCTGCCGGATGATGGCTTGGGCGAGGCTCGCCATGTCGCGGCTGCTGACGGCGGCGCGCGGCTTGGTCGCTGTGCCCTGGCTCTTGTCGCTGATGCCCTTCAGGAAATCGTCGCCGAGGCGGGACGCGCGAGGCTTCTCGCGGGCGCCGCTGCCGCTCGACTTGCTCTCCTTGGGCCGAGCCTTGGGCGCCGGCTTGGACGGCGCGGGCTTTGCGGCCTCCTTGGGAGTCGGCGCGGGGGCGGGTTCGGGCTCGGCGGCGCGGGGCGCCGGCGTCGGCGCGGGCGCGGGCGCTTCGGCGGGCGCCGACGCGGCCTCTTCCATCGGCCCGATCTCGGGCGCCATCGCTTCGGCTGGATCCTCCATCTGCGCTTCGGTGACGGCCGCCTGGAGCCCGACCTCATCGACGAAGGACACCTGGATCGGATCGCTTTGCATCGACGGACGGGTGACGGAGGCGAGGCCGAGCGACAGCGCCGCCAGCAGGGCAAGATGCCCCGTGACCGCTACGCCCAGCCCGGTTGCCTCCGCGCGATCCATCAGCCCGTCTCGGACCCCTGCGTGCTGACCAGCGCGACCTTGCGCAGTCCGGCGGCGTTGATCTCGCCCATCACGCGCATGACCAGGCCGTAATCCAACCCGCGATCGGCGCGGAGGAAGATGCGGGGGCCGCCTTCTTCGGTCGCGGACGAGGCGATTTGTGCCAACCTGGCGGGGAGCTCGGGCTCGCTCACCGGCTGCTCGTCGATGAACAGCGCGCCATTGGCGTCGAGCGAGATCTGGACCGGCTTCTGCTCCTGGTCGAGCGCGCCGGCCTTGCTGTCGGGCAGGTCGACCGGCACGCCGGCGACGAGCAGGGGCGCCGTCACCATGAAGATGATCAGCAGCACCAGCATCACGTCGACCATCGGCGTGACGTTGATCTCCGCCATCGGCGTGCGGCGCTTCTGGCGATGGTCCCCCATGATCGGCCCCATAGCCATGTCAGCCCCTCATCCTTCCCGCTCCAGCTCTCGGCTCAACGTGGCGTGGAAGCCGTCGGCGAAGCGGCCGAGACGCGCCTCCAGCCGGTTGATGCCGTGGGTCATGCGGTTGTAGGCGATCACCGCCGGAATGGCGGCGAAGAGGCCGAGGGCGGTGGCGAACAGGGCCTCGGCGATGCCGGGCGCCACCACCGCGAGGCTGGTGTTGTTGGCGCCGGCGATGTCGTTGAAGCTGCGCATGATGCCCCAGACGGTGCCGAACAGGCCGACGAAGGGCGCCACCGACCCCACCGTCGCCAGGATGTTCAGACGCTCCGACAACCGGTCGATCTCGGCCGCGACGGCGCCGTGCATCGCCACCGCCAGCCGCGCCCGGGTTCCGTCACGGTCGAGCACCTTGTTCGCCGTCGAGCGGCGCCATTCGGCGATGCCCGCGGCGAAAATCTTCGCGCTCGGCCAATCCTCGCGGGCGTGGGCCTCGTGAAATCGGTCGATGTCCTGGGCCTTCCAGAAATCACGCTCGAACCGCTCATTCTCGCGCGCCACCTTCTTGATGCGCAGCCAGTGTCCGATGATGATCGCCCAGGTCCAGATGCTCGCCAGAATGAGACCGATCATCACCGTCTTCACGACGATGTCGGCCTGCATGAACAGGGCGACCGGCGACATCATTTCCGAGCCGCCGGACAATTTAAGGTTCATCACGCTTCGCTTTCCCCTTTGAGCTTCTCGAATTTTTCCACCCAGGCGCGCGGCTGCCGCTTGGGCCTGCCTTCCGGCGAGAGGAAGGCAGCCGTGACGGTCGCGTCGGTCAAGACTTGAGGCCCGCGCATGACTCGTTGATGAATGACGCAGGAGGCGGCGCGTACTTCGAGCACGCGGCTCACCACCACCAGCTCGTCGTCGAGCTTCGCCGGCGCCCGATATTTGATGTTCGCCTCGGCGACGACGTAGACGCCTTCGCCGCCCTCGAGCGCCGCGCGCTGGTCGACGCCGACCGCGCGGAGCATGTCCGAGCGCGCCCGCTCCATGAAGCGGAGATAGTTGGCATAGTAGACGACGCCCGCCGTGTCGGTGTCCTCGAAATAGACGCGGAGGGCGAAACGATGGGTGCGGCCGTGGAAGGCGCCCTCATAGGGCCGATCGCGGAGCGGTTCGGTCATGCCAGGTCTCTCTAGCAGCATTAACCTTTGGGTGAAGGCCCGAGCGCCGTTTGGCGCCCATCATCGACGAGCCGAGCCTATTTGGCGTCGAACAGCCCTTCCTGCTCCGATCGCGGCGGGGTCAACCCGAGATGGGTCCAGCCGCGGCCGTTGAGGCAGCGGCCGCGGGCGGTGCGGGCGATGAGGCCGAGCTGAATGAGATAGGGCTCGATCACTTCCTCGATCGTGTCGCGCGGTTCGGACAGGCCGGCGGCGAGCGTCTCCACGCCCACCGGCCCGCCCTTGTAGATGTCGGCGATCATGTTGAGATAGCGCCGGTCCATGGCATCGAGGCCGAGCTCGTCCACTTCCATCCGCGTGAGGGCGCCGTCGGCGGCCCGGGCGTCGACCCGGTCGTCGCCGGTCGCATGGGCGAAATCCCGCACCCGCCTCAGCAGCCGCCCGGCGATGCGCGGGGTGCCGCGCGAGCGGCGGGCGATCTCGGTGGCGCCGTCGTCGGTGAGGTCTAGCTCCATCAGGCCCGCGGCGCGCCTCACCACCTTCTCCAGCTCCTCCACGGTGTAGAAGCTGAGCCGCACCGGAATGCCGAAGCGGTCTCGGAGCGGCGTCGTGAGCAGCCCCTGGCGCGTCGTCGCGCCGACCAGGGTGAACTTGGGCAGGTCGATCCGGACCGACCGGGCCGACGGTCCCTCGCCGATCATCAGGTCAAGCGCCCGATCCTCCATCGCTGGGTAGAGCACTTCCTCGACCGCCGGATTGAGCCGGTGAATCTCGTCGATGAACAGGACGTCGCCATCCTCGAGATTGGTGAGCAACGCGGCCAAGTCACCCGACTTGGCGATGACCGGGCCCGAGGTGGCGCGAAATCCGACGCCGAGCTCCCGCGCGATGATCTGGGCCAGGGTCGTCTTGCCGAGCCCCGGCGGTCCGAAGAACAGCACATGATCGAGCGCGTCGCCGCGCGCCTTGGCGGCATTGATGAAGACCCGCAAATTCTCCCGTGCTGCGCGTTGACCGACGAAATCGTCGAGCGTCTTCGGCCTCAGCGCCGCATCGAGGTCCTCGGGGCGGCGGTCGCCGGTGATGATGCGTTCGGGTTGCTCCACGCGGGCCAGCTTTAGCGCAACGGGACCCCCTGTCCATAACCAGGTTGAGCCGCCGGCCTGGCTCGCTTAGGCTCGCCGAAAAGAGGGGAGGGACGTCATGGATCGTCGCGAATTTCTCCTGGCGGCGGGTGCGGCGGGCGCCCTGCTCGGCCTTCCGTCGATGGCGCGGGCGCAGTCCGCGGCGCCGCGGCCTCCGCAGCACCCCTCGCTCTATATCGACGCGCAGGGCGGCCTCTCCGGCTTCGAGCCGGACGGCGAGGGCAGCTACAAGCCCACGCAGAAGCTGATCGAGGCGCTGAAGCAGCGGCGGATCGACGTCGTCAGCATGACCATCGGCGAGGTGGGCAACGGCCCCGACCGGTTCCGCGGCGCGATGGAGGCGATCGCCAGCTGGGACAAGATGATCGCGCAGTATCCCGAGCTGCTCATCAAGGTCGAAAGCGCGGCTGATCTCGCCGCCGCGCGCGCGCCGGGCAAGGTCGGCCTCATCTACAATTTCCAGGACACGACGCCGCTCGAGGCCGATGCCGCCAAGGCGGGCCTGTTCGGCGCGCTCGGCGTGAAGGTGATCCAGCTCACCTACAACAAGCGCAATCTCGCCGGCGACGGCTGCCTCGAAGCCTCGAACGCCGGCCTTTCCGATTTCGGCCGCGAGGCGATCGCCGAGATCGAGAAGGCCAAGATCCTCCTCGACCTCAGCCATTCCGGCCAGCGCACCGTCGCCGAGGGCATCGCCGTCGCGACGCGGCCGCCGGCCATTACGCACAGCGGCTGCCGCGCCCTCGTCGATTTCCCGCGCAACACCCATGACGCCGACATGCGCGCCCTGGCCGAGAAGGGCGGCGTGTTCGGCGTCTATCTGATGCCTTTCCTCCGCGCCAAGGGCCAGCCCGGCCGCGAGGACCTCATCCGCCACCTCGAACACGCGGTAAATGTCTGCGGCGAGGATCATGTCGGCATCGGCACCGACAATCCCTTCCTCGGCTACGAGATCACCGAGGAAACGAAAAAGCAGCAGCGCGAATTCTACGAGGACCGCGCCAAGCGCGGCATCGCCGCTCCGGGCGAAGCCGCGGACGTGCTCAACCTCGTCGAAGGCTATAACGATGCCGCCCGCTACGATCGGCTGGCGGCGGACCTCAAGGCGCGAGGCTGGAGCTCCGCGCGGGTCGACAAGGTGCTCGGCGAAAATTTCGCCCGCCTCTTTACCGAAGTGTGGGCAGCCTAGCGCACCCCTAGCCCATCCGTCATTGCGAGCGGAGCAAAGCAATCCAGCGCGGCGGTGATACCCAGCTGGATTGCTTCGTCGCTTTGCTCCTCGCAATGACGGTTATGCGTTAACGCGCGGCTTTCTTGAGCGCGGTGCGCACCAAGGCGTCGAGCGACGCCTCCGGCCCCAGCTCGCCTTCCGCCTTGGCGACGGCGGCGGAGGCCTCGGCCGGCTTGAAGCCGAGATTGAGCAGGGCCGACACGGCGTCGGCGCTTTGGCTCCCCGGCGCCGGAGCGCCCCCGCCGCCCCCGCCGAGCACGACGCCGCCGGCCTTGTCCTTCAGCTCGTTGACGATCCGCTGGGCGAGCTTCGGACCAACGCCCTGCGCCCGGGCCACCATCGCCTTGTCGCCGCTGGCGATGGCACGGTGCAGCTCGTCGCCGCTCAGCGCTGAGAGGATGGCGAGCGCCACGCGCGCGCCGACGCCCTGCACCGACGTCAGCAGCCGAAACCAGTCCCGCTCCTCGGCGCTGGCGAAGCCGATCAGCCGGATGGCGTCGTCGGACACCTGCATCTCGGTATGGAGCACCACCTGGTCGCCGATCGCGCCGAGGCCCGACAGCGTCCGCGTCGAGGCGGAGACGAGATAGCCGACGCCGGCCACGTCGATCACCGCATGATCGGCGCCGAAGCTGTCCAGCAGGCCCCTTAGCTTGGCAATCAAGTGACACACCCCAATCCGTTCGGGCTGAGCCTGTCGAAGCCCTGCCGTTCACTCATGCTGTAGAGAGGAGGACAGCCCTTCGACAAGCTCAGGGCGAACGGCCATGGCAGTCGTCAAGCGACGCGCCTGGCGCTGGCGAGGTGATGGACATGGGTGATGGCCACCGCCAGGGCGTCGGCCGCATCCGCGCCTACAATCTTCGCGCTCGGCAGCAGCCGCTGCACCATGGCATGGACCTGCGCCTTCTCCGCGCCGCCGGTGCCCACAACCGCCTTCTTCACCAGCCGCGGCGCATATTCCCCGACGGCGATCCCGCCCCGCGCCGCCGCCAGCAGCACGACCCCGCGCGCCTGGCCGAGCTTCAAGGTCGATTGCGGATTCTCGTTGACGAACACCTCTTCCACCGCCGCGCCCTCGGGTCCGTGTTCGGCGAGGAGCGCGGCCAGCCGATCGTGCAGCTCCACGAGCCGCGCCGGCAACGCCGCCTTCGCATCCGTCCTCACCTGCCCATTGGCGATATGGCTCAGGCGATTGCCCTCGGCGGCGATCACGCCCCAGCCGGTGCAGGCCAGGCCCGGATCAAGGCCCACTATGAGCAATGCTTAGCCTCCGAACGAGGATTCATGCGCTGAGACGCTCCATCACCTCGTCGGGCACGTCGTAATTGCCCCAGACGGTCTGGACGTCGTCATCGTCGTCGAGCGCGTCGATCAGCTTCAGCAGGGACGCCGCCTCGTCCTCGCCGACGCCGACCTGGTTGTGCGGCCGCCAGGCAAGCTTGGAGCTTTCCGGTTCGCCGAGCAGCTTCTCCAGGCTCTTCTCGACCTCGTGCAGATCCTCCTGCGCGGTCCAGATCTCGTGGATTTCCTCGCCCGATTCGACGTCTTCCGCGCCGGCCTCGATCGCGGCTTCCAGTACCTTGTCGGCGCTGCCCGCCGAGACCGGATAGGTGATGAGGCCGAGCCGGTCGAAGCCGTGGCTCACCGATCCACTCGCGCCAAGATTGCCGCCATTCTTGGAGAAGATGGTGCGCACGTTGGTCGCGGTGCGATTGCGGTTGTCGGTCAGCGCCTCGACGATCAGCGACACGCCGCCCGGGCCGAAGCCCTCGTAGCGCAGCTCCTCGTAATTATCGCCTTCGCCGGCCGAGCTCTTGTCGATCGCGCGCTGGATATTGTCCTTGGGCATGGACTGCGCCTTGGCCGCGAGCACGGCCGCGCGCAGGCGCGGGTTCATGTCCGGATCGGGCGTGCCCATTTTTGCCGCGACGGTGATTTCGCGGGAAAGCTTGGAGAACATCGCCGAGCGCTTTTTATCCTGCGCCCCTTTGCGATGCATGATGTTCTTGAATTTACTATGGCCGGCCATGGATCCGGGTTCGCCTCTTCGTGAAATTGCCGTTGGGCCACGCGATAGCCGAGAGCGTCACCTTCGCGCAACGCGCCTGTAGGCTTCGGCATTGAGGCCGAGGGAAAGCAGCGCGAGGAGGGTGCTGAGCGCCCCGTCGAACAGCGCCAGTGGCCAGAACCATCGGGCCGCTCCTCCCAGCAGGTGCAGGTCGATGGCGGCATGAAGGATGCCCATCGGAGTCACCAGAAGCAGCGTCCAGGCGAGCAGGGGCGGGAGCCAGCGACGGAAATCGCGAAGGAAGCGCGCCGGGTCCCAGCCGAGCGGAGTGGCCGCGGCGATGCCCACGATCCAGGGCGCGAACGGCGCCAGGACGACGGCCAGGAGCAGGTTGCGCTGGATGATGCCCGACAGCGTCTCGGGCGCCTCTATCAACCCGGTTATCAACGAGGCGATGCCGAAGGTGACGATCAGCGAGGCGGCGTAGAGCCAGAAGGCGTCGTCGGGCCGCCAGGGATATCGTTCGCTGTCGGCGAGGATGCGGAGGATGGCGACGCCAAGCACCAATATTCCGCCCACTCGCACGAACGCGGCGGCCAAGAACGCGTAGGACGGGACGGCGCCGCCCTCCGGAACGTTGAGGAGGATGACGATATTGCTGAGGGTCAGGATGACGAGCAGCAATGCTGCCGGCAGCCGCATCCTCGAGTCGAGCAGGTGCCTGACGGCTTCGGACAGGAAGGCCGCGAAGCCTCTCCCATCCGCATGATCCGCGGTCTCGGCAGCGCCGTTGCTCATGATCAGCCCCCGTTTTGGAGGCAGCCTATCGCACTCGAGGCCTGTGGAACAGTGGCTAGCCGAGCCTGACGGCGGTCCCGGACACGGTGACCATCAGCATCGAGCCTTCCTTGCCGATCACCTCATAGTCGATGTCGACGCCGATCACCGCGTTGGCGCCGAGCCGTGCGGCCTCGGCCTCCAGTTCCTCGAAAGCCGTCGCGCGGGCATCGCGGAGCGTGCTCTCGTAGGAGCCCGCGCGACCGCCGACGATATCGCGGATGCCGGCGAACAGGTCCTTGAAGATGTTAGCGCCGACGATCACCTCGCCGGTAACCACGCCCAGATATTGCTGGACCGGGCGGCCCTCCACCAAAGTGGTCGTGGTGACGATCATGCGTGCTCTCCTCGCTGTTCTCAGTCGTCATTGCGAGGAGCGGAGCGACGAAGCAATCCAGGCGCGCGTCCGATGCCCTACTGGATTGCTGCGCTACGCTCGCAATGACGGAATCAGTCCAGCCCCAGCGCCGCCTTGTACGTCTCCAGCAGTGCCTCGGCTTCCTGGCGGACGTGGCTCTCCATCTTCCTGAGGCGCACGATGGCGCGGATCGTCTTGGTATCGTAGCCGCGCGATTTCGCTTCCAGATAGACGTCCTTGACGTCGTCGGCGATCGCCTTCTTCTCTTCCTCCAGCCGCTCGATACGTTCGATCAGCAATCGCAGCTCGTCGGCCGCGACGGTTCCTTCCGCCATTAAACACTCCGTCGATTCAAGATGAGCGGTTGCCTCTAGGGTCCGTACTCGATTCCCGCAATGGTCGGGATCGCCCGGAGAAGGTCGCCGGCAAGGAGGGCGGCGCGGGCCGGGCTGGTTGCCCGGACAAGCCGTTCGACGTAGCTGGCGGCCTTCTCCGGGCGACCGCGAAGCGGCGGGCGGATTTTGTCGCAGGGCCGCGTCGCGCGTCGGTCACGATGCGTCAGCATCGCTCCCTCCTTGCTCCTTGCCCTGCGCCAAAATCCGCTCCGTCACGACCGTTGCGGGAATCGAGTACGGACCCTGGGGGTCGGGGGACGCGGCTCAAGCGCGCGCCGCACGTTCGGGTTGAACTGTCGCCAATAGTGGCTATTCCGCCACCGCAAGCCGACCGGAGAGACCATTGCCGAGCCAGTTCGTCCCCCGCAGCCGCAAGGTCCGCATTCTCGCCACCCTTGGCCCCGCCAGCAACACGCCGGAGATGGTCCGCCAGCTGGCCGAGGCGGGCGCCGATGCCTTCCGCGTCAATATGAGTCACGGCACGCACGCCGATCACAAGAAGTTGATCGAGACGATTCGCAGCCTCGAAAAGGAACTGGAGCGGCCGACGACGATCCTGGCCGACCTGCAGGGTCCCAAGCTCCGCGTCGGCCACTTCAAGGACGGCAAGGCGATGCTGGAGAAAGGCGCCACCTTCATCCTCGATCGAGACAGGCAGCTCGGCGATTCGGACCGCGTGAACCTTCCGCACCCGGAGATTTTCGATGCTGTGAAGGAAGGCACGCGCCTCCTGGTCGACGACGGCAAGCTGGTGCTCCGGGTCACTCGCGTCGCGCCCGAGCGCATCGAGACCCTGGTCGAGGTCGGCGGAACTATTTCCAACAACAAGGGCCTCAACGTCCCGGACGTGGTGCTGCCGCTCGCTGCGCTCACCGAGAAGGATCGGGCGGATCTCAGCTTCGCGCTCGACAACCATGTCGACTGGATCGCGCTCTCCTTCGTCCAGCGGCCGGAGGACGTCGCCGAAGCACGGCGCCTGATCGCCGGCCGCGCCGCGCTGCTCGCCAAGATCGAGAAGCCCGCGGCGGTCGAGCGGCTGGAAGGCATTCTCGAACTGGCCGACGCGGTGATGGTCGCGCGCGGCGACCTTGGTGTCGAGCTACCGCCCGAAGACGTGCCGCCCCTGCAGAAGCAGATCGTCGAGGCCGCGCGCCGGCTGGGGCGTCCGGTGGTCGTCGCGACGCAGATGCTCGAATCGATGATCACCTCGCCGTCGCCGACGCGGGCGGAAGTTTCCGACGTGGCCACCGCCGTCTACGACGGCGCCGACGCGATCATGCTCTCGGCCGAAAGCGCGTCGGGCCAATGGCCGCTCGAATCGGTTTCGATCATGAACCGCATCGCGACCAGCGTGGAGGCCGATCCCAGCCACTCGGCCCGTGTGCATTTCACCGAAACCCTGCCCGACGCCACCACCAACGACGCGATCGCCCGGGCGGCGAGCGACATAGTCCGCACCGTCGGCGCCTCGGCGATCGTCTGCTTCACCACGTCGGGGTCCACCGCTCGCCGAGTCGCCCGCGAGCGGCCGACGGTGCCGCTCCTCATCCTCACGCCCTCGCTCAAGACGGCACGCCGCCTCGGCCTCCTCTGGGGCGCCCATGCCGTGCGCACGCGCGATGTTTCGAGCTTCGAGGAAATGGTGGGCAAGGCCAAGCGGATGACCTTGCGGCACGGCGTCGCCGGCGGCGGCGAGCGGGTCGTCGTCACCGCGGGCGTCCCCTTCGGCACGCCAGGCTCGACCAATGTCCTCCACATCGTCCGCCTGATCGGCGACGAGCTGGAGCGCCACAAAGCGGACTAGTTCATCAACCCGGGGACAAGGTCCGGGATCTCGCGGGGGAGAAAGCCGATCCGGCCTACCCTCTCGGTCGGGGCCCGCCCGGCCTCGCCGTGGAGGTAAACGCCCCATAAGGCGGCGGTGAGGCCGTCCGCCCCGCGCGCCGCGAGACCGCCGACGATCCCGGCCAGCACGTCCCCGGAGCCGGACGTAGCGAGGCCGGGGGCCCGCCCGGCCTCGCCGTGGAGGTAAACGCCCCATAAGGCGGCGGTGAGGCCGTCCGCCCCGCGCGCCGCGAGACCGCCGACGATCCCGGCCAGCACGTCCCCGGAGCCGGACGTAGCGAGGCCGACGCCGCCGCCTTCGAACTTGAAGCAGCGGCCGTCCGGCGCCGCGACGAAGCTCCAGGCGCCTTTGACGACGACCACCGCTCCGAACCGCTCGGTCGCTGTCCGCGCCGCGGCCAGCGGGTCCGCGGTTACGTCGGCGACGTCGCATTGAAGGAGCCGTGCCATCTCGCGCGGGTGGGGAAGGAGAATAGCGTCGCCTTTCCACCCATGCAGCGCATCCGCCCGCTTGGCGAGGCTGCCGAGCACGGTCGCATCCAGCACCAGCGGCAGATCGAGGCGGCTCGCCAGCAGGGCGTCGAGCCATCGGTCGAGGGGCGGCCCGTGCTGAAGCCCGCAGCCGATCATCATCGCCTGTGCCGCGCGCGCCCATTCCAGCAGCGGCTCGATCGCGCTCTCCGCGATGCAGCCGTCCTCGGTCTCCTCATGGCCGATCACCCGCGCCTCCGGCACGGCCGCGCCGATCGCGGCGGAAACGCTGTGGGCCGTCGCGATCTGAAGCTTGCCCGCGCCCGCCCGCAGCGCCGCTATCCCCGCCAGCACCGCCGCGCCGGGCAGTTGCCGGCTGCCAGCGACGGCGAGCAGCCGGCCGCGATCTTCCTTGTCGGAATCGTCGGGATGGTGCGGGAGCGGGAAGTCGCGCAGCAGCGTGGCGTTCAGGAGGCGGGGCTCGGTCATGCCGCTGAGAAGCCCCTGCGGGCCAAAAAGTTCAGAGCAGCCCTTGTTGCTCCAGCCGCTCGCGCAGATCCTCCGCGCTGGTGAACAGGTGGGCGTGCATGCCGACGGCTCGCGCGCCTTCGACGTTGATGAGGCGGTCGTCGATGAACATGGCTGCCTCGGGCTTGAGGCCGAAGCGGTCGAGGGCGCGATAATAGAGTGCCGGATCGGGCTTCAGCAGCTTCTCCTCGCCCGAAACGACGATGTCGCGGAAGCGGCTGAAGAAGGCGTTCTCCCGCTTGCGGAAGGGAGCCCAGAAGTCGGCGGAAAAATTGGTGATGGCGAAGAGCGGCACGCCGCGCTCGTCCAGCTCCTCGACGATGGCGTGGACGCCCGGCACGGGATCGGTGATCGTCTCGCCGAAGCGCTCGCCCCAGGCGGCGATCAGATGGGCGTAATCGGGAAAGGTCTCGCTGAGCTCGGCCGCCGCCTCGTCATAGGGCCGGCCGCCGTCCAGGCGCTCGTGCCAGGCCCAAAGGTCGACGTCTGCGATGAACTTGAGGCGCGCTTCATCGTCCGCGATCTGGCGGGCGAGGAAGCTTTCGGGATCCCAGCCGTAGAGGACGTTGCCGACATCGAAGACGACGGCGGTGGGCGCTTTCACAGTCACCCGTTCGTCCCGAGCGAAGTCGAGGGGCGCTGGCACGGACTCATCACGCACGCCCCTCGACTACGCTCGGGACGAACGAAGTTTGGCCCTGCGTTAAGATCAGCCCTGGCGCGCCTTGAAGCGGCGATTCGTCTTGTTGATGACGTACGTGCGGCCCCGGCGACGGATCACGCGGCAGTCGCGATGGCGCGACTTGAGGGATTTGAGAGAGTTGCGGATCTTCATGGCCGAACTGACCTGCCTGTTCTTTTGCGATTCTGATTGCTGAAAAAGAAGGCGCTCCCCTATGAAGAAGGACCGCTCAAGTCAAGCGTAACGGCCGAGCTTCGGCTCCGCCAGCCTGGAGAGGAGCGTGAATCGGTCGAGCGTGCCCCAGCCTGACCTCCTGGCCACGGGGCCTTCGGGACCCCGCCCGACCCTGGGCGCGCGCCACGTGGCGGCGGTCGTGATCGGAATCGTCAT
This sequence comes from Sphingosinicella humi, assembly GCF_003129465.1. Taxonomy (NCBI): domain Bacteria; kingdom Pseudomonadati; phylum Pseudomonadota; class Alphaproteobacteria; order Sphingomonadales; family Sphingomicrobiaceae; genus Allosphingosinicella; species Allosphingosinicella humi. Next base: position 1,528,225 of record NZ_QFFF01000001.1, read on the forward strand.
CGGCGCGGGCATCTTCCGGACCCCCTCGCTGGTCGCCGGCGCGGCGGGGACCGAGACCGTGTTCCTCCTCACCTGGCTGGCGGGCGGCCTGCTCTCGATCATAGGGGCGCTCTGCTATGCGGAGCTCGCGTCGGCTTTTCCGAGTGCCGGCGGCGACTATCATTTCCTCACCCGCGCCTTCGGCCGGCGCCTCGGCTTTCTCTATGCCTGGGCGAGGCTGTCGGTGATCCAGACCGGCTCGCTTGCCCTGCTGGCCTTCCTGTTCGGCGACTATGCGAGTGAGATCGTGCCGCTCGGCCGCCACAGCTCCGCGCTCTACGCCGCGGCCGCTGTCATCGCCCTCACTGGGATCAACTGGATTCACGTCCATCGCGGCACGGGCAGCCAGCTTTGGCTGACGATTCTCGAGGTGGGCGGGCTCTTCGCCGTCATCGCGGCCGGGCTGCTGGTCGGATCGGCGGAAGCCTCAACGACCGAGCCGTCCGGCGAATCCTCGATCGGGCTGGTGCTCGTCTTCGTGCTCCTCACCTATGGCGGCTGGAGCGAGGGCGCCTATCTCTCGGCCGAGCTGCGTGGCGGCCGACGGCGGATCGCCGGCGTGCTGGTCGGCAGCCTCGTCCTTGTCACCTTGCTCTATTTGCTCGTGAACTTCGCTTATCTGCGTGCGCTGGGCCTAGGCGGCGTGGCGGGATCGGACGCGGTGGCCGCCGATCTGATGGAGCGCGCCGTCGGCCCGGCCGGGGCCGTGCTGATCAGCCTGCTGGTCGCCGTCTCCGCCCTCACTTCGGCCAACGCCACGTCGATCACCGGCGCGCGCACCACCTATGCGCTCGGGCGCAACTTTCCGCAGCTTCGCTGGCTCGGCCGCTGGAAGATGCGGGGCGAGACGCCCGGCAATGCCTTGCTCGCCCAGGCGGCGATCGCGCTGCTGCTGATCGGCGCGGGAACCTTTGCCCGCGACGGCTTCCAGATGGCCGTCGAATATACAGCCCCCGTCTTCTGGCTGTTCCTGCTGCTGGTCGGCATCAGCCTGTTCGTGCTGCGCGTGCGCGAGCCGGAGGCCGAGCGGCCGTTCCGCGTCCCGCTGTACCCGCTGCTGCCGGCCATCTTCTGCCTCACCAGCTTCTATCTTCTCTATTCGAGCGTCGCCTATACGGGCACCAGCGCCCTCGTCGGGGTTGGAATCCTCGCCTTGGGTGCCGTGCTGCTCCTGTTCCTTCGCGTTCCACCCGAAGAGGAGACCTGCCCATGAAAGCCCTCATCGCCCTTGCTGCCGCCGCGCTGGCCGCGCCGGCCTCCATGCCGCCGGTCGCGCTCGTCCATCCCGATCCCGCCTCGGCGCGGCGGCCGGACGTCATCTATGTTCCGACGCCGCAGCCGGTGGTGGAGGGCATGCTGAAGCTCGCCAAGGTTCACAAGGGCGACGTCCTCTACGACCTCGGTTCGGGCGACGGCCGCATTCCGATCACCGCTGCCAGGCTTTACGGCATCCGGGCAGTCGGCATCGACATCGATCCCGAGCGCATCGCCGAGGCGAACGCCAATGCGAAGGAGGCCGGTGTCACCGACCGGGTGACGTTCCAGGAGGCGGACCTCTTCAAATCCGACATCAGCGAGGCGAGCGTCGTCACCCTCTATCTGCTGCAGAGCCTCAACGAGAAGCTGCGGCCCAAGCTGCTCGCCGAGCTCAAGCCCGGGACCCGCATCGTCAGCCACGCCTTCAGCATGGGCGAATGGGAGCCGGAGGTGACGCAGGAAGTGGACGGCAACACCATCTATCTGTGGACCGTTCCTCCTCGCGAATAATCATGCGCCGGGAGATGCTTTCCCCGCGCACCTAGTTTCGTTATATGGTTCTCTCAGTTGGTTGGTGAGTTCCCGCGTGCCGGGTTGAGCCAGGTCCAAGGTCATACCCCGCATGTCTGGCGACGATCGCCACCGGACAGGAGGGGTGATGGCTGTCGCAATCGTGATTGCGCTGCTGGTGCTGGGCACCATTATCTTCCACCTGATGAGCCCCTGGTGGATGACGCCGCTCGCCTCCAATTGGGGCTCGATCGACAATGCGCTGATCATCACCCTCTACATCTGCGCGGTCGCCTTCATCGTCCTCAACCTGTTCCTGGCACTGGCGCTCTGGCGCTATCGGAGCCGCGCCGGACACCGCGCCCATTATGAGCCGGAAAATGCGAAGCTGGAGAAACGGCTGACGCTCTGGACGGGCGTCGGCATCGCCGGGATGCTCGCCCCCGGCCTCCTCGCCTGGAATCAATATGTGACCGTCCCCGCGAACGCGTCGGTGATCGAGGCGACCGGCCAGCAATGGCAGTGGGGCTATCGCTTCCCGGGCGGAGACGGCGTGCTCGGCACGGCTGCCGTGGCCCATATTTCGCCGGACAACCCCTTCGGCATCAACCCGCGCGACCCCTATGGCCGGGACGACATATTGGTCGAGACCAGCGAGCTCCACATGCCGGTGGGCCAGCCGGTCAAGCTGGTCCTTCGCTCGAAGGACGTGCTCCACGATTTCTACGTGCCCCAGTTCCGCGCGAAGATGGACTTGGTGCCCGGCATCGTCACCTATTTCTGGATGACGCCCACCAAGGTGGGGACCTACGACATTCTCTGCGCTGAGCTCTGCGGCGTGGGTCACCACAATATGCGCGGCACCGTCGTCGTCGAGAGCCGCGAGGCTTTCGACAGCTGGCTTTCCGAGCAGATGACCTTCGGTCAGCTCCTCGCCCAGAACGAAGCCGCCAGGAATGTGCGGCTGGCCGATGCCGGCGCAGCCATGACCGGGGGACGCTGAATGGCGACTGTTACGCATCCGACGCTGGCCGACGACCTCAAGCCCCTCCACCACCCCAAGACCTTCATCGGCAAATATATCTGGAGCCAGGATCATAAGGTCATCGCCGTCCAATATGCGCTGACGGCGATCGCCATCGGCCTGGTCGCGCTGGTGCTTTCGGCGCTGATGCGGCTGCAGCTGGGCTTCCCCGACACGTTCAGATTCATCCAGCCGGAAAACTATCTTCAGTATGTCACCATGCACGGCATGATCATGGTGGTGTACCTCCTCACCGCGATCCTCTTGGGCGGCTTCGGCAACTATCTGATCCCGCTGATGGTCGGGGCGCGCGACATGGTGTTCCCCTATGTCAACATGCTGAGCTACTGGGTCTATCTCCTCGCCGTGCTCGTGCTGGTCGCGAGCTTCTTCGTGCCCGGCGGGCCGACCGGCGGCGGCTGGACCCTCTATCCGCCGCAGACGCTCCTACAGGGAACGCCCGGCCACGATTGGGGCATCATCCTGATGCTCGCCAGCCTCGCCATCTTCATCGTCGGTTTCACCATGGGTGGCCTCAACTATGTGGTGACCGTCCTGCAGGCCCGCGCGAAGGGCATGACCCTGATGCGCATGCCCTGCTCGGTCTGGGGCATCTTCGTCGCCTCGATCATGGCCCTGCTCGCCTTCCCGGCGCTGTTCGTCGCCTGCATCATGATGCTGCTGGACAGCATTGCCGGCACCAGCTTCTTCATGCCCACCATCATGGCGATGGGCGGCGACGATATGGGCCATCAAGGCGGCTCGCCGATCCTCTTCCAGCACCTCTTCTGGTTCTTCGGTCATCCGGAAGTCTATATCGTCGCGCTGCCCGCCTTCGGCATCGTTTCCGACCTCATCAGCGTCCACGCCCGCAAGAACATCTTCGGCTATCGGATGATGGTCTGGGCCATCGTCATCATCGGCGCGCTGAGCTTCTTCGTCTGGGCCCACCACATGTACGTATCCGGGATGAACCCCTATTTCGGTTTCTTCTTCGCGACCTCTACCCTGATCATCGCCATCCCGACCGCGATCAAGGTCTACAACTGGCTGCTGACCCTGTGGCGCGGCAACATCCATTTCACCGTGCCGATGCTGTTCGCCATCGCCTTCCTCTTCACCTTCATCCATGGCGGTCTCTCGGGGTTGTTCCTCGGCAATGTCAGCGTCGACGTGCCGCTCAGCGACACCTTCTTCGTCGTCGGCCATTTCCACATGGTGATGGGCGTCTCGCCGATCCTCGTCATCTTCGGCGCCATCTACCATTGGTATCCCAAGATCACCGGGCGGATGTGGAACAATACGCTCGCCAAGCTCCATTTCTGGATCACCTTCCTCGGGGTCTACGCCATCTTCCTGCCGATGCATTATCTCGGCATCCTGGGTGTGCCCCGCCGCTATTTCGAGCTGGGCGAAACCGCCTTCATCCCGCCCTCCGCGCATCTCGCCAACGAGGCGATCACCATCGCGGCGCTGACCGTCTTCGCGGCGCAGATGCTGTTCTTCTGGAACATGATCTGGTCCCTGTTCCGAGGGCCCAAGGCCGATCCCAATCCGTGGGGCGCCGCATCCCTCGAATGGCAGACGCCCGACACGCCCCCCAAGCACGGCAATTGGGGCGACAAGCTCCCCATCGTCCATCGCTGGGCCTACGACTATTCGGTCCCCGGCGCCGAACGCGACTTCATTCCGCAGAATGTGCCGCACGACGGCTCGGCAAGGCACCACCCGACATGAGCCTGTTCAGGCGCCTCGGCGAAAAGAGCTGGGAGACGCCGGGCGCCGGCGCCGATGCCCCCGATCCTGTGACCTATCGCCCGCCCGCCGCCCAGGTGCTGATGCTCGTCTATTTCGGCGTCATCACCATCCTCTTCGGCCTCGTCACCTCGGCCTACTTCATGCGCATGGGCATGCCCGGCATGGGCCACGGGACGCTGGACTGGCATCCCATGCCCGAGCCGCCGCTCATCTGGATCAACACCGCCGTCCTGCTCCTCGCCAGCCTTGCCTGGGAAGCGGCGCGGATCGGCGTGCGCCGGGGCGAGAGCGCGCTGGTTCGGCCTAGCCTCGTGACCGCCGGCGCGCTCGGCATCCTGTTCCTCGCCGGCCAGCTTCTCCTCTGGAGCCAGTTCGCGGCGCGCGGCTATTTCCTGCAGTCGAACCCCGCCAACGCCTTCTTCTACATGATCACCACGCTCCACGGCCTCCACCTCATCGGCGGCCTCTGGTTCTGGGGCCTGGCGATGCGGCGCTCGCTCGGCGGCGGAGCTGCGGCTCTGCCGATCCAGCTCACCGCCGCCTATTGGCATTTCCTGCTGCTCGTCTGGATTTTGATGCTGGGGCTGTTCGTGTCGACCTGAGGAGACGAAGGCATGTCCACCGTGATCCGCCCAGGGAAAGACGCGGCCGGCGGGCCGCCGGAGGCTCTGCGCGAGTTCGCCGAGGATTGGGCGTCCGACCAGGAGGTCTTCAAGGGCGTCCACTGGGGGAAGGCCATGATGTGGATCTTCCTCCTCTCCGATACTTTCATATTTTCGAGCTTCCTCGTCTCCTACATGACGATGCGTTCGTCGGTGACGGTGCCCTGGCCCAACACCAGCGAGGTGTTCGGCCTCACCGTCGGCGGCGTTTCGGTGCCGCTGCTCCTCATCGCAATCATGACCTTCGTCCTGATCAGCTCCAGCGGCACCATGGCGATGGCGGTCAACTACGGATATCGCCGCAACCGCAAGGTCACGACCGCACTGATGATCGCCACCGCCGTCCTCGGCGCGACCTTCGTCTCGATGCAGGCCTTCGAATGGACCAAGCTCATCCACGAGGGCGTCCGGCCCTGGGGCAATCCCTGGGGGGCGGAGCAGTTCGGCGCCTCCTTCTTCATGATCACCGGCTTCCATGGCCTCCACGTCTCGGCCGGGGTCATCATGCTGCTGATTGTCGCCTCCAAGGTGTGGCGCGGCCATTACGACCGGTCCGGCGATTACAGCGCGGTCGAGATAGCCGGCCTCTACTGGCACTTCGTCGACCTCGTCTGGGTCTTCATCTTCGCCTTCTTCTACCTGTGGTGAGACGCCCATGAACCACGTGATCCATCCCGTTCAGGACGACGCCCACCAGACCGCGCCGCCGCCCGCGCACGAACCCGGGCAGCAGCATCCGATCGGCATCTACTTCAAAATCTGGGGCCTGCTCTTCGTGCTGAGCGCCATGTCCTACGCGGTCGACTATTTCGCCGTGCAGGGGGTGATGCGCTGGGTGCTCATCATCACCTTCATGATCTTGAAGGCGGGGCTGATCGTCGCCGTGTTCATGCACATGATGTGGGAGCGGATGGCGCTGATCTACGCGATCCTCGTGCCGCCGCTGGCGCTCGGCACCTTGGTTTGGCTGATGTGGATCGAGTCCGACTACACCTTCTGGACCCGTATTCTCTTCTTCGACGGGGGCGGCTGATGGACGGCTGGGAGTGGACCAAGGTCGGCACCGCGGTCGGCGCGGCCGTCGCGGTGATGCTGGGCGGCTATTGGTTCTCGGGTGAGCTCTTGGACGTCAATTATCCTGAGGCACGCGGCTATGGGGTGGAAGGTGTCGCGCCCATAGATCTCGCCGCTCTCCAGCGCGCTTGGCCGGCCGGCATGCACCAGCCTGGCGACCCCGCCGAGCTCAAGGGCTATATGGCCCATATCGAAAAGGCGGCGCTTCCCGTGGGCGAAGCCGGCACCGGAACTGCCGCCGAAGCCGTTCCGACGGACCTCGGCACCCTCCTCGCCGCCGCCGACCCGGCTCGCGGCGAAAGCGTCGGCAAGGTCTGCGCCTCCTGCCATACGTTCGAGCAGGGCGGCCCCAACCGCGTCGGACCCAATCTCTGGGCTATTGTCGGTCGGCCGGTAGGGAGCGCGCCGGGCTTCGCCTATTCCGACGCTCTCGCCAGCCATTCCGGTGCCTGGACCTACGAGCAGCTCGATATCTATCTCGAAAGCCCGGCACGGGCGATCCCCGGCAACAAGATGTCCTTTGGCGGACTTCGCAATCCCAAGAGCCGCGCCAACCTGCTCGCCTGGCTGGGCACGCTGAACCGAACCCCGGCTCCGTTCCCGGCACCCACGCCCGTCGAAGCCTCCGGGGCAACGCCGGCGCCCACCAATGAAAAGGCGGCGCCCTGAGGCCGGTCCAGGTCAGGCCGCTTTCATGCGACTTTCGCCCAAGCGGGTCGGCGTCATCGGCGGCGCATGGGCCACCCGGTTTCGACCGGCATTCTTCGCGGCATAGAGCGCCTCGTCGGCCCGTCGATAAAGCGACTGGAAGGTCGAGCCTGGTGCGGCTTCGGCGACGCCGATGCTGACGCTGAGCCGAGTGCTTTCGCCGATCAGATCCGCGAGAGACAGGGCGCCGAGACAGGTGCGCACGCGCTCGGCCAATTCGGGCAAGTCCGCGTGTGACAGACCGGTAGCGCCGAGAGCGAACTCCTCTCCGCCGAGCCGGGCCGCGTGGAAGCCCGCGCCGGCGAGCTCGTCGAGGCGGCTCGCCAGGCGCTGCAGCACGCCGTCGCCGGCTTCATGTCCGAAGCGATCGTTGATCGCCTTGAAATGGTCCACGTCGATGAGGAGCAGGGCGAAGGCTCCGTCACGCTTGGCGAGGCGCGCCAGGGCCTTTTCCGCGCGTTCGACGAAGCCCCGGCGATTGAGGAGCCCGGTCAGGGGATCGCGCTGGGCGAGCTCGCGAAGCTCGGCCTGGGCGGCTCTTGCCGCGTCGCGCTCGGCGCGAAAGCGGGCGAGGTTCAGCGTCGTCGCGACCGAGATCCAGACGGTCTGCATCGCGGAAGCGAAGAGGACGGCGATTTGAGGGCCACCGCCGAACAGGCTCGTCCCCATGTCGAACAACTGCGTCGCGCCGAGGACGACCATCGGCACGGCCCAGGCGAGGAAGAAGGACCGCGCCTCCCGGCTGCCGCGACGCCAGGCAAGGCCGATAAGGAGGGCGACGGCGGCGAGCACGGCCAGCACGAGGACGCTGCTGACAGGTCCGAGAAGGTCGATGACGATGGGCGGCCCGAACGCCAGCGGCACCCCGACCGCCGCGACGCCCCATCCGAGCGCCAGCACGAGCCGCTGCAGCCATCTCGGCACGGTCCCGGCTTCGGGACAGGTAGCGGCGCATGTCGCGGCGAAGGCGATGGCCAAGGTGGCGAGCAGGGTGCAGAGCCTGGACGCGGTGGTGCCGGCAAGCCCCGGGAAGGCGATAAGCGCGAGTTGCGACCAGAGAAGCCCCCAAATCAGCACCGAGGCCACCCAGGCCGCGTGCCAGACGACGAAGCGCTGCCGCGATGCCCTTGCCAGCAGCAGGTTGTAGGCGCTGCTGAGTGCGAGCAGGGTGAGCGCGCCGCCGATCAGGCTTGCGGCGAGCGCCGCGTCGCGCGCCGCCGCGCCGGCGGGGAGCAGGCGCGTACGCAACAGCTGGTAGTCGGCAAGCCGATCGACGCCGAGCGTGACCGAGGTGAGCGCTGCTTCCCGCTGGGGCGCGCTGAAGGCGACTTGGCCGCCGACGCGCCAATAGGAGCCATAGTCGCCGGCCCGAACCGCGTGCCGCACGATCCGGCCATCGGCATAGCCGAAAAGCACCGTCAGCCCCTGGAAGCGACTTTGGTGGACGAGCAAGGTGGCGCCTTCCATGCCCAGTTCTTCCGCTACGGGCGCGGCGCTTAGCCAGAGTCGCCGATCTTCATGGCCGCTGGGCCTGCCCTGGCAGTTCCAGGCCGGGCCGGCAACGGCTCCGATCGGCGTCACCTGGTGGCAATAGCGCTCGGCGATGGGAGGGGACTGTTCGGCATGCGCGAGGGCGGCCTGCGACGCCAGCAGCAAGAGGACGAACATGAATAGCCGCTCGAACACAGTCAGCCCCCGCCTAACCCCGTCGACCATAAGCTAGCGGCGGAAACGAAAGATTAACTGCGCGGCCGCTCCGCCAGCTTGCGCTCCCAAGCGAGCGCGTTGGCGACGATCGTGTCGAGGTCGTCGCGCTTGGGCCGCCAGGGGAGAGTGGCGAGGATGCGCGCATTGTCCGCGACCAGCGCGTCCGGATCGCCGGCCCGGCGCGCCTCGACGCGGCGGTCGAGCTTCCTGTTGGTGACGCGGTCGACGGCGTCGAGGACCTGGAGGACCGAGAAGCCCCGGCCGTAGCCGCAATTCATGATGTGCGACGCCTCGGGCTCCGCGATCAGCTTCTCGAGCGCGTCGACATGGGCGGCGGCGAGGTCGCTGACATGGATATAGTCGCGCACACCGGTGCCGTCGGGGGTCTCGTAATCGGTGCCGTAGACGGCGACATGGCTGCGCTTTCCGATGGCCGCCTCGACGGCGACCTTGATGAGGTGGGTGGCGCCCGCGGTCGACTGGCCCGAGCGTCCCCGCGGATCGGCGCCCGCTACGTTGAAGTAACGAAGCGCGCAGAAGTTCATCGGGTGGGCGTGGGCCGTGTCGGCGAGCATCCGCTCCGTCATCAGCTTCGACCAGCCATAGGGATTGATCGGCTGGGTGCGTGAGTCCTCGCCTACCGGCACCCGTTCCGGGATGCCGTAGGTCGCCGCCGTCGAGGAGAAGATGAAGTGGCGAACGCCGCCCCGCACGGCGCTCTCGATCAGCGAACGGCTCTTCACCGTGTTGTTCTCATAATATTTGAGCGGGTTTTCCACCGACTCCGGCACGACCACCGATCCGGCGAAGTGGATGATCGCCTTGATGCCATGCTCTTCGATCAGTCGCGCGACGAGCGACTGGTCGGCGATGTCCCCCTCGGCGAAGACCGCGCCTTCCGGTACCGCCCAGCGAAAGCCGGTGGTGAGATTGTCGATCACGATGACGGGCCAGCCGGCGTCGAGCAGCGCCAGCACGGCGTGGCTGCCGATATAGCCGGCGCCGCCGGTCACCAGCACCGGAAGCTTTTCCCCACCCTGGCTCATTTTGGCGCCTCTCCAATGGCTGTGATTGCAGCAAAATTCCCTGCGGATCGTTTCAGTCCCTATACGAAGCCGCATAACGACGAGGTGATGTAATGAAAGCCCTTTTCTCCCGCGCCTGCGCTCTCGCGCTCGTCGCCTCGCTCGCGGGCTGTGCCTCCAATCCCGCCTCGCGGGGCGTCGAAGTCACCCGCTTCCACCTCGGTCAGGATCCCATCGCCCGCGGCCAGATCGCCGTTGAGCCGATCAGTCCGGCCGGCGCGGGCAGCCTCGAATTCCGCACCCTCGCCGCTCCCGTCGCGCAGCAGCTGGCGCGCCTCGGCTGGAACGTGGTGGGGACGGTCGGCCAGTCCGAGCAGGTCGCGACCGTGCATGTCGAGCGCGGCGCCCGCGGCAACCTCGGACGGGACCGCTCGGCCGTCAATGTCGGCGTCGGCGGCCACACCGGCGGCTGGGGGAGCGGCGTTGGCGTGGGCGTGGGAGTCGGTCTCGGCAGTCTCTTGGGCGGCGGCGGGTGCGAGGATGTCGTCGCCACCTTGATGGAGGTGCGGATCAAGCGCCGCTCCGACGGCACCGTCTTCTGGGAAGGCCGCGGCATTACCGAAGCCTGCGCCGGCAGCGCCGAAGCCCAGCCAGACTATGCCGCGCAAAAGCTGTCCGAGGCGCTGTTTCGGGACTTCCCCGGGGAGTCGGGCCGCACTATCAGGGTTGAATGACCTATAGCATTTCGAGCGCCTTCGATGGCGGCAACATCCGTTTGGTCGCCATCGAAGGCGATCGTATCGACCTTGAGATCGTCAAGGATCATCAGTCCGATTTCTACCAGTGGTTCTATTTCCGGCTGACCGGCGCCGGCGGCAAGGCCGTCGAGCTGCGGCTCCTGAACTGCGCCGATTCCGCCTATCCGCACGGCTGGGACGGGTACCGCGCTCGCCTCTCCTACGATCGCGAATATTGGGAGCAGGCGGAGACGAGCTACGAGAAGGGCATCCTCACCATCAAGGTGACGCCGGCGTCCGACAGCGTCTGGTTCGCCTATTTCGCGCCCTATACGATGGAGCGGCATCACGATCTCGTCGCCTCCGTCGCCGCCTATCCGGACGTCGAATATAAGTCGCTCGGCCAGACGCTGGACGGGCAGGAGATCGACTATTTCCGCGTCGGCGAGGGGCCGCTCTCGGTCTGGCTCTACGCCCGGCAGCATCCCGGCGAGACGATGGCCGAATGGTGGATGGAAGGCGCGCTCGAGAAGCTGCTCGACGACGCCGACCCGGTATCCCGGCGCCTGGTCCGGAAGGCGACCTTCCATATCGTCCCCAACATGAATCCGGATGGTTCCAAGCGCGGGCATCTCCGCACCAACGCGGCCGGGATCAACCTCAATCGCGAGTGGCACGAACCTTCGGCGGAGAAGAGCCCCGAAGTGCTCCACGTGCTCGCAGAAATGGACAAGACCGGCGTCGATTTCGCGATGGACATCCATGGCGACGAGGCGATCGCCGCCAACTTCCTCGCCGGCTTCGAGGGCATCCCGTCCTTCAAGCAGGCGCAGCAGGATCTGTTCAACGGCTTCTCCGACGAGCTGGTGAAGCTCTCGCCCGACTTCCAGACAGAGAAGGGCTATGAGATACCGGGTCCGGGGCAGGCGAACCTTTCCATGTCCACCGCCCAGCTCGCCGAGCGCTTCGGCGCGGTGTCGATGACGCTGGAAATGCCTTTCAAGGACAATGACGATCTGCCCGATCCGGACCATGGCTGGTCGCCGGAGCGCAGCCGCCTCCTCGCCCGCTCCTGCCTCGACGCGCTCCACGCGATGATCGACGAACTTCCGAAGCGGCGCTGACGATGCCGAAGCTGGTACTGATCCGCCACGGCCAGTCGGCGTGGAACCTGGAAAATCGCTTCACCGGCTGGTGGGACGTGGACCTTACAGAGCTGGGCGCCCGCGAGGCGAAGGAAGCCGGCGAGCTGATGGCGGCCAAGGGTCTCGACTTCGACCTTTGCTTCACCTCGGTGCAGACCCGCGCGATCAAGACGCTTCATCTCGGGCTCGAGGCGATGGGTCGGCTGTGGCTGCCGGTCGAGAAGCACTGGCGCCTCAACGAGCGTCACTATGGTGGCCTCACCGGCCTCAACAAGCAGGAGATGCGGGAGAAGGTCGGCGAGGAACAGGTCCATATCTGGCGCCGCTCCTTCGACATCGCGCCGCCCGCGATGGAGCCGGACAGCCCCTTCGACCTTGCCAATGACCGCCGCTATGCCGGCATCGACGTGCCCCAGACCGAGAGCCTCAAGGATACGATCGCGCGCGTTCTGCCTTATTGGGAGGAACGGATCGCGCCGGCGCTGAAGGCGGGCGAGCGCGTGCTGATATCGGCGCATGGCAATTCGCTCCGCGCGCTCGTGAAGCATCTGTCGAACATTTCGGACGACGAGATTACGGGCCTCGAAATCCCGACTGGCCAGCCGATCGTCTACGAGCTGGACGAAGGGCTGAACGCGAAGGAGCGCTATTATCTGAAGGACCGCTAGCTCCCGCCGAGGGCGGAGCGGCTACGCCTCTTCCCTGGCGGCGCGGAGCGTATGCTCGGCGCGGCGAACCACGTCGTCCACCGTGTCGCCGGGAAGGATGGTCGCGATGCCGATCGTCGCATGCAGCGCGACCGTGGCGCTGCCGAGGTCGAGCGGGCTGCCGGCGATGCAGCGGAACAGCCGGTCGGCCGTTTCGATCGCGCTATTATGGTCTAGATGGTCGAGGATCAGGCCGAAGGCGTCGCCATCGATCCGGGCGAGCGCATCGGTCGAACGGATGAGGCCGCCGAGCAGCTTCGCCATATGAATGAGAGCGGCGTCGCCGGCGACCTGGCCGTGGCCGCCGTTGATTGCCGCCAAATTGCTGAGCTCAATGTGGAGCAGGGCGGCCGGCGTTCCGTGACGCTCCGCCTGTCCGACCGCCCTTTCCAGCTCGCGGAGGAAGCCGCGGCGGTTGGGAAGCGGCGTCAACGTGTCGAGATCGGCGGCCTGCTCGAGCTCGTCGACGCGCTCGCGCATTTGCGCAAGCGAGGCGCGCAGGAGCGCATTCTCGTCGGCAAGCTGCGAAGGCCGTTCAGTCGCCGTCCGGTCCGTTTCCGCCACCCGTCACCTCACTCGCTCTTGCGCCGCCGCAATCTAGGCGGGAGCGGTTAACAGAGAGTGAGGGGCCGGCGCTGCTCGGATCGAGCGAACGAGAAGGGCGGGAGCGCTCCCGCCCTTCGTCGGCCTGCTCACCGCTGCGGAACTCGCATGTCCTTGCGCTGCGGTGCGCTTCTTAGGTGCGCCTACGCTCCCTCGATGGCCGGTTCGCGGGCCTGGGCGGTTTCCGGGCTCGCCGTTTCGGTCCGGCCGGTGCGCGTCGACGAACGCTCGGTCGTGCGGGTGGACGCGGTCAGGTCGGACGGGCGGTAGAAGACCAGGATCCGGCGCCGATATTCGGGCGTGAACTCGGGTTCCTCATTGGGCTCGAAGCGAGGCGCGGCGGCCAGCTCGTCCTTGGAAATGTCGAGCCCGTAGCCGTCATTCGCCTCGTCATAGTCGAGCAGCGGCCATGGCAGGGGGAAGAGGCTCTGGCCGAAGCCCATGGTGCCGCCGAAGCTCATGATCGCATAGGCGACACGGCCCGTATATTTGTCGACCATAAAGCTCTGGATCGTGCCGAGCCGCTCTCCATCGCGGCCGACGACCGGCGTCCCCTCCACCTTCCTGGATGAGATGAGGCGGAGATTCTCGTCGGTTTCCAGCCGAAGCTCGAAATCGTCCTCGGCCTTGCCGTGACGACGCCGTCCCGATTGATACCAGCGATTGGCGGCATAGGCGGCACCCGCCACCGCGGCGGCGCTCGCCACGCCCATTCCAACCTTGTTCCAGCTCCAATGGCCGCCCTCGAGGCGCCTCAGCTTGGCTTGCTCATACTGCTCGCCGAGCTCGGCCACGCCGATACGGGCCTCGCATTGGGCGGCGATCGCCCGATGACGCTTGGCGACCACGTCGAAGCGCTCGAGGGCATTGCGAAACTCGGCCGTCCATTCGTGGGTGTTCTTGTCGCGGCGGTCGAGAGCGGAGAGGGACTTGCGAAGCTCCTTGTGGAGACTCTTTATGTCTCCGACCGCCGTCTTCGCCTCGCCTTCCTTCTTGAGGGGCGTGAACAGAACGTCCTCGATGACGGCGAGATGCCGGCGCAGCTGCAGGTCGAACAGGTCGAACTGATTGTCGCGGCCGCCGACGCCCCCTGCGTCGCCGCTGCGGATGATGTCCTCGCCCAGCGAATGTATCTGCCTGTGGTCGTGTTCAAGATGGCGATTGATGTCCATCGACTACTCCTTTCTGCCGGGATTGGCTTGAGACAAACCAACGGAGCGCGCAGCCGACCGTTCCCCGATGCGAAGCCGGGCCGTGCCCTGAGGCGGATGCATCGCGCCGCCGCCCGGCCTTGCCCCGACCGGCGTGGCTCGTTAGCGTCTCGTCGATCCGCCACTCGACTGGACAGTAGCCGTGCCCCACTCTTCGCTTTCGCGCGCCGCCGGAGCCGTCTTCGCCGCCGCCCTGCTCTTGCTTTCCGCCTGTTCCTCCGAAAAGGCGAACGAGGCGCCCACGGCGCCCGGCGAAGAGCGGATGGTGGCGCCGGTGCTGCTGACCGAGGACGCCAAGGACATTCACAGCTACGCCATTCCGGCCGAGGCGCGCGTCACTCATGTCGCGCTGGACCTCGTCACCGATTTCGACGCGCGGCAGGTCGGCGGCACCGCAACGCTCGACATCCAGGCGGCCGAGGGCGCCAATAGGATCGTGCTCGATACCAAGGGGCTGCAGATCCGGTCGGTGACCAACGCCCAGGGCCAGATGCTGCCCTGGAAGCTCGGCAACGCCGACGAGACTCTCGGCGCGCCGCTCACCGTGCAGCTGAACGGCGCCGATCAGATCAAGATCACCTACAAGAGCGCCCCGGATGCGGCGGCGCTGCAATGGCTGTCGCCCGAGCAGACGTCGGGCAAGAAATATCCCTTCCTGTTCAGCCAGGGTCAGGCGATCCTCAACCGCACCTGGATTCCGACCCAGGACAGCCCGGGCATCCGCCAGACCTGGGAGGCGCGCATCGTCGTGCCGGCGCCGCTGAAGGCGGTGATGAGCGCCCAGAACCTGATGCCCGAGGGCGAGGAAGTGGAGGGTGGCGGCCGCGCCTTCCACTTCAAGATGGACAAGCCCGTCGCGCCCTATCTGATCGCGCTCGCCGTCGGCGACATCGCCTTCCAGTCATTGGGACCGCGCACCGGCGTCTATGCCGAGCCGTCGATGCTGAAGGCCGCCGCCAACGAGCTCGCCGATACCGAGCGGATGGTCGAAGCGGCCGAAGCGCTCTACGGCCCCTATCGCTGGGGCCGCTACGACATGATCGTACTGCCGCCGGCCTTTCCCTTCGGCGGCATGGAGAATCCGCGCCTCACCTTCCTGACGCCGACCGTCCTAGCCGGCGACAAGAGCCTCGTCTCGCTGATCGCGCACGAACTGGCGCACAGCTGGTCCGGCAATCTCGTTACCAACGCCACCTGGGCGGATTTCTGGCTCAACGAGGGCGTGACCTCCTACATCGAAGGCCGGATCATGGAGGAGCTGTACGGCCGCGAACGCGCCGCCCAGCTCATCGAGCTCGGCTGGGAGGAGCTGGAGGCGGCGATCCAGGACGCGGGAGCCGAGTCTCCCATGACCCGGCTCCACCTCGACCTCGCCGATCAAGACCCGGACGAGGGCATGAGCTCCATCGCCTACGACAAGGGTGCAGCCTTCCTCCGCACCATCGAGAAGGCCGTCGGACGCCAGCGCTTCGACCAGTGGCTGCGCGGCTATTTCGATCGGCACGCCTTCCAGCCGATCACCAGCGCCCTGTTCCTGGCGGACCTTCGCAAGAATCTGATCCAGAATGACGAGCGTCTGGAGCAGCTGCTCCGGCTGGACGAATGGGTGTATCAGCCGGGCCTTCCCGCCAATGCCGTCGTCCTCAGGTCCGAAGGCTTCCGCGTCGTCGACCAGCAGGCGCAGGCTTATGCGCTCGGCGCGCCGGCCGCCTCGCTCGGCTTCCCCAAATGGAGCTACGCGCAGCAGGTCCGTTTCCTGAACGCGCTGCCGCGCGAGCTGCCGGAAGAGCGTCTGTCGGCGCTCGATACCACCTTCAACCTGTCGCAGTCGAACAACAGCGAGGTACTGTTCGCCTGGCTGCAGCTCGCAATCGCCAACCGCTATGACCCCGCCGTCCCGGCGCTCGAACGGTTCCTCACCAGCCAGGGACGGCGCAAGTTCGTCGCGCCGCTGTTCGATTCGCTGGTCGCGCAGGGCGAGTGGGGCCGCCCCATCGCCACCCGAATCTACGAGGCCGCGCGGCCGACCTATCACGCGGTCACGGCCGGGACGATCGACAGGCTGTTGAAGGATCTGCCGGAAGAGCAGGCGAAAGCCGCCTAGCCTTCACGCGCTTGCGTCCGATTTCAGGCGCTAGACTGAAGCACTTGCGGCGGCCGCAGGCCTCGGCGGCGCGCGCGTCTTAACACTCCATCAAGGCTCTGCAGATAGTAAGTCGGCTCCGGTCAGTTGGTCAGGGTGCCCATGTTCAACGCTCCTGTTTCCGCAGATGCAGCCGCCAGCGAAGCCGCCCCCTCCGAAATGCCGGATGCGGAGCTTCCCTACGACGACGGCAATGAACGTCTGCGCCGGGCGCACCTCCATAATGGCCAGGCGAAGGCCACCGCGCTGTTCGCTCCTTATTTCGCCCTCGCGAGCGTCGGCGCGGCCGTGCTCGTCGGCTGGGCGATGTTCGAGCAGGGTCAACTCCAACGGATCATTCCCTGGCTCGCCGCCGTAGCCGGCGGTCATTGGTGGGCCTATCGCAAGGCGATCGAAGCCGGCGCCGCGGCCGGCGGTCGCAGCGCGCGGATCGAGCCGACCTGGCGCCCGGTGCTGGAAGCGGTCGTGCTGGCCGGAATATGGGCGTCGCTGCCCGTCTACGCCTTCGCTTTGCATCCGAGCGGAGTGCAGGTGGTGATCGCCGGCGCGATGGGCGCACTCATCGTCGCGGGCCTGGCGTTGACCGCGATTCCCGCCGCGGCGGTGGCGTGGATCGCGACGATGGCGTTGGCCTTGTGCTTCGCCTATTGGTTCAACAGTCCTTCCATCAATCCCAAGCTCGCCGCCACCATCGTCGGCTTCGCCGCCATCGCCATCCTCGGCATCGCCCGCCTCACTCGCTGGACCTACGGCGCTCTGCAGGACATGGCGCGGATCAACACCCAGGCGGAATCGGTCCGCCTGCTGCTCCGCGAATATGAGCATCGCGGCGTCGGCTGGCTGTGGCAGATCGATAGCGAGAACCGGGTCGTCTACATTTCCTCGCGGATGACCTCGCTGCTTGGCCGTTCGGCCAGCCAGCTTATGGGTCATTCGCTTCCCGCCGCGCTCGGCGGCAACAGTGCGCTCGGCCGCACGCTGCTCGCCCGTCAGCCTTTCGCCAATCTCGAGATGGAGCTGAGGACGCGGCGCGGCACCCGCTGGATCAGCCTTGCCGGCGATCCGATCATCGACATGGCCGGCCAGTTCCAGGGGTTTCGAGGGGTCGGTTCGGACATCACGGAGGTTAGGAAGACGCAGGAGCGGCTCACCAACCTCGCCAATATGGACGTGCTTTCGGGCCTCCCCAATCGCGGCCGCGTCCGTCAGCTTCTCGGCGAAGCGCTCTCCACGGCGCAGGCGACCAATATTCCCTGCGCGATCATGTTCCTCGACCTCGACGGCTTCAAGCCGGTCAACGATACGTTCGGCCACCCCAAGGGCGACGCCGTCCTGAAGGGCGTCGCGCAGCGGCTCGTCAAGGAGGTCGGCGATGCCGGCTATGTCGGGCGCATGGGGGGCGACGAGTTCGCTATCGTCATCAAGGATGCCCAGGGTCGCAAGATCGTCGAGAACCTCGCCGACCGCCTCATCCAGTCCGTCGCGCAGCCCTACCGCATCGACAAGGTCGAGATCCGGATCGGCGTCTCGATCGGCTGCGCCTTCGGCCCCATCGACGGGCAGAGTGTCGACGATCTCATCCAGAAGGCCGACATCGCCCTCTACCAGGCCAAGGGCCAGGGGCGCGGCACCTGCTGCTATTTCAATGCGGAGATGCAGAGCGTTGCCGAGCATAAGCTGAAGCTCGAGCAGGACCTCTCCCACGCCATTGGCGCCGGCCAGCTGAAGCTTCTCTACCAGCCGCTGATCAACGCCGCCGACCAGAGCCTCGTCGGCTTCGAGGCGCTCATTCGCTGGCATCATCCGACGCGGGGCGTGGTGCCGCCAACCGAGTTCATCCCGCTCGCGGAAGAGACCGGGCTCATCATGAACCTCGGCGACTGGGTGATCGAGGAAGCGTGCCGGGCCGCGTCGCAGTGGCCTGAGAATATCTCGGTGGCTGTCAACCTGTCGGCGCGCCAACTCGTCCTTCCCGCCCTCCCCGCTACCGTCAACGCCGCGCTGTCGCGCTACCGCGTCCAGGCGAACCGGCTCGAGCTGGAAGTGACGGAAAGCGTGTTCCTGGAGGATACGGCCGGTTCGCTCGACGTGCTGAAGCGGCTCCGCGCCCTCGGCGTCGGCATCGCGCTCGACGATTTCGGCACCGGCTATTCCTCGCTCGGCTATCTGAACAAGGCCGTCTTCCACAAATTGAAGATCGACGGCAGCTTCGTGCGCGAGGCCGCGGGCAACAGGGAGACGGTGGCGATCATCCAGTCGATCGTCCAGCTGGCGAAGAGCTTCCGCATGACCGTGACCGCCGAGGGCGTCGAGACCGCGGACGACTTCACCCGCATGCGCGACCTCGGCTGCCATCAGATCCAGGGCTATCTATTCGGCCGCCCGATGGAGTTCGAACGCGCCAGCGAGCTGGTCCACGGCACGCAAAACCGGCTGTCGGCCTGATCGCCGCCCGCGTGGGGGCGGCTCAATAATCAGGCTTCTTCCAGCGCTCTCATCTTCGCGATCTTCTCCCGCCACACCAGCGGGGCTAGGTGGTGGACGCTCTCGCCGGCAGCGTCGACGGCCACCGTCACCGGCATGTCCTGAACCTCGAACTCGTAGATCGCCTCCATGCCGAGATCCTCGAAGCCGACGACCTTCGAGCCCTTGATCGCGCGGGCGACGAGATAGGCCGCTCCGCCGACCGCCATCAGATAGGCGCTCTTGTGCTCGCGGATCGCATCGATCGCCATCGGCCCGCGCTCGGCCTTGCCGACCATGGCGAGCAGGCCCTGCTCCAGCATCATGCGGGTGAACTTGTCCATGCGCGTCGCGGTCGTGGGGCCGGCAGGGCCGACCACCTCCTCGCCGACCGGGTCGACCGGGCCGACATAGTAGATAACGCGTCCGCGGAACTCGACGGGCAGCTCCTCGCCGCGGTCGAGCATGTCCTTGATGCGCTTGTGGGCGGCGTCGCGGCCGGTCAGCATCTTGCCGTTCAGGAGCAGCCGGTCGCCATGCTTCCAGCTCTGGACGATCTCGGGCGTCAGCGCGTCGAGATCGACGCGGATCGCCTCCTTGGACGGGGTCCAGTTGACGTCCGGCCAGTCGGCGAGGTTCGGCGTCTCGAGATAGGCCGGGCCCGATCCGTCGAGCGTGAAGTGCGCATGGCGGGTCGCCGCGCAATTGGGGATCATCGCCACCGGCTTCGAGGCCGCATGGGTCGGCCAATCCAAGATCTTGACGTCGAGGATGGTCGAAAGCCCGCCCAGCCCCTGCGCGCCGATGCCGAGCGCGTTCACCTTGTCGAACAGCTCGATGCGAAGCTCCTCGATCTTGTTCTGGGGACCGCGTGCCTTGAGTTGCGCCATGTCGATCGCGCCCATCAGGCTTTCCTTGGCGAGCAGCATCGCCTTTTCGGCGGTGCCGCCAATGCCGATGCCCAGCATGCCGGGCGGGCACCAGCCGGCGCCCATCTGCGGCACCATCTCCAGCACCCAGTCGACGATCGAATCCGACGGGTTCAGCATCTTGAACTTGGTCTTGTTCTCCGAGCCGCCGCCCTTGGCCGCGACGTCGATCGAAACCGTCGCGCCCGGCACCATCTCGACATGCATCACCGAGGGCGTGTTGTCCTTCGTGTTCACGCGGCCGAAGGCGGGGTCGGCGAGGATCGAGGCGCGGAGCGGATTTTCGGGGTTGCGATAGGCGCGACGCACCCCCTCGTCGATTACTTCCTGGAGGCTCTTGCTCGACTCCAGCCGGCAATCCTGCCCCCATTTCACGAAGACGGTGACGATGCCCGTGTCCTGGCAGATCGGTCGGTGCCCTTCGGCGCACATGCGGCTGTTGGTCAGGATCTGCGCGATCGCGTCCTTCGCTGCGGGGCTCTCCTCCGCCTTATAAGCCTCCCCAAGCGCCCGGATATAATCCATCGGGTGGTAATAGGAGATGTACTGAAGGGCATCGGCGACGCTCTCGATGAGGTCCGCCTCGCGAATGATGGTGGTCAAGGCTTTTGCTTCCGAAGGGATGTGACTGCGTCCGCGCTTCTAACGAGGATTCTCCCAAAACGGGAGGGGTAGGCGTCCGCCACTATCGAAAGGCCACCGGCGTGAGCGATTCAGCGCCCGCTCGCCCTTTTGGTGCGGAGCGTCGGATCGGCGGCGGCAGGGTCGTCGGGCCAGGGGTGCTTGGGATAGCGCCCCCGCATTTCCTTGGCGACGGAACTCCAGCTTCCTTTCCAGAAGCCGGGCAGGTCGGGAGTCGTCTGGATCGGCCGGCCGGCGGGGGAGGTGAGGCTGAGGACGAGTGGGACCTTGCCATTGGCGATGGCGGGGTGCTCGGCAAGGCCGAACAGCGCCTGCACCCGCACGGTGACGGTAGGGCCGCCCTCCGCCTCATAGTCGATGGCGTGGCTGCTGCCGGCCGGGGTGGTGAAGGCGTGCGGCGCGAACCGGTCGACCGCCTTGCGGCCCTCCCATCCAAGTCGGGCATCGAGGACTCCGGTGAGAGCGGCGGGGTCGATCTCGCCGAGGCGGCGCTTGCCGGCGACGATCAGCGGCAGCCACTCGTCGAGCGAGGCGAGGAGCGCGACATCGGAAAGGTCGGGGAGCGCCGGGTCGTGCGCTGTCGCGAACGCGGCGCGCCGGCGGAGCGATCGGGCTGCTTCGCTCCAGGGGAGGCGGTCGAGGCCGTGCTGGCGGACGCCCTCGACCAGCGCCGCGGCGATGGCCTCGGGGTCGGCGCGACTGTCCTGGCCGCCGGAGAGTCGGATCGCGCCGAGATGGCGGCCGTGGGTCGCCTGGACGCCCCCTGTCGCGGGATCGAAGCGGACCTGTGCGCCGGTCTCGATGCGGTCCCCGAAGAGCGCTTCGATGTCTGCCTCGTCGATGGGCGCGGCCGAGAGGATGCGGGCGCCCGACGCCGCGCCTCCGACCTCGGCGACCGCAAGCCATTGTTCGCGGGCGAGTGGGGAGGCGGGATCGAGCCGGAAGCCGCGGCCGCCGGCGGAGAGCCAGTCGGTGCCTTCAGCGCTGCGGCGTTTTGACAAGCGGTCGGGAAAGGCGAGGGCGACACATGGACCTACGTCGTTCGTCCCGAACGCAGTCGAGGGGTGTTTCTCTGAGTCCGTGCCAGCGCCCTTCGACTTCGCTCGGGACGAACGAGTGATTTGCAGCCATCTCTTGGCCAACCCTCGTGCCGCTTCCGCGCGCTTGCCGCGGTCGCCGCGCCAGCGTCGCAGCCTGAGCTCCAGGTCCGTGTCATTATTGCCGCCAAGACCGCGTTCCGACAAAAGCACCGCCACCTCCGCCGCCGTCTCGCCCCAGCCGCGGGCGTCGGCCTCCAACATCATGTGAGCGAGGCGCGGGGGGAGGGGCAGAGCGGCGACGGCCTTGCCGTGCGGGGTCGGGCGGCCACCCTCGTCAAGGGCGCCGAGCGACCGTAGGCGTTTGCGGGCTTCGTCGATGGCGGCGGTGGGGGGCGGGTCGATCCATTTCAAGTCGCGCGGATCGGAGACGCCCCAGAGCGCGCAGTCGAGGAGAAGGGCCGAGAGGTCCGCTTCCAATATCTCGGGCGGATCGAAGCGGGGGAGGGCGGCGGTCGCGGCTTCTTCCCACAGGCGGTAGACGGTGCCGGGGCCTTGCCGTCCCGCGCGGCCGGCGCGCTGGGTGACAGCGGCCTGGCTGGCGCGCTCGGTGACCAGCCGAGTGATGCCGGCGCCGCGGTCGTAGCGGGGACGGCGGGCGAGGCCGCTGTCGACGACGATGCGGACGCCATCGAGGGTGAGGCTGGTCTCGGCGATGGAGGTGGCGAGGACGACCTTGCGATGGCCCGTCGGTGCGGCGACGATGGCGGCACGCTGGTCCCTCGGGTCGAGGGAGCCGTGCAGGCGATGCAACTCGACGTTGGAGGGGAGGCGATCCAGCCGCTCCGCCGTCCGCTCGATCTCGGCGACGCCGGGCAGGAAGGCGAGCAGGCTCCCCTCCGCCTCCCCCAGCGCGCGGCGGATGGTGCCCGCCATCTCATCCTCGATCCGCTTCTCCGGCGAACGGCCAAGATAACGAAGGTCGATGGGATGGCTGCGGCCTTCACTCTCGATCACCGGTGCGTCGCCCATGAGCGCCGCGAATCGGGCGCCGTCGAGCGTCGCCGACATGGCGAGCAGGCGGAGGTCCGGCCTCAGCGCCGCCTGCGCGTCGAGGGCGAGGGCGAGGCCGAAATCGCTGTCCAGGCTGCGCTCGTGGACCTCGTCGAACAGCACGGCGGAGACGCCGGCAAGCTCCGGATCCGCCTGGATCCGATTGCGGAATATGCCTTCGGTGAGGACGAGGATACGGGTCTTGGCCGAGCGCTTGCTGTCGAGCCGGGTCGCATAGCCGATCGTCTCGCCCGGCCTCTCCCCCGCCAGCTCCGCCATGCGCTCGGCCGCGGCCCGCGCGGCGAGGCGGCGCGGGGAAAGGAGCAGGATCTCGCCCGTGCACCAGGGCTGATCGAGCAGCGCCGGCGCGACGGCCGTCGTCTTGCCCGCCCCAGGCGGCGCGACGAGCACGGCGTTCGATCCGCGCCGGAGGGCGGCCAGCAAGTCAGGTAGAACGAGATTGATCGGCAGGCTCAGCACGGTGGTTCCGGAAAGGTGACAGGATGAAGCTCGCAAGGCCGGCACATGATTAGACTGTAAAAGGTCCCGATTAGGAAGGCTCCTAATCTCGTCCTGGCAGTTGCGCCATGGCAGGAACCGGGCGTGTCCTCACGCAACGAATCCTGCGTCTTTACCCGCAGCGGGGAAGTCGCCGCGCAATACCGAACATTAAGCAATTCGGGCTAACCAGATGATGGACCTTTAATTCAGGGAGCTGGGGCGTGTCCAAGGGCGCGGTTTCGCTTGGCTTGCAGGCGGAACAGTCCGCAACCAACCGATCGTTTATAGATCTCATCTCACGCCTGGGTCCGCAGCGAAGGCCGAGAACATCTCGCCGCATGTCGACGGCCGAAGCTTTGCTTCTCCTGAAGGCATTCGAAGAGTCCTGCAACGGATGGTTCTGGTCGACGGACGAGGGCGGACATGTGACGTACCTCAGCGGGAGCATGTGTGACCTGCTGGGGGGAGGGCCCGAAGCTTTCCTCGGCTACGAATTCACGCGGCTTTTCATCCATGTCGACGAAGATAGCAGCGGCCGACGCACGCTTCCCTTTTTGCTGTCAAAGCATTCGCCGTTCGAGCGCCTGACCGTCAGGGCGGCCGTCGCAGACAATGAGCGCTGCTGGTCCCTGTCTGGACGACCGCAGTTCGACGAGAGCGGCCGTTTCCTGGGCTATCGCGGCAGCGCCGTCGACGTGACGGAGCATCGCAAATCGTCCGAGCATGCATCGCTACTGGCGCAATATGACGCGCTGACCGGATTGCCGAACCGGCGGCGGATGGCGGAGGTGCTGGAGACGAACCTGCGCATCGCGCGGCATCAGAACACGTCCTGCGCCATCATGCTCATCGACCTGGACCGCTTCAAGCAGGTCAACGACACGCTCGGTCATCCCGCCGGAGATCAGCTGCTCAAGCAGGTGGCCGAGCGAGTGGTCAGGATCGTGGGGCATCAGGAATCGGTCTTCCGCCTGGGCGGCGACGAGTTTCAGGTCGTCCTGCGAAACAACGACAATCGCGGCATATTGGGCGATCTCGCGACCGATATCATCCGGTCGATTTCCCAGCCTTATCTGATCGAAGGAAGCCGCTGCATCATCGGTGCCTCGATCGGAATCGCGGTGGCTCCGCTGGATGGAGACAGCAAGGACGAACTGATCAGAAATGCCGACCTTGCTCTTTACGCCTCCAAGGGCGCCGGACGGGGACGGTTTCGCTTCTTTTCCAGTGAACTGCTGAAGGACGCAGAGGACAAGCGAACTCTCGAGGAGGATTTGCGTGAGGCCTTGGCGCGCGGCGAAATGAGCGTCGAGTATCAGCCGATCGTCAATGCCAGAACCAACCGCATGACCGGCGTCGAAGCGCTCGTCAGATGGCGACATCCGGTGCGCGGCGACGTGTCTCCGGCCCTCTTCATTCCCATTGCCGAGGAAGCCGGGATCATCGCGCAGATCGGCGAATGGGTGTTGCGCAAGGCCTGCGCGGATGCCGCCGGCTGGCCGCGCAAGCTCCGGGTCGCCGTGAACGTGTCGCCGATCCAATTTTCGAGCGAGAGGTTTCCAGCGACCGTCGTGAATGCCCTCGCGCATTCAGGCCTGGCACCCAATCAGCTCGAGCTGGAGATCACCGAGGGCGTCTTCCTCAGCCAGTCGGCCGACACGGACACGATCTTCTCGGCGCTGAAGGAGCTCGGCGTGCGATTGGCGCTCGACGACTTCGGAACAGGCTATTCGTCCCTCGGCTACCTCCAGAGCGCGCCGTTCGACAAGATTAAGATCGACCAATCCTTCGTCAGGGCCGCGACGCTGCCGGACTCCCGGAACAGCGCGATCATCGCGGCCATTGTCGCGCTCGCCGAGGCGCTCGACATGGAAACGACGGCGGAGGGCATCGAATATATGGATCAGTTGAACCTGATCCGGGAATTGAGGGTCAGCCACGCCCAAGGCTGGATCTACAGCCGGGCCCTGAGCTCCGCCGATCTGAGCGAGAAGCTCGAAACCGGTGATTGGGTTATCGAGCCTTCCGGGCCCGCCAGACAGCGAAGCGCGCGGCAATCGGTCTATCGGCGGGTCGGCGTCATCCACGACGGCCGTTATGAACAGGCCATCATTCAAAACCTGTCCGAGTCCGGTGCGCTCATCGTGGGTGCGATCGCGCTCAATCCGGACACCCTGCTCGTCGTGGATTTCGGCGACGGCCAACTCGCCTTCGCACGCGTGATCCGTTCGGATGGACGCAAGCACGGGGTCGCGTTCGAGCAGCATCTCGTCGACGACGGCAATGGCGGGCTGTGCACGAGCCATCGCGTGTCGCCCTATCTGCTAAGCACGATGGGCCTGCCCACACCCTCAAATCCGGTCGTGGAGGACGAGGGCGTCAGCCCGACACCGCTGGAAAAGCTTGCCGAGCGTCTCGGGCTTACTCTTGCGCCGCGCCGGTCGCTGCAGCACTCGTCCGGTTCGGACGGCAGCGGAGCAGGCGCCTATGGTGATACGGCGACGACCATCCGCGACTTGTCGGCGCGGTATCTGGACATGTTCGAAGGGGATGAGCACAGTCGCGAACGCGCCAAGCGCGACTTGCGGAACCACGTGCTGCCGCGCTTCGGCCAGTTGCGCCTCGATGAGGTCTCGGAAGCGGATCTATTCGCCTGGCTTGCCGCGAAGGTCGAGGTCGAGGCCTGTCCGGCGGGCACGGACGACCGGCTCCACGCGCTCCTGAACCAGATATGGAATCTTGCCGTGAAGCTCGGCCTGCCCGGCGCGGAGTCTAACCCGCTCGAGAGGCACAGCATGGGCGAATGGCGGGCGGCTCGACATGAGGCGCTGACGGCGGAGAGCGCCCTGAAGCTTCTTGAGGCGGCCCAGTCCAGTTCGAACCGGGAACTCAAGTTCATCCTCGCCATGATGATGATCACCGGTGTCCGCCCGGGAGAATTGCTGAAGGCCGAATGGGATCACATCGACGTCGAAGAGCGTCACTGGACGCTTCCAGAGATCGAGGCCGGAAGGTCGCGCCAGGCGCAGCTGGGCGACGGTGCGATCAGATTGCTGGCGGCCCTGCCGAGGCCGGCGGGTTCTCGGTATCTCGTGTCCAACCCCCGCACCGGGCAGCCCTATCGGTCGATCCAGGGCAGCTGGGAAGCGGTGAAGGTCAAAGCCGGCCTGCCGCACGTCGAGCTGGACGATCTGAGATACTGCGCCATCGAGGCGAATGAGATACTCGCCCGGCTCAGACTATCCGCGGAAGAGGCTCTCTGAACGCGACGGGTCGCTAGCCGACCACCGCGCCGAAGCCGCGAGCCTCAATAGGCGCGGGAAATGGCGAATTCGACGGCTTCGACGAGCGCCGACTTGGCCTTTCCGGCGGGGAATGGGCCCAGCGCGTCGATGGCGCGCTGGCCGTAGTGGCGGGCGCGCTCGATCGTGTCGTCGATGGCGTTGTGGGCGCGGAGAAGGCGGGTGGCGTGGGCGAGGTCGTCGTCCGAGCTGCGGCGGCCTTCCATCGCGTCGCGCCAGAAGCCGCGTTCCTCGTCGCTGCCGCGGGCGACGGCGAGGATGACGGGGAGCGTGACCTTGCCATCGCGGAAGTCGTCGCCGACGCCCTTGCCCATCGTCTCGGCGTCCGAAGCATAGTCGATGGCATCGTCGATCAGCTGGAAAGCGATGCCAAGGTTGCGGCCATAGGCGTCGAGCGCCTGCTCGACCGATTCGTCGCGCTCGGCGACGACCGCGGCGATCTGGCAGGCGGCGGCGAAGAGGGCCGCCGTCTTGGCGGTGATGATGTCGAGATACTGGTCCTCGCTGGTTTCAATCCGGCGCTGGGCGGTCAGCTGGTTGACCTCACCCTCGGCGATGATCGCCGAGGCACGGGAGAGGACGCGGAGCGCCTTCAGGCTGCCGTCCTCGACCATCAGCTCGAAGGAGCGGGAGAAGAGGAAATCGCCGACCAGCACGCTCGCCGGATT
Organism: Sphingosinicella humi; assembly: GCF_003129465.1. Classification (NCBI taxonomy): domain Bacteria; kingdom Pseudomonadati; phylum Pseudomonadota; class Alphaproteobacteria; order Sphingomonadales; family Sphingomicrobiaceae; genus Allosphingosinicella; species Allosphingosinicella humi. The sequence goes on from NZ_QFFF01000001.1 coordinate 1,555,130, forward strand.
GCCCCAGATGATGTTGGCGGTGCGCCGGCCGCGGCGAAGGCCCGACATGTCGACGACGTCGTCGTGAAGCAGGGTGGCGGTGTGGATGAACTCGACCGCGGCGGCGAGCTTATGGTGGCGGGTACCGCCATAGTCGAGCAGGCGCGCGCAGGCGAGGGTGAGCATCGGCCGCATCCGCTTGCCGCCGCCGGCGATGAGATGGCCGGCGAGCTCCGGGATCAGCGCCACCTCGCTCTGCATCCGTTCGAGGATGACGCTGTTCACATGGTTGAGGTCGGCCGCGACGAGCTGGAACATCGCGTCGAGCGAAGGGGCGCGGCCCGTGCCGCCCAAATGGTGAATGGTGGCGCTCATTGGCCGCCGCCTCTGCGCGCTGGAGGCCGCAAAGGCAAGGGGTCAGCCGGAGAGCGGTAGCTTGAGTCGTGCGAGAAGGCCGCCGAGATCCTCGCTTTCCTCGAGCGCAATCGATCCGCCGTAGATTGTGGCCACGTCGCGCACGATGGCGAGGCCGAGGCCGGTGCCGGGCTTTTCGACGTCGAGACGGGCGCCGCGGTCGAAGATGCTTTCGCGCTCGGCGGCCGGGATGCCGGGGCCGTCATTCTCCACTTCGATTTCGACGCATTCCGGAGCGGTCTTCACCGTCACGAAAACCCGGCCGCCGCCATATTTGGCCGCGTTTTCGATGAGATTGCCGAGCATCTCGTCCAGGTCCTGGCGTTCGACTCGAACGATGGCCGCCTTGTCGCCGACAAGGTCGATGGTGACGCCCTCGTAAAGCCGGTCGACCGCGCGCTGGACCGCCTCCAGCGAGGGCCACACCTCGGCGCGGGCCTGTGCGCTGGATCGGCGGCCGATGGCGCGGGCACGGGCGAGATGATGGTCGACCTGGCGCCGCATCGTCTTGGCCTCGCGGATGACGGTCTCGGCGAGGTCGGGGCTGTGCGCGGTGGCGGCGTTGGTGACGACGGTGAGCGGGGTCTTCAGCGCATGGGCGAGGTTGCCGGCGTGACGCCGCGCCTCTTCCGCCTGCACCTCGTTGTGGGCGAGGAGGTCGTTCAGCTCCTCGGTCATCGGTGCGATTTCCTGGGGGAAGCGCTCCTCGATCCGGGACTTGTCCCCCGAGCGGATGGCGGCGATCGCCTTGCGCATGCGGCGGAGCGGCCAGAGTCCGTAAAAGGCCTGGAGCGCCGCCAGGACGATCAAGCCGAGCCCGAGGACTCCGAAGGAGCGCACCATGGTGCGGCGAAGCACGCCGATCTGTTCGTCCAGCCCGTCGCGGCTCTGAGCCACCTGGAAGCGCCAGCGGACCGGCGATCCCGGCAGCTGCACGTCGCGTTCGAGGACGCGGAGCGTCTCGGTGGTGAACTGCTCGCTGTCGTAGGTGTGGATCTGGAAGTCGTTATGGGCCCGGCCCACTTCCAGGCGCCGGTCCCAGAGCGAGCGGGAGGGAAACCAGGATTCGGGATCGGACGTCTCGCCGCTGATCTGGAAATAGAGGCCCGAATAGGGCTCCAGGAATCGCTGGTCGGCGGGCGCGCGGTTGAGAAAGACCTCGCCGTCCGGCCCGATCTCCGCCGAGGCGATCAGCGCGGTCAGCACATATTCGAGCTGGGCGTCGAAATTGCGGGTGATGGCACTGGCCAGCACTCGATCGAGGGCGAAGCCGCCGCCGCTCAGGAGCACGGCGATCCACACCGTGGCCACGACGATCATCCGCCGCCAGAGCGATCCGGTGCCGCGCTGGCGGGATCGGGTCAAAAGAGTGCGCCAGTTCATCCGAAGAACGCTTGCCTCGGTACAACGTCAGCCGGAATTGACCTGTGGTCGTCTTCGGCTCCCGCTCTCGTGGGGAGGACGAGGAGGGGCATGAACGCAGCCCTAGCCGTTGGGATCTTCCAGCGAATAGCCGAGGCCGCGGATGGTCGTGATGACGTCGGGTCCGAGCTTCTTGCGGATGCGGGTGACGAACACCTCGATCGTATTGGAATCCCGGTCGAAATCCTGGTCGTAGATATGCTCGATGAGCTCGGTGCGGCTGATCACCTTGCCCTTGTGATGCATGAGATAGGACAGGAGCTTATACTCCTGGGCGGTGAGCTTCACCGGCTCGCCCGCCAAGGTCACCTTGCCCGAGCGCGTGTCGAGGCGGACGTCGCCGGCGGTGAGCTCCGAGCTTACGTTGCCGGACGCGCGGCGGATAAGAGCGCGAAGGCGGGCGATCAGCTCCTCCGTCTGGAAGGGCTTGGCGAGATAGTCGTCAGCGCCGGCGTCGAGCCCGGCGACCTTGTCGGACCAGCTGTCGCGCGCCGTCAGCACCAATACGGGGATCTTGATCCCCTCCTTGCGCCAGCGATCGAGCACGGTCAGGCCGTCGATCTCGGGCAGGCCAAGGTCCAGGATGATCGCGTCATAACTTTCGGTCGAGCCGAGGAAATGCCCATCCTCGCCGTCGGTGGCTAGGTCGACGGCATAACCCGCCCCTTCGAGCGTCGCGCGGAGCTGCCGCCCCAGATTAGGTTCGTCCTCGACGATGAGAACCCGCATCAGTTTCCCCTATGGCTGTTCGTGCCGGCAGTCTATCCGCCCAACCGGCGCGAATGCCAATGGTTTCATGAAGGGAATGGTCAGTGGAGGCGCGTTAATCGCCCGAGCGGCCGATAACGTCGCCGGTGCGAGCATCGACGTCTACCCAGATGACGCGGCCGCCGCGCATGAACTTCAGGCGATAGGTGCCGGAGCCGGCGTCGAGTTCGGGACCCAGATATTCGGCGCCCCGCATGCGCGGCATGACTCGCGATTCGATGCTCCTCAAGGGCATGATCCGGCCCTGCTGTCGCGCCTTGTAGGCGGCGTCCTGTTCGCGGTCGCGGCCCGGGCGTGCGTCGGCCGCGGGCGCGACGGACGTGATGCCGAGTACGGCAACGGCCAACAGGAGAGGAAGGCGCTTGATCATCGTATTTGCACTTATTTCCTTGTTTCGATCCGCCTGATAGCCAAGGCGCATTGAATAAGCCATGAATGCAAATGAGGGCTTAGCTTAAGCTTTTGAGCCCGCACGAAAAGAAGGGGGATGGCCGTCGATGCGTGAACTGAAGCTTGCCGCCGCTGCCGCGCTTGCGGCGCTGCTGATGGCGCCGGCTGCGGGAGCGGCCGAGCCGGAAGCCGCGATGCAGCCGGTGCCCGCCCGCGGCGCCGATGAAGGCATGGGGCCGTTCGGGACGCTGGTCATTCGGGGCGCGACCCTCATCGACGGCAGCGGGGCTCCGGCCATGGGTCCGGTTGATATCGTCATCAAGGGTAACCGCATCGCCGAGATCCGCGGCGCCGGCACGCCCGGCCTGCCGCTGGAGTCGAATCGCGAGCCTCGCGACTTCGACCAGGAGATAGACGCCACCGGCATGTACGTGCTGCCGGGCTTCATCGATACCCACGGCCATAATGGCGATCCCGTAAAGGCGCCGCAGCCAAGCTATGGCTACAAGCTCTGGCTGGCCCATGGCGTCACCACCGTGCGCGGCGTGCCGATCCAGGATGGTCCCACCGCGCTCGCCGACAAGAAGCGCAGCGCCGACAATAGCATCGTCGCGCCGCGCATCTTCGCCTACATCGTCCCCGGCTCCGAATGGGACGGCGGCACGGTCGACACGCCCGAGAAGGTCCGCGCCTGGGTGCGCTGGGCGGCGAAGCAGGGCTATGACGGCGTCAAATTCTTCAATTCCAACTCTCCCGCCGTCACGGCGGCGGCGATCGACGAGGCGGAGAAGCAGGGGCTCGGCACGATCGCGCATCTCGGCCAGGGCGGCGTCGCCCAGGTCAACGCCCGCGTCGCCGGCGAGATGGGGCTCGATACCGTCACCCATTTCTACGGCCATTTCGAAAGCCTGCTGAAGGACGGCCGTTTGCCCAAATATCCGTCCGACTATAATATGTTCAACGAGCAGGACCGCTTCTACGAGATCGCCAATCTCGCCGGCCAGATCGTCGAGCCGGGCAGCCCGGAATGGCAGGCCTATCTCCAGGCGCAGCTCGAAAATGGCGTCATCTTCAACCCGACGCTCAACATCTATTCCGCCGGCCGCGACTTGATGCGCGCCCGCAACGCCGATTGGCACGAGAAATACACGCTGCCGTCGCTCTACGAATTCTACCAGCCGAGCCGCATCAATCATGGCAGCTACTGGTACGACTGGACGACCGAGAAGGAGGTTGCCTGGCGCCGCTTCTACGGTCCGTACATGCGGCTGATGAACGACTATAAGAATATGGGCGGGATCGTCACCGTCGGCTCCGATCCGGGCTATATCTACCAGAGCTGGGGCTTCCCCTACATCCAGGAACTGGAGATGCTCCAGGAAGCGGGCTTCACGCCTCTGGAAGCGATCGTTGCGGCGACCAAGAACGGCGCCTTTGAGCTCTATCGTCCCAAGGGCGCGGAGGCACCCATCGGCATGGTCAAGGAAGGCATGCTGGCCGACCTCGTCATCGTCCCCGAAAACCCGCTCCACAACTTTAAGACGCTCTACGGCACCGGCTTCGAGCGGCTGGACGAGAACGGCCAGGTCGAAAGGATCGGCGGCGTCCGTTGGACCATCAAGGACGGCATCGTCTACGACGCCCACAAGCTGCTCGCCGACGTCGCGGCGATGGTGGAGGCTCAAAAAGCGACGGGGCCCTCGTCCCTGAACTGAACAGCCGTAATGCGGGGCCGGCGTGGCTAAAGGTTGACTAACCATTTGAAGTGCCGATCATGCCCCCATGGGGGATAAGGCCGAAGGCACGAAAGTGCGTCTGGGATGGGCCATGGTGCTCATTATCGGCGCGGCGCAGTTCGGCGCTTATGCGGACCGCGCCCTGACGGCCGCTTTCGCGGCTGATCTTCAGGCCGCTTTCACCCTCAATGATGCCGAATTGGGGATGCTGCACGGGACGGCGGTGATCATTCCCTATGCGGCCGGCATGATCGGAGCCAGCCTGTGCCTGAGGGCGGTGCGGCCGTTCCTGGTGATGGGTCTTTCCGTCCTCGCCTGGAGTCTGGCCGCGGCCGGCTTCGCGCTGGCGACCAGCTATGGCGAACTTCTCGTCGCCCGCATGATGCTGGGCTTCACCCAGGCGGCTTTCGCGCCGGCCGCCCTGTCCATCCTCGCTTTGTCCAGCCATCCACGCCCGCCCGTCGCGATCTCGGCGATGACCACCGGCTCGGCGACGGGGAGGAGCGGGGGCCTGCTGATCGGTGGGGCCTTGCTGCTGTTCGCGGTGAGCCTTGAGGCCGTGGCGCTCGAGCCGTGGCGGGTCGCCAGCCTCGCCATGGTCGCTCCCAATGTCCTGCTCGCCCTGGTGCTGCTGGGGAAATCGCGCTTGCGGGTGCCGTTCAACGCCGTCGCCTCGGGTCGGCTGGTGCCGACGCTGCGAGGTCTCGCCCGGGCTCCGGTCGTCCACGCCAGCTATTTCGTCGTTGCCGCCGCGGCGATCGTGATCGTCCAGGCCGGCGGCGCCTGGGCTCCGACCGTCCTTTATCGCGATTTCGGCCTCGATGTGGCCGAGAGCGCCATGGCGGTTGGGCTGATCGTTTTGGTGGCGGCGCCGCTGGGCCATCTCAGCGCGGGGTGGCTTTCGGCGAGGCGGCCGGAGGACCAGCGCTGGCCGCATGCGCCCATCCTCGTGGGGCTCGGGACGACGCTCGCCGCCGCCATCGCCCTGGCCGCCGCCTCGAGCCTTGCCGGAGCGGCGCTGGCGCTGGCCGCCTTCTGCGCGGGCGGTGGCTTTGCGGCGGCGGCCGCCTTGATCGGCCTCCAGCCGATGTTTCCCGCCGAGCAACGCTTCACCGCCAACACCTTGTTCCTATCGAGCGTCACCCTGGTCGGTTACGGCGTCGGGCCGCTTCTGACCGGTCTGCTGAGCGATCGCCTCGGCCACGACGAACTGCGGCTGGCGCTTCTGCTGGTGACGGCGGGCGCGCTCATCGTGGCGGCGCTGGCCGGGCTGATCGGCCGCCAGTCGCTCCGGTCGGGGCGGACGGATCGCGTCTCAGCCTGCTCGGGAGGGTGAAGCTGCGCGATCATTTCACCTATTCGAGTGCGGGCCGGACGGAGGACCAGGCGTTCGACGAGTATGCGCGGCTCTATTCCCATGGATCGGACGTCGCTCGCGGCGAGGGGCCATTTTGGGCCGAGGTCCGGGCCTGGCGACTGCCCGGCTTCATCCTGTTCGATCGCCGGCTGACGGGCGTCGTGCATTCCCGCGACATGCGCGTCCTTTCCGACGGCTTCGACCATATCGTGATCCACGCGGTGCTGGAGGGGCGGTTGAAGTGGAGCGATGCTGCAGGCAGCCGGACGGTCAACCCTGGCGACGTCCTGTTCGTCGACACGACACAGCCGTCCCGCACCTTGTCCCGCGACGTCCATATGCTGACGGCGAGCATCAGCCGCCATCTGGTCGAATCGGCGATCGGAAATGCGCGGGTGCTCCACGGACGGCTGCTCTCGCCGCCATCGACATTGCTGCTGAGGGACTTCCTGCTCTCGCTGGTGCGCTGGCTCCCGATGCTTCCGGAGGACGAGAATCCCAACTATTCGCGGGTGCTGGCCGATCTCATCTCGGCGACGCTGACGGACGAGGCACCCGGCGGCGCGGCGGCGCGGCGGCTCCATTCCGACCGCCTCACAGCCATCGAACGGTGCATTGCCGCGCGTCTCGGCGACCGTGATCTTTCGGCGGATAAGATCGCGGCGGCGACGGGACTGTCGCGGTCCGTGCTCTACCGCCTTCTGCAGAGCCATGGCGGCGTCAACCAGCTGATCCTGACCCGTCGGCTCCAAGCGGTTCGCTCCGCGATCGATAACGGCTCGACGGCGCCCTTGTCGGAGCTCGCCCACGCTTATGGCTTCGCCAGCGAAAGCCATATGAGCCGCCGCTTCCGGGAGGCGTTCGGTAAGTCGCCAGGCGCCTATCGGCGGATCATGACGGCGCTTCCAGAAAGCGACCCGGAAAAGGGACACAGGCGCTGGCGGGGCTGGATGGGCAGCCTTCGCTAGCCGCCGCATCCCACTTTTGGGACGCATGGATATCCAGTCCCAAACCGGGATTTGCTACGCTCGGCGCGGGGAACGGACGGTCAGTTGCGTCCGGACGGGCTAACGGGTTTCATGGGAGCCCTCATCGAGAAAGTCCATCCGCGCAATCTGTTGGCCGCCGCGAGAGGGGAACGCATCGTCAATCATGAACAGGATCGGGGAAGGATCGCTGGAAGCAGCCCTAGGGCCGTGTCGCGGACATTGCCGGGTGTCATGCTTTCGGAAATGATCCAGCGCCGGCTCATCGAGGGGGATGAGTATGGCACCGGGCAAACCCAGGGCCAGGCCGGGGCTGGCGCGCCCGACATCGCGGAGCTCGCGCTGCACTGGCTCGGCGCCGATGATGCCCCGCGGCTGGTCGTCGATCCCGCGTTGACGATCGAGTGGCTGAATCTCAGCGCCGAGCGGGAGTTGCGGCGTCGGCGCGGCGTCATGCGGCGGGGCGAGCTGCTGATGGCGACCAGCACCACCCAGCATGGCGAGCTGATCGCCTTCCTGAAGCGCTGCGGTGACGGTGGCGGGACGCTGTGCCTGAGGGGCGAGGATCAGGAAGGTCATCTCCTGCTGATGGCGCAGCCGCTACCTGGAGACCGGTTCGGCCTCACCTTCCGGCGGTGCGGGGCCGAGTTCAGCCCCGCTTATGCCGACCTGCAGGCGGCGTTCCAGCTCACGCGAAGCGAGACGACGGTGCTGCTTCAGCTGGCCGACGGCTATTCCGCCGCTCAGATCGCGCGGCGTCTAGGGGTCTCGACGGCGACGACGCGCTCCCACATCAAGAGCCTCCATGTGAAGCTTAACGTCAAATCCCGCGAGGCCCTGCTGAGCCGTATCCGCGCCTACCAGCTTTGAGCGGAGCTCAAGGGGTCGCCGCTGGCGTCGGCGGCGGCGTCACGCTAGTCCCCCGAGAAGGGCCTGACAGGGCCGGAACGGGAGAGACCATGCTGCGCACCCTTTATCCTTCGATCGAACCTTTTGAATCCGGCATGCTCGATGTCGGCGACGGCCACAGCGTCTATTATGAGCGCTGCGGAACGAAGGGCGCCAAGCCGGCGGTGTTCCTGCACGGCGGACCGGGTGGCGGTTGCTCGCCGGAGCATCGCCGCCAGTTCGATCCGGCTCTGTATGACGTACTGCTCTTCGATCAGCGCGGCTGCGGCCGATCGACGCCTTATGCGAACCTGGACGCGAACACGACCTGGCATCTGGTCGCCGACATCGAGCGGCTGCGCGAGCTCATGGGCGTCGACCAATGGCTGGTGTTCGGCGGCTCCTGGGGCTCGACCCTGGCGCTCGCATATGCCGAGACCCATCCGGAGCGCGTCAGCGAGCTGGTCCTGCGGGGAATCTACACCTGCACCAAGCCGGAGCTCGACTGGTTCTACCAGTTCGGCGTGTCGGAAATGTTCCCGGAGGAGTGGGATCGTTTCGTATCCATCATTCCCGAGGAGGAGCGGGGCGACATCCTCGCCGCCTTCCACCGGCGGCTGACCGGCGACGACCGCGAGCTTCAGATCGCTGCCGCGCGCGCCTGGAGCCTCTATGAGGGCGAGACGATCACCCTGCTCCCCGATCCCAAGCTTCAGGCGCAGCATGACGATCCCGATTTCGCGCTCGCCTTCGCCCGGATCGAGACGCACTATTTCATGCACGGCGCCTGGCTGGAGCCGAACCAGCTTATCCGCGACGCGGGACGGCTGAAAGGCATCCCCGGCACGATCGTTCACGGCCGCTACGACATGCCCTGCGCGGCGCGGTATGCGTGGCGTCTCCATCACGCCTGGCCCGAAGCCGACTTCCGCCTCGTCGAGGGTGCCGGCCACGCTTTTTCCGAGCCCGGTATTCTCGATCAGCTCATCCGTGCCACCGATCGTTACGCGGGAAAGGCAGCGCCCGAGTAGACGTATCGCCCCACCGGCGCGAGGAGGCCCGCTCCTCCGCCTCATCACGCTGAATCGAGGCCCTGGCGCCTGCCGCTCTTCGCGAGGAAATGCGTCGATCGGCCATGGAGCTTGTAGAACTCTAAGGCCGGCCTAAGGGAGTGGCATCCGTTGAAACTCAGACTATGTCCCGGGCCATGGCTGCACCTGTTCTTGCTTATGAAAATCTCGGCCTCGTCCAGGGTGCCGGCTGGCTGTTCCGGGGTCTCGACCTGTTCGTCGGGCCGCGCGACCGGTTGGCGCTGATCGGGCGCAACGGCGCCGGGAAGACGACGCTCCTGAAATGCCTCGCCGGGATGATCGAGACCGACGAGGGGCGGCGGACGATCCAGCCCGGGGTGAAGGTCGTGCTGCTGGAGCAGGATCCGGACGTCGCCCGGTTCGAGACGCTTCGGGACTATGCGCTCTCAGGCCCCGGTGCGCCGGCGGCGCATGAGGTGGAGGCGATCGCCGACCAGATCGGCATCGACCTCGGCCGGCCGGCCGCCACCGCCTCGGGCGGGGAGCGACGGCGCGCGGCGATCGCGCGGGCGCTGGCGCGGGACCCGCAGGTGCTGCTGCTAGACGAGCCGACCAACCATCTCGATCTCGCCGCGATCGAATGGCTGGAAGACTGGCTCGGCCGCTTCACCGGCGCCTTCATCGCGATTAGCCACGACCGCACGTTCCTGAAGCGCCTTACCCGTTCGAGCCTGTGGCTCGACCGGGGGCAGTTGCGGCGGGCGGAGATCGGCTTTGGCGGCTTCGATGCGTGGACGGAGCAGATTTATGCCGAGGAGGCGCGGGCAGCCGAGAAGCTCGACGCCAAGCTCAAGCTGGAGCTGCACTGGCTGCAGCGCGGCGTGACCGCCAGGCGGAAGCGGAACCAGGGCCGGCTCGCCAAGCTGCACGAGATGCGGGCGGCGCGGGCGGCGATGCTGGGGCCGGCGGGGACAGCCAAGCTCGGCCTCGAGAATGACGATGTGAAGACGAAGATGGTGATCGACGCCCAAGGCGTCACCAAGCGCTTCGGCGACCGCGCGATCATCAAGGACTTCACCCTGCGCATCCAGCGCGGCGACCGGATCGGCGTGGTCGGTGCCAACGGCGCGGGGAAGACGACCCTCTTGAAGCTGCTGACCGGCGAGATCGAGCCGGACGAGGGCACGATCCGGCGGGCGAAGACGCTGGAAGGCATCATGATCGACCAGCAGCGAAAGCTGCTTAATCCCGACAAGCGCGTCCGTGACGTGCTCGCCGACGGGGGCGACTGGATCGAGGTGCGCGGGGTGAGGAAGCACGTCCAGGGCTATCTGAAGGAATTCTTGTTCGCCCCGGAGCTGATCGACGCCAAGATCGGCACCTTGTCCGGAGGGGAGCGGTCGCGCCTGCTGCTGGCGCGCGAATTCGCGCGCCGTTCCAACCTGCTGGTGCTCGACGAGCCGACCAACGATCTCGACCTGGAGACGCTGGACCTCCTCCAGGAGGTGATCGCGGACTATGACGGCACCGTCCTCATCGTCAGCCACGACCGCGACTTCCTCGACCGCACGGTGACCATCACCCTGGGCCTCGACGGCTCCGGCAAGGTCGACGTCGTTGCCGGCGGCTATGAGGATTGGGAGAGGAAGCGCCGGCCGCACGCCCATAATGCGAAGGTGCCGGAGCCCGCCAAGGCCGCGCCGTCTGCGCCGCGCCGGCAGACGAAGCTCAGCTACAAGGACCAGCGCGATTATGACCTGCTGCCGGAGCGCATCGACCAGCTGGAGGCCGAGATCGCCCGGGACGAGGACATCCTCTCCGATCCCGACCTCTACACTCGCGACCCCGCCCGCTTCGCCGCTCTTACCGCCGCCATCGAGAAGGCGAGGGCCGAGCGCGACGCCGCCGAGGAGCGATGGCTGGAACTGGCCGAGCAGGTAGAAGCGCTGGCGAGCTGAAGCGCTACTGACGGCGGACTCTAGCCCCGCCGCGCCTCGGTCAAATGGGCGCGGATCTGCTCGTCGGTGGGGGCGCCGCGGGAGGCGCGTTCGAGCAGCGCCAGGCCCCTGGCCGGATCGCGGCCGCTCTTGAACAGAAGCCAGCCATAGGTGTCGGCGGTGGCGGGATTGTCCTCGTCGAGCTTCCACGCCTTTTCGGCGAGCGGCAGCGCCTTGCCATAGTCGCCCAGCTCCGAATAGGCCCAGGCGAGGTTGTTGAGCATCACCGCGTCCCGGTCGCCGAGGCGGCGGCGGAGCCCTTCATAGACGCGGACGGCATCGGGCCACTGGCGGGCGGCCATCATCCGGCCCGCGGCGAGCAGCTGAGCCGGCACGCTGCGCGGGTTCTGCGCCAGATAGAGGTTCAGCACCTCGGTCGCGGAGGCGGCCTGACCCGAGCGCTCCAGCGCCTCGATGAGGCGCATCGCCACCGGTTCCGTGAAGGCGATGTTCGCCGCCTTGCGATACTCCTGTGCGGCGCCCTTGAAGTCGCCGCCGAGGCCGCGCGCGTCGCCGACCAGCACATGAGCATCGGGCGCGCCGGGATTTTCCGCCTGAAGCTTCACCGCCCGTTGCAGCGCCTCCTCGCCCAGCCCATTGGCAAGGAGCGCGCCGATCAGCGCCACTTGCGCCGGCGCCCGCCCCGGATTCCGCTCGGCGTTGCGCCGAAGTGCCTCGAGCTTCCCCTGGTCGACGGGTTCCGACCACAGCGCGGTTGCGGCGCGCCGCTGCGGCTGCGCCGCCCGGGCAAGGTAGACGGCCGCCGCTTCATCGTCTCCCTGCGCCTGTAGCGCCTCGCCGATCAACGTGAGCGAATAGCTGTCGGCGTCCGGGGCGTCGACGATCGGCTTCAAGGTCGCGACGGTTGCGCCGGCGTCGCCGAGCTTCCATTGGGCCGCCGCCAGGAGCCGCCGCGCCTTCCGGTTATGGGGTTGGCGGGCGATCAGCTGCTGCAGCCGCTTCACCGCCTGTTCGACATTGCCCGTCTGATAGTCGATCGCGCTGGCGAGCAGCATCGCAGCCGGCTGATCGTCGAGCTTGCCCTCGGTATGTTGATAAATGGAGCGGGCGAGCTCGAAATTGCGCGCCCGGGCCGCCAGCATCGCCTGGAGATAATAAGCGAAGGGGTGTCCTTCGGACAGCTCCAGCGCTTTTCGGGTGGCCGCCAGCATCGCCCGCATCTCGCCCATCTCGCCCAAGGTCGCGGCGCGTTCCAGATGGGCCGACACATAATCGGGATCGGTCTCGAGCGCCCGATCGAACCAGGGCAGGGCGGCGCGAAGCCCATATTGGCCGCGGGTCAACTCGCCGCGGAGGGTAAGCGCCTCGGCGTCGTTGGGCGCCAGCTTCACCGCCCGGTCGGTCGCCTCGATCGCGCCGGCAAGATCGCCGCTGGCGCGTCGAAAGCGAGCCGCCTCGATCCAGGCGTCGGCGTTTTCCGGCGCCGCCTCGATCGCTTCGGCGAAGGCGGCGGCGGCGCCCGCCCGGTCGTCCAGCTTCGCGAGCGCCTGGCCCTTGATCCGTGACGCATAGCCGCGATGCGCCGCCGGCGCCGCCTCGGCTTCGCGCAAGGCTTCCTCCGGCTTGTCCTGGAGAATGAGGGCGTGCGCCATCAGGTGCCCCGTCGCCTCGGCCGGGATACCGAGCTGACGCGCGCGGGCGAGCTCGGCGGCGGCCGCGACCCCGTCGTTCAAGGCGAGATAGGTTCTGGCCTGCATCACCCTCGCCTCGCCATTGTCGGGATCGGCCTTGAGGGCGTTCATAAATTCGACGCGCGCAGTGCGCGGCTGTCCCGCTTCGAGCGCGGCGACGCCCCGCTCATAGGCTCCGGCGGCGTCGCTCGGCGCATTCGAGCAGGCGGCCGCGCCGAACAGGAGGGCGAGGCTGAGGGCGAGCTTCGAGGAATATTGCGTCATGGCTGGAGTCCATATTGCTTGAGAAGGTCGTAGAGCGTCGGGCGGCTGATCCCGAGCAGCTTGGCAGCGCCCGAAATATTGTTCTCGGTGCGGGCGAGCGCCTGGCGAATGGCTTTGCGGTCGGCCTCTTCCCGCGCGGCCTTCAGGTTGACCGCGAGCGAGTCCGCCTCGTCGGTCGTGAGGTCGAGATCCTCGGCCGCGATGAGCTTGCCGTCGGCCATAATGACCGCGCGCTTCATCCGGTTCTCCAACTCGCGGACATTGCCGGGCCAGGGCCAGTCGTTGATCGCGGCCAAAGCGCTCGGCGCGAAGCCCTTCACCTGCGGATTCATGTCGCGCGCAAAGCGGTGGAGGAAATGCTTGGCGAGGAGCGTGGCGTCGCCGTGACGCTCGGCGAGGGTGGGGATCGTCACGACGATTTCGGCGAGCCGGTAGTAGAGGTCCTCGCGGAAGCTGCCCGCCTTGATCATCTCCGGCAGGTCCTGATGGGTGGCGCAGACGATGCGGGTGTCGACGGCGATCGGTTTCCTGCCGCCGATGCGCTCGATCACCCGCTCCTGCAGGAAACGGAGCAGCTTCACCTGGAGCGGCAGCGGGATGTCGCCCACCTCGTCGAGGAAGAGGGTGCCGCCATGGGCGAGCTCGATCTTGCCCTCGGTCGTCTTGATGGCGCCGGTGAAGGCGCCCTTCTCATAGCCGAACAGCTCGGCCTCGAGCAGATTCTCCGGGATGGCGGCACAGTTGATGGCGACGAAGCCGCCGCTCCGGCGACCGCTCGACTCGTGGAGGCCCTTGGCGAGGAGCTCCTTGCCGGTCCCGCTGGCCCCGAGCAGCATGACCGATACGTCGGTGTTGGCGACCCGCTCGATGGTGCGGGCCACCCTCAGCATCTCCGGCGCCGCGGTGATCATGGTGCCGAGCACCGTGCGGCCCTCGCCCACCTGGCTTTCGAGGCGCCGGTTCTCGGCCTCGATGTCGTGGAGCTGGAAGGCGCGGCGGACGATGAGGCCGAGCTGATCGATATCGACTGGCTTCTGATAATAGTCATAGGCGCCCGACGAGATGGCGCGGAGCGCGCTTTCGCGGGCGCCGTGGCCGGTGGCCACGACGACCTTGGTGTCGGGTTTCAGCGACAGGATCGTCTCGAGCGTGGCGAAGCCCTCGCTCACGCCGTCCGGGTCGGGCGGCAGGCCCAGGTCCAGCGTGACGACCGGCGGTTCCTGCGCGCGGACGAGGTCGACGGCGGCGTTGCGGTCGGACGCCACCAGCACCTCATAATCGTCATAGGCCCAGCGGAGCTGCCGCTGCAGGCCTTCGTCATCCTCGACGATCAACAGTTTCGCCTTGGCTTCGGCACTCATGCGCGTTTCCGTTCATGTTCAGGTTTGAATGGGCGGACGGCCTCGGGCCGACACGCCGGCAAGAAGATGGTGAAGCGGCTTCCCTCGCCCTCGCGGCTCTCGACCTCGATCCGCCCGCCCATGGCGGCGACCAAGGTTCGCGCTTCGAAGGCGCCGATGCCGAACCCGCCTTCCTTGGTGGAGGCGAAGGGCTGGAAGAGGCGGCCGCCGACGAACTCCGCCGACATTCCCGCGCCGCTGTCGATCACCTCGATTGCGAGCTCCGAGCCGCGGGCGCCGTAGCAAATCCGCACCGCCTCGCCCGGGGGGCTCGCATCGATCGCATTTTGCACCAGGTGCCCGACGGCCTGTTCGAGCCGGGCGGGATCGGCGCGAGCCGTCAGTGCCGGGTCACCGAAGAGATGGACGGCGTGCAACCCCTGCTTGGCTCCGGCGATAGCCGACAGGATCGGATGCAGCTTAGTTTCGCGGACCGACGCTGGCTCGGTGCGCCCGTCGCGAGTGAGGCGGGCGAGAAGGTCGTTCATCTTCGTCACCGAATTTCTGAGGGTCGCGATCATGTCCGCGCGGAATTCGGGGTTGTCGGCGTGTCGCTCCGCGTTGCGGGCGACCAGGCTGAGCTGGCTCACCAGATTCTTGATGTCGTGGAGGATGAAGGCGAAGCGGCGGTTGAATTCGTCGAAGCGCTGCGATGTGGCCAGCGCCTCCTGGCTGCGCGCTTCGGCAAGATAGCTCGCCGCCTGGATGCCGGCGGCGCGGAACAGGTCGAAATCCTCCCAGTCGAGCGGCCGGCGGACCAGCGGATGCGCCAGGATGACGAGGCCGACCAGCCTGTCGTTGTGGAGGAGCGGAATGCCCGCCCAGGCGGTCTCGATCTCGGCCAACCAGGCCGGCACGGCGACGCGCTCTTCGCCCGCGATCAGCCTGCCATCCCGCGTCGTCTCGAAATCGACGATATGGGCGGTCGCCTCCAGGAAGCGAATGAAGCCGTGATCGCTCGCGCCGCTACGGCCTATCTCGTGGTGCCAGTTCCATCGTGCCGCCGGAACGAGCCGGTTTTGATCGTCGGTGACGAGGAGGAGACCGGCCGGAGAGTCCGATATGTCCGCCAGGGCCTTGATTACCCGGTCGCCGAGCGGTGCGACGTCGCCGCCGCTACGCCCGACCGTGCGGGTGAAGCGGAGCCATTCCTCCCGATAGTCATAGCGGTGTTCGAAGAAATGCTTGGCGAGCATCACCCTCAGCCACGCTCTTGCCTTTCCCGAAGGCAGGAGGATGAGCGTCACCACGCTCATCACGAAGATGAGAGCGATCTGGCCCACCCGGGTCCAATTGCCGCCGATGACCTCGATCGCCTGGGTCGCCGACATCATCAGGATCAGATAGGCGAGGATCGCCAGCACCGAGAGCGACTGGAAGGTCGCCGCGCGCGACATCCGCATCCGCCATTGGGCATTGCGCCGGCTCGCCAGCGCAAAGAGCGGCACGAGCATGGCGGCGATCGCGCCGCGCATCGCCAGCAGGTCGTCGACCGGCGCCCGGCTCAGATAGGCGACGGTGTAGAGATGCAGGTCGTAGGCCCACAGGCCGGCCAGCGCGATCATCGGCAGCCGAATGCCCCAGCGCGCATCGGGCGCCGCCTGGCCATAGAGATTGTGGACCAGCACCAGCGAGCCCGCCGCGATGGTGAGACCGATGATATGGGCCGTCGTTTCGAGCGCGTTGCGGACGGCCGGTTCGTCGTCGAAGCGGGGGAGGACGCCGGCGACGACGATCTGGAGGCCGATCACCGCCGCGACGGTGAAGTAGACGAGCCGGACGGCTCTCAGCCGTTCATTGTCGGCGGCACTCCGCACGATACCGTACATGAAGGCGAGGAAGGCGAAGTTGCGGGCGCTTTCGGCCATGTCCGCAAGCCAATGGTGCGAGCCGAGCAGCGCAAGGAAGATCGCCCAGACCGCCGTGACCGCAAAGGCGGCGACCAGCGGGCGGTTGCGGGGATCGCCGTTCCAGTGACGAAGCTGCCAGATGGCGAGGGCGCCGAACAGGAGCGCGGCGAGCGCATGGCTCCACAGGCCGAGGACGGTCAGCATCAGCGCGCCCCCTTTGGCCAGAGGATGACGCGCATTGTCTGGAGCAGGATCAACAGGTCCAGGAACGGCGTGTAGTTCTTGGCATAATAAAGATCGAATTCGAGCTTCTGGCGCGCGTCCTCGATCGAGGCGCCATAAGGATAGTTGATCTGCGCCCAGCCGGTGATGCCCGGCTTCACCATGTGGCGCTCGGCATAATACGGTAGGCGCGCCTCGAGATCGGCGACGAACTGCGGCCGCTCGGGGCGGGGGCCGACGAAGCTCATTTCGCCCTTCAGCACGCTCCAGGCCTGGGGCAGTTCGTCGATGCGGAGCTTGCGGATGATATGGCCGACGCGGGTGACGCGGGGATCGTCCTGCTGGGCCCACACGGCGACGCCGCCCACTTCGGCGTCCTGCCGCATCGAGCGCAGCTTCACGATCTCGAAACCCTGGCCGTAAAGGCCGACGCGGCGCTGCCGGAAGAAGGCCGGGCCTTCGCTCTCCAGCTTCACCGCAAGGGCGGTGAGGAGGATGATCGGCACGGCGAGCACGAGAATGGCGGCGCTGATGACGATGTCGAACAGCCTCTTGCCGAGACTCGACAGTCGCCGCCCGGCGGAAAATCCATCGGAGAAGATGAGCCAGCTGGGGTTGAGGCTGTCGAGGTCCACCCGCCCGGTTTCCCGCTCCAGGAAGGAGGACAGGTCGTTGACATGGACTCCCGTCGTCTTGATGCGCAGCAAGTCGGCCAGCGGCAGGGCGTTGCGGCGCTCCTCCAGCGCGAGCACGACCTCGCTGGCGCCTAGCCGCAACACATGCTGGGGAAGGTGGGGGATGTCGTCACGATTGACGGCGTGGCCGACGGCCGCCGGGCCTTCGTTCATGTTGACATAGCCGGCGATGGCGAAGCTTGCGCCATCGCGCCGGGCAAGCGTCTCCAGCCGGGCGGCGCGCGGACCGGCGCCCAGCACCAGCACCCGCCGCTTGAACGCCTCGCCGCCCAGGGACCGGCCGAGGGCGACGCGTGCGGCGCCGAGCATGATGAGCGCGATCATCATCGCGTAGAGCAGGTTCGATCGCCAGAAAGTGACCGACGGCACCATGAAGAAAATGAGGGAAAGAAGCAGGACGCCCAGCGATATGGAGACGACCAGCCGCGCGACGGCGTAACGGATCGAAAGCAACGCATCCGCCGAATAGACGCCGACGCCGACCATCGCCGCCTGCAGGGTTAGGGTGAAGGTCAACATGTGCGGCAGCCGCGAGGCGGCCGGATCGATGCCGCCGCCGATCTGCCATTCGCGCAGCAGCCAGCCGCCCTCCGCGGCCAGCATCAGCAGCGTGAAGTCGATGAGACCCAGGAGCAGCACGGTGTGCGGCACGTAATGTTTGAACAGCCTGATCACCGCCGCTCCGCCGCCCCGCCTGGCCCCGACCTTCGTGTAAGGGTTTCCGACACGGGCGATGGTGTCGCTCAAATTGACAAATAATTCCTGAAGAGCCCGGAAAAGCGGCGGTTTGGGACCATCAAAATGAGCTGCTATGCGCGGCCGCATGCTCGATAGACGAACCGCCCTTCAAGGAATTGCCGCCGGCGCCGCCATGCTGGCGCTTCCGTCCAGCACCGCCGCTGCGCGAGCCGCGGCCGGAAAGCCGCCCCGGCTCCGGCCGGGCGACACGGTCGGGCTGATCGAGCCGGCCGGCTTCACCGACGACGCCTTCGATCTGGCGCTTGTCGAGGAGACGGTGCGGGCGATGGGCCTGGTGCCTAAGCCAGCGCCGCATTTGCTCCAGCGCTACGGTTATCTCGCCGGACGCGACGAGGCGCGAGCGGCCGACGTCAACGCCATGTATGCGGACGACGATGTGCGGGCGGTGTTCGCAGTGCGCGGCGGCTGGGGGTGCGCGCGCATTCTGCCGCTCCTCGACTACAAGCGCATCGCCGCCCATCCGAAGCTGCTCATCGGCTTCAGCGACATCACCGCCCTGCATCTCGCCTTCGCCGCCCATGCGGGTTTCGCGACGGTCCACGGCCCGAACGCCGCGAGCTCTTGGGGCGAGCTGTCGTGGAACGCCTTCCGCCAACTCGCTTTCGAAGGTGGGACGCCGACCTATCGCAACCCGGTCGCGACCGATGATCGGCTGGTGCAGGCACGCTGGCGCACCTGGACGATCCGTCCCGGCCGGGCCCGGGGCCGGTTGCTCGGCGGCAACCTCACGGTGCTCGCAGCGCTGATGGGCACGCCCTATCTTCCCGACTTCAAGGGAGCGATCCTGTTCCTCGAAGACACCGACGAGGCACCCTACCGGATCGATCGGATGCTGACCCAGCTGGCGCTCGGCGGCGTGCTCGGCCAAGTTGCCGGCGTCGTGTTCGGCCAGTGCACCGACTGCCGTGCCTCGGCTCCTTCCTATGGCGGTTTCACGGTCACCGAGGTGCTGAAGCAGCATCTGGAGCCGCTCGGCATACCCGCCTTCCAGGGCGCGCTGATCGGCCATGTCGCGAACCAGTTCAGCCTGCCGGTCGGCATTCCCGCCGAGATCGACGCCGAGGCAGGAACCATCCGGATCATGGACCCCGCCGTGGCGTGACCGCGGAATCTTGATCCTGATCCGGAACAAGTTAGGCTCCCCTCGCTTGAACCCAAATGCCTGTAGCCGACCTCGCCCTTCCGCGCCCGGCGCCCCTGCGTCTCGCCAACCATCTGCTGGATGCCGTCTGGAATAGCAGGCTTTCGGCACCGCCGGAGATGGACGGGGAGGCAATGGAAACGCGCGCCGAGCAGCAGACGGGCCTCGCGGACTTCGGCGACCCCTGGTTCCGCCGGCCTCTGCGCCGTTTGCTGCAGTCGCTCGCCGAGGAGGCGCAGCTCAATCCGGTCGGGCGTATCGTCGCGCGCGCCTATGTGCTGAAGCTGCTCAAGGAACGGCTTTGGGCGCAGCAATGGTTCGGCGAGAATGCCGAGATCCGGCGGCGACCTCTCGCCCCGCCGGTGGTCGTGGTCGGGCCGATGCGGTCGGGAACGACGCGGCTCCACCGGCTGCTCGCCGCCGACAGTCGCTTCGCGCATCTGCGCATGTTCGAAACCATGTGCCCGGTGCCGCGGCCGGCGCGAGGGGGCGGGCGCGATCGCCGCCCGTGGCTGGCGGCGATGAGCCTGGGGCTTCTCCACCGCGTCAATCCGGCGACAGCCGTGGTCCATCCGACGGGGCCCATGGCGCCGGAGGAGGAACTCGGCCTCCTGGTCGCTTCGGCCTGGGGCATGAAGCACGAGGCGCAGTGGCGCGTGCCCGCCTATGCGCGCTGGTGCGAGGCCGACGATGCCACCCCGGCCTATGCCCATATGGCCGACCTGCTGCGTCTCACCGGCTGGATGAGGCAGGAGGACCCGGGCAAGCCATGGCTCCTGAAGACGCCGCAGCACATGCTCGACCTGCCGGCGCTGCTCCGCGTCTTTCCCGACGCGCGGATCATCTTCACCCATCGCGATCCGGCGGCGGTCGTGGGGAGCAGCTGTTCGCTCGCCTGGAACCAGATGAGCCTGCAGAGCGACCATGTCGATCCCCGCTGGATAGGTCGCGAATGGCTGCGCAAGACGAGGCTCAAGATCGATCGGATGACGGCGGCTCGGGCCGGTCTTCCGGCGGGGCGCATGATCGACGTTCATTTTGACGAGATGGATCGCGACTGGCACGGCGTGATGCGGCGCATCTACCGCTTTCTCGACCTGGACATGGCCCCGGCCGAACCGGCGATGGGCGCCTATATGGCCCGCGCTGAAAGGGACCGCCGATATCGGTCGCACAGCTACAGGCTGGGCAGTTTCGGGCTCGAGGCGGAGGATGTGAGGGAGAGCTTCCGAGATTATCTCAGGGACTTCGCCATCCCGGTCGAGGCGGCGTCGCGGAAGAGAGAAAGCGGACCTCTATGGGCCGACGACCGCACCGCTGTGGTCGCGAGCGGGTAAAGCGGCGGTCTAGGCCGCCCGCGGTATTCCGGGGTCTTCGAGCGGTCCGGCCTCGCCGCGCACGGTGATCCGTTCCAGTTCGAGCCAAGGCGTCGGTCCCTCGTCATGCTCGGCGATCATGAGGATATCGTCGTGCATCAGCGTCACGCCATTTCCTTCGAGTACCGAGGAGGCGTCGACACCGGGCGGGCCGTGCACGATCAACAGCCGGCAGGATTGCCAGCGATGTTCCTGGTAAAGCATCTTGGTTTCCCTCCTGTTGACGAGTCGCAGAGTGCAGGATCGTCCTCCTCACGGTTCTGCGCAATCGGATAATCGACGAAATACATGGCCTTGAGGCGCGGCGAGTTGGAGCGGCGCCCGCCAAGGCCTAAGGCCAACACGGCGGACGAAGGAGAGGCGGCATGGCCGCGACGAGGTTGCTGGGGGCGAGCGGATTGGCGACGCCCCGGCTGGTGCTGGGCGGGAACGTCTTCGGCAACACCACGCGGGGCGCGGAGGCCTTCGCGGTGCTCGACCGCTTCGTCGAGGCGGACGGCACGATGGTCGACACGGCCGACGTCTATTCAGCCTGGGTGCCGGGGCATCATGGCGGCGAGTCCGAGACGTTGCTCGGCGAGTGGCTGAGGCGGCGCGGCCGGCGCGACGACGTGCTGATCGCGACGAAGGTGGGCATGCTGGCGGGCGAAGGCGGCGAGAAGCTGGAACCCGCCCGCATCGCCGCCGCGGCGGAGGCGTCGCTGAAGCGGCTCGGGACCGACTATATCGACCTCTATTATGCGCATCAGGACGATGAGAAGACGCCTCTGTGGGAGACTCTTGCCGCTTTCGACCGGCTGGTCAGGGACGGCAAGGCGCGGGCGATCGGCGCGTCCAACTATTCGGCCGAGCGGCTGGCCGAGGCGCTCGCCATCTCCGAGCGCGAGGGACTGGCGCGCTACACGGTCCTGCAGCCCGAATATAATCTCATGGCCCGCGATGGTTTCGAGGGGGACCTGCAGCAGCTCTGCATTGAGCGGAACCTCGGCGTCCTTTCCTATTTCGGGCTCGCCTCCGGGTTCCTCACCGGGAAATACCGATCGGAGGCGGATTTTGGCAAAAGCCCGCGCGGTGCCGGCATGGCCAAATATCTGAACCCGCGCGGCCGGGCCGTCCTGGCTGCGCTCGACGAAGTGGCGGCCGAGACCCGTGCCACTCAGGCGCAAGTCGCGCTCGCCTGGATCGCCGCCCAGCCCGGAGTCACCGCCCCCATCGCCAGCGCCAATCGGCTGGAGCAGCTCGAGGAGCTTATCGGGGCGATGACGCTCGAGCTGGACGAGGGCCAGCTGGCGCGGCTTTCCGACGCGTCGCGCTGACCCGTCCTGCCGGGAGGCCAGGTCGCTCCTTTTCGACATGCCGTTCCTGCGGTGGGAGCCCTGAGCCTTGATTCCCGGGCAGCGGGCTCCAGATGGGCCCTATGAGCCGTCGCACGCCCCTGTTCCTGCCGGGCGGTTTTGCCGCCTTGCTCGGTCTCGCCGGATGCGCGCCCGATTACCAGCCCAAGGTCGAGGGGCACACCGCGGAAGGGCCGGTTGCCGCGCGACCCGGGGAGACCGCAACCGCGATCTTCGCGGGCGGTTGCTTCTGGTGCACCGAGGCGGATTTCGAGAAGGTGCCGGGGGTGATCTCCGCGGTGTCGGGCTATACCGGCGGAACGCTCAAGAACCCCACCTACGAGCAGGTCTCGGGCGGCGGCACGGGCCATTATGAAGCGGTGCGCGTCACTTACGACCCGGCGCGCGTCAGCTATGAGCAGCTGACCGACTATTTCTTCCGCACCGTCGACCCGACCGATGCCGGCGGCCAGTTCTGCGATCGGGGCGACAGCTATCGCACCGCCATCTTCGTCGTGGGGCCGGAGGAGCGTCGCATCGCCGAAGCCGAGAAGGCCGAGGCGGATGCGGCCCTCGATCGGCCGGTGGTGACCCCGGTCCTTCCGGCCGCGCCCTTCTACGAGGCCGAGGAATACCATCAGGACTATTACAAGAAGAACGATCTCAAATATCGCTTCTACCGCACCCGCTGCGGCCGCGATGCGCGGCTTCAGGAGCTTTGGGGCGGCTGAACCTCGCGCCATCCTGCATTAACTTCGGTCTGGCATGACGACAGTGCTAACGGTGGGCGTGTCCCTGCCGGTGGTGAGCGCAGCTGACGTTCGGGTTGAAGGGCGCGAAGACCCCGCTGGGATTGTCGCGAAACAGCCAGACATGGCGGTCGTAATGCGGCTCGAACATATGGGCCTCGTCGAGCTTGGTCGCGGGATCGTCGACCATATGTTCGAAGGGAACGCCGTGGAAGGCGGGCGGCGTCTTGTTTCCAGCCGCTTCCCAGGCGCGGGCGAAGACCAGATTCTCGGCGGCGACCAAGGTCATCGAACCATCCGCCTGCGGTTCGTAGATGAGGATCGAAGGCTTCAGGAAGTCGGTATGCGTGCCGGTTCCGTCCACGCGCGGATTGGGCGGGCCGGCAATGCCGAGCCGGTCGGGGCGGAAATAATGGACGCCCATGCCGCCTTGCTCTCGCGGCAAACCCACATCCTCCGCGTTGACGCACATATTCATCGGATCGCGCACATAGCCTTCGGCGAGCGCGACCTTGACGTCCTGGAACCGCTCCGCGGCG
The DNA here is from genome assembly GCF_003129465.1 of Sphingosinicella humi. Classification (NCBI taxonomy): domain Bacteria; kingdom Pseudomonadati; phylum Pseudomonadota; class Alphaproteobacteria; order Sphingomonadales; family Sphingomicrobiaceae; genus Allosphingosinicella; species Allosphingosinicella humi. Next base: position 1,578,079 of record NZ_QFFF01000001.1, read on the forward strand.
GCGCGCACCGCATCGAGGCTGGGTTCCCCGGCGCTGGCTGCGGGGGCGAGCGCGAGGGCGGCGGCGATGATCAGCGTGTTCATGGGTGGCCTCCTTGAATAGGAGGCCACTACTATCGTCCTGAAATAAGACACGCAGGCCGCGATAGCCGCCGCTCCTCGCGCGACGGCCATGCGCCGCAGCGACGAAAGCGGTAGGATCGGCGACTAGCAGTTCCCCGGCGGAAGCCGGGGCCCAGGCCTGAGTCAGTAGCTGGACCCCGGCTTCCGCCGGGGAACCGTATTCCTCAGGAGGCGCGGTTGAACACGCCCATCGCCGCCGTCACCATGGCTTCGGTGGCGGTAGAGATGGTCGGCTCGGGATCGGGTGCCCAGAAGGGGCTGTGTAGCGAGGGCAGCTTGGACGCGTCGCCGCCGGCGGCCTTCCATTTGTCCTGCGGCACGCCGCCGACCCAGAAGATCAGGCTCTGGATCGACTTGTCGGCGAGATAGTAGCGGCTGAAATCCTCGCCGCCCATCACCGCCGGCGTGGCGATGACCCGCTCGGGGCCGAAGCGCTCGGTGAGCAATTTGGCGGTGTTCGTCGTCAGCGCCTCGGTGTTGAAGACGGCGGGCGTATATTCCTTCTCGCGAATGGTCACCACGGGCATCCGGTCCTCCGGCATGCCGGCGGCGATCGCCTCGCCGCGCACGATGCGCTCGATGCCGTCGAGCAGCAGCCGGCGGGTTTCATCGCTGTAGCTGCGCACGGTGAGCAGCAGCTGCGCCTCGTCGGAGATGATGTTGTGCTTGGCGCCGGCGTGGAAGCTGCCGACGGTGACGACGGCCGGGCTCTGCGGGTCGTTCTCGCGGCTGACCAAGGTCTGGAGCGCGCCGACGATGCGGCTGGCGAGGACGATCGGATCCTTGGTCGTGTGCGGATAGGCGCCGTGTCCGCCAACCCCCTTCACGGTGATGTCGACGCTGTCGACATTGGCCAGCGCATAGCCGTTGGAATAGCCGACAACGCCGGCCGGAAGGGCCGCGGCGTCGTGGAAGGCGATGACGTGGCTGGGCTTGGGAAAGCGGGTGTAGAGGCCGTCCTCCAGCATGGCCTTCGCACCCTCGCTGGTCTCCTCGCCGGGCTGGAGGATCATGACGAGCGTGCCGGACCACTGATCCTTGGTGGCGGCAAGCCGGCGGGCGGCGCCGACCCAGGCGGTCATGTGCGTGTCGTGGCCGCAGGCGTGCATGACGCCGGTCTCAACCCCGGCGCGGCTCGTGCCGCGCTCCTTGCTGGCATAGGGGAGGCCGGTCTGCTCCTCGACCGGGAGCCCGTCCATGTCGGCGCGGAGCATCACAACGGGGCCGGGGCCGTTTTCCATCACCGCGACGACGCCGGTCTTGCCGACGCCTTCGGTGACCTTGAAGCCGAGCTTCTTCGCTTCGGCCGCGAGCTTGGCGGCGGTGCGCGTCTCCTGCATGGAGAGCTCGGGATGGGCGTGGAGGTCCTGGTAGAGCGTGATCAGCGACGGCATGTCCTTGGCGACTGCGTCGCTCAAGGCGTCGGCGTGCGCGGGCGCGGCGGTGGTCATCAGGCACAGCAACGCGGCGGCCAGCAATTGGCTTCTCATTGGGCGAATTTCCTCTTCAGGTTCAGCCGGCGGCGCTCTTGGGAACGAGCTCCAATATGTCGATAGTGGACTCGAAATGCGGATAGGGGAAGACCAGCCGCCACTTCGCCTCGCCGATCCGCTCGATCACGCCGGCCATGTCGCGCTCGGTGTCGCGCCCATATTGGAGCGCGCGGCTCTCGTCGCCGAGTTGGAGGGTGCCGAGAAACACCATGCGCTGGCCGACATAGGGAAAAAGGAGGCCAATCGGCCGCTGCGAGCCGGTAAGCTTGGTAAAGCTCATCAGGCCATCTTCGTTGCGGATGCGGCAGTCGAACCAGGGATAGGCGATATAATCGAGCATCGCCTCGGACTGCCCGCCTATCTTGATCGTGCGGCAGCGATAGACGCCGGGCGGCGGGTCCTGCCAGGCAAGCCCCGCGTCGGGCTGGAGCAGAGCGCCTTCCTGGGCGAGCGCCTGTCCATGCCCGGAAGCCCGAGCCAACTCTAGCGCCTTTACCCAGGCCGTCCGCCATTCGCGGAGACGATGCCGATCACTGGTGGTGGCGATGGAGCGCCAGTCGGGCACGACGGAAGCCGCGCCGGCTGCCTCGTTCCCGCTTCCCGAGCCGCAGCCGGCCAGCATCGCCGCCGCCGCGCACAGGGGAAGATAACCGAGCCTCATGCACCACCTCACGAGCCAACGATCCCCTCTCGGGGGAGGAGCTTAGCGGGGGAGAAGCCGGTCGTCGATGGCCGAAAGGAGGCGTACTATATCGGAACGGCAAAGCTGCGCGTCAGCGTCGGCAGCATGCTTTATTGGGCCGTCCAGCCGCCATCCATGCTGAGATTGGCGCCGGTGATCGAGCTCGCTTCATCCTTGCAGAGGAACAGCGCCAACGCCGCAACCTGGTCGACCGTCACGAACTTCTTCGTCGGCTGGGCGGCGAGGAGGACGTCTTTCATCACCTGGTCGCGGGTGAGGCCGCGGGCCTTCATCGTGTCGGGAATCTGGTTCTCGACCAAAGGCGTCCAGACATAGCCGGGACTGATGCAGTTGATGGTGACGCCCATTTGCGCCGTCTCCAGGGCGACCGTCTTGGTGAAGCCGGCGATGCCGTGCTTGGCGGCGACATAGGCGGACTTGTTGGGGCTGGCGACGAGGCTGTGCGCCGAGGCGGTGTTGATGACGCGGCCCCAGCCCTTCGCCTTCATGCCGGGCAAAGCGAGCCGGGTCGTGTGAAAGGCGGCGGTGAGGTTGAGGGCGATGATGAGGTCCCACTTCTCGACCGGGAACTCATCAACAGGAGCGACATGCTGCATGCCGGCATTGTTGATCAGGATGTCAATTCCGCCGAGCTCGTCGGCACATAGCCTCATCAACCCTTCGATCGCGTCGGGCTTGGTGAGATCGGCACCGCTATAGCGCGCCGTGCCGCCGCTCGCCTGCTCCAGCTCCGTCCGCAGCCCCTCGATCTCCGCCGGATCCCCGAACCCGTTCAGCATCACGTTCGCGCCTTCCGCCGCCAGGGCGCGGGCGCAGGCGAGGCCGATGCCCGAGGTGGAGCCGGTGACGAGGGCGGTCTTGCCTTGGAGGAACATGGGGTGTCCTTTCTACTTGGTGAGGTCGAAGGCGGCGGTCTTGCCGTCGATGATGTTGCGGGCGACGAGCGCGCCCTTCTTCATCGTCTCAGCGACGGCCGCGCGGCCTTCCGCCCAGTGATGCTCCATGCTGTCACGGGAGAATTCAAAGTCTCGGGCGCCGCCTTCCCAGCCATGGGCGCGGTAGATGAGATGGACGACGTTGACGGCGTGCTCCGCGGAGAGGTCGCGCAGACTGGCGACGTCGGGATCGTCGTTGAGGCTGTCGGGAAGCTTCGCCAGCACCCTACGAATGATCTCGCGCTCCTGGCGGAGGCGCATCAGCTGGTCGGTGACCTGACGGGTACGGCTGGAATAGCGGATGTCCTTCTCGCGCGAATAGACGTCCATAATTGTGTGGGGCATGTCGCCGCGCGCGGGGAAGAGATCGACCTGGAAGACGAGCAAATCCTCGCTCTGCCGGTCGAGCACATGAGAGAGCGGCGTATTGGAAACGATGCCGCCATCCCACCACCAGCAGCCATCTATCTCGACCGGGGGGAGGCCCGGCGGGAGCGCGCCCGATGCCGTGATATGGCGGGCGTCCAGGCGCTCGTTCGCCGTGTCGAAATAACGGAAGTTGCCGCTTTCGACGTTCACCGCGCCGACCGACAGTCGTATCGGCCCGCCGTTCAGCCGATCCCAATCGACATGCGCATCCAGCGTCTCGACAAGCGGAGCGGTGTCGTAGAAGCTGAGGGCGCCGGCGCTCTTGGCTGGAGCCAGCACCGGTGGGACTGCGCGCGGCCGGAAGAAGCCGGGGACACCCGCGCCGGCGACGAAACCGGCGGAGAGGATGTGCATCCATTCCCGCCATTCGTCCCCGCCCATCATTGGCAGGCTCGGCAAGGCGGAGGTTACGATCTCCCAGAAGGATCTGAGCTTCGCCACCCGTTCACCCGGCGCATTGCCGGCGATGATGGCGGCGTTGACCGCGCCGATCGAGATGCCGGCGATCCAGTCGATCTCTATCGCGGTTTCGGCCAAAGCCTCATAGACGCCCGCTTGATAGGCGCCGAGCGCGCCGCCGCCCTGGAAAACGAGGGCGACTTGGTCCGGCAGCGGGAGGGATCCATTGCTGCGTCGGCGGGGGGCGGCTTCGGCCATGGCTGCGGCTCCAATCGACTAGTTGCGGCCCCGTTGCAACCCGTGGTCGGGCCCGAGCATTGTGCCGTCACATAAAGTCGGAGAGTTCCATGCGCTTTGGCGGAAGAAGGACGAGCAGCAATGTCGAGAACCGCCGGGGCGCGGGCGGGGGCTTCGGGCTCCCGATGGGGGGAGGCGGGCTGCGCGTGGGAGGCGGCAGCCTCGGCTGCGGCGGACTCCTGATCGTGATCGTCATTGCCCTTTTGCTCGGGGTCAATCCGTTGCAGCTGCTGGGGCCCGCCGATCAGGGCCAATTCACGGCGCCGCACGCGCAGCAGGACGGCGCCAGGAGCGGCGAGACGGCGCTCGACAACGAGACCGATCGCTTCATTTCCCAGGTCCTGGCCTCGACCGAAGACCAATGGGGCCGCCTCTTCCAGCAAGCCGGTCAGACCTATACGCCGACCACTCTCGTGCTCTACGACCGCACCGACCGCTCGGGCTGCGGCATCGCCCAGGCCGCCATGGGCCCCTTCTATTGCCCCAGCGACCAGCGCATCTTCATCGACACGGTCTTCTTCAACGAACTGTCGCAGCGGCTCGGCGCCCCCGGCGATTTCGCGCAAGCCTATGTGATCGCGCATGAGGTGGGCCATCATATCCAGACGCTGGACGGCACGGCCGACCAAGTGCGGCGGGCGCAGGCGCGGGCGAGCGAGGCGGAAGCCAACGCCCTCCAAGTGCGGATGGAGCTGCAGGCGGACTGCTATGCCGGCGTCTGGGCCTCGACGGAGCGAGCGGCGCTGGAGCAGGGTGACGTGCAGGAAGGGATGACTGCCGCCGCAGCGATCGGCGACGATACGTTGCAGCAGGCCTCGCAAGGATTCGTCGTTCCCGAGAGCTTCACGCACGGGACATCGGAGCAGCGGATGGAATGGCTCCAGCGTGGGCTCACGACCGGCGACCCGGCAGCCTGCGATACTTTCGCGGGAAGGATTTAATCGCCGGCGACCCCGAACAAGGTCGGCAACATGGCGAACCCCGTCAACACGAGGGCGAGCGCTGCCCAGCGCCAGTGGCCCATGCCGTGCCACGCCCGAACCGCAACAGCCCGGCCTGCCGAGGGGCGCCGTTCGGCCTTGAAGAGGCGGAGCGAGTAAAGCGCCGCGCCGGACACGGACAGAGCGGTGAGGAGCGCGCCGAACAGGAACCATGGGAGCTTGGTCCAATAGCCCCCGAAGGTGCCGAAATGCAGGGGATCGGCCATTTCGGAGATGCGCTGGTGGATGTTGAGGTCGCGCCCGGCGGTGACGAGCAGGGGCTCGCCGGTGGCCGCGGAGGTCCAAACCGCGTTGGAGCGGTCGCGGACGAGGATCGCCTCGTCCTGTCCCTGGAACTGGAAGGCGCCCGACTTGCCGTTCGGAAAGATGATGCGCTTGATGTCGAGGTCCGGGTTGGCGGCCCGGGCGGCGGCGAGGCTGGGGCCGAGACGCGCCGCAATGTCGGTGTTGGAAAGGCTGAGTGCCGGAACCTCCGTGCGGGGATGCGGCGGAGCACGCGCGATGGTGCTTTCGGCGAGATACCATAATCCCGTCAGGATCATCAGAGCCACGAACCACAGGCTCCACACGCCCGCCAGGCGATGGAAGTCGCCCCACGCGGTGCGGGCGTCGCGCAGGCGTATCGGCTTCAGGAAGCCGCGCCACCATTTCTTGTAGACGACGAAGGAGGTGCCGAGGCTGACGGCGAGCAGCAGCGCGAGCGAGGAAACGATCGGCACGCCGAGCCAGGTCGGCATATTGAGGTGACGGTGCATGTTGCGGAGGATGCGGGCCGCGCCGACCCAATGGCCGTCGCCCTGCACCTCGCCGGTGGTGGGATGGGCGTAGACGAAACGGAGTTCGCCGTCCGGACTTTCGATGGTAGCCGTGGCGGCGAAAGCCTTGGCGAGTGGGGCATCGAGGCTGCGGATACTGGCCCCGGGCGCGTGCGCGGCAACGTTGCGGGCAATGGCCGGCCAGTTCACCGGCCCGGAGACGCTGGACATCTCGACGCGGAGCGCCGGGCGCATCAGCCAGTCCATTTCGTGGCTGAACACGGCGAGGGTGCCGGTCAGCAGCACGAAGCTCATGAAGATGGAGAGCTTGAGGCCGGCCCATTGGTGGATCACCCACCATAGGCGCGCCTTCTTGGGCAACGCCTTGGGCGGGAAGGGGGCGACCTCAGTCGCGGGGGCGACGCGCGTCACCACCGCCGGCTGACCTCGAGGAAGACCGAGCGAGGCTCGCCCGGGAAGTGGCCGGTGCGGGCGATAAAGCCCGAGGCGGCGTAGGTCTTGTCGAAGATGTTGTCGGCACGCAGGAGAGCGCGCCACGGGCCGGTTTCGTAGATGATCGACGCGTCGAAAATCATGTAGGGTTTGACGCGCTGGCCATCGATGCTGAGCCGCTCGGAGACATAGTCTCCGCCCAGCGCCAGGGCGAGACCGAGTTCCGGAAACTGGTAGCGGGTCCAGAAGCCTAGCTTGTGCTCGGGCGCGTTGGCGAAGCGGTCGCCGACATTATTCGCAAAGCCGCCGCCTTCGCCATTGTCCTCGGTGATGCGGGTGTCGTTATAGGCATAGGCCAGGGTCAGCACCCAGTTGCGCGTAAGGTCGGCGGCGAGGTCGAAATCGATGCCCTTGCTGGTGATCTCGCCGAACGCGATGAGGTCGTCGATGCCGTCGCCACCGACGTCCCCTCGCGGATCGGTTTGGAGAATGTTGCGACGGCGGATGCGATAGGCCGAGAGAGTCGACTGCACCTTGCCGCTGAATAGGTCGGTCTTGACCCCGCCTTCGAAAATGTCGCCCGTCGTCGGCGCGAACGGCCCGCCGGCGAGCTCGCTTTGGGCTGAAATGCCCTGAGGCTCGAAGCTCGTTGCATATTGGCCGAAGAAGGACAGGTCCTCGCGCGCCCGGTACACGAGGCCTGCGCGCCAGGTGACTTCGCTGTCCTTGAATTCAGTCTCGCCTTCCACGTCGTTGAAACGATCGTAACGGATGCCGCCGACGGCAACGACGGGCCCGATTGTCGCCTCCTCCAGCAGATAGACGCCCTGGCGCGACTGCTCGGTGTCAGTGATCCGGAACGGGATCTGGTCGTAGGTCGAACTGTCCGACAGACCATATTGCGGATCGATGAGACTTAAGGGGCTGGGAAGGCCCGGCGTCACCTCGGTCGTGCCGCGCAGGCTCCGGCCCTTGAAGAAGGAGTCTCCGGTGAAGCGGTCATAGCCGACGAGAATTCGGTTGGAGACCGGACCGAAGTCGGCGGACCAGATCGCGTTGGTGCCGAAGGACCAAGTCTCCTGCATCCTCACCTGATCGCGAAATTCGCGGATGGTGGCGTCGATCTCGCCGTCGCCGTCGGAATCGAACAGGCCGCGCGGCTCATGATATTGCTGTTCCTCCAGCGCGTCATTGTAACGGAGCGTCGCATCGAAGCTGAGGCTGTCCGACGGGTCGGCTTCGATGCGCGCTTGGACGACATCGGAGCGCAGATTGAGGAAGTCGGTCGGCTCGTTATGATTCCAGCGGCGGCTGGCGAGAAAGTTGCCCTCGTCGTCGGTGGGGACGCCGCGCAAGCGATTGGCATCCAGCTCCTGATCGTAGCGGGTGGCCTGGAGGATGACCTTAGCCGGCCCGAAATCATAAGCGAGGCCGCCGTCGGCGATCAGCGTCTCGCTGCCGGCGTTGAAGCGGTAGGTATCGCGATCCTCGTAGAAGAGCCCGGCGCGGCCTGTGAGGGCGCCGACCAGCGGGCCCGTGACTTCGGCGGAACCGCCATAGCGGTCGCCGGTGCCCACCACGGTCGAGACTTCGGCCGAGAAGCTGTCTTCGGGTTTCTTGGTGACATAATTGAAGAGGCCGCCCGGCGCGCCCGGCCCGTAGAGCATGCCGGCGGGCCCTTTGAGAAACTCCACCCTCTCGATGTTGAAGAGCTGCGGGACGGAAAAGCCGGCATAGGGATCGCCGCGCAAGCCGTCGTAGAAGATCTCTTCCTGCCTGAAGCCGCGCGCGGTGACTCCGGCGTAGCTGAAGAAGGAGACGCCGGAGATGTTGCGATAGAGGTCCTGCGCGTCGCGGGCGCCCTGATCCTCGATCAGCTGCTCGGTGATGACGGTAATGGTCTGGCTGGAGGCGAGCGGATCGGTGGGAAGCTTGCCGGTCACGATCTCGTCGACGCGGTAGAGCTTCTGCGCCCGCCCCGTGACGATGATGTCCGCCGCGCCGTTCACCGCGTCGGCGGCGGCGGCGGTTGCAGCGGCTCCAGTCGCGATATCGTCCTGGGCGTGGGCGGGAACAGCGGCAATCGCAGCCGCAATGGCGGCCAGCGAGACCGGTCGGATATACATCAATGAACCCCTTATTTGCGCTTTTGCGTCTGCCTCCCGTTATTGCAGATGAGACTAATTCGCAATAGCTCTTCCACGAGCGCCTCGTCTTGGCCGGAAGAAGGGCTAGCGGCGCGATAGGCGTAGCGGCAGCCCGCCTTCGGGGCGCAGGGTGACGGTGCCGATCACTCGGACGGGTCGGGCATGGACGCGCTCGAAACGCCACGCCGCGAGCCAATGGGCGAGGATGGTCAGCGCCTCGCTGGTGGCGAAGCGGGCGCCGACGCAGACCCGCGGGCCGCCGCCGAAGGGCACATATTGGAAACGGTGGAGCGCCGCCTTGCGCTCGGGGAGGAAGCGGTCGGCGTCGAAGGCGTCGGCGTCGTCCCACAGCTTCTTGTGGCGGTGGATGATCCACGGCCAGATCGAGACGATGTCGCCTGGCGAGATGGAGGCGCCGGCGAGGGTGTCGAGGGAGAGCGCCTGGCGATCGAAGCGCGGCACCGGCGGATAGAGGCGCATCGACTCTTCGAGGATGCGGCGGAGCAGGGGGAGTTCTTCGATCAGTCCGGCTTCGTCGCCGACCGACAGTGCCGACCGAGCTTCTTCCGCCGCCTGGTCCTGCAGGTCGGGTTGTTCCGAAAGCAAGTAGATCGTCCAGGTGAGGGCGTTGGCGGTGGTCTCGTGGCCGGCGAGATAGAAGGTGGCGGCATTGTCGAGGGCGAGCGCCGCCGCCTCTTCCTCGCCGAACCGGTCGTGGAGCGCGAAGATCAGGCGGTCGAGGAAATCGCCGTCGGATCGGCCGGGCCGCTCTTCCACCAGCTCCGCAAGGGTTGAGCGGAGGAAGGCCTGCCCGCGCTGGCCGGCGCGCATCGTGGGATTCCAGCCGAGCGGAGGCAGGCGCAGCACGGCCGACAGCCGAGCCTCGGCCGCCGCCTTCAGCGCCGCCGCGATATGGGCCATGGCCGCATCCGTCTTGAGCCGTGGATCACCGCCGAACAGGGTGTCGGCGATGACGCTCATTGTGGTGGCGGTCGATTCCGCCGCCATGTCGCGGACGCCGCCATCGCCCCAGGCCGCCATCCTCGCCGTGGCGGCGCGGGCGAAGTCGGGGACGAGCGCATCGACGGCTGGCGGCGCGAAGTTGGCGGCCACGATCCGCCGCTGCTCGCGCCAAAGCTCCCCGTCGGAGCTGAGCAGCCCCCGACCGATCATCGGCGCAATCACGCGCTTGACGATGTCCGGCTTCGCATAGTTGGCGGCGTTCGCCTGGAGCACCCGCTGCACCGCGTCCGGATGCGTCACAACGTGAACGACGATGCCCAGGATGTTGCGGCGGATATGCCAATTCTCGAACATCGGCGCCGACCAGCCATAGACGGCATTGCGCGCCCGTTCGCCGAAGAAACCGCGCCAGACCGGGACCGGCGCGGGTCCGCGCGGAGGGTGCGGCGGGACGAAACGGGTCGTCATGAGACGAATCTAGTCATTCCGGCGGAAGCCGGAACCCAAGAACACCGAAAGGCGATGAAAAAGCCGCGCGAGTGGTTCCGGCAACCGTGTTCTTGGGTCCCGGCTTTCGCCGGGATGACGTTATTCGGCGGCGAGGAGGCGTTCCGCTCCGCCGAGGTCGACGCTGACGAGGCGGCTGATGCCTTTTTCGACCATGGTGACGCCGAACAGGCGGTGCATGCGGCTCATCGTCACGGCGTTGTGAGTGACGATGAGGTAGCGGGTCTCGGTCTCCGCCGCCATGCGGTCGAGGAGGTCGCAGAAGCGCTCGATATTGGCGTCATCCAGTGGCGCGTCGACCTCGTCCAGCACGCAGATGGGCGCGGGGTTGGTGAGGAAAAGGCCGAAGATGAGGGCGACCGCGGTAAGCGCCTGCTCGCCGCCTGAAAGGAGGGTGAGGGCGGAGAGGCGCTTGCCGGGCGGCTGGGCCATGATCTCCAGCCCCGCCTCCAGCGGATCGTCCGACTCGATGAGGGCGAGATGAGCCTGGCCGCCGTTGAACAGGGTGGTGAAGAGGCTCTGGAAGTGGCGGTCCACTGCCTCGAAGGCGGCGAGGAGGCGGGCGCGCCCCTCGCGGTTGAGGCTGCCGATCGAGCCGCGCAGCCGATGGATGGCAAGGCCAAGCTCCTCGCGCTCGGCCTGAGACGAGGTGCGGCCTTCCTCCAACTCGGCGAGTTCGCGCTCGGCGACGAGATTGACCGGGCCGATACGTTCGCGATCGGCGGTGAGGCGGTCGAGGCGGGCGGACTCGGCCTGCGCTTCCTCGATGCTCCCTTCGTCGAAATCGAGCTTCTGCGGCAGGAGCGGCGGCGGGCATTCGAAGCGCTCGCCCGAGATGCGGCCCATTTCGACGCGGCGCATTTCCTGATTCTCGTGGCGGGCGACGGCGCCGGCGCGGGCCTCGCGGGCGATGGACAGGGCCTCGCCGACCTGGGCAAGCCGCGCCTCGGTCTCCCGCAACGCGTCTTCGGCGCCGCGCTCATGAGCTGCGACGGCGCGAGCGGCCTCGGCGGCCTCGGTCGATTCCGCTTCCAGTTTCTCGAGCTGCACCGCCAAGGCTTGCGGTGCGTCGGCCAGCTGCTGGGCCTCCTCTTCCGTCTCGCCGATGCGTTTCGCCACGTCCGCCTGGCGCCGGGCGGCGTCGGCAGCGCGGGCGCGCCAGTCCTCCTGTTCCTTGCGCGCGGCTTCGGCGCGTTGCTTGTCGGCGCTGACGGCGCGGGCGTGGGTGGCGGCTTCGGCGCGCACTTCGGCGAGCGCCGCCTGCTTAGCCTCGGCGCGCGAGCGAAGCTCGGCGACACGGCGTTCGGTGGCATCGGCGTCGGGAAGAGCGGAGACGGCCTTCTCCGCCTCGGCGAAGGCGGCCCTGGCGTCCGAGAGGTCGGCGTCTGCCTGGGCCATGCGCTCGGCAAGGCCGGTACGGCGGACCTCGAGCCGCTCTATGGCGACGTTGGCGGAGTCTTCCTCGCGCGTGGCTTCGCGAATGGCGGCGGCGGCCTCTGCCTCGGCCTTGCGCCCCGCCTCGGCGGCCGCGCGGGCGGACTGCATCTCGGCCTGGGCGCGCTCGATCTCCTGTTGAGCGTCATCGACTGTCGCTCGGGCGGCTGGGAAGGCCTTCTCGATCTCGGCAAGACGATTGACGCGGATCAGCCGTTCGGCCGCGGCCGCGCCGACACCGGTGGCGACAAAGCCGTCCCAGCGCCGCAGCCGCCCGTCGCGTGTGACGAGACGCTGGCCGACCGCCAGAGCGATCGCGCGGTCATCCTCGTCGACCACGCCGATCTGAGCGAGGCGGCGGGCGAGGGCAGCGGGTGCCTGGACGTGATCGGCGAGCGGCGAGGCAGCGGCGGGGAGGGCAGGGTCGTTCTTTCCAGTCTCCGCGCCGGCCCAGCGTCGGGGCGCATCGCCTTCGAGCGCCGCCTCGAGATCGTCGCCCAGCGCGGCGGCGAGCGCGCGTTCATAGCCAGGCGCAGCCTTCAGGTGATTGATGGCGCGGTCGCCGCCGGAGCTTTCGACGGCGCGGATGAGAGCCTTGGCCTCCGATTCCAGCGCCGCAAGGGCGGCCCGAGCGGAAGCGCCTTCGCTCTCGGCGGAATCGCGGGCGGTGACGGCGGCCTCGCGCTGCTCCTCGGCGGCGGCGATAGCGCTCGATGCAGAAACCAGAGCCGCCTCGGCCTGTTCGCGCCTGGCGCGGGCCGCGCGCTTGGTTTCGATTAGCGGCGCTTCATCACCGATCTGGGCCAGCTGCTCCTGGAGCCGCCCCAACTCGGCTTCGGCACGGGCGAGCTTCGTTCGCGCCGCTTCCAGGGCGACACCGGCGACGCGGGCCTCGGCCTGCTCGGCCGCCTGCACCGCGCGGGCCTTGCCGAGCGCCGCTTCCGCCTCGCGGGCGCTGTCCTCATGCTCGACGGTGCGGACGTCGATGGTGCTGCGGCTGGCTTCAGCCTCGGCCAGGCGCTGCGCGATCGCGGCAAGCTCCTCGTCGAGGCGCGCGAGGGCTGCCTGGGCGTCATCGCCGAGCGAGGCTTCACGATTTCGGTCGGTGGCGAGCGTCGTCCGCCGCGTCTCCAGCTCGCGGATGCGGCGATCGATGCCGTCGCGCTCGGCGCGGAGCGCGGCCAGCTTGTGGCCCAGCGACGACGCCTGCTCGCGGGCGGCTTCGGCGGCCTTGCGCTTGTCGGCCAGCGCCTGGGCAGCCTCGGTCTGGTAGGCGGCGGCGGCGCGTTGGGCTTCGGCGGCCTTGTCGACGGCGGCGTTCGCCTGCTCGGCTTCCGTCTTCGCGACTTCGGCCGCCTGCGCCGCTTCGCGCCAGCGGGCGAAGATGAGGCGGGCCTCGGCAACGCGGATCTGGTCGGTGAGCCTGCGATAGCGTTCGGCGGCCTTGGCCTGGCGCTTGAGGGCGGCGGCGCGCTGCTCCATGTCGCCAAGGAGTTCATCCAGGCGAGTCAAATTGGCTTCCGCGGCGCGCAGCTTCTGCTCGGCATCCCGGCGCCGGACGTGGAGGCCCGCGATCCCGGCCGCTTCCTCGAGCATCATCCGGCGCTCGGTCGGCTTGGCGGAGATGACCTGGGCGATCTTGCCCTGGCTGACGAGGGCGGGCGAGTGGGCGCCGGTGGCGGCGTCGGCGAAGAGCAGGGCCACGTCCTTGGCGCGGACGTCGCGGCCGTTGACGCGGTAGGCGGAGCCGGCGCCGCGCTCGATCCGCCGGGTGACTTCGACCTCGCCCTCGCTGGCGACGCCGAACTCGTCGGGGACTTCTCCGACAGGGCGCTCGACGAGCAGCGAGACTTCGGCGAAGTCGCGCGCCGGTCGGGCGGCGGTGCCGGCGAAGATCACGTCCTCCATGCCCGAGCCGCGCATCGACTTCGGGCTGGATTCGCCCATCACCCAGCGAATGGCTTCCAGCACGTTGGACTTGCCGCAACCATTGGGGCCGACGACGCCGGTGAGGCCGGGTTCGATGCGCAGTTCGGCGGGCTCGACAAAGCTCTTGAAGCCCGAAAGCTTGAGACGCTTTATCTTCAAGTCCGCCCCCCGGCGCTCATTGGCCCCTGCTCAGCCTCCCGTCTTCAGATGCGGCTCCAGCGCCGCCCAATTGTGGACGTTCTCCAACGTCTTGCCGTTGATCATGAAGCTCGGCGTGCCCTTGATCTGGTGCTTCTCGACCGCGGTCTTGCCCATCTCGACGAGCTGCCCGATGTTCGCCTCGCTGGCGAGGCACTGCTTGGCCTCGGCCGCCGAGACACCGGCTTTGGCGGCCGTGGCGTCCAGCCCGACCATGGACGCGAAGCGGACCAGCCGCTCGGCGGGAGGAAGCGCGTTGATCGCCTCCCGCTCCGCTTCGGTCATCGCCTGGAGCTTGCCGAACCATTGCGGTTGAGTCGTGAAATATTGGTGGGTAAGCGCGAAGAAGTCGTCCGGCCCGGCGCAGCGGCTGAGCAGGCTCGCGGTGAGGTCGGCCGGATCGCGCACGAAGTTGCGGAATTCGAAGCTGACCTTGCCGCTCTTCACATATTGCCCGAGCAGCTTCGGCATCGCTTCCTCGGCGAAGTGCGCGCAATGATCGCAGGTGAGCGAGCCATATTCGACCAGCTTTACCGGCGCGTCGGGATTGCCGACCCGGAAGCCGCCCTCCGCCGTCTGGGCAACGACCTTCGTCCAGTCCTTGACGGCCTGGGCCTCGGCGGGGGGAACGGCCGCCACCCCGAGGGGCAGCGCGGCCGCGGCGAGCAGGAGGGCAAGGGTCCGCTTCATATCAGCCGATCGCTCCGCGGATGCGGGGCTCGATCTGGTCCCAGGTCGCGGCGCCCTCGACGACTTCCCCGTTGATCATGAAGGTGGGCGTGCCCTGTATGCCTTGGTCGGTCGCCCGCTGGCCCATGGCGACCAGCTGCTCGACCGCCTGTTTGTCTGAGACGCAGGCCTTGGCCTTCGCCTGGGGCAGGCCGCGCATCTGGAAGAAGGAATAGAGGTTGCCAGCCTCCGCGAGCGCCGGGATCTGCTGTTCGGGCGGCAGCGTCTGGAGCTGCTGGGCAGTCGCCTCCGACATGTTCTGGAAGCCCTGCATCCACTGATCCTGCGCCGCGAACACCTGATCGGTCAGCTGGAAGAAGGGGCCCGGCCCCTGGCAGCGCGCCAGCAGGGACGCCGCCATGTCGATGCCGTTCAATACGAAGTTGCGGAACTCGAAACTGACCTGGCCGCTTTTCACATATTCATTCTTGATCGCCTCGCTGGCGTCACCGGAGAAGGCGGCGCAGTGCGGGCAGGTCATCGAGGCATATTCGACCAGCTTCACCGGGGCGTCGGGATTGCCCATGATGAAGCCGCCTTCGGGAGTCGCCGACACGACCTGGGTCCAGTCGCCGCCATTCGGCGCCGGGATCTGCTCGATCGGGCCCGAATCGGCCGCCGTCGCCACATTGGCCGTGTCGCCGCCCTCGCTGCCGCAGCCTGCGAGCAGCAAGGTGAGTGTCGCGGTGGCGGTGGTGATCAATGCCTTCATCTATCTACCTCGTCAGTTTGCCGACGACCGGAATCGTCATCATGTCGGGGGATGCGTTTTGCCCTTCGCTTGGCGAAAGCCCGCGCGCAAGCGATTCGAGAACCGCGCGGAGTTCGGGATCGGCGACCTCGCGGAGCGAGTCGCCGAGGCTGGCGGGGATCGGCTTCAGCGACGGCGGCGCGATCCGCGGCTTGGCCCTGGTCATCTTGACGATGCCCTGGCGGAAGACGACGCGCTCGACGGCCGGATAGCCGAAGAAGCGATTGACCCGTTCGACGATGACCGGCGCGACATGCTGCATCATCGGCGCATGGGCACCTTCGACGGTGAGGGTCAGCACCCCGTCCGACTTCCGGCCGGGCGGGAATTTGATCGATTCTGGGGAGGAGACGCCGGCGTAGCGCTCGCCGACGATCTCGCGCCAACGGCTCACGATCGACGACTGCACGAAACCGAAACGACGGAAAGCCGCGCGCCCCACCTCGGGCAGCAGGTCCGAAACGGCGCGCGGGCGCATGGCGCGCCTCGGCTCCCCCTGCTGTTTTTTCGAACGCGGACCCGATTTCACCATCCGCGCCAGCATGGCATAGGCGGGCCATGTCCGTCGATGCCTCGGTTCAACTTATCCACTGGTATGATTCGAACGCCCGGGTGCTCCCGTGGCGCGCGCGGGGCGAAGAGCGGCCGGACCCCTATCGGGTGTGGCTCTCCGAAATCATGCTTCAGCAGACGACCGTGGCCCATGCCCGGCCCTATTTCGAAGCCTTCACCCGTCGCTGGCCGAGCGTCGAATCGCTGGCGGCGGCCGACGACTCGGAAATCATGGCCGCCTGGGCCGGCCTCGGCTACTATGCCCGGGCCCGCAACCTCATCGGCTGCGCTCGCAAGGTCGCCGACGAGCATGACGGCCGCTTCCCGGACAGCGAAACGGGGCTCCTCAAGCTCCCCGGCATCGGCCGCTACACCGCCGCCGCCATCGCGGCGATCGCCTTCGGCCGCCGCGCGGTGGTGGTGGATGCCAATGTCGAGCGAGTCGTGTCGCGTCTCTTCGCCGTCGAGGAGGCGCTGCCCGGCGCGCGGCCGCGTCTGTACGCCCTCGCCGACGCCATCACGCCGGTCGAGCGCTGCGGCGATTTCGCGCAGGCCATGATGGACCTGGGGGCCACCCTCTGTACGCCGCGTGCGCCGTCGTGCGATGCATGCCCGCTGGCCGACCGGTGCGATGCAAGGCGGGAAGGGGAGCCGGAGCGATATCCCCTCAAGGCCGCAAAAAGCGTCCGACCGATTCGCCAGGGCAATGCCTATTGGCTGGAGCATGACGGCCATGTTCTCCTCGAACGCCGCCCGCCGCGGGGGATGCTGGGCGGGATGCTGGGCTTTCCCACCGGGAGCTGGGCGAAGACGGTCGAGCCGGGCGAAGGCGCCCCGCTGGCGGCGGATTGGGACGAGGCCGGCGCGGTCGATCATGTCTTCACCCATTTCGCCCTCACCCTGCGGCTTTATTGCGCGCCGGCCGCCAGTCGCGACGCGGGCGAGCTATGGTGGCCGATCGACAGGCTGGACGAAGCAGGGCTCCCGACCGTCTTCGCCAAGCTGGCGGCTCGCGGCACCGCGTGGCAAAGGGCCGCATGAACTTTCCCACGCCAGGCTTCACCGGCTCGACCATCGATCGGGCGGACAATCTGCGACTCGATCAGGAGAGAATCTCGGCCCTGCTGAACCATGACGACGCGCGCCTGCTGAGGCTGGAGGCGCTCGATCCGTTGCTCGGCGAGGATGACCGGCTGGCCTGGCAGGCGATGAGCGAGCTGGCCGAGGGTGCCGTGCCGCTCTTCCTCGGCTTGGATGGCGAGAGCCCGCTATTCGCGCCGCTGACGCGGATGGCGCCGGGACCCACGCGGGGTTGGGGCGTGTTCGGGCTGATCGGCCGGATGGAAGGCGGGGATGCGGCGCTCTGGGCGACGGCTCGGAGCCTGATCGAATGGCACAACCGCCACGGTTATTGCGGCGTTTGCGGCAGCCCGACCGAGATTTTCCGGGCCGGCTGGGCTCGGAAATGCGACGGCTGCGGCGCGGAGCATTTTCCGCGCGTCGACCCGGTCGTGATCATGCTGGCCGAGCATGACGGCAAGGTGCTGGTCGGACGCGGGCTCAATTATCCGGAGCGGCGCTATTCTGCGCTCGCCGGGTTCGTCGAGCCCGGCGAATCGATCGAGGAGGGCGTCGCCCGCGAACTGCTGGAGGAAGCCGGCGTCCGGGTGAAGTCCGTCCGCTACGTCGCCAGCCAGCCCTGGCCGTTTCCGGCGTCGCTGATGATCGCCTGCATCGCCGAGGCCGAAAGCGCCGCCGTCGTCATCGACCGCACGGAGCTGGCGGATTTGATGTGGGTGGATCGCGGCCAGGTCGCCGCCGCGCTGGCGGGAGCCGAGGACGCGCCGTTTCAGGCGCCGCCCCCCTTCGCCATCGCCAATACGCTGATGACGCGGTGGCTTCATGGCCTTGACATGCTTGCCCAAGGCCGCGGGCCCGCCTAAAGGAGCGCCATCATTTCATTGGTCTGACGCGCGCCCTCATCTGCGGCCGCGCGATTTCGCGGAGGTTTTTGGGCGTGCAGGATCGGAAGAACACGATTGCGGGCTGGGTCTTGGGCGCGGGCATCGTGGCGCTCGGCGCGTCGCTCGTCACCGGCGAAATCTTTAAGGGCGAGCGGCCCGAGCAGATGGGCTATCCGATCGAGGGCGTCGAAGCCGAAGGCGGAGGTGAGGCCGCCGAGCAACCGATCGCTTTCTTCCTGGCCAGCGCGGACGCCGCCCGGGGCGAGGCGCAGTTCAAGAAATGCGCTGCCTGCCACACCATCAACCAGGGCGGCCCCAACGGCCTTGGTCCAAACCTCTGGGCGACAATGGGCAAGCCCGTCGCCCATGTCGCGGGCTTCGCCTATTCGGATGCGCTGAAGTCGCACGGCGGAACCTGGGACTGGGACACGATGAGCGAGTGGATCAAATCGCCGCGCAACTTCGCGCCCGGCACGAAAATGACCTTCGCCGGGATCTCCAAGCCCGAGGATCGGGCCGACCTGCTGGCTTATCTGAACAGCCAGGGCAGCAACCTGCCCCTGCCGCCGCCGCCGGCCGTCGACACGCCGGCCGAAGTCGCGGCCGAGGAAGCCGATCAGGGAGCACTGCCCGGCAAGGCCGAGGACGAGCCCGTGCTGAACGAGACCGAGGCGGCCCAGCAGCCCGAAGGCAATGTCGAGGGCGAGGCCGCTCCCAAGACGAAATAAGCACCAAGGGGATGGCCAGCTGCCAGGCGGCCATTCCTTACTTTGTGTCGCCGGCTGCCCAAGCCGAGCGGAACCCGCAGCTTCGCGCTGATCTAGTGCCTTATTCCTCGGTGCGGGCCGGCGTTTCGCGGTCGCGCTCATAGCGTCGCGTCACCGGAAAGGGCGGCAGCCAGCGCTCGCGGCGCACGGTCCACAGTTCGTAGCTTGGGGTCAGCTGGTCGGGAGCGTCCAATGAGCCCAGATTAACCTCGACTTCGTCCCCGCTGCGCCCTGCCACGGACGAGCCGCAACGGGCGCAGAAAATCCGCCCGGCATAGTCGCCCGTCTCGCCATCGATCGTCACCGCATCCCGTGGGAATATCGCCGACGCATGGAACAGGGCGCCATGATGCTTGCGGCAGTCGAGACAGTGGCAAATGCCGACGCGGTAGGGGCGTCCCGACGCCACGATCCGGACGTCGCCGCACAAGCAGCCCCCGGTGAACCGGTCCATGCCGTGTCTCCCGAGGTCTATTTCCCGCAGTCGAGGTGGTGCTCGCTGCCGGAATAATAGTCGCAGAGATAGTCCCACGCCTCGTCGGCGGTTTCGACGAGATGGAAGAGCTTGAGATCGTCGGGCGCGATGGTGCCTTCCTCGACCAGCCCCTCGAAGCTTACCACCCGATTCCAGAACTCCCGGCCGAACAGCATGATCGGCATCGGCTTGATCTTGCCGGTCTGGATGAGCGTCAGAAGCTCGAAACATTCGTCGAACGTGCCGAAGCCGCCGGGAAAGACCGCCACCGCCCGGGCGCGGATCAGGAAGTGCATCTTTCGCAGCGCGAAATAGTGAAACTGGAGGCTGAGCGACGGCGTGACATAGGGGTTGGGCAGCTGCTCGTGCGGCAGGACGATGTTGAGGCCGATCGATTCCTCGCCCTCGTCCGCGGCACCGCGATTGGCGGCTTCCATGATCGACGGGCCGCCGCCCGAGCAGACGACGAATTGCCGCTTGCCGTCGCTGTCCGGAGCGACGCGGCTGGCGAGGCGAGCGAGCTTGCGTGCCTCGTCATAATATTTGGACTTGGCTTTGAGCCGCTCGGCGATGCGACGCTGATGATCGGTCGCGGCGGCCTCGATCAGGGCATCCGCCTTGGAGGGCTCGGGTATGCGCGCCGAGCCGTAGAAGACCAAGGTCGAGGCAATGTTCGCCTCGTCGAACACCAGCTCCGGCTTCAACAGCTCTAGCTGGAAGCGCACCGGTCGCAGATCCTCGCGCAGCAGGAAATCCAGATCCTGGAACGCAAGCCGGTAGGCGGGATGCTCGGTCTGCGGACTCGATGTCGCGTGGCTGGCGACTTCGGCTTCTTCGCGGGCGGGGGAGAACACGCGCTTCGGCGGGACGAGATCGTTCATGCGCCGACCCTTAGCGGCAATAGGGTCCCTGTCCCATGTCAAAATGAAAATGGTTATGGTGGAGCGAGTTGGCTTCGGGACCAAGGGTAATGCCGAAACGACGACAGCCGGCCTGATGGACCGCCCGAAGGAAGGCGCGGACATCGTCATCGTCGCTGTTCCATCCTTCGAGCACGGTGATGCGCCGGCCGTCGCGCAGGACGAAAGCGGAAATGTCGACGGCGTTGGCGCGGCCATGCTCGCTGAGCTTTCCGCCGGCCATGCCATTGACCGGGCGGCAGGCGTAGGTGCCGAAGCTTTCGATCTTCACGACGTCGCTGCTCAGCCAGCTTCGGGCGGCGGGCTGCACCGCCTGGCGCGTCCAGCGCGCATATTCGCGCGCGAGCGGGCAGGTCATGGCGCCCAGATTGGCCGTGGGCGTTCCGATATCGAGCAGCTGCACCGCACCGATCGCCGAGCAGCCGCCGCCGAAATTTCGGTCCGGCAGCACCTCGAACCGGACACGCTCCCGCGACAGGTCGGCCAGGCATTGGCGCGTGTCGGGATCCGATCTGGCGGCGCGAGGCTCCTCCCGCGAAGGCTCGGCCCGCCGCGGCTCGCTGGAAGGAATGCATCCTGCCAGCAGCAGCGTCGCCAATATGAGCCCCCGTCTCCCCATCAGTAGAAGGTGACCGAGGGGGAGTCTGGCGGTCAAGACGTCACCGGCCGCGACGAGTCGAACCGTTCCCGCTACGCGCCAATATGCGGCGGGCCGGTTGACAGGCCCGCCGCCTCCTTTAAGGCCGCTGGCGGGCCACGCCGTCCCAACGCGGCGCGCGCTCTCTGGAAGGAGAGACTGAAACGTGACGAATCATAAGCCAGAGGTGCGCCCGGCGCGCCCCTTTTTTTCTTCCGGTCCCTGCGCCAAGCCGCCGGGCTGGGGCCCCGAACATCTCGCATTGGGATCGCTTGGCCGTTCGCACCGGTCGAAGCTGGGTAAGGCGCGGCTCGCCTATGCCATCGAGCTGACGAGGAAGGTGCTGCGCGTGCCGGCGACGCACCGCATCGGGATAGTGCCCGGATCCGATACCGGCGCCGTTGAAATGGCGATGTGGACGATGCTCGGCGCCCGGCCGGTGACGATGCTCGCCTGGGAGAGCTTCGGCGAAGGCTGGGTCACCGATGCGGTGAAGCAGCTGAAGCTCGACGCGACCGTGATGAAGGCGGATTACGGCGCCTTGCCGGACCTGTCTGCGGTCGACCCCGCGACCGATATCGTATTTACCTGGAACGGCACCACCTCCGGCGCGCGCGTTCCGAACGGCGACTGGATCAGCGGCGAGCGCGAGGGTCTGACCATTTGCGACGCGACCTCGGCCTGCTTCGCCATGGAGCTGCCCTGGGACAAGCTCGATGTCGCCACCTACAGCTGGCAAAAGGTGCTGGGCGGCGAAGGCGCGCACGGCATGCTCATCCTCGGCCCCCGCGCGGTCGAGCGGCTCGAAAGCTACACGCCGGACCGGGCGCTGCCGAAAATCTTCCGCCTGACGAAAGGCGGCAAGCTGATCGAAGGCATCTTCAAGGGCGAGACGATCAACACACCCTCGATGCTGGCGGTGGAGGACTACATCCATTCGCTCGAATGGGCGCAGGGCCTGGGGGGGCTCAGCGCGCTCATCGCCCGCGCCGATGCGAACGCCGCAGCGGTCGACGCCTGGGTCGAAGCGACGCCCTGGGTCGAGCATCTCGTTGCCGATCCCGCGATCCGGACCAACACCGGCGTTTGCCTCAAATTCGCCGACTCCGCCGTTCGCGGCCTCGACGAGGAGGGGCAGAATGCGCTGGTGAAAAGCATGTCCGCCCTGCTGGAGGCAGAAGGCGCGGCCTACGACATCGCCAGCTATCGCGATGCCCCACCGGGCATCCGCATCTGGTGCGGAGCGACGGTGGAGACTGACGACATCGAGGCTCTCGGCCCCTGGCTCGACTGGGCCTTCGAGGAAGCCCGGACGGCTTAAGTTCACCGGCGAAAACCTGTGCCCAGACTGGACCCCGGCGTTCGCCGGGGAACAAGGAAATCAAAAATGCCCAAAGTTCTGATCTCGGATTCCATGGATCCCAAGGCCGCCGAAATCTTTCGCGCCAACGGCATCGAAGTCGATGAGAAGCCCGGCCTGTCAAAGGACGAGCTGAAGGCCATCATCGGCGACTATGACGGCCTGGCCATCCGCTCGGCCACCAAGGTGACGAAGGAGCTGCTCGAGGCCGCGACGAACTTGAAGGTCGTCGGCCGAGCCGGCATCGGCGTCGACAATGTCGATATTCCGGCCGCGTCGGCCAAGGGCGTGGTGGTGATGAATACGCCGTTCGGCAACTCGATCACGACGGCCGAGCATGCCATCGCCCTGATGTTCGCCGTCGCCCGGGAATTGCCGCAGGCCGACGTCTCCACCCAGTCGGGCAAGTGGGAGAAGAACCGCTTCATGGGCGTCGAGCTCACCGGCAAGACGCTCGGCCTGATCGGTGCCGGCAATATCGGCTCGATCGTCGCCGAACGCGCGCTGGGCCTCAGGATGCGTGTGATCGCCTATGATCCCTTCCTGACGCCGGAGCGGGCGATCGACCTCGGGGTGGAGAAGGTGGCGCTAGCCGATCTCCTCGCCCGCGCCGACTTCATTACCCTTCACACCCCGCTCACCGACCAGACGCGCAACGTCCTCTCGCGGGAAAATCTGGCCAGAACGAAGAAGGGGGTGCGGATCGTCAACTGCGCCCGCGGCGGCCTCATCGACGAGGTGGCGCTGAAAGAGGCGCTGGAGAGCGGGCATGTCGCGGGCGCCGCGCTCGACGTGTTCGTGGAGGAGCCTGCCAAGGCGAACCCGCTGTTCGGCACGCCGGGCTTCATCGCCACGCCCCATCTCGGCGCGTCGACCACCGAGGCCCAGGTCAACGTCGCCATTCAGGTCGCCGAGCAGATGTCGGATTATCTGATGACCGGCGGCGTCACCAACGCGCTCAATATGCCCTCGCTGTCGGCCGAGGAGGCGCCGAAGCTGAAACCCTATATGGAGCTGGCGCAGCAGCTGGGTTCGCTGATCGGCCAGCTTGTGGGGCGGCACATCACCAATGTGGCCATCGAGGTCGAAGGCGCGGCCGCGGATCTCAACCCGAAGCCGATCACAGGCGCCGTGCTGGCCGGGCTGATGCGGGTCTATTCGGACACGGTGAACATGGTGAACGCGCCCTTCCTCGCGAAGGCGCGCGGGCTCGATGTGCGCGAGGTGCGTCACGACCGCGAGGGCGACTATCACACGCTGGTCCGCGTCACCGCGAACACGCCCGACGGGCCGAAATCGGTGGCGGGTACCTTGTTCGGCAACGCCAAGCCCCGCCTCGTCGAGATGCTCGGGATGGGCATCGAGACCGAGCTTTTCGGCGAGATGATCTACATCGCGAACGACGATGCCCCCGGCTTCATCGGCCGGCTCGGCAGCACCTTGGGCGAAGCGGCCATCAATATCGGCACCTTCCAACTCGGCCGTCGGTCCGCCGGCGGGGAGGCCGTGCTGCTGCTTTCCGTGGACCACCATGTCGATCGCGGTCTGCTCGAACGGATCAAGGCGCTGCCCGGTGTTCGTGAAGTGAAGCCGCTGCGCTTCTAAGGCACGGCTGGACGCGGCAAGCGACTCCTCCTAGAGCCGGCGGGTCATTTTCCGGGGAAGAGCTTTGGCGAACGTAACCGTTATCGGCGGCCAGTGGGGCGACGAGGGCAAGGGCAAGATCGTGGACTGGCTGGCGAGCCGGGCCGATGTCGTTGCCCGCTTTCAGGGCGGGCATAATGCCGGCCACACGCTGGTGGTCGGCAACGAGACCTATAAGCTGTCGCTCCTGCCGTCGGGCATCGTCCGCGGCACATTGTCGGTGATCGGCAATGGCGTGGTGCTCGATCCCTGGGCGCTCAAGACCGAAGTCGAGAAGCTCACCGCCCAAGGCGTCTCAGTCACGCCCGAGACACTGCAGATCGCCGACAATTGCCCGCTCATCCTGCCCTTCCACCGCGATCTCGATGCGCTGCGCGAGGATGCGAGTGGCCAGGGCAAGATCGGCACGACCCGGCGCGGCATCGGGCCTGCCTATGAGGACAAGGTCGGCCGCCGCGCCATCCGCGTCTGCGACCTTGCTCATCTCGGCGATCTGGGACCGCAGATCGACCGGCTCTGCGCCCATCACGACGCGCTCCGCGCCGGCTTCGGCGAAGGGCCGATCGACCGGGCGCGGCTGGAGGCGGACCTGGGCGAGATCGCCGAGTTCGTCCTGCAATTTGCCAGGCCTGTCTGGCTGACGCTCAACGATGCGCGCGCGCGCGGCAAACGTATCCTGTTCGAAGGCGCACAGGGCGTCCTGCTCGACGTCGACCACGGCACCTACCCGTTCGTCACCTCCTCCAACACCATCGCGGGGACGGCGGCGGGGGGAACCGGGCTCGGGCCGTCTGCGGCCGGCTTCGTGCTCGGCATCGTCAAGGCCTACACCACCCGCGTCGGCTCCGGGCCGTTCCCGACCGAACTCGAGGATGAGATCGGCCAGCGTCTCGGCGAGCGCGGCCGTGAATTCGGCACCGTCACCGGTCGTCGCCGCCGCTGCGGCTGGTTCGATGCGGTGCTGGTGCGCCAGTCGATGGCGGTTTCCGGCGTCACCGGCATCGCCCTCACCAAGCTCGACGTCCTCGACGGGCTGGACGAGATCAAGATCTGCACCGGATATCGCCTCGACGGCCGAACGCTCGACCATTTCCCCGCCCATGCCGGGGACCAGGCGGCGGTGGAGCCGATCTACGAGAGCGTCGAAGGCTGGTCCCAGTCGACCGCTGGCGCGCGCAGCTGGGCGCAGCTTCCGGCCCAGGCCGTCAAATACATCCGGCGGGTCGAGGAACTGATCCAGTGTCCCGTCGCTTTGGTTTCCACCAGTCCGGAGCGCGAGGACACCATCCTGGTGCGCGATCCGTTCGCCGATTGATAAACCACAGGTGCGGAAGAGACAGTGACCTCGAGAGAGACGACCGGAATCCTTCCGCGCGCGCAGGCTGGCACAGAGTGGGCAAAGCATGAGCGGACCATCCGCGAATGGGCTACCCTATTCGCGTTCGGGCCGATCAACACGCCCTGGCTGCTGAAAAGCCTGTACGGCGGCAGCCAGGAACGCAAACGCGCGCTGCTCGAAAAGCTGGACCTTCCCGCCGACGCGCTGCCGCACCTGGGCAGTTGGAAAGCCGATGTCGGGCTGCTCCATCTGGTGGCCGATCATATTCTCGACCGTCGCCCCAAGGTGGTGGTGGAATTCGGCGCCGGCGCCTCGACCCTCATCGTCGCGCGGGCGCTGCAGATGGCCGGCGGCGGCACGCACATCGCCTTCGACCAGCATAAGGAGTTCGTCGAGGCGACCGGCGACTGGCTCGCCGAGCACGGCCTTTCCGCCGATCTTCGCGCCGTGCCGCTAGTGCCGTCGCCGGGCGGCTGGCCGGGAATGTGGTACGATCATGAGCCGCTGCCCGACGCGATCGACTTCATGCTGATCGATGGTCCGCCCTGGACCATACATCCCTTCACCCGCGGCGCGGCGGCGACCCTGTTCGGCCGGATCACGCCGGGCGGCGTCGTCATGCTCGACGACGGTGCGCGTCCCGGCGAGCGGGTCGTCGCCCGCCGCTGGCGCAAGCTCTGGCCGGATTTCGACTTCGATTTGGTCAAGAGCGGCACCAAGGGAACGCTGATCGGCCGCCGCCGCTAGTTTCTTATTCGGTCGGGCGCTGCTGAAATCCGTCGGGCGCGGGCTCTCCCGTCTCCTGCACATCGACGTCGGTGACCTGCGCCGCTGACGGCCCTTGGCGGCACTGCTCGATCAGCGTCTCAATCGCCTCGCTAGGGCCGGAGGCGAGTATCTCGACGCTGCCGTCGCGGCGATTGCGGACCCAGCCGCTGAGGCCGAGCGAGCGCGCCCGCTCCACCGTCCAGCCTCGATAGAACACGCCCTGGACGCGGCCGCGCACCCGGAGTCTCTTGGCGGTGACCGTCATGGGAGGCACGATTACCCGCTCCGGCAGCGTGAGTCAGTAGAGGAAGAGGATGGCGGTGCAGACTGCCACGCCGACGATGATGTTCATCGGCACCCCGATCCTGACGAAGTCGGCGAAGCGATATTCGCCGGCCGCGTAAACGAGGGCGTTGGTCTGATAGCCGATCGGGGTGGCGAAGCATGCCGACGCCCCGATCATCAAGGCGAGCACCAGGGGGCGGGGATCGATGCCGAGGTCTCGGGAGAGGCCGATCACGATAGGCGTCAATATCGCCGCGACGGCATTGTTGCTGAGTAGCTCCGACAGGAGGACGGTGAAACCGTAGACGAGGAAGACCAGCAAGGCCGGCGAGGCGTCGATAAGCAGGGGCGTCAGCCACGTGATCATGAGGGCGACGCTGCCCGCTTCCTCCAGCCCGAAGCCGACGGCCAGCATGGCGACGATCAGGATCAGGACGTCGCCGTCGATCGCGCTCCACGCCTCCTCGGCATCGATGCAGCGCGTGACCAGAATGGCCGCGACGGCGAGAATGGCGGCCACGGCAATGGACATGACATCAAGCGCGGCGAGCGTGACCGCGACGGCAAGAGCCGCGACCGCGATCGGCGCCTTGTCGCGACGGAAGGCCCGGGTCGGCGCGATATCGACGCCCAGCAGATGCTGGTTCTCGCGCAGCCGGTCGATCTCGACCTCGTCGCCGGCGACGAGCAGCCGGTCGGCCGCCCTGATCCGCACATTGGTGACGTCGGGGCCGGGAAGATGGTTGTAGCGGGCGACGCCAAGCAGACGCACGCGCAGCTTGTGCAGGAACGGGATCTCGCCCAACCGCTGCCCGATCCACGGGTGCGACGGCGCGACCATGGTCTCGACGACATTGTCGCCCTTGGTCG
Source organism: Sphingosinicella humi (assembly GCF_003129465.1). Classification (NCBI taxonomy): domain Bacteria; kingdom Pseudomonadati; phylum Pseudomonadota; class Alphaproteobacteria; order Sphingomonadales; family Sphingomicrobiaceae; genus Allosphingosinicella; species Allosphingosinicella humi. The sequence goes on from NZ_QFFF01000001.1 coordinate 1,604,905, forward strand.
GCGGGCCGGCCGTGCCCGTCACCCCGACATCGAAATCGCGGCTGCTGCGCAGCGTCATCAACTCCACCGCGCTGGCGCGGACGACCAGCCGATCGTTCGCCCTCAAATGATGATCCTCGAGATCGCGCCGGATCGTCTCGGCGCCGCGCTTGATGCCGAGCAGCTTGGCATCCCGCTTGAACAGGGGGAGCTTGGTGACGGGTTTGCCGATCTGCTGGCTCTCCGCCCGGATGGTGAGTTCGGTCAGATAATGCTGCCCCCCCGCGGCGCCGCTTCTTTTCTCAGTGGAGGTGAGGTCTTTCGGAAGCAGCGGCGTCAGCACGAGCAAGCCCACGATGCCGGCGGCGAGACCGGCGAGGCCGTAGGGCGTGATTTCGAAGATGTCGAACGGCAGCATCCCCGCCTCTTGGGCGAGACCATCGACGATCAGGTTGGTGGAGGTGCCGATCAGCGACAGGCAGCCGCCGAGCACGGCCAGGATCGACATCGGCATCAGCAGCCGCTTGGCCGGAATGCCGGTGACGTCCGCCAAGCGGAACATGATCGGTATCATGATGACCACGACCGGCGTGTTGTTCATGAACGGGGACGCGACGAGCATCCCTGCGAACACCTCGATGAGCGCGAGCCGCGGATGCTTCTCAGCTCGCGCGACGATGACGTTTGCGACGGCCTCGATGGCGCCTGTGCGCATCAGCGCGCCCGACAGGATCAGCATCGCTCCGATCGCTATCGGGGCGCTGTTGGAAAAGGCCGAGAACAGCCCGTCGGCGTCGAGCAGCCCCGTGGCCAGGAATGCGCAGGCGCCGAGGAGCGAAACGACGGAAACCGGATAGCGCTCGCGGAGGAACTCGACGAACATCACCGCGAGGATGATCAGCCCGATGACCGCGCTGTTGGCGTCAATATACTCTTGGGCCCCCTCCATCACGAACGATCAACGCGCCCGCGTGCCATTGGCCGCACCGCGGATGCCGACGCAGGGGTGATGGCGTCGACCCGTCAACAATTCCACGGGCTCGCCGGCAGCGGTCACGGTTTTCATCGGGGCGTCACGATAGAAGAGGTCGGCTTGAACGCAACCCGCCACGGCCGCTGGTCGTGGAAATGCCGCCGGCATGATCGCTTCGCGCCAGGTCATCGCGCGCTCGTTCCTAGCGCTCCCCGGCTCTCAGGCGAGCGACGGCCGCCTTGGCATAGGCCGGGTCGATCTCGAAGCCGGTTCCCGTGCAGCCCAGCTTCTCCGCGGCGACGAGGGTGCTGCCGGCGCCGAGGAACGGGTCCAGCACGGTCGCATTGGCGACCCCGTGGAGCTTGATACAGCGCTCCGGCAGCTCGACGGGAAAGCCCGCCGGATGATCGAACTTCTGCGCGCGCGACTTCACCGTTCGGTAGGGGATGAACCAGCTGTTCCCCGCGCAGCGAACGGGGGAACCATGTTTCCAGCGCGAGATGTTGGTCTTGTCCTTGTAGGGTACGCCGACGGCGAGCCGGTCCACCTCGACCGCGCCGGTCTTCGTGAAATGGAATACGGCCTCGTGATTGTTGTTGAGATAGCGGCGGCTGGTGATCGGCTTGAAGTGGCCGACGGTGTCCTCGCCGATGCTGACCGACTTCACCCAGACGATATGATTCTGGAGCACGAAGCTGTCGCGAAAGGCGCCCGCCACGTCCATCGCGATCCAGGGATCCGAGTTGGTGCCGCCGACATTGAGGAAAAAGGAGCCGCTGGGCGCCAGCACGCGGGCCAGCTCCCCAGCGATACGAGCAAGCCAGGCGAGATAGTCCGCACGCGGCCGCTGGTCGTCATAGCTGTTGTAGGCGACGCCGATATTGTAGGGCGGCGAGGTTACGATGACGTCGATCGACGCGGCGGGCAGGCGGGCGAGCAGGTCGACGCTGTCCCCGTGGACGATGCGTTGTTTTCCCACCCGCCATTCGCAAGGCTGCGCGGCGGCAACCTCCTCGGCAAGGGAAGCCTCGCCACCGGTCGACCGGCCCGGTCTGGTCACGCGTTCACCCTGGCTGCTCCCGCCGGTCTAGCACTTCATAATGGACGGCATGCGCATCGAAGCGGGAGAGCACCGCCCTTGCCGCGGCGGGGACGTGGCTGACGGTGTAATCCTCGCCCATGAAGTCGGACACGTCGGCGATGCTGTCGAACCACATCAGGGTCTGGAACTCGACTTCGTCGCCGGCATCGCGGCGCATCAGGTCGATATGGCGGAAGCCCGGGATGCGCCGCGCCTCGATGCCGGGGATGACTTCGCCGCGGACGATCCGCTCATAGGCTGCGGCGTTTGCCGGACTCGTCCAGCCTCGCCACAGCCGGCAGATCATCAGACCCGCATCGGCATCAGCACGTAGAGCGCCGGCGCCTTGTCATTCTCGCGCAAGAGGGTCGGGGCGGCGGCGTCGGCGAGATGGACCTCGACGGTGTCGCCTTCGATCTGGCCGAGGATGTCGAGCAGATAGCGGGCGTTGAAGCCGATCTCGAGCGCTTCGTTGGCATAGTCGCCGGGCACTTCTTCGGCGGCGGTGCCCTGCTCGGGGCTGGTGACCGATAGGGTCACGCGGTCGCGGTCGAGCGCCATCTTCACCGCTCGGGTCTTCTCGCTGGCGATGGTGGCGACGCGGTCGACGCCCTCCTCGAAGGAGCGCGGATCGATCTTCAGCAGCTTGTCGTTCGCCGTCGGGATGACGCGGCTGTAGTCGGGGAAGGTGCCGTCGATCAGCTTGGAGGTCAGGATCGCGCTGCCGAGGCCGAAGCGGACCTTCGATTCGGAAAGCGAGATTTCGACCGTGCCGTCGAGCTCGTCGAGCAGCTTGCGGAGCTCGCCGACGCACTTCCTCGGGATGATGACGTCCGGCATGCCCTCGGCGCCGGCCGGGCGCGGCACCGTCACGCGGGCGAGGCGGTGGCCATCGGTGGCGGCCGCCTTCAGCACCGGCTGCGCCTCATCCGAGACGTGGAGGAAGATGCCGTTCAGATAGTAGCGCGTCTCTTCGGTCGAGATGGCGAAGCGGGTTTTGTCGATGATCTGGCGGAGCGTCGCTGCGGGAAGCTCGAACTTGGTCGGAAGGTCGCCCTCGGCGATCACCGGAAAATCGTCGCGGGGCAAGGTGGCGAGGTTGAAGCGGGCGCGGCCGGCATTGATCTGCATCTTGCCCTCGGCGGCGCTCAGCTCGACCTGGCTGCCTTCGGGAAGCTTGCGGGCGATGTCGAAAAGCGTGTGGGCGGAGACGGTGGTCGCGCCGGGCTGGGTGACGTTGGCCTCGACGGTCTCGTTCACCTGCAGGTCGAGGTCGGTCGCCATCAGGCGGATCGTGCCGTCTTCGGTGGCTTCGATCAGCACGTTGGACAGAATCGGGATGGTGTTCCTGCGCTCCACCACAGACTGGACGTGCCCCAGGCTCTTGAGAAGCGTAGCCCGTTCGATCGTCGCCTTCATTACTGACCCCTGCCGCATTTTCCGGTTTAGTCCGCCGGTTATAACGAGCGTGGCGACGCCCGCCAGAGGGTAGTGACGGAAAAAAGAAGGGCCGGACGTCGTCGCCGCCCGACCCTAGTCTCGTCATGCCAGCAAAGGCTGGGATCTCATTTGTCAGGCTACGGCCCTTCTCCACGAGACACCGGATGACTCCGCTGCGCGGGTCAGAAGCGGAAGCCGACGCCGGCGACCACCTGGTGACGGTCGAGGTCGATGTTCCGGGTGACGTCGGTGGCGCCCTCGATGTTGTGCTCGATATTGTTGTAGTTCGAATAGCGATATTCGAGCTTGCCATAGGCATTGGGGCCGAACAGCTGCTCGACGCCCGCGCCGACGCGGAAGCCGTCGGCATTGTCATCGAACTCGACAGTATTGTCGACGCCCTCGTAATTCGCCTCGACGGCGAGGTTGGTGTAGCCGCCCTTGGCGTAGATCATCGTGCTCGGTGCCACCTGCATGCCAACACGGCCGCCGACATAAAGGTCGCGTCCCGTCTCGATGCTGCGGGTGAAGCCGTCGATGCTCTCGTCCGAATCCTGCTCGCCGGACGATTCCATGAACTCGCCCTCGACGCCCAGGATCACGCCGCCGACGTCATAGTCGTAGCCGACGCCGACGCCGAAGCCGACGCCGTCGATCGTTTCGTCGCCTTGGTCGGTGGCCGTGTCGGCGTCGTCCTCGCGTTCGCCGGAGCGCAGGGAGTCATAGCCGATCAGGCCTTCGACCCGCGGGCCCGTGAAGGGCGACGTGGGTTGGGCCATCGCCGGAAACGCGACGCTGCCGGCCAGCAGGGCGGCGATAACATAACTACGCATACCTAAACTCCATTCGTTACGTGCCCTCATTGGGGAACGGCGAGCCCAGCGAACGCGGCTCCGGTAAGTTTCATTAACCCAAGATAAACGCGATTTTCTGTTGCCATCGCGCCACAGACCGTTGAACTGTGGAGGCGCGATGCGGGGCGCGATCATCCTCCTTTTGTTGCTGAATCTTGCCGCTCCGGCCGCGGCCCAGCGCCAGTCGCTCGGCGCATTTTTTCAGTGGGGCGCGTTCGAGGAACCCGGCCGCTGCTTTGCGATCGCGGAGCCGGAACGTTCGCTACGGCCACTGGAGTGGAAGCCGTTCGCCTCGGTCGGCTACTGGCCGGATCGCGGCGCCCGCGGGCAGCTTCATGTCCGCCTCAGCCGGCAGAAGCGGGAGGGATCGGCCGTGCTGCTGAAGATCGACGACCGCACCTGGCAGCTGATCGGCGGCGGCAACAACGCCTGGGCGCCGGATCGACGCGTCGATGCAGAGATCGTCGCGGCGATGCGCACCGGCGTCGACATGACCGTCGAGACGCGATCGGCCAGCGGGGCCAGGGTTCGCGACTATTATCTGCTGAGGGGCGCCGCCACCGCGATCGATGCCGCCGCCATCGCCTGCGCGCGCTAGCGCTAGAAAAAAGCCACATTCGTCACTACATGGCGCCTCTCATGACAGCTGCCATGCCCATTCCGGGTCTTATCGACCCTGTTCCCGTGCCGCGCGCTCCCGCCGTGGGCGACGACCCGCGCACTGACCTCGTCGGCCTGTCGAGGGAAGCGATTCGGGCGGCGCTGGAGGAAGCGGGGCTGGATGCGCGCCAGGCGAAGCTTCGCGCCAAGCAGCTCTGGCACCAGATCTACAATCGCGGCGCCACCGGCTTCGAAGCGATGAGCGACATCGCCAAGCCGCAGCGGGCGTGGTTCGCCGAGCGCTTCCGGATCGGGCGGCCGGACGTCGTCGTGCAGCAGGTCTCGACCGACGGCACTCGCAAATGGCTGCTCAAGGCCGGTGACGGCCATGACTTCGAGATGGTGTTCATCCCGGATGCGGATCGGGGCACGCTCTGCGTCTCCAGCCAGGTCGGCTGCACCCTCAATTGCCGCTTCTGCCACACCGGCACGATGCGGCTGGTTCGCAATCTCACCGCCGGCGAGATCGTCGGCCAGGTGATGCTGGCCCGCGATGCGCTCGGCGAATGGCCGTCCCAGCCGGAGGGGCGCATGCTTTCCAACATCGTCATGATGGGCATGGGCGAGCCGCTCTACAATTTCGACAATGTCCGCGACGCGCTGAAGATCGTGATGGACGGCGACGGCCTTGGCTTGTCGCGCCGCCGGATCACCCTTTCGACCTCGGGCGTCGTGCCGATGATGGCCAAGGCGGGCGAGGAGATCGGCGTCAATCTCGCCGTCTCGCTCCATGCCGTGACCAAGGAAGTCCGCGACGAGATCGTGCCCCTCAATCGCAAATATGGCATCGAGGAGCTGCTGGAGGCCTGCGCGGCTTATCCCGGCGCCAACAACGCCCGCCGCATCACCTTCGAATATGTGATGCTGAAGGACAAGAACGACAGCGACGAGGATGCGCGCGAGCTGGTCCGCCTGATCCGCAAATACAAGCTTCCGGCCAAGGTCAATCTCATCCCGTTCAATCCCTGGCCCGGCGCACCCTATGAATGCTCGACCGACGAGCGGGTCGAGCGCTTCTCCGACATCATCTTCGAGGCGGGCATCAGCGCCCCCATCCGCCGCCCGCGCGGCCGCGACATCATGGCGGCCTGCGGCCAGCTCAAATCGGCGGCGGAAAAGAAGAGTCGCGCGGAGCTCGATCGCCTGGCCGAGGAAAAGCTGGCGGCGCTGCCCGCCGTCTGAACACGCGGGTGATCGTCATTGCGAGCAAAGCGCAGCAATCCAGCTCGGCACAACTGGATTGCGTCGTCACTGCGCTCCTCGCAATGACGAGAATCTAAAACGACTTCTCCTAGCGGTGCCGGTGATCGATCGTTTCGAGGTCGAGCCACTTCGCCATGAGCTGGAGTTCATTTTCGAGCCACTCGCTCGTTTCCGCCGGCGCGTCAGGCTCCAGGGTCGTCGCTTGGACCAGGAGACGGGAGTGCCGGCGGTCTGCCTTCAGATCGACGCGGGCGACGAGCCGGTCGTCGAGCAGGAAGGGCAGGACATAATAGCCATGCGTCCGCTTTTCCGCGGGCGTGTAGATTTCGATTCGATAGCGAAAGCCGAACAGCCGCTCCGCGCGACCGCGGTGCCAGATCAGCGGATCGAAAGGGGCGAGCAGGGCCTGGCCTTCGATACGTCGCGGCCAGCGGGCCTCGCGGTGCAGGTAAGCCGGTCTGCTCCAGCCTTGCACGCTCACCGGAACGAGCACCCCGTCCTCGACCAGCTCCTTCACCGCCGTCGCCGTTGATGCGGGATCCAGGCGGAAATAGTCGCGCAGGTCGGCCTCGGTGGCGATGCCCAACGCTCCAGCGGCAAGTGCCACCAGCGCCCGCTTCGCTTCGGCTTCGGCAGGCGTCGGCAAGGTAAGGATAGCAGGCGGGATCACGCGCTCGGGGATGTCGTACACCCGCTCGAAGCTTACGCGGCGGGTGGCAGTCGTGATGTGTCCGGCCCAGAACAGCCATTCCAGTGCCTGCTTCGTATGGCCCCAGCCCCACCAGCCGCCATTGCCCTTGCCCTGGTCGAAATCGGAGGCGGCGAGGGGGCCTTCCATCCGGATGCGCGCCAATATCGCCTCGGCTTCGGGGCGACGCTGCCCTGCAAAGGCGCGCAGGCTTCGCCAGCCGATCTCGCCCCGATCGGCCGCCGCCATGCGCCAGCGCAGGAGAGGATGCAGATCGAACGGAAGCAGCGACGCTTCGTGCGCCCAATATTCGAACAGCCGCCGCTCCCGCTTGTTTCGCCCCCAGGCCGCCCGGTCGAGAAGCTGGCGATCATAGACGCCGAGGCGGGAAAAGGCCGGCAGATAATGGGCGCGGGCGAGGACGTTGACGCTCGATCTGGTGGAGCCCCAGGCGCTCGACGGTGCGGCGGAGATGACCATGGTTGGTGCGATCGGGTCGCGTCCGACCGAAACCCTGCGCGGCGAGCGCGATGCGGCGAGCCTGGGCGAGCGAGATACGTTCTTTCATGCGGCCGCGGGACTGTCCTGCATAGCGGCAGCGATGCCTCACCGGACCCCGGCTGGCAACGCTCGACGCCGATTGCTTCCGTTTCGATTTGAGGTAACATCGAGCCCATGTGGCTGCTGGCTAAGCTGCTTGCGCGCGTGGTTAAGCGCGGTGAGCTTCTGGTGATCGACCATGACGGGCGGGAATATCGCTTTGGCGTCCCCGATCCGGAACGCCGCCGAGTCGTCGTCCGACTGACCGACCGGCGCGCCGCATTAGACATCGCGCGGGACCCGCGGCTCGGCGGGGGCGAGGCCTATATGAACGGCCGACTGGTGATGGTCGAAGGCGAGATACTCGATCTCCTCGACCTGTTCCGCTCCAACGCGCCCTGGGGCCGAGGACGTGGCGACGGGGGCGTGAAGAAGAGCGGCAGCCGCCTGCTGGCGCGGCTCGACCGGCTCAACTGGCAGCAGCGCTCGAAGCAGAACGTCGCCCATCATTACGACCTGTCGGACCGGCTCTACGACCTCTTCCTCGACGCGGACCGGCAATATAGCTGCGCCTATTTCACCGATCCCGGCAACAGCCTGGACCAGGCTCAGGCGGACAAAAAGGCGCATATCGCGTCCAAGCTCTATTTGCAGCCCGGGCAGCGGGTGCTCGACATAGGCTGCGGCTGGGGCGGCATGGCGCTCTACCTCAACCGCGTCGCCGACGTGGATGTGCTCGGCATCACCTTGTCGGAGGAGCAGCTGAAGGTCGCACGCCGCCGCGCCGAGGAAGCGGGCGTCGCGGAGCGGGTCAAGTTCGAGCTGATCGACTATCGCGACATCGACGGCACGTTCGATCGGATCGTGTCTGTCGGCATGTTCGAGCATGTCGGGCCGCCGCATTACCGGACCTTCTTCCGCCAATGCCGCAGCCTCCTTAAGCCGGACGGCGTGATGCTGCTGCACACGATCGGCCGCATGGGCGAGCCGGGGGTGACGGACGCCTGGACGCGCAAATATATTTTCCCCGGCGGCTACATCCCGGCGCTTTCGGAAATCGTGCGGGCCAGCGAGCGCACCAAGCTCATCCTCGCCGACGTCGAGACGCTGCGCCTTCATTACGCCTATACCGGCGAGCATTGGTATCGCCGCGTGACGGAGAAGCGCGACGAAATCGTGACGCTCTATGACGAGCGCTTCTTCCGCATGTGGCAATTCTATCTGGCGGGCGTCGTCGTCACCTTCCGCTACGGCGGCATGGTGAACTACCAGCTCCAATACATCCGAGACCGCCACGCCCTGCCGATCACCCGCGACTATATGGCCGAGGCGGAGGACCGCTATCGGGCCGTCGCACCGACGTCCGCGCGTGCCCGCTTGCGACCGGCGGAGAGCGAGTTGGCTGAATAAGCCGAGGCGCCGCTAACGCATTGGACCTCAAGTCCCGATCGTTAATCGCATTAACCATTCCTTCTAAGTTCGCTGGCTAGCTACGTGCAACGGCACAGGGTCCGACGGATAGGTGACGGAATTTGCGATGACCGATCGTGACTGGCTGGCGCCGAGTATCGCCCTCACTGTTGCGTCGGGCCTGATCGCCATCGTTCTGATCCCGGACTACGCGGGCGTCATGCCAGCGGTCATGATACTTCCTTACTGGATGCTTGCATCGGCGGTCCTGGCGAGCATCTGCTGGTTCTTGTCCATGCTGATCGCACGCGTGGATAGCCCGATTGCTCATATGCGCAAGGCTGTCGCCAATGACCCACGACGCGCGGGGCTAGGAGTATTCTGCATATTCCTTGCCGGCATCAACATGACGACCTTCATGTGGACAAAGCCATTATTGAATTACTTGGTTCCGTTTTGGGCGGACCCGCTACTGGCCAATGTTGATCATGCAGTATTTTTCGGCCGTGACCCTTGGACGCTGCTCACGTGGCTGAACTCAACTCCAGCTGCGATATTCTACCATAGAGGCTGGTTCGCACTGATGATCGTGACCTTGGTGATCGTTCTCGCCGCTCCTCCGTCGCCAAGAAAATCGGCCGTCATGCTGACTTATTTCACCCTATGGTCAGTCGTCGGTCCCCTGGTGCACTCTACTCTGCCCGCAGCGGGCCCCATTTTCTTCGATCAATTGGGTTACGGGAATCGTTTTTCAGACCTGCACAGCGTTTCGGAGACAAAGGACGCCGCGACCTATCTCTGGGCAATCTATTCGAGCAACGGTTTCGGTCCTGGCAGCGGCATCTCAGCCATGCCCTCACTCCACATCGCCACAACCGCCTGGATGATGATCGCAGTACATATTTTTGCGCGGCGCTTGATGATGCCCATGGCAATCGCGGGCATCTTCATTTTTCTACTCTCGATTGCGCTCGGTTGGCACTATGCCGCCGACGGTATTGTCGGGGCGGGGTGCGCCGTCTTGTGCTTTCAGTTGTTGCACAAATTCTATCGCGGGCGGCGCCTCTTGGCGTCGAAGCTTGCGGGCAATCCAGCTGATTCCCGGGCCACTCCAATTCAGGCCAGGGAAGCGCACGTCATCGAGTGAGCGGGCTCCCATCCCAGAACCAGCCGCCCTGTCTGGGGCGATCCTGGCGGCCCGTCTACGCTAGCGCTCCCTTTGTTGTCGATTGACGTCGCTCGTGAAGCAGGAAAAACGAGCTTGTATGACCGTGGGCGCAATCGGCAACGATGACGAGAAATTGCGGGGCTGGTGGCAGACCCGCAGCTTTGCGTTCGCGCTCGTCCTGCTAACCGCGCTTCCGCTGGTCTGGCCGGATATACCGCCGCTCGTCGATCTGCCCGGCCACATGGGGAGGTACGAGGTTCAGCTCAATCTTGCTTCGTCGCCCGGCTTGCAGCGCTTCTACGATTTCGACTGGGCATTGATCGGCAATCTTGGCCTCGATCTGTTGGTGATTGGAGCGGCAAAGCTCTTTGGGCTGGAGCTCGCCGTCAAGCTGATCGTGATCGCCATTCCGCCATTGACGGTGGCCGGCTTTCTTTGGGTGGCCCGCGAAGTTGCAGGGCGCTTGCCACCCACGGCCATATTCGCCGCGCCGCTCGCTTATGGTTTCCCGTTTCACTTCGGCTTCCTAAATTTCGCGCTCTCGATGGCGCTGGCCTTCCTCGCCTTCGCGCTGTGGTTGCGTCTCGCGCGGCTTGGCCATCTGGCGATGCGCGCCGCGATCTTCGTTCCGATCTCCTTTCTTATCTGGCTGGTCCACACCTACGGCTGGGGCACGCTCGGCGTCATGGCCTTCTCGGCGGAGCTCGTCCGCCAGTACGATCTTGGCCGTCCCTTCCTGAAAGCCGGGTTCAGGGCGGGACTGCATTGCCTCGTTCTGGCGCCGCCGGTCCTGCTCATGCTGCTGTGGCGCAGTGGAGGTCATGTCGAAGGCCGAACAATTGATTGGTTCAACTGGGAGCGCAAGTTCGACTGGCTGATCATGGCGCTACGGGATCGGTGGGAGATTTTCGATCTCGCCTCGCTCGCCCTAATCGGCCTGTTGCTTCTATTCGCCCTGTTCAGCCGGCGCCTTGAATATTCGCGCAATCTTGCCGCGTCGGCGGTGTTCCTGGCGCTCGTGTACCTGTTGCTCCCGCGTATCGTGTTCGGCTCCGCCTATGCCGACATGCGCCTCGTTCCCTACATGATCGCCGTCGCGGTCATCGCGATCCGCCTGAAGCCGAGCGCCGGCCGCCGCTTCGCTGGCGTGCTCGCCGCGCTCGGCATCGCCTTCCTGCTGGTCCGAACCATGTCGACGACCGTCAGCTTCTGGCTCTACGACCGCAGCTATGACCGGCTGCTCACCGCTCTGAATCATGTTCCGCCTGATGCCCGCATGGTCAGCTTCGTCGGCAGGGGGTGCGCCGATCCTTGGACGATGTCCCGGCTGGAGCATCTTCCCGCGCTGGCGATCGTCCGCCGCCACGCCTTTTCAAACGACCAGTGGGCGATGGCGGGCGCGCAACTGCTCGAGGTGGACTATCCCGCGGCGCGCGGGTTCGACACGGATCCTTCGCAGATCGTCACCGCCACAAGTTGCCGTGGGGAAGGCTGGCGAACCATCGACCGAGCCTTGGCTAATTTCCCGCGCAACGCCTTCGACTATGTCTGGCTGATCGAGCCGCCCGCTTATGCTCCCGTCCTTGCCCGCGGGATGGAAGAAGTCTGGCGCAGCGGCGCCAGCGTGCTCTATCGCGTGGTCGATCGGTCGACGCCGGGCGACCGCCAGCGAGGACAATGAATGAGCGCTCCTGCCCTGTCGGTTGTGATCCCCTGCTACAATGAGGCGGCGTGCCTGGCCGAGCTGCATCGCCGGGTGAGCGCGGCGGCGCGGGCGAGCGCGGGCGACTCCTATGAGATCGTGCTCGTCAATGACGGCTCGCGCGACGGCAGCTGGGCGGCCATGCAGGACCTGGCGCGGAACGACGAGCGGCTGGTGGCGATCAACCTCTCGCGCAATCACGGCCACCAGCTGGCGCTGACGGCGGGCCTCGACCTCTGTTCGGGCGAGCGCATCCTGATCATCGACGCCGATCTCCAGGACCCGCCGGAACTGCTGCCGCAGATGGTGGCGGAGATGGACGCGCAGGGGGCGGACGTCGTCTACGCCGTGCGCCGGGCGCGCGCGGGCGAAACGCATTTCAAGAAGGCGACCGCCAAGATTTTCTACCGGTTGCTGTCGCGGCTGACGGATGTGGAAATCCCGCTCGACGCCGGCGACTTCCGTCTGATGAGCCGCCGCGCCTTGGACGCGCTGCTGAGCCTTCCCGAGCAAGCGCGCTTCATCCGCGGCATGGTGGCGTGGGTCGGTTTTCGACAGGTGCCCTTTGCTTACGATCGGGCGGAGCGCTTCTCCGGCGTCACCAAATATCCGCTGGGCAAGATGATCAGCTTCGCGCTCGACGCGGTGACCGGATTCTCCACCGCGCCGCTGCGCCTGGCGAGCCATATCGGCCTATGGCTGGTCGGCGCCTCGCTGCTGCTGCTGCTCTACATCGCGATCGGCTGGCTGAGCGGCAGCACGATCCAGGGTTGGACGTCGCTGATGCTGGTCGTTGTGATTCTCGGCGCGGTGCAGATGTTCGTGCTCGGCATGATCGGCGAATATCTGGGGCGGCTCTATATCGAGGCGAAGCGACGGCCCCTCTACATCGTGTCGGATATTGCCGGACGAGCCGCCGGTCGGCCGCAGCTCGGCCATGTCGCTCACGAGGCCGAGACGATCGCGACCAGCGAGACCCCAGGCGGGAAGGGCATTCGCCCGATGAGGTGACGCTCGAAGCCGAACAGCGTCTCGAACAGTCCATTGACGGGTCCGGGCGGCAGCTTGTCGTCGCTGTCCTCCTTGCCGGTCAGCCGTCCCGCCAGCCGTGCGGCGGCGGCGAGCGGGAAGAGAAGACTGTTGAACCAACTCAGGAACTCGACATGCAGCCCTGCCTCCGCGACAGCCTTGCGGAGGGACCCGCGAGTGTAGCGACGATGATGGTGGTTCACGACGTCGTGCGTGCTCCACATCCAGGGGAAGGCCGGGACCGTGATCAGGATGCGGCCGCCTGGCTTCAGCCGGCGGGCGATGCTGGCGAGCGAGGCGCTATCCTCCCCGACATGCTCCAGCACGTCGAGGATCGCGACGAGATCGTAGTGATGGGTGGGAACGCCGGGGAGGTCCGGAAGCCTTGCCTCGCTCACGGCATGGCCGAGACGGCGGCTGGCGATCGCCCGGGCGGCCGCGTCGATCTCGATCCCATCGACGTGGCCGAAGCGGCGGAGCATGGCGAGATTGTGACCGGTTCCGCAGCCGATTTCGAGGATGCGGGCGTCCTTCGGCAGCCGGATTTTCCGTTCAATGAGGCGGGCCAGTATCTCCCGCCGCGCCCGGTACCACCAATGGCGGCTGTCGAGCTCCGCCATGCGGTCGTAGACGACACGCTCCATTAGACGAAAACCCAGCGGCGGTTGAGGGCGAAGGTGACGAAGGGCGTCACGAACAGCATGGGCACGATCGGCCACCAGGTGGGGCCGTCCAGCAACGGTCCGGTCAATATCCAGACGAATATGCTATTGAGACAGAAGCTTACCAGGGTGACGAGAAAGAAACGACCCGTCCGGCGCGCCGGATTGTCGCGACCGCCATGCCCCCGGAAACTCCAGCGGCTGTGCAGAACGTAGCCGATGGCGACGCAAAGCAGATGGGCGAGCCAATTGGCGATGAGCGGATGGACGCCCAGGAACGTCGCCGTGACCCAATAGAGGGCGGCGCCGAGCGCGGTGACGAAGGCGCCGGTAAGGCCATAGCGGACAAGCTGGCCGAACAGGACTGAAACGCCATCCATTCCTTGTCGCTCGCCTTAATCCCGCGGGTTGCCCTTTGCTTCGCAGCGACTAATGCCGGTGCAAGGGATTGGGAAGGGGCGACCGACGGCATGATTTTCACCGCCGATCATTTCGACCGGCATTGGCGGCTGTTGGTGACGTTCTTCTGGCTGGCGACGGCGGCTGCCTTCGTCTGGGCGCGGTGGCAATATATCGGCTGGTTCGCGCTCGGCGATACCGACGACAATTTGAGGATGATGGAGGCCCGGGCGCTGCTGGCGGGGCAGGGCTGGTTCGACCTCCGCCAATATCGGCTCGATCCCCCTTATGGCGCCGACATCCACTGGTCGCGGCTGGTCGACCTGCCCTTGGCCGGGCTCATGCTGCTGTTCAGGCTGTTCATGTCGGGAGCGGAGGCCGAGAAGGTGGCGGTCGCGGTCGCGCCCATGCTGCCGATGGGGGTGGCGATGGCGTCGCTCGCCATCCTGTGCCGCCGGCTGATCGCGCCGACCGCCTATATCTTCGCCCTTCTGCTCCTGCTCTACGCCCATTCCGCCAAAAGCATGTGGCTGCCGCTGCGCATCGACCATCATGGTTGGCAATTGGCGATGCTGAGCCTGGTGCTCCTCGGCCTGACCGATCGCAAGCGCGCGCGCGGCGGCGCCGTCACCGGAATCGCCACCGCGCTCTCGCTCTCGATCGGCCTGGAGATGCTGATCTATCTTGCCGTCGCGGGCGCGGCGACGGCGCTCATGTGGATCCGCGATGCGGGCCAGGCGCGCCGATTGGCCGCTTACGGCGCCAGCCTCGCCGGCGGCACGACGCTCGGCTACCTTATCTTCGCCTCCGATGCGAACAGGGCTCCGGTCTGCGATGCGCTCTCTCCGGTCTGGCTGTCTGTGATGGCGGCGGCGGGAGCCTTGGCGGTGCTCCTCGCTTGGCTTCGACTGGGGCGCCCGCTGCTGCGGCTTGCTGCCGCGGCGCTGGCGGGCGCACTGCTGGCGGGCGGGTTCGCGCTCGCCTGGCCGGACTGCGTCAGTCGGCCGGAAGGCGTCTCGCCGGAGCTCTACAAGATGTGGCTTAGCCACGTTCGCGAGGCTCGCCCGATCTACACCCATAGCTGGCAGACGATCGTCAACGGCTTGGCGCTGCCGGTCGCCGGGCTCATCGGCTATGGCGTGACGATCTGGCGGCTGCGGCGCGACGAGGCGGCGCTGACGCCCTGGGCGGCGATCGCGCTGTCGGCGTTGATCGCAGTGGCCCTTCTCTTCTGGCAGACGCGGGCGACGCCGGCGGCCCAGCTTCTCGCCATCCCGGGTGCCGCGGCCCTGGCATGGATGGTCGTCGGCCGGGCCTGGTCGATTCCAAACCTGGCGTTGCGCGCCGTGGCCGTCCTGGTTGCCTTCCTGCTCATCTCCGGCATCGCCGTGCAGTGGGTGGTCCGCGCCTTTCCGGAGCCGACGAGCGCCGGGGCGAAGGCCGTCAGCGCGGCCAATGCCAAATGCCCGACGCTGGCCGCGCTGCGTCCGATCGCGCTGCGGCCCAAGGGTTATGTCCTCACCCATGTCGACCTCGGGCCGCGCCTCATCACCGTCACCCATCACGACGCCGTCGCCGGTCCCTATCACCGCAACGGGGACGCCATCCTGGACGTCATGCAGGCCTTTCGGGGTTCGGCGGACAATGCGCATGCCATCGTTGCCCGGCGGGGCATCGACTATGTGCTGATTTGCCCGAACCTGTCCGAATCGACCATCTATCGCTCTCGCGCGCCCCAGGGCTTCTACGTGCAGCTGTCACGCGGCCAGGTGCCGGATTGGCTGGAGCCGATCGCGCTGCCGAAGAATTCGCCCTACCGGATGTGGCGCGTCGTCAGGCGTTGAAGCTGATCGCGATGCCGTCGATCACGAACTGGGCGGCGAGCGCGGCGAGGATGACGCCGAGCAGGCGGGTGATCATCGCCTCCATCTTGTGGCCGAGCAGGCGCATCAGCGGCCTCGCCATCAGCAGCGCGACAAGGGTCAGGAGCAGGATGGCGAGAAGAGCGCCGAGCACGATCAGCGATTCCTGAAGGCCGTTGCTCCGCGCCATCAGCAGCATGATGGACGCGATCGAGCCGGGCCCGGCGATCATCGGGATCGCCATAGGAAAGACGGAGATGTCCTCGATCTCCGGCGTGGCATTGACCTCCTGCGCGCGGTGCTCCCGCCGTTCGGTGCGCTTTTCGAACACCATCTCCAGCGCGATCAGGAACAGCATGATGCCGCCCGCGATGCGGAAGGCGGCGAGGCTGACGCCGAGCGCGGAGAGGAGATCCTCGCCGAACAGGCCGAAGAAGATGAGGATGGAGGCGGCGATCAGCACCGAGCGAATCGCCATCGCCCGCCGCTGCGCGTGGGGGGCGCCCTGGGTCAGGCTGGCGAAGATCGGTGCGCATCCCGGCGGGTCGATGATGACGAAGAAGGTCACCAGCGCCGAGGTGAGGAGCTCGATCACAGTCCGGCGGGCGGCGGCAGGCCGGCCCGGGCATGGGCGGCGACGAGGGTGTTGCGCAGCAGGACGGCGATCGTCATCGGGCCCACGCCGCCAGGCACCGGCGTAATGGCGCCGGCGACATCCCTGGCGCTCGCGAACTCGACATCGCCGACGAGGCGGGTCTTGCCTGCCTCCTTGGCGGGGATGCGATTGATGCCTACGTCGATCACGGTGGCGCCGGGCTTCAGCCAATCGCCCCTGATCATTTCTGGCCGTCCGACCGCCGCCACGACGATGTCGGCGCGGCGGACTGCACCGGGAAGATCCCGCGTCCGGCTGTGGGCGACGGTGACGGTGCAATTCTCCTGGAGGAGCAGTTGCGCCATCGGCTTGCCGACGATGTTGGAGCGGCCGACCACGACGGCGTCGAGGCCGGAGAGATCGCCGAGCCGGTCCTTCAGCAGCATCAGGCAGCCGAGCGGCGTGCAGGGCACGAGCGCCTCTTCACCCACCGCGAGCTTGCCGGCATTGGCGATGTGGAAGCCGTCCACGTCCTTGGCCGGGTCGATCGCCGCGATCACGGCCTTGTCGTCGACACCCTTGGGGAGCGGCAGTTGGACGAGGATACCGTCGACGCACTCGTCCGCGTTCAGCCGCTCGACGAGGGCGATCAGCTCTTCCTGGGTCGTCGTATCCGGCAGCTTGTGCTCGAAGCTCTCCATGCCGGCCGCGACCGTCGCCTTGCCCTTGGAGCGGACATAGACCTGGCTCGCCGGATCCTCGCCAACCAGCACGACGGCGAGGCCGGGCTTGCGGCCCTTGGCCGAAACGAAGGTGGGCACGGCCTCCGCGATGCGGGCGCGCAGGCCCTCGGCGAAGGCCTTGCCGTCGATGATGTCGGCGCTCATGGCGGCTCAGTAGGCGATGTCGGCCGCGACCCCGCCGAGCAGGATACGCACGACATAGATCAGCAGCAGCACGACGAGCGGCGAGAAGTCGATGCCGCCGAAGTCGGGGAGGATGCGGCGGATGGGGCGGTAGAGCGGCTCGGTGATCCGATCGAGCGCATTGAGGAGCGAACGGACGAAATCATTATAGGTGTTGATGACGTTGAAGGCGACGAGCCAGCTTAGGATCGCCTGGATGATGATGATCCAGGTCAGCACCGTCAGCAGCAGCTGAAGAACGTCGAAAAAGGCAAGCAGCATAGTCTCTCCCCGCGGACACCGGCTTCGCCATGTAGGGGAGTGGCGCGGGCGGAGCAATGGTGGGAGCCGCGACGGGAACACACGGCCTCGAGCGCTGTTTGAACTGCAAGGTGGCAGGGAGGATCCGATGAAGGGCTATGTCGACAATATCGAGACGCGGACGGTCGAGAATGAGGATTTCAGACGCGTTCTCTATACGGGCAAGAACCTTCAGCTCGTGCTGATGACGCTGAAACCCGGCGAGGAGATCGGCGAGGAAGTGCACCACGATCGCGACCAGTTCTTCCGGATCGAGCAAGGCCGCGGCGAAATCCGCATCGACGGGACCGCAAACGTCGTCGAGGACGATTTCGCCGTCATCGTCCCGGCCGGCGCTCGTCACAACGTCGTCAACACCGGCAGCAGCCCGCTGCGGCTCTACACGCTTTACGGCCCGCCCGAGCACCGCGACGGGGTGGTTCACAAGGACAAGGCTCAAGCCGAGTACGACCACGACAAAGACCATTTCGACGGCAAGACAACTGAATAACACCTTGCCCGCAGGGGTAAGTCCTTGGGCTCTCCAAAAGGCATCCTGGTAGTCTCGGTCAAGTATCGAATTGACAATTAGCGTTTTTTCGCGACTTTCTACTCGTCGGGGGACGAACAGGGGGACTCGTGAAACGGAATCGTTTGCTGGTCGGAGCGGCGACCATCGCATTGGCTTGCTTGTTGGCTAGCTGCGGAGGAGGCGGTTCGGGGGGAGGAAGCGGGGGCGGTTCCAACACTGCGCCACCCCCGCCACCGCCACCACCCCCGCCACCGCCGCCACCACCTCCTCCCGACCATCTCACCTTTACGACCTCACTTGGCATGCCGCTGATTGGGGTTGGCTATTTTCAAGAGCCGCCGGACCGCCCCTTCTCGAACGATGCGACGGCCGTATTCACGAACCGAAAAGGGCAGTTCGGGAACGGCGTGACTGGCGTGATCATCCCGGGGTCGCGCAGACGTTTGCCGCCGGATACGCCGACCCAGTTGGTGGGAGTACTAGGCATCGATCCGGCAAGCGGCTTCACTTGGTCCTTTAGCTCCCCCGTTGGGGGGACGACGGTATCGCCGCTCACTACAGTCATAGAAGGTGCTGGAAACTCGAGCTCCGTCATAAGCGCGCTGCGGCTGCGGGAAGGTCCTCAACCCATTTCCGACGGTCGTGATCTCCTCACCTTTCACGCCGGCGGAGGACTTAGGTCATCTGATCCCGCTACTGCGCGCGACGCTGCGCGCCTAACTTCGGTCAACCTGCAGCTGCTGGCGGTGGGCATTCTCCTTTCCCCGGGGTATGGACGAAATTCTTCTGAGGCTGACCTCTTTTCTACTGAGGAAAGCCTGCGGCGGTTTGGCGAATTCATTGCCGATGGAGGCCGAGGCGATCTGCGCTCTGCAACCGATATGGAAACGCTGATCCACTCGATGAACCTCGCGACAGCTGCAACAGACGAGGCCACAAAGGCGGCGGCCGAGTTGCTGTCCGATTATGCCTCCGCCGTCCCGGATCTCGTCGACGACATAGATACTATAGGCCGATTCGAACTTGGATTGGTATTTGACGTAATGCCCCAGGTGCAAAGTCTGCTGAGGGGTCACGCGAATGCCGAGATTGCGTCGATTCTCGCACGAACTCCCACCAGTATCGCAGAGGATTTCGCGGTATACGCCGATACACCGCGTCAATTCGTCGAAGATCTCCTTGTCGCTGGACCCGATTATCGAGAAGTGCCTGCGGGCGGAGAGATCGTCCTCGACCAGCACGATGGTGCTTTAAGGCGACTATCGAGCAATGATTGGCGCTTCTATCCGAACATCACTTTCGGCGGGCTGACGACGCCGATGATCGACATGATTTCGATCGCTCCCGCCAACGTCAATCACATATCCGTGGAAGTCGGATCCGACGGTGTTTTGCGAATCAAGGCTCTCCCGGGTTTTCGCGGTCTTGCCCGGTTCGACTATCGCGTCCGCGACGAAGAGCAATCTGCTAGCGGCCGAGCCTTTGTGCGGGTCCACTGAGGCGTAGCCGCTGACGTCTGTTTTTGAGCACGGTCCTCTTCACAAACGTGAGCAGTTGACCCACATGTGCCCCGCCGCTATAGGCCGCCCCTGCCTCGGGGCTGGTGGTGGTTCCTTAAACAGACCAGACGCTGCCTTTAACGGGCAAGAGCTTGAACATTGCTGCACGTTCGCGAAGGGCCTGGGGGGCCGATATGGCCGCCGGGGTTTTTGTGCATTTTGCGTGACAGTAGAGTAACTTGAGAAAAGGTGAAGGGCTTCAATGCCGACGATCAACCAGCTGATCCGTAAGGGTCGCGAACCGCAGAAGGCCAAATCCAAGGTCCCTGCGATGGACCAGAACCCGCAGAAGCGCGGGGTCTGCACCCGTGTCTATACGACGACCCCCAAGAAGCCCAACTCCGCGCTCAGGAAGGTGGCCAAGGTCCGCCTGACCAACCAGCGCGAAGTGATCAGCTACATTCCCGGCGAGGGCCACAACCTTCAGGAGCATAGCGTCGTCCTGATCCGCGGCGGCCGTGTGCGCGACCTTCCGGGCGTGCGCTATCACGTGCTTCGCGGCGTGCTCGACACCCAGGGTGTCAAGGACCGCAAGCAGAGCCGTTCGAAATACGGCGCCAAGCGTCCGAAGTAAGGGAATAGAAGAAGATGTCTCGTCGTCGCCGTCCCGAAAAGCGCGAAATCCTCCCCGATCCGAAGTTCGGGGACATCGTCCTTTCCAAATTCATGAACAGCGTCATGCTCGACGGCAAGAAGTCCGTCGCGGAAGGTATCGTCTATGGCGCGCTCGACACCGTCGAAGCGCGGGCCAAGAAGGACCCGATGCAGGTGTTCCATGACGCCCTCAACAACATCAAGCCGGGCATCGAGGTCCGCAGCCGCCGCGTCGGCGGCGCCACCTACCAGGTGCCGGTCGAGGTTCGTCCGGAGCGTGCCCAGGCGCTCGCCATCCGCTGGCTGATCTCGGCGTCGCGTGCCCGCAGCGAGAACACGATGGCCGCCCGCCTGTCGGGCGAGCTGCTCGACGCCGCCAATAATCGCGGCAATGCGGTCAAGAAGCGCGAGGATACGCACCGCATGGCGGAAGCGAACCGCGCCTTCTCGCATTATCGCTGGTAACTGAAAACAACGTCGGGGCGCTGCCATGAAAGGGTAGCGGCCCCGGCCCTGGAGACAAGACATGGCCCGCAGCCATCCGCTCGAACGCTATCGCAACATCGGCATCATGGCTCACATCGATGCCGGCAAGACCACCACGACCGAGCGCATCCTGTTCTACACCGGTAAGAACTACAAGATCGGTGAAACCCATGAGGGCACGGCCACCATGGACTGGATGGAGCAGGAGCAGGAGCGCGGCATCACGATCACGTCCGCCGCGACGACCTGCTTCTGGCGGGCCGATGAGGGCAAGGGCGAAGAGCACCGCATCAACATCATCGACACGCCTGGCCACGTCGACTTCACCATCGAGGTCGAGCGTTCGCTGCGCGTGCTCGACGGCGCCGTGGCGGCGTTCGACGGCGTCGCCGGCGTCGAGCCCCAGTCGGAGACGGTGTGGCGCCAGGCGGAGAAGTACAAGGTTCCGCGCATGTGCTACGTCAACAAGCTTGACCGCACCGGTGCGAACTTCCCGCGCTGCGTCCAGATGATCCGGGATCGGCTCGGTGCGCGTCCGGCCGTGCTTTACCTGCCGATCGGCGCCGAGGCTGATTTCAAGGGCTTGGTCGACCTCGTCAACAATCGTGCGATCGTCTGGCTCGAAGAGAGCCTGGGCGCCAAGTTCGAATATCAGGACATCCCCGCCGACCTCGCCGACGAGGCCGCTGCGGCGCGCATGGAACTGATCGAGATGGCCGTCGAGCAGGACGACGATGTCATGGAGGCCTATCTCGGCGGCGAGGAGCCCGACGCGGCGACCTTGAAGAAGCTGATCCGCAAGGGCACGCTCAACTTCTCGTTCGTGCCGGTCATGTGTGGCTCGTCGTTCAAGAACAAGGGCGTGCAGCCGCTGCTCGACGCGATCGTCGATTATCTCCCGAGCCCGCTCGACATTCCTCCCGTCGATGGCGTGAAGCTGGACGGCGAGACGAAGGATACGCGTCCGGCGGACGACGCTGCGCCTTTTTCGGCGCTGGCCTTCAAGATCATGAACGATCCTTTCGTGGGCTCGCTCACCTTCGCGCGCATCTACTCCGGCAAGCTGGAGAAGGGCACGGTCCTGAACTCCGTGAAGGACAAGAAGGAAAAGATCGGCCGCATGCTCCTCATGCACGCCAATTCGCGCGAGGACATCGATGAGGCCTTCGCCGGCGACATCGTCGCCATCGCGGGTCTCAAGGAGACGACGACGGGTGACACGCTGTGCGCGTCCGGCGCTCCGATCATCCTCGAGCGGATGGAGTTTCCGGAGCCGGTCATCGAGCTCAGCGTCGAGCCCAAGACCAAGGCCGACCAGGAGAAGATGGGCATCGCGCTCAACCGCCTGGCTGCCGAGGATCCCAGCTTCCGCGTGTCGACCGACCATGAATCGGGCCAGACGATCATCAAGGGGATGGGCGAGCTCCACCTCGAGATCCTCGTCGACCGCATGAAGCGCGAGTTCAAGGTCGACGCCAATGTCGGCGCGCCGCAGGTCGCCTATCGCGAGTCGCTGAAGCGCGAGGTCGAGGTCGACTACACCCACAAGAAGCAGTCGGGCGGCTCCGGCCAGTTCGGCCGCGTCAAGGTGATCGTCGCTCCCGGCGAGCGCGGTTCCGGCGTCACCTTCGTCGACGAGATCAAGGGCGGCAACATCCCGCGCGAATATATCCCCTCGGTCGAGAAGGGTATGCGCGAGACGGCCGAGACCGGCAGCCTCATTGGCTTCCCGATCATCGACTTCCAGATCCGGCTGATCGACGGCGCCTACCACGACGTCGACTCGTCCGCCCTGGCGTTCGAGATCACCGGCCGTGGCGCGATGCGCGAGGTTGCACAGAAATCCGGCATTAAGTTGCTGGAGCCGGTGATGAAGGTTGAGGTGGTGACCCCGGAGGACTATCTGGGCGACGTCATCGGCGACCTCAACAGCCGGCGCGGCCAGATCCAGGGAACGGACAGCCGCGGCAACGCGCAGGTCGTCGAGGCGATGGTGCCGCTTGCGAATATGTTCGGCTACGTTAATGAGCTGCGTTCCTTCACGCAGGGCCGTGCTCAGTACACGATGCAGTTCTCGCATTATGAGGAAGTTCCGCAGAATGTTGCGGACGAGGTTAAGGCAAAGCTCGCCTGACAGGGCGGCGGTTAGTTAGTCAGAAAGACGAGGGTAAGGCAAAATGGCGAAAGCTAAGTTCGAGCGGAACAAGCCGCACTGCAACATCGGCACCATCGGTCACGTCGACCATGGTAAGACGTCGCTGACGGCGGCGATCACCAAGGTCCTGGCCGAGACGGGCGGCGCCACGTTCACCAGCTACGACAATATCGACAAGGCTCCCGAGGAGCGCGAGCGCGGCATCACCATTTCGACCAGCCACGTCGAGTATGAGACCGAGAAGCGTCACTATGCGCACGTCGACTGCCCGGGCCACGCCGACTATGTGAAGAACATGATCACCGGCGCCGCTCAGATGGACGGCGCGATCCTGGTCGTGTCGGCTGCCGACGGTCCCATGCCGCAGACCCGCGAGCACATCCTGCTCGCCCGTCAGGTCGGCGTTCCGGCGCTCGTCGTGTTCATGAACAAGGTCGACCAGGTCGACGACGAGGAACTGCTTGAGCTCGTTGAGCTCGAAGTCCGCGAGCTTCTCTCCTCCTACGACTTCCCGGGCGACGACATCCCGGTCATCAAGGGCTCGGCTCTCGCCGCGCTCGAGGACAGCGACACCAAGATCGGCCGCGATGCCGTTCTGGAGTTGATGAAGGCCGTCGACGAGTACATCCCGCAGCCGGAGCGTCCGCTCGACAAGCCGTTCCTGATGCCGATCGAAGACGTGTTCTCGATCTCGGGTCGCGGCACCGTCGTCACCGGCCGCGTCGAGACCGGCGTCGTCAAGGTTGGCGAGGAAGTCGAGATCGTCGGCATCAAGGACACCCAGAAGACGACCGTCACCGGCGTCGAGATGTTCCGCAAGCTGCTCGACCAGGGCGAGGCCGGCGACAACATCGGTGCTCTCATCCGCGGCGTCGGTCGTGACGAAGTGGAGCGTGGTCAGGTTCTGGCCAAGCCGGGCTCGATCACTCCGCACACCGACTTCCAGGCCGAGGTCTATGTCCTCTCGAAGGACGAAGGCGGCCGTCACACGCCGTTCTTCGCCAACTATCGTCCGCAGTTCTACTTCCGCACGACCGACGTGACGGGCGAAGTGGTTCTGCCGGAAGGCACCGAGATGGTCATGCCCGGCGACAACGTGAACCTGGGTGTGAAGCTGATCGCTCCGATCGCCATGGACCAGGGCCTGCGCTTCGCCATCCGCGAAGGCGGCCGGACCGTCGGCGCGGGGGTTGTCGCTTCGATCTCGAAGTAATATAGGGCGTCAGCCGCGCGGGTCCTTAGAGATTCGCGCGGCTCGCTTTTCAGTTTGAGTATCGGCCGAACCGGGGCCTTGAGGCCCTGGTGACGCTTTGTTGATTGCCCCTGTTGGGGTTGGCTCTTTCGCATCGGTATGGACATGGAAACGCAGAATATCCGCATTCGCCTGAAGGCGTTCGATCATCGTGTGCTCGATCAGGCCACTGGCGACATCGCCGACACCGCTCGGCGCACGGGTGCTCTTATTCGCGGTCCCATTCCGCTGCCGACGCGCATCGAGAAGTTCACCGTCAACCGTTCGCCGCACATCGACAAGAAGTCGCGCGAGCAGTTCGAGGTGAGGACTTACAAGCGGCTGCTGGACATCGTGCAGCCCACCCCGCAGACGGTCGACGCGCTGATGAAGCTCGATCTCGCCGCGGGTGTTGATGTCGAGATTAAATTGGCCTAACGGCCACTGCGCTCACGGAGCGCGAACATCATTCCGATGAGAGTCGGGACTCAGGAACACGAAGCGCCTCGGAATATCGCTGAGGTCGGTGCTCTTGGACCCCGGCTTCCGCCGGGGCGACGAGAGGGGCGACGCTCCTCGCAGGATTTAGGGATACCGCACGGACTCGTCCGTGGTCTGCGTCCCCCGCATTCCGGCCCCGGCCGGGAATAGCCCAAGCGGGGCACGTATCTTTCATGGGCTGGCACGCCCGCGGCAGCGATGGCTCCCGCGGGCCTCTGTGTAAGGAGTTTGGTCATGCGCACCGGCGTGATCGCGAAGAAAATGGGGATGACCCGCCTGTTCCAGGAGGACGGCCGCCATGTGCCGGTCACCGTCCTGGCACTCGACAATGTTCAGGTCGTTGCGCGCCGCGAGGCGGACCGTGACGGCTATGTCGCCGTCCAGATCGGCGCCGGCTCGGCCAAGGCGAAGAACCTGACCAAGCCCGAGCGCGGTCATTTCGGCAAGGCCGAGGTGGAGCCCAAGGCCCGCCTCGCCGAATTCCGGGTCGCCGAGGACGCGCTCCTCGACGTCGGCGCCGAGCTCTCGGCCGATCATTTCGTCGCCGGCCAGCTGGTCGACATCCAGGGCGTGACCCAGGGTAAGGGCTTCGCCGGCGCCATGAAGCGCTGGGGTTTCGGCGGTATGCGCGCCTCTCACGGCGTCTCCATCTCGCACCGTGCCCACGGTTCGACCGGTCAGCGCCAGGATCCGGGCCGTGTCTTCAAGAACAAGAAGATGGCCGGTCACATGGGTGCTCGCAACCGCACCCAGCAAAATCTCGAGGTCGTCCGCACCGACGCGACCCGCGGTCTCATCTTCGTGAAGGGCTCCGTGCCCGGTCACAAGGGCGGCTGGCTGCTCGTCAAGGACGCGGTGAAGGTGCCGCGGCCCGAGGGCGTGCCCTATCCGGCGGGTCTGAAGCAGGCCCAGAACAACAACGAAGCTCCCGCTGAGACTCCGGCCGAGGCCGAGGCTCCGGCGGCGGCCACCGAAGGCCAGGAAGGCTAAGTCATGAAGGTCAAGGTTCAGACCCTCGACGGCGGCAAGGCCGGCAGCGACATCGAGCTCAACGACGCGATCTTCGCCGTCGAGCCCCGCGCCGACATCCTGCACCGCGTCGTCACCTGGCAGCTCGAGAAGCGTCGCGGCACCGCCCGCGCCGCCCGCGAGCGCAGCGATGTCGCCCGCACCGGCAAGAAGTTCGGTCGCCAGAAGGGCGGCGGCACGGCCCGTCACGGCGATCGCCGCGCCCCGATCTTCGTCGGCGGCGGCAAGGCGCATGGTCCTCGCGTCCGCGACTTCAATCCGTCGCTGAACAAGAAGGTTCGCGCGCTCGGCCTCAAGATGGCCCTGTCGAGCAAGGCCCGCGACGGCAAGCTGGTCGTCATGGACAATCTCGACGTCAAGGAAGCCAAGACCAAGGCGCTGGCCGAGCAGCTCTCGAAGCTGGGCTTCGGCAAGACCGCGCTGGTGATCGACGGCGATGCCCTCAACGTCGGTTTCGCCCAGGCTTCGCAGAACCTCAGGGAGATCAACCTCCTCCCGGCGGTCGGCGCGAACGTCTACGACATATTGAAGCATGAAACCCTGGTGCTGACGCGCGCCGCGGTCGAGAAGCTGGAGGCGCGTTTCAATGGCTAAGAAGCCTGCCAAAGCGGCGGTCGACATCAACCATTATGATGTCGTGCTCGCCCCCCACATCACCGAGAAGTCGACCTTGCTTTCGGAGCAGAATGCGGTCGTGTTCAAGGTCGCGAACGACGCCACCAAGCCGCAGATCAAGGCGGCCGTCGAGGCTCTGTTCAGCGTCAGCGTGACGGGCGTCAACACGATCACCCAGAAGGGCAAAACCAAGCGCTGGAAGGGTCGCCCCTATCAACGTTCGGACGTCAAGAAGGCGATCGTCACCCTGAAGGACGGCGATTCCATCGACGTCACCACCGGTATCTGAGGCTAAGGGCAAGATGGCACTCAAGACATACAACCCGACCAGCCCGTCGCAGCGCGGCCTGATCCTCGTCGACAAGTCGGCGCTGTGGAAAGGGAAGCCCGTCAAGGCGCTGACCGAAGGCAAGCGCAAGACCGGCGGCCGCAACAACAAGGGCCATGTGACGTCGCGCGGCATCGCCGGCGGCCACAAGCAGCGCTACCGCTATATCGACTTCAAGCGTCGCAAGTGGGACATGCCGGCCACTGTCGAGCGGCTGGAATATGATCCCAACCGCACCGCCTTCATCGCGCTGGTGAAATATGAGGACGGCGAGCTCGCCTACATCCTCGCGCCGCAGCGCCTGGCGCCGGGCGACAGCATCGTCGCCGGCAAGAAGGTCGACGTGAAGCCGGGCAACGCCATGGAGCTCGGTCAGATGCCGGTCGGCACCATCGTCCACAATGTGGAGATGAAGCCGGGCAAGGGCGGCCAGATCGCCCGTTCGGCTGGCACCTATGTGCAGGTCGTCGGCCGTGACCGCGGCATGGTCATCGTCAGGCTTAATTCAGGCGAGCAGCGTTATCTGCGCGCGGATTGCATGGGCACGGTTGGCGCGGTCTCGAACCCCGACAACCAGAACCAGAATTTCGCCAAAGCCGGCCGCACGCGCTGGAAGGGCCGGCGTCCGCTCACTCGCGGCGTCGCCAAGAACCCGGTCGACCACCCGCACGGCGGTGGTGAGGGCCGGACCTCGGGCGGCCGTCACCCGGTGACTCCGTGGGGCAAGCCGACCAAGGGCGCCCGCACCCGCAAGAACAAGGCGACGGACAAGATGATCATCCGTTCGCGTCACGCGAAGAAGAAGAGGTAAGCAATGGCCCGCTCCGTCTGGAAAGGCCCGTTCGTCGAACTGAGCCTGCTGAAGAAGGCAGAGGCTGCTCAGGAGGCCGGTGGCCGCGCTCCGATCAAGACCTGGTCGCGCCGCTCCACCATCCTGCCGCAGTTCGTCGGCCTTACGTTCAATGTCTACAACGGCCGCAAGTTCGTTCCCGTCTCGGTGAACGAGGACATGGTCGGCATGAAGCTGGGCGAGTTCGCTCCGACCCGCTTCTTCCCGGGCCACGCCGCCGACAAGAAGGGCAAGAGGTAAGCCATGGGTAAAGAGGCAGCCCCCCGCAAGGTCGGCGACAACGAGGCGCTGGCGGTCGGCACGACCATCCGTGGCTCGGCGCAGAAGCTGAACCTGGTTGCGGCGATGATCCGCGGCAAGAAGGCCGAGGAAGCGCTCAACATCCTGAAGTTCTCGCCCAAGGCGATGGCGGTGGATGTGCGCAAGGTGCTGGCGTCGGCCATCGCCAATGCGGAGAACAACCATAATCTCGACGTCGATGCCCTCGTCGTCGCCGAGGCGAGTGTCGGCAAGTCGATCTCGATGAAGCGCTGGACGCCGCGTGCGCGCGGCCGTTCGAGCCGCATCGTCAAGCCGTTCAGCCGCGTGCGCATCGTCGTCCGCGAGCAGCAGGAAGCGTAAACTATGGGTCAGAAATCCAATCCGATCGGCCTCAGGCTGCAGATCAACCGGACCTGGGACAGCCGCTGGTACGCAGAAGGCGCCGATTATGGCCGGCTGCTGCTCGAGGACCTCAAGATCCGCGAATATGTGCTGAAGACGATCCCGCAGGCCGCGATCTCCAAGGTCGTGATCGAGCGTCCGGCGAAGCTCTGCCGGGTCTCCATCTATGCCGCGCGCCCCGGCGTGATCATCGGCAAGAAGGGTGCGGACATCGAGAAGCTGCGCAAGAAGCTCGGCGAGATGACGTCCAGCGACGTGTCGCTGAACATCGTCGAGATCCGCAAGCCCGAGATCGACGCCAAGCTCGTCGCGCAGGGCGTCGCCGACCAGCTCGAGCGCCGCATCGCCTTCCGCCGTGCCATGAAGCGCGCGGTGCAGTCGGCGCTTCGTCTGGGCGCCGAGGGCATCCGCATCACCTGCTCCGGCCGTCTGGGCGGCGCCGAGATCGCGCGCACGGAATGGTATCGCGAAGGCCGCGTGCCGCTCCACACGCTGCGCGGCAATGTCGATTATGCCGAGGCCCAGGCCCACACCGCTTACGGCGTGTGCGGCGTCAAGGTTTGGATCTTCAAGGGCGAGATCCTGGGTCATGACCCGATGTCGCAGGACCGGCTGATGATGGAGGCTCAGACCTCCGGCGTCCGCCCCGCGCGCGACGATCGCCGCTAAGGAACGTAGAAAATGCTGCAACCCAAACGCACCAAGTTCCGCAAGGCCTTCAAGGGCCGCATCTCCGGCGACGCCAAGGGCGGAACGGCGCTCAACTTCGGCGCCTTCGGCCTCAAGGCCATGGAGCCCGAGCGGATCACCGCCCGCCAGATCGAGGCGGCCCGCCGCGCCATCACGCGCCACATCAAGCGCCAGGGGCGTCTTTGGATCCGTGTGTTCCCGGACGTGCCGGTTTCGTCGAAGCCCGCCGAAGTCCGCATGGGCAAGGGCAAGGGCAGCCCGGAATATTGGGCCGCCCGCGTGAAGCCGGGCCGCATCCTGTTCGAGCTGGACGGCGTCCCCGGCCCGCTCGCCAAGACCGCTTTCGAGCGTGCGGCCGAGAAGCTGCCGATCAAGACCAAGGTAGTCGCCCGCCTCGGTGAATCGTTGTTTGAGGAAGCTTAAGACGATGGCCAAGATCGACGATCTCAAGACCAAGACCGACGACCAGCTCACCGAGCAGCTGGGCGAGCTGAAGCGCGAGCAGTTCAACCTGCGCTTCCAGAGCGCCACCAACCAGCTCGAGAAGCCGTCGCGGGTCCGCGAGGTGCGCCGCACCATCGCCCAGATCAAGACGCTGCAGACCGAGCGCGCTCGCGCGGCTCAGGCCAAGGCCTAAGGAGTTACCATGCCGAAGCGCATTCTGACCGGGACCGTGGTGTCCGACAAGACCGACAAGACCGTGGTGGTCAAGGTCGAGCGGCGGGTGAAGCACCCGCTCTACGGCAAGATCATCAAGCGGTCGAAGAAGTATCATGCCCATGACGAGGGCAATGAGTTCAAGGCCGGCGAGACCGTCCGCATCGAAGAGA
Organism: Sphingosinicella humi; assembly: GCF_003129465.1. NCBI lineage: Bacteria > Pseudomonadati > Pseudomonadota > Alphaproteobacteria > Sphingomonadales > Sphingomicrobiaceae > Allosphingosinicella > Allosphingosinicella humi. The sequence continues at coordinate 1,634,418 of NZ_QFFF01000001.1, forward strand.
CGCGGCCGATCTCGAAGCTGAAGACCTGGAAGGTGATCGAGCGTGTCGACACGCACGCCACCCCGGCCAAGGCTGACGTCGCGTAAAAGTAGAAGCTGATCGCCGGGCGGGTCCCGGTTGAAGTTTAGAGAAGGAATGGATCGATGATCCAGATGCAGTCTAACTTGGATGTCGCGGACAACAGCGGCGCCAAGCGCGTCCAGTGCATCAAGGTGCTGGGCGGTTCGAAGCGGCGCTTTGCGGGCGTGGGCGACATCATCGTCGTTTCCGTCAAGGAAGCGGCGCCGCGCGGCCGCGTGAAGAAGGGCGACGTCCACAAGGCCGTCATCGTCCGCACCGCCAAGGACATCCACCGCCCCGACGGGTCGACGATCCGCTTCGATTCGAATGCGGCCGTCCTCGTCAACAACAATGCCGAGCCGATCGGGACCCGTATCTTCGGGCCGGTCGTCCGCGAACTGCGCGCGAAGAAGCACATGAAGATCATCTCGCTCGCGCCGGAGGTTTTGTAAGATCATGGCTGCCGCGAAGATCAAGAAAGGCGACAAGGTCGTCGTCCTGTCCGGCAAGGACAAGGGCAAGCATGGCGAGGTCACCAAGGCGTTCCCGAAGGAGGGCAAGGTGATCGTGGCCGGCGTGAACATCATCACGCGCCACCGCAAGCCGACGCAGGTGAACCCGCAGGGCGGGCTGGAGCGGGCCGAGGCGCCGCTGCACGTATCGAAGGTCGCGATCGAGGACCCCAAGACCGGCAAGGCGACCCGGGTCCGGTTCGAAGTCCGCGACGGCAAGAAGGTCCGCGTCGCTGCGCGGTCCGGGGAGATGATCAATGGCTGACGCGAAATATACGCCGCGCCTCCGGAAGGATTATGACGAGCGCATCGTCAAGGCGATGACCGAGAAGTTCAGCTACAAGAACCGTCTCGAGGTTCCCAAGCTCGACAAGATCGTCATCAACATGGGCGTCGGCGAGGCGACCCAGGACAAGAAGAAGGTCGAGACGGCCGCTCAGGAAATGGAGCTGATTGCCGGCCAGAAGCCGGTCATCACCAAGGCCAAGAAGTCGATCGCCCAGTTCAAGCTGCGCGAAGGCATGCCGATCGGCGTCAAGGTCACGCTCCGCCGCGAGCGCATGTACGAGTTCCTCGACCGTCTCGTGACGATCGCGCTGCCGCGCGTCCGCGACTTCCGCGGGCTCAACCCGAAGTCGTTCGACGGCCGGGGCAATTATGCCATGGGTCTCAAGGAGCAGATCGTGTTCCCGGAGATCAACTATGACCGCATCGACAAGGTTCGCGGCATGGACATCATCGTCACCACCACTGCGAAGACGGACGAGGAAGCGCGCGAGCTGCTGCGCCTCTTCAACTTCCCGTTCCCGCAGGATCAGGATCAGAAGCAGGCCGCGTAAGCGGTCTGCTAGGAAAGGAAGAGAACTTAAGTCATGGCGAAACTGAGTTCCGTGAACAAGAACGAGCGTCGCAAGCGGCTGGTGAAGAAATATGCCGGCCAATATGCGAAGCTGAAGGCGATCGCGAACGACGAGTCCAAGGACGACACCGAGCGCCTGATCGCGCGGCTGAAGATGGCCGAGATCCCGCGCAACGGCAATCCGACCCGGATTCGCAACCGCTGCGAGGTGACCGGCCGTCCCCGCGCTTATTATCGCAAATTCCGACTGTCGCGCGTCATGCTTCGGGAATTGGCCAACAAGGGCCTCATCCCCGGCGTCACGAAGTCGAGCTGGTAAGGTTTAGACTATGCCATTGACCGATCCTCTGGGCGATATGCTCACCCGCATCCGCAACGGCCAGCAGGCGCGCAAGGACAGCGTCCTCACGCCCGCGTCCAAGCTGCGCGCCCGCGTGCTCGAGGTGCTGCAGCGCGAAGGCTACATCCGCGGATACAGCGAAGAAGCGCTGGGCAACCACAAGGGCCTGCGCATCGAGCTGAAGTATTTCGAGGGCCAGCCCGCTATCCAGCATCTGGCCCGCATCTCGAAGCCGGGCCGCCGCGTCTATTCGGGAAGCCAGGAGCTTCCGCGCGTGCGCAACGGCCTCGGCATCACCATCGTCTCTACGCCCAAGGGCGTTCTGTCCGACGCGGAAGCGCGCGATCAGAATGTCGGCGGCGAGGTGCTGGCGGAGGTATTCTGATATGTCACGTATCGGTAAAAGACCGGTCCCGATGCCCGCGGGCGTCACTGCGACCACCGAAGGCCAGATCCTCTCGGTCAAGGGCCCGAAGGGCACGTTGAGCCTGAACATGGTCGACGAAGTCACCTACGACATCGCCGACGGCGCCATCTCGGTGCAGCCGGTCAACGATTCCAAGCGCGCCCGCTCCTTCTGGGGCATGCAGCGCACGATGGTGCAGAACCTGATCACCGGCGTGACCGAGGGCTTCACCAAGACGCTCGAGATCACCGGCGTCGGCTATCGCGCGGCGGCCCAGGGCAAGAACCTGCGCCTGCAGCTCGGCTATAGCCACGACGTCAACATCGCCGTGCCGGAAGGCCTGGAGGTGAAGACCCCCGATCAGACCACGGTCGAGATTTCGGGCATCGATCGCCAGAAGGTCGGCCAGCTGGCCGCCGAGATTCGGCGTTGGCGCAAGCCGGAGCCCTACAAGGGCAAGGGCATCAAATATCGCGGCGAGTATATCTTCCGCAAAGAAGGCAAGAAGAAGTAAGCCATGGCGAAACTCTCTCTCTTCGATCGGCGCCGTCAGCGCGTCCGCACCTCGCTCCGCAAGCGCGGCGGCGACAAGCCCCGCCTGTCGGTTCACCGTTCGGGTCGGCACATCTATGCCCAGGTCATCAACGACGTGGAGGGCCGCACCGTCGCCGCCGCGTCGACCCTGGACAAGGACGGCAAGGGCAAGACCGGTGCCACGGCCGAGTCCGCGCAGGATGTGGGCCGGCGGATCGCCGAGCGCGCCAAGGCCGCCGGCGTCACCAAGGTAATTTTCGACCGTGGCGGTTTCCTGTTCCACGGCCGCGTGAAGGCTCTCGCCGATGCCGCGCGCGAAGGCGGATTGGAGTTCTAAATGGCTGACGACAAGAACCAGACCCCGGAAGCGGCCGAGCAGTCGAACCTGCCGACCGAGGCTTCCGAAGCGCCCCAGGGCGAGCAGCGCCGCGAGCGTGGTGCCCGTGGCGGGCGCGGTGGCCGCGACGACCGTCGTGGCGGCCGTGGCCGCCGCGACGACCGCCGTGGCGGCCGTGGCGGTGAGGAAGAGGGCGAGGAGCTCGTCGAGAAGCTCGTCCACATCAACCGCGTCTCCAAGACCGTGAAGGGCGGTAAGCGCTTCGGCTTCGCCGCGCTCGTCGTCGTCGGCGACGGCAAGGGCCGGGCCGGCTTCGGCCATGGCAAGGCGCGCGAGGTGCCGGAGGCGATCTCCAAGGCGACCGCGGCGGCCAAGAAGGCGATGGTCCGCGTGCCGCTGCGCGAGGGCCGCACCCTTCACCATGACGGCATCGGCCATTTCGGCGCCGGCCGCGTCTATGTCCGCTCGGCCAAGCCGGGCACCGGCATCATCGCCGGCGGCCCGATGCGTGCCGTGTTCGAGAGCCTGGGCGTGGCGGACGTCGTGACCAAGTCGGTCGGCACGTCCAACCCCTACAACATGATCCGGGCGACCTTCGAGGCGCTTGGCGATCAGTCCAGCCCCAAGGCGGTGGCGCAGCGTCGCGGCAAGAAGATTGCCGACCTGATGTCGCGTCGTGCCGGCCTGGGCGCGGCCGAGGCTCAGGCCGAAGCCGAAGCAGTCACGGAGTAAGCGTCCCATGGCGACGATCAAGATCACCCAGACGGGATCCCCGATCCGGCGCACGCCCGACCAGCGCAAGACGCTGATCGGCCTGGGCCTCAACAAGATGCACAAGACGGTCGAGCTGAACGACACCCCCGAGGTGCGCGGCATGATTCGGAAGGTGCAGCATATGGTGACGGTGGCGGAGTAACACTCCGTCATCCCGGCGAAGGCCGGAATCTCGGCGAGACCCGCCGCGACCTTTTCGGCCTGAGACCCCGGCCTTCGCCGGGGTGACGGTCAAACTAAGCGCGAAAAAAGCGAAAGCGAGTGCAGACAATGAATCTCAACGATCTCCGCGACAACAAAGGTGCCCGCAAGTCCCGCGTCCGTGTCGGACGCGGCATCGGTTCCGGCCTCGGCAAGACCGGCGGCCGCGGCCAGAAGGGCCAGAAGAGCCGCTCGGGCGTCTCCATCTGGGGCTTCGAGGGCGGTCAGATGCCGCTCCACATGCGGTTGCCGAAGCGGGGCTTCAACAACATCTTCGCCAAGGATTATGCCGAGGTGAACCTCGGTGCCGTCCAGAAGGCGGTCGACGCCGGCAAGCTCGACGGCAAGGGCACGATCGACCATGCCGCGCTTAAGGCAGCTGGCCTCGCGCGTGGCGGCAAGGATGGCGTCCGCCTGCTCGGCAAGGGCGAGATCAGCGCCAAGCTGAAGTTCGTCGTCGCCGGCGCGTCTGCGGGTGCCCGCGAGGCGGTGGAGAAGGCCGGTGGTTCGGTCGAGCTGATCGGGGTCGTTCCTGCGGCTGAAAAGGCGGCCGCCAAGAAGGGCAGCGCCAAGAAGGCCGCCAAGGCGAAAGCCTGATCTTCTCGGTTGAGGGCTGACAGGCCGCGACCGATCACTATATGAGGCGGCGGGGGCGAACATTCTCCCGCCGCCACATTCTTTTCCGGGGTCGAAACACACATGGCATCGCAAGCCGAACAACTGGCCGCCAATCTCTCACTGGCCAACTTCGCCAAGGCGACCGATCTCAAGAAGCGCCTGTGGTTCACCCTCGGCGCGCTGATCATCTTCCGCCTGCTGAGCTTCGTGCCGCTGCCCGGCATCGACCCGCGGGCGCTTTCGACCCTGTTCGACACGACCCGGGGCACCGTCCTCGATTTCTTCAACACCTTCTCGGGCGGCAGCCTTGAGCGGATGAGCCTCATCGCGCTCGGCGTCATGCCCTACATCACGGCCTCGATCGTGGTGCAGCTCGCGACGTCGATGTCGCCGACGCTGGCCGCCCTCAAGAAAGAGGGCGAGAGCGGTCGCAAGAAGATCAACCAATATACCCGCTACGGCACCGTCTTCCTCTGCATCATCCAGGGCTATTTCATTGCCGTTGGTCTAGAGGGCTGGGGCTCGGGCCAGGGCGGCTCGGCCGTGATCGATCCCGGCCTGATGTTCCGCGCCACGACCGTCGTCAGCCTTGTCGGCGGCACCATGTTCCTGATGTGGCTCGGTGAGCAGATCACCAGCCGCGGCATCGGCAATGGCGTCAGCCTCATCATCATGGCCGGCATCGTGGCCCAGATGCCGACCGCGCTCGCCCAGGTGTTCGAGGGCGGGCGGACCGGCAGCCTGTCGCCGCTGCTCATCATGGCGGTGATGGCCCTGGGGCTCGGCCTCATCGGCTTCATCTGCTTCATGGAGCGCGCGCAGCGCCGCATCCTCATCCAATATCCCAAGCGCCAGACGGCACGGGGCCAGATGCAGGCGGAACGCTCGCACCTGCCGCTGAAGATCAACACGGCGAACGTCATCCCGCCGATCTTCGCCTCGTCGCTGCTGCTGATGCCGCTGACGGTCGCGCAGTTCGCCGGCAACCGCGTCCAGGGCGAGAGCTTCTGGGGCGACATGCTGATCACGGTGACGACTGCGCTCCAGCACGGCGCGCCGCTCTACATGTTCCTCTACGGCGCCGGCATCGCCTTCTTCTGCTTCTTCTACACCGCCGTGGTGTTCAATCCGGAGGAGACCGCCGACAATTTGAAGCGCTATGGTGGCTTCATTCCCGGCATCCGCCCCGGCAAGCGCACAGAGGAATATCTCGATTATGTGCTGACCCGCATCACGGTCGTCGGCGCCGCCTATCTGACGCTGACCTGCCTCATTCCCGAATATCTGATCGCCCGCGCCGGCATTCCCTTCTACCTCGGCGGCACCAGCCTCATCATTGTCGTGAACGTCACCATGGACACGATGACCCAGATCCAGAGCCACCTCATCGCGCACCAATATGGCGACCTCATCAAGAAGGCGAAGCTGAAAGGCGGGCGCTCGAGGTGAACATCATACTGCTGGGGCCTCCGGGGGCAGGCAAGGGGACCCAGGCGAGCCGGCTGGAAGCGGAGCGAGGCATGGTCCAGCTCTCGACCGGGGACATGCTCCGCGCCGCGGTCGCCGCCAAGAGCGAGGTCGGCCTCAAGGCCAAGGCGGTGATGGACGCCGGCGATCTGGTCTCGGACGAGATCGTGACCGGCATCCTGTCGGAACGGCTCGACCATGACGATGTCCGGAAGGGCTTCATCCTCGACGGCTATCCCCGGACCGTCGCCCAGGCGGAATCGCTGGAGCGCCTGCTGACCCAGAAGGGCATGGCGCTCGATCATGTCATCGAACTGGTCGTCGACGAGGACGCCCTGATCGACCGCATCACCGGCCGCTTCTCCTGCGCCAGCTGCGGCACCGGCTATCATGAGCGCTACAAGCGTCCGCTCGTGGAGGGCGTCTGCGACGTCTGCGGCAGCCGCGAGTTCAAGCGCCGGCCGGACGACAATGAGGAGACGGTTCGCAACCGTCTCGCCGAATATCGCGCCAAGACCGCGCCGATCCTGCCCCATTACGAGGCGAAGGGGCTGGTCCGGCGGGCCGACGGAATGGCACCGATTGCCGAGGTCAACGACGCCATCGAGGCGATCCTCGACGGCGGGGCCTAGCGTCGGCCTGGCCCGCGGGTCGCCAGCCGCTCTGCCGCGGCGGAACGCGCGAAGGTCATCACCTTTTGCTCCGGAAAATGGTAAGCTGGCGCCGATCTCGCGCGGTCGACTTCGGAGGTGAGAATGATGAGGCCCGCTTTCCTGGCGCTGGTGCTCCTCGCGACGGCATCTCCGGCAGTCGCCGATGTGAAGCCCGCTACGCCCATCGGGTTTGAGGCCGAGGCGAAAGCGGTGGTCAAGGTGTCGCCGGCCAAGACCTATGCCGCGCTGACGCGCATCGGCGAATGGTGGGATTCGGAACATACCTATTCCGGCGATGCGTCCAACATGACCCTGGTCGCGAAGGCCGGCGGCTGCTTCTGCGAGACCATTCCGGACGACGGCGGCACGATCGAGCATGGGCGCATCATCTATGCCCGCCCCGGCCAGACGCTGAGGTTGCAGGGCAGCCTCGGCCCCCTCCAGTCCGAAGCCGCGACCGGCACGCTCACCTGGCAGCTGAAGCCGGTCGATGGCGGCACCGAAATCACGCAAAGCTACGTCGTCGGCGGCTATATCCGCGGCAGTGCCGCCAAGCTCGCGCCCATCATCGACCAGGTGATGGGACAACAACTCGCCCGACTGGCCGAGTATCTCGGCAGATCTGCCAAGTCGGCCGATTAGGTCTCGCTAGAATTCTCTCAAAACATGCTATGGTTGCCCGTTCTCGACTCCGCGCGAGCCGAGGGGGGTAAAGCTTTTCGCGCATATTTCATCAGGGAGCGGGTGTATGAACAGGGGGGGATCTGTCCCAAAGGCGTCGGAGCATGTCGATTTCAACGCCTTCATGGAGGGCGTGAAGCGCCGCAATCCGGCGCAGCCGGAATTCGTCCAGGCTGTCGAGGAAGTGGCCGAGGACATTTTCGACTTCATCCAGGACAAGGAAGAATATCACCGCTGGCAGATACTTCGCCGCATCGCGGAGCCGGACCGGGTGGTTTCGTTCCGCGTCTGCTGGGAGGATGACAACCACAATATCCGCGTCCAGCGCGGCTGGCGCGTCCAGAACAACAACGCCATCGGCCCCTACAAGGGCGGCATTCGCTTCCATCCGTCGGTGACGGAGAGCGTCCTTAAATTCCTCGCCTTCGAGCAGACGTTCAAAAACGCGCTGACGGGCCTGCCCATGGGTGGCGGCAAGGGCGGCGCGAACTTCAATCCCAAGGGCAAGAGCGACGCCGAAATCATGCGCTTCTGCCAGAGCTACATGACCGAGCTCTACCGCCACATCGGCGCCAACATCGACGTGCCGGCCGGCGATATCGGCGTCGGCGCGCGCGAGATCGGCTACATGTTCGGCCAGTATAAGCGCATCACCAACAGCTTCGAAGGCGTCCTCACCGGCAAGGGCCTCGAATATGGCGGCTCGCTGATCCGCACCGAAGCGACCGGTTATGGCGCGGTTTATTTCCTGGAGAATATGCTGAAGACGCGGGGGCAGGAGCTGGCCGGCAAGCGCGCCGTCATCTCCGGATCGGGCAACGTCGCCACCCACGCCGCGGAGAAGGTCGTGCAGCTGGGCGGCAAGGTGCTGACCCTTTCGGACAGCGAAGGCTTCGTCCACGATCCCGACGGAATCGACCAGGAGAAGATAGACTGGGTGAAGGCGCACAAGACCAAGCGCCGCGGTCGAATTTCCCAATATGCGGACGAATTCAAGAGCGCGACCTTCCACGCCGGCAAGCGGCCCTGGGGCGTCGAGTGCGATGTCGCGCTGCCATGCGCGACGCAGAACGAGCTGCTGGCCGACGATGCCCGTGCTCTGGTCAAGAACGGCTGCATCGCCGTGTCCGAGGGCGCCAACATGCCCACCGATCTTGAAGGCGCGCATGTCTTCCGCGACGCGCAGATCCTCTATGCGCCCGGCAAGGCGGCCAATGCCGGCGGCGTCGCCGTCTCCGGCCTAGAGATGAGCCAGAATTCGGCGCGCATCAGCTGGAAGGAAGCCGAGCTTCAGCAGCTGCTGCGCGACATCATGGATGGCATCCACGGGCGCTGCCTCACCTATGGCCGGCGCGACGGCAGCGACTATGTCGATTATGTCCGCGGCGCCAACATCGCCGGATTCAAGAAGGTCGCCGACGCCATGCTGGCGTTCGGCGTCGTCTGACGCTGGATTGGACCGCCGCCCCTTGCGGGCGGCGGTCCAATTTGCCTCTTGGTGCCCTGCGTTCCGGCTTGACTCGCGCACGGCGCATCCCTAATTGCCACCTATCCCGTTCAACCGGTCGACCGGCGGCGCATTCGTGCGCGCGTCGGCTGTGCCTGTTTTAAGGGTTCAAAGCGCTGAGATAGGGCGGCTTTGCCCGCCGCCCTGTGGAGCAGGAGAAACTAGTAGATGGCACGTATTGCAGGGGTGAACATCCCTTCGAACAAGCGCGTCGAAATCGCGCTGACTTATATCCACGGCATTGGGCGCACCAAGGCCAAGGAGATCACGAGCAAGCTGAACATCGCCAGCGAGCGCCGGGTGCAGGACCTCACCGACCAGGAGGTTCTCCAGATCCGCGAAGCGATCGACGCCGACTACACCGTCGAAGGCGACCTTCGCCGCCAAGTGGCGATGAACATCAAGCGGCTGATGGACCTCGCTTCCTATCGGGGCCTCCGTCACCGCAAGGGCCTCCCGGTTCGCGGCCAGCGCACGCACACCAACGCGCGCACCCGCAAGGGCAAGGCGAAGCCGATCGCCGGCAAAAAGAAGTAAGCTGACTCGTCAGCTTCGTGATCTTCTCAGGATAGGTAGAGAAATATGGCACGCGAACCTCAGCGCCTTCGTAGGCGCGAGCGCAAAAACATCACCGCCGGCGTCGCCCATGTGAACGCCAGCTTCAACAACACGATGATCACCATCACCGACGCCCAGGGCAATGCGATCGCCTGGTCCTCGGCCGGCATGATGGGCTTCAAGGGGTCGCGCAAGTCGACGCCCTACGCCGCCCAGGTCGCGGCGGAAGACGCGGGCAAGAAAGCCGCCGACCATGGCGTGCGCACGCTCGAGGTCGAAGTGAAGGGTCCCGGATCGGGCCGCGAATCGGCGCTCCGCGCGCTGCAGGCGGTCGGGTTCCAGATCACGTCAATCCGCGACGTGACGCCGATCCCGCACAACGGCGTCCGGCCCTCCAAGCGCCGCCGCGTCTAAAAAATCGGAGGCGCCGTGGAACGGCACCGCCGCTGAACATTTTGATCGGGAGGCGCGACCCCCAGCGCTTCCCACACAGCCAAGGGAAGATCATGGCCGTCAACGCTAAAAACTGGCAGGAAATGAAGAAGCCCAACCAGCTGGAGAAGAAGCCCGGAGGCGACGCCAAGCGCAAGGCGACGTTCGTCGCCGAACCGCTGGAGCGTGGTTTCGGCCTGACGCTCGGCAACTCGCTTCGCCGCGTGCTCCTCTCCTCGCTCCAGGGCGCCGCGGTCACCTCGATGAAGATCGAGGGCGTGCTGCACGAATTCTCGTCGCTCCAGGGCGTCCGCGAGGACGTCACCGACATCGTCCTCAACGTGAAGCAGGTCGCGCTGAAGATGGAAGGCGAGGGCACCAAGCGGCTCCAGCTTTCCGCCACCGGCCCGGGCGAAGTCACCGCCGGCCAGATCGCGACGACCGGCGACATCGAGGTGATGAACCCGGACCTCATCATCTGCCATCTGGACGAGGGCGCGACGCTCAACATGGAGCTCATCGCCGAGACCGGGAAGGGCTATGTCCCCGCCGCGGCCAACCGTCCGGCCGACGCGCCGATCGGCCTCATCCCGATCGACGCGCTCTACTCGCCGGTGCGCCAGGTCAGCTATAAGGTCGAGAACACCCGCGTCGGGCAGGAGCTCGACTATGACAAGCTGACCCTGACGATCGAGACCGACGGCACGGTGACGCCCGACGATGCCGTCGCCTATGCCGCGCGCATCCTCCAGGACCAGCTGCAGCTCTTCGTCCACTTCGACGAGGCGCTGACGATGACGCAGATGCCGACCGGCGTCGCCGCCACCGCGACCGAGGCCGAAGCCGACGCCAACCAGCTCAACCGCTATCTTCTCAAGAAGGTGGACGAGCTCGAGCTGTCGGTCCGGAGCGCCAACTGCCTGAAGAACGACAACATCATCTACATCGGCGACCTCGTCCAGAAGACGGAAGCGGAAATGCTCCGCACGCCGAACTTCGGCCGCAAGTCCCTGAACGAGATCAAGGAAGTGCTCTCGTCGATGGGCCTCCGCCTCGGCATGGACATCCCCGGCTGGCCGCCTGAGAATATCGAGGAAATGGCCAAGAAGCTGGAGCAGGAACTGCTCGGATAAGATTGCTTCTACCGGTATTAAGACAGGAAGGGCCGCCAAATTGGCGGCCCTTTTTGTTTAGGCCTCGCAATCTTCAAATCGGTTGATGGCCTGCGGCTGCACGAGGCAGGTGTGGCTCCTCAAGCCACCATCGCGGCGCATGGCCTCTCGTCGACGGTCGCGACCAGCTTCCCCGCTCGCCATACTTCCACCAGCCGGCCGCGAGCGATTGGCAGGCAGTAGGCGATCGCCGCATCGTCATCGGCGAACCGGCCGATTTCCCGATCACGCTCGCCGTCAACGGTTTCACTTATGATCGCGTAGTCAAACATCCGGCACCCCTTTGATATCGAAAGGAATAATCATGGCGTGTGCGAAAAACGTGGATCGTTGAAGATGGTTTCACGCGCGGTTCGTCGGAGCCGCCGCACCGGTCGCAGGTCGGCGCTCGACTGTTTCATCCGCGGCTGCCGGGACCTGATCGAGCCTGCTCCGCAGCTCGGAATGCCAGGGCGGCTCCTCGTTCGTGAGGCGAAAGGCGCGGTTGAGGAGGAAACGCGCCCGGTGCAGCCGCGTGAAAGCTCTCTTCCCGCGCGTTGCTTTCCGCTCGTTGAATACGCGGTCGCGCCGCATCTGAGCTGCGGTGCGCCAGAACATATAGCTTAGCATGCCCAGCACCAGGACCGGGATAACGGCATAGATCATTCCAGTCGAACGATGCCTGCCCGAGCCGGTTCCCGCCCCGGTGCGCCCCTGCCGTTTAGCGACGAAGCGGTGCCGTGGCTGCCGAGTTTGTGGCCGTGATCTGCATCACATAGAGGATGAGGCCGGTTTGGTCCGTTACGTCGACTCGCCAGTCTTCATCGATCCAGATTTGGTTGGCGTGATCTTTCAGGAGGTCACCGACGAAGCGAGCGACCTCGATCCGCAGCTCGGTGAGATCGGCTTTTTCAACCTGCAGCGTCTCCGACACACGGCTCTCGGTTCTCAACTCGATGTTATAGCGAGCCATGGATCGGTCTCCTTGGCAGCCCTAACTGCTTTGACCCTCGCTAGTTCCTAAGCGTGCTCCGAACGCGCGAAGCTTGACTCTGCGGGCGCAATCGGCTTTGGGAGCGCGGCATATGAGGCGGGGCCGCGGCTCCGCTGTTTTGTTTGGGGTTTGGGCCGTCCCCCATTTGGCGGCCTGGTCCGGAGTACCTTGAACGGCTCCGGGACGAACGAAAGGTAAGACCCATGCGTCATCGCGTCGGCGGGCGTAAGCTCCAGCGTACTTCCAGTCACCGGGCGGCCCTGTTCCGCAACATGGCGGCCGCGCTCATCAAGCATGAGCAGATCACCACCACCACCGCCAAGGCGAAAGAGCTTCGTCCCTATGTCGAGAAGCTGATCACGCTCGCCAAGAAGGGCGGCCTCTCCAATCGTCGCCTCGCCCATTCGCGCCTGCTCGACGACACGCAGCTGAAGAAGCTGTTCGACGTGCTGGCCGATCGCTACGCCGATCGCAACGGTGGCTATACCCGCATCATCAAGGCCGGCATCCGCGCCTCGGACGCCGCGCCGATCGCCATCATCGAGCTGGTCGACCGCGATGTCGACGCCAAGGGCCAGGACAGCGGCCCCGTAATGGCCGACGAGGACGAGTTCGAGGCGGCGTAAATACCGCCTCCTTTTCTCCATCCTGGTAAGCAAAGGGTCGCCCTCGGGCGGCCCTTTTCATTGGCGCGTCACGCGGATGGCGTTGCCGCGGTCGCTGGTGAGAGCGCGGGTCTCGCCGCGCCGGAAGGGCGCGGCGTAGGGCCAGCATTCGCGCGGAGCCCCTGTCCAGTAGAAGCAGAGGTTGCGGTTCTCGACCGACCAGCGGCCCGTGACGACGCTCTCGCCGAAGGCGGCGCGGACGGTGCCGTCGCCCTGGAAGAGCAAGTGCGTGATCTGGCCGCGCGACGTCTGCATCCTCAGCGCCTCGCCGACCAGCTCGTCACCGGCGCGGCCCATCCCCAAGGTGGCGCAGCCGCCGAGCGTGAGGGCGCCGAGGAGGAGGGCGAGAAGGGAGTGGCGCATCTTCATCTTCCTTTCCGGTGCTAAGAGCGTTTCGGTGCAGTAAGGGTTCCGTGGGCCGGCGCAAGGCACCCCTTCTCCGGTGGTCATGGATCGGAAGCGCCGGCGGACCGCGTTGCCCACCGCAAGGAGGCGCGAATGCTCGAATTTCTTCCCACCACCGACTCCGCCATCGCGGTCCGCATCGACGGCCGCGTGGAGGCGCGCGATTTCGGCGCCGTGCTGGACCGTGTCGAGGCCTCGCTGTCGGCGCGGGAGCGGACGCACTTCTATGTGGAGGTAGAGGCGCTTTCCGGCGTCGATATGGACGGCATGGGCGCCTATGTCGTCCGCGCCACCGGTTTGCTCGGCCGGCTGGAGCGGTTTGGCCGCATCGCCGTGGTCGCGGATCAGTCCTGGATCCGGTGGGCCGCCCGGATCGAGAGCGCGTTGCTGCCCAAGGTTCGCTACGAGACCTTCATCCTAGCCGAGCGCGAACAGGCGCTCGCCTGGGTCGAGGGCAAGGTCGAGCACCCCCACCGCCCGGCGCTCAAGATCATCGACACGGACAAGCCGGACGTGCTCGGCTTCGAGATCGACGGAAGGGTCACCGTGCAGGAACTCGAGGCGCTGGTCCGCGCCTTCCAGCCGGCGCTGGATCGCGGCGAGCCTTTGCGCGTCGTCGGCCGCGTGCGCGACTTCGGCGGTGTCGAGATGTCGGCTTACGCCAATCGCGACTATTTCGAGATGAAATCGCGCATGCTTCGCCATGTCGAACGCTATGCCGTGGTCGGCGGACCGGACTGGTTGAAGTCATGGATCGCGATGCTCGACCCGCTCTTCCGCGTGGACATGCGGCATTTCCAGGCGGACGAGGAGGCGCAGGCCTGGGCATGGGTCGGCGCCTCGCCGACGGGAGAAAGGCCCGCCGTCGCCTAGCCAGGCGCCGGCTCGCATCGGCTCGCACGCCGCCGGTTGCGGGGCGGCGGCGCTTTGCTATGCGGGGCCATGCGTATCTGGATGAAGCGCCTCGGCGCGGCGCTGCTGTTCCTCGTCATGGGGCTGTGCTTCGCCCCAACCCTGGTGCCGCCCTTCCTCGACCGCATCTATTATGATGGCCCTGCGAGCGGCCATTATGACGGCGAGCGCTTCTTCAATCCGGGCGGCAACGCGGCGGAGGTCGAGGTGCACGAGCGGGGACGGCTGTCATTCCTGATCGGCGGATCGACCGGCGCGGCGGCGGAATGGCCGGACCGGGTGCCGGTCAGGCAGACGGTGCCGCCGCGACGGGTGGAGGGTGAGGCGATGCGCGTCACCTGGATCGGCCATGCGACGGTGCTGGTCCAGACCCGCGGCCTCAACATCCTCACCGATCCGGTCTGGTCCGAGCGGGTGTCGCCCTTCTCCTTCATTGGGCCCATGCGGGTGCGGGCCCCGGGCGTGCGGTTCGAGGACCTGCCGCCGATCGACCTCGTGCTCGTCAGCCACAATCATTACGATCATCTCGATCTGGCGACGCTCAAGCGGCTGTGGAAGCGGGACCGGCCGCTGATCCTCACCGGCCTCGGCAACGACACGATCCTCAAGGACGAGGGGATCGAGGCGACGGCGCTGGATTGGGGCGGGCGCGCTCGAGTGACCGACGGCGTCGAGGTGATGGTGGAGCGCAACCATCATTGGAGCTCGCGCTGGGGCACCGATCGGAACCGTGCCTTGTGGTCGGCCTTCACGGTGACGCTCCCGGGCGGAAACATCTACTTCGCCGGAGACACCGGCTGGGGCGACGGAAGCTGGGCGACGGAAGCGGCGGCGCACGGGCCGTTCCGCCTGGCCCTGATCCCGATCGGCGCATATGAGCCGCGCGATTTCATGGCGGTGAACCACATCAATCCGGAAGAGGCGATGCGGCTCTTCGATCAGCTCGATCCGGCGGCGGCGCTGGGCATCCATTGGGGCACGTTCCAGCTCACCTGGGAGCCGATCGACGATCCGCTGCGCCGGCTGGAGGCGCTGAAGAGGACGAGGGCAGGCGCGCGGGACCGTTTCGTGACGGTCGAGGCGGGCGGATCGTTCGAGGTGCCCGGCCTCTAGGGTCCGTCTAAGCGGCGACGTTGAACGCGCCTATCCTCTCCTCCCGGACGGTCAGCGCCGCGCATTGCTCGTCCAGCGCCCGGTAGGCCTCGCCGGCTGCGGCCTTAAACGCCTCGAAGTCAGACCACGATCGCCACCGATCGAGCGTTATGTATATTCCGCCGCCGCCCGCCAGCAGCTCGGTTTCGATGAAGCCTTCAGCGGTAGCGAACAGCCGCGCCCAGTCGCCGTCGCGGCCGTAGACACGCTCGAAGGCCTCGCGATTGGCATCGGCGACTTCGTACCGCCAGACGACCACGAAGGGGCCAGTGGCGCCGATCATGCCTGGTCCTTCTCGCTGAAAGCGGCCCTCATTGCGAGCGGAGCGAAGCCATCCAGTGCGGCGAATAGGCAAGCCTGGATGGCTTCGTCGCTTTGCTCCTCGCAACGACGGATCGGCGAGCTTCTCTGCGCCTCAGCCGACGCATTCGCCGACGCGTTCGCCGCTGGTGCGGGCCTTGACGGTCATGGTGACGCCGCCCGGCAGGCCGCCCGTCTCCATGTCCATCGTCATGTCATAGGCTTCGTCGCTGTAGGTGCCGTCCATCTTCATCACCATCGTGCCCGGGAGCTGGCCGCCGGTGCAGGTCATGGTGCCGGTCATCCGGCCGTCCTGCATCGACCAGTCCTGATAGGTGCAGTCGCTGGTCTTCTGGACGGCGAGGAAATTGGCGTTGGGCTGGGCCGCCTGCTCGGGCGTGATGCAGTTGCTAACCGTGGTCTTCTGGCCGACCATCTGCGCCAGGGCTTCCTCCGGCACGCCCGGCGCGCTCGCCGAGATGATCTCGTTGGTGGCCTCCCACTGGCCCGGCTGGATCTTCATGTCGGCGAGCTGTTCGGCGACTTCTTCGGCGGACATGTCTCCGCCCTCCTGCTTGGGGGCGTCGAACAGGTTGCAGCCGGCAAGGGGAAGGAGAGCGGCGAAGGTGAAGGCGGCTAGTCTCATAGTAGGAAACTCCTGAAGATCATTGCGCGGCGGCCGAAGCGCGGGCGGGAGAGAGAAGGTCGAGCACGGCGACCGTCATCGCCTCGGTGCCGAGGCGGACGGAAGGTTCGGGCTCGATCTTGAAGAGCGGCGAATGGTGGGACGGAATCGGAGGCCCGCCATTTTCGGACGCGTCGATCTCCGCCTGGGGCGTGCCGCCGACGGCGAAATAGGCACCGGGGACGCCAAGCTCCGGCTGGACGAAATAGGCAAAGTCTTCCGCGCCCATGCCTTCGCGCGGTTCGGAGTGGAGCACGTCCTTGCCGAACGCGCGTTGGAAGGCCTCGCGCATGCGGGCGGTGAGTTCGGCATCGTTCATCGTCGCCGGCGTGGATTCGCGGCTGACCTTCACCTCCGGCAGCTTGGCGTCGGGCAGGCCATTCATCCGGCCGACATTGACGGCGATGCGCTTGATGCCCTGCAGCAACGTCTGCCGCGTCTCCTCATCGTCGGAGCGGACGGTGAGCTGCATCTCGGCGCGGTCGGAGATGATGTTGTGCTTGAGGCCCGAGTGGAAGGCGCCGACGGTGACGACGCCGGGCTTCAGCGGAGAAATCTCGCGGCTGACCAGGGTCTGGAGTGCCATGATGACCTCGGCCCCCATCACGATCGGGTCCTTGCCGGTATGGGGACTGGCGCCGTGCGCGCCGACGCCGTGGATGATGATGTCGACGCTGTCGGACGAGGAGGCGTTGAGGCCCGGTTCCATGATAAGCTTGCCGGTCGGGGTGCCGGAGGAGACATGGAAGGCCAACGCATAGTCGGGCTTGGGAAAGCGGGTGTAGAGGCCGTCCTCCAGCATCTTGCGGGCGCCGCCGATCCGCTCCTCGGCGGGTTGGGCGATGAACACGATAGTGCCCTTCCAGCGATCCTTCATCGCGGCGAGGCGGCGGGCGGTGCCGATCAGCGAGGTGATATGCACGTCATGGCCGCAGGCGTGCATCACCGGCATCTTCTGGCCTTCGATGTCGACCTGGGTCGCGGTGGAGGCATAGGGAAGGCCGCTCGCCTCCTTGACTGGAAGGCCGTCCATGTCGGCGCGGACCAGCACGGTCGGGCCCTCGCCATTCTTCATGATGCCAACGACGCCGGTGCCGCCGACGCCCTCCGTCACCGTCGCTCCGGCCGCGCGGAGCTCCTTGGCGATGATCCCGGCGGTGCGGTTCTCGACGTAGCTCAGCTCCGGATTCTTGTGGAAATCGATGAACAGCGCTTCGAGATGCTCGTCGTAATCGGCCTTCACCTCGTCGGCGAAGTCCGGCGCGGCGAGCGCGGGCGCGGCGATCAGAACAGTGGCAAGAAGCAAAGGCGTCAGGCGCATCGATCAATCCCCTCATTTTTGAGGATTGGTAGCGCCTGCTGGCGTCGCTGGCTATCCCATTGCGCAGCCACCGACCCGCCTGCCGCTGATCTCGAACCAGCGGCGTCATAGGTCATTCGGGCAGCATAGTACGTAATGAGTCAGTTCTTGTTATGTTCTCGCTTTTGCGCTAGAGCTTTGCCACAGGTTCACGAAGAGGGAGCGTGATGGGGTCGCACTCAATCCGGCGCGTCGGCGCTCGAAACCGTCGCAGGCTGAAATGGGTCGCGCGGATCGGTGTTCCAATGACGATGGCGGTCGCCGTGTCGCTGCCCGCTCCAACGGTCCGCGCGACGCCTGCAACGCTTCCCACCCAGGCGCTGGTGTCCACATCTATGGCGACCTCGAACGCCAATGGGCAGAAGAGGGCGAGGCAAGAGGCGGCTCAGGACAAGTTCGACGAGATCGGTCCGATCCTGAATGCGATAGGCGGTGAGGGGGCGGCGATCGTCGGCGGCGACCCCGACGGGTTGTACATCTATGCCGAGCTCGATGACGGCGCGGTCGTCGCTGGGGTGTTCAAGGACGAGGGCGAGACCGTCCGCTACTTTGAACCCACGCCGGAGCTTGTCGGCCTCCTGCACGACGCTTGGGAAGCCGAAAATTGGGATGAGGCCCTGCGGTGGGTAGTCATGGAATATGAGGTCGACGGCAGCCAGTTCGACGCCCAGTTCAGATATGCCGAAGAGCTCGATCCGAACGAGGATTCTAGGGATCGACGTCGCGCTGCCCTCGAGGAGCGCTATGGCGGCAAGCCCGTGATCTATCCTCCCGTGCCCGAGCATTTCCAGGAAGTGACGAGCGAGTAACCGCGCACGGATCAGCGCGCAGAAGTTCCTTCCCTGGACGTTGGGACGGCAGCGTTGGCGCGCCGCCTGACCCTATGCGTTTTGATCAGGCGCGCACTCGCCGATGCGTCGTCCGATCAACTTGGCCGCGATGCTGACATCGCCATAGGCGCCGAAATAGGTGTCGGCGCTCGCGCTGGCTTCGATGCTGTCGGCGGTGAACTTGCCGTCGATCGTCCGCATCACCTGGCCGCCGAGATCGGGCGGCGTGCAGGCGATCGAGACGTTGATACGGCCGCGCGACATGTAGAAATTCTTATATTCGCACGTCTCGCCCTCTATCCCGGCGAACAGCGTGGCATCGGGCTTCTCGGCATCGGCCGCCGTCAGGCAATGGCTGAAGGTCGTGTGGCTTCCGACCTCTTGGTCGAGCGCCGGCTTCCCCTTGTCGGTGGCGACAAGGCGAGTGACTTCCCGTGAGATCTCCCATTGTCCCGGCTGCAGCGCCGAGGCGACTTCGACTTTCGGTGTTTCCTGGTCCGCCGTGGCGTCGGAGCAGGCGGCGGTCACAAGCAGTGGAATGAGTGCGAGCCTACGCATCCGCAATCCCCCCTAGTCGTCTTGTCCCGCCAAGGTAGCGCAGATCGGCCACCATGACCATATTGCCGCCATGGCCATCCAGATTCGCACCGGTCTCGACGAGCCGGAAACCGGGACAAGCTTCGTTCCCCACCGACCGCAGCGGCCGGAAAAGGCTGAAGGCGGCAAGCGCTTCAAGATCGTGTCGGACTATGAGCCCGCCGGCGACCAGCCGACGGCGATCAAGGAACTTGTCGAACAGATCGACGCGGGCGAGCAGACCCAGGTGCTCTTGGGCGTTACCGGCTCCGGCAAGACCTTCACCATGGCGAAGGTGATCGAAACGCTGCAGCGCCCGGCGCTGGTGCTGGCGCCGAACAAGATCCTCGCCGCCCAGCTCTACGGGGAGTTCAAGAGCTTCTTTCCGGAGAATGCCGTCGAATATTTCGTCAGCTATTACGATTATTACCAGCCGGAAGCCTACGTGCCTCGCTCGGACACGTACATCGAGAAGGAAAGCTCGGTGAACGAGGCGATCGACCGGATGCGCCATTCGGCCACCCGGGCGCTGCTGGAGCGGGACGACGTGATCATCGTCGCCTCCGTCTCCTGCCTCTACGGCATCGGCTCGGTCGAAACCTATTCGGCGATGGTCTTCAGCCTCAAGAAGGGCGAGACGGTCGACCAGCGCGAGATCATCCGAAAGCTCGTCGCCCTCCAGTACAAGCGCAACGACCAGGCGTTCGCGCGCGGCAATTTCCGGGTGAGGGGCGACAATCTGGAGATTTTCCCCAGCCACTATGAGGACACGGCCTGGCGGATCAATTTCTTCGGCGACGAGATCGAGGAGATCGTCGAGTTCGATCCGCTGACCGGAAAGAAGGTCGCCAGCCTCGATTATGTGAAGGTCTACGCCAATTCCCACTATGTGACGCCGGGGCCGACGCTCAAACAGGCGATGGAGGCGATCCGCCACGAGCTCGCCGAGCGGCTGAAGGAGCTTCAGGCGGAGGGCAAACTGCTGGAGGCGCAGCGGCTCGAGCAGCGTACCAATTTCGACCTCGAGATGATCGCGGCGACCGGCTCCTGCGCCGGGATCGAGAATTACAGCCGCTTCCTTACCGGCCGCCTGCCCGGCGAGCCGCCGCCGACCCTGTTCGAATATCTGCCCGAGAACGCGCTGCTATTCGTCGACGAGAGCCACCAGACGGTGCCGCAGATCGGCGCGATGGCGCGGGGCGACCATCGGCGGAAGATCACGCTCGCCGAATATGGCTTCCGCCTGCCGAGCTGCATCGACAACCGGCCGCTGCGCTTCAACGAATGGGACGCGATGCGGCCCCAGTCGGTGGCGGTCTCGGCGACCCCCGGGCCATGGGAGATGGAGCAGACGGGCGGCGTCTTCTCCGAGCAGGTCATTCGCCCCACGGGCCTCATCGATCCGCCGGTCGAGATCAAGCCGGTCGAGGATCAGGTCGACGACCTCATCCACGAGGCGAGGGAGACGGCGAAGAAGGGCTACCGCACTCTCGTCACCACGCTCACCAAGCGCATGGCGGAGGATTTGACCGAGTTCCTCCACGAGGCGGGGCTGAAGGTCCGCTATATGCACTCCGACGTCGAGACCTTGGAGCGCATCGAGCTGATCCGCGACCTTCGACTAGGCGTCTACGACGTGCTGGTGGGCATCAACCTGCTCCGCGAAGGTCTCGACATCCCCGAATGCGGCCTCGTCGCGATCTTGGATGCCGACAAGGAGGGCTTCCTTCGCTCCGAGACCTCGCTCATCCAGACCATCGGCCGCGCCGCGCGCAACGTCGAGGGGCGCGTCATCCTCTACGCCGACCGCATCACCGGCTCGATGGAACGGGCGCTGCGCGAAACCGATCGGCGGCGCGAGAAGCAGCGGGAATATAACGAGGCCCACGGCATCACGCCGACCACCATCAAGCGCAACATCGCCGATGTGCTCGCCGACGTGTCGCAGCGCGACAGCGTCGTCGTCGACACCGGCGACGAGGAGGCGCCCCATCTCGTCGGGCACAATCTGCGCGCCTATATCGAGGATCTTGAAAAGCGCATGCGCGCCGCCGCCGCCGACCTGGAGTTCGAGGAAGCCGGCCGCCTGCGCGACGAAATCCGCCGCCTCGAAGCCGACGAGCTCGGGCTTCCCGATCATGAGAAGAAGGCGCCGCTTATGGGGCGTTCCAACGAGGGCAAGCCCGGCACGCGCAAGACCCGCTATGGCAAGCAGCGGCAGATCAGGATGGGCAAGAGGCGGGCCTGACCCATCATTGCGATTGCGCTCCACTCGGCTGGGCGATCATGGATGCCGCGACGGCATGCGGCTGGCGATCCGGGGTTCTGCCGGCCTTGTCAGGAGAGCCAAATCAGGCTTTGAGGAGCGGTCGCATCAGCCGTCCGTCATGTTGGAGGAGAGACTTCATGCCCCGCTTGGTCGCCTTTTCGGCCCTTCTGGTGCTCGCCGCCTGTGCCGACAGCGAACCGCCCGATCCGACGCCGGCGGACGATGACGGCGCCTACAACATGATCGATCCGGTCACTACTCAGGTGACGCAGGACACGGCTCCGGCCATCGGCAACTGGACGCGGACAATGCAAGACGAGCGGCCGGCGTTGGCCTTCGGGCCGACTGGGGCGGAGCCGCTCTTCAGTCTGCGCTGCGACGACCGAGAGGGCATATTGCTCCACCGGCACGGCGTCGTCGAAACGGGCAGCGCCGGCATGATGACGCTGACGCTGGGTGGGGACCAGCACCGGCTCGCGGTCGATCCGGTCGCGGGGCCGCCGCCGATGCTTCGCGCCACCGTGTCCGCGAACGACCCGGTCCTGGATGCGCTCGGCGCGCAGGAAAGCCCGCTCGAGCTGGAGGTCGGGGACGGACCGCCGCTGGTGCTGCCGCCCAGTCCGATGATCGGCGAGTTCATCGCGGCATGCGGCCGCGGCGAAGCCCCGCCGCTCGTCGGAAACGAGGAGGCGGACAATGCCGCGAATGCCGCCGCCCCCGCCGACGAGACGCCGTGACGACTATCGTTCTCAGCCTGCCCTAAATTCGGCGTTGGATCGAAAGCGAGGCTGTCGTGTTGTTCTGGGACGAGAGACGGGAGCGGTTTTCCATGAAGTCCATGCGTATCCTTGTGCTGTTCGGCGCGCTGGCGGCCGTGGCCTGCGTGCCCCGCCCGGCGCCGACACCCGAGCCACGACCGGAGCCGGCGCCGCAGCCACCGCCCCCTGCCGCGCCGCCGCCGCCCGCCGCCGACTGGCGCGACGTTCCACTGACGCCCGGCCACTGGGTCTATAGCGCGGAAGGGACAGCATCGCAGGCGCAGTTCGGCCCCGCCAACAGCGAGCCGCTGTTCAGTGTTCGCTGCGATCGCTCCCAGCGGCAGATCGTCCTGTCGCGCTCCGGCGCGGCGAGCGGCAACGCGATGACGATCCGCACCACCTCCGGCGCGCGCAGCTTTCCGGCGGCGGGCGGCGGCGGGCCCCGCGCTTACGTCCAGGCCGCGGTCCCGGCGAGCGATCGCTTCCTCGACAGCATGGTCTTCAGCCGCGGCCGCTTCACCGTCGAGATGCCGGGCGGGCCGATGCTCGTCATACCGGCCTGGCCGGCGCCGGCACGGGTCGTGGAGGACTGCAGAAGCTGATCGGGGAAGTCGTGCACAACGCGGCGCGAAGCATGGAATCCTACCGACAAAATAGTTGAATACAAGTCTTGATCGGTGACTCCCCGCGACTCATTATTGCCTTGTGTTCAACAGCGAAAGGAGGTGATCCGATGTCTCATGGTTCAGCAGAGGGGTCGGTTCTGTTCGTTCGGGAGATGAAAGGCTAAGCCTTTCCAAGGTCTTCCGGGCTGGAGCATCCGGCCGCTGACCATGTTCGGAGGGTCGTCGCGCGAATGCGCGGCGGCCCTTCAACTTTTATTGGCATTGCCGATCGAAAGACTGCACCGCTGATCTCGGCGACATCGGCGAGCAGCAACATCGCTGTTCATTCGCGGCTCGGCGGCTATTTGCGGGCGATCCGGTTATCCCTATCCTTGCCGCTAGTCGGAGGGGGCGCGGACGTCAGGGTCAGGCGGAAGACGGCCCCCCCGGCGGGCCCGTTGTTCGCCCAGATCTTTCCGCCATGAGCCTCGACGATGGTGCGGCTGATCGCCAATCCGATCCCCAGCCCTTCGGCCTTGGTGCTGTGGAAAGGCGCGAACAGCACCGCGTCGGCGATATCGCCAATGCCAGGGCCGGTATCGGCGACGGTGACCTCGATGAGATCCTCGCGAAGCAGGCGCGTTGCGATTACGATCTCGCGCACCGGCGCGGTCTCCATCGCCTCGGCTGCATTGCGGATGAGGTTGATCAGCACCTGCTGGATCTGCACCTGGTCGACATAGGCCCAGCGGGCTTCCGCGGCGAGATCCAAGCGACAGGTGACCTGCGCCGGACTGATGTCGGACAGGGCAAGCCTGACGGACTCGTGGATTAGCAAGTCGAGATCTTCCGGTCGCGTATCGGCTGCACCTCGATAGACGAGGCCGCGCAGCCGGCGGATGATTTCGCCGGCGCGCAACGTTCCCTCCTCGGCCGCCGCCAGCGCCTCGGCGACTTCCTCGAGATTGGCTTGTGTCGGCCTCTCAAGCAGCCGACGGCTGCCGCGGACGTAATTGGCGACGGCGGTGAGCGGCTGGTTGAGTTCGTGCGCGAGCGTCGAGGCCATCGCGCCCATCGCGCTCAACCGCGCGGCATCGCCGACCTCCGATTGGAGGCGGCGCAGCGCCGCCTCCGCCGCGCCGCGCTCACGTTCGCGCCGCTCGAGGTCGGCATGGGCCGTCTCGATGAGATCCGCCAACCGCTCCTTCTCTTCGATCGTCGTCAAGAGGGTGACGGCGTTGTTGTGAAGCTGTGCGCAGATGCCAATCGACAGGCGGGTGGCGGCCAGCGCGACGAGCCCCAGCGCCAGATAATAGGGATTTCCCGACAGGATCAGGGCAAGGCCCAACAAACCGTTGACCCCCACGATGCGGCCCAATGCGATGCGGGGGCGGTAATGATAGCGCACGCTCACCCAGGCGGCGCCGAGGGCGATGAGACCTATCATCAAGTGAACGAGCGTGTCGCCGCTGGCCAATATCGCGCGGGCGCCCATCAGGCCGATTCCGGCAGTGACGCCCCAGGAAAGCCATTCGAAGCGCCGCTCGAAGGCGCGGACCGCTTCGGCGCTTTGCTCCAATATCCGTCGCTTTGCGTAATGGCGCCGCATCGGAACGATCGCCAGGATCGCCGCGCAGGTCGCGGCGGTGAGGGCGGCGAGCACCAGGTCGCCCGACCGCCAGGATGCCAGTCCGCCGATCGCCGCCACGATCAGCACTTCCAGCATGTTGACTGAAGGCGGCGTGCCGAACAGCTGGCCGACGAGCGCTATGTAGAGACGCGGCGGCAGCGTCCGCCAGGAGTCCGCGCTGAGAGAGTGCCGCCATCCTTCAGCCACGGATCGTTTCCCTCTGTCAGCCATGCGAAGCTAACTCAGCTACGAAGCGGTTGGCAATGGACGGAAAAAATGATGATTGGACCGGTCGTTGCCGGGTGAGCCTGCCGGGGCGCCGCGCAAGGAGCGAGGGCGTTGGCTTCACCAGAGCCAGTGCGGGCTGAAGACGAAAAAGGCCCCGACGGGAAGCCGGGGCCAGTATCACCGCATAAAGCTAGGGAGTTTCCGCGGTGCGTGTCTGTACGGGGCCGGTCTATTGGCGGTTGCTCTCGACGCTAGCGTCAGCGGCATTCGCCTCGGTGGCATTGCCGGCGTCGAGGGCGTTCACCTCGTCGCCGATAGCGTTCACCTCGTCGCCGAGGGTGTCGTCGACCGGCGCCAGCGTTTCGTCTTCGGGCACGGCGAGCGTGTCGGTGGCGGCATTGTCGACGGCAGTCTCCTCGGACGCGCCGCTGCAGGCCCCGAGTGCGACCAAGCCGGCACCCAGGATAGCAATAGAAAGACGCTTCATATGTTCATCCCCTGTTGTCTATTCCCTGTTGAACAAGGGAGAAGACATACAGGTGCCAAGCCGGGGGGCAACGCGAAACGGCCGACCAAGGCATGTTTGGAAGGATCCTGTCGTCCGCCCGACAATCGGGAGAAAGTCCTTGCGTCTCGAGCGGCGGACGAGCGGTTTCCTTCGCCTTCCGAAAATCCTTCAGCGGACGGCATGATACTGATATGGTCTCCCATTCATGCACCGATGGAGCCGCGGGAGCGCCGGCTCGGATCTCGGAGGCTTCTAATGATTCCAGATAAGGATCCCGACAGCAGGTCCATGCGGGCTCCAGGCCATCCTCCGCTCGCCGGATTTTTCGGAGAGGTTCAGGAGCCGACCCACGACGATCCCGATCGCAAGGTCGCCCGGGGTGCCAACATCCTCTCGTCCCTGCGCCAGGGTAAGCTCGACCTTCCGGCGGACGATCTCGATGATTCCGATGACCTCGGCGATCGCGGCCTCCGCGGTTTCAGCTAGATTATCGCAGGGGGCGTGCAGCCGGCCGACGTCGTGCCCGCTCAGATCGGCGCGACGCGGCGATGGTGCCAGCTGAAGACGGCCGCCGCGCCGCGATGCGGGCGCCACGCTTCGGCGAGCTCGCGAATGCGTTTCTCGCTGGGCTTTTCGGGTAGGTTCAGGATGCGGCCGACTTCCATCTGGATGGCGAGGTCGCCGGCGGGCCAGATGTCGGTGCGGCCTTCCGCGAAGAGAAGATAGATTTCGGCGGTCCAGCGGCCGATGCCCTTGATGTGGGTGAGGAGCTTGATCGCTTCCTCGTCGTCAGTCGGAAGGTCCGCGAGGTCGATCCTCTTGGCCAGCACCTCATCGGCGAGGCTTTGGGCGTAGACGACTTTCTGGCGCGAGAGGCCTGCGCCGCGTAGCGTCTCCTCGCTCGCGGCCGCGATCTTGCGCGGATCGCCGCAGCCGCCGACCGCGGCGTCGAGCTTTTCCCAGATGGCGGCGGCGGCCTTGATGCTCACCTGCTGGCCGACGATGGCGCGCAGCAAGGTGATGTAGCCGGGCTCGCTGATCCTAGGCTCCGGATAGCCGACGCGGGACAGCGCCGCGGCGAAGGCGGGTTCCCGCTTCGCCAGCTCGTCCAGCGATTCCCGCAATGCCTCAACCGGAATGCCCACCCGCGACTCCCTTCATCTTGCCTCGCGGGTCGCGCCTAGCATAGGAGGCGGCGCGCGCATTCCTCTTTTCAGCTTTCAAGGACAGCTTTCCGCAATGCCCAAGCTCACGGTCGTTACTCGCGATGGAACGGAAATGACGATCGAAGGGCGCGCCGGGCTTAGCGTCATGGAGGTGATCCGCGACAATGGCCTGGACGAGCTGCTGGCGCTATGCGGCGGCTGCTGCTCCTGCGCCACCTGTCACGTCCAGGTCGACGAGGCATGGACGGACGCCCTGCCGCCCAAAAGTGACGACGAGGACGACCTGCTCGACAGCTCGGACCACAAGCAGGCGAACAGCCGCCTGTCCTGCCAGATCCAGTTCAGCGACGCGCTGGACGGGATGCGCGTGACGATCGCGCCAGAGGACTAAGCGCGGCCCACCGTCGCCGCGTAAAGCGCGATGGCGGCGGCATTGGAAACATTGAGGCTTTCGATGCGGTCGCTGATGGGGAGGCGGGCGAGGGCGTCACAATGGGTCTCGGTGTTCTGGCGCATGCCTTCGCCCTCGGCGCCCAGGACAAGCGCGATACGGGGCGGACCCATGGCTTCCGCCAGGGTCATGTCCGCCTCGCCGGTGAGGCCGACGCGCCAGAAGCCGGCTTCGGCGATCTCGTCGAGGGCGCGGGCGAGGTTGACGACGCGGACCCAGGGCACCGTCTCCAGCGCGCC
This sequence comes from Sphingosinicella humi, assembly GCF_003129465.1. Classification (NCBI taxonomy): domain Bacteria; kingdom Pseudomonadati; phylum Pseudomonadota; class Alphaproteobacteria; order Sphingomonadales; family Sphingomicrobiaceae; genus Allosphingosinicella; species Allosphingosinicella humi. The sequence continues at coordinate 1,661,241 of NZ_QFFF01000001.1, forward strand.
GCTCGCCGCCTTGGCGAGCGCCCCGGATTCGGGCGGAGCGTGGCGGTCCTGGGTGACGATGCCGAGCGCGTCGAAAGCGGCTGCGGAGCGGAGGATGGCGCCGACATTGTGGGGATCGGTCACCTGATCGAGGACCAGCAAGGGGCGGCGCTCTGGCGCGCCCTCCACAATGTCGCCGAGCCAGAGGTCCGGCAGCTTATCGACTTCGGCGACGACGCCCTGGTGCGGCGCGTCGCGCGGCACCAGCCGGCCGAGATCGGCGGCATCGGCGTAGGTGACGGGGATCGACGGATCGACGTCGAAGGCGTGAGCCGCCTCCCGCGTCAGCCACAGCCGGACGATCGTGCGCTCGGGATTGGCGAGCGCGGCCGCGACCGCGTGGCGGCCCCAGAAGCGAGGGCGGTTCTCGGCCTTGGTGGCCTGACGGGCTTTACGACGCATGCCGCGGTGCATGGCGCCGGCGGCCAGCGCTTTCAAGAGCCGGAATACTCGAAATGCGCCTGATGCGTGGCAGGGAGGCGCAGGATCATGCTATAGAGCGGGTCGGGCCCGGAGGAGCGGATCATGGCGACACGCACGCCAGCGGTGGGCAAGGCTCGCAACGAGCGGCTGTTCTTCGGCACCATGGCCGTCGCCATCCTCGCCGCGATATTCATAGGTTTCGCCCCCAGCTTCTACCTTCGCGACGCGATTCCCGCGCCGCGGCCGCTGCTGCCGATGACGCCGCTCGTCATCCTGCACGGGCTGCTGTTTTCCTCATGGGTGTTGCTGTTCATGACGCAGACGCTGCTGATCAGCGGCGGCAGGACGGATATCCATCGCCGCCTCGGCCGCCTCGCCATGGTGCTGCTTCCGGCGATGATTGTCGTCGCGACGCTGACCGCGCTCGGCGGCGTAGCGAGACAGTCAGGCCCGCCTACGGTCCCGCCGCTGTCCTGGCTGGCGGTGCCGCTGCTGGACGTCCCCCTGTTCGCGGGCCTGATCGGAGCCGCGCTGTATTTCCGTCACAAGCCGCAGGTGCACAAGCGATTGATGCTGATCGCGATGATCGGATTGCTCCCGCCCGCGATCGGGCGCATGCCGGTCTCGGACATATTCCCCGGCCCGATCGGTTTCTTCGGCGTCTCCGCCTTGTTCCTGCTGCCGCTCTTCGCTTGGGATTATGCGAGCAAGGGCCGGCCGCAGACGGCGACGGTCGCGGGCGCCGCGGCGGTGATAGGCTCCGACATATTCCGGATCGCGATCTGGGAAACGCCGGCCTGGCTCGCCTTCGCGCGCTGGGCAAGCGCGCTGGTCAACTAGCCCTCGCCCCGCTTTACCGGCTGAGGTCTCGCAGCAGCGAGCGCCAATGCTCGAGCGACGGGCCGATGCCCGCGACCGGAACCCGCTCATTCAAGCCGTGAGCGAAGCTGTCCTCGGCGCGGATGAAGAGGCTGGAGACGCCGTAGCTCGGCACGCCGGCGGCACGGAAATGATAGCTGTCGGTGGCGCCCGCCGACATGCTCGGCACGACGGCGAGGTCCGGATAACGGGCGTGCACCGCCTTAGTGACGGCCGCCATCACGTCGGGGCGGAGCGGCGAAGCGTCGCTGCCGGTCGGGTCGTCGAGGACGGTGACCTGCGCTTTCTCGTCGGCGACGAGCTCCGTGAGCTTCGCCTTGACCGATTCGACCGACACTCCGGGGAAGATGCGGCAATTGATGTTGGCCGTGGCCCGCTGGGGGAGGGCATTAGGGGCGTGCCCGGCATTCACCATCGTCGCGACGCAAGTGGTGCGCACCTGGCCGATGAATTCGGGCCGGGAGGAGATGAGATCCGCCGCCGCCCTGTCGGTGGGGTCCTTGGCGAAGCGGGCCATGGCCGCGCCGATCTCCCCGCCGATCTGCTCGCTGGCCGCCGTCAGAGAGGCGCGCGTGAGCTCGTTCGCCTGCGGCGGGAAGTCATAGGCGCCGATCCGCTGCAGCGCCGCGGCGAGGTGCTGGATGGCATTGTCGCCGGTCGGCGCGCTGGAATGGCCGCCGGGGCTGGTGAAGGTGATCTCGAAATCGGCATAGGTCTTCTCGCCGCCCTGGAGGCCGTAGAAGACCGGCTTACCGTCGGGGCCGAGCAGACCGCCGCCGCCGTCGCCGTTCAACACGAGCTCCGCGCCTTTCAGCTGCTGGGCGAGGGCGCGGGTGGTCGCCATGGCGGTTTCCTCGTCGCCGGTGAGGGCGAGCACGATCGTGCGCTCCGGCTTGAAGCCGTCCCGCCGCATCTGGGCCAGGGTCGCGACCATCATGCTGATGTCGTATTTATTGTCCTCGACGCCGCGGCCGTAGAGGTAGCCCTGCTCCTCGATGGCGATGAAGGGATCGCGCTCCCAATCCTCCGGCTTGGCCGCGACTACGTCCATATGGCCGAGCAGCACGATCGGCTTGGCGTCGCCGGTGCCCGGCCAGCGGGCGACGAGGGTCGCCGTCTCGCCCATCGGTGTCACGGTGATGTCGCTGTCGGGAAAGCCCGCTTCCTTCAGCACCGAGGCGAGATAGGCGGCATAGGCGGGCACCTGGCCCTGCCCCTCGACCGTCTTGAAGGCAACGGAGCGCTTCAGGATGTCCTTGGCCTCAGCGATATCGGTGGGGCCGATATTCTGCGCCGAAACAGGCGCCGCCGCCGCCAAAGCCAGACCCAGGAAAGCAGAACGCAGCTTCATAACCCCTCCCTCAGAAAGAGCGGCATGTTTGCGCGCCTTGCGACGGGGCGCAACCGAGCAGCAATAAAATAATATTGCATATATATGTATAAATATACATATGCACCGCATGATTCGTGTGGCTATCTTCGGCGCGTCCGGTTTCGTGGGCGGGGAACTGCTTCGGTTGTGCGCGGCGCATCCGGGCCTTGAGGCCGTGCGGCTGTTCGGCGACAGCCGGGCCGGGCAGGCGGTGGAGGAGGTGCATCCGCATCTCGCGCTGGCCTACGCCGGCGCGCGCATCGAAGCCTATGCGGGCGGGACATCGCTCGACGACATCGACCTCGTCTTTGCCGCGCTTCCCCATGGTCAGTCGCAGTCGCTCGCGCCGGCGATATTGGAGCGCGGCATTCCCTTCGTCGATCTTGGCGCGGACTTTCGCCTGAAGGACGCGGCGGCCTACGAGCAGTGGTATGGCGAACCGCACCAGGCGCCGGAGCTGCTGGGCGCTTTCGTGTACGGCATTCCCGAGCTGCACCGGGACGCGATCCGCTCCGCGGCGGCGGTCGCGGCGGCCGGCTGCTACCCCACCGCGACGATATTGGCACTGAAGCCGCTTGTGGATGCCGGGCTGATCGATCCGGCGAGCCTCGTCGTCGATGCCGTCTCCGGCGTCAGCGGCGCGGGCAAGGGGCTGAAGGACTCCACCCACTTCAACAGCGTCTCGGAATCGCTCTCCGCGTATGGCCTTCTCACTCACCGGCATACCGCGGAGATGGAGGCGGCTCTCGACGCGCAGCTGCTGTTCACGCCGCATCTGGCGCCGATGAACCGGGGCATCCTCGCTACCTGCTACGGCACCGCGACTGGGCCGATGGCGGCCGACGCGCCGCTGCAGGCGTTGCGGACGGCCTATGCCGACGAGCCCTTCGTCCATGTCACCGACCAGGCGCCAGCGACCAAATGGACGCTGGGTTCCAACGCCGTCCAGGTCACCGCCCGCTACGACGCGCGCACCGGACGGGTGCTCGCCATCGCCGCCCTCGACAATCTGGTGAAGGGCGCGGCGGGCCAGATGATCCAGTGCGCCAACCTCATGCTCGGCCTCGACGAGGGCGCGGGCCTCTCAACCTGTGGAGTCTACCCATGAGCGTCACCGCCGCCCCCGGCTTCGTCGCCTCCGGCATCCATGCCGGCATCAAGCGCCGGCGCCACGACATGGCGCTGATCGCGACCGATGACGCTCGGCCGGTCACCGCGGTCGCCGTCTTCACGCAGAACAAGTTCTTCGCGCCGCCGGTGGGCGTGAGCCGCCGGAAGCTCGCCGAGAGTGGCGGGCGGGCGGCGGCTGTCATTGTCAATTCCGGCAACGCCAATGCGGGCACCGGGCTGCAGGGCTATGCCGATGCGGAGGCGATGTGCGAAGCGACGGCAGAGGCGATCGGGTGCGCGACCGGCGACGTGCTAGTCTGCTCCACGGGCATCATCGGCAACCTCCTGCCGATGGATAAGGTGCTGCCGGGCGTTTCGAAGCTGGCCCAAACGCTTTCCGCCGAGGGATCGGAAGCGGCGGCGAAGGGCATCCTCACCACCGATCATGTTCCGAAGGAAGCGGTTGTGAAGGGCTCGACCTTCACCCTCGGCGGGATGGCCAAGGGCTGCGGCATGATCGCGCCCAACATGGCGACCATGCTCGCCTTCCTCACCACCGACGCCGACGTGCCGGCGGACGAGTTGCAGGCGATCCTGCGCGATGCCGCCGACCGCACCTTCAACACGCTGAACGTCGACGGCGCGACGTCCACCAACGACACCGTCATCCTGCTCGCCAACGGCCGGGCGGGGCGGCCGGACATGGCGGAGTTCGCGGGCGCCGTGCACAAGGTCTGCGAGGACCTCACCTGGCAGATGGCGCGCGATGCCGAGGGCGTGACCAAGATGGTCACGCTCCGCGTCACTGGAGCGGCGAGCGATGCCGAGGCGCGGACCGCGGCCAAGTCGATCGCCGAGAACAATCTCGTCAAATGCTCCTGGTACGGCTCCGATCCCTATTGGGGCCGGTTGCTCGCCGCCGCCGGGTCCGCCGGGATCGACTTCGATCCGGAGAGGGCGGCGGTCGCCTATGGCGGGATCACCGTCTCGAAGGCCGGCGCTCCGGTCGCCCATGACGTGGCCGCGGTGGCGGAGCACATGAAGAATGAGCGGATCGACATCGAGGTCGCGCTCGGCCTCGGCACCGGCGCGGCGCAGGTGATCGGGATCGACCTCGGCCCCGGCTACATCAAAGAGAATTCGGTGACCTCATGAGGCGCACACATCTTATCGTCACCCCGGCGAAGGCCGGGGTCTCAGGACAAGACGTCTCGGCGGTTCCCCACGAGACCCCGGCCTTCGCCGGGGTGACGGGAAGAGCATCATGCTGAGCCCGTCCGACACCGCCACCATCCTCGTCCAGGCGCTGCCCTATATCCGGCGCTTCGCCGGCAAGTCGGTCGTGGTGAAGCTGGGCGGCGCGGCGATCGACGAGGCGCTCGACCGGGCGCTGGCGCAGGACGTGCTGCTGCTCCGCAGCGTCGGCGTGCGCTGCGTCGTCGTCCATGGCGGCGGGCCGCAGGTCAATGCCGTGATGGACCGGATGGGCAAGGCGCCCGAGTTCCGCGACGGCCTTCGCGTCACCGATGCGGAGACGCTGGAGATCGTCCGCATGGTGCTGGTCGGCAAGGTCAACCGCGATCTCGTCGCCACCATCAACCGCGAGGCTTTGGACGAGCCGGTGGCGGTGGGCGTCTCCGGCGAGGATGGCGGGCTCCTCACCACGAGCCCGCGCGATCCGGCGCTCGGCTTCGTCGGTGAGGTCACCAGGGTGCGCGCCGGTCTCCTCCACAAGCTGCTCGACGACGGGCTCACTCCGGTCGTCTCGACGGTGGGTGCCGACGCATCGGGCCAGCCCTACAATATCAACGCCGACGATGCGGCGATGGCGATCGCGGTCGCGATGAAGGCGGAGAAGATCATTTATCTCACCGCCGCGCCGGGCCTGCTGGAGGATGTGAGCGATCCGTCCAGCTTGGTGCCGCGCCTCACTTCGGCCGAGCTCCGGGACCGGATCGCGCATGAGAGCGTCAGCGCGGGCATGATCCCGAAGCTCCGCGCCTGCGCCGACGCAGTCGATGGTGGCGTCGGCTACGCCCACATCATCGACGGCCGGGTGCCGCATGCGCTGCTGATCGAGCTGCTCACCGACGAGGGCATTGGAACCATGATCAAGAAGGAGGCCGACTGGTGAGCCGCGACATCCTCACTATCGCCGATCTCGAGCCCGGGACGCTGGAGACGATCCTCGATCTCTCGGCGCGCGCCGATCTCGGCCGCCCGCTTGCCGGCAAGGGCGTCGCGCTGGTCTTCCAGAAGCCGAGCGCCCGTACCCGCAATTCGATGGAGATGGCGGCGGTGCAGCTGGGCGGGCACCCCGTCTATATCCAGAAGGACGAGGTCGGCCTCGGCACTCGCGAATCCGCCGAGGACGTCGCTCGCACGCTCGCTTGCTATCACTCCGTCATAGCGGCCCGGGTCGCCGATCACGGGCTGCTGGACCGCATGGCGGCGGCCGTCGAGATTCCTGTGCTCAACATGCTGTCCGACAGCAACCATCCGCTTCAGGCGCTGGCCGACCTGCTCACCATCCGGCAGATCGCCGGCAAAATCGAAGGGGTGAAGATCGCCTGGGTCGGGGACGCCAACAATGTCTGCCGCTCGCTCGCCGAGGGCTGCGCGGCTCTGGGTGCGGAGATGATCATCGCCAGCCCCGAAGGGTACGGCTTCGCTCCGGCCGAGGCGGACGCGCTGGGCATTCGCCAGACGGTGGATCCCGCCGAGGCCGTGAAGGGCGCCCGCTTCGTCTACACCGACGTGTGGGTCTCCATGGGCCAGGATGACGAGGCGGCGGCGCGCCGTGAAGCGCTCGGGACCTATAGCGTCGATGCCGAGCTGATGGCGCGGACCGACGACGCCTGGTTTCTCCATTGCCTTCCGGCGCGGCGCGGGGAAGAAGTGGCAGACGCCGTCATCGACGGGCCGAGGAGCGCCGTCTGGCGGCAGGCCGAGAACCGCATGCACAGCGCGCGGGGTGCCATGGCCTGGATGCTGGGGGAGGCGAGATGACCGACAATCGGGTGCGGCGGCAGAAGCTGATCGCCGAGATGATCCGCGCCGGCTCCGTCTCCAGCCAGGAGGAAGTGACCGCCCGGCTCGCCGAGCAGGGCATTGCTGTCACCCAGGCGACCGTGTCGCGCGATCTCGACCAGATGGGCGCCGTCAAGGTGAAGCGCGGCGGGGTGCTCGGCTATGCGCTGCCGGACCAGATGGCCGACAATGACTGGGCCGCTTCGCGGCTGCAGAGCATCCTTGCCGACTGGGTGCAGTCGGTGGAGGCGGCCGGAAACCTCATCGTCATGAAGACGCCGCCCGGCTCTGCCCATCTCGTCGGCCTCGCCCTCGACCAGGCGAATTTGCCCGAAGTCGCCGGCACTATCTGCGGCGACGACACGCTGTTTCTCGCGCTCAGGAACGGCGTCCATCCCGACGCCGTCGCCCACCGCTTCCGCGCTCTTTCTCTGTCACAGGAACCGAAATGACCTCCAAGCCCAAGAAGGTCGTGCTCGCTTATTCGGGCGGGCTCGATACCTCGATCATCCTCAAATGGCTCCAGACCGAATATGGCGCGGAAGTCGTGACCTTCACCGCCGATCTCGGCCAGGGCGAGGAAGTGGAGCCGGCGCGGCGCAAGGCCGAGCTGCTCGGCATCAGGCCGGAGAACATCTTCATCGAGGACCTGCGCGAGGAGTTCGTCCGCGATTACGTCTTCCCGATGTTCCGCGCGAACACCGTCTATGAGGGCCAGTATCTGCTCGGCACGTCGATCGCCCGGCCGCTGATCGCCAAGCGCCAGATCGAGATCGCGCGGGCGGTGGGGGCGGACGCGGTCTGCCATGGCGCCACCGGCAAGGGCAACGACCAGGTCCGTTTCGAGCTCGGCTATTACGCTCTGGAGCCGGATATCCGCGTCGTAGCGCCCTGGCGCGAATGGGATTTCGCCAGCCGCGAGCAGCTGCTCGATTTCGCCGAGAAGCACCAGATCCCCATCGCCAAGGACAAGCGCGGCGAGGCGCCCTTTTCGGTCGACGCGAACCTTCTTCATTCCTCGTCCGAAGGGAAGGTGCTGGAGGACCCGGCGCTCGAGGCGCCCGAATATGTCCACCAGCGGACGATCTCGCCGGAGGACGCGCCGGACAGGCCGACGGTGATCGAGATCGCGTTCGAGAAGGGCGATCCCGTCGCCATCGACGGCGAGACGCTGTCGCCGGCCGCGCTGCTGGCGCGGCTCAACCAGCTCGGCCACGACAATGGCATCGGCCGGCTGGACCTGGTGGAAAACCGCTTCGTCGGCATGAAGTCTCGCGGCGTCTACGAGACGCCCGGCGGCACCATCCTGCTCGCCGCCCATCGCGGCATCGAATCGATCACGCTCGACGGCGGCGCCATGCATCTGAAGGACGAGATGATGCCGCGCTACGCCAAGCTCATCTACAATGGCTTCTGGTTTTCGCCGGAGCGCGAGATGCTGCAGGCGTTGATCGACAAGAGCCAGGAGAATGTGACCGGCACGGCGCGTGTGAAGCTCTACAAGGGCAACGCCACGGTGATCGGCCGGGAAAGCCCGCTGTCGCTCTACGACCAGGATCTCGTCACCTTCGAGGAGGGTACGGGCGGCTACGACCAGCGCGACGCGGCCGGCTTCATCCGCCTCAACGCGCTTCGGCTCCGCATCGAGGCGCGGCGGCGGACAAGGCTCGGCCCAGACGGCGCGTAAGGTCCGATAAAGGGGCGGATGGATAGCCTCGCCCTTTTCTTCTATGGACTTGGCCATGGGACCAGCCGCCGAACATACCAAGCATAGGCACGCCGCGGCCGCGGCCGAGCAGTGGCACCAGCACGCCTTTCTGGGCGAGGCCCACCACGCCAACGAGCGGCGGACGCGCTGGGTGGTCGCCCTCACCACCGTGATGATGGTGGGGGAGATCGCCGCCGGCTGGCTCACCGGATCGATGGCGTTGCTGGCCGACGGCTTCCACATGGCGACCCATGCGGCGGCGCTGGCGGTGGCGGCCGGCGCCTATGCCTTCGCCCGCAGGCGCGCGCACGATCCGAGCTTCGCCTTCGGCACCGGCAAGGTCGGCGATCTCGCCGGTTTCGGCTCGGCGCTGATGCTCGCGGTCTTCGCCATCGGGATCGGGGTGGAGTCGATCGAGCGGCTGATCGAGCCGCGCGGCGTGGCCTATGACGAAGCCATCGTCGTCGCGGTGCTCGGGCTGCTGGTCAATCTCGCCTCGGCCTGGCTGCTGTCGGACGGGCATCAGCATGGCCACGATCACCACCATCATCACGACCATAATCTCCGCTCAGCCTATTTCCACGTGCTGGCGGACGCATTGACCTCGGTGCTCGCCATCCTCGCCCTGCTTGCCGGCCGTTATCTCGGTTGGGCCTGGCTGGACGCGGCGGTGGGGATCGTCGGCGCGCTGGTGATCCTGCGCTGGTCCTGGGAACTGATGCGCGACACCGGAAGCATCCTCCTCGACCGCTCCGACCTCAAGCTGGCCGACGAGGCGCGGCGACGCATCGAGAATGATGGCGACGCCCGCGTCACCGACCTCCACATCTGGCGGATCGCGCCAGGCGCCCACGCCGGCATCGTCTCGCTGGTCGCCGACCGGCCGCACGAGGTCGCCGAATATCATCGGCGCCTTTCGGACCTCGACACCATCGTTCACCTGTCGATCGAGATCCATCGCTGCCCCGGCCCCGACTGCCGCTGAACCCACCCGATGCATACCGTCGCCGAAGCCTGCCGCGCCGTGCTCCTTGCCGGCGATCCTTATGCCAAGGTCCGGCTGGCCCGCACCGTCGCCCGTGCCTGGCGGAGGGGCGGGCTGACCCATGTCTTCAATGTCGCCATGCCGGAGCGTCCCGCGCGGCCGCCGCGGCCGGAGCTGCTGCCGCCTTCGCGGATGCCGAAACGGGGGAAGGGCGGGTCGGAACGCGGCCGCATCGCGATGCTCCACGCGCTCGCCCATATCGAATTCGGCGCGATCGATCTCGCCTTCGACGCGGCGGGGCGGTTCGGTGCCGAGTTCCCGCGGGGATTTGTCGATGACTGGATCGGCGTCGGTGCCGACGAGGCGATCCATTTCGCCTTGCTCGACCGGCGGCTGAAGAGCCTCGGCTCCTCCTACGGCGCGCTCCCCGCCCATGACGGCCTGTGGGAGGCGGCCGAGCAAACGGCCGGCGATTCGCTCGCCAGGCTGGCGGTCGTGCCGATGATATTGGAGGCCCGCGGGCTCGACGTCACGCCGGCCACGGTGGAGCGGTTGGAGAGGGTCGGCGACCACCGTTCGGCGGCCATCCTCTGGCGCATCTATCACGACGAAATCCGCCATGTCGGCGCCGGAACGAGATGGTTCAAAACAGCGTGCGAATCTCGCGGATTTGAGCCGATCAGCCACTGGAAACGGTTAACGAAAACCTACTTCCGGGGGGTGCTGAAGCCTCCGTTCAACGATTCGGCGCGTGATGAAGCCGGTCTATCCCGCGATTTTTACGCGGGGCTTGCCGGGGCAAGGGATGTTTAACAGTCTCCGCTCACACGTCACGGGGTGGGCAACTTCTTGACGCACTAAAGCCGGGCGAAGAGCCCAGAGTATAGTTTTCTACGGTCGCTTTTCGGCGGCCGTGCCGACCCCGCGTTGGGTCGACCGGGGATGGTGATGACGAATTTGGTTCAGACGAAGAACGGCGCGGCGGCTTTGAAGTTCCGCAATATTTTCAAGCCGCGCGACATCTTCTTCCACGACGGCAAGAGCTTGCGTCGCGTCAGCGTGAGCGTTCCGGTGCAGGTCGTGGCGGCGCTTGCCGTTCTTTTCCTCATCGGCTGGTCGGCCTTCGCCGCCGCCCAGATCGCGACCACCAAGACGGTGGATCCGGCCGAGGTGGCTCGCATGGAGCTTCGGGTCCGCGCCATGCAGGCTGACGTCCAGGCGATCAAGGCCGTGGCCGACAAACGCTATCAGATGACCGAAGAGGCGCTTCGCGAGCTCGGCTTGGATCCGAAGCGCTTCCAGGGCACCGGCGGTCCGTTCGAGGCGGTCGACTCGCTCGGCACGGAATCCGATCCCCGGTTCAAGCAGCTCTTCACCACTTGGAAGCGGCTCGACCAGATCGAGCAGGGCACGATCGCCATTCCGTCGGTCGAGCCGGTCAAGGGCACCGCCTTCACCAGCGGCTTCGGCGTCCGCTCCGACCCCTTCCGCGGCCGCGCCGCCATGCATGCCGGTATCGACCTCGCCGGTCCGGTCGGCACCGAAATCTACGCTACCGCCGACGGCATCGTCAGCCGGTCCGAATATAATGGCGGGGGTTACGGCAACCTCGTCGTCCTCAACCACGGCCGCGGCATCGAGACCCGTTATGGTCACCTGTCGAAGCGGCTGGTCGCCGACGGCCAGCGCGTGAAGCGCGGCGACCTCATCGGGCTGATGGGTTCGACCGGCCGCTCCACGGGCAGCCACCTCCACTATGAAGTGCGCATCGACGGCAAGGCCGTGAACCCGATCCCCTTCATGCAGTCGAACGACTATCTGCTTGCCGTCCAGCGCCGCGCCGCCGCGGCCAACAAGGTCGCCATGGGCGGCCCGCAGGAAGGCGGCAGCAAGTAAATTTTCCTGGTTAGGAGAGGATAGGCCCGTCGGTCGCAAGACCGGCGGGCCTTTCTGCATGGGTCGTCATTCTTCCGACTGACCGGTGTCGAGGCTGGCTACCGAAGCTGGAAGCAGGGTGCTGCGTCGGCCGGGCGTTCAACAACGATCAGGACCTGAGCCACAGCGGCGCTCGACAGGAAAAATGCGGCAAGCAGGCCAGTCAGGGTAGCTTCCCAGCGTCTTGGCATCATGACCCGCCTCTCTTGCTTCGCAAGACTCACTCGTCCCATCGATCATGAAAAGACAAATCGGCCCCGATCAGCTAGTAAGGGAAGGTGATCTTTTGGTGATGGATCGCCGATCATGGCGGGTCTCGGCACCGGAGTGCGCGCGTCACGGATCGATCTCGCCACGACGCCCGATTTCGATCTAGGCCGCCTGCGCGTCCGGCCCGCCCATCGACAGGTCTGCATCAACGGCGACTGCCGCGAACTGGAGCCCCGCATTATGCAGGTGCTGGTCGCGTTGGCGGCCGGGCGGCCCGAAGTCGTCTCCCGCGACAGGCTCTTCGAGGAATGCTGGAACGGACGGGTCGTTGGCGACGATGCTCTCAACCGCTGCGTCGTCGCGCTACGACATCTCGCAAAGGAGACGGATCCGCCGGCGTTCGTAATTCAGACGGTGCCCCGCGTCGGCTACAGTCTGGAGGTCCCGTCCGCCACTCAAGGGGCCTCGCCGCCGCCGAACTCAGCTGGGAAGACCAACCTTGGAGCAGGCTTGGCACGGAAGCCTGCGCTTTTGCTGCTTATCGGTCTGGCAATATTGGCGGCGACGCTCACCGGCATCTACTTGTGGAGGACGGATCGAATATCGAGCACCGATCAAGCGCCTGCGTCGATCGCCGTACTTCCTTTCCGCAACCTGTCCGATGCCGACCCCTATTTCGCCCAAGGCATGAGCGACGAAATTCTGGCGCGGCTGGCCCGCGAGCCCCAGTTCCGCGTCGCTGGTCGCACGTCCTCCGGCTTCTTCAAGGACGCGGCTGACCTTCGGGAGGTCGGGCGGAAGCTTGACGTGAAATATGTCCTGGAAGGCAGCGTGCGGACGCAGGCCGGTCGAGTGAGAGTCAATGCCGCTCTGGTGCAGGTGAAGGACGGCATGCGGCTCTGGTCGAGCAGCTATGACGGGTCGTTGGACGACATATTCGCCATCCAGCGCCAGATCGGCAATGCAATTGCCGCTGCGCTGAAGCGTCAGTTGGTCCGCTTGCCGCCTTCCGGCCCGCTCGTGACGCGCGGCGACGTCTACAGTCTCTACCTCACGGCCAAGGGATTGATGCGCACGAGAAAGCCCTCCAATGCCGCCACCGCCGCCGAGCTTCTTCGCCGCGCACTGGAACTCGACCCGAACTATGCACCCGCCTGGTCGAGTCTCGGCAAGGCTCTGCGGCTGGCTGCGAACGCCGAATCCGACGACACTTTCCTTAAGCTTCAGCAGGAAGCCACGACCCATGTCAGACACGCGCTGAAGCTCGCGCCGAACTTGGCTGAGGCACATGGCGCGCTCGGGATGATCCTCGGCTTCGCTTCACCCGAGGCAGCCGCCCATATTCGTCGCGCCGCGCAACTCAATCCCAATGATGGCGAGATCCTCTTCTGGCTCGGCCATGTGGAAGGAAATGCCGGCCGTTTCGACCGGCAGCTTGCCGCATATCGTCGCGCCGTCCGGATCGAGCCCCTGCTGCCGACCGCGATTCAGACCGCGGCGGAAATAGCGCGGGAGATGGGTTATCGCGAACTGGCCGAGCAATATGTGGCGCGCGGGGCGGCTCTCGGCCCTGCCTGGCACCATGGCCTGCAAGGGTTCCTCGCCTATCAGAATGGCGACTATTCCGAAGCGGTGCGTCATTGGCTGGCGGGTGCCCAGGGCCCTGGCGGTGAGGAGCGCTACTATTTCCGCGGCGCCGCCGGCAGCACGTTGCGAATGCTCGGGTTGCCGGATCAGGGCCGGATCGGGCCTAACCTCGTCGATCCCGAGTTGCGGGTGATCATGACAGAGCCGCCAACGGCCGAGACCTGGCGCGCCCGCACCCGCAATCCGGTCGCCGAGGAGGTGCTCTACAGGCCGCGGAATCTGGTCGCGGCGAAGCTGATGCTGGCCAAGCGGCGGCACTTGGAATTGCTCGAGACGTACGACAGCCCCGCCGGTTTGCTGGGCCTGAAAAAGGGGCAGCGCCCTCGCCTCGATCAGCTGCAGGCAGTTCCGGTGGTCGCTCTCGCGCTGCGCGCCGGCGGCAGGAGCGCCGAAGCCGATCGGCTGCTCGCAGAGGCCGACTCAACGATCCGCGCCGTCCTCGCTCAGCAAAGGCGAACTCCTTCATCGTTGCACGCCAATGCGGCGGCGGTCTGGGCGCTGCAAGGCAGGCACGATCAAGCGCTTACGGCTCTGGAGCGGGCCGTGCGCGACGGTTGGATGCACGCGGACCAGACGGACTTGCCGGATATCGGCGACGAGCCCGGCTTCCAGTCGCTGCGAGGGAATGGACGCTTTGAAGCGATCCGGACTCGTATCAGTGACCATCTCGCGCGCGAGAGCCGTGAGGCGGCGGCACTGCTACGAACTTGAGCTATTTGCCCAGAGAGGGAAATAAAGCTGCCCCCAGCAGCTCTATTTCCCTCTCTTCTGGCGGTGCTTTTCGAGGTCGAGGACGCTGTTGGCGTCGCCTTCGGGAAGCAGGCCGAGCCGGCGCGCCACTTCCTGATAGGCCTCGGCCTCGCCGCCGAGGTCGCGGCGGAAGCGGTCCTTGTCGAGCTTCTCGTTGGTGGTCATGTCCCAAAGGCGGCAGCCGTCGGGGCTGATCTCGTCGGCGAGGATGATGCGGCTATATTCGTTTTCCCAGATCCGGCCGAACTCGAGCTTGAAGTCGACGAGGCGGATGCCGATCGCCGCGAAAAGGCCGCACAGGAAATCGTTCACGCGCACCGCCATGTCGGCGATGTCGTTCATCTCTTCCTGGCTGGCCCAGCCGAAGCAGGCGATATGCTCGTCGGCGATCAGCGGATCGCCGAGCGCGTCGTCCTTGTAATAATATTCGATGATCGTGCGGGGGAGCTGCGTCCCCTCCTCGATGCCGAGCCGCTTGGAGAGCGTGCCGGCGGCGACGTTCCGCACCACCACCTCGATCGGCACGATCTCGACCTGGCGAATGAGCTGCTCGCGCATGTTGAGGCGGCGGATGAAATGAGTCGGCACGCCAATCTGGCCGAGCAGGGTGAAGATATGCTCGGAGATGCGGTTGTTGAGCACGCCCTTGCCCGAGATCGTCCCCTTCTTCTGGGCGTTGAAGGCGGTCGCGTCGTCCTTGAAATACTGGATGAGCGTGCCGGGCTCCGGACCTTCATAGAGGATCTTGGCCTTGCCTTCGTAGATCTGGCGGCGGCGGGACATGGGTGGCGTGCTCCGGACGAAAAGACAAAGGCCCCGGTGGCGCGGTCGTGGGCGCGGCCGAGGCGGACGGGGAGCCTATAGAGGATGCGCACGAGGGGCGCAATCAGGGCGCGCTTCGCGACAGGGAGGGAAGAAAAGGCTCCGCCACTTCGCGCGGCACGCGGATGGGGCGGCTGCTGGCCTTGTCGATTATGGCCCAGGTCGTACGCGCTCGCACTCGGGGCCTGCCGTCCTCTCCGACGAACTCGACATGCCGGTCGAAACGCGCTCCCCTCGGAGCCTCGCCGACCCAGGTTCGCCCCGTCACCGTCTCGCCTGGTCCAACGCTCCTCAGATAGTCGATCTCGTGCCGGGTCACGACCCAGATATAGGCCTCCCGATGCTCCGCCGGCGCAACCGCCTCCCAATGCGCTGTCGCCATGTCCTGTATCCAACGCACCCAGACGGCGTTGTTCACATGGCCGAGCTCGTCGATGTCCTCGGGCCGTGCGGTGATCCGCTTCTCGAAGATCTTCATTCGCCGGTCTGGGTGATGATGAAGCCGTAACCTTCCGCCACTTCGCGCAGGCTTTCCCAGCGGCCGGATTTGCCGCCATGGCCGGCGCCCATGTTGATCTTGAGGAGCAGCAAATTGTCGTCGGTCTTGGTAGCGCGCAGCTTCGCCGCCCATTTCGCCGGCTCCCAATAGGTGACGCGCGGGTCGTTGAGGCCGCCGGTGATCAGCATCGGGGGGTAATCCTGCGCCTTCACATTGTCGTAGGGGCTGTAGGAGCGGATGAGCTCGAACGCCTCCCTGTCGAGGATCGGATTGCCCCATTCCGGCCATTCCCCGGGCGTGAGCGGCAATGTCTCGTCGAGCATGGTGGCGAGCACGTCGACGAAGGGCACGTCGGCGACGACCGCGCCCCACAGATGGGGGTCGGAATTGGCGACGACGCCCATCAGCTTGCCGCCGGCCGATCCGCCCTGGATGGCGATGCGGCCCGGAGCGGCGAAGCCCTCCGCGATCAGACCCTCGGCGGCATCTACGAAATCGTTGAAGGTGTTGGTCCGCTTCTTGAGCTTGCCCTCCAGGAACCAGCCATAGCCGAGATCGTCGCCGCCGCGGATATGGGCGATGGCACAGGCGAAGCCGCGGTCGATCAGGCTGAGCCGCGCCGTCGAGAAGCTCGGCGGAATCGCATGGCCGTAGGCCCCATAGGCGTAGAGATAGAGCTTGCCCTTGCCGTCCTTGTGAAAGCCTTTTTTGTAGACGACCGAGACTGGCACGAGCTTGCCGTCCCGCGTCGGGAGCATCAGCCGCTCCGTCTCGTAGAGCGACTTGTCGTAGCCCGACGGAATTTCCTGGACCTTCAGCGTCTCGAGCCGGTCCTCGGCCGGGTGGTAATCGTAGACGGTGACGGGGGTCACCATCGATGTGTAGCCGATGCGGTAGGCGACTGGGGCGAACTCCGGATTGCTGCCGAGGGACGCCGTGTAGCTGGCCTCCGGAAAGGCGATGCGATGTTCCTCGCCCGAGTAGCGGCGGAGGCGAATCTGGTCGAGGCCGTGGACCCGCTCCTCGATGATCAGGTGGTCGCGGAAGGGGGTGATTCCGCGCATGTAGACCGTCTCGGAGCCGGGGATCACCGTCTTCCATTCGCCGGGATTCGCGGGGTCGGCTTCGGCGAGGCGGAAGTTGATATGCTCGTCGTTCGCGAGCACCCACAGCTTTCCGTGCGCCGCGTCGACCGAATAGATGATGTCCGGCCGCCGCCGCACGACCAAGGTAAGCGGTGCCGTCGGGTCGCCGGCGGAGACGAAGCGCACTTCGGTCGAGCTGTTGTCGCCGGTGGCGATGATGATGAGGCTGCGATCGTGGCTCTTGCCGACGCCCACCGAGAAGCCCTTGTCCTCCGTCTCCTCGTAGAGGGTGAGGTCCGTCTCCAAGGCTTGGCCAAGACGGTGGTAGCGGGCGCGGTAGCTGCGCCAATTCTCATTCACTTCGGTGAAGACGATGCCGCGGCTGTCGGCCGACCAGACGGGGGCGCCGATGCCGACCTCGGTGATCATCTCGACATCCTCGCCGGTTTCGAGATCGCGAATGCGGAGCTTGTAACGCTCCGAGCCGTCATCATCGACCATGGTCGCGGCGTAGCGGCCGTCGGGACTGATCTCGATCGCACCCAGGCGGAAATATTCCTTGCCCTCGGCCTCAGCGGGTTCGTCGAAAATGAGCCGGTCGGCACCACCGGAAACCCCTTTTCGATACCATTTGCGATATTGGGCGCCTTCCTCGAACGCCCACCAGTAAAGCCAGTCGCCGTCCTTCACCGGCACCGAGCGGTCGTCTTCCTTGATGCGCCCCTTCATCTCCTGGAAGAGCGTCTCGACCAGCTCCGCCTGCGGAGCCATCATCGCCTCGAAATAGGCGTTCTCGGCCTTCAGATAATCGAGCACCTCCGGGTCATCGACCTTCGGATAGCTCTGGTCGCGCATCCAGTGGTACGGGTCCTCGATCGTGACCCCGTGCTGCTCGTAGCTATAGGGGCGTTGGGCGGCGACGGGCGGGGCGGGGTTTCGGGTCATGCTCTCCCTTTCGGCAGGCGGCCTGCTGGTCTATTGGCCCCCACATAGTTGCCGCCGGAGAATTTGCCATGTCGACCTATGAAGCCCGCCTTGCCGCTCTCCGCGAACAGCTGAAGGCGGATCGCCTGGATGGCTTCGTTGTTCCACTGACCGACGAACATATGAGCGAATATGTCGGCAGCTATGCCCAGCGGCTCGCCTGGCTAACGGGCTTCCAGGGCTCGGCGGGGTCGGCAGTGGTGTTGCCCGAGGAAGCCGCGATCTTCACCGACGGCCGCTACACGCTCCAGGTGCGCGACCAGGTCGACGGCAAGCATTGGAGCTACCAGTCCGTGCCGGAAACCAGCGTCGCCGACTGGCTGAAGGACCATGCTCCGGATGGCGGACGCATCGGCTACGATCCCTGGCTGCACACCAAGGAATGGGTCAAGAAGGCGCGCGCGGCGCTCGCCGACAAGGGCGTCGAGCTGGTCGCCGTCGGCCGCAATCCCATCGACCAGATCTGGGAGGGGCAGCCGGAGCCTTCCAAGGCGAGGCTGGTGGTGCACTCCGAGGAACTCGCCGGCAAATCGTCCGCCGCCAAAAGGCAGGAGATGGCCGACTGGCTGAAGAACCAGAAGGCGGATTCGGCCGTCCTCTCCGCCCTCGATTCGATCGCCTGGACCTTCAACGTGCGCGGCCAGGACGTCGACCACACGCCGGTCGCCCTGTCCTTCGCGCTGGTCCATGACGACGGCACCGCCGATCTGTTCGTCGCCTCGGAAAAGCTCGGCGACGATGTCCGCCAGCATCTCGGCAACGGCGTCCGCATCCACGAGCGCGGCGACTTCGAGCCGCACCTCAAGTCGATGAAGGGGAAGACGGTGGTCGCCGACCCGGAGCGCGCCGTCGCCGCCATCTTCGAGGCGCTGGAGGAAGCGGGCGCCCGAATCCTCCAGAAGCGTGATCCGGCCGTGCTCCCCAAGGCGGTAAAGAACGAGGCGGAGATCGCCGGCCACCGCGCCGCCCAGGCCCGCGACGGCGCGGCGATGGTGCGCTTCCTCCACTGGCTCTCCGTTGAGGCGCCCAAGCCTGTCCTGAGCGACGCCGCAGGCGGCGCCGAAGGGCGGGGCGTCGACGAGCTCACGGCCGCCGCCAGACTGCTCGACTTTCGCAAAGCGGGCGGGGACCTGCGCGACATCAGCTTCGACACCATCTCCGGCGCCGGGCCTAACGGGGCGATCGTCCACTATCGCGTTACAGAGGAAACCAATCGGCCGCTGGAAATGAATACGCTCTACCTGATCGATTCGGGCGGCCAATATCCGGACGGCACCACCGACATCACCCGCACCGTCGCCATCGGCGAGCCGACCGCGGAAATGCGCGACCGCTTCACCCGCGTCCTCAAGGGCAACATCGCCCTGGACATGGCCCGCTTTCCCCAAGGCACGCGCGGAACGCAGCTCGATGCGCTGGCGCGGCAGTTCCTTTGGGCTGCGGGACTCGATTACGCCCACGGCACCGGCCACGGGGTCGGCGCCTATCTGGCCGTCCATGAGGGGCCGCAGCGAATCTCTCCGGCCGGCAGCAGCCAGCCGGGCGGCGACGAGCCGCTCCGCGCCGGCATGATCCTCTCGAACGAGCCCGGCTATTACAAGACCGGCGAATATGGCATCCGCATCGAGAATCTGGTGCTGGTGACGGAAATCGACATTCCCGGCGCCGAAAGGCCGATGCTCGGCTTCGAAACCCTCACCTTCGCGCCGATCGACCGCACCCTCATCGACACGGCCCTGCTCACCGACGTGGAGCGCGGCTGGATCGACGATTATCACGGGCAGGTGTTGAGGATCGTCGGCCCCTTGGTCGAAGGCGAAACGCTGGCGTGGCTGGAAAAGGTCTGCCGACCGCTTTGAATCGCCCGTTCACATCGATCGTCATCCCGGACTTGATCCGGGATCCAAGAACACCGGCCTTGTTGCTACAGCTCAATCGTTCGATGTTCTTGGGTTCCGGCTTTCGCCGGAATGACGAGTCTCAGCTTGCTCCCCGCGCGCCTGCGCCTTTCTCCGACGCAGATTCTGCCGCAGTGCCTCGGCGAGCCGCTTCGCCCGTTCCTCGTCGCCCTTGCTCATGGGCAGGGAATTAGGCGCTCGCCCCCTCTTGCCGCAAGCCGCCTTGACATTCCATCGCTCACCCGGCCATAGCGCCGCGCGTCCCTTCCGACACTCGCGGTCCGGGCATGCTGCCGTAGCTCAGTGGTAGAGCGCATCCTTGGTAAGGCTGAGGTCGTGAGTTCAATCCTCACCGGCAGCACCACCCCTTCAATGACAAGGCTTTAGCCGTGGCCCCGATCCGCTAGCGTTCGGGAGTCTTCCATTCGGCCGGCGGCACGTTGCGGCGGCGCAGCCGAAGGGCGAGGCCGAGTGCGGTACCCACGCCGATGGCGACGGTGAGGTCGGAAAAGACCGTGAGGGCCATGGTGAGCAGCAACAGGAGGCGGTCGGAAGGACGCGCCGCCATGCGCTCGCGCCACTTGTGCGGCTCGCTCATGTTCCAGGCCGTCACCATGAGGAGCCCGGCGAGCGCGGGGAGCGCGAGATAGCCGGCCAGCGGCGCCGCCAGCATCATCACCGCGAGGATCGTAAGCGCGTGGACGATGCCGGCGAGGGGCGTCTTGCCGCCAGCGCGGACGTTGGTTGCGGTGCGGGCGATCGCCCCGGTCGCGGGCAATCCGCCGAACAGCGAGGAGCCGATATTCGCCGCACCTTGGGCCAAAAGCTCGGCGTTCGATCGATGGCTCCCGCCGATCATCCGATCGGCGACCAGCGCCGACAGCAGCGATTCGACCCCCGCCAGGAAGGCGATCACGAAGGCGGACGGCAGCAGCTCGAGCAGCCGGGCGACGCTGACCTCCGGAATCGCCGGCATCGGCAACCGATCGGGAAGCGCCCCGAAGCGCCCGCCGAGCGTGTCGATCGGGAATGCCAGCAGGATGGCCGCCGCCGAGGTGATCCCGACCGCGATGATCAGGCCCGGCAACCTGGGCGCCAGCCGGCGCAGGCCGACGATCAGCACGATGGTGGCGAGGCCGACTGCCAGGGCCGAGAGCGTGAAGCTTTCCCGCAGGCCCCACAAGGCCGGAAGCTTCTCGAGAAAATCGGCGGGGACCGGCGTGGCTTCGAGCCCGAAAAGATCCTGGAGCTGGCTGGTGGCGATGATGACGGCAATGCCGACGGTGAACCCGTCGACGACCGCTTCGGGAATATAGGAGATGAGGGTGCCGATCCGCAGCATCGCGGCGATCAGCAGGATGAACCCGGCCATGAACGTCGCGAGGACCAGCCCGTCATAGCCATATTGGGCGATGACGCCGTAGACGACGACGATGAACGCGCCCGTCGGGCCGCCTATCTGCACCCGGCTGCCGCCCAGCAGCGAAATGAGGAAGCCCGCCACGATGGCGGTGACGATTCCCTTTTCGGGTTCCGCCCCCGACGCGATGGCGATCGCTATGCAGAGGGGCAGGGCGACCATCGCCACGGTGACGCCCGCCAGCATGTCCGCCAGGAACGTGCGCCACGAATAGGTGGCGAGAGTCGTCAGGATCTTCGGCTTCACAGGGGCAGCGCTATAAGGCGGCGGCCGCCGCCGGCAAAGCGGGCGATCGGATCGTCAATCACTCGCTACGGCTTCGCCCCTGGGCATGCGCCTCCGCCTGTCGCAGCAGGCGCAGGACGTTGCCGCTCCAGATCTTCTCGATGTCCGCGTCGCTGTAGCCGGCCTTGCGCAGCCGCGCGGTGATGCGCGGGAGGGCCGCGATGTCTTCGATGCCGGCAAGCCCGCCGCCGCCGTCCCAGTCGGCACCGAGGCCGACATGGTCGACGCCCATCACCTCGATCGCGTAGAGCAGGCTCTTCATATAGGTCTCGAAATCGGCCTCGTTGCTGCGCTGCCGGGCGTCGAGCGCCGCCTTGTCGGCGACCAGCTGGCGCCGCTCGGCGGGGGTGAGGTCAAGCCACTTCGCCTGGCGGTCCTCGATCGCAGAACGCTCGTCCGAGCTGTCGCCCGCGCCGAGAAAGAGGCTGTTCATCTGCATGACGCCGCCGGACGCGGCGAGCTTGCGCATCAGCGCGTCGGGGACGTTGCGGGGATGGTCGTAAAGCGCTCTCGGCCCCGAATGGGAGAGGATCACCGGAGTGGCTGACAGCTCGATCAGCTGCTCGAGCGCCGCGTCCGAGGAGTGGCTGCCATCAACGACCATGCCGAGCCGGTTCATCTCCTTCACCCACTCCTTGCCGAGCGGGCTGAGGCCATTCCAGCGCGGCGTGTCGGTCGTGCTGTCGGCGAACTGGTTGTTCTTCGAATGGACGGGCCCCGCCATCCGCACGCCGAACTTGTAGAAGGTCTCCAGAAGCGACAGGTCCTCGCCGAGCGGATAGCTGTTCTCGATGCTCTGATAGGCGATGCGCTTGCCCATCTTGTCCAGACGCTCGGCATCGGCGGCGGTCGTCGCCAGAGCGATTTTGTCGCCGTTCGCGGCCATCACGCGCTGGATCGCCATCGCCCTCATGAGCGCCGCGTCGCGCGCCTTGCGATAGCCTTCCGGCGTCAGCTCCCCCTGCGGCGTGTAGATGACGAAGAAGCCGCCATCGAGGCCGCCCTCGGCCATGCGCGGCAGATCGACCTGGCTCAGGTCCCACGCATATTCGTGCCGCTCGTCGAACTGCCAGCCCGGCCGCTCGAACAGCATCGGCGTGTCGAGATGGGTGTCGAGCACCAGCATCTGCTCGTGGATCAGGCGGTCGACGGGGCTCACCGCCTCATGGGCGGAAGCGGGAACGGCAAGAAGGAGCGGAAGGGAGAAGACAAGCCGGGCACGCATCGGATACTCCTGGTTGTGACGGGTCCAGCATGAAAGCCTCGGCCCCATATGGCAAGGCGGCGCCGTGGCCGCAGGAGGTTCGATGGACTGGCAGCTTATCGGAACGGCGAGCGCGGCGAGCGCCGCGGCGGGGATGGCGACGGCGGCGGGCGCGTTGCCCGTGCTCGCGATCCGGGGAATGTCGCGCCGGCTCGAGGCTATCTTCCTCGGCTTCTCGGCCGGCGTGATGCTGGCCGCGTCCTTTTTTTCGCTGATACTTCCGGGTCTCGAGGCCGCCGAACGTGGTGGCCATAGCGCCGCCACGGCGGCGCTCACCGTCGCCAGCGCGATCCTGCTCGGCGCGCTGACGCTCCAGTTCATCAACCATTATGTGCCGCACGAGCATTTCCTCATCGGTCGCAACCCCACCGCGCCGGCGACGCGTCTCGCGCGCATCTGGCTGTTCGTCATCGCCATCACCCTCCACAATTTCCCGGAAGGGCTGGCGGTGGGCGTCAGCTTCGGCGGGGGCGACATGCCGAACGGCATCGCCACCGCACTCGGCATCGGCATCCAGAATGTGCCGGAGGGCCTGGCGGTCGGAGTCTCGCTTGCCTCGGTGGGCTATAGCCGCATCTTCAGCTTCGTCGCCGCCTTCATGACGGGTCTGGTGGAGCCGGTCGGGGGCTTCCTCGGCATCTCCGCCGTCACCGCTTCCTCCGCCCTCCTTCCTTGGGGCCTCGGCTTCGCCGCCGGCGCGATGATCTGGGTGGTGAGCTCCGAGATCATACCAGAGACTCACCGCGAGGGTCGTCAGAATGCCGCTACCACAGCGCTGATGGCGGGGCTGGTGCTGATGCTCTGTCTTGACTGGTCGCTCGGCTGAACTCAGGCTTCCCAATGCACCATGAAGTCCCTCAGCGCCCGCGCGTCGTGGAGCGCGTTGTGCGGAATGCGGCTGGAGACCGAGACGCTGAAGCCGGGACTGCTGACAAGCTCGAAGCGGATGCTTCCCACCGGCACCATCTCGCCCTCCCCGGTGACGAGCAGGGCGCAAAACAGCGCGATGTCGTCGGGCCAGTCGGCGACGATCACTGGCTCGCTCTCACGAGCAAGATAATTGGCGATCTCGACCGCGGCAGAGAGGCGGGATACCGGCTCGGCATGGTGCCCCGGCGGCACGGAGCCGAGATAGGGGACGACATTGCGCTCGACCCAGGGATGGATCTCGTCCGGCAGCGGCAAGACGGCGTAGAATTCCTGGTCCCCATGTTCGGGCACCAGCGCCAGGCTGATGAGATCGCCCCCGAAGCCGTTATATTCCGTGTCGAGGAAATAGCGCATGGTCCGCGACTATTCGTCGGGGCGCGTGCTGTCCAGCCGAGGCGCCGATTGTCGCAGCCAGGCCATGAGGTCGGCGCGCTCCTGCGGGTCGCGCATGCCGGTGAAGGTCATCGCCGTCCCGGGCGCGACCGTCTCCGGGTCGGCGACGAATCGGTCGAGCAGCGCCTCGCTCCAGCGCCCCTCGCGCTTCGCAAGCCGCCTCAGGGCCGGGGAATAATCATAGCCCGGACGAGCTGCGATAGGGCGGCCAAGAATGGCATGGAGGCTGGGCCCGGCAACGTCGTTGTCGGGCGCCATGTCATGACAGGCGTAGCATTTCTGGAAGGCGACCCGCCCGCGCTCCGCATCGCCCTTGGGCGGGGCGGTCAGTGCGACCGCCGAGAGGAGCAGCGCGCCGATCGCGAAAACCTTCATCGTGTTCCGGTGTAGACGATCATCAGCCGGTCGGTGCCGGATTCCGGTAAGAAGACCTCGCCGGGCCTTCCCAGTATCTGGCGCACGTTCGCCTCGGGTCCGCTGCCCGGAAAGCTGGTCCAGCTTTCCGCGGCCGGGTCGAAGGCGAGGGTGGCATTGGCGCCGAAATCGCTGACCCAGACGATGTCGCGGTCGTCGACATAGACGGCATAGGCCTTGGGCGCGTCACCGGGCAGCTTCCAGCTCTTCCACTCGCCGCTCGCCGGCGTGTAGCGATAGAGCTCGCCGCTTTTCCATCCGGAAATCCAGAGATTGTCTTGGCTGTCCGCCCAGACGCGGCGCGTGCCGGCATCGGCCACAGGCGGCTCGATGATCGTCGCCTCGCCGGTTTGGCGGTCGATGCGGGCGAGATGGCTTCCCGCCAGCGAGACATAATAGACGTCACCCGAAGGCGCGGCGTCGATCCCGTAGGGGCCGCGCCCTTCCGGGTCCTTGAATATTTCCATCGCGCCGGTCTTGGGGTCGATGCGGCCGTAAATGCCATTCTGGCCGGTGAACCAGTGGATGCCGTCGCCGTCGAAGGCGCCGGTGTTGAGGTTGGTGTAGCCGGTTCCTTCCGGCAGCTTCCAGACGTCGATCTTCTCAGTCTTGGGGTCGTAGCGGACGATGGCGTTCTGGCCGCCGTCGGTGATCCAGGCGGCGCCGTCCGGCCCCTGGATGACCCCGTGCGGCGCCGACTCGGGCCCCAGCGGCACCTGCCGAACCGCGCCCGTGTCCGGATCGAGGATGCCGAGCGCTCCTTGCCGCTGGGCGGTGTACCAGATCTTGCCGTCCGGCGCTGGGGCGACATCGTGGGGGCCGGACCCTTCCGGCAGCTGGAAGACCTTGGTCACCGTGGCGGTCGCGGCGGCCTCGGCCATGGCCTGCTCCTCCGTCTGTTCCGCAGGCTGGGCGCAGGCCGGGGCAGTGAAAGCTAGCGAGACGAGGGCAGTGACGGCGGCGGACAGGCGGGCCATATGGATCTCCCGATCTGAGTCTTCCCGCCAGCCTAGCTTTTGTGCGCAATTAATCCAATCGCATCGCCTCCTCGGCGAGCGCTTCCGCTTCCATCAGCAGCAGGTCCTCGGCTCCGCCGCCGGAGACCTGCTCGCGACCGATCATGATGAGCACCGGGACGGCCATGGGCGAAACCCGCTCCAGCGGCACATGGAGCATGGTGCCCGCGGCGCGATCGAGGAGATCGGCAAGCCGACCGACGTCGGTCATGCGGGCGCGGGCGTCCTCCCAGGCGGCGCGGAGCAGCAGATGGTCGGGCTCGTAGCGCCGGAGAACGTCGTAGATGAGGTCGGTCGAGAAGGTGACCTGCCGGCCCGACTTGCGCTTGCCGGGATGTTGGCGCTCGACCAGGCCGCCGATCACGGCCACTTCGCGAAAGGCGCGTTTCAGGAGGTGCGAGCCCTCCACCCATTCGACGAACTCCTGCTCCAATATGTCCGCGGAAAGGAGATCGGCGGGATCGGTCACCGGCTGCAGCGAATAGCAGGCGAGGGCATAGTCGTTGGAGACGAAGCCGAGGGGCCCCAAACCGGCGCTCTCCATGCGCCGCGTGATCAGCATGCCCAGCGACTGGTGCGCGTTCCAGCCCTCGAAGCTGTAGATGACCATGTGGTGCCGCCCCTCATGGGGAAAGGTCTCGACCAACAGCTGGTCGGGCGCGGGGAGGGCGGAGCGCTGGGCCTGGGCCCGAAGCCAGTCGCGAACGTCGTCGGGGAAGCGGTCCCATCCGTCCGGCTCGGCGAGGAAGCGGCGGACGCGGCTGGCGAGATGGGTGCTCATCGCCATGCGGGTGCCGCCATAGGTCGGGATACGCGCCGACTTGTGGCTGGCATGGACGTAAAGATCCGTGCCGTCGATTTTTTCGACTTCCAGCACCAGGCCGGAAAAATAGAAGGTGTCGCCCGGCGACAAGGTGGCGGCGAAGCCTTCCTCCACGGTGCCGAGGCGGCGCCCGTTCCTGAAGCGCACGTCGAGCAGCGGCTGGTCGACGATGATCCCGGCGTTCATCCGGTGCTGCTGGATGAAGCGCGGGTGGGACACGCGCCACGTCCCGTCGGAATCGCGGGTGAGACGTTTGAAGCGATCATAGGCGCGCAGCGCATAGCCGCCGCTCTCGATGAAGGTGAGGACCCGCTGAAACAAAGCCTCGTCGAGCCCGGCATAAGGCGCGGCGGAGCGCACCTCGGCCAGCATTTCCTCCTCGCCGAAGGGGGCGGCGCAGGCGACCGCCATGATGTGCTGGGCGAGCACGTCGAGCGCGCCGGGACGGAAATGCTCGTGGTCGAGCGCCCCTTCCTCGATCGCGTCGAGCGCCGCGCGGCCTTCCAGATATTCGAAGCGATTGCCGGGGACGAGGATCGCCTCGCTCGGCTCGTCGAGCCGGTGGTTGGCGCGGCCGATCCGCTGGAGGAGACGCGAGCTGCCCTTGGGCGCTCCCATCTGCAGGACGAGGTCGACGTCGCCCCAGTCGACGCCGAGATCGAGGCTGGCGGTGCAGACGAGGCCGCGCAGCCGCCCCTCGGCCATCGCCTTTTCGACCTTGCGCCGCGCCGCGATGTCGAGCGAGCCGTGGTGGATGCCGATGGGAAGGTGATTGTCGTTCACCGCCCACAGGTCCTGGAACGTCAGCTCGCAAAGGCTCCGCGTGTTGCAGAAGACGAGCGTCGTCTTGTGCCGTTCGATCTCCTGCATCACCCGCCGCGCCGCCCAGCGGCCGCTATGGCCCGACCAGGGGATGCGCTCATCTTCCGGGAGCATGATGCTGATGTCGGGGTCCGCGCCAGGATCGCCCATCACCAGATCGACGGTCTCGACATCGGCATGGGGGGCGAGCCAGCCCTGATAGGCTTCCGGATCGGCGACGGTGGCGGAGAGGGCGACGCGGCGAAGGCCCGGGGCGAGCCGCTGAAGGCGAGCCATGGCGAGGCTCAAGAGGTCGCCGCGCTTGCCGGTCGCGAAAGCATGGACCTCATCGAGGATAATGGTGCTCAGCCCCTCGAACAGAAGCGCGCTATCCTCGTGACTGAGCAGCAGGCTCAGCGACTCCGGTGTGGTGAGCAGCATCTCGGGCGGCTTCACCCGCTGGCGCGCCTTGCGATCGGCGGGCGTGTCGCCGGTGCGAGTCTCGACGCGGATATCGAGACCCATCTCCGCGATCGGTGTCAGCAGGTTGCGCTGCACGTCGACGGCGAGCGCCTTCAGCGGCGAGACGTATAAGGTGTGCAAGCGCGCCGGAGTGCGCTCGGCGCGAGCGGCGCCGTGCCGTTCGATGATCTCCACCAGGCTCGGCAGAAACCCGGCCAAGGTCTTGCCCGCCCCCGTGGGCGCGACGAGGAGGACGTTGCGCCCCGCCCGCGCCGAGGAGAGCATCTCGAACTGGTGCCGCCTCGGGCTCCAGCCGCGCTTCGCGAACCACTCGGCGACGACCGGCGGAAGATCGACCGCCGATCCCGTCAGCATGTCCGGTCAGGGGCCTTTTTCATTCTCGCCGCGATGGGCCCGATTTTCCTCGCGGTAAAGCTCCCTGGTCGCTTGCTCGGTGCGAGCCTCGTCCGCCGGCCCGCGTCGGCGATTGCGGAGCAGCGCCCACAGCAGCACGCCGGCCAGGATCAGCGGCCCCACGATCAATATTATGGTCCAACTGGCTCCACCCAGATCCATGACGTCAGCTCCTCTTTTCCGCGGGTTCGTTTCGGTGGGTCAACGCAGGAGCGCCGCGGAGCGATCCGTCTTGGCGGCATCGCACACTCCGCCCATATAGCTCCCGATGGCCCGCCTCAGTTCCTGGATCGAGCCTTTTCCCGAAGGCATTTATGTAAAGCCCGCCGACGCCTGGATCGATCCGAGCCAGCCCAAGGCGAGGGCGCTCGTCACCCACGGCCATGCCGACCACGCCCGCGGCGGCCATGGCGCGGTCTGGGCGACGCCCGAGACCTTGGCGATCATGGACTGCCGCTACGGCCCGCAGCCGGGGCGGCCGGTCGCCTATGGCGAGAGCTTCCGGATGGACGGGGTGGAGATAAGCTTCGTCCCCGCGGGCCATGTCCTCGGCTCCGCCCAGATCGTGATCGAGCATGGCGGCGAGCGAGTGGTCGTCTCCGGCGACTACAAGCGCCGGCCCGACCCCACCTGCGCCCCGTTCGAGCCGATCCCCTGCGACATCTTTATCACCGAGGCGACCTTCGGGCTGCCCGTGTTCCGCCATCCCGAGACGGCGAGCGAGATCGACCGCCTACTGCTTCGACTCCACGAGAATCCCGACCGCTGCGTCCTCGTCGGCGCCTATGCGCTCGGCAAGGCGCAGCGGATCGTGGCAGAGCTCAGATGCCGGGGCCATGAGGAGCCGATCTACATCCACGGCGCGCTGCAGCGGCTGTGCGATCTTTACAGCGAGCATGGCATCGCGCTCGGCGACCTGCGCCCGGCAACGGCCGCCGGGAAGGAGGAGCTCAGGGGCAAAGTCATCCTCTGCCCGCCTTCCGCCCTCAACGACCGCTGGTCGCGGCGCCTGCCCGACCCGATCACCGCCATGGCGTCGGGCTGGATGCGGATCCGCCAGCGAGCCCGCCAACGCAATGTCGAGCTGCCCCTCATCATTTCCGACCATGCCGACTGGGACGAGTTGACCCGGACCCTGACCGAAATCGCGCCGAGTGAGGTCTGGGTAACGCATGGTCGCGAGGAGGCGCTCATCCACTGGTGCGCCATGCACCAGATCAAGGCACGGGAGCTGAACCTCGTCGGCTACGAGGATGAGGACGATTAAGCCTGGGGGCAACGGCCGTTTCCTTTTGGAACGCTGGCTATTGTGCTGGCGACAAAGGCTCGGATTTAGCGAATAATGAAGACCGGTCGAATCGCTAAGGACCAGACGGCGAAAGGGAACGGCCATGATGAATATGGTGACGGTCGGGGGCGAAAGCGTCGCCCATGACCCCGGCCTGAGGGGCTATCACGTCCTTTATCGGGAAAATGAGATCAATCACTGCCCCGGCTGTGGCCGGACACATTGGTATGTCGGCCGTGTCTCGGCGGAATGCGGCTTTTGCGGCACCGCCCTTGCGCTCGCCGAAGCGACGGCGCGGGGGCATGGCAGCCTTAGCCGCGCGCATGGCCCGCTGCCGATGGAGCAGGCGGCCTAGCTCTCGCGCTATTCCGGTTTGGCCTTGGCGGTCATCCGCTCGCCGATCGCCTGGAGTGCGAGACCGCGCTCCTGTAGCACGGCTCCGCAGCGCTGAATGGTCGAATCCAGCTCTTCCGGCTTCATCGTTTCGGCGGCCTGGGTCAGCAGCGCCTCGAGGTCCGACACGCCGCGCCCGTCGAGACGACCGAAATAATATTGGGCGCCGAGTTGCCCCGCCTGCTGAACCGTCTTGTCCTCGGCCGCGGTGAGCTGGCCGATCGCTATAAGGCAGCGGGCATCGTCCAGCGCGGCTTCGTCGGGGGTGGCGGCGGCTCCAAGGAGCATCGCCAGCGGCAGGAGCATGAGCGATCGCATCGGCATTCCGAAGATAGAGGATGAGGCCGGCGCTGGGCGCCGGCCTCATATGCCGATTACTGGATCGGCTGGAGGTTCACCGCCGCCGTCTTGCCGCGGCGGTCCACCTCGAGCTCGAACTCCAGCCGGTCGCCTTCATTGAGGCTCACCATGCCGGCGCGCTCGACGGCGGAGATGTGGACGAAGGCATCGGGCTGCCCGTCGTCGCGGCTGATGAAGCCGAAGCCCTTCATCGCGTTGAAGAACTTGACCGTACCGGAAGCCTTCTCGCCGGTCAGCTGGCGCTGCGGCCCGCCGCCCATCCCACCCTCGCGGGCTCCGCGCTCCGGAACCGGAAGCGGCTCGCCCTCGATCTTGAGATCGGTCGCCGAGACGCGGCCGCCGCGGTCGACCAAGGTGAATTCGAGCGGCTGTCCCTCAGCAAGGCCGGTGAGGCCGGCCTGCTCGACCGCCGAGATGTGGACGAAAACGTCTTCGCCGCCGTCGTCGCGAACGATGAAGCCGAAGCCTTTCTGGGCGTTGAAGAATTTGACGACGCCCTTGCCTTCGCCAACCACCTGCGGGGGCATGCCTCCGCCACGTGGGCCGCCAAAGCCGCCACCGCCGCCGCCGCGATAGCCACCGCCACCGCCGCCGAATCGATCGCCGCCGCCGAAGCCGCCACCGCCGAAGCGGTCGCCTCCGCCGCCATAACCGCCGCCGCCGAACCGGTCGCCGCCGCCGAAGCCGCCCCGGTCCTGAAATCCGCCGCTGTAGCTATCTTCGCCGAAACCGTCGCGCTTATCGCGCCCACGCCCGCCGCGATCCCCGCGACGCCCTCTGTCAAAACTCATGCCGTCTAATTCTTTCCCGCGCCCATAAACCCCTGTTGAGAACCACCGCGCCGGGCAAGAAGCGCAAACGGCCTTGGCGCCATAAGGCGCACCGCCGACTCTTATAGCTTAGAATTCAGCGTCTAGCGAGGGGCTTTAGACTTGGCATCGACGCAATATTTGAGGCCTCTTGGGACAAAGCTTCGTCAGGGGATCAGTGTCTTCCGGCGAGAGCATGATGCGCGGCTACGATCAATGCGCCGATACCAAGTCCAACAAGGCCTGATCCGACAGCGCCGACGGTCCATTGGACGACTCCGCCAATCGCCGGCACGGCGTGTCCCGCGGCATCGGCGATGTCGTGGATGACATGGGCGGGGCCCGATAATCCGAACGTCTCAAGGCCGTGGATGATGATGCCTCCGCCGACCCAGATCATTGCGGCAATGCCGATCACCGAGAGCCAGGCCATCAGCTTCGGCATGGCGTGGACCAGGCCACGCCCCAGCGCGCGCGTGCCGCTCTGCTCCCGCTCGGCGAGATGAAGTCCGATATCGTCCATCTTCACGATCAACCCGACGACGCCGTAGACGCCGGCAGTGATGGCGATCGCGACCAGGGCCAGGATCCCGGCGCGCGCGAAGAAGGGTTCGGTGGCGACTTCGGCAAGAGCGATCGCCATGATCTCGGCGGAAAGAATGAAGTCGGTGCGGACGGCGCCCGCCACCATTTTCTGCTCATGCTCGGCGCTGTTGAGTTCGACGGCGGTCTCGGCGAGGCTGTGCGTGTCCCCCGCCACGGCTTCCCAGACCTTCTCCGCGCCTTCGTAGCAGAGATAGGCGCCGCCCAGCATCAGCAAAGGCGTGATCGCCCAGGGGAGGAGTGCGCTCAGCGCCAGCGCCGCCGGCAGGATGATGAGGAGCTTGTTCCTGAGCGAACCCTTCGCGATTCGCCCGATGATCGGAAGCTCGCGATCGGGGGTGAAGCCGGTAACGTAGCGGGGCGTGACGGCGGTGTCGTCGACCACCACGCCCGCAGCCTTCATTCCGGCGCGGCTGGCGGCGGCGCCGATATCGTCGATGGATGCGGCGCTGAGCTTGGCGATGGCCGCGACATCGTCGAGCAGCGCGGCAAGACCACTGGGCATGAAGATCCGTCCCCTGTTTCGGCATCGTCCCTGTGACGAGGTCGAGCGTCGCGATCAAGCCTTCGCACGGATCGGCGTGCTGCATTGAGCGGCCCGTAGCTTTGCCCTATGCGAGGCGGCATGACCGTATATTTTCACGAGGAAGATCTGCCGGAAGGCGCGCTCGCCCCCGGCCCCGTCGCCGTCGATACCGAAACGATGGGACTTCAGCTCGGCCGCGACCGCCTGTGCGTGGTCCAGATCGCCGACGGACGCGGCGATGAGCATCTGGTCCGCTTCGCGCCCCGCAGCGACTATGCGGCGCCCAATCTGAAAGCCGTGCTGGCCGATCCGGCGCGGCTTAAGATCTATCATTTCGCCCGTTTCGATATCGCCTCGATCCGGGCCTATCTCGGCGTGATGGCGGAGCCGGTCTATTGCACGAAGACCGCTTCGCGCCTGATCCGCACCTACACGGATCGGCACGGCCTCAAGGAGCTGGTGCGCGAGCTTCTGGGCCTGGAGATCTCCAAGCAGCAGCAGACGTCCGACTGGGGCGCGCCGGAGCTCAGCGATGCGCAGAAGGATTATGCTGCCTCGGACGTGCGCTATCTCCACGCGCTGAAGGAGCGGCTGGACGAGCGGCTGGAGCGGGAAGGGCGCGTGCGGCTCGCCCAGGCCTGTTTCGATTTCCTCCCCCACCGGGCGTTGCTCGACCTCGCGGGCTGGCCGGAGGTGGATATCTTCGCCCATGTCTGAGCTTGCCGACCGCGAGCGCATACGCAAGCAGCATTGGGCGGCGCCCGGCGGCAGCCATGACGAGGTCGTGCGAACCCTCAAGATCGCGCTGCCTGTGCTGATCGGCGTGTTGATGGCCTTCCTGGCCATGGCGCCGCTCTCCAAGAACCAGGAAATCAGCTTCATCCTCGACAAGCAGAAGGTCGACGTTGCCAAGGAACGGATGCGCGTCCAGGAGGCCCGTTACCGTGGGCAGGACGACAAGGGGCGGCCTTTCATGATCACCGCCCGGTCCGCGGTGCAGGCGACGTCGCGCGATCCCATCGTCGACATATTGGGCATGCGGGCGCGGATCGCGCTCGAAAGCGGTCCGGCGACGCTGAAGGCGGACCGCGGCCGCTACAATCTCGAGACCGAGACGGTGAACGTGATCGGACCGATTCTCTTCACCGCGGCCGACGGCTATCGTCTCCAAACTCGTGACGTGGCGGTCGATCTCGACAGCCGGGTCATGGCCACCGACGGGCGCGTGGAAGGACAGATGCCGCTCGGCCGCTTTTCGGCCAATCGGATGCGGGCCGATCTGGAGAGCAGGACCGTGACGCTGACCGGCAACGCGCGCTTGCATATCGTGCAGGGCGGTCTCAGATGAGCGCGATGAAGACGATCGTGACTTCGGCGGGCATGGGCGCCGTCCTCCTCGCGCTGGCGGGCAGCCAGCCGGCGGTGGGACAGGACGCGGCCTCGGCGCTGCGCGGCCACAATACCAATGCGCCCGTCGATGTCGCCGCCGATCGGATCGAGGTGCAGGACCGTTCGGACCGGGCGATCTTCTCGGGCGATGTCGTGGTCCGGCAGGGGGACCTGACCCTGAATGCGGAGCGGCTGACGGTCGCCTACAGCGACGCCGGCGGAATCCAGATCGATCGCCTCAACGCCAGCGGCGGGGTCACCTTGCGGAGCCCGTCCGAAACGGCCCGCGGCCAGTTCGCCATCTACGACCTCAACAACCGGCTGATCACGATGCTCGGCGGCGTGACCTTGACGCGCGGGCAATCGCGGGTCAGCGGCGCGCGCCTGGTGCTCAGCCTCGACACCGGCCGGGCGGTGCTGGACGGAGGCGCCGGCGGCGCTCCCGGCACCACTAGCAAGGAGGGCGGCCGCGTCACCGGCACATTCACGGTCCCTCAGCGCAACGACTAAATCCTGGATCGACAGTGCTTTATGGCAACAGGAAAGCTGTTGCGGGGCCGACGCTACGATAGAATTTTGCGGCTATGCACGAATCTTGCCAGTTGAGCCGGCGGACCGGCTGGCCTAGATCAGACGGTGTGGGACTGGAGCAGGGATGAACGACACGGCCCTTCTTGATCGGCTTGAGGATGCGGCGGCGGTCGAGCCCATCGACCGCGGGCTGTCGGTCATATCGATCGCCAAATCCTACGACCGGAAGTCCGTGCTGACCGACGTGTCGCTGCACGTCGAGCGGGGCGAGGTCGTGGGGCTGCTGGGCCCCAACGGCGCCGGCAAGACCACCTGTTTCTATTCGATCATGGGCTTGGTGAAGCCCGATAGCGGGCGAATCCTCCTCGACGGCGAGGACATTACCGGCCTGCCCATGTATCGCCGGGCCATTCTCGGCCTCGGCTATCTGCCCCAGGAAACGTCGATTTTCCGCGGCCTCACCGTCAGCCAGAATATCATGGCCGTGCTCGAGGTCGCCGAGCCCGACCGCAAGGTGCGCGAACAGCGGCTGGAACAGCTGCTCGGCGAGTTTCATATCGAGCGGCTCCGCGACGCGCCGGCCATGGCGCTGTCGGGCGGCGAGCGGCGGCGTTGCGAGATCGCCCGGGCGCTGGCGGCCGATCCGTCGATCATGCTGCTCGACGAGCCCTTCGCCGGCATCGACCCGATCTCCATCGCCGACATTCGCGATCTCGTCTCCGAGCTCAAGAAGCGCGACATCGGCGTGCTCATCACCGATCATAATGTCCGCGAGACGCTCGACCTCGTCGACCGCGCCGCCATCATCTACGACGGCCAGGTGCTGTTCGCCGGCAGCCCGGCCGCGCTGGTCGCCGACGAGAATGTCCGCCGCCTCTATCTCGGCGAGAGCTTCGAGCTGTAGCGATGGCACTCGGCCCCCGCCTGGATCTGCGCCAAAGCCAGTCGCTGGTGATGACGCCGCAGCTCCAGCAGGCGATCAGGCTGCTGGCGCTCTCGAACCTGGAGATAGAAAGCTTCATCGCCGAAGAACTGGAGAAGAATCCGCTGCTCGACAGCGCGGGCGAGGAGGCTCCCAACGGCGAGGCCGCGGACGTCGAGATCGTCGCGGTCGAGACGGAGGAGCCGGAGACGGTCGACAGCCTCGTCCAGTCCGGCGATGCCGAGCGCGATGCGCCGCTCGACGTCGACTACAACAGCGAGGATTTCCATCAGGACAGCGCCGCCGACAGCATGCGCGGCCTGGATGGCGGGCTGGGGCTGGAAGGGCTGGGCGCGGGCGGGTCGGCGTCCGGCGAAGGACCGGACTATGACAGCTTCGCCAGCGCCGACATTTCCTTGCACGAGCATCTGCTCGCCCAGGCGGGGTCTTCGCTGGCGGATCACGACCTCATCATCGCCGGCCAGATCATCGAGCAGATCGACGAGACGGGCTATTTCCTCGGGAACCTGCTCGATCTCGCTCAGCGGCTGGGCGCGCCGCTCGCCGACGTGGAGCGGGTGTTGGGCGTGGTCCAGACGTTCGATCCCGCCGGCGTGGGTGCCCGCTCGCTGTCGGAATGCCTGGCGCTTCAGGCCAAGGAAGCCGATCGCCACGACCCCGCAATGGCGCGGCTGATCGACAACCTCGATTATCTGGCCAAGGGCAATCTCGCCGCGCTGAAGCGGATCTGCGGCGTCGACGACGAGGATCTGGCCGACATGATCCGCGAGCTTCGCGCCTATGATCCGAAGCCCGGCTGCCGTTTCGGCCAGGGCGAGCGGATCGACGCGATCGTGCCGGACGTGTTCGTGGGGCGGCGTGGCTCGGGCTGGGCGATCGAGCTCAACAGCGCCACCCTGCCGAAGCTGCTGGTCAATCGCAGCTACTATGCCGAACTGTCGGGAGGCGCCCAGGACAGGCAGTCCAAGGCCTGGCTGTCGGAATGCCTCGCCAGCGCCAACTGGCTGCTGAAGGCGCTCGACCAGCGGGCGCGGACGATCATCAAGGTCTCGACCGAGATCGTGAAGCAGCAGGACGGGTTTTTCCGCCACGGGGTCGCACACCTCCGTCCCCTCACCTTGCGGGCGATCGCGGACGCGATCGGCATGCATGAATCCACCGTGAGCCGTGTCACCTCCAACAAATATCTCTCCTGCGACCGCGGCCTGTTCGAGCTTAAATATTTCTTCACCAGCGGCATCCAGAGCGCCGACGGCGGCGATGCCGTCTCCGCCGAGGCGGTGAAGAGCCACATCAAGACGCTGATCGCCGCCGAGGAGACAGGCGCGATCCTCTCCGACGATCAACTCGTCGATCTTCTCCGCGCCAAGGGCTTCGATATTGCGCGCCGCACCGTCGCCAAGTATCGGGAGTCGATGGGGATCGGATCGTCGGTCCAGCGCCGGCGCCAGAAAGCGATCGGCAGTCGCGCCGCCTGAGGCGCTGGCATCTCTCTGGGGCGGAACGTCTATGGCAGCGAAGATATTGGTCCTGGCCGGGCGCCGTTCGGCGACGCTCGATCCTCTCGCCGAAGCGGCGGGGGTCACTCACAAATGCCTGGTGCCGGTGCAGGGCGAGGCCATGGTCGGCCGCGTCCTTCGCACCGCCGCTGACGCCTGGCCCGACGCTGAGCTGTTCCTCTCGGTCGAGGACTTCGCCGCCGTGGCTGAAGAGCCGACCGTCGCGAAGCTTCACGCCGAGGGCCGCCTCACTCCGGTCGAAGCCCAGTTTCACATCGTCGACAGCGTGGTAGCGGCGAGCCGGGTGACCGGTTTCCCGCTGATCATCACGACCGCCGACAATGTGCTGATGACGAGGGAGGTGCTGCATCGGCTTGCCGCCCAGGGCGCGATGGGCGAAGCCGACGCCATCGTCGTGATGGCCGAGAAGCAGGACATATTGGCAGCACATCCGGACGGGCAGCGCCGCTTCTACGAGATGAGGGGCGGCGGCTATTCCAACTGCAACCTGTTCTGGCTCAGCAGCGAGAAAGCGCTGAAAGCAACCGAGAGCTTCCGCGAGGGCGGCCAGTTCGCCAAGCACCCCAAGCGCATCGTCAAGGCCTTCGGCCTGCTCAACCTCCTCCGCTTCCGCTTCGGCCTCTCCACCCTAGACGGCATGTTCCGCCACATCTCCCGCCGCTTCGGCGTGCGGGTGAGGCCGATGGTCGTGACCGACGGCCGCCTCGCCATCGACGTCGACAACGAGCGCACCCACCGGGTGGCCGAGGAGATATTGGCGCGGGGCTGACCCCGCGCCGACGATCTGATCTCAAACGTCGAGGTTGGCGACGCTCAGCGCATTTTCCTGGATGAAGTCGCGGCGCGGTTCGACGACGTCACCCATCAGGCGGGTGAATATCTCGTCGGCGACATCCGCCTGCTCGACCTCCACCTGGAGAAGGCTGCGATTCTCCGGGTCCAGCGTGGTCTCCCAGAGCTGCTCGGCGTTCATTTCACCGAGACCCTTGTAGCGCTGGATCGAGAGCCCCTTGCGCCCGGCGGCGAGGATGCCTTCGAGCAGTTCGCTCGGGCGGCGGACGAGCACGCCCTTGGCGGTGTCCGCCGTCGGCTCTTCGCCCTCCTCATCCGTTTCGGCGGCCGCTTCGGACGCCTTCAAGGTGATGAGGCGGGATGACGTGGCATAGGTCGTCGCCTGCTCGGAAGCGAGTCCGTGGAGCTTGCGCGCCTCGGCCGAGGCGAGGAACTTGTAATCGACGAGGTGATAGTCGGTCACGCCGCGCCAGAGGCGCTTCAGGCCGTAGCCGCCGGGCTCGGTCACTTCGCCGGTCCAGGTCGCCTCCTCGTCGCTCGCCTGGAGCCAGGCGGCGGCCTTCTCGACCAGCGCGCGCCGGCGCGGAATGTCAACGTCGGGCTCCAGTGCGCCGGTCAGCGCCAGCGCCTCGATGATGGCGGGGTCATAGCGTTGCGGCACATAGTGCATCAGGGTGCGGACGCGGCGGGCATGGTCCGCGAGCGCGCGGAGGTCGTCGCCCGAGCGGGGGCCTTCGCGGGTCTCCAGCACCATCGCGCCGATGCCGCCGTCGACCAGATATTCCTCCAGCTTCGCGTCGTCCTTCAGATAGACTTCGGAGCGGCCCTTGGCGACTTTGTAGAGTGGCGGCTGAGCGATGTAGAGGTGCCCACGCTCGATGATCTCCGGCATCTGCCGATAGAAGAAGGTGAGCAGGAGCGTGCGGATATGGGCGCCGTCGACGTCGGCGTCCGTCATGATCACGATCTTGTGGTATCTCAGCTTCTCGATGTTGAAATCGTCGCGGCCGATGCCGGTGCCCAGCGCCTGGATGAGCGTGCCGACTTCCTTGGACGAGAGCATCCGGTCGAAGCGGGCGCGCTCGACGTTCAATATCTTGCCCTTCAAGGGCAGGATCGCCTGGGTGTGCCGGTTGCGCCCCTGCTTGGCCGAGCCGCCGGCGGAGTCACCCTCGACCAGGAACAGCTCGGATTTGGCCGGGTCCTTCTCCTGGCAATCGGCGAGCTTGCCCGGCAGCGACGCGACGCCGAGCACGCTCTTGCGGCTCGCCTCGCGCGCCTTGCGCGCGGCTTCGCGGGCAGCAGCGGCGTCGATGATCTTGTTGATGATCGTCCGGGCGTGGGCGGGGTTCTCCTCCAGCCATTCGGCGAGCTTGTCGGCCATCAGGCTTTCGAGCGGCTGGCGGACCTCGGACGAGACGAGCTTGTCCTTGGTCTGCGAGCTGAACTTGGGGTCGGGCAGCTTGACCGAGACGATCGCAGTCAGTCCCTCGCGCATGTCCTCGCCGGTGAGGTTCACCTTCTCCTTCTTCAGGATGCCGCTCTTGTCCGCATAGTGGTTGAGCGTACGGGTCAGCGCGGCGCGGAAGGCGGCGAGATGGGTGCCGCCGTCGCGCTGCGGGATGTTGTTGGTGAAGCAGAGGACCTGCTCATAATAGCTGTCGTTCCACTCCAGCGCGACATCGATGCCGATTTCGTCGCGCTGGCCAGTGACGGAGATCGGCTCCGGGATGAGCGCGGTCTTGGTCCGGTCGAGATAGCGCACGAAGGCAGCGATGCCGCCTTCGTAGAACAGCTCGACGACCTTCTCCTCCTCGTGCCGGGTGTCGTTGAGCAGCAGCCGTACGCCGGAGTTGAGGAAGGCGAGCTCGCGATAGCGGTGTTCCAGCTTCTCGAAATCGAAGTCGGTGATCTTGAAGGTCGACGGCGAAGGCAGGAAGGTGACCCTGGTGCCCTTCTTGCCTTCGGGGGCCGGGCCGATGACCTTGAGCGGCGCCTCGGCGTCGCCGTGGCGAAAGCGCATCCAATGCTCCTCGCCGCCGCGCCAGATGGTGAGCTCCAGCCATTCCGACAGCGCGTTCACGACGGACACGCCGACGCCGTGCAGGCCGCCGGAAACCTTGTAGGCGTTG
Source organism: Sphingosinicella humi (assembly GCF_003129465.1). Lineage (NCBI taxonomy): Bacteria > Pseudomonadati > Pseudomonadota > Alphaproteobacteria > Sphingomonadales > Sphingomicrobiaceae > Allosphingosinicella > Allosphingosinicella humi. Next base: position 1,700,125 of record NZ_QFFF01000001.1, read on the forward strand.
CTGTCGGCGGTGTTGTCGAACTTACCGCCGGCGTGGAGCTGGGTCATGATGACCTCGGCCGCCGACACGCCTTCTTCCTTGTGGATGTCGGTCGGAATGCCGCGGCCATTGTCCTCGACCGAGACCGAGCCGTCGGGATTGAGCGTGATGCGGATGAGGTCGCAATGACCGGCGAGCGCCTCGTCGATGGCGTTGTCGGAGACCTCGAACACCATGTGGTGGAGACCGGAGCCGTCGTCGGTGTCGCCGATGTACATGCCCGGCCGCTTGCGGACCGCGTCGAGGCCTTTCAGCACCTTGATGGATTCGGCGCCGTAGCTGTTTTCAGAAGGATTGGATGCCATATCGATTATATAGCCATGAGGGTCGGGAAACCCAAGGAAAAACGGGCCCCTCGGGCGAGCTCTGCGCGCCTGCGAAACGTGGCCGAAACCGGCGAGTGCCGCCCTGGAAACTGCTCGTCATCCCGGCGAAAGCCGGGACCCAAGAACAAGGCGGTGGAACGTGCGACCCGGGATTTGCTCTTGGATCAAGTCCGGGATCACGGGTGGGGCCGGAGCTTCCCATTCTCCACGTCCAGCCAGGTCGCCTCACCGATCGCCCCGAACAGCGAGCGTTCGGTGCCGGTGAGCCACACCTGGCCGCCGGCGGCGGCGAGGCGGTCGAAGAGGGCGGCGCGACGGGTGGGATCGAGATGGGCGGCGACCTCGTCGAGGAGAAGGATGGGGCGGCGGCCGGCGCGCTGCGCGACGAGATCGGCATGGGCGAGGACGATACCGAGGAGAAGCGCCTTCTGCTCGCCGGTCGAGCAGAGGGCGGCGGGCTGGTTCTTGCCGAGATGGGTGACGGCGAGGTCGGCGCGGTGCGGGCCGGCGAGGGTGCGGCCGGCGGCGGCATCGCGGCCGCGGCCGGAGGCAAGCTCGCGGGCGAGGTTTTCGCCGGCCCCGCCTTCCAGCGCGAGGCCGGCGCGGGCGAATGGGCCTTCGGGGGCAGCCGAGAGGCGAGCGCCGAGCGCTTCCACGGTGGCGGCTCGGGCTTCGGCCAGCGCGGCGCCATGCTCAGCCATACGGGCTTCGAGGGCGGCGAGCCATTCCGTGTCCGGCCGTTCCTCGGCGAGCAGCTTGTTGCGCGCGCGCATGGCGGCTTCGTAGCGGGCGGCGTGGACGGCGTGGTCGGGGCGAAGCCCCAGCACGAGGCGGTCGAGAAAGCGGCGGCGTCCGCCGGGACTTTCGGTGAAGAGCCGGTCCATGGCGGGGGTGAGCCAGAGGACCGAGAGCCATTCCGACAGCGAGGTGGCCGAGGCGGGCGCACCGTTGATGCGGACCTGGCGGCGCTCGGGGGCGGACGCCGTGGTGCCGGTGCCGATGTCGACGCTCCCTTCCCGCTCGCGGGAGGGGCTGTCCGTCCCTGTCGCTGCGAGAGCAGACAGGCCCTCCCCTTGATCCCCTCCCGCGAGCGGGAGGGGAAACTCCAGGCGAGCCGCCACCGCGAAGCCGCCGGGGCCGTCCTTGCGCGCCATTTCCGTCAGCGTCGCGCCCCTGAGGCCCCGGCCGGGCGAAAGGAGCGACACCGCCTCCAGCACATTGGTCTTGCCGGCGCCATTCTCGCCGGTGAGGACGACGAAGCCGGGGCCGGGCGCGATCAGGGCGTCGGCGTAGGAACGGAAGTGGGTGAGGGAAAGGCGGGCGAGATACACACGGGCTCTGTAGCGTCATTGCGGCCGGAGCGGGAATCCCGCTTTTGCCTTAGGCCCTTCCAGGCGAGACGGCGGTCAACTCTCGCGCCACCGCCGCATCGCCTCCTCATAAGCCGCCTCGGCCTTGCCGCGCCGCGCCTCCAGCCGCTCGCGCTCCTCGTCCTGCTCCGTCTCCAGCGCCTTGCGCTCGCGGGCGAGCGCGGCCTCGCGTGCGCGCAGCTCCTCGAGTGCCGCCTTGTGCCTCGCTTCGGCCTCGGCCAGCGCCTGTTCGGCTTCGTCAAGCTTGGCCCGGCTGGGGCGGGGCTTGGGTTTGGGAGCCGGTTGCTTGGTGGGCTTCTTCTTGATCCCCGGCGAAGGCCGGGGTCCAGTTTCGGCGCCTGAAGTGGATCCCGCCTTTCGCCGGCCAGCGGGGGAGTCCGATACCGGCTTCCTCTCGCCCAAAGCCGCGATCTGCTCGGCGGCCGTGCCGCGCAGGCGCTTGATGACGTGGCCGGGGTTTTCGAGCGGCTCCTGGGTCAACTGGGGATCGGTGACCAGCTCCGCCTGCTTGCGCTGGAACACATCCTTGTCCGATCCCCACGCCTCGATCGCCGCCTTCTGCGTCGGCGCCGCCACATAGGCGTCGTGAAAGCCGATCGGGAGGCGGAAGACCTTGAGCGCACGCGGCATGGCCGCATCGATAGCGGATCGTGCATGGACGCGGAAGAACCGCCGCCGCCGGCCACTCTTTTCCGTCCGCGATTGAACCTCCGATGCCGGTGGCGGTTGAGCGAAAAAGGGGGCACATCGAAGAAGGGAATCCCATGCTGAAGGACCATGACAGCTCGGCCATCGTCGCCGTCCGCGATTTGGGCCGCGCCCGCGCCTTCTACGGCGACGTGCTCGGCCTGGAACTGGCGGAGGAAGGCACGGAGGAGGGCGTGCTCGTGTACCGGACCGGCGCCACCCGCCTCGTCGTCTATGCCTCAAACTATGCCGGCACCAATCGCGCCAACGGCGTCGTCTGGGGTGTCGGCGGCGATCTCGAGGCGATCGTCTCGGCGCTGGAGGCGAAGGGCGTCGCCTTCGAACATTATCCCGACATCGGCCGCCTCGAAGGCAACGTCCATGTCGCAGGCGGCGCGAAGCTGGTCTGGCTGAAGGATCCGGACGGAAACATTCTTCATCTCAATTCGATGTAAGCATCGTACCACCCCCGCCGCGGCTGCTCATCATTGTAATTTTCGGCGCATTCCCCTATGTAGAACCGGCTACCAGTCGCAAATGGACGGTCTTTGGTGCTTTGCGGCTCCTCTTTCCTTCTCCCTCGCTTCTTCTAGCACCCGTGGGCCGATGGTCGGCCTGCTACAATCCGGAAGGAAATTGAATATGCCTATCGGCACCGTGAAATTCTTCAACGCGGACAAGGGTTATGGCTTCATCCAGCCCGAGGATGGCGGCAACGACGCCTTCGTCCACATCACCGCCGTCGAGGCGGCCGGCATGCGCACGCTCGATCGGGACCAGCGCGTCTCCTACGAGCTCGAGCAGGACCGGCGCGGCAAGATGAGCGCCGTCAACCTGACGGCCGCGTAAGCACTGCCCCCCCTCTCCCGCGTGCGGGAGAGGGTCGCGGGGGGCCTCCCTTCTCCCCATTTCCCACCCTTCACGGAAAGTCCCACATGTCGCAGCAGCTCGATTTCTATCTCGCCCGCGCCGCCGAGGCGCGCACCGATGCCGACGCCGCGACCCTCGACAATGTCCGCGACCGCTGCCTCCGCGCCGCCGCCGCCTGGGACAATATGGCCGCCCGCGCCGCCCGCAGCGAAAGAATGCGGGCCGAAGCCGAGGCCAAGAAGGCCGAGATGGCCGCCGCCGCCGAATGAGGGCACAGCCCCCTTCGATGCGTCTCAGCTAAAAAGCAACTTACAACCCGTTTCGGGACGGCCCCGCCGCCTGCTATGCTCCTGACAAATGAGTCTGCAGGAGAGGCGCTATGCTCAGCGCCGCATTGCCGGCGACACGTCTTTGCTCTCTCCGGCTCGCTCTGCCGTTCGCCCTGCTTACCGCCTGCGCCTCACTCACCCGCGACGACGCCGTCTTCATCGACGTCGGCGGCGATAATAGCTGCGTGATCGAGGTCGAGGGACGCCGCTTTGCCCTGCCGTCGGCCGAAGCCCGGCTCGAGGCGCATCTGCGGCGGCTGGCGGCACGCACGGCGGGGGTGGTGATCGGGCCGCGGCCGGCGCGGGCGCGCCCGGGATGCTGGGACCGGGCGGTCGCGTTGGCGCTGCGGGCCGGTTTCGCCCGCATCGGCTATCTCTCGGACGCCCCGCCCGTCGTCGGCGAGATCGGGTGACCGCATCGCCGTTGCAGGGAAAATAGGGGAGGGACCGAGCCCTCCCCTACCCACGTCCCTGTCGGGTTCGGCGACCGGGCCGGAAGACCGCGGCCCCACGCCGCGTCTCCCCCCTTCAGCCCCCGCCGTCCGCCCGTGAAAACGGTGCGTGGGAGGCAGCCTCTTGGCCCCCGGTCCGCCGCCCGTCTGTGGCATTTGCCACAGTGCCCGCGGTGTGGGAGGCGCGCCTATTCGCGCACCGTCCCTACTACCTGCTGGATGAGCTCGACGTCGCCGGCGGCGGCGCGGACGATGCGGGCGAGGGCCAGTACGTCGCTCACCGCCAGCCGCCGGCGCTGCTGGGTCACGATGCCGCGCCGGGCGAGCGACTGCAGCTCGCGGGTCACCGCCTCGCGATGGGTGCCGATCCGGGCGGCTATCTCGCTGTGGGTGGGGGCGTCTTCGATCACCGCGCGATTGGCCTCGATGCCCGCGTCGAGGCAGAGCCGGAGCAGCTCGCAATGGAGCCGGTCGCGGACGGCGAGGGTGTTGAGCTCGAAAATGCGCTCGGTGAGCAGGCGGATCCGCGCCATCAGCTGCATCGCCAGCCACTCCGCCGCCGCCGGATCGCCGAGCACCGCCTCGCGGAAGATGGCGCCCGGAATGCGGGCGAAGCGGCATTCGGAGACCGCGGCCACGGTCGCGGTGCGGGGGGCGGCGTCGATCGCCGCGACTTCGCCGAAGATGTCGCCGGGGCCGAGATCGCCGAGGATCACCTCGTGGCCGCCGGGCGAATAGAGCTGGGCGCGGACATGGCCGTCGAGGATCAGATAGACCTCGGTGCTGCGCGCGCCGAAGCTCAGCACCATCTCGCCGGGCGCCGCTCCGACTACCCGCGCATGCGGCTCCAGCCGCTCGCCGAGCGATGCGGGCAGCATCGCGCGCAGCGGCGCAAGTTTGAAGGTGGCCTCGCCCACGTCATCTCCCCCCTGTTGAGGGGCGGAGTATCGCCCGAAAAGCGACCGCCGCACAAGCAGCCGCCCGTCCCAGTCCGCTACAGAATGCCAGAGCCGGCGGGACCGGATATCGCGGCGAATGGAATGCGGATCGGCGCCGCCAGTGCTTTGCCGCGACTCCGGGGTCATGCTATTCTGGTCCGTCTGGCGAAAGGAGAGGTCCCATGCCCCGCTACCTGGTCGAACGCAGCTTTCCGGACGGTCTCAACATCCCCACCAACGACGTAGGCGCCGAGGCGTGCTGCGGCGTCGTCGCGCGCAACGCCGGCGAGGGCGTGAGCTGGGTCCATTCCTATGTCAGCGCCGACAAGACCAGGACCTTCTGTATCTACGACGCGCCGACTCCCGACGCGATCTGCAACGTCGCCGAGAAGAACGGCCTCCCTGTCGACGCCATCTACGAAGTCAGAGTCCTCGATCCCTATTTCTACCACTGAGTCCCGCGCCGCATGCGGCGAAAGGAGGATCCGATGATCAGGACCATGCTGCCGCTGGCCTTGCTGCTCGCCGCCGGCCCGGCCCTCGCCCAGGAGGAGGGGCACAAGCTCACCGCCGCGCTGACCGGTGCGGCCGAGCGGCCCGGACCCGGCGATGCGGACGGCGCCGGCACCGCCGCCCTCCAGGTCAATCCGGGCGAGGCGCGCGTCTGCTACACGCTGAAGGTCTCGGGTATCGAGACCGCAACCGCCGCCCATATCCACAAGGCCCGTTCGAACGAGTCGGGCCCGCCGGTGGCGACGCTCGAGGCGCCCGCCGACGGCGCCAGCGAGGGCTGCGCCAGCGTCACCGCCGAGCTGGCCAAGGCGCTGATCCAGACGCCGGCCGGCTTCTACGTCAACGTCCACAATGCCGACTTCCCGGCCGGCGCCATACGCGGCCAGCTCGGCAAGTAGTGCCCGCCTCGCACCGCACCCGCCCCGGCCCGCGGGTGCATTTTGAAGGGGAACGGAAGCGCCGCGCGGCGGTTGGCATGGCATGTCCGCCAACGAAGGAGGTCGCCATGAGCGCCACCGGCCTGGACGTCTTCGACAAGACGCTGCAAACCACCAACATCTGGCTCAACGAGATCATGGAGCGGATCGGGCCCGACCGGCACGTCGCCTGGAAGGTGCTGTCGACCGTGCTCCACAAGCTGCGCGACCGGCTTCCCGTTGAGCTCTCCGCCCATTTGGGCTCGCAGCTGCCGCTGCTCGTGAGGGGCGTCTATTACGACCAATATGAGCCCGGCCGGCAGCCGAGCGGCTGCAACAGCCAGGAAGAGTTCGTCGCTGAGGTCGCCGAATGGCTGAGCGACACGCGGCCGATCGATCCCGAAGAGGCGATCCGCGCCGTCTTCGCGGTGCTGACCCGCCACATCTCCGAAGGCCAGGTCACCAAGGTCAGGGGCGCCCTGCCCAAGGGCATCCGCATGGCCTGGGACGCAGCGGACGCCCGCCAGCTCGCCGACGCCGGCGCCTAGGCCCGGCGCGATCGGCTGGAGCCGCGATGGGCAAGGATCGAATCCCTGCTGAGCGCCGGCGAGCGCTTCGTCGACGCGTGGTGACGGCTGGATAGTCGACGGCCCCAGGCATCGTCACGCCACTTTGCTGACGGCGAGGCTTCCGGCCGGGAGGGGTTGGCAGATTTCGGCGGCGGGGACGGAGGGGTCGAGCCAGCGGCCCCAGTCGGCGCGGTCGACGATCACGATCTGGCGGCCGTGATAGGGGGCGACGTCCGGGCCGGGCGGGCAGGTCAGCATGGTGAAGGCCTCGCCCACCTGTGCCGTGGCGCGCCACAGGCCGGCGATGCCGATCACCTCCTCGCCCGGCCGGGTGAACAGCCACTTGTCCTTGCGCTTCGGCTTCGGCGCGCCGGGGGCGACGACGGGCGTGGTGAACTCGTAGAAGCCGTCGGCGACGATCAGGCAGCGGCCTTTGGTGAACTCCCGCCCATCCGATTGGTAATTATAGACCGGCTTGCCGCCCGGGCCGGGCCAGGACCAGCGGCGCACGACCAGCTCGGCCGAGCCCGGCTCCTGCTCCGACGCCCGGACAATAGCGCCGGGATCGGTGATGCGGATCGATTCCAGCGGCGCGAGGTTGGGCAGCCCTTCCGGGAACAGCAAGGGGATGCGCGTCTGGCTCCACTGCTCGCGGATCGTGTGCATCGGCGGCGTGCGGCGATAGTCGTTGCACATGGTTGTCCGTGTAGCGGGAGCGGGAGGCGGGCGCCAGAAGCGGGCGGCAGAAGCGGGGGAGCGGCGGCGCGGAAAAGCGGCGGCGCCGACACGAAGGCCACACCTCAGCCGAGTCATCAGGCGGCCTGGCCCAGGCTCGCTCCCCGGAACTCGCGCTCGGACCGGGCGAATGGTCCCAACGGTCGCACTGGCCATGGGACCGGCCTGGCCCCGTGGTTGGGCGCGGGCGGGAATGCGGCGCTGGTCGGCGAGAGGAACAGACGGCTTCATCCGGCATGATGAACCAGAAAGCAGGGCCTGTAGGAAAGCCTTTTCTGGTTCACGCGAAAGCGCGAAGACGCGAAGCAGGCAAAGCCTTCAGGCCCTGCCCAGGAGACCCTGACCGGATCGAGGCGGCGGGCGGGAAGCGGCTTGCAGATCGAAGGCAGGGACGGAGCCTGCCCGGAGGCGCGGATGACGGCGGCGGTGATGCGGATCGATTCCAGCGGGGCGAGGTTGGGCAGGCCTTTAAGGGAACAGCAAGGGGATGCGCGTCTGGCTCCACTGCTCGCGGATCGTGTGCATCGGCGGCGTGCGGCGATAGTCGTTGCACATCGCGCCTGTTTAGCGCGAGGCGGCGGCGGTGGGGAGCCTACAGCTGACGGTCGGGGGCGAGACCGAGGCGCGGCATGAGCAGGCTATGCGGCGGTGACGGGGCGAGTTACATCTGTGCCCGGAAACTGCCAAGGACCGCTGACCGACGAAATTAGCGCACTGTCACGGTAATCCTACGGGGCTCCAAATTTTGTCAGCAACTGGGTTGCGCTTACTTCCGCCACGGATAAGTTCCCTAACCGGAGGGCCGACTCTTGAAGCCACTGAATAAGCTTACATTCGGGTTTGCGGATGCGGAGAACTATCGCAGGCGTGAGAATAAGAATCTGTTTAATCAGATTTTCCTGCGTACCGAGGCACTCGAAGAACTGACAGAGCGTAACACCTTCTTTCTCGTTGGCGAGAAGGGTACAGGCAAGACAGCATATGCAGTCTACCTAACTAATTCTCCCAGCGATGTGCGTAAATACTCACACAAGTTTATAAGAGAAACTGACTACACCAAGTTTGTCGCCTTAAAAAATCAGAATGCGTTGGGCCTTTCCGAGTACGTAGACATATGGAAAGTAATTCTGCTCCTATTGGTAGCAGGCTCGATAATTGAGAACGAGGCGCGTTCGTTCGCGGGGGCCAACAATAAGTTCAAGGGCCTCAAGGCAGCGATAGACGCCTATTACCAGAACGCGTTCTCGCCTGAGGTCGTCTCCGGCTTGCAATTGGTTGAGAACTCCGAAGAAATAATAAAGATGTTGGTAAAGTTTGCCGGCTTGGTTCAGGCTGGTGCAGATGTCAAACAATCCTCAAGCACCCAAAAGAATCTACAAAGATTTCAGACCGACCTCCTGACCATCCAACGGTCATTCGAAAATGCAATATCGTCTCTCAATCTAACTGCGGATCACACCGTATTTATCGACGGCATAGACATAAGACCAGAAAGCATACCATATCCAAGATATCAGGATTGTGTTAAAGGGCTTGCTAATGCTCTATGGAGTCTGAACAACGATTTCTTTCCGAGCATACGGGACTCAAAAGGTCGAATTAAGGTAGTTGCTCTTTTACGACCGGATATATTTAATTCGCTTGGAATGCAAAATAGAAATACCAAGCTGAAGGATAACTCAACAGTATTAGATTGGCGCACCAGATACCATGGGTATCGGGAGTCTAACCTATTCAAAATGGCTGACAGATTTCTGTCAGTACAGCAGGATACCAGCCCTCAGCCGGGTGTGGCTTGGGATCATTATTTCCCCTTTAATGCAGCATCTCTTCTCGAGGAAGAGAGTAGGCCAACATCATTTATCACAGTGCTCCGATATTCATTTCACCGCCCTCGAGACATATTAGCCGTTTTGGACACCCTTGACGAATTATACGTCCGGACGGGACAGGCCACAGATAATTTTACGTACGAACAGCTGACTTCAAAAGAATTTAGGCGGGCATATGGTACTTATATGCTTGGAGAAGTTAAAGATAGCCTGTCGTTTTATTACGGTGAGGACGAGTATGAGCTATTTTTGAAATTCTTCGAATACTTAGATGGCCATAACAAGTTTGATTACAGCAAGTTCCTCAGCGCGTATGCCGATTTTGTCACTTTCATTGGACGATCGGGTAAGAAGCGTCCCGACTTTATGGAAACAGCTGAAGACTTCCTCCAGTTTTTGTACGACCAGAATATCATTTCTTACATAGAAATGACGGACGACGAACGATTTATTCGGTGGTGCTTTATTGAAAGAAGCCCGTCAAATATCTCGCCTAAAGTCAAAACAAATATGGATTATGAAATACATTACGGTCTCGGAAACGTTCTGAACACGGGGAAAAAAATTCGCTCGAGACGGAAGAGCGGTACGGCCGTCGTTGCTCCCAGCAGAGCTGGTTTCTTCGAGGGGACAGTTAAGTTCTTCAAGATAAGCGATAAATTTGGCTTCATAGTGCAGGACGGTATGCCAGTTGATATGTTTTTCCACGGCAACCGGGTTATTGCCACGTCGGCGGTTCGCAAGGGAGACCGCGTACGATTTCGCCTAGAAAAAGATCAGGACGGCAGACTAATGGCTGTGGATGTCATGCACGTAAAAGGCGTGTAGGCTGCCTTTCATGGGGCGAGGATGAGGGGCGGTCGTCCTTCCGACATCACATCATTCAGCGGCCTCTCGCTCGCGCATCGAGGTGGATCCCCGTTTTTTCCTGCTTGGTGAAGCTGCGGCTTCGGCGCGCGGTCCCTGAAGCAGCGGTTTGAGATAATGCCCCGTATATGACCGCGGCTCCTCCGCCACCTGCTCCGGCGTTCCTTCGGCGACGATTTCGCCGCCCTTGTCGCCGCCTTCGGGGCCAAGGTCGATGATCCAGTCGGCGGTCTTGATGACTTCGAGGTTGTGCTCGATCACCACCACCGTGTTGCCCTGCTCGACGAGGGCGTGGAGGACTTCGAGGAGCTTGCGCACGTCCTCGAAGTGGAGGCCGGTGGTGGGCTCGTCTAGGATGTAGAGGGTCTGGCCGGTCGCGCGGCGGGAGAGTTCCTTGGCGAGCTTGACGCGCTGGGCTTCGCCGCCGCTCAAGGTCGTCGCCTGCTGGCCGACCTTGACGTACCCGAGGCCGACCTCCTCCAGCATCGCCATCTTGTCGCGGATCGGGGGGACGGCCTTGAAGAATTCGTGCGCGTCCTCGACCGTCATGTCGAGCACGTCGGCGATGCTCATCCCCTTGAATTTCACCTCCAGGGTCTCGCGATTGTAGCGGGCGCCGTGGCAGACGTCGCAGGTGACGTAGACGTCGGGGAGGAAGTGCATCTCGATCTTGAGGACGCCGTCGCCCGAGCAGGCCTCGCAGCGGCCGCCCTTGACGTTGAAGCTGAAGCGGCCGGGCTTGTAGCCGCGCGCCTGCGCCTCGGGGAGGCCCGCGAACCAGTCGCGGATGGAGGTGAAGGCGCCGGTATAGGTCGCCGGGTTGGAGCGCGGGGTGCGGCCGATCGGCGACTGATCGATGTCGATCACCTTGTCGAGATATTGGAGGCCGGTGAGCTTCTCATGCTTGCCGCTGAGGATGCGGGCGCCGTTCAGCTGGCGCGCGGCGGAGGCGTAGAGGGTGTCGATGGTGAAGCTCGACTTGCCCGAGCCCGAGACTCCGGTGATGCAGGTGAAGGTGCCCAAGGGGATCGAGGCGGTGACGTTCTTGAGGTTGTTCGCGGTGGCGCCGTGGACGGTGAGCTTCTTGCCGTTGCCCTTGCGGCGCTGGGCCGGGACGGCGACGGCGCGGCGGCCCGTCAGGTAATCGGCGGTCAGCGACTTCTCGTTCGCCAGCACTTCCTCGAGCGTGCCTTGCGCCACGATCTCGCCGCCATGGACGCCGGCGCCGGGGCCCATGTCGATGACATGGTCGGCGGTGCGGATGGCGTCCTCGTCATGCTCGACGACGAGCACGGTGTTGCCGAGATCGCGCAGGCGCTTGAGGGTCACGAGCAGGCGGTCGTTGTCGCGCTGGTGGAGGCCGATCGAGGGCTCGTCGAGGACGTAGAGGACGCCCGAGAGGCCGGAGCCGATCTGTGACGCAAGACGGATGCGCTGGCTCTCGCCGCCCGACAGGGTGCCGGAGGTGCGGTCGAGGTTCAGATAATCGAGGCCGACATTGTTGAGGAAGCCGAGGCGCTCGTTGATCTCCTTGAGGATCGCGCGGGCGATCTCCTGCTGCTGCGGGGCGAGCTTTTCCTCGAGGGTCGAGAACCATTCATAGGCGTGGCGGACGCTGCGGCGGGTGGACTGGCTGATGTCCTCGCCGGCGATCTTGACCGCGAGCGGCTCAGGGCGGAGGCGGGCGCCGCCGCAGGTCTCGCAGGGGGCGGAGCTTTGATATTTGCCGAGCTCCTCGCGCATCCAGGCGGATTCGGTCTGGAGCATGCGGCGGTTGAGGTTGCCGATCACGCCTTCGAAGGGCTTCTTGACGTCGTAGGTCTTGCGGCCGTCGACGAAGGTGAGGGTGACGGGCTTGCCCTTGGTGCCGAAGAGGATGATGTCGCGCACCTCCTCGGGCAGGTCCGCCCAGGGGGTGTCGAGGCTGAAGCCGAACTCGCGGGCGAGGGAGCCCAGCACCTGCATGTAATAGGGGCTGGGCGGGTTGGACTTGGCCCAGGGGACGACGGCGCCCTTCTTGATGGTGAGGGCGTGGTTGGGGACGACGAGGTCCGGATCGAAGAGGAGCTTTTCGCCAAGGCCGTCGCAGGCGGGGCAGGCGCCCTGCGGGGCGTTGAAGCTGAACAGCCGCGGCTCGATCTCGGCGATGGTGAAGCCGGAGACCGGGCAGGCGAACTTTTCGGAAAAGACGATGCGGCCGGGCGGGGCATTGTCCTGGAGAGCGGCCTTGTCCGCCTTGTCCCCCGAGGCCTCCGTTCGTCCCGAGCGAAGTCGAGGGGCGTCTGCCGACGACTCCGAGGTGCGCCCCTCGACTACGCCCTCCGGGCTCCGCTCGGGACGAACGGAATCTTCTGCTTTCGGCGGATCGGCCGGGTCCATGTAAACGAGGCCTTCGGAGAGCTTGAGCGCGGTCTCCAGCGAATCCGCCAGGCGAGTCTCGATGCCTTCGCGGACGACGAGGCGGTCGACCACCACCTCGATGTCGTGCTTGTATTTCTTGTCGAGGGCGGGGGCGTCCTCGATGTCGTAGAACTGGCCGTCGATGCGGACGCGGGTGAAGCCGGCCTTCTGCCACTCCGCCATTTCCTTGCGATACTCGCCCTTGCGGCCGCGCACGACCGGAGCGAGGAGGTAGAGGCGGGTGCCTTCGGGAAGGGCCATGACGCGGTCGACCATCTGGCTGACCGTCTGGGCGGAGATGGGAAGGCCGGTGGCGGGGCTGTAGGGCACGCCGACCCGGGCCCAGAGCAGGCGCATATAGTCGTAGATCTCGGTGACGGTGGCGACGGTGGAGCGCGGGTTGCGGCTGGTCGTCTTCTGCTCGATCGAGATGGCGGGGGAGAGCCCTTCGATATGGTCGACGTCGGGCTTCTGCATCATCTCCAGGAACTGGCGCGCATAGGCGCTGAGCGACTCGACGTAGCGCCGCTGCCCCTCGGCATAGATGGTGTCGAAGGCGAGGCTGGATTTGCCCGAGCCCGAGAGGCCGGTGATGACCGTCAGCGTGTCGCGCGGAATGTCGACGTCGACGCCCTTGAGATTGTGCTCGCGCGCGCCGCGGACGGAGATGGTGGTGAGTGCCATGCGCAGGGTTCTAGCTTTGTTCCGGGGAGAATTCCACTAGGGAGATAAGAGGTGCGCGGCCGACTTGCCAGTGCGGGCCCGGGGCGTGGCTGAGGAAGAACAGCGGTTGGCGGGACTGAGCGCCGTTCGTCCCGAGCGAAGTCGAGGGGCGCCTGTCGGACTGCGAGGTGCGCCCTTCGACTGCGCTTGCCTCCTCCGGAGCCAGGCTCCGCTCGGGACGAACGGACTTCGGGTGACGAAACGGGCGCCCCCCGCCAGGGCGGCGCCCGGACGCGAGACTACATGCCGTTGACGGCCGCCTCCTGCTCGTTCGGGGTCATCGCGTCGGCGTTGACGTCGGCTTCGTCGATCGCTTCTTCGCGGGCCTCACCCATGTCCTCGACCACGTCCGCCTGCTGCTCGAGCGCGTCGGCCTCAGCGTCGGTGGCGGCGTTGTCGGCCATGTCCTCGAGAATGTCGGCGCGGTTCTCGGCCGCGTCGGCGGCATTGTCGCCGAGGCTGTCGTCGCCCTGCCCGCCGCACGCCGCTAGGGCAAGAGTGGCGGCGCCGAGGCCGGCGATGATCATAGTGCGCATGTCGGTTCCTTCATGTCCTGCCGGTCGAGCCGGCCCGGCCGTTATAATGATAGGGCGGGCCGTTCGTTCCGCCTGGCGTCGGCGAAGTCCGCCCGCGGCTCGGGACAGCGTTGCAAATTCGGGCGGGCCGGGTTGCGCCGAACGCCGCTAGGATTCGCCGGCGCATGCGGGCAAAGGCCGCGGCATGACGCGCCGCCTCATCCAGCTTTTCGCCGGGCTTTTCCTGTTCGGCTTCTCGACCGCGCTGATGCTGCGCGCGAATCTCGGGCTCAACCCGTGGGACGTGTTCCACCAGGGCCTGTTCGAGCAGGTCGGCGGCAGCTTCGGCACGGTGGTGATCGCGGTCGGCGCGGTGGTGATGCTGCTCTGGATCCCGCTCCGGCAGCGGCCCGGCTTTGGCACGATCGCCAACATGATCGTGATCGGCATCGCCGCCGATCTCAGCCTGGCGCTGCTGCCGGAGCCGGAGAGCCTGCCGGTGCGGGCGGCGTGGCTGGTGGCCGGCATCGTCCTCAACGGCATCGCCGGCGGCGCCTATATCGGCGCTTCGCTCGGCCCCGGTCCGCGCGACGGCCTGATGACCGGCCTTTCCGCGCGCACCGGCTGGACGATCCGTCGCGTGCGGACGGGCATAGAGGTGGCGGTGCTGGCCGCGGGCGTCGCGCTCGGCGGCACGATCGGCCTCGGCACGATCCTCTACGCGGTGGCGATCGGGCCGCTGGTGCACTTCTTCCTCGATCGGCTCACCGTCGAGACCCGACCCGGGCCCGCCGGCCAGCCCGGCTGAGGTGCGCGGCTGTCGTCCTCTCAATAAACCTCGGCGCCTTCCGCGGCGGGAATCCTCTCGTCGGGCGCGCCGGCATTCACCGGTTCGGACAGGATCGTCCCGTATTCGCGGACGGCGGCGATCAATCTCTTGTCCGACCTTAGCCGCCGCCACCGTTCCGCCATGGTGCGGGAAAAGGCGCTGTCGAGGGGCTCCTCGTCGGCGGGCTGCATGACGCCGATGACGTCGCCCCTCGTCGCCTCGTTCTTCAAAGCGTTGAGAAAGGTCTCGCGCGCGGACTCCAAATCATTCGCGCATAGCTGAAGGTAGACGAAGGAGATCGGCTCGATCGCCCGCCTCTGGGCAACGATGGCCATAGAGATCATATCGGTATCCGTCCGTCCGAGCTGCTCCAACGCGCAGGCCCGGTAAAGGTGGATGGCTCGCAAGGCTCCGCCGTTCACCTCGCCTCCCCAGCGGGCGGCCTCCTCCAGTACCTTATCGAAGGCCGTTACCGCCGCCTCGAACTCGCCTCGGCTCGCGAGCAGCTTGGCCCGGTTGCCCGTCAGATTGATGGCAAGCGCGGACTCGCCCGCCGGCCACACCCTGAGCGCGTGTTCGAACAGGTCGAACGCCTCGTCCCAACGGCCCAGCCGGGCCAGTCCGGTTGCCACCACGGGCGCGATGAAGATCAGCCGATAGTCGGCCGCGCTTATCTCCCGTTGGAAGAGCGGGAGGAAGGTCGCAGCGAGCGTCGCGTCATGGCCGGCGGCCGCCAGCGCCTGCGCATAATCGAGGCCGGCGTCCAGATCATGGCTGACTTCCCATTCGGCGCGGGCCTGGTCGAGATAGATGGGCCACTGCTTCTCCAGTCTCGGGCCCGCCCAATCGAAGACGTGCTCGCGAAGAGGCAGAAACTTCTTCCGGGTGAGCAGCCGTGCGAAGCCGCTGGGCGTGACGAGCTTCGGCACCATCTTCGCCGCGCCCTGCACGTCGCCGCGATCGAGCCGCGCCTCGAGCACCCGCATGGCCATGGAGGAAATTGTGCTTGATCTGCCTTGCGACCACCCGCTCTCCAGAAGGCGCTCGCTCAGGGCTTCCGCGCGACGGTCGTCGCTCGCTTCGGCCAGGCGCCTCAGGAGGTTCCCGATCTCGTAATCGCCAATCACATTGACGAGCACCGGATCAATTTCGATCGCCCTCAAGAGATAGTCGGTGGCGGGACCGGGCTGATCGGTGAAGGCGTAGAGCTGCGATGCGAAGAAGAGCGGCCCGCTATAACCGGGCAGCAGCCGGATGCTTTCGCGGATCGCCTCGCGCCCCTCGAGCTCCTCTTGCTGCTGCGTCAGCAGCCCTGCGCGCACGAACTGGACAATGCCGCGCAGCCGCGTCGGCCGCGTTAACTCGGCGAGAAGCCTATCCAGTGACGCAAGGCTTTCCTCGGCGGACTCGTCGCCATCAATGGCTGCAGCCAGCCTGGGCAGCAGGACGCGCTCGTCGGCTTCCGCGATCTCTTCCGGCTTCGGGAGCGGTGCCGCCCCGGCGGCAACGGGGGCGAGAGCGAGCGTCAAAGCCGCAAAACAATGCAATGCTCTCAACGACGTCTCCCCCCGACCCAATGAATAGCATGCGCACGACATCCCGCAACCTGTGTAGCGGCTGGTGGCGGGGAGATTTCGCGGGAGCGCCTAAAGCATGCTCTCCTGCCGGGTCGTCTCCTCGCGTCTCGCGCGGCGGAGGGCGATCAGGGGGTCGACGAAAGGCAGGGCAGGGCGTGCGCCGCGGAAGAGCTCGGCCAGGGTGAGGATCTGAAGGCGGGGCCAGCCTCGTCCCCATTCGTCGGTGAAGCGGCCGACCGCCGCTGCCTCGCGCAGCATCGGGCCGGTCGGGAGCGCGGCGGTGATGAAGACGCCGATCGGCGCCTTCTCGCGCTCCATAGCGCTGTGGAGATCGCGGATCATCTGCACGCCGACATGGGTGCCGCCCTTCACCGAGACGAGCGCCTTCTCGGTGCGCTTGCCGTCGGGCTTGAAATAGATGACGCCGTCGACGCCGCCGTCCGCGCCCTTCTTCTTGCCGTCGAGCGGAATGCCGTCGACGCGCGCCACCGCCCACCATTGGAACTGATATTTGTCGCGCCGGGCGAGATCGAGGGCGGAGGCGAGATCCTTGGGTGTGCCCTCGACGGTGAACGCGCAATCGGGGAAGGCGTCCCTCATGCGGCGCTCGATCAGCGAAATGGCGAGATGGGTGACGTCGATCCCGATCCAGCGACGGCCGAGCTTCTCGGCGGCGTGGACGGCGGTGCCGCAGCCGCAGAAGGGATCGAGCACCAGATCGCCTTCGTTCGAGGAGGCGGCGATGATGCGCTCGAGCAACGCCAGCGGCTTCTGGGTCGGATAGCCGAGCCGTTCCTGCGCCCTTGAGTTGATCGGCGGGATGTCGTCCCACAGCGCCTGGAGCGGCAGACCCTTAGCCTCGTCCAGATAGCGTTTCAGCCTTATGCCGCCGGCGCGAGTGAAGTGTAGGCGGTTCTCTCCGTCGAGACGACGCATGGTGTCGGGCGGGACCCGCCACAGTGACGTGCAGCCTTTATATTCATAGGTGTAACCGCCGCCCGACAAGCCCTTGGCGGTGAGATTGTCGTCCATCCAGAGGCGGCCGTCGGGATCTCGATTGCGAAAGCGGGCGATGTAATCTTCGCTATAGGCGCTGTAGATGGGATTCCAGACCCGGTTCGGTCCCTTGGAATAGAAGAGGATGATGTCGGTGTTGCGGCCGAACTTGCCGGCATCGTTATGAGCCGTGGTGCGCTTCCAAGTTATCTCGTTGAGGTAATTTTCCGGCCCGAACACCCCGTCGAGCAGCAGCTTCAGATAGTGCGAAGCCGTGGGATCGCAGTGGAGGTAGAGGCTGCCGGTGGGCTTCAGCACGCGGTGGAGCTCGATGAGCCGGATCGCCATCATCGAGAGATAGGCCATCATGTCGTTCTCGCCGAGAAAGGTCCGCATTGCGCGCAGAAGATCGAAGGCGCGCGCATAGCCCGAGCGCATCACCTGTTCGAAGGCGTCCTCGGCGGCGTTGTTCCAATGCCAGCTATCCTCGAACGCCTCGATCTGGCTGTCGGCGGCGAGACCGGCGGGCGACTTGAAGAGGATGTTGTAGTTGGCGTTCGAATTGAATGGGGGGTCGAGATAGACGAGATCGACGCTCTCGTCCGCCACATGCTCGCGCAGTGCGTCGAGATTGTCGGCATAGTAAAGCCGGTTCGTCACTGGTCGCTGCGCCCCCTGGACGCGCACCATCGGGCGTGCATTCCCGAACGGCTACGCTCGAATGATCCGGAATGGTGAGAGTTGGCGTTCGAGCAGGAGCAGGGGGCGGAAGCAGACAGGAACGCTGGCGGTTATACCCGGCGGGAATATGCAGCGTTCACGTAATCGTATAGATTGTTGCAGCTAATGCCTAAATCACGCGGTAGGACGCCATGTGGGGGTGGATCGCCGGAGCAATAATTGCGGGATTGTCTGCAATCGCCATTTATGGATGGGCTCAAACGCGGGATTCGGGCCTAAATAAATGGAATAATTACGGACAGGGGCTGTTCGGGATCGTATCGGCCATAGCGGTCATGATCGCCGGCCTTTTCTATTTCGTCGAAAGACGCGACAAGGCCCGGCTCGACGTTGACATAGAGGCGAAGGTCCACCGCCTCTGGCCGAAGGATGCCGAACTCTTCGCGTCGGGAGACGTTTGGCCAAGAGAATTACTGCTGACGGTCCGTGTTCCAATCGAGAACAAGAGCTACAGGAAGGTTCTTCTGAGATGCCTGTCAGTTGACTTGCTGGCACTGCCGTCCGGAGCGGCCCTTGAACGGCGAAATCCAAGTCAGGATCTTAAATTCCGGCGCCTCGCCCGGTACGAGTACATAGCTTATGACGCGGCATTGAGGGAGGCGGACGGCTCCCTAACTCCTCCCGACGAAGACATCGCCGCCTGCCTAGCCGCCGAGAGGGAGCGATACTCGGACGCGGATGTGAGGCCGCTCTTCATGTGGCGGGCCCTGCACCTGGAGCCGGGCGAAGCCGACGACGTCTATTTCGAGACGGCGGTGAGCTGCAAATATTCGGCCGTCCGGATCATCGTGAAGGTGAGGCGCGCGCCGGAGGCTCCGGTCCATGAGACGAAGACCGTGCTGCCCATCGTCGACACGTGCCGGGGCCTGCGAGAGACAAGGAGCAGCGGCGCCCAGCCCGCCGGAACGCAGGCCACGGACGAACCTGCGCTCGCGATCTCCGTAGGGGATGGAGACGCGAGTGCCGAAAGCGAGACGGTACGACCCGAGTGAAGGCGCTGCGAGGGAACGCATCTTGCTGGTCGCAAAGCTCTTGCCGCCGGCTGGACGGTGAACGAGGCTGCTTGCTCGCTGGGTGAGTCGCCGCTTGCCGAAGGGAAGCGGACGTTCGTCGAAAGCTGTCGGCTGGTAATGTGGCCACGGGCCATGAGCGGCGCACAGGATCAGGGAGGCTCCATATGAGGATGAAGGCTTTGATGATGGCGATGGCGCTCGCGCTGCCGACAATGGGGGTCGAGGCGGCTCCGGCGGATGTCGCGGCGGCGGTGGCGGCAACGGACCGCCCGGCCGAGGCGGTGAAGCTCGACGAGAGCCGTCGGCCGGCCGAGGTGCTGACCTTCCTCGGCCTGGAGAAGGGTGAGGACGCCTTGGACCTGTTCACCGGCACCGGCTATTATGCCGAGATCATGGGCCGCGCGGTTGGGCCCGAGGGCAGCGTCGTCGCCTGGGAGCCGGCCAATTTCTACGACGAGAAGGCCAAGGAGACGCTTGCCGCCGTCACGGCCCGCGTGCCCAATGTGCGGGTTCACGTCGCGCCGGCGACCGCCCCCGCTTTGCCGGAAAACAGCTTCGACTTCGCGATGCTCCACCTCAACTATCACGACGCCTATTGGGAGAGCGAGAAGTACAAGTTCCCGCGGCTGGATCCGGCGGCCTTCCTCGGTGCCATTCACGCCGCGATGAAGCCCGGCGGGACCGTCGGCGTCATCGATCATGTCGCGACGCCGGGCGGCGACACGCGCGAAGTGGTGGAGGCGCTGCATCGGATCGATCCGGCGGTGATCCGCGCCGATTTCGAACGGGCCGGGTTCGTGTTCGACGGCGAGAGCGACCTGCTTCGCAACCCCGATGACGATCACGCCAAGTCGGTGTTCGATCCCGCCGTGCGCGGCAAGACCGATCGCGTGGTCTATCGCTTCCGCAAGCCCGCCGCCTGAGCCGATTAAGGCCCCGTCCGCCAATCGAAGGCGAGCGGGGCCTCGCGGAAGGCGAAGCGGTCGAGATGGGAGGCGACGACCGCCTTCATCCGCGCCAGGGTTTCCGAATCCTCCGCCTCGATCCGGACGTCGAGCGCGTCGGCATCGGCCGTCATCGTGGCGACGGCGCGCTCGAACCGGACGACAGCGCTGGCCGGCGTCCATTCAACTTGCAGCTTGTGACTCCAATGCTTGCAGAGCTGCTGGATATATTTGCCGCCATGGGCGGTCGGCACGCGCGCCGTCGCCTTATCCATCTCAGGCGACCGGATTGAACTCGCCGCTGATCGTCAGCTTGACCTCGTCGCTGACGCCGGGGACGGCATAGTTCATCCCGAAGTCGCTGCGCTTGACGGCGCCTTCGGCCGAGAAGCCGGCGACATAGGTTCCGGCCATATTCTCGCCGGCCTTGTTGAAGGTGACCTTGAGCGTCAGCGGCTTGGTCACGCCCAGCAGGGTGAAGTCGCCGGTGACGTCGGCGGTGGTGGCGCCGGTCGGGACGACCGAGGTGGAGACGAAGGTCGCGGTCGGGAATTTCTCGACGTTGAAGAAGTCGGCGCTCTCGAGGTGCTTCTCGAGCGCCTCGTTGTGGCCGTCGACCGAGTCCGTCTGCACGGTCACCGACAGCTTGCTGTTCGCCGGATTAGCGGGGTCGAGGTTCAGCTTGGCATCGAAGTCGGTGAACTCGCCATAATAGGTCGAAAAGCCGAAATGCGATGCCGACCAGATGATCTTCGCGTGACTCTTGTCGAGCGTATAGGCGCCGCCGCGGACATCCTGCTGGGCGGCGACGGCCGGCGTTTCCGTCGTGGGCTGCTGCTGGGCGATGGCATGGGGGGCGGCGACGGCAACGGCGGCGGCCGCGAGGGCGAGGGCGATCTTGCGCATGGCTGGGACGATCCTTGATTTCTGGTCTGTCGGGGAAAAGGGGAACCGGCCACGCCGGCAGGTTCCATCTAGGGAGATGACCAGAGGGGCGAAAGCCGCTTCCGGCGAACCCCGGGGTTGCATTTTGAGCAACACAGGGCCGAGAAACACGGCTCCGAAGTGCTTTTCAGCGCCAAATATGCTATGGTTAATCGTCGCCAGAGTCTCAAGGAAAGGAGACACTCCATGGCCGAACAGATGGCAGAACCGCGCACCGACATGTTGGATTATGCGCACGAGCTGATCTCATCGCGGCGGGTCGAGGGGACTCCGGTTTACAACCGGAAGGACGAGCGGCTGGGGTCGATCCACTCGGTGATGATCGAAAAGAGGAGCGGCAAGGTCGCCTATGCGGTGATGTCGTTCGGAGGCTTCCTCGGCATGCGTGAGCATGTCCATCCGGTGCCTTGGGAAATGCTGACCTACGATGTCGATTTGGACGCCTATGTCGTCGATTTGACTCGCGAGCAGCTCACCAACGCGCCGACGATGCGGCTGGATGAAGCCGACCGACCGCGCAGCCGCGAATATGACGAGGAAGTTTCGGGCTATTACGGCACGATGCCCTGGTGGGGGCTGTAAGCCGAAGTGTTCGTCGCCGTCTATTGGTGGCGCGTGCATGCCGGCAAGGAAGATCAGTTCCGCGAAGCTTGGCGTCGCGGCACGGAGGCGATCACGCGCCTCTACGGGAGCTATGGCTCACGGCTGCACCAGGATCGCGACGGACGTTTCGTCGGCGTTGCCGAATGGCCGGACGAGGCCAGCTGGCAGAGGGCCTTCGACGCCAGGATGGCGTATGACGACCCGGAAGCGCGGGCGATGTGGCTCGACGCCATCGCTGAGGCGCCGCGCGAGCCTGCTTTCACCATGACCGTCACCGACGACCTGCTGACGCGGCGGGCCTGAGTCCATTCACGCGAGTCTGGATTGCGGCGGGCGTCAGGCGCCGGCAGCGGCCTCGATGGCGGCGGCATAGACGGCCTGGTCGGGTGCGCTGAAGCAGACGAAGAGGATTTCCTCGAAAAGATCGGGATTGCGGCGGATCACGTCGTCGACGGTGGCGGCGGCGATGCCGGCCGCCCGGTCGATCGGATAGCCGTAGACGCCGGTCGAGATGGCGGGGAAGGCGATGGTGCGAAGGCCGTGCGCTTCGGCGACGCCGAGGCTGCTCCTGTAGCAGGCGGCGAGCTTGCCGGCCTCGCGGCTCGCCCCGCCGCGCCAGACCGGGCCGACGGTGTGGATGACGTGGCGCGCGGGGAGGGCGTAGCCGCGGGTCAACCGCGCCTCGCCCACCGGGCAGCCGCCGAGGGTCCGGCATTCCTCCAGCAGCCCTGGTCCGGCAGCCCGATGAATGGCGCCGTCGACGCCGCCGCCGCCGAGCAGCGAGCTGTTCGCGGCATTGACGATGGCATCGACGGCAAGCGTGGTGATGTCGGCCTGGATCGCGCGCCAAATCGTCATGCGACGATGATAGCATCACTCCAGGGCGGAGGCCTCAGTGAATGTCGGCGGGGGCGTCCTTCCAGCGACCGCTATTTTCATATTCAGGACGCACCCGCGACTGGGGGAGGCGGTCCGTCGCCGTGACGACCGGGGCGGGTGCCGGGGCGATGGGCGTGAATGTCTCCGCGTCTCGCGCGTTCGGCACGAAGGCCGGCGCGGCGGCATAGCGGATGCGCGCGGCGGGCCCCGGCTCACGGCCAGAATAGATTTGGGTGAAGGCGCTCGGCGCGTCGATCGCGCCCGGCCGGCGATAGAAGATATGGGACCCGATCACCGCCGTCCTCGTCAGCGCCGGCGCCCAGCCGGGGTAGACGCTGAGCGTGTGATAGTGGGTGGAATGGCCGACGGGGGCGAATATTCGGCCGGCAATCGCCTCGGCGGCAATGTGGCGGGCGCGGGCCCAGGCAATCCCGGTCGGACGATGGACGAGCGAGCCGTCGCAGGTGAAGGTGAACTGGCAGCCGGGACCGGTCTTCATCGGTCCCTGATAGACGACGCCGCAGATGCTCTTCGGATAGTCGGGATGGCGGACGCGGTTGAGCACGACCTGTGCCACGGCGCGCTGCCCTTCCTCCGCCTCCGAACGCGCTTCGTAATAGATGGCTTCGGCGAGACAATCGAGGGCGCGCATGCCGTCGACGCTGCTCGCCGCCCGGAACGGGATGGAGGTCGCGGCGGGGAGGAGCTCCAGCCGGGAGGGAAGGGCGGAGGGCGCTGCGACCGGGACTGCCGGTGGCAGCTCTAGGGAGACGCCTGCCATCGACCCGGGGGACTGAAGGCGCGCCGTTTCGGGAACGCAGGACGCCGCCGGCACCAGCAGCGCGAGCGCAAGCCATTCGCGCCGCGACCGGTCCTGCCTTCTGCGCTTCCGGATGGATGCCATGCGTTTTGCCCGCCTCGCCCGCTCTCGGGAGCGCGGACCTTAGCGGCAAATGATGAGGGTTTCGTTAGGCCAATTCGGGCTGTCCCGGAGCGGGACGGGCGGGCCTCGGCGTTTCCAGCGCCGGCGGGCGTGGATCGGATCGGCGCGTGGCGGCGTTCTTTGAACGAGTTGAATGTCCAGGAGTATTCATGCGTATCCCACTATTGACTGCCTCATTGGCGGCGTTGCTGACCGCGACGGCCTGCAGCGACCATGCCGATCCCGTCGAGGCCAAGACGGCCGAGCTCGCGGTCGCGCCCGACGATGTGAGCGCCGAGGATTTGCGCGGCGCCGTCACCGACGAGCGGGTGGCCCGCTTCTACGAGGCGCGGCAGTGGGAGCCGGTCTGGACGGTGGAGCGGGCCGAGACGCTGGTCGCGGCGCTCCACGACGCCCGCCGCCACGGGATGGACGACACCCGCTTCCGCAAGGAAGTCGCGGCCGCCGACAACCCGGCCGCCAAAGAGGCGGCGCTGACCTTCGCCGCCATCACCTATGCCGATGCCCTCGCCAACGGCCTCGTCGACCCGACCGAGCTGCGCGAGATCTACACGGTGCCGCGGCCGCGCGGGGACGTGGTGGCGGGGCTCACCCAAGCGATCGCCGCCGAGCAGCTCGAGCCCTGGCTGGCGAGCCTGGCGCCGCAGGATGCGGAGTATAAGGCGCTGTCGGAGGCCTTCCTGAGCTATTCGCAGCGCGCGGCCCAGGACAAGGCGCAGCCCATCCCCGCCGGCGAGGCGATCGGGCAGGGCGACAGCGACCCGCGCGTTCCGGCCATCGCCGCGGCGCTCCGGGCCAATGGCTATCTCGGCGAGGCGCCGGAGGAGCCACCCGCCAAACCCAGTCTCTTCGCGCCGGCCATGGCCGCGGCCGTCAAGCGGCTGCAGGAGGATTATGGGCTGGAGGCGGACGGGGTGGTCGGCCCCTCGACCCTGGAGAGGCTCAACACCGGCGCGGCGGAGCGGGCCCGCATCCTCGCCATCAATCTGGAGCGGCGGCGCTGGCTCGATCGGGCGCCGCCGGCGACCCGCATCGACGTCAACACGGCCGCGGCCGAGCTCGATTACTGGCACGACGGCACCCCTGTGCACCGGACGCGGGTCGTGGTCGGACAGCCGGGATGGGAGACGCCCCAGCTCGGATCGCCGATCGTCCGGCTCGTCGCCAATCCCAACTGGACGGTCCCCAAATCGATTGCCGAGGAGGAGATCATCCCCAAGGGTCCCGGCTATATGGCGGCGAACGACATGGTCTGGCGCGACGGTTGGATCGTCCAGCGGTCGGGACCGGAATCGGCGCTCGGTCTCGTCAAGTTCGACATGGACAATCCGCACGCCATCTACCTGCACGACACCCCGGCCAAGTCGCTGTTCGAGCAGGAGGAGCGCCACGCCAGCCATGGCTGCGTCCGGGTGCATGACGCGGTCGGGTTCGCGCGGATGGTGGCCGAGCGCCAAGGCAAGCTCGGCGAATTCGACAAGGCGATGACCGGGCGGGAGGAGAGCTTCGTCGAACTGCCGAAGCCGATCCCGGTGCGGCTCATCTATCAGACGGCCTTCGTCGGGCCGGGCGGGCGGGTGCTGTTCCGGCCCGACGCCTATGGCTGGGACGAGGATCTGGCGCGCGCCCTCGGGCTGGAGGTGCGCCAACGCGGCCCGGCGCCGGTGCATGTCAGCCTGCCGGGGCCGTGACCGGGCCGGCGACCGCTCACGCCGCTTGCCTCAGCCGAAGCGGTAGGCGGAGACGGTCCAGCCGATGACATGGTCGCGGAAGACGTGCTGGCCGCGGTCGTCGCCCGCCGCGCCCGCGGCGACCATCAGCGGCAGGAGATGCTCCTCGCGCGGATGGGCGAGCCGCGCATGGGGAAGCGTCTCCCATTCGGCGAGGCGGGCGTTTCGCGATGCCGGTTCGGGATCGGTGACGGCCGCCGTCAGCGCGTCGTCGAAGGCGTCGGCGACGGCCTGAACCGAGCCGTCGCGCAGCCGCATGTTGTGAAAGCTCATGCCCGATCCGACGATCAGCGCGCCCTCATCGCGCAAGGGCGCCAGCGCCCGCCCGACGGCGATATGGGCGGCCGGGTCGAGGTCGCGCCGGAGCGAAAGCTGGGCCGTCGGAATGTCGGCATCGGGCACCGCGACCTTGAGCGGGATGAAGACGCCATGGTCCCAGCCACGCTCGGTCTCCTGGTCGGCCGCGAAGCCTGTCTCGGCGAGCAACTGCGCCGTCCGTGCGGCCAAAGCGGGCGCACCGGGGGCGTCCCAGCGCAGCCTGTAGGTATGATCGGGAAAGCCGCCATAATCGTAGAGCAGCGGCGGCCGATCGCCGTGGTGGACGGTGAAGCGGGGCTCCTCCCAATGGGCGGAGACGACCAGCATCGCTTTCGGCCGTTCGGGCAGCTCGGCAATCGCCTTCGCCAAGAAGGCGCCCATGGCTTGCCATTCCGGCGGCATAGGCCCGGATTCATTGAGGAAGAAGCAGGGGCCGCCGCCGTGCGGCAGGAAGAAGCTGGGCTGTTTCATGCCGCCGATCTGGGGCTTTCCCTGCGGTGCGGGAAGGCGGCGAAAGCGCAACAAGGCGTTGCCAGGCCCGCGCCTCCCTCATTTGAAGATCACCACCCGGGCCGGCCCTTCGCGACGCGTGACGGCGACGGTGATGTCGCTGTCGCTGCGCTGAAGCCGAAGGCCGAGGCGCGAACCGGCGAGCGCCACGTTCGGAAGCCACAGCTCGTTGAGAAAGGCGGGGAGCGCCGGGTCATTGAGCAGTACGCGCTCGCTCTTGTGGTCCACTTCCAGGCCGATGGAGGCGGCGAGCAGGGCGAACGGGGCGGCGGCGGCCCAGGCCTGAGGCGAGCAGGCGACGGGATAGGCGGTGGGGCCCCGGCGGGGCCGGCGCGGAAAGCCGCAGAACAGCTCCGGCAAGCGGCCAAGCTCGTCATAGCTGGCGGCGGCGAACAGCCCCTCGAAGATGCGCGCCACCTCTGCCTTGTGGCCGTAGCGGGCAAGGCCCATGGCGATCAGGGCATTGTCGTGCGGCCAGATCGACCCGTTGTGATAGGACATGGGATTGTATCGCGCCTCGCCCGAAGCGATGGTGCGCACTCCCCAGCCGTTGAAGAATTTGGGTGAGGTGAGCAGCCGCGCGATCGAGGCCGCCCGATCGGGAGCGGCGATGCCGGTGAGAAGCGCGTGTCCTGCATTGGACGCCAGCACGCTGCACGGCTGCTTGGCGCCGTCTAGGGCGAGGGCATAGCTGCCCAGTTCCTCCACCCAGAATTTCTCCTCGAACAGGCGGCGAAGCGCCTCCGCCTGGGCGTGGAGCCGTTCGGACCGGTCGCTATCGCCGAGCGCTCCCGCCAGCTCCCCGGCGGCGCGGCGCGCGGCGTAGACGTAGCCCTGCACCTCACACAGCGCGATCGGCCCCTCGGCGAGGCGGCCGTCGGCGTGGAAGATGGAATCGTGGCTGTCCTTCCAGCCCTGGTTGGCGAGGCCGCGCTCCGTCATCCGGCAATATTCGACGAAGCCGTCGCCGTCGGCGTCGCCGTAGATATCGATCCATTCGAGCGCGGCCAGGATGTTGGGCCAGATGGCGCGGATCGTCTCGACGTCGCCGGTGCGCCGAAAATAGTCGCCCGCTAGCATGACGAACAGCGGCGTGGCGTCGACCGTCCCATAATAGCGGCGGAACGGCACCTCGCCGACGCGAGCCATCTCGCCGCCCCTCATTTCGTGGAGGATCTTGCCAGGCTGGGCATCGGCGGTTTCGTCTATCTCGGTTGCCTGCGTGAGGGCGAGCGCGTGCAGCACGCCCCGCGCGATGTCGGGCGCGTTCCAGACAAGCTGCATCGCCGTGATGATCCCGTCGCGGCCGAAGATGGTGCTGTACCAGGGGATGCCGGCATAGGGATAAAGGCCGTATTCGGTGTTGGTCAGCAACATGTCGAGATCGGCGGTCGAGCGTCGCACGATCGCATCGAACAGCTCGTTGGAGCTGGTGATGTCGCCGAGCCGACTGGTGCAGCCACGGCTCTCCCGCCGGACGGAGCGATAGGCCGCGAGGGTGGTCGTCGGCTCCGGTCCATCTCGTTCGGCATGGCCGCAGTCGATCCGGATACCGATGGAGGCCCGGTTCTTCGTGCTGAGATCGATCTGCCACTGCGCCGAATAGGGCGTGAGGACGGCGGGCGCCGGATCGAATTCCAGTGTCGTGGTCCGCTCGACGCCGTCGAGGCCGAGATAGAAGAACCGAACCGCCCGATCGGACATGAGCTCGACATGAAGTGTCCCGTGGCGCTCGCGCTCTTCCCCGCGCACTTCGAACAGGTCGGCGAAGTCCGCGGCGAAGGCCAGCTCGACCGGGAGCGGCTCCGGCACCGCCTCATAGCTGCGCAGGGTGATGCGTTCGTGGCAGCTGGCGCCGCAGAGGAATTTCAGCCGATTGGCGAACACGCTGTCGCGCGTCAGGCCGACCGTGCCGTCCGGTTCCAGCAGGTCCGCGTTGGTGAGATCGACCAGCAGGGCGCTGTTGTCGTCGAGGACGACGGAATCGAGTAGCAGTGGCGGCTTGCGGCCGAGCCGCAGCTCCAGTTGGGACAGATGGCGCGTGTCGAGGAAGAACAGACCCTCGGGCCCCTTGTCCGCCGCTCGAAAATCGCCGTGATTGTTGAAGACGCCGAACAGGTCGTGCTGCTTGAGCGTCCGAACTGGACGGTCGACGAGCGAGGTCTCGGCCTCGATGTAATAATCCTCGGGGGGAGGCGGCTTCGGCGCGCCGGCGAGCTCGTTCATGCCGGCACGACCATGTCGAAGGGCGGCGCCGGTCGCGAGTGCGCGATCAGGCGGCGGTAAAGGGCGACATAGTCTCGCGCCATCCGGGCGGCCGTAAATTCCGCTTCGAAGCAGCGGCGCACTCCGGTTCTGGAAAGCCCGCTCGCACGGTGGACGGCGGTCACCGCTTCGTCGATGCTCGTCACGATGGTGCCGCTCTCGCCGTCGCGGATCACCTCCGGCACCGAGCCGCCCGGCCAGGCGATGACCGGGGTCCCGGCCGACATCGCTTCGATCATGACTAGGCCGAAGGGCTCGGGCCAGTCGATCGGGAAGAGGAGCGCCCTGGCGCCGCCGAGAAAGGCCGGCTTCTCGGCGTCCGATATCTCGCCAATGAAGTCGATCAGGGGATGGTCCAGCAGCGGCCTGATCTGTTCCTCGAAATAACGCTGGTCGACGCGATCGACCTTGGCCGCGATGCGGAGGGGCATGCCGGCGCGCTTGGCGATCTCGATGGCGCGGTCGGGCCGCTTTTCAGGCGAGATGCGGCCCATGAAGGCCAGATAATCGCCGCCCCCCGGCGCGAACGGGATCAGGTTTTCCGGAAGCCCGTGATGGACCGTCGCTACGAAATTGGCGTGCGCCACCGGGGCGCGCTGGGCGTCTGAGATCGACACGAGCGGCATCTCCGGAAATGCGTCGAAGATCGGCCGGAAGTCCGGCAGGTCCTGCCGGCCGTGCAACGTGGTGACGCACTTATGGGCGAGATGACGGAAGATCGGGAACTGGAAAAGGTCGGTGTGGAAATGGATGATGTCGAAGCGGTCCGCCGACTGCAGGACCTTGTTCAGCATCGCCAGCATATAGGCGGTGTGGTCCCCGATACCGGCGAGCCTCAGCCCCGAGGGGGCACAGGGCACCAGACGCGCGGACGTGATGGAATCGGCGCTGGCGAACAGCGTCACGTCGTGGCCGAGGTCGACCAGAGCCTCGGTTAGCCACCAGATCACCCGCTCGGTCCCGCCATACAGCTTTGGCGGCACCGCTTCGGCCAGCGGCGCTACATGGGCGACACGCATTCCTGTACAAACCTCCTATCATTGGGTGGAAAGCCTGAATCGAAAGAACGCGAGCGCGACCGGCCCGGTTCCTGGAACCGCGTTCGTCGCCCGAGACATGGCGGCAAGCCGTTGCGCCGCGCGCCGCGCCATGTGAGTAACGGCACCAGCAACCGGAGGGAGACATATGGAAAAGCTGGACCGCAGGGAATTCATGGCCGTCACCGGGGCCGCCGCGACGGTCCAGTTGCTGGCCGGCTGCGCGTCGGTCCCCGCGCTCCGCCCACCGGCGGGCAGTGCCGGGACCGAATCGCTTCTCGCCGGCATCGCCGAACAGCTGCTGCGCGAATATCCTGAGAATGCCACCGCCCTCGGCCTCGACACCGGCGCGCGCGCGCCGCTCAAGTCCGAGCTGACGGATCGCTCGCTCGAAGGCCGGCGCCAGCTCGCCGCCGCCGCGGCGCAGCGCCTGGCCGAGCTCGAGGCGGTCGACACGAGCACGCTCGACCCGCAATCGCGGATCAACGTCGATGTCGTGCGCACCGCGCATGAGCTGGCGAAGGAGGGCTTCGCCTTTCCGTTCGGCGATGTCGTGTCGCTGAGCGCGCAATGGTCCTATCGCAACGCTCCCTATGTGGTCGCACAGAATACCGGCGCCTTCGTCGAGGTTCCCGACTTCCTCGACAGCAATCACAAGGTCGAGACAGCGGCCGACGCGGACGCCTATCTGGCGCGGCTCGAGGCCTATGCGGAAGCGCTGGACGGCGAGACGGCCCGGCTCGCCCATGACGCTGGCCTTGGCGTCGTCGCTCCCGCTTTCCTGCTCGACAAGACGCTCGGCCAGATGAAGCCGGCGCGCGCCCAGCCGATCGAGCAGTGGACTTTGGTGACGTCGCTGGCGGAGCGCAGCAAGGCGATCGGCGGCGATTACGGCCGGCGGGCGGCGCAGATCGTGTCGGACAAGGTGGCGCCGGCGATGGACCGGCAGATCGCCGAGCTGGAGCGTCATCGCGCCCGCGCGACGCAGGATGCCGGCGTCTGGAAGCTGCCCGACGGAGAAGCCTATTATGGCTGGGCGCTGAAGGCGGCGACGACGTCCAACATGACCCCGGACGAGGTGCATCAGCTCGGACTGGAGCAGCTTCGCGAACTCTCCGCCGAGATGGACCCGCTGCTGCGCGCGCAGGGATTGACCCAGGGCACGGTCGGCGAGCGGATGACCGCGCTCGGCAAGGACCCCAAACATCTCTTCCCCAACACCGATGCCGGGCGGAAGCAGATACTGGACTATATCGACGGACGCATCGCCGACATCCGCCCGCGCCTGCCGCGCGCCTTCCACACGCTGGTGGAGGGTCGCCTGGTGGTGAAGCGGGTGCCGCCGGCGATCGAGGAAGGCGCGCCCGGCGGCTATGCGGCGGCGGGGACGATGGACGGTTCGGTGCCCGGCCAATATTATATCAACCTTCGCGACACGGCGATGTGGCCGCGCTACGCGCTGCCGACGCTCACCTATCATGAGGGCATTCCGGGGCATATCTGGCAGGGCGAATATACGTACGACCTGCCGCTCGTCCGCTCGCTGCTCGCCTTCAACGCCTATTCGGAAGGATGGGCGCTCTATGCCGAGCAGCTCGCCGACGAATTGGGCGTCTATGAAGGCGATCCGCTCGGGCGGCTCGGTTATCTCCAGTCGATGTCGTTCCGCGCCTGCCGGCTCGTGGTCGACACCGGGCTTCACGCCAAGCGCTGGACCCGCGACCAGGCCATCCAGTGGTTCGCCACCACCAACGGCTCGACGGTCGAGGAGGTGCAGGGCGAAGTCGACCGCTATTGCGCCTGGCCCGGCCAGGCCTGCGGCTACAAGATGGGCCATATCGAGATCAACCGCCTGCGCGACCGGGCGCAAACGGCGCTTGGCGCGCGCTATGACTATCGCGCCTTCAATGACGCCGTCGTCAAGACGGGCGGCGTGCCGATGACCGTGCTGGAGCGGGAGATCGACGCCCATATTGCGGAGCGGAAGGCCTGATCACCTGCCCGTCGCTGCGCTCCTCGCAATGACGAACCTACGCCGCATCGTGGAAGATGATGCCCAGCGTGTGGCGGCGGCCCGAGCGGATCGTGCTGACGCCGTGGCGCATCGTCACTCGATAGGGGCCGCGGCTGCCTTGCGCCGGCCGCTGGTTGACCGCGAAGATCACCGCGTCGCCCTGGTCTAGCGGGACCACCGAGCCGCGCGACTGCATGCGCGGACGCTGCTCGGTCAGCATGAACTCGCCGCCGGTGAAATCCTCTCCCGGCCGGTCGAGCAGGATCGCCAGCTGGAGCGGGAAGACATGCTCTCCGTAAAGGTCCTGGTGCAGGCAATTATAGTCGCCGGGACCATAGCGCAGGATGAGGGGCGTCGGCCGCGCCTGGCCGGCGGCGTGGCAGCGCGCGAGGAAATCGACATGGTCCTCCGGAAAGTCGATGTCGATGCCGAGCGTCCGATGCCAGCGATTGGCGACCGCTGCGAGGCGCGGATAGATGGCGGTCCTGAGCTCCGCGACGGGGCCCGGCTGCGGATAGGCGAAATAGCGATACTCGCCCTTGCCGAAGCCGTGGCGCGCCATCGTCACGGTGCTGCGGAAGCGGCCATCCTGGTCATAGAGAGCGGAGAGGGACCGGCATTCCGCCGGCACCAGCAGTTGCCGCGCCACCGCCCATCCCTGCGCGTCGAGATCGGCCTCGATCCGCGGCCAATCGATGCTGTCGATCCTGTTCATTCGCTTCCCATAGCGAGCCGGCCGAGTCGTCGCATCACGCTGCTTGCCGTCAAACCGGCCGCTCGCCTCCGACATGTTGATCGACGGGAAGCGCATCTTCGTCGAACCGGCGCATCCTTGTCGAAGCCTTGTCCACCGCCGTCGACGGAGGCGCGCCCGCCCCGCGCGGCTGATCTAACGGGAGAGTGTCGGCGATCGGGCCGGCACTTAGAGCGGAGACAAAAGATGACTGCGGACCTGTTTCGTACATTTTCGACCTGCGTCGCGGCGCTGTTCGTCAGCACGATGCTGGTGACGGCGGCCACGTCTGTGCCGATGGCCTTTTGAGCCGACGATGAGCGAACACTCCATCTTCGGCGAGACGGGAGGCGCGGGCCGCCGCAGCCAGCCGTCCCGAGGGGCGGAGACGAGGCGGCCCAACCCCGCCCACGGCCTGTTCGGCGCGCGGCTGCTCGCGACGGATCGCAAGATCGCCGACGACGACGATAGCGACGCCGAAGACCTCCCGACCAGCCGCAACTGAGCGGCGTTTCAGTCCAGCCCGAGGGCTTCCTTCACCGCGCCGATATAGCTCGGCCCCACCTGCACATGCGCGCCGTCGACGAGCAGCAAGGTCAGCGACCGGTTGGCGCGCTTCACCTCGACCACCTTGTCCGGTCGCACGAAGGCGGAGCGGTGGACGCGCAGCAGCTGCGTGCCCTTGAGCTTCTCCTCCAGCGCCGCCATCGTCGTGCGCAGCAGGTGGCCCTTCACGGCGGTGTGGAGGAGCACATAATCCCGCGCCGCCTCGATCCAGTCGATGCTTTCGATCGGGACGCGGCGCTGCCCGTGCCGTTCGGGCACCCAGAAGCCGTTGTCGTCGATCGCCGGGGCGCCCGCCTTCAGCGCCGCCATTTCCTGCTCCAGCTTTCCGGCGCGCTCCGCCTGGTCGCGCAGGCTGCGCCGCCGCCGGGCCCGATCGACCGCCTGGCGGAGCCGGTCGAAGCGCACCGGCTTCAGCAGATAGTCGGCGGCATCGACGTCGAAGGCGTCGGGGGCGTAATGTTCATGGGCGGTGACGAAGACGATCTCGGGCCGCGGCTCGATCGCCAGCTCGGCGGCGGCGCGAAGGCCGTTCTTGCCGGGCATCTGCACGTCGAGAATGATGAGATCTGGCGTCAGCCGTTCGATCTCCGCCAGTGCCTGATCGCCGTCGTGCGCCTCGCCCACCACTTCGACCCCGTCGATATTGTCGAAGAAGGTGCGCAGGCGATCGAGTGCAAGAGCTTCGTCGTCCACGAGCAATACACGCATAGTGCTATCCCCACCGGCACTCCCCCTTCTCCTTTTCCGGGGCGCGGCCGCGCGAGTCAATCGGCTCGTTGGATACCCGGAATGCAGATGGTGGCGGTGTAGAAGTCCTCGCCGCGCTCGGTCGTCAGGCTGGCCGCCTTGCCATAGACGGCCTCCAGCCGCCGCTCGACATTGATCAGGCCGACTCCCGTGCCGTGCATTCCCACGGTGCGGGAACCGGCATGATCGTTGGCGACGGTGATGCAGAGATCCTTGTCCTCGATCACGGCGCGGACGGTGATGGTGACCGGATCCCGGGACGGGGCGACGCCGTGCTTGACGGCATTCTCGACCAGCGGCTGGACGAGAAAGCCGGGGACGAGCGCCCGGCCGGCATCGGCGTCGCAGTCGATCTCGACGTTCAGCCGCTCGCCGAAGCGGACACCTTCGATGTCGAGATATTCCTCGATGAGGGACAGCTCGTGCTCGAGGGGCACCAGCTCCGCCGGGTCGCAGGCAAGCGAGGTGCGCAGGAAGCTCGACAGCTTGTCCGTCATCAGCTCCGCATCCTCGTTGCGGCGGGTGACGATGAGGGCCGAGATCGAATTGAGCGTGTTGAACAGGAAATGGGGATTGAGCTGGTAGCGGAGCGCGGCGAGCTGCGCCTGCTGCGCCGCCGAGCGGGCGTCGACCAGCTGCCGCTCCTGGCGAAGCTCCCGGCGCCGCGCGAAGCTCAGCTGGAAGAAGGCCATGTTGACGCCGAAGACGAGCGTATAGTTGAGCGCTGAAGGATAGCCGCGCTCCAGCGTCCGCTGGAGATTGCTCCAGGAGGACTCGACGTTGGCGGCGACCCAATCGGTATAGGCGAGATCGAAGACGGTATTGGCCACCGCCACGGTGAAGACCGTTGCGACCAGGATCAGGATGCGCGCCGTCTGCGGCCAGTCGACCGTTTTGCGGAACACCCAGAACATCGCCATCGCGAAGGCGAACGAGACGAAATAGGTCGAGAAATCGAGCGCCATGCTGCCGACGCCCGCATCCCAGTGGCGGATGATGATCGTCGGCAGGAAGATGATCGCGACGAACAGCCACAGAGCGAGCGTCAGGAGGATCGCCTCCCGCCACCGCGCATCGGAACTCGCGGACCGCATGATCGAGACAACCCTCCCCCTGAGCGGAGGCGTAGCTAGCCGCAATGTCCCTGGCCTGTCACTCATCATCAGCATCGGGCCGCACCATCCGCTCCCGTTCACGCCTTCG
Organism: Sphingosinicella humi; assembly: GCF_003129465.1. Taxonomy (NCBI): domain Bacteria; kingdom Pseudomonadati; phylum Pseudomonadota; class Alphaproteobacteria; order Sphingomonadales; family Sphingomicrobiaceae; genus Allosphingosinicella; species Allosphingosinicella humi. The sequence continues at coordinate 1,734,300 of NZ_QFFF01000001.1, forward strand.
CCCAGCATGGCGTGACGAAAATGCGCGCCGCTGCGACCAACGCGTCGTTTTCCGAGCCAGCCCGGGTCCGCACGGGCTTACGAACGCCATGATGAACGACCTGTTCAGAGGGGGTTTAACCTCGCGGGTCCATCTGCGGGGCTGGTGCGGCGAGCCGATGGAATCGGCCAGGAACGGCCCTTTTCTCCCGCTCGTTTTTGTAGCGAACCAAAGGAGACAGTCATATGCGTAGGCTCCTCATGCTCGCCGGCGCAGCCGCGATGGCCTTTTCGATGCCCGCCGCCGCCAAGGATCAACCGCGAGGCAACGGCAAGTCCGCCCAGAATAAGGAGCGCGGGCAGTCGCGCGCTCGCGCGGACGGGCGTGCCGAGCGCCGGCAGAAGCAGGCCCAGGCGCGAAGCCGGGCGCGGGCCGAGGCTCGAGCCGATCGCCGGCAGGCCCGCGCACAGAACGAGCGGCGAGCCGATCGCCGGCAGGCCCGGGCGCAGAATGAGCGTCGGGCGGAACGCCGGCAGGCGCAGGCGGGCGGTCGCGCCCGGGCGGACGCGCAGCGCGAATGGCGCGAGGTCGCGCAGCGCCGCCAGCAGCGCCGCGCCACGGCCGCTCGCCAGGAGCGGGCGCAGGAGCAACGTCAGGCCCAGCGGGCGCGGACGTCCGAACGGCGCGAGCGCGCGGAGCGTCTCGTGACCCGCGATAGGGTCGAGGACCGCCGCGATCGGCGGCAGCGCGCCGAGGCGCGTGAGCGCCGCCAGGACATTCGTAAGCGCCAGCAGCGTCTGGCCTCCCGCGAGCGGCTGGAGGACCGTCGCGAGGCCGCTGCGCGGCGCGACCTCCGCTCTGATCGCCGGGAACGCCAGCAGCGTATCGCCGCGCGCGAGCGTCGCCAGGACATGAGACAGCGCATCGCTGCGCGCGAGCGCCGGGCGGATCGTCGCGAACGGCTTCAGGACCGCCGCCGTTGGCAGCGGGAACTGGCGCGCGATCGCCGCGACGATCGCCGCGCCTTCCAGCGGCGCCTGGCCGCCCGCGAACGCTGGCTCGACCGGGAGCGCTATTATGCCGCGCAGGCGCGCCGCTATCGCAGGGCCAGCTACGATTGGGACGACTACGACTATCGCTACCTCTATCGGAACGTCGAACCGGCCTATTTCTACTCGGCCAGCAACTTCCTGCCGGTCGGGCGCTCGGCTCCGCCGGCCTGGGCGCCCGCCTGGGGCCGCCGCTACAACGTGCCCTATCGCTATCAGGACATCTACTACGACACGCCGTCCGACTATTATCGCTATGACGACGGCTACATCTATCGCGTGGATAGCGGGTCCAACCTGATCGCGGATGTGATCCCGCTGCTGGGCGGAGGCTTTGCCGTCGGACAGCTGATGCCGGTCGGCTATGACGCCTACAACGTCCCCTATCCGTACCGGGATTATTATTACGACACGGACGATGCCTATTATCGCTACGGCGACGGCGGCATCTTCCAGGTCGATCCCTCGACCGGGATGATCGAGGCGATCGTGGCGCTGCTGGCGGGCGATCTCAACATCGGCCAGCCACTGCCGACCGGCTACGACGCCTACAATCTGCCGCTCCAGTATCGCGATCAATATGTCGACAATGACGACTATATCTATCGCTACGCTGACGGGAACATCTACCAGGCGGATGCCCAGACGGGGCTGATCGAGAACGTCATGTCCGCCTTGATCTGACGACGCGCGAGGACGGGTCGAAGGGGGCTGCTCCGAACGGGGCGGCCCCTTTTTCGTAACGCAACCGGCACGGCTGCTCATGCGTAGTGCCGGTGAGAAAGGGAGTGAGGGTCATGCGTGTCAGCTTTCTGGCGATGGCGGCCGCGGCGGCTGTCGTGGCGGGATGCAGCGGCGAGGAGCGCGCCGAGCAGAACGCGGCGGTGGCCACACCGGGAAATGCCAGCGAAACCGTCCGCCAGCCCGCGGGCCAGGGCACCATCGCCCAGTTGCTCGGCGGATCGGCTGATCATTCGAGATTGGCCGGCGCCTTGCGGGCGGCGGGGCTGGAGGCGACGCTGGCCGGCCCGGGCCCCTACACCATCTTCGCGCCCACCGACGCCGCGTTCGAGAAGCTTCCGGGCGCGACCGCCGATAGCCTGATGCAGGCCGAGCAGAAAGCGCGGCTCACCTCGATCCTCACCTATCATATCGTCCCCGGCGTCGTGATGGCGGCGGACCTCGCCAAGGCTGTCGAGGCGGGTGGCGGCAAGGCGGTGTTGGCGACGCTGGGCGGCGGCAACGTGACCGTAACCGCCGTGGACGGCACCCTCGTCATCACCGATGCCAAAGGCGGGCAGGCCCGCGTGATCCGGCCGGACGGGACGCCATCGAACGGCGTCGTCCATGGCATCGACGCGGTGCTGATGCCGAGCTGAACCCGGGCTCAGGCGGGCTCCGGAACGCTCCGCCGGCCGACCTCGCGGCCGATGATCCCGGCCGCGAGCAACACGGCGGCGGCGATGAAGAAGGAGGTGCCGGCGTGGGGCAAAGCCGGCGCGGCGCCGACCGACATCGAATAGACGAAGCCGAAGAAGAGGGGCGAGGCGATGCCGGCAATGCTCGCCACGCTCATATTGGCGCCCTGCAGCTGGCCCTGCTCCGATTCCGATACTCGCCGCGTCATGAGCGACTGCAAGGTCGGCATGGCGAAGCCCCACAGCGCGTTGGGGACGATCGCCAGCGCGAAGGCCAGCCCGGTCGGGGCGAGACCCATCGCCGCCAGCCCCGCCGCACCGCCGAAGAGGCCGAAGATCATCGTCCTCCGATCACCCCATTTCTTCACCAGCGGCCCGACGAGAACGCCCTGCACCAGCATGTCGAGGGCGCCCGCGAGCGCCAGCACCAGGCCCACTTCCCAGGCGCTCCAGCCATATCGATAGGCGGCGTAGAGAACGAAGACGGCGGAAAAGACGTGATGCGCGAAATAGAGAAGGAAGTTGACCGCCGAGAGCCCCGTCAGCTCGGGATGCGAGCGGAGCAGCTTCAGCGCGCCGAACGGATTGGCTCGCTTCCAAGCGAAGGCCATTCGCTTTTCGGACGGCAGGGATTCGGGCAGCACGAACAGGCCGTAGAGGAAGGCGAGGGCGCTCAAGGCGGCCGCCGCCCAGAAGGGTACGCGCGGCCCCCATTCGCCGAGCACGCCGCCGATCAACGGCCCGGCGATGAACCCAGCGCTGAAGGCGGCCCCGATCAGGCCATAGGCGCGGGCGCGGCCTTCGGGCGGGGTGATGTCCGCCATATAGGCGAAGACGGTCGTGAAGCTCGACGAGGTGATCCCGCCGAGGATGCGCCCCACCGCCAGCCACCAGAGGTTCGGCGCCAGCGCCATCAGCGCGAAATCGGCGGCGAGGCCGGCGGTGGAGATGAGGATCACCGGGCGGCGGCCGTGATGGTCGGACAGGGATCCGATCACCGGCGAGAAGATGAACTGCATCCCCGCCCACAGGGTCACGAACAGCCCGTTGTAGATGCCCGCCTGGGCGTTCGAGCCGGTGAACTCCTCGATCAGCGTCGGGAGCACGGGAATGACGATCCCCATCGCCATGATGTCGAGCACGGCGGTCACGAAGATGAAGGCGATCGCGGGCCGAAAGCGCGAGCGCGGAAGAACAGTCATGGCTCGCTCCTGGGAAAGGAGCGGGCTCATAGCTAGACGCGGAGAAGAAAACTAGATCATCGTCAATCTGGATCTACGCTCCGCAGCGTCATTGCGAGCGAAGCGAAGCAACCCCGTGGTCGGCGCGGCGCTGGATTGCGTCGTCGCTCCGCTCTTCGCAATGACGGCTTACTCGAATTCCAGGATGACCGCGTCGACGGCGAGGCTGTCGCCCGGCTTCGCCTCTACCTTGGCCACGATGCCTGCCTTCTCGGCGCGAAGGATGTTCTCCATCTTCATCGCCTCGACCACCGCGAGCGGCTGGCCGGCCTCGACCTTGTCGCCCTCGCCGACATGGAGCGCGGTGAGGAGGCCGGGCATCGGGCAGAGCAGATATTTGGAGAGATCGGGCGGCGTCTTCTCGATCATGTGGGCGGCGAGCCTGGCGGTGTGGGGATCGAGGACCCGGACCGAGTGGCGGGCGCCGCGCGTCGTGAACAGCCACGAGGAGCCGTTGCGCTCGACCTGCACGGTGAGCGGCTCGCCGTCGATCAGGGCTTCGACGACGCGCTGGCCCGGCGTGTAGCCGAGATCGAGGGTCATCGCCTGTCCCTCAACGGCGATGCCCTCGCCATTGACGGACACGTCGAAATCGCGGCCGTCGATGCGGGCGACCCATTTTGCCGGCGGCTCCAGCGGCTCGCCGAGTTGGCCGTCGATGTGACGGGCCCGCCTCGCCTCCGCGGTCGTGATGAGGGCCCCCAGCGCGGCGAGGTTTCGCTGCAGTGCCTCGCCGGCAGGCGCACCGTTGAAGCCCTCCGGATACTCCTCGGCGATGAAGCCGGTGGTGAGGCGTCCCTCGCGGAACCGGGGATGCTGCATCGAGGGCCCCCAGCGCGGCGAGGTTTCGCTGCAGTGCCTCGCCGGCAGGCGCACCGTTGAAGCCCTCCGGATACTCCTCGGCGATGAAGCCGGTGGTGAGGCGTCCCTCGCGGAACCGGGGATGCTGCCTCAGCGCGGAGAGGAAATCGATATTGTGGCCGATGCCGTCGATGGCGAAAGCGTCCAGCGCGGTGATCTGGCGGTCGATCGCCTCCTCGCGGGTGGCGCCATAGGTGATGAGCTTCGCGATCATCGGATCGTAGAACATCGACACTTCGCCGCCCTCGACGACGCCGTCATCGACGCGCACGCCATCCCTCTCGGCGGGCGGGCGGTAGCGCACCAAGCGGCCAGTCGAGGGGAGGAAGCCGCGATAAGGGTCCTCTGCATAGACGCGGTTCTCGACCGCCCAGCCCGTCAGCGTCACGTCATCCTGGGTGAAGCCCAATTTCTCGCCATAGGCGACGCGGATCATCTGTTCGACGAGGTCGAGGCCGGTCACGCATTCCGTCACCGGATGCTCGACCTGGAGCCGGGTGTTCATCTCGAGAAAGTAGAAGCTCTTGCCGCTGGTATCGGCGCCGCTGACGATGAGCTCGACCGTGCCCGCGCTGTAATAGCCCACGGCCCGCGCCAGCGCGACGGCCTGCTCGCCCATCGCCTTGCGCATTTCGGGCGTGACGAAGGGGGAGGGCGCCTCCTCGACCACCTTCTGGTGGCGGCGCTGGACCGAACATTCGCGCTCGCCGAGGTAAACGATGTTGCCGTGCTGGTCGCCCAGCACCTGGATCTCGATATGGCGCGGGCTCTCGATGAACTTCTCGATGAAGACGCGGTCGTCGCCGAAGCTGGCGAGGCCTTCGCGCTTGGTCGCCTCGAAGCCTTCGCGGACGTCCTTCTCGGACCAGGCGAGACGCATGCCCTTGCCGCCGCCGCCCGCGGACGCCTTCATCATCACCGGATAGCCGATGTCGCCGGCGATCTTCACCGCCTCTTCGGTGTTCGCGATCTCGCCGAGATAGCCGGGGACGACGTTGACGCCCGCCTGCTTGGCGAGCTTCTTGGACTCAATCTTGTCGCCCATCGCGGCGATGGCATTGGGCGGCGGGCCGATGAAGGCGATGCCGGCCTCGGCCAGCGCCTGGGCGAAGCTGGTGCGTTCGGACAGGAAGCCGTAGCCCGGGTGCACGGCCTCGGCTCCCGTCGCCTTGCAGGCTTCGATGATCTTGTCGGCGATGAGGTAGCTCTCGGCGGCGGGCGGCGGGCCGATATGCACGGCCTCGTCAGCCATCTTCACATGCGGCGCGCGCGCGTCGGCGTCCGAATAGACCGCAACCGTTGCGATCCCCATCCTCTTGGCGGTGCGGATGACGCGGCAGGCGATTTCGCCGCGATTGGCGATCAGGATTTTCTTGAACATCGTTTCAGCGCGATCCTTCGGTGTCGGGCTTCGGATAGAAGGCGCGCAGCGCCTCATATGCGGTGGCGTGGTAGATTGACGAATGGGACTGGTCGTGGCGGGGCTCGTAGCGCCAGTCGAGCGAAGCCGGCGCGCCGGCTTTCAGAGCTGCGACGAGCCGGTCCATGCCCGACTGCATTTCGCGCCCCTCGTCGCCGATGCTGAGCCAGAGCGAGCGCTTGTCGCCATCCTGCTTCGCGAGCAGGTCGGCCGCTTCCTTCGACAGCGATTCATTGTCCCACCAGAGGCTGGGGCTGATCGCGACATAGCGGTCGAACGTGCCCGGCGCGCGCAGGAAGGTCTCGACGACGAACAGGCCGGCAAAGGATTCCCCCAGCACGCCCGTGTCGCCGCTGGTGCGATAATGGGCGTCGACGAAAGGCTCGACCTCGTCGGCGATGAAACGGCGGAAGTCGGCCGCTCCGCCGGCGGTCGGGAACTCCTTCTGGAGCGCCGGGTCGGCGGTGGGCGACGTCAGCTCCTTCCGGCGGTCGACCGTCTCGACGCCGACGACGATGATCTCCTCCATCGACCCCCAGGGAAAGCCGCCGAGCTGCGCGAGGCCGGTGATGTGGTGGAAGTCCTGATCGGTTCCGCCGTCGAGGAGGTAAAGAACCGGATAGCGCTTCCCGCCTCCGGCATAGCTGGCGGGCGTGTAGACGTTGATCGTTCGCTCGGCGCCCAAGGCCTTGGATGGCAGCCTGTAGGACTGACCGATGACGATCGGCGTCGCCGCCGGCGGCTCGGCAAGCGCAGGCGCTGCCCACAGCATCATCAGCGCGGCGAGGAGCGCCCGCGCGCTCATTCCGCCGCCACTCTTGCCGGCTCCTCGCTCGTCATCGGCTGCAGTCCCAGCTTTTCGAACAGCACGGCGTCGGCGCCGGCGCCGGCATTGCCGGTGGTGAGCAGCTTGTCGCCCGTGAAGATCGAGTTCGCGCCGGCCATGAAGCAGAGCGCCTGCGTCGATTCAGACATGCTCTCGCGCCCCGCCGAAAGGCGGACCATCGAGTTCGGCATGACGATGCGGGCGACGGCGACGGTGCGGACGAATTCGATGTCGTCGATCTTCGCCAGCGGCGTGCCGGCCAGCATGTCGCCGAGCACGGTGCCCTTTACCGGCACCAGTGCGTTGATCGGCACGCTTTCGGGATGGGCGGGGAGGCTCGCCAGGGCGTGAAGGAAGCCGACCCGATCCTCTCGGCTCTCGCCCATGCCGACGATGCCGCCGCAGCAGACCGACATGCCCGAGGCGCGGACGTGGCTTAGCGTTTCCAGCCGGTCCTCATAGGTGCGGGTGGTGATGACCTCGCCATAATATTCGGGCGAGGTGTCGAGATTGTGGTTGTAATAGTCGAGGCCGGCCTCGGCGAGACGATCGGCCTGGTCCCGGCTCAGCATGCCCAAGGTCATGCAGGTCTCCAGCCCCATGGCCTTGACCCCCGCGACCATCGCGCAGAGCGTGCCCATGTCTCGTTCCTTGGGGTTGCGCCATGCCGCGCCCATGCAAAAGCGGCCGGAGCCGGCGGCCTTCGCCTCGGCCGCGGCCGCCAGCACCGCGTCCACGTCCATCAGCTTCTCGGCCTTGAGGCCGCTCTCCGCACGCGCCGACTGGCTGCAATAGCCGCAATCCTCCGGGCAGCCGCCGGTCTTGATCGAGAGGAGGGTGGAGAGCTGGACCTCGTTCGCCAGGTGATAGGCTCGGTGGACCTGCTGGGCCTGGAGCAGGAGGTCGAGCAAGGGGCGATCGAACAGCGCGGCGATTTCCGCGCGAGTCCAATCGGTCCGGAACGAATTATCTTCTTTGCACAGACTCATTCAGCGGCTTCCTCGAGCGGGGGGAGGTTGTGGCCGAGCAGCTTCAGCACTTCGCCGGCGGCTTCGACCAGATTGGTGCCGGGGCCAAAAATGGCCTGAACGCCGGCTTCGCGCAGCATGTCGTAATCCTGCGAGGGAATGACGCCGCCGACGACGACCTTGATGTCGGCGCGGCCCAGGTCCTTCAGGTGGCCGATCAGCTCGGGCACCAGCGTCTTGTGGCCGGCGGCGAGGCTGGAGGCGCCGACGACGTCCACGTCCTTGTCCACCGCCATCCGCGCGCTCTCTTCCGGCGTCTGGAAGAGCGGGCCGGGCACGACCTCGAAGCCTAGGTCGGCGAAGGCCGAGGCGACGAGGTTGGCGCCGCGGTCGTGACCGTCCTGGCCCATCTTGGCGACGAGCAGGCGGGGCTTGCGGCCGAGGCGGCGGCCGACGGCGGCGACGCCCTGTTCGGCCTGGCCCCAGCGCGGGTCTCCCGCATAGGCGCCGCCATAGATGCCGGTGACGGGCTCCGGCACCGTGTCGTAGCGGCCGAACACATCCTCCAGCGCGGCGGAGATTTCGCCCAGGGTGCAGCGGGCGCGGGCACATTCCACCGCCAGAGCAAGCAGGTTCGTCCGCTCAAACCCCCGTTCGTCCTGAGCGGAGGCCGATCCTGGATCGGCCGTAGTCGAAGGGCGCTTGGCATCGGTCTCGGTGGAGCGCCCCTCGACTTCGCTCGCGACGAACGAATGTCTGGCGCCCTGCTTGAGCGCCTCCAAGGCAGCCCGCGCCTTTGTCTCATCCCGCTCGGCCCGGACCTTCTCGATGCGCGCGATCTGTCCGGCGCGGACCTTGGCGTTGTCGACTTCGAGGATGTCGATCGGCGGCTCGTCCTTGAGGCGGTAGCGGTTGACGCCGACGATCACGTCCTCGCCCCTGTCGGCGCGCGCGGCGCGCGCGGCCGAGGCTTCCTCGATGCGGCGCTTGGGCATGCCTTCGGCGACGGCCGAAGTCATGCCGCCCATCGCTTCGACTTCCTCGATCAGCGCCCAGGCCTTGTCGGCCAGCTCCTTGGTCAGCGCCTCGACATAATAGGAGCCGCCCAAGGGATCGGCGACATTGGTGATGCCGGTCTCCTCGGCGATGACGAGCTGGGTGTTGCGGGCGATGCGCGCGGAGAAGTCGGTCGGCAGCGCGATCGCCTCATCGAAGCTGTTGGTGTGGAGGGACTGCGTCCCGCCCAGGACGGCCGCCATCGCCTCGATCGTGGTGCGGATGATGTTGTTATAGGGATCCTGCTCGGTGAGGCTGACGCCCGACGTTTGGCAATGGGTGCGCAGCATCTTGGACTTGGGGTTCTTCGCCTCGAAGCCCTCCATGATGCGGTGCCACAGCAGGCGCGCGGCGCGGAGCTTGGCGACTTCCATGAAGAAGTTCATGCCGATCGCGAAGAAGAAGCTGAGGCGCGGGGCGAAGGCGTCGACGTCCAGCCCCTTGGCCGTAGCGGCGCGCACATATTCCATACCGTCGGCGAGGGTGAAGGCGAGCTCCTGCACCGCCGTCGCGCCGGCTTCCTGCATGTGGTAGCCGCTGATCGAGATGGAGTTGAAGCGCGGCATGTGGCGCGAGGTGTAGCCGATGATGTCGGCCACGATCCGCATCGAGGGTTCGGGCGGATAGATATAGGTGTTGCGGACCGCGAACTCCTTGAGGATGTCGTTCTGGATCGTGCCCGAAAGCTGGTCCTGAGAAACGCCCTGTTCCTCGGCGGCGACGATGTAGAAGGCGAGCACCGGTAGCACCGCGCCGTTCATCGTCATAGAGACCGACATGTCGCCCAAGGGAATGCCGTCGAAGAGGATCTTCATGTCCTCGACCGTGTCGATCGCGACACCCGCCTTGCCGACGTCGCCGGTGACGCGGGGATGGTCGCTGTCATAGCCGCGGTGGGTCGCGAGATCGAAGGCGACGGACAGGCCCTTCTGCCCGGCGGCGAGGTTGCGCCGATAGAAGGCGTTCGATTCCTCGGCGGTCGAGAAGCCCGCATATTGGCGGATCGTCCAGGGCCGGCCGGTGTACATCGATGCATAGGGGCCGCGCGTGAACGGCGCGAAGCCGGGGAGGCCCGGATCGAGGTCGGCGATGTCCTCCGCCGTGTAGAGCGGCCTCACGGCAATGCCTTCCGGCGTGTGCCAGGTGAGGTCCTTGCCCTTCACTTCCTTGTCGGCGCGGTCCTGCCAATCGGCCGGGGTGGGTTTCTTGTCAGTCACGTTTGTTTCCATACCAAAATCGCTCATCCTGAGGAGCCGCTGAGTTTATCGAAGCGGCGTCTCGAAGGACGCACTGCCTCTCTCGGCCCTTCGAGACAGGCCTTCGCCAGGCTCAGTCCTTCCTCAGGATGAGCGGTTAGTTCAATGCGCCTCTTTCGGCGTCTCCATCAACTCCACGAGAACGCCGCCCATGTCCTTCGGGTGGACGAAGATCACGGGCGTGCCGTGCGCGCCGATGCGGGGTTCGCCCAACACCTTGGCGCCCTTGGCCTCCATCTCGGCCTTGGCGGCGTGGATGTCTGGCACTTCGAAGCAGACATGATGCTGTCCGCCCGCCGGGTTCCTGGCAAGGAAGCCATGAAGGGGCGAATTCTCGCCCAGCGGCTCGATCAGCTCGATCTGGCTGTTCGGCGTATCGACGAAGCACACCCGCACCCCCTGCGGCGGCAGGTCGAACGGCTCGTGGATCTTCGTCGCGCCCAGCATGTCGCGATAGAGCGCGATGCTCTTCTCGATCGAGGGCGTGGCGACGCCGACATGGTTCAAGCGGCCTAGCATATCGGCATCCTCGTCTCGCCGCCGCGAAGCTCGAAACTATCGCCCCGGCGGATCCAGGTTTCGGTGAAGTCGCGCGATCCGGAATAGACCACGTCGAACGAAGCGCCTTTGTCGATGTTGGCGATCTCGCCCTCGATCTCGGCGCCATTGTCCGCGCCGAAGCCGCTCTGGTTCGAATAGATCGTGCGGATCAGGGTGGATTGGACGGGCTCGTCCGGCCGCAGCTCGGTCAGCGTTATCCCTCCCGACGTGCAGCCCTGGGCCGTATAGCCGCCCTCGACGAGCACGACCGGATATTGGGCGAACTTGTCCGACAGGTTCCACTCGGACGGCGGCGCGCCATAACCCGAGCCTCGTATCAGGGTCGGCCAGGCGCCGGTCACGCGAAAGCCATCGCCCGCCGGCTCCAGATAATGCACCGCCAGCGCCCCGGTGCAGGCGTGGCATTCGTCCAAATTCTTGCCCTGACTGAGCAGAACCGCGCGGTCGCCGATCCACTCCAACCTGGCCGGCGAGTAGCGCAATTGCCCATCTTCGACATCGAGGACGGGATTCTCCGCGAAGGCGGCCCGAAAGGCGAGGCTGCGCTGCTTCTCGATCGGAAGGGCCTGGACCGGATGCTGCGTGGCGGGTGCCGCCTCCTGCGAAGCTTCCGGCGGCGCCACCTGCTTGCCACCCTCGTCAGATTGGCCGCAGGCCGCCAACGTGCCGAGAAGGACAAGGCCGCCGAGACGGTTGAAACGACGCCGGGTCATAGAGCCTGCCGAATGCTGATGCCGAAAAGGAGATCCACGGCGATGATGGCGGCCATCAGGCCGGCCAGAAGATAGAAGGCGAGCAAGACGTGGAAGGCGCCCCGGCGGTCACGCCCGACATAGGCTCGACCGATGGGCAGCCGCTCCTGCCTCAGACCGCGAATGACCGTCCAGGCGGTCCAGGGAACGAGGCCCAAGGCGACAAGCCCGACAAGCAAGTCCTCAGAGAGGGATGTTGTCATGCTTCTTCCACGGATTTTCGAGCTGCTTGTCGCGGAGCTTGCGTAAGCCGAGCGCGATCCGTCGCCGCGTCGAATGGGGCATGATCACTTCGTCGATGAAGCCTTTGCTCGCCGCCACGAACGGGTTGGCGAACTGGGCCTCATATTCGGCGGTGCGTGCCGCGATCTTTTCGGGGTCGCCGATGTCCTTGCGGAAAATGATCTCCACCGCGCCCTTGGCGCCCATCACTGCGATCTCGGCGGAGGGCCAGGCATAGTTCAAATCGCCGCGCAGGTGCTTGGAGGCCATGACGTCGTAAGCGCCGCCATAGGCCTTGCGCGTGATGACGGTGATCTTCGGCACGGTCGCCTCGGCATAGGCGAAGAGCAATTTGGCGCCGTTCTTAATGATGCCTTCATGCTCCTGCGCGACGCCGGGGAGGAAGCCGGGGACGTCGACGAAGGTCACGATCGGAATGTCGAAGGCGTCGCAGAAGCGCACGAACCGCCCGGCCTTCTTCGACGATTTGATGTCGAGCACGCCCGCCAGCACCATCGGCTGGTTGGCGACGATGCCGACCGTGCGGCCCTCGATCCGGCCGAAGCCGCAGATGATGTTGGCGGCGTGCGCGGGCTGCACCTCGAAGAAGTCGCCCTCGTCGACCGTCTTCAGGATGAGTTCGTGCATGTCGTAGGGCTTGTTGGCGCTGTCCGGGATCAAGGTGTCGAGGCTGTCCTCGATCCGGTCCCAGGGGTCGGTGGTCGGGCGCGTCGGCAGATCGTGCCGGTTCGAGAGCGGCAGGAAGTCGAAGAAGTCGCGGGTCGCGAGCAAAGCCTCGATGTCGTTTTCGAAGGCGACGTCGGCGACGCCCGACTTGGTGGTGTGGGTGACGGCGCCGCCCAGCTCCTCCTGGGTCACGACCTCGTTCGTCACGGTCTTCACCACGTCCGGGCCGGTGACGAACATGTAGGAGCTGTCCTTCACCATGAAGATGAAGTCGGTCATCGCCGGCGAATAGACTGCGCCGCCCGCGCAGGGGCCCATGATGAGGCTTAATTGCGGCACGACGCCCGAGGCGAGGACGTTGCGCTGGAACACCTCGGCATAGCCGCCAAGCGAAGCCACGCCCTCCTGGATGCGGGCGCCGCCGGAATCGTTCAAACCGATGACGGGCGCGCCGACCTTCATCGCCATGTCCATCACCTTGCAGATCTTCTGCGCGTGCCGCTCGGAGAGCGAGCCGCCGAACACGGTGAAGTCCTGCGCGAAGACATAGACGAGGCGGCCGTTGATCGTGCCCGATCCGGTGACGACGCCGTCGCCCGGGAACTTCTGGCTCTCCATCCCGAAGTCGGCGCAATTATGCTCGACGAACATGTCATATTCCTCGAAGCTGCCCTCATCTAGGAGCACGTCGAGCCGTTCGCGCGCCGTCAGCCGCCCCTTGGAGTGCTGCGCCGCGATGCGCTTCTCGCCGCCGCCAAGCCGCGCCTCGGCGCGCTTTGCTTCGAGTATTTCCAGATTGGCCGCCATTCTCGCCCTCGAAAAGATGGAAGTCTTGCCCTTCCAGCCTTCCCGCGCGAGCGCAAATGTAAACTTGTGAAAATGTGTATATGGAGTTTGCAAAGGAGTCGCCCATGACCGACGCAACCCCTCGACGCATTTTCGCCGGAGCCCGCGCCCGGGCGCTGCGCCTGCGCCTCGGGCTCAGCCAGGCCGCGATGGCCGCGCGGGTCGGGATTTCCGTCAGCTACCTCTCGCAGCTCGAAAGCGACGATCGGCCGATGACCGACGCCGTGCTGATGGCCTTCGCCCGCGCTTTTCCGGCCGACTGGGCGGATATCCACGCGGACGAAGACGCGGTGCTGCTCGCGCGGGCGATCGAGGCGGCGGCCGATCCGACCGTGGCCGATGCGCCGCTGGCCGAAGAAGCCTTGCGCCGCGCCGTCAAGCGGCAGCCGCAACTGGCGGAGCGGCTCGTCGCCGTGCACGCCGCCTATCGCCGGTCGCAGGATCAGTTGCGGACGCTCGACGATGCGTTTGAACGGGGCGCGTCGGGGGGAAGTCCGCTGCCGTGGGACGAGGTGCGCGACTGGTTCCACCGCGAAGGCAATTATGTCGATGCGATCGATCGGCAGGCCGAGGCCATCGCCGAGGAACTGGGCGACCCGCCGGGATTGATCGCCGCGGCCGTCGAGGCGCGTCTTCGCGATCGTCACGGGGTCGTCATCAGGCGGTCCGCGCCGGAAGGAGGAGCTTCGACCTTGCGGAGCTTCGACCCGGCGACGCGCGAGCTGGCCGTCGAGCGGTCGCTGCCGCCCGAAAGCTATGCGTTCCTGATCGCGCACCAGCTCATGCGCCTGGAGCTTGTCGAGACGATCGCGGCGGTGGCGACGGCGGCGCAGCTTCGCTCGGAAGAGGCGCAGCAGCTCCTGTCGGTGGGGCTGGCCAATTATGCCGCCGGCGCCTTCCTGATGCCCTATGCCTCGTTCCGGGCCGAGGCGCGGCGGACGCGGCATGATATCGATGCGCTCCGCCAGTCCTTCGGCGTCAGCTTCGAACAGGCCTGCCATCGCCTCTCGACGCTTCAGCGGCCGGGCGCGGCGGGAATCCCCTTCTACTTCTGCCGCGTCGACATGGCGGGCAACATCACCAAGCGCCATTCCGCCACGCGGCTCCAGTTCGCGCGCTTCGGCGGTGCCTGTCCGCTCTGGATGGTTCACGAGGCGGTCGCGATTCCGGACCGCATCCTGGTCCAGCTCGTCGAAACGCCGGACGGGGTGCGCTACGTCTCGATGGCGAAGGGGCTGGTTAAGCCTTCGGGAAGCTATGCGCGCCCCAGCCGACGCTATGCGGTCGCGCTGGGATGCGAGGTCAACCATGCCGCCGATTTCATCTACAGCGACCAGCTCGATCTAAGGGGCGCGGGGAGCGCGACGCCGATCGGAGTCTCATGCCGCATCTGTCCCCGCGACAATTGCGAGCAGCGCGCCTTTCCCCCTGCCGGTCGTTCCATCAGGGTCGATCCCGACAATCGAACGGTGGTGCCTTACAGCTTCGGGTGACGAGCGCCCCTCAGGCCCGCTTCACCAGCGAAAGCGCGCCGCCGACCACCACCAGGGCCGCACCCGAAATACGCTCCCGCCAGACGGCGAGGGGCCCCGCCGCCATGAACTTGCCGCCCCGCGTCGCCACCACCGCGTAGGTCGAGAGGACGAGAATATCGATGGTGATGCCGGTGATGGCGAGGATGGCGAACTGGGTGACCAGATTGGCTGCGCGGAAATCGACGAATTGCGGAAAAAGGGCGCCCCAGAACAGGATCGATTTGGGATTGGCGAGCTGGTTGAGCAGCCCCTGCATGAAGGGATGGCGCCAGACCGGCACCCGCTTTCCCGAGTCCGGCGTCGCCGCGTCCTTGGCCTTCCAGATCGTGCGCAGGCCGAGATAGACGAGATAGGCGGCCCCGGCATATTTGAGGACCATGAACGCCGTCTCGGAGGCGATGAGCACGGCGCCCAAACCGGCGGCCGAGACGATGAAATAGATGAGATTGCCGAGCTGGGTCCCCAGGATCACGCCGAAGCCGGCGCGGAAGCCGCGGGCGATCGCCTGGCCGGCCGTCAGCAGGACCGCCGGCCCCGGCGTGGCGGCGAACAGGAAGCAGAGCGCCACATAGGCGAGCCAGAGTTCAAGTGGCATGGCGCCTCGCTTCTGATCCTTCAGAACAGGGAGCGATTAGCGCCCCCGTGTAGAGCCTTAGCGAATGTCGTCGGCGGCCGCGCCGTGAGATATTCACCCGCCGATCGCCAAACCGGCGGCTCATGGCGACTACGCTATTTCAGCGGCTGATTCTCCTCGGGCGCGTGGAGCCGCAGCCGATTCACGCGCCGCGTATCGCTGTCCGTCACCTCAAGCCGCCAGCCGCTCGGATGTTCGACCACTTCGCCGCACTGCGGGACATGACCGGCGAGCAGGAAGGCAAGGCCGCCCAATGTGTCGACATCCTCCTCGATATAGCCGAGCCGGGCATCGATCGTCTCCGCGACCTCGTCGAGCTCGGCGCGGGCGTCGGCCTCCCAGATGCCGTCTTCCACCGGGATCAGCATCCCGGTCGGTTCCTCGTCATGCTCGTCCTCGATCTCGCCGACGATCTCTTCGACGACGTCCTCGATGGTGACGATGCCCTCGGTGCCGCCGAATTCGTCGACCACGATGGCGAGGTGGACTCGCTCCGCCCGCATCCGGGCGAGCAGGTCGAGCACGCCCATCGATTCCGGGACGAACAGAGGAGCGCGGATGAGCACCCTCACATCCTCCGGAATGTCGCCGGACATCTGCCGCGTGAAGACATCCTTCACATGGACCATGCCGATGACGCGGTCCAAATTCTCCTCATAGACGGGAAGACGGCTGTGGCCGGCATCGGCGAAGGCCGCGACCAGACCCTTGAAGTCGATGCTGCTCGGCACCGCGAAGATGTCGCCGCGCGGGACGGCAATGTCGCCCGCCGTGCTCTCCCCGAAATGGAGGAGGTTGCGGAGCATCTGCCGCTCCACCGGCGTCAGGTCGCCGACGCGTGGGACCTCGCCTTCATGATTTTCGATCGCTTCCTCGATCTGGTCGCGAAGGGTCGCTTCGCCTTCCTCGCCGAAGAGGAATGTTCTGAGGCCACTCCAGAAACTTCGCCCATTCTCCGGGGAGTCGTCGCTGCTGTCGTCGTCGGGCATTATTGTTAAGTCTCAACCTCTGTCACTGTGTAGGGATCGTCGATGCCAATGGCGGCGAGGGCCTCGCGCTCCACGGCTTCCATGCTCTCGGCGTCCGCGTCGCTCGTTTCATGATCATAGCCTAGCAGATGCAGGGTGCCATGGACCACAAGATGCGCGGCATGGGTCTCGGTGGCGACACCCTTCTCGGCGGCTTCCCGGGCGCAGACGCCGTGGGCGAGGACGACGTCGCCCAGCAGCACCTCGCCGCTATCCGCCGACGCGATGGAATCGAGCAGCCCCGGCTCCACCATCGGAAAGGAGAGCACGTTGGTCGCCTTGTCCTTGCCGCGATAGGTGGCGTTCAGCGCCTTCACCTCTTCGTCGTCGGTGAACTTTACGGATATCTCGATAGCAAGGTCGCTATTGTTCAATGCCGCGCGGCTGCTGCAGGCGACGGCGGACAGCACGGCCCGTTCAGCCAGGTCTTCCCAGTCGACCCGACTGTCCCATTCCCCGCCGGCATCGGCTTCGACGAGGATCATCTCGCGTTCCCGGAGAATCGTTCGTGCCGAGCGAAGTCAAGGCGCGGGGACTCAGGAGTCCCTGGGTGCGCCCCTCGACTTCGCTCGGGACGAACGAGGTGAGTGCGCTTGATCACGCCGCCGGCCCCTCATAGGCCTCGACGATCTTGCCGACGAGCGGATGGCGGACGACATCGCCCGGACCGAAGCGGACGGTGGCGATCTTCGGGATGCCCTCCAGCTTGGAGACGGCGTCGGCGAGGCCGGACTTGCCGTGGTCCGGCAGATCGACCTGCAGGGGGTCGCCGCAGATGACCATGCGGCTCCGCATACCGAAGCGGGTGAGGAACATCTTCATCTGCTGCGGCGTCGTGTTCTGCGCCTCATCGAGGATGATGAAGGCGTCGTTCAAGGTGCGGCCGCGCATGAAGGCGATGGGCGCGATCTCGATCTCCCCACTCGCGATACGGCGCTCGACCTGCTCCATCGGCAGCATGTCGTAGAGCGCGTCGTAGAGCGGGCGAAGATAGGGGTCGACCTTCTCCTTCATGTCGCCGGGAAGGAAGCCCAGCCGTTCGCCCGCCTCGACGGCGGGCCGCGAGAGGATCAGCCGGTCGACCGAGCCGCCGATGAGCTGCTGCACCGCCTGCGCGACGGCGAGATAGGTCTTGCCGGTGCCGGCCGGGCCCAGCGCGAAGATCATTTCGTCCCGCGCCAATGCCTCCATATAGACGGCCTGGGTCTTGGAGCGCGGCACGATCGTCTTCTTGCGCGTGCGGATCATCACCTTGGGCGGTTCCGCGACGTCGTTGGAGATGATGCCGTCCAAGGTCGGCTGGCCCGACATGGCGATGACCGCGTCGACCGCGCCGGCATCGATGTCCTGGCCCTGGTCGAGCCGGTTGTAGAGGCCGGTCAGCACGTCGCGCGCCCGCGCCGCCGCCTCGGGCTCGCCCTCGATCTGCACGCGGCTGCCGCGCGCGGCGATATAGACGCCCAGACGGTCCTCGATGGCCACCAGGTTGCGATCGAACTCGCCGAACAGGGGGCCGAGCAGGTGCGGCTCCTGAAACTCGACCTCCAGCCGGGCGCGCGGTTCCGAGGGTTCGGTGGCTTTCTTCTGCGCCATCAGGCGGCGGTCCTCATGCTTGAGCCCCGGCGAGGCTGTTGGGTCCGGCGGAGACGATTTCAACCTCGACCAGATCGCCGAGAGACGCGTCGGTTTCGAGATGGACCGATTGCAGCCAGGGCGACTTGCCGATGAGCTGGCCCGGCTTCTTGCCCAGCCGCTCCAGCAGGACGGACGTGCGCCGTCCGACGGTGGCGCGGTTGAAGGCGAGTTGCTGCTCATTGAGAAGCGCCTGGAGTCGTTGCAGTCTCTCATCCATGACGTCGGCAGGCACCTGTCCGTCCATTTCGGCCGCTGGCGTCCCGGGACGCGCGGAGTATTTGAACGAGTAAGCCTGCGCGTAGTTCACCGCCTCCACGATTTTGAGCGTGTCCTCGAACTCGGCATCGGTCTCGCCCGGAAAGCCGACGATGAAGTCGCCGGAAATCGCGATGTCCGGCCGCGCCTCGCGCACCCGTTCGATGATGGCGAGATAGCTGGCGGTCGTGTGGCTGCGGTTCATCGCCTTCAGCACCCGGTCGTTGCCCGACTGCACCGGCAGATGGAGGAAGGGCATGAGCTTCTCGACCTCGCCATGGGCACGGATCAGGCCCTCGGTCATGTCGTTGGGATGGCTGGTCGTGTAGCGGATGCGCTCCAGGCCCGGCAGGCGGTCGAGCGCCCGCGCGAGCCCGTCCAGGCCTTGCGTGCGGCCCTTCTCGTCCTCGCCTTCCCAAGCATTCACATTCTGGCCGAGCAGGGTGATTTCCCTGGCACCGTGGTCGACCAGCGCCTTCGCCTCATCCAGGATGGCAGCCCAGCTTCGCGAGACTTCAGCGCCGCGCGTATAGGGGACGACGCAATAGGTGCAGAATTTGTCGCAGCCTTCCTGAACCGTGAGGAAGGCGGTCGGCCCCTGCTTGCGGCGCGCGGGAAGAGCGGTGAACTTGGACTCGATCGGCATATCCGTGTCGAGCGCGCGCTCACCCGCCTTCGCCCGGGTCACCAGCTCCGGCAGGCGATGATAGGCCTGCGGCCCGACGACGATGTCGACGCTGGGCGCACGCCGCGGGATCTCCGCACCCTCGGCCTGCGCCACGCAGCCGGCGACCGCGATCATCGGGCGCGAGCCGTCCTCGCGCTTCAGGCGGCCGATGTCGGAATAGACCTTTTCCGCCGCCTTCTCGCGGATATGGCAGGTGTTGAGCACGACCAGATCGGCCTCGGCGCTCTCCGCGGCGGCGGACATGCCTTCGGCCTCGAGCAGCTCCGCCATGCGGGCGCCGTCATAGACGTTCATCTGGCAGCCGAAGGATTTGACGTGAAAAGTCTTGGGATTCCGATCGTTCATCGCGCGGCATATAGTGTGTTGCGCTCCTCGGCGGAAGCGTCGAGCGCCTGAATGATCTCAGCGCGCGCCGCTTCGGCCAAAGCCTTGCGATCGCTGACGTCGTGCGGATCGACCGGCTCGAGGAAGTGGAGCCTCACGGGGATGTTGCCCTTGCGCGACAAAATGCGGCGGGCATTCGCCTTGGCGGCTTCGTTCCCCACCCAGGCGATCTCCTCGGCCGCCTTGCCATAATCGATGGCGATCGGCTGGACCTTGAGGCCCGGCAGCGGCGGCATCACGGATGCGAGCAGGCTTGGGCGAAAGGGCAGTACCTCTTGCCCGCCCGCCGTCGTCCCTTCGGGAAAAAGCGCCACCGGCTGTCCCGTCGCCAGCGCCTTCCTCAGCGCGTCGGCCTGGCCCTGCACCGCCCGTCGATCGGTTCTGGCGACGAACACCGTGTTGTTGAGCCGAGCCAGCCAGCCGATCACCGGCCAGCGCGCCACGTCATCCCTGGAGACGAAGGCCGCGCCGGTGACGCCGGCCACGGCCATGATGTCGAGCCAGCTGAGATGGTTGGAGACGAACAGGACGTGGCGCCTCAGCGGGATGCCGACGGCCCGGACGCGAAGGCCGCACGAATAGCCGACCCAGGCCAGCCATCGGCGCGGCCAGGGCGAAGGGCGGCCGGCCAGACGCCAGAGATAATGCAGGGGCAGGCAGGCCAGCAGTCCCGCCACGATCGCGGCGACGCGTAGCGTCAGGCGCATCGCCGCCGCTTACTTCTCGCGGTCCAGCCTGACGCCGTAAAGCTCCATCCGGTGATCGACGAGACGGAAGCCCAGCTTCTCGGCGATGCGACGCTGCAGAGCCTCCAGCTCTTCGTCGACGAACTCGATGACGTTGCCGCTCTCGACATCGATCAAATGGTCGTGATGGGTCTCGGCGGCGGCTTCGTACCGGGCGCGACCATCGCCGAAATCATGGCGCTCCAGGATTCCCGCTTCCTCGAACAAGCGGACGGTGCGGTAGACGGTGGCGATCGAAATGCCGGCGTCGATCGCCGCGGCCCGCTCGTGCAGCTTCTCGACGTCGGGATGATCATCGGATTCCGACAGCACCTTGGCGATCACTCGCCGCTGCTCGGTAATTCGGAGCCCTTTTTCGGCGCACAGCGCCTCGATGTCGATCCTGCGTGTCATAACCCATGGCTTTAGCCAAAAGGACGGCCGCGTCAAAGCGGCCGGGGCGTCTCCGCGCCCCGGCCGGCCTGGTTATTTCTTGGCGCGGCGTTTGGTGCCGAGGCCGATCTTCTTGGCAAGCGTCCGACGCTGCTCGGCATAATTGGGGGCGACCATCGGATAGTCGGCGTTAAGACCCCACTTCTGACGATATTCGTCGGGCGTCATGTTGTAGTGCGTCATCAGATGCCGCTTCAGCATCTTCAGTTTCTTGCCGTCCTCCAGGCAGACAATATAGTCCGGCTTCACCGACGCCCGGATCGAGACGGCAGGCTCCTGCTTCACTTCCGGCTCTTCGTCGCGCGTGCCCAGGACCTTAAGCGCACCGTGAACATTCTGGATGAGCGCGGGAAGATCGTTCACCGCCACGCTATTGTTGCTGACGTGCGCCGAAACGATGTCTGCCGTAAGAGTGATCAGAGTTTCATTCAGGTTATCAGTATTTTCCATGGTCAGCTTTTTGAGCCTCCGACTAGAAGTGGGCGTGTTCGCTGGTCCTCGGGGGCGGCAAATCGCCCCTTCCACGAACTTTTACAAGCGAAATTCGAGATGGAGTCGCAAATTGTTGGTTAGCGCGGCGCGCGTCGGGCCAACGTCAGCGCATCGTATACCTGTCCATCGCGCCCATTATAATAATTTCGGCGCCGGCCGACTTCGATAAAGCCTGACCTGGAGTAAAGCTTAATTGCATGGTTCCCGTCGCGGACCTCCAGATGGAGCCTTCCCGCTCCCCGGCTCGCGGAAATGGAAGTGAAGCGATCGAGCAGCATCTGCCCGATCCCCTGGTGCTGGCGGCCTCGTTCGACGGCCAGGAGCAACAGCTCGGCCTCGTCGGCGACCATGCGCGCGAGGGCGAAGCCGACCACCTTGCCTCCGTCGCGCGCGAGGGTCAGCCAGACCCCCGGCATCGGCATGAGCCCGGCGCATTGGGGTGCCGTCCAGCCTTCGCCATAGGCCGGATCGAAACTGTCTTCCATGACGCGCATCACTGCGTCGAGATCGAGGATGCTGCCCTCGGCAAGCGTGACCTGCCGGGAACTCACGGCATCGGTCTCGCGTCGGGCGCGCGGCCGTAGATCGGGCGTGGTGGAAGGCGGCGGAGCGGCTCGGGCAGGAAGCGAGCGTCGGCGGCACGGGGGAGGGCATTGTGCGCCTCGCCAAAGCCGCGCGTGCTCACCAACGTCTCTGCCCCCGATCCGTGGACGCGCCGGGCGCTGACGACGGCGGCCGCCTCCGCCGGCGGCAGGGATTGGAGATCGTCGCGAGGCCTGAGCGGGTCATCACCGTAACTTTGCACGAAAAGCTGTCCATGTCCTCCTTCCAGGGCGACCCCGATGTCGTCGCCGCCTTGCACCGCTGCGGCGACGACGGCCATCGCGGAATAGCCTGTCAGGGGAACGCGCCAGCCGATCGCCAGCCCATGCGCGGCGGCCAGGCCCACGCGGACGCCGGTGAAGCTGCCTGGGCCGCAATCGACCAGAATGCCGAGCGGCCGACGCCCCGCGAGCAAGTCCTCGATCATCGGAATCAGCCGTTCGGCGTGGCCGCGCCCCACCACCTCGTGGCGCTCGTCGACCAGCGTGCCGCCTTCGATCAGCGCGACCGAACAGGCCGCGGTCGCGCTGTCGATGACCAGCTGCATGCCCCTTAGATCGCTTCGACCGTTTCGACCTCGGGGATATAATGTTTGAGCAGGCTCTCGATGCCCTGCTTCAGGGTCATGGTCGAGGAGGGGCAGCCCGAGCAGGCGCCGTGCAGGGCCAGGAAGACGGTGCCCTTCTGGAAACCCCGATAGACGATGTCGCCGCCGTCCTGCGCGACCGCCGGGCGGACGCGCGTGTCGATCAGCTCCTTGATCTGGGCGACTACATCAGCGTCCGCCGGATCGTCCTCGATCGCCTGGGCCGGCGCCACGGCAATGCCCGCCGCGCTGCCCGGCTTGAACAGCGGCGCTCCGCTCGAGAAATGATCGAGCAGGACGTTCAGCACGTCGGGCTTGAGGTGGGCCCATTCGACGCCGGGCGCCGCCGTCACGGAAATGAAGTCGCGCCCGAAGAACACCCCTTCGACCTCCCCGGTCGAGAAGATCGCTTCCGCCAGCGGGGAAGCCTCGGCCTCCTCGGGCGTGGCGAAGTCGCGCGTGCCGGCGGTCATCACGGCCTCGCCGGGAAGGAATTTGAGGGTCGCCGGATTGGGCGTCGGTTCAGTTTGAATCAGCATAAGCTTCATGTGGCCTTGGCCACGGCGGCGATCAAGGGTGGAGGCCGCATCTCAGCGGCCCACGAACAGAAATGCGACCGCCGCCATGATGCAGGCGAACGCTGCAGCGTGGCGCCAGTGCAGCGGCTCGCCCAATACCCAAACCATGAAGGCGCCGAAGACGAGGAGAGCGATCGCCTCCTGCACGATCTTCAGTTGGCCCGCCGACCATCCATTCAGATAGCCAATTCGATTGGCTGGTACCGCAAAGCAATATTCGATGAGCGCAATGCCCCAGCTGATCAGGATGACGAGAAGGAGCGGCTTGGAGAGGTCCCCTTTCAGATGCCAGTACCAGGCGATCGTCATGAAGATGTTGGAGGCGAGCAGCAGCAGGATGGTTGGCACGCGGGTCCGCCTCGTTAGCAGGTTTCATATTTCCAGTTGCGCTTCTTGCCTTGTGCCATCCATTCGACCGCTAGGGCGATCCGCTTCTCGCGGGTCTCTGGCCGCTTCGCCTCGGTGATCCATTCCAGATAGTCGCGGCGGGCGCCGGGCGGGAATCCGTCGAAACTGGCCGCGGCTTTCGGCTCCGCATCGAGCGCGGCGCGCAGATCGTCGGGCATCGGGATGTCCGGCTTGGGATGTTTGGTTCGCGCCGGCTTCACGCCCTTGTCCGTCAAATCCATCGCCTTGCGGATGAGGTCGCGCAGGGTCTCCTCGTCGGGAAGATCGTCGATGGACGTCAATCGGCCGAACTGTCCCATCGCGCTTCTTTGCTTGTCGGTGTCACCCGTCACCAGGCTGCCCTTCCAGAAGCCGAAGGTGGCGTGCGCCTTGAACGCGGCCATCATCGCCAGCTGCTCGCCCTTGTAGAGGAAGGCGGGCGCGCTCCATTTGAGCGTCTCCTCGCACCCCGGGCAGGCGGCGTGGACCGAGGCGCGCAGATGCTCCAGGATCGGCCGCGCGAAATCGGCCTGGCGGGCAATATAGGCGTCTATGCGCTCGTCACTGGACATCGAAAGTCTCCCCAGCCGTCCCCGAGCATCGAACGATCTTCCGCTTCGCGCAAGCGACCATCGTCGGAAAACTATCGGCTGGAGACGATTGCGGAGGCGATGCGGCCGAAGGCGAAAGAGCCCTAGAAGATTCCGCCGCCGAGCATCAGGCGGACGATGCCGATCACGATCACCAGCAGGTTGAGGTTGCGGCCGCTCTTCTGGCTGGAGAGGACGCCGATGCCGGCGCCAACCAGCGCCAGCGGGATGATCACCCAGTTCGCCCATCCGAGCAAAGGCAGGAAGGCGATGATCGCGAAGAGCAGGGCGATCGCGCCGATGAGCAGGGAGACGAGGTTTAGCATGTCCCTATCATGGGACGCGGCAGGGTTCAGCGCAAGCGGCGGCCTTGAGGGCGGCCGCCCGCTCGCGCGCCGCCGCCCGGCCGGCGCGCAGGCCGTCCACCGCGAAGATGAGGAGCGCCGTCCAGATCGCCCCGAAGCAGACGGCGTGGGCGGTGGTCAGTTTTTCGCCGAACAACAAGACCGCGATCAGGAACTGGATGGACGGCGCGACATATTGGAGGAAGCCCAGCGTCGAATAGGGCAGGCGTTTGGACGCCGCCGTGAACATCAGCAGCGGAATGGCGGTCGCGGCCCCGGCCAGCAGGATGAGGATGGTGGTGAGCGGGTCGGAGGTGAACCCGCCCTGGCCGCTGCCCTCCAGCCACAAAATCCACCCAAGCGCGAGCGGTGTCAGCAAGGCCGTCTCGATGGAGAGCCCCTCCAGCGCCTCGACCGGCGCGACCTTGCGGAAAAAGCCGTAGAGGGCGAAGCTGCCGGCAAGCGTCAGGCTGATCCAGATGGCGTCGCCGGCGCCCAAGGCGAGCACCGCGACACCGGTTCCGGCCAGGGCGACGGCAAAGGTCTGCGCTTTCGTCAGCCGCTCCTTCAGCAGGACTACGCCCAGCAGCACGTTGACCAGCGGATTGAGGTAATAGCCAAGGCTGCCTTCGAGCAGATGGTCGTTCAGCACGGCCCAAACATAGACGAGCCAGTTGCCCGCGATCAGCGCGGCCGTCAGCGCCAAGGTCGCCATTATGCGGATGGAACCGAGGCCTCGACGGATCGCCGGCCAGCGCTTCCACAGCATGACCAGCGGGCCAAGGAAGAGCAACGACCAGACGATGCGATGCGCCACGATCTCGGTCGGGAGGAGATGATCCAGCGCTTTGAAGTAGAGCGGCAGGACGCCCCACAGAAGATAGGCACCAAGCCCGAGAAGCAGGCCCCCTCGGATGTGGCCATGGTCGTGCGTCATGGCGCGCGCCTAGAGCAGCGCCAAGACGGCCGCAAGCGCGGAGAATACCGGGGTAGGCGTCTCCGGGTCGAATGGGTCGGGGGTCCCAAGGGCCGACGGTTTAACGAATTATTAACCTTAATCACGGCTTGTCGGACTTGCTCTGGGCTTTCTTCTACAGGAGGACATAATCGTCAGATCTATGGCCATCCGCGCGCTCCTGCCACCGCTGCTCCTGCTCGCCGCCTGCGCTCATGAACCGGTAGTGGTGGAGCCGGCCGTGACGGTCGCGCCGGTGGTGGAAGATCCAAGCGAATGGCGCCAGGTCGCCAGACCCGAGGATATAGATAGGCTGGACCGGCTGGACGAGGCGTGGACCACAGCCTTGTCGGAGGCGCGTTCGGGAGGCTTCAAGACCGCCGTTGCCGAGGAGGGCGAGCTGCTGGACCCGGATGCGGCGCTGCCGCGCGGGGCTCCGCCACCAGGTTCATATCGCTGCCGCGTCATCAAGATCGGAACGCAGGGGAAAGCGCCCGCTTATGTCGCCTACAAACCCTTCTTCTGCCACGTCGCGGCCGAGGGGGATCTGCTCACCATCGTCAAGCAGACCGGCTCGCAGCGGCCGGCCGGGCGCCTCTATCCGGAGAGCGACGAACGGATGATCTTCCTCGGCACGATGGCGCTCGAGGACGAGACGGAGCCACTACCCTATGGCGAGGATCCCGAGCGCGACATGGTGGGGGTTGCGGAGCGGGTCGGGCCCTTCCGCTACCGCCTGGTCATCCCCTGGCCGCGCCAGGAATCGAAGCTCGACGTCTTCGAACTGGTCCCCGCCACGCCTTGAAGGTGGCCGCAGGATTGGGCGACGGCACATATCACTTAGCTTTGATCGAGCCTTTCGTCGGCGGGCTGACTCGTCTATTTTGAGCGAAGGGGGTTGCCGTTCAGCATCGGGTGGGGAAGCATGTCCATCGGCACCGGGCAATTTTGTTCGACCCTCCTGCTCGTGAGCGCTTGCGCTGCCTGCGCGCCCATCGCGGAGACGGCCCCCCCGGCCGGCAAGGCGGACGTGATCGTCGATGAAGCAAGCGCGGAGGAAGAAGCGGGCTGGAAAGGCATCGCCAGCGCGGACGATCTCGACCGCATATTGCGCCTCGATTCCGCCTGGGAAGCCGCTCTTTCCGAAGCCCGCGCGAAGGGCTTTGGCGCCGCGATCGAGAAGGAAGGCGCCTTGCTCGATCCCGCCATCGCCCAGCCGCGCGGAGCGCCGCCGCCGGGCTCCTATCGTTGCCGCGTCGTCAAGATCGGGTCGCAGGGCAAAGGCCCCGCCTACACCGCCTACAAGCCCTTCTTCTGCTATGTGGAAGCGGAGGACGATTTGCTGACTATCGTCAAGCAGACCGGCTCGGAACGGCCGGCGGGGCGCCTCTATCCGGAAAGCGACGAGCGGATGATCTTCCTCGGCACCTTGGGTTTGGGTGACGAGGCGGAACCGCTGCCTTATGGCGAAGATCCTGAACGCGACATGGCGGGCGTGATGGAGCGGGTCGCGCCCTTCCGCTATCGGCTCGTCATCCCTTGGCCCCGCCAGGAATCGAAGCTCGACGTGTTCGAATTGGTGCCGGCCACGCAATGAGCTAAGCTCGGCCTTCGACCAGAGGGAAGGAAATCCATGAATCGCGCAAAGCTCGTAGCCGCTCTGTCCGCCGCCGTGCTGCTCATCGCTTGCGAGGCGCGGATCGGCAAGGACGACGGCGAAACCGCCAAGAGCGGGGAGGGGAACGCCAGCGTCGCTTCGGCGGAGGGCAAGTCGGAGACCGGCCAGTTCTCGATCGATGCGCCGGGGTTCGACCTCAAGTTCCGGATCCCCGAGGGTATGACGGACCGAGCCAAGATCGACAGCGACAGCGACGTCCTCTATCCCGGCGCGCGCCTCACCGGCATGCACATCCAGGCCGAAGAAGGCTCCGGCCGCGATAGTGTCGAGCTTCGCTTCGCGAGCAGCGATGCGCCGCAGACCGTCGCCGCCTGGTACCAGGATCCGGGCCGCGCCGACAAGCTCAAGGTCGCGGCGGTGCGGCAGGAGGGAGGCAGCCTCATTGTCGAAGGCAGCGAAACCGACGATGGTGATCCATTCACCGTGCACCTCAGCGCGGGAACCGGCGGCGGCACCGACGGGCGGCTGGTCCTCAGCGACCGGGATTGAGGCGCTACCGTGTCGGCGCTCGCCGAGCCCGAGGAGGTGCGGGCGCACCTGGTCGCGGCCGCGCGGGCGGGCACGGCCCTCACCTATTCGGAGCTCTTGGAGCAGCTCGGCTACGCCTTTTCGCGGCCGAAGATGCGCCAACTCTGCGCGATATTGGGCGCCATCGACGAGGTCGGCGCCGCCAGGGGCGAACCGGAACTCGCCGTCCTCGTCGTCCGCCAGAGCGACGGTATTCCCGGGCAGGGCTGGTGGGTGGCGGGCGGCGCTCGCTCGCGCGGCTATCAAGGCCCGTGGGAAGGGCCGGAGGCGGCGCGCTTCATCGCGCGCGTGCAGGCGGAAACCTTCGCCTTCTGGCGGTCCGAGAATGGGACAGGCGAAGACGGCGGGTCCGATTAACCCTGTCTGGTCACCCATTCCCCGCTTTTTTCAAGCATATGCCCCCCACATGGCTGAACGCTTACGCACGCTGACGAGATCGGCCGCGCTCGCTGCGGCGCTGATGCTGGCTGCCTGTGGCGACGCCTCCGACGAGGCGGAGCTGGCCAATCTCGACGCGCAGATCGCCGGCAACGATGCCGATCCGGCGCTGACCAGCGCGCTCGAAGACCAGATCATGGTCGACCCGACATTGTCGCAGCAGTCGAACGGCAACGCCGTGCGGCCTCCGGAAACGCCGATGACGGCACAATATCCCGTGGCTGCCGAGGACGCCGATGCGGCCCGCACGGGCCGCGGGCTCATGTCGGCGCCGGCGCCGACGCGCGCGGACCATGTCCAGTTCAGCGAGCTGCGTCAGGACATGGCGGGGCGGCGCGGCGTCGCCTGCGGCGAGCGTTTCGACCATGATCCGGCCTGGGCCTCGCGTCTTCCCGCCGCCTTTGCCGTCTATCCCGGTGCCCGGCTGACGGATGCGGCCGGCAATGATCAGGGCGATTGCCGCGTTCGCGTCGCCACCTTCGTCGCGGACGCGCCGTGGCAGCGGGTGCTCGATTGGTATCATACAAGCGCGGTCCGCGCCGGCTACTCGTCAGAGCATCAGGTCCGAGGCGCCGATCATATATTGGGCGGCGCCAACGAGCGCACCGGCGGCGCCTTCTACCTGATCGTGACGCCCAAGGGCGGCGGTTCCGACGTCGCTATCATCGCCAATAACGGACGCTGAAGCCCAGCCCACTGGCGGAGCGGCCATGGCCTCGCTACATCGCCGGCCATGCCCAATTTTCTCCTCGTCATGGCCGGGGGTGCCATCGGCGCCGGTTTCCGCTGGCATCTGAGCCGGATCGCGCTCCAGCTGCTCGGCCCCGCCTTTCCGTGGGGGACGTGGATCGTCAATCTGTTGGGGAGCCTGCTGCTCGGGCTGCTTGCCGGTGTCGTCGTGCGGCACGGCCCGTCGGGCGAGCCGCTGCTCCTCTTCCTCGGCGTCGGCGTGCTCGGCGGCTTCACCACCTTTTCCGGCTTCAGCCTCGAGATGGTCCAGATGCTTGAGCGTGGGAATGCCCTGCTGGCGGTCGCCTATGCCGTGTCTTCGGTTGCCGGGTCGGTGATGCTGCTGATCGTCGGGCTTTGGCTCGCCAGGGCAGCGGCATGAGCGAGAGCGCCGCTTCCGATCAAGTCCGCCAGTTCACCGTCTCGGTCGAGGACGACGGCATCCGGCTCGACCGCTGGTTCAAGCGCAACCTGCCGGACGCGACCTTCAACATCGTCTCGCGCTGGTCGCGCACCGGCCAGCTGCGCCTCGACGGCAAGCGCGCCGCGCCCGGCGACAGGGTCGAGGCCGGGCAGATCATCCGCGTGCCTCCCGCCGAAGCGCCGGCGAGCGCCAAGCCCGCGCCCGAGCGGCGTGCGCTTAGCGAGGATGAGATCGCCTATGTGAACGAGATGGTGATCCATCGCGACGCGGCGGCGATCGTCGTCAACAAGCCGCCGGGCCTTGCGACCCAGGGCGGCACCAAGACCAAGGCGCATCTCGACGGGCTGCTCGATGGTCTCGCCGAAGGCGGCACGCGCCCCAAGCTCGTTCACCGTCTGGACAAGGATACCTCTGGCGCACTCCTCGTCGCGCGCACGCCGCGCGCCGCCGCCTATTTCTCCAAGTCCTTTTCCGGCCGCACCGCGCGCAAGGTCTATTGGGCTTTGGTCGTCGGCGTGCCCGAAGTGAAGGACGGCTTCATCGACTTGGCCGTAGCCAAGCAGCCCGGCACCGGCGGCGAGAAGATGCATGTCGACGAGGAGAACGGGCTTCCCGCCCGCACCCGCTACCGCGTCATCGAGCGCGCTGGCAACCGGGCCGCCTGGGTCGAGCTGCAGCCGCATACCGGCCGCACGCACCAGCTTCGCGTCCACATGGCGGCGATCGGCCATCCGATCGTCGGCGACGGCAAATATGGCGGGCAGGACGCCTTCCTCACCGGCACGATCAGCCGCAAGCTCCACCTCCACGCCCGGCGCCTCCGGATCGATCATCCCGACGGCGGCCGTATCGATGTCACCGCCGAGCTGCCCCAGCATTTCGCCGAGAGCATGGCATCGCTCGGGTTCGACATGGAACTCGGCGACCTTCCGCTCGACGAGGTCAAGTTCTCCGAGACGCCCGAAGGCAAGCGCCGGGCCGCGACCGTCGCCGCCAAGGCCCGCCGCAAGGAGCGCAAGGGCGAGCGGCGCAGCCGCGGAAGGGGTCGATGAACCGCCTCGCCATCTTCGATTGCGACGGGACGCTCGTCGACAGCCAGATCAACATCTGCCTGGCGATGGAGGATTGCTTCGCCCGCGCGGGGCTGGAGGCGCCGTGTCGCGAACGGACGCGGCGGGTGGTGGGCCTCAGCCTCGTCGAGGCGATGCGCGCCATGCTTCCGGACGCCGACCCGGATTTCCACATCACGCTCGCCGAGGATTACAAGCGCTCTTTCCAGCGGCTGCGCGGCGGCGGCCTGGTTGACGAGCCGCTCTATGAGGGTATCGTCGAGCTGATCGAGGCGCTGGACGGAGAGGGTTGGATGCTCGGCATCGCCACCGGCAAGTCGGATCGCGGCCTCAGCCTCTGCCTCGACCATCACGGCATCGCCCGCCGCTTCGTCACCTGCCAGACCGCCGATCGCCACCCCTCCAAGCCGCACCCGTCGATGATCGAGCAGGCGATCGCCAACGCCGCCGCGGCGCGCGAGACGACCATCATGATCGGCGACACCAGCTACGACATGGCGATGGCGCGCGCCGCGGGCGTGACGGCGATCGGGGTCAGCTGGGGCTATCACGGCGCGGATGAGCTTCGCGAGGCGGGCGCGCATCATGTCGCCTCGCATCCGCTCGACATCCTCCAACTCACAAGGGCTTTCGCATGACACCATCCCCCGACGAGGCGACGTGGCGCAACCGTTTCATCCTGCTCAACCTGGCGCGGATCGGCGGCACGATCGTCGTCCTAATCGGGCTGGTCGTGTGGCAAGGTGATCTGCTGCGCGAAGGCGGCGCGCCCGCCGTCGGTATTCCGATGGTGATCGTCGGCCTCGCCGCGAGCTTCGGCGCGCCCAAATGGCTCGCGCGCCGCTGGAAGACGCCGCCCGGGCCATGAAACGCTTCTACGATCAGGCCCGATTCGACCCGGCTGCGGACGGGTTCGAAATCCGGCTCGACGAAAGGCCCGTCAGAACGCCCGCACGAAACCTCCTCTACGTTCCGACCGAGGGCCTCGCCCAGGCCATTGCCGAAGAATGGAACGCCCAGGGCGAGGAGGTGAACCCGCGATCGATGCCGCTCACCGGCCTCGCCAACGCCGCCCTCGATCGCGTCGCGCCCGACCCCCAGACCTTCGCCGCCAGCCTCGCCCGCTATGGGGAAAGCGACCTCCTCTGCTATCGCGCCGACACGCCCGCACCGCTCGTTCGGCGCCAGGCCGAGCATTGGGACCCGCTCCTCGCCTGGGCGCGTCGCCGCTTCGACATCGATTTCGAGATCGTCTGCGGCATCATGCACCGGCCCCAGCATGAAGCGACCTTGCGCCAGCTCGCCCATGCCGTGGCCGCGCGCGGACCGTTCGAGCTGGCTGGCCTGTCGCCGCTGGTGACGATCGGAGGATCGCTCGTCATCGCGCTCGCATTGGCCGAGGAGGCGATCGACCTCGACGCCGCCTGGTCGGCGGCCACCCTCGACGAGACGTGGCAGGCCGAGCAATGGGGCGAGGATGTGGACGCCGCCGCCGTGCTCGAAGAGCGACGCCGGGACTTCGCCGCCGCCTACCGCTTTCTGACTCTCGTGCAGGTGCGATAAGCTTCCGTCATTCCGGCGAAAGCCGGGACCCAAGAACACCGGAGCCAATAGTAAAGGCGAGACCGCATCGCCTGACTTGGCGGAGGCAGTGTTCTTGGGTTCCGGCTTTCGCCGGAATGACGATGGTTCCTACACGTCCGTGGGAGGGCTCGTTTCACTCGGCCGATACACAGCCGCCGGCAGCAGCTTCAGGATGACGAGGCCGGCCACCGTCAGCGACACCGTGTCGGCGACGAACAGGTAGATGGCATAGGCCCAGCCATGGTGATGCCAGATGGGATCGCCGAGGCGCATGAAGATGGCCGCTGCCAACACCGCGAGCACCAGCATCCTCACCCGATCCGCGAAGCTCGCCACATGGCGGGACAGCAGATAGAGCGCGGCGGCCATCAGCAGGGCCACGATCAGCATCTGGATGAAGCCGGCCAGCAGCGCGCCGCTGTCCATCGCGGGGAAACCGGACGTGTTGTAGAAGATGGTGGCGACGGGGCCCTGGCCGTACATCACCGTCTGGCTCGATGATGCCTCGGGGTCGGGCACGACGAAGGTGCCGGTGCCCGGCAGGTTGGCGGCGAGGACCTGCTGCACCGCTGCCGCCGGCATATCATCGAGGCTGCCGGTCACCGTCTTCTGCAGACCGCTCGCAAAGAAGATGAATCCGAGGATGAACATCGCTACCGCGGCCGCGACTGCGCCGATGACTGCCCGTCCCATCATGGCCGTTCCCCTGCATTGTTTGTGGGAAGGCTACTCCCAAAGCCGGCAAAGCAAAAGCGTCAGCCGATCAGGCTTCGGACGAAGTCGTGGAGGCCGATGCGCCGCGTCGCCTTCAGCCGCTCGGCATCGAGGATCGCCTGCACCTTGGAGAGGCAGGTCTCGGCATCCTCGTTGACCAGCACATAATCATATTCGGCCCAGTGGCTGATCTCGCCCGCCGCCCGCTCCATCCGGCTCTGGATCACCTCGTCGCTGTCGGTGCCGCGCGCGCGCAGCCGCCGCTCCAGCTCCTTCATCGACGGCGGCAGGATGAACACGCGGACGATGTCGGGATCGACCTGCTTCAGCTGCTGCGTCCCCTGCCAATCGATGTCGAGCAACACGTCGCAGCCATTCTCGATCGATTTCCAGACTTCGTTGCGCAGTGTTCCGTAGCGGCGGCCGAAGACGTGCGCCCATTCGAGAAAAGCGCCGCTCTCCACCATCCGATCGAACTCGGCATCGGTCACGAAATGATAGTCGCGCCCTTCGACTTCTCCTTCGCGCATCGGCCGGGTCGTGGCCGAGACCGAGAGCGAAATGCCCTCGTCCTGCGCGAGGAGCATGCGCGCGATGGTCGTCTTGCCCGCGCCGCTGGGGCTGGAGAGGACGAAGAGAAGGCCTCTCCGCTTGAGCTGTATCGAGGTCGC
Organism: Sphingosinicella humi; assembly: GCF_003129465.1. NCBI lineage: Bacteria > Pseudomonadati > Pseudomonadota > Alphaproteobacteria > Sphingomonadales > Sphingomicrobiaceae > Allosphingosinicella > Allosphingosinicella humi. The sequence continues at coordinate 1,767,150 of NZ_QFFF01000001.1, forward strand.
CATGCGCGCTACTGGCGTGGCGCGCCGGGGCGCGTCAAGCATTTGCGAGTTTACAAGGTGGCCGCGGGCCGGTTGAACTGCGGCCCATGACAACCTTCATCGCCCTCCTTCGCGCCATCAATGTCGGAAAGCGCCAGGTTCCGATGAAGGCGCTGAAGGCGCTGGCCGAGGAAATCGGCTTCACCGACGTGCGAACCTATGTCGCCAGCGGCAACCTCCTGTTCTCCGGCGAGGGGAAAGCCGATGCGGTGGCGCGCACGCTGGAGGAGGCGATCTCCAGCCGCTTCGGTTTTCCCGTCGAGGTGATCGTCCGCACGGCCGATGAATGGCCGGCGCTGATGGCTTCCAATCCCTTTCCCGAGGAGTCGGAGCTTGAGCCGAACCGAGTGCTGCTCCTTCTCTCCAAGGCCGCGCCGCCGCCCGACGCCGCCGACCGGCTGCTGGAGCGCGCTCAGGCGGACGAAAGGGTGAAGGCCGCGGGCGGGGCGCTCTGGTTCCACTTTCCCGCCGGTGTCGGAACGTCGAAGCTGACGCCCGCCTTCATCGACAAAGTGTGCGGCTCCCCCACCACCGGCCGCAATGTCCGCACGGTCGCGAAGCTGGCCGAATTGGCCGGAGTGGCCGAATGACGGAACGGACCGTTGGCCGGATCGGCGCCAACTACCGCCTTGTCGCCCTTGCGATCGTCGTCGCCACCGCCGCGATCCTGCTGTGGATGGGCCGTCCACCGATCTGCACCTGCGGCGAGGTGAAGCTGTGGACCGGTGCCGTGCAGAGCGCTGACAACAGCCAGCATCTCGCCGACTGGTATACGCCGAGCCACATCATCCACGGCTTTCTCTTCTATTCCCTCGGCTGGCTCTTCCTGCGGCAAAATCCGTTCGGCGACCGCTTCCTCGCCGCCGTCGCGATCGAGGCGGGTTGGGAGCTGCTGGAAAACAGCCAGTGGATCATCGATCGTTATCGCGAGGCGACCTTCGCCTTCGGCTATAATGGCGACAGCGTCCTCAACAGCATGGCCGACATCGGCTGGATGACGCTGGGCTTCATGCTGGCCCGGCGCCTGCCGCTGTGGGCCACAATCCTGCTGGCGATCGGCTTCGAGCTTCTCACCCTTTGGACGATCCGCGATAATCTGACGCTCAACGTCCTGATGCTGGTCGCGCCGATCGACGCCGTTCGGGCTTGGCAAGCCGGCTGAGCCGAACCTCCCATCAGCGGCGGACGGCCGCACCTTCAGCATAGATGGCATCGACGGCGGCGGCGACGTCGACCAGCCGCTCCGCCTCGGCATCGAAACGGGCGCCAGCCGCCAGCCGCCGCGCCCAGTCGACGGCGGCGCGGCCGCCCCAGGCATCGGGAGGCACGGCCAAGGTAGTACGGGCGGTGCCCTGAAAATGTTCGGCCGTGAAATCGTAGAAGGAGCCGTTCACGTTGCGCATGGCGCCGCTGCCGCTCGTGCCGTGGAAGTCCGCCGAAATGAGGGCATCGCATCCGGCCGAGAGGCGCCAGGAGCAGGCGATCCGCACGATGGCGCCCGTCTCGAGCTGGAGCGTGGCGACAGCATAATCCTCGACTTGCTGCGACGGCTGCAGCGGCCGCCCTCCCGCGAAGAGGCTGGCGGAGACGCGGGTCACGGCGGGGAAATCGAGCATCCATAGCGCGAGGTCCACGAGATGGACGCCGAGGTCCATCACGCAGCCGCCTCCCGACAGCGCCGGATCGTAGAACCAGGCCTTGTCCGGTCCGTAGGCGTTATGGAAGACGAGGTCGGCGGCGTAGACCTCGCCCAGCGCTCCGGAGCGGACCAGCTCCCTGATCTTCTCCATGGCCGCGGTATGGCGATAGCTGAGGTCGACGGCGAGAAGCCGGTCCGCCCTCCTCGCCGCTTCGACGACCTGCCGCGCCTCAGCCGCAGTGCGACCGAGCGGTTTCTGGCAGAAGACGGCGACGCCGGCGTCGAGCGCACGGATCGCCTGCTCGGCGTGAAGCGCGCTGGGGGTGGCGATTACGATACCGTCGAGGCCGAGCGCGAGCAGATCGTCGAGCGAGGCTGCCAGCTCCGCCTTGGGCGCCAGCTTCGCCGCTTCCTTCGTCATGTCGGCAGAAGGATCGGCGATGGCGGCGATTTCGGCGGCTCCACTGGTTGCGATCGCTTCCATGCGGTGGCGGCCGATCCAGCCGACGCCGAGAAAGCCGACGCGGGGCTTGGCCGCTTCGGGCGCGAGGGCGGCGGCCGGGCTCATGGGAAGATCACCAGCGCTTTCAGGAAACCGTCCGGTCGGTCGCGAGTGGCGTTCAGCGCCTCGACCAGCTGCTCGAGCGGATAGCGATGGGTGTAGAGCGGGTCGGGGTCGAGCCGGCCCGAGGCCACCGCCTGCACGGCTTCCTCGATACCACGGATATAGGCTTTCGGGTCGCGCTCATGCGCGTTGATCACGTCGATGCCGCGCCAGTTCCAGAGCTGCATGTTCACGTGGCGGAGGCCGTCCTGATGGTAGCCGGCGACGACGAGCCGGCCGCCCTCGCGCACCAGCTCGCCGGCGAGGTCCAGCGGCCACTGCTTGCCGACCGCCTCGATGACGCGATCGCAGAACTGCCCGGCGGTCAGTGCCTTCACCTGCTCGATGATCGCATGATGGTCCTCCATCGCGATCGTCTCCGCCGCACCCATTTGCCGCGCCACGTCGAGCGAATAGGGGCGTCGCGAGATGGCGATGACGCGGGCTCCGGCATCCGTTGCGAGGCGGGTCAGGAGCGCGCCGAGAAAGCCGATGCCGATAATCGCTACCGTCTGGCCGGGCTCGATCGCGCTCCGGCGGAAGATGTTCATCGCGCAGCCGAGCGGCTCGCCCGGAAAGGCGCGGCCTTCGAGAGCGGCCGGCAATGGCACCACGGCATCGGCGGCCGCGATGTCGTATTCGGCATAGGCCTTGAAGGAGAGGGCGGCGACGCGATCGCCGACGGAGACGGTGTCGATGCCGCTGCCGACGGCATCGACGACGCCCCAGCCCTCATGGCCGAGGGCGCCTGGCTCCGTCGGAAACTGCATCCATTCCGGCCCCTTCCAGGGGGTGAGGTTGGAGGCGCAGACGCCGCAGCCTTCCAGCCGCACCCGCACTTGGCCCAGCCCCGGCTCCGGCACTGCGACCTCGTCGATGCGGATCCGGCCGGGCTGGCTCAGCACGGCGGCACGCATCGTGGCGGTCGAGACGGGCTTATCGTCCAACATTTCACTCGCGGCCAGCATCCTCACTCCTTCTTGGTGGCTTCGATGGCATCCATGACGCGCTCCGGTGCCACGTCGCGCTTCAGGTCCTCGACGTCGTCCGGCTTGGCGTCGCCGATGCCGAGATGATCGGTGATCGCAGAGACCATCTCGATCAGCCGGGTCACTTCATGCTCGGCCAGCAGATTGGTCTGGAGATCGAGATCGTCGCGCTCGTCCGCCGCCTTGGCCATTCGATTCTGGGTAATCAGCACGAACGTCGAGAGGAATATCGCTTCCACCGACGCAATCATCGCCAGCACGACGAAGGTCGGATCCCACGGCGTTATCAGCGGCACCCAGCCCAGATTGGCCAGGATCCAGAATCCGAACAAGCCGAGGTGGAGGAACACGAACGTCATGCTTCCGGTGAAGCTCGTAATCTTCCCGGCGAGACGGTCCCGCCATGTGGCTTCCTCCTCCTTCCGTTCCCGGCGACGCCTCAGCGCCTCGATGTTGCGCCCGAGCGGAGCGGCGAGATATCGGGACTCCGGCGGCTCGACGGTGACCCCTTTGTCGTCGGACATAGGACCCATCCCAGGTTTCGCCGCCGGCCCCGTTACTCCGCAACGGCGATCAGGTGGCGCTCGGCCGGCGATGCCTCCGCATGGGCAACGCCGCGCCATTGTTGCGACGACTTCGCCTGTTCGGAGGCGAACCATTCGATCGTCCGTTCGAGCCCCTTTTGAAGCGCCACGGCCGGTTCCCAGCCCAGCAGTTCGCGGGCCCGGGAAATGTCGGGCTTGCGGCGACGGGGATCGTCGATCGGCAATGGCATGTAGGTAACGGGCGAGTTGCTGCCGGTGAGGGCGACGACCCGCTCAACGAGATCGCCCACGGTCAGTTCCGTCGGATTGCCGAGATTCACGGGGACGTCGATCGGCCGGTCGCTGTCCATGAGGCGCATCAGCCCGTTTATCAGATCGCTGACGAAGCAGAAGCTGCGCGTCTGCGAGCCGTCGCCATAGATGGTGATCTCGTCGCCGGAGAGCGCCTGGCAGATGACGTTGGACACGACGCGGCCGTCGTCCGGGCGCATGCGCGGGCCATAAGTATTGAAGATGCGCGCGACGCGCACGTCGACGCGCTTGGAGCGGTGGAAGTCGAAGGCCAGAGTCTCGGCCGCCCTCTTGCCTTCGTCGTAACAGGCGCGGGGGCCGGTGCAGCTGACGGAGCCGCGATAGCTTTCCGGCTGGGGATGGGTCTCGGGGTCGCCATAGACTTCGCTGGTGGAGCTGAGCAGCAATCGCGCGCCCGTCTCCTCCGCCAGCCGCAACATGTTGCGCGTGCCGACGACGCAGGTCAGCATCGTATGCTCCGGGTCCGCCTGATAATGCGGCGGCGAGGCGGCGCAGGCGAGATGATAAATGTGGGTAAAGCGCGCCTTGCCGGCGATACGGTAGGGAAGGGGATCGACGACGTCGCTCTCGATGGAATCGAACCGATGGTCCCGGCGGAGATGGGCGATGTTGGACTCGCGCCCGGTCAGGAGATTGTCGAGACACACTACCCGCGCCCCCTCGCCGAGCAAGGCATCGCATAGATGCGAGCCGATGAAGCCCGCGCCGCCGGTCACCAGGATTGTTTTGTTCTTACTTGTCATTGCACGTCGCTCCGGATGTGGGTCTCTGTTTTGGCGGCGGATAGGGAGCGGTTCTGCGCCGCTTCCCGTAGATAAGTTTCGAGCTCGCCCGCACGGTGAGCGGCGGTGTGGGCCTGCAGCACGCTGGATCGGGCCGCGCGGCCGATCCGCTGCGCCTGTTCGTCGGTGGTCGTTCGGAGCGCGCCGATGACGGCGTCGGTGCCGGAGGGGAGCAGGATTTCGGCGTCCGGCGCGAATAAGGTGTCGAGGCCCTCCCATCGGTCCGAGATCACCGGAATGGCGCAAGCAGCGGCCTCGAACAGCCGCACTGACGGGGACCAGCCGGCGGCGATCATGTTCGCTCGCGTGACGTTCAGGGTGAAGCGCGAGGCGGCGTAGAATTCGGCATGCTGGGCGGGAGGCAGATGATCGATCCGCTCGACGTTGGTCGGCCAGTCGATGTCCGCCGGATATTGCGGTCCCGCCACCGCGAAGCGCCGCTCCGGCAGGCGGCGCGCGGGCTCGATCAGCAGCCGCTCCAGCGTCGGTTGGCGGTCGGGGCTGTAGGTGCCGAGATAGGTGAGGTCCCAACGCTTCGGCACGTCCATCGGCGGATAGGCTTCCGGATCGACCGAGCAATAGAGCGCCCGCGCCGCCGGCGAGCCGTGGCGGCTTTCGAGGGTGCGAAGGGTGGGCCCGCCGGTGAAGGAGAGATAGAGGTCGTAGCCGGGGATGATCTCCGGCGACAGATATTCGAAATCGCCGCGCTCCAGCTTGGCCAGGGTGACGGGCGTATCGATGTCGTAGAAGGCGGTGACCCCGTGCGCCGCTCCCTGGACGAAGCGCCCGACGGCGACCCCTTCCGGCACATAGGAGCCGACGATGACCGCGTCCGCCTCCGCGATCTCGCCGCGCCAACTCGCCAGCTCATCCAGGTCCGAATAGAATTGAAGCCGCGCGAAATCGGGCTCGGCGAGATCCCGGTGCGACGCATACCAGGGCACGTCGCGCTCCAGGAACAGGATGTCGTGGCCGCGGGCGGCGAATTCCCTGAGCAGCGCCCGATAGGTGGTGGCATGGCCGTTGCCCCATGAGGAGGACAGGCTGAGGCCGAGGACGACGAGCTTCATGCCGCGCTCCTCTGCTTCGCGCGCTGCTCGCGCCACAGGGCGTCCACCTCGGCGCCGCGATGAGCATAGGTGTGCTGGCTCAGCACCCGGCGCAGAGCAGCCTGGCCTATGGTGCGAGCGCGCTCGCGGGTGAGCGAACCGACATGCTCGGCCACGTCGCGGCCGTCGAGGGCCACCAGCACTTCCTCGTCCGGCTTCAGGAACTGCTCGATGCCGTCCCAGGCGTCGGTGATGAGGCAGGCCGCGGCGCCCGCCGCTTCGAACACGCGGGTGGCGGGCGAGAAGCCGATATGCGCCATGCTGTCGCGGGCGATATTGAGCACGGCGAGCGGCGTGCAATTGAAGGCGTTGTGTTGGTGGGTGTAGACGTGACCCAGATGGCGAACATTGTCCGGCATCGCCTTGGTCTCCCAGCCATTGCCGCCGATCAGGAAGCGCCGCCCGGGACGCTGCGCAGCAGCTTTCAAAAAGAACTCTTCTACCCGCGCCTCGCGGTCTGGGAGGCGGTTGCCGAGGAAGGCCAGATCGGCGGCAAAGCGCTCGTCCGGCCCGACGGGGAAATGGGTCGTCGGGTCGAGGGCGTTGTAGATGGGAACGCAAAGACGAGCGCCGAAGCCTTCATAAGCCTCGACCACCGGCGGTCCGCCGCCATAGGTCAGCACCATGTGGAGCGACGGCAGCATCCGGCGGACGACATGGGCGTCGTCGCCGCGCATCTCGTCCAGGGTGGCGGCGGCGTCGACGTCCCAGAAGAGCCGAAGCGCGTCGGGCCGCGAATGCTGGACGATGCCTTCGAGAAGCTCCGTGTCGAACACCCCGACGCCGCTCGCCTTGACGACGATGTCGGCGGCGCCGGCCTGGCTGAGGACGCTTCGCAACCCTTCGAGAGTGGCGGGATAGACGACCGAGCGAGCCCATTCCGGCGGCTCGATGTCGCGATGCTGCTGCCGATCGAAGGCATCGGGCTCATAGAAAGTGATGTCGTAGCCGCGCCCCGCAAGGTCCCGGAGCAGCCCGCGATAATAGGTCGCCGCGCCGTTCCAGTAGGAGGAGAGAAGGCTCGATCCGTAAAAGGCGATCTTCATGCGACGCTCCTCAACTCGGGCTCGGTCGACGCGTGATGTACGGCCTCTGTGGGTACGCCCCTCGACTTCGCTCGGGACGAACGAAGGCGGGTGACGATGGCTAGGAGCTCCTCTGCTCTGTGCGCGCAGCTGTGGCGGGCGCGGATGGTCTCCAAGCCATGCCGGACCAGCGAGACTCGAAGGTCCGGGTCGGCTTGCAGCCGCTCGAGCTGCCGGGTCATGTCCGCGCCGTCGGAGGCGGTCAGATAGTCGGTGCCGGCGCGGAACAGGCCCTCGGCATCGTCCCAAGGCGCGCACAGGAGGGGGATGCCAGAGGCCAACGCTTCGAAGATCCGGATGGTGGGGATGCCCGGAAGCAGCCTGGTGTAGAAGCGGCGCGGGACATGGATGGTGGCGAGGTGCCGGGCGAACACGTCCGGTGCCGCCGCATTGGGGAGCCAGCCATGATAGCGGCCGCCATAGCGCCGCACCGTCGCCTTGGCGGTTTCGTGATAGCGCACGCCATAGACGTCGAGGCCGATGCCGGTCTCGCGGGCGGGGCGGAAGAGGAATTCCTTCAGCTCCTTGGTGCGCTCGCCCTCGCCCCAATTGCCGATCCAGACGAGACCTTGCCGTTCCCGCTCGACAGCCGGCGGATGGAAATGGCGAAGGTCGGCGGCCTCGTGCCAGACGAACGCCCGGTCGCCCCAGCCCCAGCCGCGATAGACTTCGGCGAGCGCCTCTCCGAAGGCGAGGACGCCGTCATAGGCGGAAAGATCGTAGGCGCGCATCGCCTCGGGCTCGCTGACGGCGCGGTGATGCGTGTCGTGGAAGAGCAGTAGAAAGGGCGCGCCCTGCGCACGCAGCTTGCCAAGCCGCGCGACCAGATCCGGTTCGCTCCATTCATGGACGATGACGAGGTCGGCGCCGTCGACCATGCGAGCCAGGTCCCCCCGCTCGCCATAGCTTTCCGACCGCAGCTCCGGATAGGCGTCGCGATAGGCGTCGAGGCCTTCGGGGCCATGGTCCTCCAGCAGATTGGCGAGGCTCCAGGCGCCTTCCGGCTCATAGGCCTGCACCTCATGGCCGAGCGCGATCAACTCGCGCAGCACGCCGCGCAAAAAATGGGCGTTGCCGTGGTTCCAGCAGCTGGCGAGCGAATGGGTGAAATAGACGATCTTCATGCCGCCACCTCCTGCGCCAGGGTGGCCGCGGCCTGTGGGCGGAGCAGGGACTGGTAGATGGCCGCCATCTTGCCCGCCATCGCCTCAACGCTGAACTGGGCGGCGCGAAGCTGCGCCTGCCGGCCCATCTCGGCACGCGCGAAATCGTCGCGGACGACGAGGCTGATCGCCTCGGCGAAACCGTTGGCGTCCATCGGGTCGACGAAGACCGCGACGCCGTGCCAAAGCTCGCGAAACGTTGGGATGTCCGCGAGGACGAGCGGACAGCCGGCAGCGGCCGCCTCCAGCACCGCGAGGCCGAAAGGCTCGTAGAGCGCGGCGGACACGAACACCGGCCGCGCCCCGAGCCAGGACGAAATCTCGCGATCGCTCAGCGTGCCGAGCGCGTGGATGTGGTTGAACTCGATCCTGTCGCCGCTGGGACCTTCGATCGGGCCGGCGGCGTGGAGCGGGAAGGGGAGTCGCGCCGCCGCGCCGTCCAGGGTCGCGACATTCTTGCCCTTGTCCCACAGCCGTCCGGCAGTGAAGGCGAAGTCGTGCGAAGCGACGGGCTCCACGGGCCGGAGACTGCGGCCGTTGTGAACCGTCGTCGGCAGCTGGGCGAGACGGTGGACCTCCTTCGTCGCCCGCGCGATAGCCTTGGTCGGCGCGACGACGCGATCGGCGAGGGCGAGGCCCTGGCCGGTCAGCTCGGAGCGCCAGCGGAAGGGGCTGTCCGGATCATCGCCCTTGGTTGCCCGCCACCAGGTGCCGAGACAGCTATGGGCGACCGCCACGACCGGCTGGTCGAACTCGGTCTCCGCTGCGAGTGCCGCCGCGTTCAGCTGGACCAGGTCCGCGTCGTGCCGGCGAGCAAGCTCCGCGAGCGTCCGTCCCGCGTCGGCGATGGCCTTCGGGCTTTCGGCCAGCCAGTCGAGCGGCAAATGGGTCTCAACCAGGGTCGAACCGTCGATGGATCGCGCCGCGTCACGCTGCCGGGGGGAGGGCGGTGGGCCCATGGCGGCAAGCACGGTTTGGATATTGAGGTCGGCAAGCCCTTGGGCGAGGTCGGTTGCATATTGCCAGACGCCGCCCACGGCATCGGCGGTCAGAAGTATCTTCACTGTGCCGCCTCGACCAGCTCGGGCCGGGTGCGCAGGCTGCGGCATTCGCACAGCCATTCGGCCAGCCGTGCGACGCCCTGCCGCCACGGCACGGCCGGCGAGAGGTCAAGCGCCCGGCGGATCGCCCGGGTGTCGGCCACGAACCAGCGCTGATCGCCCGCGCGCCAATCGTCGAACCGCACGTCGATCTGGCGACCGAGGAGCTCGGCCATATAGGTCACAAGCTCGCGCAACGAGACGGCATTGGCCGGGCCGCCGCCGAGGTTGAAGGCATGGCCCGAGATGTGGCCAATGCGCTGCCAAGCCCGGAGATAGGCGTCGACGGCGTTCGAAACGTCGAGGATGTCGCGGACCTGGTGGCCGTCGCCATAGAGGGTGATCGGCTCGTCCTCGAGGGCGCGGATCAGGAAATGCGCGACCCAGCCCTGGTCCTCGGTGCCCATCTGCCGGACGCCGTAGATGCAGCTCATCCTCAGCACCGCGGCGGGAAGACCGTAGCTGCGGGCATAGTCGAGCACATATTGATCGGCCGCGCCCTTGGAGCAGCCATAGGGCGTGTGAAAGTCGAGCGGCCTTGCCTCGCTTATGCCGTGCGCGGCCACCGCCTCGTCCGGAGGCGCATAGCCTTGCCCCTCCAGCCGAAAATCGAGGTCGGCGAGATCGCCATAGACCTTGTTGGTCGAGGCGAAGATGACGGGCGTCGGGCGGCCGTGCAGCCTCAGCGCGTCGAGCAGGTTGAGCGTGCCGCGAAGATTGATCTCGAAATCGTCGCGCGGGTCGGTGAGGCTGGTCGTGACGGCGACCTGGGCAGCCATGTGGAACACCGCCTTGGCTTCGCGCGCGGCGCGCGACAGCTCCTCCTCGTCCCTTATGTCGGCGATAATGGGCGTGATCTGATCGGAATAGCGTTCCTTCAGCCAGTCGAGATTGGCCTCCACGCCGGGCCGCGACAGCGCATCGTAGATCAGGATGTCATGACCTTCGCGAGCGAGCCGGTCGGCGATGTTGCAGCCGATGAACCCGGCGCCCCCGGTGATGAGAACGGGCCTCCGATCGGCGGGGATCATGCGACAAGACCCCGTACTTCCAGCTCGGCCCGCGCCTCTTGCGTGCGATCGTCGGCCGTCTGCTCTGCCACCCATTCGGCCAGTTCGGTCAGGCCCTCGTGGAAGTCCTTGACGGCGCGAAAGCCGAGCGTCTCGGCCGCCTTGCTGGTGTCGCAGAAGCAGTGGCGGATGTCCCCGATGCGCGACTTGCCGACGATGTCCGGCTCGACATCGTTGCGGCCCAGGGCACCGGCGAGCGCCCGCGCCACCTCGTTGACGGAGCGGTCGTCGCCCGACCCGATGTTGAACACGCCGCCCGCCGCCTGCGGCAGTTCCAGCGCGTCGGCGAAGGCGCGGCCGATGTCGCCAACATACACGAAATCGCGGCGCTGCTCGCCATCCTCGAAGACCATCGGCCGCTGTCCGTTGAGCAGGCGCGAGGCGAAAATGGCGAGAACGCCGGTATAGGGATTGGAAAGGGCCTGGCCCGGGCCGTAGACGTTGAAGAGGCGCAGGCACACGCCCTCCATCCCATAGGCATTGGCGAGGATGAGGCTGGTGCGCTCCTGCACATATTTGTTGAGGGCGTAGATGGAGGCGAGCTGCGGCCGCTTCCATTCCGGCGTCGCGACCGGCGTCAGCGGTCGGCCACGGCCGTCGAGCGGGTCCCAGGCCTGATCGGAGCTGGCGCGCGGGTGCCGCTCTGCATTCTCGACCATTTCGCCATCGGCATCGAGATAGAGGCCTTCGCCATAGATGCTCATCGAGGAGGCGGTGACGACGCGGCGGACCGGCTGGTCGATCAGTTTCTCGAACAAAACGGCGGTGCCGACGTCGTTGACCGACGTGTAGCGTTCGACCGCATACATGGATTGACCCACCCCGACCTCGGCCGCGAGATGGACGACGCTGTCGACCCCCCGCAGCGCCTCGGCAACCTTGGCGCCATCGCGCACGTCCGCATGAAAGAATTCGACATCCGAGGTGACTGACCTCGCGTCGGCGTCGGCACCATGAACCTGCTCTATCAGGCTATCGAGCACTCGGACCCGGTGGCCGCGGCGAAGCAGCTCCCCGGTCACCGCTCGCCCGATAAATCCCGCGCCGCCCGTTACGAGAATCGTCTCCATAAGGTCTTGCCCTCCGCTACATTGTTATGGCGGGAACGGTGTTGGAAGCCGTCCGTTAGTGGATTGTTATGTGAACGAACCGAGTTGAACCTGTTGTTGTTCCCACCGGCCAGTTCATTGCGTATCCGTAGCGATTTTTAAGGTTTACATAGGTTTAGTTTGCATCATCTTCTTCATCATCAACCGATCAAAAGCGGACATAGTTCCGCAGCAGTTCCATTGCGGAAATGTATCGAGGGCCGGAGCGGCGTCGTTCAAGAGTCGATCGTTGTAGATGATGCCTGATCGACCAAGTCGCCGCCGGTGACGACCGACATACTCCTAATTCGCCATGCTGCGCATGTGGATCTGGGGCAGGTCCTGACCGGGCGGCGGCGCGATGTGGCGCTGAGCAGGGAAGGGCTGGAACAGGCGACGATTATAGCCGACCTGCTGGGTGCCGAACCGATCGCTGCCGTCTACTCGTCGCCGCGGGAGCGCGCTTACTATACGGCACGCGAAATCGCCGACCGGCATGAGCTCAAGGTGCGTATCGCCGAGGATGTCGACGAGATCGACTTTGGCGAATGGACGGGCTTGTCCTTCGACGCACTGGAGGGCGATCCCGAGTGGCAGCGTTGGAACGAAGCCCGCGGCACCGCTCGTCCGCCCGGTGGTGAAAGCATCGGGGAGGCAGCTGACCGGGCGGCGCGTGCACTGGAACACATCGCCCACGATCATCCCGGCAAGACGGTCGTTTGCGTCACCCATTGCGATGTCATCAGGGCCGTGGTCGCCCGCTACCTCGGGCTACCCTTCGACAACCTGCTTCGGTTCGACATCGATCCGGCCTCGGTCTCGCGGCTCGTCATAGGCGAATGGGGCGGCCGCCTCGTGTCGCTCAACTGGAGATGGTGGCTCGAATCGGACCGCTAGCCCCGAGAGCGACGAGGCTCCGGCATGATAGCTCTTCTCTTCGATTATCGGGGAGTCGAGGAGGATGTTGATTTCACGCTTGAGCGCGGCCCGCCGGTCATTGCTCTGGTACACGCAGCGCGCGAGCCGGATGAACTCCGGGCCGAAATCGGCGTCCGTCTCCCTCTGTCTGATCGCCTCTTCAATATCCCATAGCGACGCGTTCACCTCCCGAAGCTGCTCGATCAGCAAGACGACGGCGGTTCTGCGCATGACTGGCGAGGCCACGCCCCTGAGAAGGCCATATTCCTTGTTCACGTTCCCGACGGCGGTCGAGTCAGCGATCCGTTCTCGCTTGAGGTCGAGGATCGTGATCTTGTCGAGCAACTCTCCCCAGGACAGGGGAACGAGCGGGCATGCGGCGTCTCCCATTGATCCGCTCCTCTGAACTGTTCGGCTACGAACGCTTTGAGTTGAGCAAGGTCCCGGCCGACCTGGGCGATGGGTGAGCTCCAGTCGCCCGGCGCGGGCTGAACATAAAGTCGCATCGAAGGATACCAGTCGCTCCGGCACGACAGGGGCGACCATCGCCAATCGGGCTCGTGTTTCAGGAGCAGCCAGACCGGCTTCCCTAAAGCCCCGGCGAGATGCGCGATGAAGGTGTCGACGGTGACCACCAGATCGAGGCCGGCGATCAAGCTCGCCGTCGCCTCCACATCATGAGGACATCCTTCGGGGTTGAGGACGGGAAGGTTGGTGGGGCCGCAATCCAGCGTGAGGCAGGGCCACCGTTCCGCAAGGGGAAGAAGGCGTTCTGCAGGGATGGAGCGATGGCTGTCCCAGGCACCGGCCCGACCGCACAGCCCCACCGTGCCCTTCGGGAGCGATGCCGCCTCCGCTTGAAGATAGGGCGGAGCAACGCTCGAAGGCGGCGTCCGGAGCGCGAATGCCAGCTCCATGATCTCGATGTCGCAATCCGATTCCGCGCTGGGACTATCGGGATCGAAGGCGACGATCCGATCCACTCCGGGAAAATGGTCGAGCAGGCAGGCGAGCCGCGGCTGGACCTCGATCGCGACCGAGGCAGCGCTTTGCCGCAGGATGGGAAGATAGCGCGCGAACTGGATCGTATCCCCCAGCCCGTGATAGCAGCGAACAAGCACATGCCGCCCGTCAAAAGATCGGCCGTCCCATACCCATCTGAGGTGATAGGGTGTCGAAGGATCGTCCCGCTTTCCGGGATCGCGCGCCGCGAGGATGCCTTCAGATAGCTTCCAGGCGAGCGCGTAATCGCCCCGACGGACAGCTCCGGTCCAGTCATGGCTGGCTACCGACATGTTCCTCTAAGTTGCTGCTCCCCCTTTGGTTCCGGCCCATGCGGTAAAATGCCGGCCAGGGATGATCGAGCCGCTGCGGAACAGGTTTCGCCGGCAACCGTTGCGCAAGCGAAGCGTCTTTTTAGAAACGGTGACGAACGCAATGCACGAGAATTCCGAATGAAGCTCGCGGAGCGCAGCAGAGCGGACGAGGAGCTTCGTGACAGGGTCGAGGCGCTCGGCCCCTGGTTCCACAACATCAATCTGGGCGGCGTCTGGACTGCGGGCGACCACTTCCTGGGGGACTATCCAGGTGAGAAATACCGCCGCTTCGCGCCTCATCTTCCAGCCGATCTCAGCGGCAAGAGCGTGCTCGACATCGGCTGCAACGCCGGCTTCTACTCGATCGAGATGAAGCGCCGCGGGGCGAAGCGCGTGCTCGGCATCGACAGCGACGATCGCTATCTGGAGCAGGCGCGTTTCGCCGCCGACGCGCTGGATCAGGAGATCGAGTTCCGCAAGCTCTCCGTTTATGACGTCGGCGCGCTCGGCGAGAGGTTCGACCTCGTCGTCTTCATGGGCGTGCTCTACCATCTGCGCCATCCGCTGCTCGCGCTCGACCTCATTCGCGAGTATGTCGCTGGCGACATGCTGCTTTTCCAGTCGATGCAGCGCGGCTCCCCCCATGTCTTGAAGACTGAGGAAGATTATCCGTTCGAGGAATCCAGCGTCTTCTTCGAGACCGGCTATCCCAAGCTCCATTTCGTCGAGCGAAAATATGCGCACGACTGGACCAACTGGTGGGTGCCGAACCGGGCCTGTGCCGAGGCGATGCTGCGCGCGGCCGGTTTCGCCATCGAGAAGCGGATCGAGGAGGAAGTTTATATCTGCCGAACGGCGCCGGTGCCGTTTTCGGAATGGGGTGAAGGCGCGGTCTATCCGGCGCAGGGAGGCGAATAAGTGATCGAAGCGGCGATGATCTGGAACGAGCCCAATAATAAGTCGCATTGGGACCCTGAGCTCGATCCCGAATGGTCGATCTTCGCCAAAACCGCGATCGAGGCCGGCAAGGCGATCGCCTCGGTCAACCCGGACGTGAAGCGGGTGCTGGGCGGAATCTCGCCCATCGATCCGCACTTCATCAATCGCATGAAAACCATGGGCGTCCTCGACGAGGTCGATGTGGTGGCGGTGCACGGCTTCCCGCTCGACTGGAACTTGTGGCCGATCCACGAATGGCCCCAGCGCATCGCCGAGATCGAAGCCGTCGCGCCCGATCATGAAATCTGGGCGACCGAAGTCGGCGTCGGCAGCTTCGGCGCCGAGGAAGTGCAGGTGTTCGGTCTGGAGAAGACCGCGGAGCTGCTGCTCGGCCGCGTGCCGCGCGTCTTCTGGTACAGCCTGTTCGACCTGCCGCGCGAATGGGAGGCGACGACCCGCCACCGCGAGGCCGAAGGCTCAAGCTATTACCGCCATTTCTACATGGGACTCATCAAGGAAGACGGCACACCCAAGCTCGCGCTGGAAAACTTCGCGCGGCACAGCCCGCAGATGGGCATCATGCAGTGGTTCCATTTCGAGGATCCGCGCCTCGACGACGCCGTCGCCTGGATGAAGCGGCTCGGCGTTACCCATCTCCGCACCGGGCTCAGCTGGTGGGACAGCTACCGGCCCGGCTGGGAGGCCTGGTTCGACCGGCAGATGGAGGCGCTCGAGGCGTTCGAGACGACGGTCACCTTCTGCTTCACGCCCGATCATGAGGGCGTCGCGCCCCACTATACGAGCCCCCCCAAGGACCCGATGTATTTCGCGGACTTCTGCGCGCGGATGATCGAGCGCTACGCGCCGGCGCAGAGAAAGGCGGCGGTCGCATGAGCCTGCACGATCCCGGACGTCACGATATCAACGTCGCCCTGGTCGGCGTCGGCAATTGTGCCAGCTCGCTGGTGCAGGGCATTGCTCATTATCAAAATGGCGGCGCCAACGAGCAGATCGGCCTTCTGCACTGGGACCTTGGCGGCTATCGGCCGAAGGATATCAAGTTCGTCGCTGCCTGGGACGTCGACGAGCGCAAGGTCGGCCGCGACATTTCCGAAGCGATCTTCGCCAAGCCCAATTGCACGACCGTCTTTTGCGATCATGTCCCGCACGCCGGCGTCAAGGTGCGCATGGGCTGTATCCTCGACGGCTGGTCCGACCATATGGCCGACGCTCCGCCCGAGCGCACCTTCCTCCTCGCCGACGCGCCGGAGCCGGACAAGGCCGAGGTGATCGAGACGCTCCGCGAGACGAAAGCCGACGTGCTCTTGAACTATCTGCCGGTCGGTAGCCAGCAGGCGACGGAATTCTACGCCGAATGCGCGCTCGAGGCCGGCGTTGCCTTCGTCAACAACATGCCGGTCTTCATCGCAAGCCACCCGGCCTGGGCGCGCCGTTTCGAGGAAGCCGGGGTTCCCGTCATCGGCGACGACATCAAGGCCCAGCTCGGCGCCACCATCGTCCACCGCGTCCTCACCGATCTCTTCCACAAGCGCGGCGTGAAGCTGGACCGCACCTATCAGCTCAACACCGGCGGCAACACCGACTTCCTCAACATGCTGAACCGGTCGCGCCTCAAATCGAAGAAGGTGTCGAAGACGGAAGCCGTGCAATCCGTTGCCGAGCATCGCCTCGACGACGAGAATATCCATATCGGTCCCAGCGACTATGTCGCCTGGCAGAACGATAACAAGATCTGCTTCCTGCGCATGGAGGGCCAGGTCTTCGGCGGCGTGCCGATGAACCTGGAGCTGCGCCTGTCGGTCGAGGACAGCCCCAATTCGGCGGGCGTCGCCATCGACATGATCCGCTGCGCCAAGCTCGCCAAGGACCGGGGCCTCGCCGGCGCGATCGACGCCCCCGCCATGTTCTTCTGCAAGCATCCGCCGCGCCAGCTTCCCGACGACGAGGCCTATGAGGCGCTGGAGGCGTTTATCGCAGGCGAGGCCGGCCGCCTCTGACCGCGGCGGCGCTGGATCATTGATCGAGGTCTGCGAGCCGCTTCGGCGACAGCCGGCGCAGCACGCGTCCGAACCGGCTGCGGAAGCCCGGGCTGTGCAGCGCGACTGCGCCGATGAAGCCGATGTATGCACCGAGCAAGGTGTCGATGAAGCGCGCCTGGATCAGACCGGTGCTGGACTCGTCGCCGAGCATCGGCGCCTCCGCAAGCAGGATGGTCAGCGGCGTGATGAAGATCGCGGCGAAGCCATAGTGCCGAACCACCGCGGTCTCGATGAGGAACGTCAGCAGGATGATGGCGATTGCGATCGTCCATCCGTCCTTCAGCACCAGCAGCAGTACCCAGGTGACGCCTAGGCCGATACCGGTCCCGAGAATGCGGTGCACCTGCCGGTTCCATGAAGCCCGGAGCGACAGCCCCTGAAGGACCGCAAGGCAGCTCACCGGAACCCAATAGGCCTTTTCGAGCGAGAGCAGCTGCGCGACGGCCAGCGAGAGGCCGACCAGCAAACCGATGATCACCGAATCCACCCAGACATAGTCGTAAGTCGGCTGTTGGATCGCGGGAATGGGATCGGGCCGCCTGCGCCTGAGGATATGCAGGCTGTAGAGGAAGGCGATCAAAACGGCGTTGATGCAGCCGATGGCCAATATGCCGGTCCTGAACAGCGCATCCGCCAGGGTTCCGGGCGAATAGGCGGCGATGGCGGCGGTCATGATGAAGAACAGGCTGCCGGGCGCAGCCACCCGATAGTAGCGGCAGACCATCGTCACCAGGATCGCGCAGAGAGTGATGAGCGGCACCCTGGCGGCAGGCACGAGGTGGCTGAGCGCACCCAAGGCGAAACAGCTGATCATCCCGAAGGCGCACGCCATCAAGGTGACCATGCGGTGGTGCATCGGCGTGGACGGCAGATAGAGGAAGACGAGCCCGGCAAGAGCCGCCACGACGCCTTCCGCGACCCGATCGAAGGCCGCCGCGACGAGCATCGGGCCGCCGCTGGCGATCGCCGCCGCGAAGGGCATCTGCCAGGGACGGTCGCTGGCCTTGATCGTCACCAGCTCGCGCCATTCGCGAACAACGAGGTTCCTGATCAAGGTACGGTCGGGAACTTTCATGTTGCTCCAATCAAGCGTGCCGGGGCTTGTCTCGGCCGCGCATGGTGAACTCCGTTGGGCGCGACCGAGGGGCTCGTCCTCAACGCCGGTCTGCGGCTGCGGTTCGGAAGTGAGCACCAGACCCGGCTGCCCGGTGGCGCAGCGACGCGCGCGAAAGCTCTTCGGCGAAGCAACCTTGGACGCCGCCGCAGTCGCAACCTTAATTTCGGCAGCGGATTGTCAGCTACCGGTCAGCTTAGCGCCTTCTCGAAAGTCCCGACGAATTGCTGAGTTTTCCGAGACCCACGATCCTTTGTCATCGTTGGTTATGTCTACGGAAGGTTGGTGGAGCCGAGGGGAATCGAACCCCTGACCTCTGCAGTGCGATTGCAGCGCTCTCCCAGCTGAGCTACGGCCCCGCGCCTGTCGGGCGAAGGCGCTCCCCATAGCCGCGCCGCGCGCCGGGTGCAATGCGGCATTTCATGTGCGCGGAAGCCTCGTCAAAAAGGAGAACGGTCGTTCCGCCGCCGGGCCGCAACGGGCTGGCCCTCGGGGCTGGAACGAGGCTCTCCCTTCCTTCGTTTCATCACTGGAATGCAAGCGCGGACTCACCGTCCGTGAAGCCGGCGAACCATCAGGAAAAGAAGGAGAGTCTTCATGGCCAATCAACGTGGCGACTATCGATACGGCAACCAGTATCGCTCGCAGGATCGATGGCGCGATCGCGAGCGTGGATCACGCTATGGCGGCGGCTATCGCGGCGACGAGGAGCGCGGCTCCCGCTACGGCGGCGGCTATCGCGAGGATGAGGATCGTGGCTTCTTCGACCGGGCCGGCGACGAAGTCCGCTCCTGGTTCGGCGACGACGAGGCGGAAGGCCGCCGCGAACGCGACCAGCGGCGCTGGGAACGCGAGCAAGGCTATGGCGACCGCTACGGCTCCAGCGATTATGGCGGCGGCTATTATGGCAGCGACTTCAACCGCTCCAACGAGGAATATCCCAGGGGCGACTATGGCCAGGATACGAGTTATTCCGGCCAGTCGGGCTACGCCGGTACGGCGAGCACCTGGGGCGGGTCCGGCTTCGGCGGCTATGGCGCCGGCGGCCGTCGCTTCGACCGCATCGACGTGGGCAGCACCGGCACGCACGGCGCTCATCCGATGTCGGCTCCGGCGGGCAGCACCTATGGAGGCGGCTACGGCATGATGTCGCCGGGCTATGGCGGCTCTTCGGCGCGTTATGCGAGCGTCTATGGCGGCGATATCCACGACCGCAACTATTCGGAGTGGCGCCAGCGGCAGATGCAGCAGCTCGACCGCGACTATGACGAATATCGCCGCGAACATCAGTCCCGCTTCGAGCAGGAATTCGGCGGCTGGCGCGAAAAACGCCAGGGTCAGCGCCAGTCGCTGGGCCAGGTCACCGAGCATATGGAAGTGATGGGCTCGGATGGCGAGCATATCGGCACCGTCGACAAGGTGCGCGGCGACCGGATCATCCTCACCAAGAGCGATCCGAGCGCCGGCGGACATCATCATTCCATCCCCTGCTCCTGGATCGAACGGGTCGATGAGAAGGTGATGGTCAACAAGACGTCGGCCGAAGCCATGGCCGCGTGGCGCGACGAGGACCGCAATCGGGCGCTCTTCGAACGCGAAGACCAGGGCAGCGAAGGCCCGCACGTGCTGAACCGGAGCTTCTCCGGCACCTATTGAGGGCGGTTCCCCCGGTCTCCGCGCGACGGGCGCGGGGACGCACTGGAAGCCCGGCCGCGTGGCCGGGCTTTCTTTGCGGAACGGCCCTGGCTAGGTTGCGGATCGCAACGAGAAGGAGAGGCTCATGACCGGCACGCGCGCCTGGCATCTCGCATCGCGGCCTTCGGGGCTGCCCGATATGACCCATTTCGACCTCAGGGACATCGCCCCCCAGCCGCTCCAGGTCGGGATGGTGCGGGTCGAGAACCGCTGGCTGTCGGTCGATCCCTACATGCGCGGCCGCATGAACGACGTGAAAAGCTATGTGCCGCCCTTCGAGGTCGGCGCGCCGCTGCAGGGCGGAGCGGTCGGCAAGGTCGTGGAATCGCGCTCGCCCGATCTCAATGTCGGCGACACCGTCCTCCACATGATGGGCTGGCGCGAGCAGGCGGTAGGCGAGGCGAAGCATTTCACCAAGGTGCCGGCGATGGGCGTGCCGGACGAGCAGTGGCTCGGCAATCTCGGCCTCACCGGGGCTACCGCCTATTTCGGCCTGCTGCGCGTGGCGGAGGCCAGGGAAGGAGATGTTGTCTTTGTCTCGGCCGCGGCGGGCGCGGTCGGCTCCGCCGTCGTGCAGATCGCCAAGGCCAGGGGCATGACGGTGATCGGCTCCGCGGGCGGGGAGGAGAAATGCGCCTGGGTGCGCGAGCTCGGCGCCGATGCGGCGATCGACTACAAGGCCGGACGTGTCGTCAGGCAATTGATGGACGCAGCGCCCGAGGGAATCGACGTCTATTTCGACAATGTCGGCGGCGATCATCTCGACGCCGCCTTCGCCGCGGCCCGCAACAATGCGCGCTTCGCCATCTGCGGCATGATCGAGAATTACAATGCCGGGCCGCCGCCCAGCTTCCGCTACATCATGCGCGTGATCGCGGCCCGCATTCGCATGCAGGGTTTCATCTTCACCGACTTCATGGCCGAGATGCCCGACTTCTACCGCGACATGGGCAGCTGGATCGCAGAGGGAAAGGTGAAGTCACGCGAGACGGTGCGCGAGGGCATCGAAGCGATGCCGCAGGCGTTTCTGGACCTCTTCTCCGGCGGCAATATCGGCAAGATGCTGGTCAAGCTCTAGGGGTCACGCCAAGGCCTTCGCCCGCTCGCCGATCGCGTGCAGGTCCTCCACGAACCGTGCATATTCCTCCTCGCGATTGTCGCGGACGCGCAGCAGGAAGCTCGGGTGGACGGTGACCCAGGTTTCGCCGGCTTCAAGCGCGTGCGGCTTGCCGCGCGTGGCCGAAATGGTGACCGCCTTGCCGAAGAGGGAGCGGGCGGCGGTGGCGCCGAGCGCGACGGTGATCGGCGGCCGGATCAGCGCCAGCTCCTGCTCCAGCCACCAGCGGCAGGCGGTTATCTCCGGTCCGTCCGGTTTGGAATGGATGCGGCGCTTGCCACGGCGTTCGAACTTGAAATGCTTGACCGCATTGGTGACGTAAGTGGCGGCGCGATCGACGCCGGCGTCGGCCAGCGCCTTGTCGAAAACGCCGCCGGCGGGGCCGACGAAGGGGCGTCCGGCGAGGTCCTCCTGATCGCCCGGCTGCTCACCGACGAAGAGGAGGCGCGCATCGAGTGGGCCTTCGCCGAACACGGTCTGGGTGCCGCATTTGTAGAGGTCACAGCGGGTGCAGCTGCGCGCTTCGGCAACCAACGCCTCCCACGCCGCCAGCGCGTTGCCGCCCGGCTGCAGCCTCTTCTCGGCCGCGACCGCTTCGGCGAGCCCCCCTTCCGCCATCTTCGCTCGTGAGCGCTCGACCATTTCCGCTTCCCGCGCCTGTGCGCCTGCGATCAACTGCCCGACCAACGCGGTCTCGGGCATGTTTTTCCAATATTTCTTCGGCATCTCCTTCAGCATCGCACCGACCTTGACCCGGGCCGGATTGAAGATGGAGGCGTAATAGGTCTTCCAAACCTCCTCGACCTGGTCGCCCGATGGTGCATCGGCGCGGGTGGCTCCGGGCCCCTCCTTGAGCGTCTCGCCGTCCCAATGGAGGGAAAGTTCCGGCGTCAGGATGGACCAGCGCATCGAGGCGAAACGGCGGACGAAGAAGCCCGCATTGGCGCGGACGATATGATGCTCCGGCTCGAACCAGGCGACGTAACGGGTGCCGCCCGCTTCATCCGCCCCCTCGACTTCGCGGAAGCGGAGGAAGGCGCGCATCTTGTGGATGTCGCGGCAGACCGCCTTGGCCATGCTCTCGAGCCGCTGCAGAAGCGGGTCCGCCGCGTCCTCCATCGCGCCTGGATGGGCCCGCAGGCGCAGCAGCAATGTGTAGAGCAAGGCGAACCGCTCCGGATCGCTATGGCAGACGACGGAGCGCGCGAGCTCGATGAACGGGCGCGGGACGGAAAAGGCGGGGCCGTCATCTGACGCCAGCACGGCTTCATCGGCGAACAGGTCGTGCGGCGCATCGCCCACCTGCCAATGGATTTCGCTCGGCGGGACACGGCTCAACGCAAGCGACCGGGCGGCGTCGCGCCATCCTTCGAAATCCTCCTGATGAGCCAGAAAAGCGGTGCGCATGGCGGCTTAAGCCGCGAAGAGCTCGAGCTGTTCCGTCGCGGGCTTGAGGCGCTGCTGAAGGTCGACACGGTCGATCAACGCCGTCGGTCGCCAATCGGCGGCGACGATGAACGGGCGGAGCTTGGCGACCGACACGGTGAGGCGCGCAATGTCGCCGAGCCGGAGACGACGCCAGCGGCGAGAGGCGATGATCCGATCCACCGCTTTTACGCCGAGCCCCGGCACACGAAGCAGCATCTCCCGCGGGGCACGATTGACGTCGACCGGGAAACGCTCGCGAAACTTGAGCGCCCAAGCGAGCTTCGGATCGATGTCGAGCGGGAGCATGCCCGTGTCGTCGGCTGCCGCCACCACCTCTCCCGGCTTGAACCCATAGAAGCGCATCAGCCAGTCCGACTGGTAGAGCCGGTGCTCGCGCATCAGCGGCGGGCGTCGAAGGGGAAGCACGGCGCTCGCATCGGGAATGGGGCTGAAGGCCGAATAATAGACCCGGCGAAGAGCGAAGCGGTCGTAGAGGGTGCTCGCGCGTTTGATGATGTCGCCATCGCTCGCGCCGTCGGCGCCGACGATCATCTGCGTGGACTGGCCGGCGGGGGCGAAGCCCGGAGCGCTGCGAAAGCGCTTCTTCTCGTCCGCGCCCTGGTCGATCGCTGCCTTCATCCCCTTCATCGCACCTTCGATGCGGGCGCCGTCCTTTTCGGGCGCGAGACGCTTCAGCCCCTGCTCGGTCGGCAGCTCGACGTTGATCGACACGCGATCGGCGTAGAGGCCGGCCTTGTGCACCAGCTCGGGGTCCGCATCGGGAATGGTCTTCAAGTGGATATAGCCGCGGAAGTCGTGATCCTCGCGAAGGCTCCGCGCCACCTCGACGATCTGCTCCATCGTATAGTTGGGCGAGCGGATGATGCCGGAGGAAAGGAAGAGCCCTTCGATGTAGTTGCGGCGGTAGAAGGACAGGGTGAGCTGCACCACCTCCTCGGCCGTGAAGCGGGCGCGTCGGACGTTCGAGCTCTTTCGATTGATGCAATAATGGCAATCGAAGATGCAGCTGTTGGTGAGCAGGATCTTCAGCAGGGAGATACAGCGCCCGTCCGGCGCGTAGGCATGGCAGATGCCCATGCCTTCGGTCGACCCGATGCCCTTGCCGCCGGCGCTATCGCGCTTCTTCGTGCCTGATGAGGCGCAGGACGCATCATATTTGGCGGCGTCGGCCAGGATGGCGAGCTTCTCGCGAGTGTCGAGGCGCGGCATATGTTCTATATATGTTCTTGAAGTTCCACTGTCCAGCGAGCGGGGGCCTTTTAGCTGCGCGTCGCTTTGCTGGAACGCGGCTGCTCGGCAAGGGCTGCCATGGATCCGACTCTGGAAGTCATCGACGGTGAGGGGGCGTCTGCGCGGGCAGGTCCTGCGCCGGCCCCGCCGTCCCAGAACTCCTCCCATAGCGCGTCGTTGTCATCGTCCATGAAGTCTTCGCGGCGGTTGGGGGCGGGCGGCTCGGCATTCGCTTCGGCGTGAGGGATGGGTACCCAGATTTCGTCCTGAGCGGCAGGCTCAGCGTGGGCTTCGGCGGTATCCGTCGTGCTGTCCGGTGCCCGGCCGGGCTCGATGTCGGGAGGGATGCCCGGGCCCAGTGTGCGGAGCACTTCCTCGATCGTGGGACGCGTTGAAGAAAAGGCGGCGTGTGCGGCCTCGGTGTCGGCGGCCAGATAGGCCGTCACGGCATTCTCCGGCGGAGTCGTTTGCCACACCACCCGGCATCCTTTGGGGATGCCCCAATCGCCATAGGCGGTGCGGACAAGGTCGCGCCCGCAGCGTTTGCATCGGGCGAAATAGTATCCGGCGTTCCAGCGCGGCCAAGGCTCCGGTCGGTGTCGACCCAAGGCGCAAAGCAGCCTCATCAAAAGCCGGATTCGCCGAAAACATCGGAGACGCGACTCATGTTGAGCCGGGCCCAACATGCGTCCAGCGCCTCATCGAAGAAGGCGATCCGTGCCTCTTTGTGGGGATGATAGAGGGTGATGAAATCGTGAAACTTGCCGATCGAACTGCATTGCACGAGGAAACCCGGCACCACGGGCCTCAACTCGCCCTCCATCAGGGCGGCTCGTGACCGCATGTACCGGACGGCCAAGTCCCGATGAGTGGGCCCCGTGGTCACGACGGCGAAAAGGACGTCTCTCAGCTCCTGCAGCGCCTCGACCATCGTCAATTTCGGCTCGACCACGATCCGTTCCTTGCCCGCTTCGCGCCAGCCACGCGCGCCCCTCGTGGGGTCACTCTATTACGATGACCTCCTGCTGCTGCCTTGGCTGGCCCTGCGGCTCAACGAGCTTCAGCTTGCTGCCTTCATCCTCCACCGGAGCCTTGCGCTTCATCGTTCCTTCGACGCAGCCGCCATTCGCGATCCGCAGCCGCTCATAGATGATGTCGCCGGTAACCAGGGCGCCGGCCTCGATGGCGAGATCTCGCGTGTCGATCGCGCCTTCCACCATGCCCGAGACGCGAACGCGCTCCGCATGGATGCTGCCATTGACCGAGCTGTTCCCTCCCAGAATGAGGGTCGCGCAGCGGACATCTCCGTTCACCCGGCCTTCGATGTGGAGGTCGACCGAAGCTTCGATATTCCCTGTTATGACGATGTCGGCACCGATCATCGAAATGGGGCTCTTCTCGCCATGCGCGTCGCCCGCGCTGGCTGGTTCCGATCTGATGGAAGCATCTCCGCTGGAGCGCTCCGGCTTTTCGTGTGGACGTGGATAATGATTCTGCATCGTACCTCCCCTGGCTGTTCACGCGTACAGGGTCGGGGGATCGACCGATCAAGAGGCCGATGATACCTTAAGTGGAGCGCCTTCCAAAATTATATCTTTGTTTGGCACATACTTGCTCAGATCCGGGACAGCCTAGTCGGGCAGCAGTGCCGGCTCCCGTTCGATGAGGCGCTTGGACAGGAACAGCTTGAACAGCAGGAAGGCCGCGCCCGCGGTGGCGGCGAAGCCGGCGTGCATCAGCCAGAAGCTGGTGGTGGGCATGGTCTCCAGGAAGCCGCCCACCCAACCGACCAGCGAGTTGCCGGCGAAGAAGGAGAGGTAATAGAGGCCGATCACGGTCGCGTTGATCGCCTTGGGCGCGAGCTTTGCGAAGAGTGCGAGGCTCACCGGCAGCATATGGGCGAAGCCGATCGAGTTCACGACGTGGAAGATGACGGGCCAGAAGAGGCCGATCTTCTCGCCCTCGCCCTGGGTGGCCGCGGCCATGAACAGGCAAAGTTGGCCGCCGATCGAGAAAAGCGAGCCGATGATGATCTTGCCGAGCTCGTCCGGCTCCTTCCAGTGCTTGCCGTACCAGCGGTAGAAGAGGGCGACGCCGGCGAGGAAGCTGACGCTGACGATCGCATCCAATGTGACGAGCCAGGTGGTGGGGAGCTTGGTCCCCATGAAGGTGAGGTCGAACTCGCGATCGCCCCACACCAGATAGGCGTTGAAGATCTGGTTGTTGGGGACGATCGAGACGGCCATCACCGGGATGAGCAGCAGCAGGGCGATGACCGCCGGCCAGTCGCCGGGCTGCATCTTCACCGGCGCGACATGGCCCTTGTGCTGAGGCTCGAAATGCTCCTTCGGCAGATATTTCTGGCCGGCGAGATAGATGACGAGGCCGATCAGCATGCCGACGCCGGCGGCGCCGAAGCCATAATGCCAGCCATAGACCTCGCCCAGGGTCCCGACGATCAGCGGCGAGGCGATCACGCCGGCGTTGATGCCGAGGTAGAAGATCTGGAAGGCATCGGCGCGGCGATTGTCTTCTGGGGCGTAGAGCGCGCCAACCTGGCTGGCGATATTGCCTTTGAACATGCCCGACCCGAGGACGAGGCAGAGTAGCGCGAAGAGGAAGGTGAGCTCGAAAGCCATCAAGAAATGGCCGACGGCCATGGTGATCGCGCCGATGAGCACCGTTCGACGCTTGCCGAGCACCCGGTCGGCAAGCCAGCCGCCGATGATCGGGGTCAGGTAGACCGACGCCGCGTAGGTGCCGAAGATGGCGGAGGCGAGGGCCTGGCCCTCCAGCCCGCCGTAAAGGGCGCTGAACTGCTCGAACAGGGCGATATTCTCGACACGGCCGGGGAGCAGCAGCTCGTTCACCATGTAGAGGACGAGCAGCGCCTGCATGCCGTAGAAGGAGAAGCGCTCCCACGCCTCGGTGAAGGCGAGATAGCCGAGACCCTTGGGATGACCGAGGAAGGCGCGGTCGTCGCGGTCGGCGACGGCGTCCAGTTCCGGAGTGGCTTCGGCTACCGTCATTCGCTCCCTCCCCTCAAAGGCTGGAGCACCCTATCCGCTAATGCCCGCGGCGCCAGACGTTTTTTTGACGCCGCTAGTCCGTAAGCGTGAAGCCGATGCGCAGCGTCACCTGATAATGGGCCACCTTGCCGTTCTCGACGTGACCGCGCGTCTCTTTGACCTCGAACCAGCCTATCTCGCGCACCGTTTTGGCGGCGCGGGCGATGGCGCCCTCGATCGCGTCCTCGATGCCGGTGGACGAGCTGCCGACGACCTCGACGATCTTGTAGATATGGTCGCTCATGGACCTTCCTTCCCGCTGCTGATGGTGAGCCAACGGGCGGCGACGGCAATGTTTCCGGGCCCTCTTGCGCCGCGCTCGCGCCGGGATATGAAATCGTAGCGATCAAAGGGAGGGGGAAGGGGTCATGCGTACGATATTCATCGCGCTGCTGCTGGGAGCGGCCACGCCTGCGCTGGCGGCGCCGGCGGACGATTTGAAGACGGTGATCGACGATCACTGGGCCTGGTATCTGAAGGAAAACCCGATCCAGGCGACCCTGGTCGGCGTACGCGACTACGACCGCGAGCTTGGCGATTTCAGCCTTGCGGCGCAGGACCGGCGGGCGGCCGAGGCCGCGGCCTTCATCAAGCGGCTCGACGCCATCCCCGACAGCGGGCTCCACGCCGCCCAGCGCACCAACAAGGCGATCCTCCGCCGGTCGCTCGCCGAGGCGGTGGAGGCGAACGGGTTCGGGGCGCGCATGATGCTGTTCAGCAGCACCAACAGCTTCCACCAGTTCCTCCCCGAGCTCGGCAATTTCATGCCGCTCAGGACCAAGGCGGATTATGAAAGCTATCTGGCGCGGCTCGGCAAGATACCGGCGCTGATGGATGAGGCGATCACGATCAGTCGTCAGGCGGTGGAGGGCGGCTTCACCCAACCCTGCGTCACGCTCGAAGGTTTCGAGCCGACCATCACCGCCGAGATCAAGGCCGATCCGGCGCAGTCGCGCTTCTATGCTCCGTTTGCCGGCCGCCGGCCCGACGCCATCGCCGAGGCAGACTGGCAGGCGATGCAGGCCCGGGCGCGGGAGATCGTCACCGCCGGCATCAATCCCGCCTACACGCGCTTCGCGACCTTCTTCCGCGAAGACTATATGCCGGGATGCCGCAAGGACATCGCCGCGACCTCGCTGCCCCAGGGGAAGGAATATTATGCCTTCCAGGTGCGGCAGATGACGACCACCGATCTGACGCCCGAAGAGATCCACCAGATCGGCCTGGACGAGGTGAAGCGCATTCGCGGCGAGATGGAGGCGCTGGCCAGGAAGGCCGGTTATCCGAGCCGCGAGGCTTTCATCCAGGTGCTGCGCACTGATCCCAAATATTATGCCAAAACGCCTGAAGAGCTGATGGAATATGTCTCCCGCCAGGCCAAGATCATCGACGGCAAGATGCCCGGCATCGTCGGCACCCCGGCGCGGCTTCCTTATGGCGTGCGCGAGATACCGGCGGCCAACGCCGAGACGCAGACCACGGCCTATTATTTCCCCGGCTCAACGGAGAGCGGGCTGGCCGGCTTCTATTATGTGAACACCTCCAAGCTCGACCAGCGGCCGCTCTGGGAGGTGCCGGTGCTGACCATCCACGAGGCGGTGCCGGGCCATCACCAACAGCTCGCGCTGCAGCAGGAGTTGGACCTGCCGGAATTCCGCAAGCACGCCGCCTTCTTCACCGCCTTTATCGAAGGCTGGGGGCTGTATTCGGAGCGGCTCGGCATCGAGATGGAGCTGTACGACACGCCCGAGAAGGAGATGGGCCGCCTCTCCTACGACATGTGGCGGGCCTGCCGTCTGGTGGTCGACACCGGCATGCACGCCAAGGGCTGGACCCGCGACCAGGCCGTCGCCTTCATGAAGGACAATAGCGCGCTCACCGACGCCAATATCGACGCCGAGATCAACCGCTATATCGGCTGGCCCGGCCAGGCCCTCGCCTACAAGATCGGCCAGCTCAAGATATTAGAGCTGCGGCAGAAGGCGGAGAAGGAACTGGGAGCGAAGTTCGACCTGCGCCGCTTCCACGACGCCGTGCTCGGCCAAGGCTCGGTGCCTCTGGACGTGCTGGAGCGGCAGATATCCGACTGGATCGCGGCGGAGAAGGCGAAGGCCTGACCTTAGCGCTCCCGCTCCGCCGCCGTCCGGCGCCGCTCCTCGCGGGCCTGGCGGACCATCTCGGCCCAGCAGCCGGTGAAGCCGCTGGGGCCGACGGCGGAGCAGCTCTGGATGCCCGCGTCGCCGACATATTCGATGCTCTGGGCACGGGACGCCCAGGACTCGCTCGCCGGATCGTCGACCTCGCCCTCGCCGCGAAGATCCTCGGGAATGCGGTAGCGCTCGGTCTCGGGGAGCCGCGCGCAGACCACGATCTCGCCTCCGGTGCTGGGCGGGCAGGGATCGTCGCCATAGACGACGACGCGGCGGACCCTTTCCTGCGCTTGCGCCACCGGATCGGCGGGCTCCTGCGCCGGGGCGGACAGCGTCGTGGCAAGCAGAGCGGCGGCAACGGGAATGGCGCCCTTCATGACGGCCTCCTTTTCCTCTCCGGAATAAGGGCCGTGGCCGCCGCTTTGTTCCGTCTTATTCGGCGGGATTCAGCTGCTGCTCTACAGCCTCAGCCTCGGCGTCGATGCGGCTGAGCCGCTCGCGGCGCGCCTCCTCGATCAGGCGGTTCCAGTTGACCGAGTCGCGACCCTGGCGCTCGGCTCGGGCCTTGCGGACCAGTTCCTCATAGCAGCCGGTCATGCCGCCGGGACCGACCGGCGAGCAGCTGCCGATGCCGGCCCGGCCGACATATTGCAGCTCGGTGGCGCGCTCGGTCCAGGTCTCGATTTCCTTGTCCCCCGTCTCGCTGCGCAGATTTTCGGGGATGCGGTAGCGGTCGGATTCGGGCTTGCGCGCGCAGACGACGATCTCGTCGCCGGTGCTTTGCGGGCAGGGGTCGTCGCCGAAGACGATGAGCTGGCTGATCCGCTCGCTGCCGGGCGCCGGCGCCGCGGCCTCCTGGGCGGCGGCCGGAACGGTAAGCAGCGCAGCGGCGCCGGCTGCGGCAACGAACAGGGATTTCATTGACTCAAATCCTCTTGGAAAGGGCGATGGCGGCGCGGCAGCCGGCGCGGATGACGGCGGACAGAACGGGATAGCCCAGCGCATTTTCGGCGCCGGCGGCGATGGCGGCGTCGCGGTGCTCCAGCTCTTCGGCCTGGAACTCGGCGATCGTTTCCGCGAGGTCGGCATCGTCGTCGCCCAGCGCCTTCAGCTGCTCGGCATAATGCTTGTCGATCTCGGTCTCGACGGCGGCGGTGCAGGCCATGGCCGCCTCCGGCCCGAGCAGGGCAGTGGCGGCGCCGAGCGCGTAGCCCGCCACGTTCCACACCGGCTGGAGCAAGGTGGGGCGGACGCCGCGATCGGCGATCAGCCGGTCGAACTCCTCCAAATGGCGCTGCTCCTGCGTCGCCATACGGGCGATGGCGCGCGCGGCCGGGTGGCGGTCGCCGAGCACGGCGAGCTGCCCGGCATAGATGCGAGTGGCGCCATATTCGCCCGCCTGATCGACGCGGATCATCGACGGGATATCGGCCCGGTCGTCGCCGGGGCGCCAGCCGGGGGCGCTCACGCGTTCGCCGGTCGGGGTCGTCTGAGGCTCAGCCATAGAATCACCAATGCGGAGGATATGGAGATTAGCGCATTCCACCCCGCCATCGAAATGCCGAGGAACGACCATTGCACTTGGTCGCAGCGGATCAGTGGGGTCGCCATGATGTTGGCGAGCATATCGGCACTGGAGCCGCCCGTAATCGATGCGGTGCAGGCGGTGACGCCCTCGAATACGCCCAACTCGACGCCGGCATGATAGACGCCGATCACCCCGCTCGTGAGAATGGCGAGGCCCGCGAGCCAGACGAGGCTCCGGCCCCGGTCGGGCTGTCCCCGGAGCGCGAACGAGCCGATCGCCAGCGCAGCGGCTGCATAATGGGGCCAGCGCTGCCAATAGCACATTTCGCAGGGGTGAAGGCCGCCTATATATTGGGAGCCGAGCGCGCCGGCGAGCAGAGCGACGGGCACCAGCAGGGCCAGCACCCGCGCTTTTTCGAGATGGTTCACGACCGGATGCTCCCCTCAGCGATCAGCGTGTGCCCGTCTTCTTGGGCGCCGCCGCCATCCGAGTCTCGCCCAGCCGAGCGATGGACTGGAGGGCATAGTGGAGCTGATAATCCTCGATGCCCTTCTTCTCCAACTCCTCGGCGGTCGCGGTGAAGCGTGGATCGGGCTTGCCGTCCTCCTGGATCACCTCGTCCTCCACCTTCAGCTCGTTGATGAGATGGCGGCGAAGATCGGATTCGCGGAAGATCGGGCGATCCTTGTAATCGGGGTCCGAAAGCTGCGGCACGACGATGTCCGGCTTGATGCCGCCTTCCTGCACCGAGCGGCCGGACGGCGTGTAGTAAAGCGCCGTCGTCAGCCGGAGCGCGGTTTCGCTGCCGAGCGGGAGCAGGGTCTGGACCGAGCCCTTGCCGAAGCTGCGCTCGCCCATCACGATCGCGCGATGATGGTCCTGCAGCGCGCCGGCGACGATCTCGGCCGCCGAGGCGCTGCCGGCGTCGACGAGCACGACCACCGGAAGACCGTTCGCGGCGTCGCCCGGCCGCGCATAATAGCGCTCGATATCGCCCTTGGTCCGGCCGCGCTGCGAGACGATCTCGCCATGCTCCAGGAAAGCATCGCTGAGGCTGATCGCCTGATCGAGCAGTCCGCCCGGGTTGGAGCGGAGGTCAAGGATGTAGCCCAGCGGCTGGCTGCCCAGCGACTTCTCGATGCCGGTGATGGCGGCGAGGACCGAGTCGGTGGTCGTCTTGTTGAAGGTGTTGACGTTGATGACGCCCACGCGGTCCTTCACTTCCCATTTGACGGCGGGAAGCTCGATGATGGCGCGGGTGAGCTTGACGTCGAACGGCTTGTCGCGGCCGGGCCGGACGATCGTGAGCACGGTGGAGGTGCCGGGCTTGCCGCGCATCTCCTCGACCGCTTCGTCGAGCGTGCCGCCATAGATGAGCTTGCCGTCTAGGTGGGTGATATAGTCGCCGGCCTTGATGCCGGCGCGTTCGGCCGGCGTATCCTCGGTGGGGGCGATGACCTTCACCGCGCCGTCCTCCAGGGTGACGGTGAGGCCGAGGCCGCCATATTCGCCGTCCGTCGTCATCATCAGGCTCTTGAAGCCCTTCTCGTCGAGATAGGAGCTGTGCGGATCGAGACTGGCGAGCATGCCGTCGATGGCGCCGCGGATCAGCGTCTTATCGTCGACCTGCTCGACATATTCGGAGCGGACGCGCTCGAACACGTCCATGAACTGGTCGAGCTCGCGATAGGTGTCGACGTCGACGGCGGCGATCGCGGCGGTTGCGGCGGGGATGAGGGCGAGGGCGCTGACGAGGCCGAGCGCGGGGAGAAAATTCTTGGCCATGGGGAATCCTGCTAACGCGGTTCTTGGGCTTCTACAGCCTTTCTACACCGGGGAAAAGCAACACAGGCTTAACCGGCGAGCCCGAGCAGCGGCGCGATGGGGAAGGGGCGGCCGTCACGGCGCAGCTCGACGGTCACGCGCGGCGCATCTGATCCGGCGCGGCCGAGCGGCATTCCCTTTTGAACGCGCTGGCCGACTTCCACCTCCAGGCTGGCGAGATTGGTGACGAGGGTCGTCCAGCCGGAGCCGTGGTCGATGACGACGATACCGCCATAGCTGCGAAAATCGCCGGCATAGACGATGCGGCCGTCGCGGGGCGCGACCACCGGGGCGCCGTCCTCGGTCGCGAAGGTGAGGCCGCGGGCATGGACCCCCGCATCGGAAATCTCGCCCATTCCCCGGATCAGGCGGCCCTGGACCGGAAGAATGTAGGGCGGTTCCGTGCCCGGCCGCGGCGGCGGCCGCCCGGAATCCGGCCGTGGGACCGGCCCGGGGAGTCTGGCCAGGCTTTGGCGCACACGCGCCCGATATTCTCGCGTGCTCATCAGCGCGGCGAGCGTCCGCGCCTCCTCGCCGAGGGCCAGAGCGCGATCGGATTCGAACTGAGCCGACCGGGCGAATTCCAGGGAGCGGCCCCGCTGCCGTTCCTCCAGTTGCGCGAAGGCGAGGCGCTCGCGCTTCAACGCCTCGCGGCTGCGGACGAGCGCCGCCATGGCGGTATCGGCCTGGTCGCGAAGGCGGTTGCCGGCCTCGACTTCCTCGCGCACGGCGGCGGTGCGCTCGCGGATGACGGGCAGGGTGGAGGCGAGCAGGGCGCGGACGCGCACCGTGTCGTCGAGCGAGCCCGGCTGGACGAGCGCGAGCGCCGGCGGCCGGCGGGCCATCATCTGGAGCGCGGCGGTGAGCCGAATGAGCGGCTGCTGCCGTTCGGCGAGACGGGCGCGCTGCTCGGCGCGCATGGCCTCGATGATTCGGACCCGCGTTTCGGCGGCCGTGATGTCGGCTTCGGCGGCCTGGATGCGGGCGGCGATCGCTTCCGCCTGGGCGCGGGCTCGCTCGGCTTCGCTTCCCGCCTCGGCGGCGCGCTTCTCCAGCACCTCCGACCGGCGCGTCGCCTCCGCCGCCTGGCGCTTGGCCAGGGTCAGCGCCTCCGCGCCGCTGGAAGAGGTTTGACCCCGCGCCGCGACGATGCCGCCGGCGGCGAGCAGCAGGCCCAGGGGAAGGAGGAAGCGCCTCATGCGTCTATCCTTCGCGATGATAGGGGTGGTTCGCAAGGATGCTGGTGGCCCGCCACAATTGTTCGGCGAGCATGGCGCGGGCGAGGAGATGCGGCCAGGTCGCCCGGCCGAAGGCGAGGAGGAGGTCCGCCCGCTCGCGTTCCTCGTCGCTGAAGCCGTCGGCGCCGCCGATCATGAAGCGGGCCTCGCGCCGGCCGTCGTCGCGCCAGCGCTCGAGCCGGCGGGCGAAATCCACCGAGCCCAGCATTTCCCCCTTTTCGTCGAGCAGGATCGTGACGCAATTCTCGGCCGGAGGCGGCGGCCGACCGCCGCTTTCGGGCAATTCGGTGAGCCGGGTGGGCCAGGCGATCCGCTTCATATAGCGATCGACCAGCTCGGCCTCGGGGCCGCGCCCGATCTTCCCCCGCGCGACGATGTGGAGCAGCATCAGCCTAGCGCGTCATGGCGAGGCGCCGGTCGAGCCTGTGCTGAGCGCCTGCCTTGCAGGTGGACGAAAGGCGGCGATCCACCTTGAAACTCCCGCGCTCGCAATGACGGTCAGACCTGACCGCTTGCGGGCGCGGCGGCGTTCTCCTCGAAGGCCCACATGCGTTCGAGATTGTAGAAGCTGCGTACTTCGGGCCGGAACAGATGGATGATGACATCGTCGGCATCGATCAGGACCCAGTCGGCGACGGGCAACCCTTCGACCCGGACATTGCGGCCGAGATCCTGCTTGATCCGCTCGGTCAGCTTCTGCGCCATGGACGCGACCTGCCGCGACGACCGCCCCGAGGCGATCACCATATGGTCGGCGATGCTGGATTTGCCGGAGAGGGGGATGGAGACGAGGTCGACGGCCTGGTCGTCATCGAGAGAGCGAAGCACGAGATCATGCAGGGCTTCGACCTGTTCATGAGCTCCGCGATCGTGCGGAGCGGGTGCGGGTGCGGGCAAAATGCCTCCTTACATCAATGGCCGCCGCGTCACGCCGTCGCGGAGCGCCATGGGGTTGGGTGAATGATTCAACGATTTGGCTAACGATTGGTGCCAGTCGGGATCGGCGGCGCGCAAGGCGGTGGCGGACGTGGTATCGGGCGGCAATTTGAGCAGCACGAGCGCCGGCAGTCTCCACCTCGTCCATTGCCGAGCCTGGTTGGCGGGCCGGACGAAGCGCCGCAACCAGCCCATCGCGCGTGCCGCATGGGCAGCGCCATCATATCCCGGCCGCGCCACGACCGCAATCGGAACCGTCGCCGCGATCCTCCGCCAGTCGCGCCAGCGGTGGAACTGGGCGAGATTGTCGGCGCCCATCAGCCAGACGAAGCGGTGGTCGGGAAAGCGGCGTGTGAGTGCCTGCAGCGTATCGACGGTGAAGCGCGTGCCGAGCTCCCGCTCGATCGCGGTGACCCGGATCGGCAGCCGCCGGGCCGCTTTCAGGGCCGAGGCGAAGCGGGCGGGAAGGGGCGCCATTTCTCCCGGGTCCTTCAAGGGGTTGCCGGGCGAGACCAGCCACCAGACTTCATCCAGGTCGAGCGCCTCCAGAGCATGGGCGCTGATCCGTCTGTGCCCCCGGTGGGCGGGATTGAAGGAGCCGCCCAGGAGGCCGATGGTCCGCATGGGCGGCTCGATAGCATGACCGGCGCCGGGCGCGAACGCCTCTCGACCATACCGCCATATCGGGGGTAAGAAACTCCGGGGCAGAGGGGACGGACGATGGTAGACGGCATCGAAGGCATGGGCGAGGCGGTGACGGGAGGGGTCATCGCGCGCGCGGTCGAGCCGAAGGCGGGCGAGGCGCGAGCGGCGGACGACCATCCCGCGACCTGCCTCAACTGCGGAGCCGCGCTGCTCGGGCCCTATTGCCATAGCTGCGGCCAGTCCGGCCATGTTCACCGCACCCTCACCGCCTGGTGGCACGACCTGGCCCATGGCGTCCTCCATCTCGACGGCAAGGTGTGGCGGACATTGCCGCTGCTCGCCTGGCGCCCGGGCGAGCTCACCCGCCGCTACATAGAGGGCGAGCGGGCGAAGTTCGTCTCGCCCATGGCCTTGTTCCTCTTCTCCGTTTTCCTGATGTTCGCCGTGTTCAGCACGCTCGGCGGGCCGATCGTGGTCGAACGGGACGCCGCGGCGAGCGAGGCGGCGACCGCGGAGTATGAGGCCGAACTCGAATCCACCCGCGACAGACTGGCGGAGCTGAAGGCCGAGCGCGAGGAGCTGCGCAAGGCGGGCGACCCGACCGCCGGCTTGGACAAGAAGATCGAGAGTGTCGAAGGAGACCTCAAGGTCCTCACCGCGGCCGGTGCCCTGGTCGGGAAGGGCGCCCCGTCAACCGCCAAGCAGTTCACCGAACCGTTCAAGACGGCGCCGACGCCGGGCGACCAGGACCTGGAGGCGGACGGCTTCCAGTTCGGCGAGCCGAAGCTCGATGCGGCGATCGAGAAAGCGCAGGAGAATCCGTCGCTCCTGTTCTACAAGATCCAGACCAATGCCTATAAATTCTCCTGGGCGCTGATCCCAATCTCGGTTCCGTTCGTGTGGCTGCTGTTCTTCTGGAAGCGGCGCTTCCGGATGTACGACCACGCCGTCTTCGTCACCTACTCTATCGCCTTCATGTCGCTGGGCGTCATCACCCTGTCGATCCTGCGGCCGTTCGGCATCAGCGAGGGCCTGCTCATCCTCGCGATGATCATCGTTCCTCCGCTCCACATCTACCGGCAGTTGAAGGGCGCCTATGGCCTCACGCGATTCGGCGCGATCTGGCGGACCATCCTGCTGGTCAATTTCGCCTTCGTTGCCGGCGGCTTCTTCTTCACGCTGCTGGTGATGCTCGGCGCCCTCGCCTGAGCCGGGACTAAAAAAGAACCGGCCACCTTGGGGTGACCGGCCCTTCCTGTCCTTAAGTCTTGATCAGGCGCCTTGCGGGGCGGGGCCGCCGATCCCGCCGCGCGGACGGCGGGTGCTCGGGATGGAGGAGCCGGCGACGGGGAGCGCCGGACGCTTGGAGGAGGGATCCTCGCGGCCGATATCCTCGCCCTTGATCGCCTTCTTGGCTTCCTCGCCGTTCAGCGTCTCATATTCGAGCAGCGCGTTGGCGAGATTGTGGAGCTCGTCGAGATTCTCGGTCAGCACCTTGCGCGCGGTAGCCTCGGCTTCCTCGATCAGCTTGCGAATTTCCTGGTCGATGACGCGGGCGGTCTCCTCCGAGACGCTCTGGTTGCGCGCGACGCTATGGCCGAGGAACACCTCTTCCTGATTGTCGCGGTAGCGCAGCCAGCCGAGCTTCTCGCTCATGCCATATTCCATCACCATCGAGCGGGCCATGTCGGTCGCCTGCTGGATGTCGTTGGAGGCGCCGGTGTTGAGCGAGTCCATGCCGTAGATGAGCTGCTCGGCGATGCGGCCGCCGAAGCAGAGCGCGAGCCGCGCCTTCATCTGCTTCATCGACATCGAATAGCGGTCGCGGTCCGGCAGGTTCCAGGTGACGCCAAGCGCGCGGCCGCGCGGAATGATCGTGACCTTGTGCAGCGGATCGCAGCCCTCGACATGGAGCGAGACGAGCGCGTGGCCGGCCTCGTGATAGGCGGTCGACTTCTTCTCGTCCTCGGTCATCACCATGGACTTCCTCTCGGCGCCCATCATGACCTTGTCCTTGGCCTCCTCGAACTCGCCCATGGCGACGAGGCGCTTGCCCTTGCGCGCAGCGAGCAGCGCGGCCTCGTTGACGAGGTTGGCGAGATCGGCGCCCGAGAAGCCCGGCGTGCCGCGCGCGATGGTGCGGGCGTCGACGTCGGGGGCGAGCGGAGTCTTCTTCATGTGGACGGCGAGAATCTTCTCGCGGCCCTCGATGTCCGGGCGCGGCACGACGACCTGCCGGTCGAAGCGGCCCGGGCGCAACAGCGCGGGGTCGAGCACGTCGGGGCGGTTGGTCGCCGCGATGATGATGATGCCTTCGTTCGCCTCGAAGCCGTCCATCTCGACGAGGAGCTGATTGAGCGTCTGCTCGCGCTCGTCATTGCCGTTGCCGAGGCCGGCGCCGCGATGGCGGCCGACCGCGTCGATTTCGTCGATGAAGACGATGCAGGGCGCGTTCTTCTTCGCCTGCTCGAACATGTCGCGGACGCGGCTCGCGCCGACGCCGACGAACATCTCGACGAAGTCGGAGCCCGAAATGGTGAAGAAGGGGACGTTCGCCTCACCCGCAATGGCGCGGGCGAGAAGCGTCTTGCCGGTGCCGGGGCTGCCGACGAGCAGGGCACCCTTCGGGATCTTGCCGCCCAGCCGCGCGAACTTGGTCGGGTCCTTCAGGAACTCGACGATCTCCTGCAGCTCTTCCCGCGCCTCGTCGATGCCGGCGACGTCGTCGAAGGTGACGCGGCCGTGCTTCTCCGTCAGCATCCGCGCCTTGGACTTGCCGAAGCCCATCGCGCCGGAGCCGGCGTTCTTCTGCATCTGGCGCATCACGAAGAAGGCGATGCCGAGAATGAGGAGGAAGGGGAGCGACTGATAGAGGAGGATCAGCCAGACGCTGGTCTGCTGCTCGGGCTCGGCCGAGAAGGCGACGCCATTCTGCTTGAGGCGATCGACCAACTGCGGGTCCTGCGGCGCATAGGTCTGGAAGTCGTTGCCGTTGGTGAGCGTGCCCGAGATCACGTCCTTCTGGATGATGACCTGCTTGACCGAGCCTTCATCGACGCGGTTCAGGAACTCCGAATAGGCCATGCCTTCGCCGGCGGCGCTGCGTCCGCCACCATCGACGATCTGCACGAACAGGACGAGCGCGAGCAGGATGCCCGCCCAGATGAAGAGGCTCTTCATCCACGGATTGCCTTGGGGTTCCTTCTGGTCGTCGTTCATTGCTTGGTCCCGCGAAATGGGCACTTTGCGGGGCCTCGGCAGGGGCGGTCCGCGCAGCACGAAATGTCTCTCCCGACCTAGATAGGATCGGGGCACGCCGAGGACAATGTAGGATGAAAGGCTGAATGCCGGATTAGCGGCCCGTCGTTTCATCCCATGGACGCGCCGCGCGCCGCGGCGGGGCGGGAGCGATGCGCCATGGGGCGCCTCCGGTGCATTTGACACCGGCGAGGGTGGCCGTTTCCCCCCGCCCCAAGGCGGCGAGAAGACGAGAGAGCTCTTCACCGCGCGGGGGAGCGGCGCCGAAGGCGGCGAGGGCGCGGGCGAGGAGGCGCCGGGCCAGCTCAGGCGGAAGGCCGGAAGGATCGAGCGTGAGGGTGTCGCCGTCGCGGACCGCGCGCTCCTGCCAGAAGCGGGTGGCCATCCATTCCAGCGCTTCCTCCGCTTCGGCGAGGGCGGCGGCGCTGCGGGCGAGGGGGGCGGGCTCTAGCCAGGGCGTTCGGGCCAGCAGGGCCCGCGTCTCGGTGCGGTCGAACCGGGGGTCGCGGTTGCTGGGGTCGTCGATCGGCTCGACCCCCGCCTTCCGGACGATCTCCACCAGCTCGGCCTTGGCCCAGCCGAGCAGCGGGCGAAGGATGAGAAGGTCGCCTTCCCGGCGGACGGCGCGGATGCCGGAAAGCCCGGCCACCCCCGCTCCTCGCCTCAGGCGCATCAGCAGAGTCTCTGCCTGGTCGTCGGCATGATGGGCGGTGGCGACCGCGTCGAGGCCCTTTTGAGCCGCCCACTGCCCCAGGGCCTGGTAGCGCGCCCATCGCGCCTCGGCCTGCAGCCCCGCCCCGCCCTCGGCCACGGCAACGGGCAGGATGGAATGGGGGCAGGAAAGGCCGGCGCAAATCTCGCCGACATAGAGCGCCTCGTCGCGGCTCTCCGGGCGGAGGCCATGGTCGACGGTGGCGGCCTCGACGCGGTCGGGCCAGGCGGCGTGAGCGAGGAGGAGCAGGGCAAGGCTGTCCGGCCCTCCCGAGACGGCGAGGCCGAGACGCTGCGGCACGCCGCCGGCGAGGGCGTCCAGGCCGCGGGCGAAGCGGGCGACGGTGTCCCGATCGATATCCATGCGCCATCCTTAGCGCCATCGACGCCGGAAGCGCCATTGGAACGGAGCGGCGTTTCTGATAGCTCCCGATCATGCTCGGTCCGTCCGCTTCCTCAGCCCGCGAGATATTGACCGGCCTTCATGAGGTGATGGCCTCGCGCTCCGGGGCGCAGGCCAAGTTGAACAAGGTCGTGAAGATCATCGCCGATGCGATGAGGAGCGAGGTCTGTTCGATCTACCTGCTGCGCGACGGGGTGCTGGAGCTCTACGCCACCGTCGGGCTCAACCAGAACGCCGTGCACGTGACCAAGCTCGCCATGGGCGAGGGGCTGGTCGGCACTATCGCCCGCGACGTCTCGGTGCTGAACCTCGACGAAGCGACCAGCCATCCCGAATTCGCCTACCGACCGGAGACGGGTGAGGAACTGTACCATAGCTTCGCCGGCGTGCCGATCGTGCGGCGCGAGCGGGCGATCGGCGTCCTGGCGGTTCAGCATGCCGAGCCCAGGCGGTACGACGATGTCGAGATCGAGGC
The DNA here is from genome assembly GCF_003129465.1 of Sphingosinicella humi. NCBI lineage: Bacteria > Pseudomonadati > Pseudomonadota > Alphaproteobacteria > Sphingomonadales > Sphingomicrobiaceae > Allosphingosinicella > Allosphingosinicella humi. Next base: position 1,806,749 of record NZ_QFFF01000001.1, read on the forward strand.
GCTGCAGACGGTGGCGATGGTGCTGGCAGAACTGATCGCCAACGCCGGCCTTGCCGACAGGGCCTCCGCGGCCGCGGAGGCGGCGCGGGAGGTGAGCTCGGCGCGACTGATGGGCCTGAAGCTGGTGCTCGGCATGGCGCGCGGCATCGCCGTCTTCCACCAGCCGCGCATCCTCATCGAACATACGGTCGCCGAGGATATCGAGGCCGAGCGCCACCGGGTCTATTCCGCCTTCCGCAAGATGCGCGAGCAGATCGATGCGATGACCAGCGCGCCGGAATTCGGCACCGCCGGCGAGCATCAGGAGATCCTCGAGACCTACAAGATGTTCGCCTATGACGAGGGCTGGTCGCGGCGGATCAACGAGGCCATCGACAGCGGCCTCACAGCCGAGGCGGCGATCGAGCGCGTGCAGCAGCGAACACGCATGCGGATGCGCGAGATCGACGACCCGCTGCTGCAGGAACGGATGCACGACCTCGACGACCTCGCCAACCGGCTCTTGAGGATCGTGTCGGGACGGCTGGGAACGGCGGCGCAGATGGGTCTGCAGCAGGACACGATCCTGGTGGCGCGCAACCTCGGCCCGGCGGAACTGCTCGAATATGACCGGCGGCGGTTAAAGGGCGTTATCCTGGAGGAGGGGTCGCTCACCGCCCATGTCACCATTGTCGCGCGGGCGATGGGCGTGCCGATGATCGGGCGCGTGCGCGCCGTGCGCCAGATGATCAACGAGGGTGACGAGCTGCTGCTCGACGGCGACGAGGGCGTCGTCCATGTCCGCCCGTCGGCGCCGACCAGCGGCGCGTTCGACGCCAAGCTGCTGGCGCGGCAGAAGCAGCGGGCGGAGTTCGCCGCCTTCAAGTCGCTGCCCTCGATCACCAAGGACGGCGAACGGCTGACCATCGCGATGAACGCGGGACTGCGCGACGACGTCGAAGCGCTGGAGACGACCGGCGCCGACGCCATCGGCCTGTTCCGCACCGAATTCCAGTTCCTGGTCTCGGCTACCTTGCCGCGGCGCGAGGCGCAGCAGCGGCTCTACAAGGCCGTACTGGACGCCGCCGACGACAAGCTCGTCGTTTTCAGGACGCTCGACATCGGCGGCGACAAGGCGCTCCCCTATCTGCGCAGCGATGATGACGAGGAGAATCCTGCCATGGGCTGGCGGGCGCTGCGCCTGTCGCTCGACCGTTCGGCGCTGATGAAGACGCAGGCGCGGGCGCTGCTCGAGGCGGGGGCGGGCCGCGAAATCTACATCATGTTCCCGATGGTGTCGGAACCCTGGGAGTTCGATGCGGCGAAAGCGCTGGTCGAGGAGCAGCGGGAATGGCTCATCGCCCGGAAGAAGCTGACGCCCCACAAGATCAATTATGGCGCGATGCTGGAGGTGCCGGCGCTGGCCGAGACGCTCGACCTGTTGCTGCCGAAGATCGATTTCCTGTCGATCGGCACCAACGACCTTACGCAGTTCCTGTTCGCCGCCGACCGCTCGCATCCCAAGCTTGCCGAGCGCTACGACTGGCTCTCGCCGGCCATCCTGCGCTTCATCCGGCGGGTGGTGCGGCTGGCAAGGGAGCATGGCGTTCCCGTCGCGGCCTGCGGCGAAATGGGCGGCCGGCCCTTGGAGGCCATGGCGCTGGTTGGGCTCGGCATCCGCCGCCTCTCCATCACGCCGGCGGCGGTGGGGCCGGTGAAAGCCATGGTGCGCTCGCTCGACCGTTCGGCGTTGTTGGCGCATATGGAGGCGCTGCTGGCAAAGCCGCCGGACGACATGCGCGCGGCGCTCGCCGACTGGGCGGACGAGAATCGCGTGGCGATCGGGTGAATGCGGGCGTCGTGGTGCCGAAGGGCTTTGGTTGACAACGCGGCCCCATACTATGCCATGATGCAGATCAATCGAGACGGCACACAAGGCCGGGCGCGGGGATAGTGAATGAGTGAAGCGGATCCGGAGCAAATGGTGACCAATTCCATCGGTGACAAGCTGAGGAAGGCCCGGGAGGGCAATGACCTGACCCTGGAGGACGTCGCAAACCGGACCCGCATCCCCATCCGCCACCTCCAGAATATCGAGAATGGCGAGTGGGACGCGCTCCCCGCCCCCACCTATGCGATCGGCTTTGCCCGATCCTATGCCAATGTCGTCGGGCTCAACGGCAGCGAGATCGGGGTGGAGCTGCGCGAGGAACTCGGCGCCGGACAGCACCGGCCGGTCCCCGCCACGGCCTATTATGAGCCGGCCGACCCGGCCCGGGTGCCGCCGCGTTCGCTCGCCATCATCGCCGGCGCGATCGCCCTGCTGCTCATCATCGGATATGCCGTGTGGCGCAGTGGAGCCGTCGATGACTCCGGCGTCGATCGGGCCGAGGTGGTAGAGGTCGAGACGCCGCTGGATGAGGCGACCCCGGCCGGAACCGTGCCGGGCCAGGCCTCCGCGCCCGCCACGCCGCCGGCGACCGGCCCCGTCACCCTCACCGCGACGGAAGAGGTGTGGCTCCGCATCTACGAGGAAGGCGGCGAAAGGCTGCTCGAGAAGATTATGACGCCGGGCGAAAGCTATGTCATACCCTCCACCGCTCAGCGACCGCTGATCCTCACCGGCCGGCCCAACGTGCTTCGCGTCACCGTCGGCAGCACCGAAATCCCGGCGCTCGGGCCCGCCGAGCGAACGATCTCCGACGTCAGCCTCGCGCCTGCCGACCTGCTGGCGCGGGCTGGGGCGGCGCAAGGCACGGCTCCGCCCGCCGCCGGAGCGGCGCCCTCCGGCCAATAAGCTTCGCTTAAGACTGGCGACAGGACCGCCGACCTAATAGAGGCGGGCGAACACTATCCAGCGGGGACAGGAGCTTATGCGTTTTCATCTTCTCGGCCTGGTAATTCTGGCCAGCACCGCCATGCCGGCCCTTGCCCAGGAGCGTATCGACCGCCGCCTCGACCGGCTGGAGCAGGAGATGCAGGCGGTCCAGCGCGTCGTTTTCCCCGGCGGTGCCGGACGCCAGGGGGCGATCGTCCCGCCCGAAATCCAGCCGCAGACCGGCACCACCATCGGCGGCATTCCGGCGACGAGCGCCCTGTCCGATCTCACCGCCCGCGTGGATGCGCTCGAGGCCCAGCTCGAGCGGCTGACCGGCCAGGCCGAGGAAAATGCCTACCGCCTCCGCCAGATGGAGGAGGCGATGACCAAATATCGGGGCGATGTCGATTTCCGGCTCAACGCCCTCGAGCAGACTCGGGCTCCCGCGGCTGGACCGGCCCGGCCGCCCGAGGCGGACAAGCCCGTGGGCGGTACCGCCGAACCCGCCGCCGTCGACCAGCCTAATACCGGCGATGCGGGCGAGGACGCCTATCTCCTCGGCTATCGCCTGTGGGATACCGGCCGCTTCGCCGACGCGCAGAAGGCGCTGGAAGCCATGGCGAAGAAATATCCCAGTCACCGGCGCGCCAGCTATGCCCGCAATCTCGCCGGCCGCGCCGCCCTCGACGACGGCAAGCCCGCCACCGCCGCCAAGATCCTGCTCGCCAACTATCAGGACGACCCAAAGGGCGAGCGCGCCGCCGACAGCCTCTTGTTCCTCGGCCAGGCGCTGGTCGAGCTGAAGAAGCCGGAGGACGCGTGCAAGGTCTATGCGGAGCTTCAGGACGTCTATGGCGGCTCCATGCGCGACTTCATCCGCCAGCGCCTCCCGGGAGCGCTAAAGGCGGCTCGCTGCAGCTGAGGCGCTGCTATCAGGGCCCGGTGAGCGCGGCGCACTCACCGGAGCGGCGGGCGCGAGCGATCAGGCGTGGATGGCCCGCCGTTCGAGCGCGTGGGCGGCTTCGTCGACCAGCGTCTGGATGATCTCGGCGACGCTCGCCTCCTCCTTCACCATCCCGACCGATTGGCCGGCCATGACCGAGCCTGTCTCCACGTCCCCGTCGATCACCGCCCGCTTCAGCGAACCCGCCCAATAATGCTCGATCTGGAGCTGGGCCTCGGCCATCTCGATCTTCTCCTCGTCGAGGAGCTGGGCGACCTCGCGCTGCTTGGCGGCGAAGGCCACCATCTCCTTGTTGCGGATCGCGCGGACCGGGATGACGGGGAGGCGCGGGTCGACCTGGACGCTGGTGACGGCGTCGCGGGCCGAGGCGCGTATGAACGCCTTCTTGAAATTGGGATGGGCGATGCATTCGTGGGCGCAGACGAAACGGGTGCCGAGTTGCACACCGACCGCGCCCATTTCCAGATAGCCGGCGATGAGTCCGCCCTTACCGATGCCGCCAGCGACGAAGACGGGAATGTCGGCGGCGACTTCGGGAAGAATCTCCTGGGCGAGGACGGAGGTCGACACCGGGCCGACATGGCCGCCCGCCTCCATGCCTTCGATGACCAGCGCGTCGACGCCGGAGCGGATCAGCTTCTTCGCCAGCGCCAGCGCGGGAGCGAAGCAGATGAGCTTGGCGCCGCCCCCCTTGATCCGCTCGATCGCGCCGGGCGGCGGGAGGCCGCCGGCGAGGACGACATGGCCGACATCATGCTTGCGGCAGACATCGATCAGGTCGCTGATCTCAGGGTGCATGGTGATGAGGTTGACGCCGAAGGGCTTGGTCGTCCGCTTCTTGGTCTCGGCGATCTCGGTGTCGAGCAGGTCGGGCGTCATCGCGCCGCAGGCGATGACGCCGAAGCCGCCGGCGTTGGAGATAGCGGAGACGAGATTGCGCTCCGAAATCCAGCTCATCGCGCCGCCCATGATCGCGACCTCGCAGCCGAGGAAGTCGGTGCCGCGCTGCATCAGGCGCTTCAGGCGGTCATGGCCTATCGATTGGTTCACATCATTCACGCTTCAGTCTCCGCATCGAGGCCGTAGGCGGTGTGGAGGACGCGGACGGCTAGCTCGGTATATTCCTCGGGGATCAGCACCGAGACCTTGATCTCGCTGGTGGCGATGGCGAGGATGTTGATGCCGCGATCGGCCAGCGCCTCGAACATCCGGGCGGCGATGCCGGCGTTGGAGCGCATGCCGACGCCGACGGCGCTGACCTTCACGACATTCATGTCGGTGATGATCTCGTCGAAGCCGATCGCCTCCTTCGCCCGGCTGAGCGCGTCGACGCTCTGGGCGAGGGCGGCGGTCGGGACGGTGAAGGTGAGGTCCCGCTTCTCGCCGGGGCGGGCGACGCTCTGCACGATCATGTCGACATTGATGTTGGCCTCGGCCAGCGGCGCGAAGATCGCGGCGACCGTGCCCGGCTTGTCGGAGAGACCGAGCAGGCTGATCCGCGCCTCGTTCTTGTCGTAGGCGATGCCGGTGATGATCTGGCGTTCCATGTTCATGTCTTCGAGTTCCTCGTCGCTTACGACCATCGTTCCGGGCCGGTCCTCGAAAGAGGAGAGGACGCGGAGCGGCATTTTCTCGCGCATGGCGAGGCCGACCGAACGGGTCTGCAGCACCTTGGCGCCTACCGACGCCAGCTCCAGCATTTCCTCATAGGTGATGACGCCGAGCTTGCGGGCGCGGGGCACGATCCGCGGATCGGTCGTATAGACGCCGTCGACGTCGGTGTAGATGTCGCAGCGATCCGCCTTCATCGCGGCGGCGAGGGCGACGGCCGAGGTATCGGAGCCGCCGCGGCCCAAAGTGGCGACGCTGCCGTCGGCCGCGACGCCCTGGAAGCCGGGGATCACGGCGATGCCGCCGCCCTGGAACACCCGGTCGAGCACGGCGACGTCGATCGCCTCGATAAGGGCGGCGCTGTGAGCCGCGGTCGTGCGGACGGGGAGCTGCCAGCCCATATAGGAGCGGGCGTTGAGACCCATGCCCTGGAGGGTGATGGCGAGGAGGCCGCTCGTCACCTGCTCGCCCGAGGCGACGACTACGTCATATTCGCGCCGATCGTAGAGCGAGGAGGCCTCGCGGCAGAATTGGATGAGACGGTCGGTCTCGCCGGCCATGGCGGAGACGACGACGGCCACCTCATGACCCGCCTCGGACTCGTGCTTCACGAGATTGGCGACATGGCGGATGCGCTCGATGCCCGCCATCGAGGTGCCGCCGAATTTCATGACGATGCGGGCCATGCGCCGGGTCGATCTCCCAAAAACCTCCAGGGATGTCACCCCAGCCAGAGCTGGGGTCTCTTTTCCTTCTTCGACCAGAAGTGCAAGAGAGATTCCAGCCCTTCGGCGGGCTCAGGACATGCTTTCGCTGGAATGACGGAGAGTGAAATGGCCGCGAAGACGACGATCGACCCCAGGGAAGCGGCGCATTTCGGCAAGCTCGCGGCCGAATGGTGGGACCCTAAAGGTTCCTCGGCCATGCTCCACCAGATGAATCCGGTGCGGCTGGGCTATATCCGCGACCAGATCGACCATTATTGGCGGATCGACGAGCATGACCGGCGGCCGCTCGCGGGCAGGAAGGTGTTGGACGTGGGCTGCGGCGCCGGGCTGCTGGCCGAGCCGCTGGCGCGGCTGGGGGCGGAAATGACCGCGATCGATGCGGCGCCCGAGACGATCGCCGCGGCGCGTCATCATGCGGCAGGGCAGGGGCTGGCGATCGACTATCGCGTCGGCGGCGTCGAGACGCTGGAGGGCGCGTTCGATCTCGTCACTTCGATGGAGGTGATCGAGCATGTCACCGATCCGCGCGCCTTCGTGGCGGGCCTCACCGATCGTCTGGCGCCGGAGGGGCTGCTGATCCTGTCGACGCCGAACCGCACCTCGCGCTCGCGGCTGATGATGATCGTGATCGGCGAGGGCACGGGCCGCATCCCCAGAGGCACGCATGATTGGGACAAGTTCCTGACCCCCGACGAGATGTGCGCCATGCTGCAGGAGGCGGAGCTGGAGGTGCTCGACGTCACCGGCATGGCCTGGTCCGCGACGCGCGGCTTCAGCCTATCCGACGACAAGTCGCTCGACTATTTCGTGACGGCGCGGCGGGCTTAGCCGTTCCCCGGCGGAAGCCGGGGTCCAGTTGCCAACTCCGTTCTGGACCCCGGCTTCCGCCGGGGAACTCAAGTTGCGACCCGTTCAGCGCTTCTCCCCCGCGTAGCGGGTCATGAGGATGGCGGCGCGCTTGGCCTGGCGGGCGAGGCTTTCGAGATCCACCCATTCGCCCTCGGCGTGGGCCTTGCCGCCCACGACGCCGAGACCGGCGAGAACGTCGACGTCGGCGGCGACGAAGCTGCTGTCCGCGGCGCCGCGGCGGGCGGGGTCATATTCCGGCATCTCCGGCAGGCCGAGATCGCGGTTGACCGCGTTCAGCTTGGCGAGGATGGCGCGGTTGCCCTCGGCCGGCTCCATCGGCGGGTAGCCATGGTCGGCGAACTCCAGCTCGGCCGAGGTCTCCGGCAGATGCTGGGCGACGATCGCCTTCATCTTGGCGCGGACGCGGGCGTCCTGCTCGCGGGTGAGGCTGCGCAGGTCGCCGCGAGCGATGGCGGTCTCGGGGATGATGTTGGTCTTGCCGGACGCGGTGACGCGGAAGCCCTGCTCGTCGATGCTCGCGGGCGTGCCGCCGGCCATGACGCCGACATTATAGGTGAGGTTGGGCTCGGGCAGCTCGCGGCGGAAGGCGTCGAGGATGCGTGCCATTTCGTAGATCGCGCCATAGCCGGCGCCTTCGCGGAAGATGCCGCTCGAATGGCCGGTGCGGCCATGGGTGGTGAGCGTCCAGCCGGTCGAGCTGCGGCGGGCGACGGTGCCATATTCGACGCCGGCGTCGTCTCGCGCGAGATTCTCGAACTCGAGCGCGACGTCGGCCCAGCGGCCGGCCTCGATGAGATCGCGGCGGGCGACTTCGATCGGCGAGCCGGTGCGCTCCTCGTCGCCGGTGAGGACAACCTTGATATCGGCCTCGCCGAGCGTGCCGGCCTTGTCCATCGCCCTCAGCGCGGCGACGATGATGGCGACCCCGCCCTTGTCGTCGCCGATGCCGGGGCCGACGGCGCGGTCGCCCTTGCGGGTGAAGGCCTGGAAGGACGAGTCCGGCTCGAACACCGTGTCTAGATGACCGATCAGCAGCACGCGCTTGCCCTGGCCGTCGCCCTTGTGAGTGGCGACGATGTGGCCGGCGCGGCCGGTCTCGCGCATGTCTACCCATTGGACGTCGAAGCCGAGCGGCTCCAGCTCCGAGCGCACCATCTTGCCGACCGCTTCGACGCCGGCGAGGTTCAGGGATCCGCTATTCTGGTTCACCATCCGCTCGAGGAGGCCGATGGTTCGCTCACGCTCCGCGTCGACGGTCTGGACGATCTGTCGCTCCTCCGCGCTGAGCCCGGTCTGGGCGACGGCGGGGAGGGCGAGGAACAGGAAGGACAGGAACGCGAGGAATTTCATGGCGATCTCCGATTGGGGGCCTTTCATGCCGGGCTCGTCACGAAGGGGTCAAGGCTGCATCCAGTACGGTATTCTGTCGGCCTTGATCAGCGCCTCGACGTCGATGCGCTCCCGGACGACCGCCCACCGGTCGCCGTCGACGAGCACCTCGGGGGTGAGCGGCCGGCTATTGTAGGTGCTCGCCATGGTCGCGGCATAGGCGCCGGCGGTGCGGAAGAAGAGGAGGTCGTCCGCCTCCACCCGGTCCATACTGCGGGCGGTGGCGAAGGTATCGCCGGTCTCGCACACCGGTCCGACGACATTGGCGACCCATTGCTCGCCCCTAGGCGCGACCGCCTCAATCGCGTGCCAGGCGTCGTAAAGGCTGGGCCGCATCAGGTCGTTCATCCCCGCGTCGACGATGATGAAGGGATGGACCACCCCGGGCTTCACCCGGATCACCCGCGTCAGCAGCACGCCGGCATTGCCGACGATGAGGCGGCCCGGCTCGAAGATCAGGCGCACGTCCCAACCGTCGGTCAAGCGCCGAACCATCTCGCCATAATCCTCCGGGCTCGGTGGCAACGGGGCGGCGGGATCATAGGGAACGCCGAGCCCGCCGCCCAGATCGGCGGTGTCGATTCTGTGGCCGTCTGCGCGGAGCACGCGGATCAGTTCGCCGATCTTGGCGAAGGCGCGCTCGAGCGGCGCGAGGCTGGTGAGCTGGCTGCCGATATGGACTGCAACCCCTCGCACATCGAGTCCGGGAAGGGTCCGCGCCAGCCGATAGGCCGCGAGCGCGTCGTCGATCGGCAGGCCGAACTTGTTGTGCGCGGCCCCGGTCGAGATCTTGGCGTGGCTCCCGGCCTCCACATCGGGGTTGATGCGAAACGCGGCCGGTGCGGCCTTTCCGAGCGAATGGGCTACCTCCGCCAGCATCCGCGCTTCCTCGAGCGATTCCAGGTTGAACTGGCAAAGCCCGCCTTCCAGCGCGAGGCGCATTTCCTCGACCGTCTTGCCGACGCCCGAGAAAACGATCTTGTCCGCCGCAATGCCGGCCGCGCGGGCGCGGGCATATTCGCCGCTGGAGACGACGTCGGCGCCGAGGCCCTCCCGCGCGAGCGTCGCCAGCACCGCCGCGTTGGGATTGGCCTTGACGGCATAGGCGACGAGCGGATCGGACAGCGGCTCAAGCGCTTCCCGGAACACCCGCGCATGGCGGCGCATGGTGGCCGAGGAATAGACGTAGACGGGCGTGCCGACCGCCTCGGCGATCAGCGGGAGCGGGACCTCCTCGCAATGAACGATGCTGTCCTTGAGCTGGAAATGGTCCATCTCGCTCCCACTTCGTCATGCCGGACTTGATCCGGAATCCCGGCCCACCGGCCCATATTCATCGCACCCTTCCGGGCTGCTCAGCAGGTCAGAAAAAGTCCACCTTGTCGTAATGCGTGGGCGGCGCGATCACTTCCATCCGCTCGCCGAGGAACGAACGGAAGCTCGGCCGCGACTTCATCACCGCATACCAGTCGGTCGTCTGTTTGTGCCCGCGCCAGTCGATGCCGCCGAGATAGTCAGCGACCGATAGATGGGCGGCGGCGGTCAGGTCGGCCAGGCTCAGCACCGGGCCGGCGAGCCAGCGGCGGTGGTCGAGCAGATAGTCGATATAGTCGAGATGATTGTTGGCGACCTTCATCGCTTCGCGCAGCACGCGCGTGTCGGGCGGGTCGCGGCTGATGAGGCGCTTCTTCATCCGCTCCTCGATCAGCGGCCCGACGACCTCGCCATAGAGCCGGTCGTCGAACCAGGCGACGAGGCGGCGGACCTCGGCGCGATTGACCGCCGTGCCGGGGATCATCGGCGCCCGGTCGATCGTCTCCTCGAAATATTCGCAGATGGCATTGGAATCGATGAGGACGGTGCCCTTGCTGTCCTCAACCAACACCGGCGTCTGGCCGGCCGGGTTCATGTCGATGAACTCGTCGCGCTTCAGCCAGGGCGATTCGCGCACCAGCCCATGCTCGACGCCCTTCTCGCCCAGCATCAGTCGGACCTTGCGGGAAAAGGGACAAAGCGGGAATTGGAAGAGCTGCCACATGGCCAGCGACTAATAGCGCCGCAAAGGCCGGCGTCCACTGGCTATTAGGGTCTCGTCATTGCGAGGAGCGGAGCGATGCGGCAATCCAGCTACCGTGCCTGGATTGCTTCGCTACGCTCGCAATGACGGCCGATGTCATTCGTCCCAATGGTAATGATAGGGGCGCATCGCCTCTTCCATGCGGCGCTCGAGGTCGATCATCGAGCGGCTGAGCACCGGGATCAGCGCGGCGAGCTGCTCGGTCATCAGGCCCATCTGGCCGGTAATCGCATCGATCGATCCCCGCATCCGCGCCTCGGCATAGGGATCGTCGCGCGTCGCAAAGTCGCGGACCGTCCGGTTGCGCTCGGCTTCGCTATGATAGCGCCCCGGCTCCATCGCCTCGACGATGCCGCCGACCGGCATGTCCATGACCGCGCCGACCATCCGCTCCATGACATGGCCCATCGCCTCGACCTCGTGCGTCGAGGGAAGCTCGCGCACGACCTCCTCGCCGGGCGCTTCCGGATAGGGATAGGGCTGGGCGACAGCGGGCGCGGCGAAGGCGAGGCTGGCGGCGGTGATCAGAAGTTTACGCAAGACGGGACCTCCTCAAGCACAAGGGCGGCGCGACTCAACGCGCGGCGGAGCGACTCGGTTGCTCTCTTATAGCCGACCGGTGTCCCTTTGCTGAACGGGGATCAGGTATTGGGCCCCGCTTCCGCCATGCTCTCGTCGGAAAGCCATTGCTCGACCAGTTCCTGGCTCTTGCGCTCGATCTCCGGCATGCGCTCGGCCGCCGCGCGCATGCCGATCTTGCTCAGCTCCGCCATGAGCGAGGGCGCGAGCCCTTCCATCTTCTTCATGACGGGATGCTCCTGCAGGCGCTTCAGCTCCCTCAGTTCCTCGGCCGTGAAATAGCGGGCGTAAATGGCGGCGGCATCCTGGCGGAAGGTCGGCGCCATCTGCTCCACCATCAGCTTCGTTTCCTCGTAGATCAAGGCGCTCAGCCGTTCCGTCAGCGACTGCGGCATGTCGATGCCCTTGGCCTTCAGCGATTCCATGTCGGCTTCCATCGACGCCTTCGCCATGTGAAGCGCCGAGGCAAGCAGCTGCCCATCGACGTCCTGGCCATCGAACAGGGCGAGCGCGGCGGCGAGCGTATCCGCATCGCCGGCGGTCGCCGCCGGCGGCGAGGATGTGTTCGACCCCTCGTCGGCCAAAGCGGGCGCGGCGATGAGGCATAGCGCAGGCAGGACGCTGACGAATTTCATTGGACTACCCCCGAACGAATGGCGTTCCGGGGCAGCGTCTCACCTCAGCCCTTAAGGATCAATCAAAAGCTCAGCGCGCGAGCAGCCAGGCCAGCGCGGCGCCGCCGATGACGATTCGATACCAGGCAAAGGGGGCGAAGCCGTGGCGCGAAACGATGCCGATGAACCATTTGATGACCAGCAGGGCCACGACGAAGGAGACGACGAAGCCGACCGCGATGGTGGCCCAGGCGCCCTGGCCCAGCTCCGCGCCGGACTTGAAGAGGTCGTAGCCGGAGGCGGCGAGCATGGTTGGCACGGCAACGAAGAAGCTGAACTCCGCCGCGCTCTTCCTTTCGACGCCAAGGCCGATGGCGCCCATGATCGTCGCGCCCGAGCGGCTGACTCCGGGGATCATCGACAGACACTGGATGACGCCGATGCCGAGCGCGGTTTTCCAGCTCATCGCCTCGACGCTGGGCGTCGTCGGATGACGGTTCCAGCGTTCCAGCACCAGGATGGCGACGCCGCCGACGATCAGCGCGACGGCGACGATGATCGGCGCATCGAGCATCGCCTTCACCGCGTCATAGACCATGAGGCCGATCATAGCGGACGGAAGGAAGCCGAGGAGAATGTTGCGCGTGAAGACGATGGAGTCCCGGTCCTGGCCGCCAAGGCCGATGAGCACGTCCCAGAAGCGCCGCCAGTAAAGAACGATCACGGCGAGGATGGCGCCGAGCTGGATGACGATCTCGAAGGTGCCTGAGGCCTCGGAATCGAAGCCCAGTAGCTCGCCCGCCAGCACGAGGTGCCCGGTCGAGGAGACCGGAATGAACTCGGTCAGCCCCTCGACGATGCCGAGCAGGATGATGGTGAGGAGGGAAGCTTCCATTCTTGGCTCGTCATTCCGGCCAAGGCCGGACTCTTTCTTTCTGTGCGGCCGGAGACGGCACGATTCCGGCGTCCGCCGGAACGACCGTCACGCGGCCGGATTCATCAATAAGGCGACTTGACGGCGAAGCGGCCGTGGCGGCGGTAGGAGGTCAGCCATTCCGGGGTGACGGCGGCGAGCGGGGTCGGCGCGACGCCGAGATCGTTGAGACCCTTGGCGCCGGGCGAGACGACATTGTCGTGCTGGAGCATCAGCCACTGGTCCCAGGTCATCGGCGCGCCGGGAAGCCAGCCGAAGAGCCCGGCCATCGCCGATGCCAGCGCGTCCGGCACGTCGAGAAGAGGCCGCGAGCGCCCGGTCGCCTCGCAGATCCGCTGGTTCAGCGTCCGCATCGTCATGACCTCGGGCCCGCCCAGCTCGTAGGTTTTGCCGCCATGCGTCCGCGGATCGAGCGCCGCGGTTGAGACCGCGCGGCCGACATCGGCGACATAGACCGGCTGGAATTTCGTATCGCCCTTGATCACCGGCACGACCGGCAGCAGCCGCGCGAGGGCGGCGAAGCGGTTCACGAAATTATCTTCCTGCCCGAACACGATCGACGGGCGGACGACGGTGACGCCGGGGAAGGCGGCGCGCACGGCATCCTCGCCCTCGCCCTTGCTGCGGCCATAGTCGGACTTGGCCGAGGGATCGGCGCCGATGGCGGAGAAATGGACGAGGGCGTGGACGCCCGCCTCCCGCGCCGCTTCGGCGATGTTGCGGGCGCCGTCGACATTGACGGCATAGGGGTTCTTGAAGACGCCGACCAGGTTCACGACCGCGTCGCTGCTCGCGACGGCGGCGGCGACCTGCTCCGGCTTGCGGATGTCGCAGGCGACGAAATGGGTCTGGCCGAGCCCGCCCAGCGGCTTGAGGAAGAAGGCCTGCCGCGGGTCGCGCTGCGCGATCCGCACGCGGACGCCCGTCCGATACAGGGCCTGGGCGACATAACGGCCGATAAATCCGCCGCCGCCGAACAGGGTTACCAGTCGATCGAGTTTCTGCACCATGAGCCTAGAAAATCACCCTCGAAAAATCCGCGCCTCCCATGCCCGCTTGGCTAGCCGTTGACAAGCGCGCTCTGGGCTGGCTAAGCGCGCCGCCTACCTAAGAATCTTGTCCCCGTGCCCAGGTGGCGGAATTGGTAGACGCACCAGCTTCAGGTGCTGGCGCTCGCAAGGGCGTGGAGGTTCGAGTCCTCTCCTGGGCACCACTGTTACGAAGCGGGTCCTTGCTCGCGTTCATTGTTGCTGAGGCGCAGTTTGCGCCACGTAGCGTCCGATCAGAATGGCTGCGGGATAAAGGATCTCCTCCTCCTCACGAGCATGCGCTGCGAGATTGTCGGCGAAGCGCACATAATCCTCGCGTCCGTTGCGCTCAGCGGTGGCGCGAAACCGGGTCAGGGCGTTCCGAATGGCTTCGTGTTCGCGGAGCATCTGAGGCATTTCACGCTCAAGCGCGTCCGTCATCGGAAGCACCGCTCGCATTTCCGCCGTCGCCTCCCCCTGCGCCAGCGCCGGCAGAAGACCTAGTGGCGGCGTTGCAATCTGCTCTTCACGCTCAAAATGGGGCGCGAGAGCACGTTCCAGCTCGTGAGCGGCGGCTGCCATCTCGCCGCCCTCTGCCGTCGCTCGTGCGAGTGTCTCGTGAAGCTCACGATGCTCCGCAGCTATCGATTGCGGCGTATTGATCATTGTAGACCTTTCCCGCGCGGGGGTCTGTCGCGGCTGCGCGGTTGGTGCTTGGCCACAAGCGGCGAGCAGAACGGCCATCGACCCGGCTGCAACCAACCACTTCAAGTGGAGCATCATACCACACCTCGATGAGCTTGAGCCCCCTGGGGCTCATGAGTGGACCGGTATCATTCGCGCAAACACATGGTCCTTGAGAATATAGTGGTGGAATAGCGAAGCGGCTGCGTGAATGCCTATCAACCAATAGCCGATCGTTCCTCCAAACTCATGAAGCTGCTCGGTCTGCTCCGCAAGGATCTTGTCCGTGCCGACAAGCGCCGGGAGTTCGAGGCCAAAGAATGGCACGGTTTCCCCTTCGGCGCTGAGGATCAGCCATCCCGCTAACGGCATTGCGATCATGAAGAGGTAAAGAGCGAGGTGGACAGCTCTCGCCAACATCCGCCGCCACACTGGTTCGTCCGCAGGTGAGTGTGGCTTTGCCCATAAGAGCCTGGCTGCAATCCTCAACCATACCAAGCCGAGGACGGACAATCCGAGCATGAAATGCCACATCTTTAGCGCTTCACGCGGCCCACTGCCCTTCGGATAGAATTCGCGAAACTCCATCGCCGCATAAACAGCTACGATCAACAGCAACATGAGCCAATGAAGCGCTATAGACACGATGCTGTAGCGGTGAGTGGGCTCCGTTCGAATCATAGACTTCTCCGAACGCAACCATCGGTCCCGAACAGCCAGATCGCATTGAGTTAGATCATTTCGCGCGAAGTAAGACCGCGGCGGTACGGATCCGACTACGTATCCACCCTTATTGAGATAGAGGACCAACGGCCGGAGAGATAGCCTCTGACTTGGGAAGGAAGGTGCAATGCAATGCATTCTGGTCGCCACGGATCTCAGCAGTGAAGCTTACAATGCGTTGGGGCGGGCATGCAGGCTCGCGCGTCAGTCTGGTGCCGACCTGCACATCCTGCACGCGGCGGCATCGGATTGCGAGATCGAGGAGGTCTCGGAGATAAGGCGACGGCTGCACGACGAAGCCGAAACCCTCGCGGAAGCGCCGCCTCTGGTCGAACTGGAATTGTCGGTGCACGTGACGAAGGGAGAGGGGGCCGCCGTCATCCTGGCAGAGGCGCGGCGGTTGAAGCCGGACCTCATCATCCTGGGCGCGCATGGCGAACCTCATTTCCGCGACGTCGTTTTCGGGACCACGGCCTCGCGCGTGTCGAGCGAAGCCGAGCAGCCGGTGCTGGTCGTCCAAAACGACTACCATCGCCGATATGCGCGGGTCATGGCTGCGGCGGAGGAGGGGCGCGCCGAAGAAGTGCTTCGCCTTGCCTGCGGCATCGCTTCCATGCACGAGCTCTATGTCGTCCACGCCTATGGCTCGGCCACCAAGAGCCTGTTCGGCTATGGCGACATCCTGGAAGATGTGCGGGCGGACCAGACGGCGAAAATCGACCAGGTGATCGCCAGCATCCCCGCGATGGAGGACGTCCGGCCTCAGATCCACAGCATCGTCGAAGAGGGCGAGGTCATGTCGGTGCTCATGCGGGAGTGGGACAAAGCGAAGCCCGATCTCGTGGTGATCGGAACGCATGGGCGGCAGGGTCTGGCAAGACTATTTCAGGCGAGCGTCGCCGAGGCGGTCCTGCTGGGCTGCCCTAGCGATATCCTTGTCGTGCCGGGACGGCCAGCATTACCCGGCTAATCAACGTCTGGCTGGCGAACCATCAGTGGCCGAGGAGCAGCGGAACCGGCGCATCCTGGATCAGCGACCGTGTGACGCCGCCGAGCAGCCATTGCCGCAAGCGCGAATGCCCATAGGCGCCCATGACGATCAACCCGGCGTTGAGCGCGATGGTGGCGCGCCTGATCGCCTCGGCTATGTCGCCGTCGACCGGGGGGTGCTGCATGATCTCCGGCTCGATGCCGTGCCGGGCGAGATAGCGGGCGGCCCGATCGCGCGGATAGCGAGACGCGCGCTCTTCGACCTCGAGCAGCTTCACTTCGGGGACCAACCGGAGCAGCGGCAGGGCTCCCTTCAGCGCGACAGCCGCTTCGGGTGATCCATTCCAGGCGACGACCGCGGGACGATCGAACGTCAGCTGCTCTAGGCCGGAGGGGACGGCGAGGACCGGCGCCGGTGCGCGGGTGGATACCTTGGCTGCAAGCGGACGGGGCTCGTCCCTCAGCAATGCGGGGCCGGCCAGGCTCAGCACGAGCACGTCGCTCAGCACCGACCAGTCGATGAGCGCGGTTGAGATCAGATCGTCGACGTGGACCCAATCCCAGCGTGCCCCTTCGCGCTGTAGACGCTCCTCGACCCGCCTCTGGAGGGCCAGGCGCAAATCGCGCATCTTGTCGGAGAATTCTTCTGGAAGCGCGGCGGCGATCAGCGGATCGACGGCAAGATAATCCTCGAGCGGCGTGGCGTGCAGGCAGGTGATGTGCCCTTCGAAGGCGCGGGCGAGGTCCAACGCCGCCTGCAGCCTGCTTTCGAGGCCCGCATCGTCGTAAATGTGGAGCAGGATCGACTGCATTGCTTGCCCTCCGGGTTGCCGAGTCACTCGACAATGGCCGCCGGGCCGCTCGCGAGGAAATAAGTAGCTCTACGTACGGCAGCTTGCGCCCGGCTCGGTCAGGATCGTCTGATGAGCTTCCGGCCGGGCCCCCTCCAGCCTTGGGAGATTCACGTATCCAAGCCGAAGAGGTGCCGCTGTACGCATGATGATGGGGGACTGATGTCGATCTGAGGGTGAATCGATGAGACAGAGACGGACCTCCGACCCTGTGCCTTCGCCGCGTTCCCTTGCGGGCATGAGTTCCGCCTTGTTCTCCGATCCGGAGGTCCAGACGATCCTTTCCCTGATCGGCGATGGCGTCATCAGTACCGACGGCAACGGAACGATCCTCTACTTCAACCCGGCGGCGGAGACGATGTTCGGCTATTCGGCGGCGGAAGTGGTGGGCCAGCCCGTCGAGCTGCTGATGCCGCAGCGCTTTCGCGACGATCACAAGCTCTCGGCCGCTCGTTTCGCCACGTCCGCTCGTCCCGAGCCTCGCCTGATGGGCGCCCGGCGGGACGTGGTGGGACGGCGCAAGTCCGGCGAAGAGTTCCCGCTTGAAGCGACCCTGTCTCGGCAGGACCTTGCGAGCGGACGTCTCCTCACCGTGGTTATCCGGGACATCAACGAGCGCAAGCAAAGAGAGGAGGAGCAGCAACTCATCGCCGGCGAACTCGCCCACCGGATCCGCAATCTGATGACGATCGTGACATCCTTGGTTTCACTGACCGCCTGCGGCAGCCACGACGTCGATGGGTTCAGGGACACGCTCCTGGCGCGCCTAATGGCGATCTCTCGAGCCAATGACGCCCTGATCGCAGGCGCCTGGCGCGAGACGCAGCTTCGGCCTCTCATCGATGCCGAACTGGAGCCGTTTAGGACCCCCCGTACACCCATCATTCTCGAGGGCCCCAAAGTTCGGGTAAGCGCCAAGATCGCTATCGCGTTGGGGCTGGTGATGCATGAGCTGGCGACGAACGCCGCCAAATATGGGGCCCTGTCCTGCGCGGGCGGCCGTGTCGAAGTAGATTGGTCTCTGGCCCCGGATGGCCAGGTCGCAATCCACTGGAGAGAGCGCGAAGGTCCGCCCGTGCGCCCCCCGGTTAAGGCCGGCTTCGGCACCGAGATGATCCGCCGGACACTGGCCGCCCAAAGGGGCGAAGCATCGATGCATTATAACCCGGCCGGTTTCGAATGCGGCCTTCGGGTTCCTGGAGGCGCGGCCTAGGACAGGCGTCGGCGGAGAAAATCCTCTGTCCACGCCTTCACCTGCGCGCCTTGGCCGACCATGAGATGGCCGCCGCTTTCGAGTATTCTCATCTCGGCGTCCGGTATGTGTTCGGCAGTGAAGCGCGCGCCCGGCAGCGTCTTGAACAGATCGTCCTTCGCCGAGACGATCAGGACCGGAACCCGCATCTCCTCGAGAGGCCAGGCCGAAAGCTCCAGTCGGCTGTCCAGGGCAAGGCCGCCGACGCGCTCGGAAAGCGGCAGAATGCTCCGCATCACCTCGGTGACCCGAGCGCGCTCCGCGTCGGAGGCGCTTGCCTCCAGCTCCGGCCGAACACCGAGGAAGCGAATAACCGAGCCGCGCGCCACCTTGGTGCCAAGCCAGAAGAGAAAGTCCGACGAGGCCTCGATCAGTCGCAGCACAACCTGGCTGGACGCGCTGTCGTCCACCCCGACCGACTGGCTTGGATCGTAGGTGCGTGGCACCAGAAGGATCAGTGCCGATACGCGGTCAGGATGCCGGAGCGCGAGCTCTATGGCACTAGGCGCGCCGGCCGACACTCCGACCACGATAGCCTCGCCGATCGCGAGGTGGTCGAGAAGCGCCGCATGTGCCTCGGCCTGCGCCACAAGCGACGCATCTTCGGGAGCGGGGGTCCTCAAATAGCCGAAGCGCGACGGAGCGATGATGTGATAGCCTTCGCCGAACATGCGGCCGATGAGCAATCCCTGGTCGTAGCCGCCTCCAGCGCCATGGATGAGAAGCAAGGGCGCGCCTTGCCCCGCCTCGGCATATTCGACGGGGCCCGCCGCGGTCGCTGCGATCGTTCCCCCGCGCAGGGCCGCGGCCCGAATGTCGGCGATGTCTCGGCGATACCGGACATATGTCAGCGCCGACGCGGCGGCCGCCGCCATCGCCAATGCCTGAACAGGCTTCCGCACGGCCATCCCTCTCCTTCGCCGCCAAGATGAGGAGGCTGCTCGCGAGCGCCGGAAGGCACCATAAGGGAATGCACCTATTCCCCTTCTCTACGTATCTTCCCGCACAGACTTGCGGCCTGCACCGGCCCAAGCTGCCGGCTTCAACGAGGAGCTGGTTCCATGCAGGACGTTATCTGGTTCAATGAGATCGGCATCGGCGATGTCGCCCGGGTGGGCGGCAAGAACGCCTCTCTGGGTGAAATGACCCGGGCTCTGACGAACAAGGGCATTCGCGTCCCGGGCGGATTCGCGACCACGGCTGGCGCCTATCGGCGCTTCATCGAGCTTAATCGCCTCGAACAACCGATGCAGGGCATTCTCACGCGGTTGAAGGACGGTGAAATCGCGCTGAGGGAAGCTGGGCGGTCGATCCGTTCGCTGATCCTCGGCGGCACATTTTCGCCCGCCATGACGCGCAGCCTGGAATCCGCCTATGATCGCCTCGCCGCTGAGCTGGGGGTCGACGAGCCGGCGGTAGCGGTCCGCAGCAGCGCCACGGCGGAGGATCTGGGCGACGCCAGCTTTGCCGGGCAGCAGGAAACCTTCCTCAACGTCCGCGGCAAGCCCGCCCTGCTGGATGCCTGCCGCCGCTGTTATGCCTCGCTCTTCACCGACCGGGCGATCAGCTATCGCGAACTCAAGGGTTTCGGGCATCTGGACGTCTCGCTGTCGGTCGGAGTTCAGCACATGGTCCGGGCGGACCTCGCCGGGTCCGGCGTCATGTTCACGCTCGACACCGAAACGGGCTTCCCCAATGTGGTGGTGATCAGCGCCGCCTGGGGGCTGGGCGAGACGGTGGTGCAGGGGCTCGTCGATCCGGATCGATACGTTCTGTTCAAGCCTCTCCTCGGGGAGGGCGGCTGCAGCCCTCTCATCGAGAAAAGCCTGGGCGCAAAGGCGAAACGGATGATCCTCGCGCGCCATCCGGATGAGCGCACCCAGGTCGTGCCGACAGCCATCCGACAACGCAAGGCCAATGTCCTCAACGATGCCGAGATATTGGAGCTGGGGCGTTGGGGCGTGTTGATCGAGGCTCATTACGGCCGGCCGATGGATATCGAATGGGCCAAGGATGGAGAGACGGGGCTGCTCTACATTCTGCAGGCGCGGCCGGAGACGGTTCACTCGTCGCGAAAGCCGGGCAGCTTCGAGCTTTATCGCCTCAAGTCAAAAGGCCCGGTGCTCCTGCGAGGAACAGCCATAGGCACCGCCATCGCTGTCGGAGAGACCTGCGTAATTCGTTCGCCCAAGGACATCCACAAGTTCCGGGATGGCGCCGTCCTCGTCACGGACGTCACCAATCCCGACTGGGTGCCGATCATGAAGCGGGCCGCCGGCATCGTCACCGATCATGGCGGGAGCACCAGCCACGCTGCGATCGTCAGCCGCGAGCTGGGTGTCCCGGCGGTAATCGGCACCAGTGATGCCACGTCGGTCCTGAGGGAAGGCCAGCCAATCACGCTTTCCTGCGCGGAGGGCGAGAAGGGAACCGTCTATGACGGCAAGCTCGCCTTCACGCGCGAGACGATCGAAACCGGCGATCTGCCGGAAACACGCACCGCCTTGATGGTGAACCTCGCCGATCCGGCGGCGGCCTTTCGCTGGTGGCCCCTGCCGGCCAGGGGGGTGGGGCTTGCCCGGATGGAGTTCATCATCAGCAGCGGGATTAAGATGCATCCAATGGCGGCCGCCCATCCCGAGCGGCTCGACCCTAAGGCGGCAAGGCAGGTCCGCAGGCTGGCGAATGGAGGCGATCCGGCCGATTATTTTGTCGACACCCTCTCAATGGGAATCGCCCGGCTGGCTGCGCTCTATCACCCTCATCCGGCGATCGTCCGCCTCAGCGACTTCAAGACCAATGAATATGCGAGCCTGATAGGAGGCCATTGCTTCGAGACGGTCGAGGAGAATCCGATGCTCGGCTTTCGCGGTGCCTCGCGCTATTACAGTGAGCGCTATTGCGATGGCTTCGCGCTTGAATGCCGGGCCTTGAAGCGCGTTCGCGAAGAGATGGGCTTCACCAATGTGATCGTGATGGTGCCGTTCTGCCGCACCCCAGCCGAGGCGGACAAAGTGCTGGCTGCCATGGCCGGGAACGGCCTACGTCGCGGCGAGGCCCGACTCCAGATCTACATGATGTGCGAGATACCTTCGAACGTCATCCTGGCCGACGCGTTCGCGGCGCGCTTCGATGGCTTCTCCATCGGCTCGAACGACCTGACGCAGCTCATTCTCGGGGTCGACCGCGATGCCGCCGAACTGGCCAGCCTGTTCGACGAGCGGGACGAGGCGGTGAAGCGGTTGATCGAGCAGGCGATCGAGACGGCGCACCGCTCCGGCATCAAGGTCGGCATTTGCGGCCAGGCCCCCAGCGACCACCCGGAATACGCGCCGTTTCTGGTGGGGGCCGGCATCGATTCGATGTCGCTCAACCCGGACAGCTTCGTGAAGACGCTCGGTCTCGTGGCGCGGGCCGAGGCCGCAATTCGCGAGGAAACACCGACTGTCGACAGCGCATCTCCCGCGAAGGAGAAGAGGCTTCTATCGGTGGAGTGATCGGGCCGGCCAGTTCAGTAGGATTGCTCCTTCACCCTCACCCCGTCCCGGACGCGGTCGCTGGGATGGAGGATGACGCGAAGACCGGGGTCGATGTTACGGACTTCAGCCATCTCGTCGTTCATCGCCACGACCGTCAGCGGCATGAGCTGCGCCCGTCCGTCGGCATCGATCGCGAAGCACGACCAGCCTTCGCCTTGGCGAAAGAGGGCGCTCACCGGCACGCGCAGCACGGCGGGCTTGGACGACACCGCGATGCGGACGATCACGCGATAGCCGTGGCCGAGCCGTTCCCACGCATCGCGGGGCTCGGACAAGGCGATGATGACATTGACGCGCTGTTCCTCGACGCCGAGCGCGGAGATCTTCCTGAAGCCGTAGGGCTCGATCAGGCGCACCTGTCCGCGGAGCAGGCGATCACCGCCCCAGGCGTCGATCTCCACCGGCGCTCCAGGCCTGATCCGCACCGCGTCGGCGGAAGGAAGATCGGTGACGATCTCGAGACGTGCGGGGTCTCCGATCTCGACGAGCGGCGTGCCCGCGATCACCACCCGCTCGCTCTCCTGCGGGACCGTCATGATGCGCCCGTTGACCGGCGCGACGACATCGGTGGATCCAAGACCCTGCCCTCGCGTGATCAGCTGTGCCTCGGCCGCCTCCCGGTCGAAGCGCGCTGCCTCGGCGGCCTCGCGCACTTCAGAAAAGGATGCGAGAGCCCGATCGCGCTCCGCCCGGGCCCGCTCGAGGGCGGCCTTGGAGACGAATCCGCGTCTGAACAGCGTTTCGGCGCGCTCGAGTTCGCGTTCCGCCAGGTCGCGCCTCGCCCGAGCTTCGTCCGCTCGCGCTCCGATCGCCGCCTGCTGCGAGGTGAGGGCCCGGATTGTCGCCAACGTCTCGGCATAGCGCCTGGAGGAAAGCGGCTCCGGCTGGATAGGCTGGATGCGTGCCAACACGGTCCGGCCGGCAATCACCGGATCCCCCGGTTTGAGCGGCACCCGCCGGAGCTGACCCGTCATGGGGGCAGAGACGATATAGAGATTGGCGACCCTGGTTTCTCCTTCGTCCTCCACCGAGATGAGCAGCGGTCCGCGGCTCACCTCACCGACCTCGACCGGAACTGGCGCCTGCCGCACGGCGAAATAGACCGCGATGGCGAGCGCGAGGAGCAAGAGGCCACCGATAATCCGTGGGCCAGTGATAAGTCGCGCGGCCATCGTCTATTCCCGCGTCTTGAGCGCGCGGACGAGATCCAGGCGATCGACGCGTTGCTTCACCAGCGCCCAGGTCCCGGCCGCCGCCGCGCCGACCACTAGGACGCCTTCGGCGAGGGTGGCCGGGTTGGTCACGACGGGAATCGTGAAGAGATCCCCGCTGAACTGCTCTGTCATGTAGCGCGACAGCAGCACGCCCAAGATCAGGCCGAGCGGCAGGGAGAGGAGAAGCAGAAGAGCCTGCTCGCCGAGGAGGACATAGGCGACCTCCCGGCGCCGGAAGCCCAGCACTCTCAGCGACGCAAGGTCGCGTGCGCGCTCGGAGAGGCTGATCCTGGCGCTGTTGTAGACGACCCCCAGCACGATCGCCGCCGCGAAGCCCGTGTTGAAGAGCGTGACGATGCCCATGTTGCTGGCGATCGTATCGCGCACTCCCTGAACCACTGCGGATTGGACGGACACTCCCGCGATCAGCGGGGTCTCCTTCAGCCGCCGGTAGATGTCGGGTAGGTGTTTGCGGTCGACCGCCATATAGGCTCCGGAGACAATTTCCCCCTCCCGCAAGTGGCGATTGAGCGCGGCTCGGCTCATGACGAGTCCCGCGCCAGTGGGACTCTTCACCACCGCTTGAACCGTAAGATCGAGCGTCCGGCGGTGCCCCTCGGCCGGCCTTGCCTCGATCCTGTCGCCCGCTCCAACCTCAAGATCGCGGGCAAGGCGTTCACTCAGCACGGCGCCGCTGGGAGGCGGCGGCACGACCCGGCCCTCAAGATCGACGAGGCGGGCGAGGTCCGCGCCCCGGTCCAGGCCCAGCAATGCCTGCCGCTCGGAACGCGGTCCGGCGCGAAGAGTGGCGGAGACGCTTCGATAAGGCTCCACACGCACCACCCCGGGTAGGCTCGCCAGCTCCGACAAAGCGCGCCGGTGCCGGGGTTCGGCGAAAGTGACCGCGAGGTTTTCGCGCTGCGCGCGGCCGAAGCTGAGCTCTATCATCCGCTCGACATTGTCCGTGGCCGAGGCGGAGGCGATATAGAGGGACAGTGAGGCGGCGAGGCCGATCACCGACAGCATCGATCGCAGCGGCCGGCGTGCAAGGCCGCGCAGGATCATCCGCGTCGGCTCGTCCAGTCCGTGAAGCGCTGAGCGCGCGCGCGTGACGCGTCCCGAGAAGTCGGCGGGGGCGGGGGGGCGCATCGCCTCCGCGGGAGTGAGCGCGGCGGCCCGGCGGACGGCGCCCGCCGCTCCGATCAGCACGGCTCCCAGAGCCGCTCCGACGGCGATCAGATAGATGTCAAAGCCAGCGCCGAAACGCAGGAAGGGGAAGACGTAGAAATCCTGGTACAAGGCCGCCAGCCCGCGGCCCAGCCACGCCCCGAGGACGCAGCCCAGGATTGACCCGCCCATCGACATCAACAGGGCAAGCTCGCCATAGTGGATGAAGATGTCGCGGTCGCGATAGCCAAAGGCCTTCAGGAGGCCGATCACCTCGCGTTCGGTTTCGACCAGGCGGGCCAGCACGATGTTCAGGAGGAACGCGGCGACAACCAGGAAGATGGGCGGCAGCACTTCCACCGTCGTTCTCAGCTGGCTGATCTCGTTGGTGAGAAAACGGTCCGAAATCTGCTCGTCACGCCCATAGGCGGTGACGCCCCCATAGCGAGCGAGGATGATGTCCAGCCGCCGGATCACCTCCGCCTCGTCGGCCGCTGGCTGCAGCCTGACCGTGACTTCGTTGAAGGCTTCATCCAGGTTGAGTGCGGCGCCCAAGGGTTCGCGGTTCATCCACAAGGTCCCGAAACGGCGGTTGTCGGGAAAGAGCTGCCCAGGCGCGACCGAGTAGACATATTCGGGAGAGAGCACTGTCCCGCTGATGCGCAGCTCGGTCCGCTTCCCGTAGAGAAGTGCCTGAAGGGTATCTCCGGACCTGAGGCCTCTGGCCTCGGCGAAGCTTTCGCCGAGCAGTACCTCGTTCGGCCGGCGCGGATCGGGCCAGCGTCCGGAGCGGAGCACCAGCGCATTAATGCGAGGTTGTCCGCCCGGCGGGATCGAGTGGAAGCGGGCCGACACCGGCTCGTCGACGCCCGCTATGTCCAGGGTCGCCGCCGCGGTGATCCGGCTTTCGGCGTCGGCGATGCCCGGCAGCGCCCGGACCTGGACAATCACGCTTTCCGGGGCACGCTTAAGCGGCGCCCAGACATTGGCGAGGCGGTAGCGTCCATAATAGGCTTCCCGCGTTGCCTCCAACGAGCGGATCATGCCGAACGACATCACCACCATTCCGACACCCGCGGCCATGACCAGGGCGATGGCGACGGATTGCGCACGCAGCCGCCAGAGGTCGCGCCACAGCTTGGCGACCAGCGGGGAGCGGCGCGCTACCATTTGAGTTCCAGCGGAGATTGCCGGGCCGTATTGCGGTAGCTGGATGCTATGCGACCATCGCCGAACAATATGACCTCGTCCGCCATCCCCGCGATCACCGCGTTATGGGTGATGACGAGCGCTGTCGTCGAAAGCTCCTGGTTGATCGTCTCGATGGCGGCGAGCACGCGCGTTCCCGTCTCGCTGTCGAGCGCGCCGGTGGGCTCGTCGCAAAGCAGAACGTCAGGCCGCTTCGCAATCGCCCGGGCGATCGCCACCCTTTGCTGCTCGCCTCCCGATAGTTGCGCAGGGAAATGGTCGAGGCGTTGTTCGAGACCGACCAGCGTCAGAGCCTCGGCCGGATCCATCGGATCCTCGCTGATCTCGGTGATGAGCGAAACATTCTCGCGCGCCGTCAGCGACGCGATCAGGTTGTAGAACTGGAAGACGAAGCCGACATGGCGCCGGCGATATTCGGTGAGCTCATCGTCATCGCATTCCGTGAGGTCGACGTTACCGAACCAGGCATGGCCGCCGCTCGCCCGGTCGAGCCCGCCGATGATGTTGAGCAATGTGGATTTTCCGGACCCGGACGGGCCGAGCAGGACGATCAGCTCGCCTCCTGCGATGACCAGGTCGACCCCACGCAATGCATGAACCGCGCTACTCGCGACGCCGTAGACCTTGCTCAGTCCTTCGAGCCGATAGAGCGGCGGCACGTCCGCCAAGGGAGCCGGACGTTCGCCCACTTGGATCATCCGAGGCCGTGGGCGGCCGGGCTCGCCACCTCGCCCAGCATTTCGCGCCAGATTGGTTTCGCTTCGCCCTCGCACCTGTTTGATACAGTCATCGATCGTCTCCGAGACTGCGCATCAAGCGAGCCTCCCCGTCTTGATGACTGGAGCGCCACCGGAGCTGAATCAGGATTATTCCGTAGCCGCTCCAGCACCTCCTGCTCGTCCCAGCCCTGGCTAGGGATTCATACCTATCGAAAGGATCTAGCTCGCGGGGGGATAGGGAGGACAAACTGAGGGAGTGAGCGGATGGACACTCAGCGACCGCGTCATCCTGGACGCCCGCTTCTCATGCTGACCCTCGTAGCGACCCTGGTGGCATGTGCGGGCCAGTCCACGCCCTATCAGGCTGATATAGGCGGTCAGCGCCCCGCTGGCGGATATTATGAAGAAGAGGTGGCCACGGGCCGCTTCAGGGTGACGTTCTCAGGCGCGCCGGCGACGCCCACGAGGACGCTCGAACATTTCCTGCTACGGCGCTGCGCGGAGCTTACCCTCCAGGAGGGCTTCGACTGGTTCCAGATCGTCGCGCGTTCGGTGGAGCAAGACGTCTACGTCTATGCGGCTCCCGACGGTAGCTATCGGCTCCGCTACAGCCCCGGCTACGCTTCGTGGAAATCCTATTGGCGCCTCTATCGCCATGGTCTCAGACTTGGTGATGTTCCAGGGGACCCGGCCTGGTGGCCTAAAGACTCATCGACGAGGAACCGGCGGGATGAGGCTCAGGCGGAAATCGTGATGGGTCGCGGCGCTGCACCAGTGGAAGCCAGGGCGGCTTTCGACGCGCGTCGCCTGCTGAGTGACCCCGCCTTCACCGGCTGAGGCGCCCTGACGACTCGCAAAAAGGGCGTCGCCGTGGTTGCGACGCCCCCTCGACCGCTCAACCGGCGACTATTTGGCGTCGATCTCTATGCGCCGCTTGCGGGCGTTCGCCTTCTCATCCTTGGGCAAGGTGATGGTCAGCACGCCATCCTTGCTCCTGGCGGTGATCTTGTCCGCCGCCGCGTCGCCTGGAAGTTGGAGACTGCGCTGGAATGAGCCGTAGCTGCGTTCGGAGAAATAATAATTTTTCTCCTTTTCCTCCCTCTCTTCCTTTTTCTCGCCAGTGATGGTCAGGACGCCCTCGGCGACCGTCACCTCGACATTGGCGGCGTCTATGCCCGGAAGCTCGGCAGTAAGCTTATAGGCCTCGTCGGACTCCGTCATCTCGAGGGCAGGGACTGGCGCCGTGGGCCCTGTCCGCCCGAATTGAAGGGCGGGCATGCGGCTTGGGACCTCGTCAAAAAGCCGGTCTAGCTCGGACCTCAGCCTGCCAAAGGGTTCGAACAGTTGCTCCGTGAACGCCGGCAAAGCGCGTCGCACGGTACGGGGCGTGGTCGATTGATCGGGGCGCATGTCGGATCCTCCTTCCCGTTCATAGCCGAACCCGAAAATACGCCTGGCAAAGGACCTCGATCATACGAAATCATACGTGGTAGGAGCGCCGCACGGCGTTATCCAAGTGTGGTGCAACGGGACTTGGCTCCCAGGCTGTGGTAATTCTCGTCCTCATCCGGAGTCAGGCCTATCCGGAGAGGAAAGATGGATCCCTGGCTGACCAGGCTGAATATCCAGAACTTTGAGCGTCGGCTGAGTCGTTCCTCCAATCCCGCCCAGAAGCGGGTCCTCAGGCAGCTGCTTGCGGAGGAACGCTCCAAACTGGCCCGCTGCGGTGACGGCGACAGCGGGGAGGAGGCCTCGATTCAGGCTCCAGGGATCGGCGAAAGCGCCACGGATCTCTAGTAAGGACCATTGCGTAGCGACCGCCCGCGCCAAGGCGTGCATCACCTCTCCTCGGCCCGGTTGGAGAGGAGCAGCAAGCATGGCGACCAAGATGAAGGCCGCGATCTTCATTGAGCCGGGACGGATAGTCCTCGGCGAAAAGCCGATTCCGGACATAGGGCCGCTGGACGCGCTCATCCGGATAACGACCACGACGATCTGCGGCACTGACGTCCATATCCTGAAAGGGGAATATCCCGTCGATCGCGGCCGGACCGTTGGCCATGAGCCTGTGGGCGTGATCGAGAAACTGGGCTCCGCCGTGCAGGGTTTCACCGAGGGACAGCGCGTGATTGCTGGCGCCATCACACCTTCCGGGCAATCCAACGCGTCGCTCTCGGGCTGCTGGGCGCAATGCGGCGCCGGGACCAGGCATGGCTGGAAAGCGATTGGAGGATGGCGCTTTGGAAACAGCATCGATGGCGCCCAGGCGGAATATCTTCTCGTGCCCGACGCCATGGCCAATCTCGCCCTGATCCCAGAGGGGCTCACCGATGAGCAGGTCCTGATGTGTCCCGACATCCTTTCGACCGGCTTCGGCGGTGCGGAGTCGGGCCATGTCCGGCTCGGCGACACCGTCGCGGTGTTCGCGCAGGGACCCATCGGCCTGTGCGCGACCGCCGGGGCTCGGCTCATGGGAGCCGCAAGGATTTTCGCCGTGGAGCATGTTGCCGAGCGTCAGGCACTCTCGCGCGAGATGGGCGCCAATGAGGTCATCGACTTCGCGGCCGTCGATCCGGTAGCCGAGATAATGCGCCTAACCGATGGGCGCGGCGTAGACGTGGCGATCGAGGCCTTGGGGACACAAGCCACGTTCGAAGCGGCGTTACGAGTGCTCAGGCCCGGGGGAACCCTGTCTTCGCTTGGCGTCTATTCCTCCGATCTCAAGATACCGCTCGACGCCTTCGCCGCGGGTCTTGGCGACCACAAGATCGTGACCACGCTCTGCCCTGGCGGCAAGGAACGGATGCGGCGGCTGATGGACCTCGTCGCGAACGGGCGGATCGACACCGCACCGCTCGTCACGCATCGCTTCGGCCTCGACGATATCGAAAGCGCTTATGACCTGTTCGCCCATCAGCGCAACGGTGTCATCAAGGTGGCGATCACGCCGTGAGGAGCTGGCCACTCGAGGGCCTTTCAGCGTACGGCTTCGCCAGCCGCTCCCTCTATTCTCCCTGGGTGACATTACTGCCCTGGGTGTTCGGATAGCCCGCACGTCACGAGCCTGCGCACGGCTTCCTCTCGAGAGGGGCGTGGCCCACGACGCCTCGCAATCCAGTTGTCCAAGGCGAGCAGCTCTATTTCGCTCAGCGTCACAGTTATGACTCTGCTCGTACTGGAGTTCCTCAAGGGAGAGGTGGTGATCATCGGTGAGCGGCCAGCTTCTTCTCGGCGATCATGAGCGTCGAGTCCTCGGCGCAAAGATGGACGGTAAAGCCCATCTCCCGTTCCAGCTGCAGCGCCATTGCATCATCCGATGTCTCGATCGACTTCATCGTTCCGATGCCCGCGGCTTGGGCATAGCGCACAAGATGATCGAGAAGGGTCCAGCTGATGCCCTTCTGTTTCCATTCGGGCCTGGTGGACAGGGCGAACTCTCCTTCGGAATAATCTTTCGTCGCCGCCAGCATCGCAGTGGCGAGGATCGTGCCCGACGGTTCATCGACGGCGAGGAAGTTGATTGTGTGGGGATCGTCGTTTCGGACCATATCCTTCAATCGCTCATGTCCGACTTCTTTAAGTCCCGTCAGGAAGCGGTGTCGCAAGTCTTCGGGAGGAAGGCTTCGGAAGAAGGCGGCGAGACTCTCCTCGTCGCTCGGCCGCGCGGGCCGGACATGGAAGGGGACTCCGCTCTTTGTCACCAGATCCGCGCTCCAGCCGATCTCGGCGGCCTGGGTGGAAAGCGGCGACGCGGCGTCGCGGGCGAGTTCGGTGTGGGTCGAGGCCATGGCATTTTCCTTCGGCTGTGGGAGCCGGTCTAGGCGACCGCTGCGTCCCTTCCGATCCGTAAATGTCCGTAGAAGCGCGTGACACCGAGCTTGGTGGCCTCGGTCACGATGACGATCAGCGCCATGCCGGCCAGACAGGCTACGAGGATGGGCGGTTCGACCGGTCCCGTGCCCAGCACTGCGCGCAAAGGACTCCAGTGCATGGCGAGGAGGTGGAGCGAGAGCGCCAGGCCGACCCCCAGCAGGAGCCATCGGTTCGAAAGTGGCGGCTCGCGATGAAGCGGCCGGTGCTCGCTGCGCATGCATAGCACATAGGCGTTCTGGAAGAGCACGGTCATCAGGAGCACTGCATTTTGGATCTCGGCCAAGGCCATGCCCCGATCCACGCCCCACTGAACGATGGCCAGCGCGAGCACGCTCATGGTCGCGGCGGGAGGCAGCATCAGCACAAGCGCCGAGCCGTCGATGATGGGCTCGTTGGGCCGCCGCGGTCTACGGCGAAGCTCATCCCCTTCGCCGCGCCCGAAACCCAGCATCACGTCCTGCGCGCCGTTGGTGACGAGATTGCTCCATAGCAGCTGAACGGGCGTCAGCGGCATCGGCAGCCCGAGGCCGACGGCGCCGATGAACATGAATATCTCGGCGATGCCGGTGGCCAGCAGGAAAATCACGATCTTGCGTATATTGGCATAGGTGATCCGCCCTTCCTCAATCCCTGCGACGATGGACGCGAAATTGTCGTCGGACAGGACTAGATCGGACGCCCCGCGGGCTACGTCGGTGCCGGCACGACCCATGGCGACGCCGATATGCGCGGCCTTGAGCGCCGGCGCGTCGTTGACCCCGTCGCCGGTCACGGCGACTAGTTCGCCGGCCGCGCTGAGCGTCTCCACGATCCTGAGCTTTTGAGTCGGCTCGATCCTGGCGAAAACGCGGCCTTTCGCCACTAGTTCGGCAAAGCGTTCAGGATGAGCGGCACCGAGGTCTTGTCCCGTAACCACCTGCTCGGCAGTTGCGGTGAGTCCGAGCTGGCGCGCGATGGTGAGGGCGGTGCCCGGATGATCTCCCGTTATCATCCGGACCTTGATCCCCGCCTCGGCGCATCTTGCGATGGCCGCAGGCGCTTCTGGCCGGATCGGATCGAGCAGGCCGACCCATCCGAGGAGCCGCAGCCCGTGAGGGCTGCCGCAGTCAATGCTCTCATTGGGCGCCAGGGCTCGCCCCGCTACCGCCAGGACCCGATAGCCTGCTTCGGCAAGCCAAACGGCTGCCCGCGAGGCGCCGTCATCCCGCAACTCGCACATGGGTAGGACGACCTCTGGGGCGCCCTTCACATAGAGCTGACCGGCACCGTTGCCGCCGACGGCGGCGGCGGCAAAGCGGCGCGCGGGCTCATAGGGCAGCATGGCGATGCGTGGTGTGTTGGCAGCCTTGGCGAAATCGATTCCCGCCTCGGTCACGAACTCGGCCAGGGCAACATCGACGCTGTCCCCGAAGGCGCCGTCGGGCGCCGGCGCCGCTTCGTTGCAGGTCGCGACGGCCTTCGCGAGTTCCTTCAACGCCGGATCGTGCCAGTTTTCTCGCGTGAGGCATCGTCCGTCGGGCAACGACACCCGCTCGACCGACAAGCGGTTCTGGGTCAGCGTCCCGGTCTTGTCGCTGGCGATCAGAGTGCAGGCGCCGAGGCCTTCCACCGCCGGGAGCGTCCTCACGATCACATTGCGGGCGGCCATGCGCCGAGTGGCTGCCGACAAGGCTACCGTGACGGCGATCGGAAGGCCCTCGGGAATAGCGGAGACGGCGAGCGCGACGGCGAGCAGCAATATCTGGGAAAAGGGCTCGCCCTCGCTGCCTAGCAGGATCGCGAGCAGTGCGATCAAAGCGACGGTGCCGATCGCTATCTGTCTGGCGAGGCGCTCCAGCCGCAGCACCAGCGGCGGGGGCGCGGTGGCCGCGGTTCCGAGCGAGGCGCTGATCTCGCCCAAGACGGTTGATAGGCCGGTAGCCACGGCCACCGCGACACCGCGGCCTTCCTCGACGGTGGTTCCGGCGTGGAGCATGTTGGGCCGGTCGCCTGTTCCGGCTGATTGAGCGGGAACGGCGCTGGCTTCCTTGCGGACGGCCAGTGACTCCCCGGTCAAGGTGGACTCATTGACGCGAAGCTCGCTGCTCCACAGCAGGCGAAGGTCGGCGGAGACGGCGACACCTGATTCCACTTCCACTATGTCGCCCGGCACTAGTTGGTCGGCCTCGACAATTGTCGAGGCGCCGTCGCGCCGCACCCGCGCCTTCTGGCGGATCAGCCGGCGCAGCGCCGCCATGCTGGTCTCCGCGCGATATTCCTGGAGACTGCCGATGGTGGCGTTGATCATGAGGACGACGGCGATGAATATCGCGTCGCGCCCATGATCGAGCAGGACTGAGACGAGCACCGCGCCGAGCAGGAGATAAATGAGCGGGCTTCGAAACTGCCTCACGAACAGGAGTGCCAGGCCGGTGCGGCCCCCGGCGGGGATGATGTTGCGGCCGAACCGTGTGAGCCGGTCGGACGCCTCCCGGCTGGTCAGGCCTTCGGCGTGGGTTGCAAGCCGTTGGAGGCATTGCTGGGATGTCAAGCTATGCCAGGGGCCGATCGCCGGCTCTTCCTGACAGGGTCCCTCGGACAGAGCTCGATCCTGGGTAATCAGGGGCGTCACTTGGTTGCCTGTCATATTCACTCGATGGGTCCTGGGTCCGCGGAGGCTCCAGACCTTCATTCGCCGCCTGCGCGCGAAGCTGCGATACGGAATATTCCTAGGGCGAATGGCCGAGGGACAAGAGCCTTCACTTGTCGCCGCTGCCCGGCTGGCCGAGTTGCAGTTGCCTAAAGCCTCGCTAGCTATACCGTCGCCGCTCCTGTTGGTAAAAGACCGGCAGGGGTGACCAATGGCCGATCAGGATACTCCGCGGAAGCCTCTTGAAGCGTCGCTCGCCGACGGCAGAGGTCGGGTAAGGCAGGAAGCCATGGGCCTGGCTGCCGCCGTGGTGGCTGTCGCGCTTGCCCTCCTCATCCGTTACGCACTCCAGCCGTGGCTCGATGGTCGTGCGCCGCTCATCCTGTTCACCGTCTCGGTTCTTGCGTGCGGCATCTATTTTGGCCGCGGTGCCGCCACCGCCGCGGCTGTCCTTTCGATCGCGTCCGGGGCACTCATCTTCCTTGAAGACGGGGTCCTGAACACGGCGGACGCCGTTCATCTCGGCATCTACTTCGCCGTTTGCGCCGGCATCGTGTTTCTGGTCGAGCGTCTGGTGCGCGCCAGAGGCGCCGAGAAAGGGCAGCGGGAATTCGCCGAAGCCGAGCATGCGCGTGCCCTGCATGCCGCCGAGGAGGTGGGCGCGCTCGTAGGCGAGCTCGAGAGGCGCGAACGTCACCTCCGCTCAATCCTCGAGACAGTTCCCGATGCCATGATCGTCATCGATGTGCAGGGTCATATCGTCTCCTTCAGCGCGACGGCGGAGGAGATGTTCGGATATGCCGAAGCCGAGCTGCTGGGCGAGAATGTCAGCACGCTGATGCCCTCGCCGGATCGGGAGCGGCATGACGGCTATCTGGAGCGCTACCTTCGCACCGGGGAGCGGCGGATCATCGGGATCGGGCGAGTCACGACGGCGCGGCGGCGGGATGGCTCCACTTTTCCCATTCACCTCCATGTCGGCGAGACGCGGATCGGCGAGGAACGTCTTTTCACCGGCTTCATCCAGGACCTGACGGAGCGGCAGCAAACCGAATTGCGACTGCATGGCCTCCAATCGGAACTGGCCCATGTGTCGCGCGTGACGGCCATGGGCTCGCTTGCCACGTCGCTTGCCCACGAACTGAACCAGCCGCTCACCGCGATCGCCAATTATGTCGAGACGGTGCGGGACATGCTGGAAGATGCCAGACCGGAGACGGTGGAGACGGTCCGCGAGGCGCTGGACGATTGCGCCTCCCAGTCTGTTCGCGCGGGCCATATCGTGCGGCGACTGCGGGACTTCATCTCCCGCGGCGAGACCGAACGCCGTATCGAGAGCCTCAGCCGCCTCATCAGCGAGGCAAGCGCCCTCGCGCTGGTCGGCGCGGGCGAGCGGGGCATTGAAGTCGACGTGAAGCTGCGGCGCGATCTCGACCGAGTCCTCGTCGATCGCATCCAGATCCAGCAGGTGCTGCTCAATCTCATCCGAAACGCGATCGAAGCCATGGATGGCTTAATGGTCCGCCGGCTGGAGATCAGCTCGCGACGGCATGACGATGAATTCGTCGAGGTCGTCATCGCCGACAGCGGTCCTGGCTTGCCTCCAGAGGTCTCGAAGCGTCTGTTCGATCCATTCGTCAGCACCAAGTCGGCCGGCATGGGGCTCGGCCTTTCTATCTGCCACACCATCATCACAGGCCATGGCGGAAGGATTTGGGCCGAGCCGTCGCAGCTCGGCGGCACGGCCTTTCACTTCACGCTGCTCGAAGCGGGGGGAGAGTCGGATGAACGACAATAACCGCATCGTCTATCTGGTCGATGACGACGAGGCGATCCGCCGCTCGGCCGGCTTCATGCTCAAGACGTCGGGCTTCTTGGTGAAGTCCTTCCTCTCGGGCACCGAGTTCCTGAAGGAGAGAGAAGTCGAGCCCGGCTGCATCCTTCTCGACATCCGCATGCCCGGCATGGACGGGCTGGAGGTGCAGCAGGCGCTGCGGGATCGCGGCTCGACGCTCCCCGTCATCGCCATGACCGGCCATGGTGACGTCAATGTCGCCGTCCAGGCGATGAAGGCAGGCGCCGTCGACTTCATCGAAAAACCCTTCGAAAAGGCAGTACTGATAAAGGCGATCGAGGAGGGCTTTGCCCGTATAGATCAGGCGGATCGGACCCGTGTCCGTCGCAATGAAGCGCAGGTGCGGCTCCAGGCTCTCACACCGCGCGAGCAAGACGTGCTGAAGGGGCTCGTTCGCGGCCACCCCAACAAGACGATCGGCTATGACCTCGACATCAGCCCCCGGACCGTCGAGATCCACCGTGCCAATCTGATGAGCAAACTAAGCGTCGTCAGCCTGTCGGACGCCCTTCGAATCGCCTTCGCGGCGGGTTTGGGTGAGGATGGGGATCCTAATCTCTAGCATCGCCTACCGCCTCCGCAGCAATCTAGTGACGGCTTGAGAACTCTTCCGGCCATTGCCGGTTCTTTCAACCTCTCCTTCCAGGCGCGTCCGGATCCGCTCGATCTCGGTATCGGTAAGATGCTCAATGCCGATGAACTCGTTTCTGGCATGTCCCAAGGCGCGGATAACCTCGTCGAGTTTCGCCTGGAGCGCCGCGGCATCCCTGTTCTGCGAGTTCTGGATGAGGAACACCATGATGAAGGTGATGATCGTCGTCGCTGTATTGACGACGAGCTGCCATGTGTCGGACCAGCCGAATAGGGGCCCCGTTCCGATCCAGAGGAGTATCAGCGCGACCGATAGGGCGAATGCCGAAGGTTGACCTGCCTTGCTGGCCATTACGCTGGCAAAGCTGGTGAAGAACCGCTCCATCTATCGTGTAGACGTCTGCGCCGTCGCTAACCCGCCGAGGGCACTCAAACTCGCGACCCGGAAGGGGAGGCGCTCTCCGTCAGGCTCGGTCAACGTTATATATTCGCCGAGGCGCATCGGATGCGTTTCGAGATGGAAGACCGACTCGTCGTCCTCCTCGCCGGGGCGATAGGAAAAGGCCCAGCCCCGCGGCGTCCGGACGACATAGCCGGAAAGGTCCGGCTCATTGGGCCAGAAGCGGCGGACGGTGGCTCTTCCGGGTTCCGCCTTGCGCGCCGTCTCGTCGATCATGCCGTCCTCGGTGAGGGGAAGGCGCAGCAAATAGCAGCGGCTCGCTGATCCTTGCGGGAAGTCCTTGGTACGGGCGAGCTCGAGGCGGATGCTGTTCCAGGTCATGTGAATATTTCTGCCGCTTCCTTCCGACCCAATCATTACGCATTTCTACGGATGCTCTGCGCTGGCGATGATCCCGTCCCGCGCTTCGCGATTCGCGGCGGCATCGCCGCGTCTACCGCCTCAGTAGGTATACGTAATTACGTGAGGTCTCTCCTCCTCTAGCCAGAGACGATCGTGCGCTCGCGACCGGCACAGGAGAGGTCCCATGAAGTCGATCCTGCTTTACGCAAATGAAGATCCAGGCCTCGAAGTCCGCGTCGAAGCCGCATTGAACCTGGTCGAGGCGGACCACGGGCACCTGACCTGCGTTCAGGTTATGCCCTTCTCGTCCTACGTCTTCGGCGACCCATTCGGCGGTACCTATGTGATGGCCGAAGCCATTACGGGCCTTGAGGAACAACAAGCAGCCAACCGCGCCCGCGTCGAGCAGACATTGCGGCGGGCTCAGGTGCCCTGGACGTGGCTCGATTATAGCGGCGTTCCCGCCTCGGTTCTCGTGGAACGCTCGCGTCTCGCCGATATTGTCGTGATGAGCCTTCCCGATGGCGATGGCGCCCGGGCCGACCGGGTGCTTCCCACCACCGCTGATGTCGCGGTCCACGCCCGCACCTTGACCCTGGCCGTTCCCGATGGCGGCAACGCCTTCGATATGAGCGGTCGGGCTTTGATCGCCTGGAATGGATCTGCCGAGGCTTCGCAGGCGCTGCGCCTGGCGGTGCCGCTCCTGCAGCGCGCATCCGCGGTCGATATCGTTACGGTGATCGAGGATGAGCTCAATTTTCCGGCTACCGATGCTTGCGAATATCTGGGCTATCATGGCGTGCGGCCGGAGCTTCACGAATGGCAGTGGTCGGGGCGGTCGGTCGCGGAGTGCATCGACGACGCGGCGGCCGTGCTTGGATCGGACTATGTCCTGATGGGCGCCTACGGCCACTCTCGTATCCGCGAAGCGGTGCTGGGCGGCGTCACCCGCTCCATGTTGAACCAGTCCCGCCGGCCTCTCCTGCTGGGGCACTGACATGATTGCCGCCGCCATCGCCGCAATCGGCTACTTCCTCTCGGTCTTCGCCTTTGGCGTGGCCTTCGGTAGTGTGAGAGAATTGCTTGTCGAGCCGGAAGTGGGCGACGTGGCGGCCGTGCTGCTGGAGCTGCCATTCTTCCTGGCGGCGTGCTCGGTCGCCAGTAAGATGCTGATAGATCGCCTCCCGAGCCTGAAGTCGATTTCGGCTGCTTTGACCATGGGGTTGCTGGCCTTCGCCCTGTTGCTGGCGACGGAGATCTGGTTGGCGCTGTGGATGCCGGGACTCACGATTGGGGATTGGCTCGCGCAGTACCGCCACGCCGCCCCGCTGCTCGAACTGGCGGGTCAGCTGCTGGCGGCTTTCATTCCGTTGGGCCAGGTGCTGATCTGGATACGGCGCCAACGAAAGCGCGTCACGGTCCCGCCGCCAAGCCCAAGAACACTCTGGGTGGAGAAACCCCGTGGCTGAGCCCGTCGCCCCGGTCGCGCTCGTGACCGGCGCCGCCTCGGGTATAGGGCGCCAGACGGCCTACGCTTTTGCTCGCCGAGGTTATGTGACGGTTGTCACGGATGTCGATGAGGACGCCGGCCTTCGAACCGAGGCGGGTATCGCTGCCGAAGAGTTTCGGGCCTTCTTTATGCGCTGCGACGTGTCGGACGAGGAAGAGGTTCGGACGCTCTTCGACACGATCGATGAGCGGTTCGGGAAGCTGGACGCGGCCTTCAACAACGCCGGCATCGAGGGGCGACAGGCGTCCATAGCGGACGGAACGGTCGACAATTTCGATCGGGTCATCGCCGTCAACCTTCGGGGCGTTTGGTTGTGCATGCGGGAGGAGATCAGGATGATGCTGCGCCAGCCCAAAGGGGGCGCAATCGTCAACTGCTCCTCCGTTGCCGGGCTAATCGGATTGCCGAACATCTCCGCCTATGTCGCGTCCAAACATGGCGTAGTCGGCCTCACCAGGACGGCCGCCCTCAAATATGCGCGACACAACATTCGGGTGAACGCCGTTTGTCCCGGCGCGATCGAGACCCCGATGCTCGAACGCTATATGGCGGCCGTGGAGGGCGGCCGCGACACTATGGTGGAAATCGAACCCATGGGCCGCATCGGCCGCCCCGAGGAGATTGCGTCCGCGGTCTTGTGGTTGTGCTGCGGAGAAGCGAGCTTCACCACGGGACAGGCCATCGCCATCGACGGCGGGTGGACGGCCAAGTAGCGAACTCAACCGCATCCTTTGGCGGTGCTAAGGGACGAGCACGGCCGCTCCGTTGAGACGCCCTTCACGTAGTGCCGACAGAGCCTCATTGGCCTGGGCCACGGAAAAGACAGTGGTGCGGGTGCGAACAGGCACTCGAGGGGCAATGTCGAGGAACGCGATGCCGCCGGCGCGCGTCAGGTTCGCGACGGACAGGATCGAGCGTTCGCCCCAGAAGTCCGCATAGGGGAAGCTCGGAATATCGCTCATATAGATGCCGGCGCAGACGACGCGGCCGCCCTTGCGCACATGCTTCAGCGTCGCGGCACCAGCGCTCCGACGGGAGCGAAGATGATGGCGGCGTCGAGAACCTCGGGCGGGTCCTCGTCCGATGCGCCCGACCATTCGCAGCCCAGCTCCCGGGCGAAGGCTTGTCCGGCCGTGTCTCCGGATTGGGTGAAGGCGAAGACTCGCCGACCCTCCCACAAGGCGACCTGAGCCAGCACATGCGCCGCGGCACCAAAGCCGTAGAAGCCCAGGCAGGAGGCATCCCCCGCCATTTGGTAGGCGCGATAACCAATGAGGCCGGCGCACAGCAGCGGAGCGGCCTCGACGTCCGAAAATGACTGAGGCAAGGAGAAGCAATAGGCCGCGTCCGCCACCAAATGCGTGGCAAATCCGCCATCGCGCGTGAAGCCGGTGAATTGCGAAAAGCCGCTCGCGCCGTCGCCGACTTCCAGTATGTGACCGACCACCTCATGGGCGGGAATGATCGGCAGCGGTCCGTCAAGGTCGCCGTCAACGACATGAAGGTCCGTCCGGCACACAGCGCAAGCGGAGACCTGGATCAGCAGCTCGCCTTTGCCGGGCGTCGGCCGTGACCGCTCCACGGGCCTGAGGGGCTGCCCCGGAGCGTCCAGCTGCATGGCCAGCATCGTTGCGGTCATGGGCCCCGTTAGGGCGCAGCCATCGCGGCCGCTCCCGGAAAGCCGGCATGCCGAATGTCGGAAGCGCCGAGTTGGCCGATCCGGATCAGGCCCATCACTGCCAGGAGCATCGCGAAGGCGACGGCCAAACGCTCCTTGTCCGCTCTTGTTGCCATCTGCGGGTCTCCTATGCCTTTCGCTCGGGATAAATGACCCTCCCATAGCGCCGACATCCGCAATCCTACCTAATGAACGCAGCGCCGGGGCTTTATGAGCCATGCGCCTGTGCCCGCTCGGCTGAGGAGGCTACGCTCGCCCGGACCTTGGTCGCTAAGGAGATTCCCGGATGGGCGCCCAGGATCAAACATGCGAGTTGTCGCCAGCCAGCGCCGAGCCAACGGCCTTCAAAGGGGACGATAATTGTACTCCAGCATCCTCGTGCCGATTGACCTGGAGGAGCCCAGCTCATGGTCGAAGGCGGCGCCAACGGCGCTCGCGCTGGCTCGCTGCTTCAATGCCCGGCTGACCTTGGCGACAATTGTCGAGGACAAGGTGGCGGCACGCGCGGCGCAATGGTCATTAATCGCTTACCGGGACCTTCTGTCCTCCGCCCGCGCTCGCCTTGGCGCGCTCGCGGATGAGTTGCGCGGGGCGTCGCCCATGGAAACCCGAGTCGGCACCGGCAACATCAGCGGCGGGATTCTCGACGTGGCAGAGCAGGTCGAAGCCGACATGATCGTTCTTGCCTCGCATCGCCCGGAGATGCGCGACTGGCTCATTGGAGCGAACGCGTCACGCGTCGTCCGCCACGCCCGTTGCTCGGTGCTGGTGGTGCGGGAATGAGAGGCTCCCCGGGCCCCCTGTCGTGAAGCGAGGCGTACCTGCAGATCGGGCGCATCTACTCGCAATGCCTCCGAATGAGGGACTTTCCGAACAGGAGGCGACGGCATTTCGGAAGCGCTTCGGGAACAACATGATAGCCGAGCAGGCACCTCGGTCGCGAGCGGCGATGGTCCGAGACGCTGCAGGCGATCCTATGCTGTGGTTCCTGCTGCTGACAAGCGGCCTGTTCGGCCTCTTGGGGCAATATACGGATGCGGCGGTGCTGCTGGTCGCGATCGCGCCATTGACGGGAATGGATCTCTATCTCCACCGTCGCACCCAGGCATCGATCGAGGGACTGAGCAGCGTGCTTGCGGGAGAGGCGACCGTCCTGCGCGACGGGGTGCGGGGCCGGATCGCCGCCGATCAGCTGGTGGCCGGCGACCTCGCCATTGTCGTACCCGGTGAGACCTTTCCAGCCGACGGGGTGATCATTGCCGGCACCGGGCTGCAGGCGGAGGAGTCCTCCCTGACGGGGGAAGCCTTTCCCGTTGCAAAACATCCGCATCGCGGATCGGCGGCACCCCCCGAGGAAGCGTGGTCCTTCGCCGGCACACGGCTCCTGACCGGGGAAGCCCATGTTCGAATCCTGCTGGTCGGCGGCGACACTCTCTACGGTGAGGTCGTAAAGTCGGTCGTCGAGGGTCCTCAGGGCCGAACGCCTCTTCAGGATGCCGTGGCCCGGCTCGTAAGGATTCTGCTCGCTGCCGCGCTCGCCATCTGCCTCCTGCTCGCTGCGGTGCGGCTGTGGCAAGGCTTCGGGTGGGTCGATGCCTTCCTCAGCGCCGCCACCCTCGCTGTCGCCGCCATCCCGGAGGAGTTTCCGGTTGTCCTCACCTTTTTCCTCGGCGTCGGCGTTTACCGGCTCGCCAGGCGAAGAGCGTTGGTGCGCCAAGCCGTCGCCGTCGAGACTATCGGACGCGCATCGGCGATCTGCAGCGACAAGACGGGCACCATCACCGAAGGGCGACTTGCGTTCAGCGACGCGGTGCCGGCTACAGCCATGGACGAGAAGTGGCTGATGACGGTCGCCGCCCTTGCTGCGCGAGCTGAGTCCGGCGATCCGCTCGACTCGGCCATCCTCGAGCGGGCCCCGCCGGCAGGGGCCGGATGGGAGCGAGTGCGCCTATTCCCCTTCACCGAAGATCGCCGCCGGGAGAGCGCTTTCTGGACAAGGCCCGAAGAGCCGATGCTGGCGGCGATAAAGGGCGCGCCCGAAACGATTCTGGACCTGTGCGACATGAAGACACAGGAA
The DNA here is from genome assembly GCF_003129465.1 of Sphingosinicella humi. NCBI lineage: Bacteria > Pseudomonadati > Pseudomonadota > Alphaproteobacteria > Sphingomonadales > Sphingomicrobiaceae > Allosphingosinicella > Allosphingosinicella humi. The sequence goes on from NZ_QFFF01000001.1 coordinate 1,847,703, forward strand.
AGGGACCACTGGCTCGACGTGGTGCGCGGCCTCTCGGCGCAGGGCAAGAAGGTCCTCGGCTGCGGCTGGCTCACTTTCGAGAAAGCGCCGGCGGCGGAGCCGGAGAGCGGTTTCCGGTTCGCAGGGCTGATCACGGTGACGGACCCGATACGCACTGGCGTCCGCGAAGCGATGGTCGAGGCGCGGCAGGCGGGCATACAGGTCGTGATGCTGACGGGTGATCATCTCGAGACGGCGGCTGCGATCGCGAGAGAAGCGGGGCTGGCCGAGGCGCCGGTCCCGATCTCGGGCAATCACCTTGAGGAAGCGCTCTCGGACTTGGGCGGGGACGAACTGCAGCAATTGAGCGTCGTCGCGCGAGCCAGTCCCACCCAGAAGGTGCTTGTCGTGAAGGCGCTGCAGCGCTCGGGACGCATCGTCGCGGTCACCGGCGATGGGGTGAACGACGCTCCAGCCCTGCGAGCAGCGGACGTCGGCATCGCTATGGGATTACGCGGGACCCGCAGCGCACGGGAAGTCAGCCAGATCGTGCTCATGGACGACAATTTCAGCACGATCGTCGTCGCAATCGCGGAAGGCAGGCAACTCTTCCAGAACCTCCGGATGAGCTTCGCCTTCCTGCTAATGGTCCATATTCCCCTGGTCGCGACAGCCGCGATCATCCCCTTACTGGGATTTCCGCTGCTCTACCTTCCGGTCCACATCGTTTGGCTTGAGCTGCTGATCCATCCAGCCGCTATATTGGGCTTTCAGAAACCCGTAGACGACAGTCTCGCGGGGCGAAGTCCAACCCCAGCCAGCTTTTTCGCCGGATTCGAGTGGGCGGTGATCCTGCTCACCGGCTTGGCCGTCGCTGCGGCGGTACTCACCGTCTTCGTCCTGACAGTGCACGGAGGAGAAGAAGCTGAACATGCACGTTCGATGGCCTTCGTTACGCTCGTAGTGTCATTGGCGATCCTGCTGCTCACGCTGAGTCGAGGAGGTACTCGCGCGGCATGGCTGGTGGCACTCTGCGCTTTCGCCTCGGCCTTCGTTTTCATCCGGGTTGAGAGGTTCGCTGCGCTGGCGCATTTGCATGCACTGCAAACGAATGATTGGGTGGTGGCCCTCCTAGCCGGCATCGTCCCAGGGCTTGGTGCTATCTTTATGTGCTGGAGGCCCGGCCCGGCTCTGACCTCGCCGCACGTCGGATCGTCACGTTCTTGATGGCTCATGTTGGCTCTAGGGTGCTCACTGAGCAGGAGGCTATTGCGCGACAGTGTCTGTTATCGCTGGCTCAAGGGCATTAATCGGGCGGGCGGCGGAAATTCGGGTCCTGGAGGGTAAGCATGTAGGCCACAAGCCCATCGACTTCCCGCTCCCGCAAATAGAAGTCCATCTCTCGCGGATAGTTGTGCGCACCCTCCAGCCAATAGGAGAGCGTCTCCGCTGTGACGCCTTCCTGATTGACGATGACCGGAAAAGGAGGTGCGTTCGAAATCCGCGATATGCCGTAGCGACCGACGGCATGGCATTCCGCGCATGATGCCTCAGCAAATGCCCCGCCTTCTACGGCCGTCGCCGATGGCGCCGGCTCCACTGAGGGAAGCGGTTGGCAAGCTGCCAATAGCAGCGGGAAGCAAAACAGGCTCGCTGGCTTCAAGATTTTTCCTCCAATTGTTCCCAGGTCACCATCCGCGGCATGCCATTCTACCAATCTGAAGCGGGCCTCCATAGCTGTTCGGAACCTGCAGTCTCCAAATGTAATACCGGCGATAGTGCGGGCATCGCACGATTTAAGGAGTGAACCAATGCGCGCTATTAACGCACTTACGCTTGTGTTGCTGATCGTTGGTGGACTCACTGGGGCCTGGTTGGGCTGTTCGGATTCGACTTGGTCGCGGCTCTCTTTGCCGAAATGTCGATATTGAGCCGGATCGTCTATGCGATTGTCGGAGCCTCGGCGCTTTGGCAGCTTATTCCGCTACTCCAAGGCGAGAGGCGCCTGGCGAAAAACCTAGTCATATAGGGACGGGGAGAGTGAACGCTGAACCCTCCTTCGTTCGGGGGGGTAGGTGACTTCGCCATTGAAGTGACAGGCGCTCGCAGGCGTCTGTTGGCCCTGCCTCTGGCACCGCCCTCCAAAGAACCTGTCGCTCGAACATCCGGGTGAAATCCGGGTGAATTGATTTGCGAATGTGCTATATTCTCGGTCTGTTCCGATGCTTAAACAAGCAAGATCGGTAGAAATCCGTGGATTCTGCTCGTCTTCGCTGCGTTGACATCGCAGGGGGCGCCAATGGCGTCGTCAGAGCCGCGGCAACGAGATTTCCCAACGATTTGAGTGCCCATTTTTGTCGTCTGCGGGGCACCACTGTTACGAAGCGGGTCCTTGCTCGCGTTCATTGTTGCTGAGGCGCAGTTTGCGCCACGTAGCGTCCGATCAGAATGGCTGCGGGATAAAGGATTACCTCCTCCTCACGAGCATGCGCTGCGAGATTGTCGGCCAAGCGCACATAATCCTCGCGTCCGTTGCGCTCAGCGGTGGCGCGAAACCGGGTCAGGGCGTTCCGAATGGCTTCGTGTTCGCGGAGCATCTGAAGCATTTCGCGCTCAAGCGCGTCCGTCATTGGAAGCACCGTTCGCATTTCCGCCGTCGCCTGTCCTTGAATGAGGCGTATCAATGGCCCGTGTAGCGGCCGGGTTTGTGGAAGACGATCAGGACGCCGGCCGCCGCGACGGCGCTCACCACGGAGTAGGCGAACTGTTGCGTCCCCATGTGCAACACGGGCGCCGAGGCGCAGAGAATCAGAGCATCTCCGATCATCATCGTTCGACCCGCGTTCCAGCCGAACGCTTTGTGCAGAACGAGCGCAAGGATTCCCAGTCCGCCAATGCCGACCTGATGGCGCGCCAGCAGCAGGAGTCCTACGCCAATCATCGTCCCGCCGACGAGCGCGGCGAAAAGTCCATTCACTTCGCCGATCCGGAACCCGAGTGGCGCCGCGATCGCCAGGACCATGATCAGGAGATTGGCCGCGACCGCCTTAACGACGAAGGCCTTGCCCATCGACCTGCCTCCAAGCCCCAGAAAGGGGATGTTCAGCAGGGCGAACAGGACGCCGACCGACATGGGGAGGAGATAGGATAGCAGGAGCGCGAGCCCCGCCATGCCTCCCGTCACCAGCCCTGCGGCCTGGAGCATGAGGAGCCCCAATACGGCCAGGATGCAGCCGGTCAGAACGGCATATATGTCTTCAAACAACGTGTGTCGGAGGGACGCCGTCTGAACGGATTGCTCTACAGTCATGGAGATATGTGTACCGGATCTACCAGTGCTGCACTGTCGATGAAGGCCCCCGGGCGGCGAATCCGAAAGCTGCCAGCGCGGACGATGGCAGCGTCGGAGGCGAGGAGCTTTGATATGCATCAATGACTCGACGATCGGCATCGCGCCTACTGTAGATTTCTCTTCCTGGCACCATGTGGGAGGGCTGTTGGCGACCCATCCCGGCGGCTGGACGCGGAGGAGTCAAGCCGCTAATGAGAACAAGGTGCAACGGTAGTCGAAGGATGTTTCGTCACCCCATCCAGATCGCAGCCGCCGATATCGACGACATGGGCCATGTGAACAACGCGGTGTATCTGCGCTGGGTACAGGAAGCGGTTGTCGGTTATTGGCGTAAGACGGCCCCTGCCGAATCGGTTGCGGCGCATCTGTGGGTCGCGCTCAAGCACGAGATCAGTTACCGCCGCCCCACATTCCTCAATGACGTGGTCGTGGCCGATGTGGTCGCGGAGCAGGTGAAGGGCGCGCGCGCCTTCTTCAGCACGATCATCAGGCGAGGCGAGGATGTGCTCGCCGAGGTGAAAAGCTGCTGGTGCTGCCTGGATGCCGCCACCGGCCGCCCGGCGCGCTTGGCGCAGGCTGTCGTCGCCCGCTTCATTCCCGAGTGATGCTGCATTCGCGGTGTGCCAGCCGCCGGAAGGACTGCTCCAACGAGCGTGTGGAAGTGCTCTGCAGCCGACCCGTATTGCACAGATGAACACGCCCTGATTTGACCTGGATCATCGCCAAGGGCGCCCTGCCGGTCCCAGACGATGACGCAAGCAGATCAATCGAAGGAATCAGCCGTGACACATGTCCAAACCATAGAGCCTCTGGGGCAGCGCAATGTCGGCGAGATCGCCGCCAATATGGCAGGAGCGACGGGCGTTTTCCGGCGTTTCGGGATCGACTTTTGCTGCCATGGCGACGTTCCGCTCGACGAGGCGGCGCAGGCCCGAGGGATCGAAATCGAATTGCTCCACGGGGCGCTGTTGGAGCTTGACGGCACCGCAGACGCGTCTGCGATACCGGACGGCACGGCGGAGCTGACCGACCATATCGTCGCGCGTTATCACGAGGTCCACCGGCGTCAGGTTCCGGAGTTGATCATGCTGTCGCGCAGGGTCGAGCAGGTGCATGCCGGAAAGCCGGGAGTTCCGGCGGGGTTGGCTGACGTCCTCCAGCACGCCCTCGGCGAATTGGAAGTGCATATGAGGAAGGAGGAGCTGATCCTCTTTCCGGCCATGCGCCGGCAAGGCGCCGGACCGCTGGACGGCCCCATCGCACAAATGCGCGAGGATCATGTCGATCATGGCGCATTGCTGGAGCGCATGGCCGAACTGACCGGCGACTTCACGGTGCCGGAGGGCGGCTGCGGTACCTGGCGTGCGCTGTATGCCGGGGCGATGCAGTTCAGGGACGATCTGATCGAGCACATCCACATCGAGAACAATATCCTGTTTCCACGCTTCGAGAGCCGCGCGGCCTCGTAAAGCTACCCTGCGCCTCGAGCATTTTTGACTTTGTCGGATTGGCGCCCAAATGGGTGGGCCGGGCACGTTGCTCGGCCCACCATGTCATGGGAGGTCAAGATGCCCGATACCCTGGCAGTCCCGGATGCTGTGGCGGCGGCCGCCTTCTGGCGGCTTGTCCGTCACCTGCAGCATCGAACGGATGTGCAGAATGTGGATATGATGGGACGGACCGGCTTTTGCCGCAATTGTCTGTCGAAATGGCTGGAGGAAGCCGCCGAGGAGGGCGGCGCATCGCTCGGCAAGGGGACTGCCCGCGCGGCTGTCTATGGCATGCCGTACGACGACTGGAAGGCCCGTCACCAGACGGACGCGACGCCGGAGCAGCTGGAGCGAATGCAGCAAAGCGTCGCGCGCAATCGGGATTGAACGCCCGATTTGATGAAAACGGGGGCTGCTCCGCCTGATCGGCAGCCCCCTTGCGCTTCCATTAGATGCTACTAAATTAGCATGATCTAATGGAGAGTGTAATGCAGCCTGACCTCGTCAACCAGTTCAGCCGTCACGCCGCCGAGGCAGTGGGCTTGCTAAGGGCATTGGCCAGCGAGCCGCGCCTGCTCGTGCTCTGCTACCTCGCCGAGGCCGGCGAAATGTCCGCTGGTGAGCTCACGGAGCAGGTGGGCCTCAGCCAATCGGCTTTGTCGCAACACCTCGCCAAGCTGCGCGAGGAAGAGCTCGTCGCCACCAGGAAGGAGGCCCAGATGGTCTTCTACCGCGTCTGCGATCCGAAGGCAGAGCAGTTGCTCGCGCTTCTCCATGACCTCTTCTGCCCAGACCTTGGGCAGGAGAGCGCCACCGGGACCAAGGGAAGTTGAAAATGGGAATGGACATCAATCTCGAGCGCGCCGCGTCTCAGATCAATGCGGTGCTGCAGGGGAAGATCCGCACACCGCACGTGGAGGCCTTCTTCGACGAGCCGACCTTCACGGCGAGCTACGTCGTTCACGACCCCGCCACCAAGGCTGCGGCGATCATCGACAGCGTGCTCGACTTCGATCAGCCGTCGGGACGGACCAGCTTTAAGTCCGCCGACGCCATGATCGCCTATGTCGAGGCGGAAGGGCTCAATGTCGAATGGCTGCTCGAGACCCACGCGCATGCCGATCACCTCTCGGCCGCGCCCTATCTCCAGGAGAAGTTGGGCGGGAAGCTCGTGATCGGCGCCGAGATCGTCACCGTGCAGAATGTGTTTGGCAAGATCTTCAACGAAGGCACCCGCTTCGCCCGGGACGGCTCGCAGTTCGACCGCCTGCTCGTCGATGGCGACAAGCTGATGATCGGCGAGATCCCCCTGATCGCGCTTCACGTCCCTGGCCACACGCCTGCGGACATGGCGTACATCATCGGCGACGCGGTGTTCACCGGCGATACCATGTTCATGCCCGATTACGGCTCGGCACGGGCAGATTTTCCCGGCGGTGATGCGCGCCAGCTTTACCAATCGGTGCGCCGCCTGATGAAGCTGCCGGATCAGAGCCGCGTATTCCTCTGCCACGACTACAAAGCGCCGAACCGCGACGAATATGTCTGGGAAACGACGATGCTCGCCGAGCGGACAGGTAACGTCCACGTCCACGAGGGCGTCAGCGAGGATGATTTCGTCGAGATGCGCACGCAGCGCGATGCAACCCTTTCGATGCCGAAGCTCATCCTGCCGTCGATTCAGGTCAACATGCGCGGCGGACGGATGCCGGAGCCCGAGGAAAACGGCGTCAGCTACCTCAAGCTCCCGCTCAACCAGCTCTAAGCGGAGACGAAAGTCATGGAAACGATGACGCCATTGATGGCGATTGGCGGCGGCTTGCTGATCGGCACCGCCGCCGCGCTCCTCCTGCTCCTGACCGGCCGCATTGCCGGCGTCAGCGGAATGGTGGCCACCGCAACGAGGATGGGTGCCGGTGGCACTCCCTGGTCGCAAGCGACGGCCTTTCTCGTCGGCCTGCCGATCGGCGCTGCCTTGATCGCGCTGGCAGTACGGACGCCGGAGGTGATTGTCACCTCGTCGGTGCCGCTGCTGATCGTCGCGGGCCTCCTGGTCGGCTTCGGAACCCGGCTCGGCAACGGCTGCACCAGCGGTCACGGGGTCTGCGGAATGGCGCGGCTGTCGCCTCGATCGATCGCCGCCACGGCGACATTCATGGCGAGCGCCGCCGCCACCGTGTTCATCCTGCGCCACGTGATCGGAGGCTGACATGCGTAAATTTCTTCCGGGGCTGATCGTGGGCGCCATTTTCGGCGCGGGCCTCGCCCTCTCGGACATGGTCAATCCGGCGCGCGTGCAGGCGTTTCTCGACGTTGCCGGCGCCTGGGACCCGACCCTGATTTTCGTCATGGGCGCGGCCCTCGTGCCGTCCGCCATCGCTTATCGGGTCCGCGGCCGGATGACTCGGCCGCTGCTCGGCGACCGTTTCTCCATACCTGCGAGCCGTACGCTCGACCGCCAGCTACTCATCGGCGCCGGCATGTTCGGGATCGGCTGGGGTCTCGTGGGCTTCTGCCCCGGACCCGCCGTCGCCGGCCTAGTGCTAGGCGCATGGCAACCGTGGCTGTTCGTCGTCGCAATGCTCGCCGGAATGACGCTGCACCACGTCTTCACCGCAACTCGGGCCCCTGCGCCCGCATACGAAGGATAATCACAATGGACCTCACACGACTTTCCGATCAGCTCGCAACGGGGCCGCAGGTGCGGCCCGAGCAGCTCCGCGAGATTGCCGCCTCTGGCTTCGTCGGTGTCATCAACAACCGGCCGGACGGTGAAGCCCCCGATCAACCGAGTTCGCTCGAACTCGAGGCTGAAGCGAAGCGGGTCGGTCTTGCCTACTGGCATGTGCCCGTCGTGCCTGGCGCTATGACCGACAGCGACATCCGCGCCTTTGCCGCCGCCCTCGGCGAGGCGGACGGCCCGGTGCTCGCCTTCTGTCGAACGGGGAACCGGTCGACCGCTCTTTGGAAGGCTTCGCAGGCGGTCTCCTGACCCTTCGATCGATTGGATAACCAGTCATGCTCGATACCATTCAATATCTGCTTGGAGCCGGATCGGGCGTGCTGGTCGGGTTCGTCCTTGGTCTGGTCGGCGGCGGAGGCTCCATCCTCGCCGTCCCCCTCATGGTCTATCTGGTGGGCGTCCCCAGTCCGCATGTCGCGATCGGCACCAGCGCGCTCGCAGTCGCGGCCAATGCGCTGACCGGGCTGCTCAACCACGTGCGCCACGGAAACGTGAAATGGCGATGCTCGCTGGTCTTCGCTGCCGCCGGAATCGTTGGCGCGTTTGCAGGATCCACCGCAGGGAAGGCGTTCGACGGACAGAAGCTGCTCTTCCTGTTCGCGATCGTCATGGTCGTCATCGGCGTGCTGATGCTGCGCAACCGACGCCGCGAGGGTGATCCTTCCGTCGTCCTCGGTCGGGAGAACGCACCCAAGCTCGTTGGCTATGGCGCTGGCACCGGATTGTTCTCCGGCTTCTTCGGCATCGGCGGCGGGTTCCTTATCGTTCCGGGCCTGGTCGCCGCGACCGGCATGCCGATGATCAACGCGGTCGGTTCCTCGCTTGTGGCGGTGAGCGCGTTCGGACTGACGACTGCCGCGAACTATGCCTTCTCCGGCCTGGTGGACTGGGCGCTCGCGGCTGTCTTCATCCTCGGAGGGATAGCCGGTGGTCTCATCGGCGCGCGCCTGGCTAAGCGCCTCTCTGGCACGCAAGGTCGCCTGACTACCGTCTTCGCCGGGCTGATCTTCGTCGTCGCCGCCTATATGTTATGGCAGAGCCCCGCCGTGTTCTGATTGATCATCATGCCTGATGTTGTGACGCTTGGCCCGTTGGCCTTTCCGCTGGAGCGCCTCCTTGCCGTGGGGTTGACGTGGGCGTTCCTTGCGAGCTCGCTGTGGCTGGTTCGGCATAAGGGGCAGCGGGCGACACGCACGCCGTGGCTATCGCTCGGGATCGGCATCGTGGCTGCTCGCGTGAGCTTCGTCGTATCGCATTGGGAGTCGTATCGGTCCGACCCGGCAACGGTGCTATACCTCTGGCAAGGTGGGTTCGAACCTCTTGCGGGCATCGTCGCCGCTGCGGCCGTCCTCGTCGTGGGCATGGGGAGCTTTCGCAAGGCTGCTGGATCTATGCTCGTTCTAGCGGTCGCGAGCGGGATTTGGATCGGCTACCTTCAATTCGAAGCACAGCGGCCCCGCCCGCCATTCCCCGCAGGAATCCGGCTCGTCGACCTTGCCGGTCGGCCGATGTCGCTGGACGCCCTTCGCGGGAGGCCGTTTGTGGTCAACCTGTGGGCCTCGTGGTGCGGGCCATGCCGCCGTGAAATGCCGATGTTCGTCGAGGTGGCCTCGACGACGCCGGAGGTTGCGGTGCTGCTGGTCAACCAAGGCGAGGACCAGCGCCTGATCCAGCGCTTCCTGGAGGATGAGGGGCTGCCTGCCGGGAACATTCTCTCGGATCGCGGCGCGTCTCTGATGCGGCTGACCGGCAGCTCTGGCCTTCCCACGACTTTTTTCGTGAGACCGGACGGACGCATCGAGGAAACCCACATGGGGGAATTGTCGCGAGCCGCGTTGCTGCGGGGGATAGACCAGTTGCCTCGATTGTAGCGCGGGCCCGACCTTCCGGCCCACTTTCAGACAATCCCCAAGCGAGATCTAGCCCGTCACACGTGCGGCCGCGAAATTTCCCAATGATCTGAGTGCCCACCTTTGTCGCCTGTGGGGCACCATTCCCGGTCAAAACGGGGCCGCGGCGCGGATGCCGCCGCGGTCTCTTACATAAACAAGATGCGTTTCCGCGAGGCTCGGCGCCGGCCGGAACTAAATGTGTCGAGTGCCGGTTGAGCGGGAAGGCCGGGATAACCGGGCCACGACCGAGCAGGTCGCACGTCGCCTTCCGCGGCACGTCCGCAGGGTGACCGGTCGCAGATCTCCAGGCGGGAGGCCTGAATGCCGGATCCGGTTCATAAGCGCCGCGCAAGCCGTTCCCTGATAATTGTCCTGTTGGGCGCGCTGTTCGCGCTCATTGGCGTGGTGCTGGCGGTCGGCGGAGCCTGGTTGGCCGCCATCGGCGGCTCGCTCTATTACCTGCTTGCCGGGCTCGGCCTGGTCGTCTCCGGCTGGTTGTTGATCCGCGGGCGAGTGGCGGGTGTCTGGCTTTACCTGATCATATTCGCGCTCACCATCCTATGGGCGCTCTGGGAAGTCGGCTTCGAGGGATGGGCGTTGGTGCCCCGGATCGTGGGCCCGGCCGTGCTCGCGATCCTGGCCGTCCTCGCCTTGCCGCTGCTCCGCCCCGAGCGTTGGCGCTGGCGGGGCGCGCTTGCGGGTACGGCTGGCCTTCTCGTCCTGCTGATCGGCGGGTCGGTCATCATAGCCGCCAGCGGTCGCAGCTCGGCGGGCCCGCTCCCCGCCTCATTTGCCGCGCCGATGGCCGATCCGGCACTGATGCAGGCCGGCGCCGACTGGCCCGCTTATGGCGGCACCTACAGCGCGAGGCGCTATTCCCCGCTTGCTCAGATCACGCCGGACAATGTGGCTCGCCTCGAGCGCGCCTGGGTCTTCAACACGGGCGAGCTCCCGGAGGATCGCTGGGGCGCCGAGACCACTCCGCTCAAGGTCGGCGATTCGCTTTATCTGTGCACCGGCATGGGCGTCATGATTGCGCTTGACCCGGTCACCGGCCGTCAGCGCTGGCGCTACGATCCGCAGGTCCCGGAGGAGTGGATCCCCTATACCGCCGCCTGTCGCGGCGTCTCCTATTACGCCGTGCCTGGCGCCGGCCCTAACAGCCGGTGCGCGGCGCGCATCATCGGCGGCACGCTCGACGGGCGTATCATCGCCGTCGACGCGCGCACGGGCCGGCCCTGTCCGAACTTTGGCGTCAACGGCCAGGTCGACATCAAGCGCGGCATGGGGCCGGTCTCCCCGGCCATGGTGTCGATCACCTCGCCCCCAACCATCGTTCGCGGCGTCATCGTGACCGGCCATCAGGTGCTCGACGGGCAGCGCCGGGACGCCCCGTCGGGCGTGATCCAGGGCTTCGACGCCGTCACCGGCGAAACGCGCTGGGCGTGGGACATGGTGAACCCGCAATGGACCGGCGATCCGCCTGCGGGCCAGATGTATGCGCGCGGCACGCCGAATATGTGGACGATCGCGAGCGGCGACGAGCAACTCGGCCTCGTCTATCTACCGATGGGCAATTCGACGGTGGATTATTGGAGCTCAAGCCGGCGGCCGCAGGAGAACGAATTCGCCACCTCGCTCGTGGCGCTGGACGTCACCACAGGCAGGCCGCGCTGGCACTTCCAAGCGGTGCACAATGATGTCTGGGACTATGATTTCGGCGGCCAGGCGTCGCTCGTCGATTTCCCGGTCGGTCAGGGCGTGGTGCCGGCGCTGGTGCTGCCCAGCAAGCAGGGCGACATCTACATCCTCGATCGCCGTACCGGGCGCTCGCTGTTCCCGGTCCAGGAGCGGCCGGTACCGCAGGGCGGCGTCGAGCCTGCGCAAAGGTCGCCCACGCAGCCCTTCTCCACCTACCACACGCTTGCCTTCCCCAAGCTCACCGAGCGCGACATGTGGGGCATGTCGCCGATCGACCAGATGGTTTGCCGTATCCAGTATCGCCGCGCCGTCTACGACGGCCCCTACACGCCGCCGCGCGCCGACCGGCGGAGCATCCAATATCCGGGCTATAATGGCGGCACCGACTGGGGCGGCGTGGCGATCGATCCGGTGCGCGGTCTGATCATCGCCAACTATAACGACATGCCCAATTATGTCCGGCTGGTCCCGCGCGAGGAGGCCGATCGGCTCGGCTGGGCCCCGCGCAGCGAGGCGCGCGGCGGCGACATGGGCAGCGGCGCGGAAGGGGCCGGCGATCCGCAATGGGGTTCGCCCTATGCGGTTGACGTCAATGCCGGCTGGCGGCTGCCCTTTACGGGCCTGCTCTGCAAGGAGCCGCCTTATGGAGGCATCCGCGCGATCGACCTTCGCACCGGGCGCACGATCTGGGATCGGCCGCTCGGCACGGCGCGGCGCAACGGCCCATGGGGCATTCCCTCGATGCTGCCGATCAACATCGGCACGCCGAACAATGGCGGCGCGGTGGTCACCGCCGGCGGACTCATCTTCATCGCCGCCGCCACCGACGACCTGATCCGCGCCATCGACATCCGCACCGGTAAGACGGTGTGGCAGGATGCTCTCCCCGCCGGCGGACAAGCCGGCCCGATGGTCTACGAAGCGAACGGCCGCCAATATCTCGTTATCATGGCCGGCGGCCATCACTTCATGGAGACGCCGATCGGAGATGAAGTCATCGCCTACGCGCTACCATGATGCTCATCGAGGCCGCGAGTGAGGAAGCGGTCAAACATTCCCAGGCCATGATCGTTCGACACACTCCTAAGAACTGACCATTGCTTTTCCGAAACTATGTCGGCGGTGAGACGTTCATCGTGGGGCTCGGCTCTGCCGGGCTCTGATCCGCGAGGCGGTTACATCAGGATGAGGACGATGCCGTGGCAACCACCTTCGAACGACGCCGATTGGGATCGCTGCACCCTGTCCATGCGATCCTGCTTGGCTTTCCGTTCCCGCTGTTCCTCGGCGCCTTGCTGAGCGATCTCGCCTACGCCTCCAGCTACGAGATTCAGTGGACCAACTTCGCGTCCTGGCTGATCGCCGGCGCGCTGCTGGTCGGGGCGTTTCTCCTGTTGTGGGCGTTGGTCGATCTGCTGCGAGCCAGAAGCGGAGCGAAAGGGCGCCCGATGCTGTATTTCATCCTCATCCTCGTGATGTGGGCGCTCGGCTTCGTCGATGCGCTGGTCCACGCGATGGACGCTTGGGAGAAAATGCCTGCCGCGGTGATCCTCTCCGTGATCGTCACAGTGTTGGCGCTCGCGGCCGCCTGGATCGGCTATTCGTCGTATCGCAGTGGAGAGGTGCGGTGATGCGTTCGATCCTCCTCGCCGGCATCGCGGGTTTCTCCATGCTCACCGCCTGCGGCAGCGATCCCGGCCCGACGGCGCAATTCGGCCCCGATCCGACGCTTCCGGAGCCGAAACGGGGTCTGCTTCCCAACATGACCATCGCCAAGCCCGTCAGCTGGGGCGGCGAGCTTCCGACCGTGCCGCAGGGTTATACGATCCGGGCGATCGCGACGGACCTTGCTATTCCGCGGCAGACCCTGGTGCTCCCGAACGGGGACATATTGGTGGCCGAGGGGTCCGGCGGCAGCGCGCCGACGCTGACGCCCAAGGATTTCATCGCCGGCCGGATCAAGAAGCTTGGGAAGAGCAGCGTCAAGGGCGGCGACCGGCTGACCCTGCTCCGCGACGCCGACGGGGACGGTGCCTATGAGGGTCGGGGGATATTCGCCGGCAATCTCAATGCGCCCTACGGCCTCGCTTTCGTCAATGGCGCGATCTACGTCGCCAACCAGGACGCACTCGTGCGCTTCGATTATCGCGACGGTCAGACGCAGGCGAGCGGACCGCCAGTCAAGGTGACCGACCTGCCGTCTGCGCTCAATCACCATTGGACCAAGGCGCTGACCGTCAGCCCCGACGGACGCTTGCTCTATGTCGGCATCGGCTCCAACAGCAATATCACCGAGCGTGGGATGGCGGCGGAAGTCGACCGCGCCGTGGTGTGGCAGATCGACGCCGCGACCGGCGCTCACAAGCCATTTGCGACCGGTCTCAGGAATCCGACGGCGCTGGCCTTCCAGCCGGGCACGGCCCAGCTCTGGGCGGCTGTCAACGAACGCGACGAGATCGGCCCCGACCTCGTGCCGGACTATCTCACCTCGGTGCGAGAGGGCGGCTTCTACGGCTGGCCCTACAGCTATTGGGGCCAGAATGTCGACACGCGGGTCCGTCCTCAGAATTCGCAAAAGGTCGCTTCCGCGATCCGCCCCGATTACAGCCTCGGTTCGCACGTCGCGGCCCTGGGCCTGGCCTTCTCCAGCCCGGTCATGGGCGGGCGCTTCGCCGAAGGGGCGTTCGTCGGTGAACATGGCAGCTGGAACCGCAAGGACCTCGCCGGCTACAAGGTTGTGTTCGTTCCGTTTCGTGGCGGCAGACCCGCCGGCGATCCAGTCGACTTCGTGAGCGGCTTCCTCAAGGATGGCAAGGCCCGGGGCCGCCCAGTGGGCGTCACTCTCGACCCCCGCGGCGCGCTCATCGTAGCCGACGATCTTTCCAACACCGTGTGGCGGGTCACGCCCGCTCGCGTCCCGGACCAAGCGACGCCGGATTGAGACGAGGCCGGCGTTCACCCGATTGGGGTGTCGCTCGCAGTCAGTCGATCGACCGGGGGCACATGGGGCTTATGGGATCGCTCGCGGGGAAGGTTTCCTCAAGCGCCGCATCCAGAAGATTTTCTTGTCGTTCGCGACCCAAGGACGCCGTGCTGGCCACGGGATCCAGAGCTAAGCTTGCCACTTAGAGACTCCTATTTCAAAAAAGGGATTCACCAATCCTCAATAAAATTCTCTACTTCCGAACTAATTACATAACGAATTTCTAATCGTGTTGTTCCTAAATGATAGAAAAATAGTTGCTATACTTGAAAGTATTATCAACCGAACTCATCTATGTCTGATGAGTATCATTTCGCTTTTTGATAAATCGGAGTTTCAGCGCCTGACGATCGGCCGCTAAGCCGGACGCGCGCGTTTCGCCGGCGCGGTTCGGCACGACTAGGGCATCATCCAAGATGTTGGCCCGATGGGCTATTCTTCATTGAGGGTTTCGATGCCGGGCGAAGATGCTCTTCCGGCTGGAAGAGGTGTTGTTGCGCCTTGGCGGCGCTCATTTTTTGCTGCGAAAGGAAAGTAGAGTGGCGACCCGCTATTCACGCCAATTTTATTCAAGATCCAGACAACCTTCAGCCACGGCCCTCCGGGTGGGGACGTTGCTCAGCCGATATCCTGATCTGCGCGAGCAGGAGCTCGCGGAGCTGATCGAGCTCTTCCCCTTCCTGCCGATGCTCGACCTCAGCCTGATGACGGCCGACGACCAGCTGTCGGAAAAGCTCGTCGCGTTCCAAAGGGACCATGACAAGCAGCTGAAGGCACCCGTCTCCAGCCTCATCCTGTTCCTGGCCTTTCCGGCGCTGGTCGTGATCGGCTCGCTTTGGTGGGTGCTTACCTGAGCCGGGCAGCCGTATTTGAAGAAATTGCGCTCGTTCAGGGGTCGTCTCAATCATTGCAGGCCGGAACCAGTTGGTTTCGGCCTGCTTTTGTTTTTCAATCGGCGAGATTACCGCTGTGGGCGAGCATGGACCGGTGAATAGGTGACGATCGAGGGGTGAGTATGCGACAAATCGGGTCCGGTGAGTAACTGCCGTGGCGATGACACAGCAACAGATCCTTCAGCCATATATCGGGAAATGGGCGTGGACCTTGGCCTCCGGCCTCTTCACCATCGTCCTTGCCGTCGTCGCGTTCTATCTGCCCGTCATTGATTGGATGCCACGAGGCGGTCTCGTCGGCTGGCTGCTGTTTCTGGCGGGCATGGCCGAACTTACCTTCGGCTGGAAGCGTGGCCTGGATGTGGCCGGCAAAGCGGCGGTCGGGGCCGGGTTGGTAACGGCCGCCGCGGGTGTGCTTTTCATCGCCAACCCGACCGCCGCCTATTTCCCGGTCGCCAACCTGGTGATGGCCTGGCTATTGCTGAGGGGCGCATGGCTGCTCGTCATGGCCTTTTCGGGTCGTGCTGGGCGCCGGGTGGGCGCTTGGTTGGCGCTGAGCGGGGCGGCGGACGTCCTACTCGGCGTCTCGCTCCTCGCGGGACTGCCGATCGCGACCGCCGTCAACGCCCTGTTCGGCCCCACCCGCGAGATCGTCGCCCAGTTCGCTCTCATCCTGGCGGCGAGCTTCCTCGTCACCGGCGTCTCGCAGGTCGCGATCGCCTCCCTTCAGCGCGCTAGATCAAGGGCGGCGGACTGACCGCCGCCCCCACTTTTCACGCACCGGATGTCCTGACCAACTCCTCCAACGCGCGATGCGCGATGATGAGCTTGCCGAGGCTCCATGGACCGTCCGACGCTTCGATCTCGGCGAGGGCATTGCGGGTTTCCTCGACCAAGGTCCGATGCTCCGCCAGCCACCGACCGAGTGTGCTGGAAAGATCGGCATCGCCGGCGCGCGTCCGAAGGAGCGTGCGGGCGAGCGTCTCCTCGCCGCGGACAAGCTCGCCTGCGATGCGGTCGATCGCCACTCTTTCGAACCGGTCGGCCGGCTCCAACTCCGCCGCGGCCGATTGCAGCCTTCCCGATCCAATCGCGGCGCGAAGATCGTTGAAGAAAGCTGCGGTCTCCGGCGCCTCGCGCCCGCACTCCGAGGCGAGGTCGATCACCGTGATGGCGTCATTCAGCCGGCTCAGGCCCTCAACGGTCTGAGGTAAATCGTTGGCAACGTCGCGCAGCCTGTCCGCGGCCGCGCGATAGGCCTCGACCAGGCCGCCGACGGCAGGAGCATGTTCCGCGCTGCGACGCGCCAGCATCTCGGTCTGGCGGCGAAGGGCGGCGGCAAGCGACCGAAAAAGGGCCATCTGCGTCTCGCTCGAAGCCGAGCTGCCGAGCGCGTGCACGGCCGCCCAATCCCCACTGATGCGGAAGATCGCTCGCGCGGCGACGAAGGCCGTGGCGAGCGTGCCCGCGTCGCAGCCGAGGCCCGCCATCAGGCGCCAGGCGAAGGTGGGTCCGGTGACGTTGACGATGTCGTTGGCGAGCACGGTCGCCACGATCTCGCGCCGCAGCCGGTGCTCCTTCATCGCCTCCTCGAAGCGATGCAGCGGCTTGGGGAAATAGTCGCGCAGCGTCGCTTCGAACCAGGGATCGTCCGGCGCCGGCGACGCCACGATCGCGTCGAACAGGGCGAGCTTGGAATAGGCCATCAGCACGGCGAGTTCGGGCCGCGTCAACGCCTCTCCATTGGCCTTCCGCTCGGCCAACGCTTCGGCTCTCGGCAGCCCCTCGACCGCACGATCGAGCCGACCCTGCTTCTCGAATTCGGCGATGAACTCGGCATGGGTGTCGAGGTTCGCGACGGCGTCCGCCTCGATCAGGCTGAGCGCCAGCGTCTGGTCCCGGTTATGCGCCAGCACCAGATCCGCCACTTCGTCCGTCATCGAGGCGAGCAGCGCGTCGCGGCTCTCGCGATCCAGCTCGCCCTTCGCCTCCAGCGCGGCGGTCAGGATCTTGATGTTGACCTCGAGGTCCGAGCTGTCGACGCCGCCCGAATTATCGATCGCGTCGGTGTTGATGCGGCCGCCTGTGCGGGCATATTCGATCCGCGCCGCCTGGGTGAAACCGAGGTTCGCGCCCTCGCCGACGATCGCGACGCGCAGGTCCGCGCCGTTGACCCGGACGGCGTCGTTGGCCTTGTCGGATGCGTCGGCGTTGGTTTCGCCCGAGCCTTTCACATAGGTGCCGATGCCGCCCATGTAGAGCAGCTCCGCCGGCGCCTTCAGGATCGCCCGCATCAGCTCGATCGGCGTTGCGCTCTCCATGTCCGTGCCGAGCGCGGCGCGCATCTCCGGCGAGAGCGGGATCGACTTCATCGAGCGCGGGAAGACGCCGCCCCCCGCCGAGATCTTCGCCTTGTCATAGTCCTGCCAGGACGAACGCGGCAGCTCGAACAGCCGCTTGCGCTCGGCCCAGGAGACGGCCGGGTCCGGATCGGGATCGATGAAGATGTCGCGATGGTCGAAGGCGGCGACCAGCCGCGTCTGCTTCGACAGCAGCATGCCGTTGCCGAACACGTCGCCCGACATGTCGCCGACGCCGACGGCGGTGAACGGTTCCGCCTGAATGTCCTTGCCGCGCTCGCGGAAGTGCCGCTTAACCGCTTCCCAGGCGCCCCGGGCGGTGATGCCCATCGCCTTGTGATCGTAGCCGGCCGAGCCGCCCGAGGCGAAAGCGTCGCCGAGCCAGAATCCGTAAGAGGCGGAGACCTCGTTGGCGATGTCTGAGAAGGTGGCCGTGCCCTTGTCGGCGGCGACCACCAGATAGGGGTCGCTGCCTTCATGCGCGATCACGTTCGGCGGCGGCACGACCGCGCCGTCGGCGTCGATATTGTCGGTGACGTCGAGCATCCCGGACAGGAAGGTGCGATAGGCGTCGACGCCTGCCGCTCGCATCTGCTCTGGTCCGTCGGCCCGCGAGGCGTGCTTGGCGACGAAGCCGCCCTTGGAGCCAACCGGCACGATCACGGCGTTCTTGACCTGCTGCGCCTTGACGAGGCCAAGCACTTCGCTGCGGAAATCGTCGCGCCGGTCGGACCATCTGAGGCCGCCGCGCGCGACGGGGCCGAAGCGCAGGTGGGAGCCCTCGACATTGGGCGCGGAGACGAAGATCTCCCGATAGGGCTTCGGCGCCGACAGGTCGGCCAGCTCCTCGCTGGCGATCTTGAGGGCGATGTGCGGCTTCGGCGCGCCATCGGCGGCTTGCTGATAGAAGTTCGTCCGCTTCACCGCGAGGATGAGGGCGAGAATCCGCCGCAGCGCGCGATCGGTGTCGAGGCTCGGGACCTCGTCCAGCAAAGCCTCGATCTCGGCGCGAAGGCGCTCGCCGGCTTCGTTCCGCTCGTCGGCCGACAGATCGACCGCCGGGTCGAAGCGCGTCCTGAAGAGCTCGAGCAGCAAGGCGGCGATGCGCGGATGATCGACCAGCGCGGCTTCCTGCACCGCCTGGCTCGGGTCGAGCCCCGTCTGCTGCCGGAAGCGCGCCAGCGCGCGAACGAGCGCCGCCTCCCGCCAGCTCGTGCCCAGCTCCAGCACCAGCCGGCTGAACCCGTCGCTCTCGGTCTGCCCCGTCCAGGCGGCGATGAACGCCTCCTCGAACGGCCGGGCGATGTCACCGAAGACGAGGTCGGCACCGCGCGGATCGTCGACCAGAAACTCGTGGATCCAATAGTCCGTCGGCCCGTCGGCGGGCCTGACGGCATAGCCATCCTCGTCGAGCGCCTTGAGGCACATGTCCTGCAGGATCGGAATCACGTCGGCGAGCGGCACGGCCGTCTCGCGGTGATAGAGCTTGAAACGGAAAACGGTCGGTGCGTCGTCCTCGCGGCGATAGGCGCGGACGGCGATCGGCTGATCTTCCACCATCGCCTCGATCACGGCGATGTCGGCCAATGCCTCCTGGGCGTCATATTGCTCGCGATAGCCCGCTCCGAAGGCCCGCACCCACCGCGCCAGCAGCCGGTCGGGCTCGCCGAGGGTGCCGTTGCTGGCGTCGATCGCGGCTTCGAAATGGTCGCGCCAGGTCAGGCTGGCGGCGGCGATTGCCGCCTCCAGCTCGTCGAGCGCGGGCTCGCCATGATCGCCCGGCGTCAGCCCGATGATGAAATGGATGCGCGCCAGCGGACCGTCGGCGAAGGAGGGGTAGGCGGCGGAGACGCGTCCCCGCCAGGCAGCCGCGAGCATCTCGCCCGCGCGCTCGGAGAAGGTCGAGTCATAGCGCTCGCGCGGCACGAACAGCAGCGCCGAGACGAAGCGGTCGAACGGGTCGGTCCGCGCCAGCAGCCGCACGCGCGGCCGATCGCGCAGCCGCGCCACGGCGAGGACGCTCGATGCCAGTTCGCTCTCCTCGACCTGGAACAGCTCGTCGCGCGGATAATTTTCGAGGATGTTCCTCAGCCGCTTCGGATTCGGCCCGCCGGGGGCGGCCGTCAGCTGCTCGATGACCCGTCGCGTCTTGAGGCGAATGAGCGGCACGTCTCCGCTGGCCTTGTCATAGGCTTCGGCGGTGAACAGGCCGAGGAAGCGCACTTCGCCCGACGGCGTCCCGTCGGTGTCGTGCAGCGTCACGCCGACATAGTCGCAATGGACCCGGCGATGGATGCGGGAGCGGAAGTTCGACTTGGCGACGACCAGGCTCTCCGGCTTCTCGGCCTGGCGGCGGAGCTGCGGGGTGAGCACGGACGGCTCGTTCGCCCGCCGCAGGATGGTACGGGCGGGATCGCGCAGGATGCCGAGCCCGTCTTCCGGGGCGTAGAGCGGTTCGTCGGGGGCGAGCGTTCCCTGCGGCGTGCGCGGATAACGGTAGGTGCGCGTGCCCAGCAGCACGAAGTGATCGGCGCCGAGCCATTCGAGGAAGGCGATCTCTTCCGCCCGCTGGTCATGATCGGCGGCTTCGCTGGCTTGGAGGCGGGCGATCGTGTCGGCAAGCAGGGACCGCATCGGCGCGAAATCTTCCACCGCGGCGCGTACGTCGGCGAGCGTTTCGGTTAGGCCTTCGACGAGGCGTGTACGTCGCGTCTCCGTCGTCGCCGGCAGCACGATCTGGACGATCCGGAGCTGTTCGCCGGGATCGGCGGCTTCTGCGTCCGGGGTCCAGGCACCGGGCACGACCGCTGAGAAGATCGCCGAGGCCACGTGGCCTTGTTCCGACAGCTCGGCGACGACGCTGTCCATCTGGAACGGCCGTTCGGTGTCGGCGATCTCAACCAGGGTCCCCGACAGCGGATCCGCGGGATTGGCCCGCACCCTGACGCGGGGAAGCGGGACCGCCGCCTCGCTCGTCCAGCGCCACAACTCGGCGAAATTATCGGCAAGCTCGTCCGACGAAAGTCCCGCAAGATCGTTCGGGGCGGCGCCGGCGCCAATCTGTTCGAGGAAAAGCTGCTCGGCGGCGCCGAGCGACCGCCCGAGGCTGTACTCGAAGCGGGTCCTGACGGCGTCCGGGATGTGGGAGGGGAAGGGGGCGAGAGCGGGCGATACGGAATTCATGCTGCTTGATCCTGGGCTTGCGGGGGCGAGGCGGCTTCGCGCCTCCTGATCCTCCGCTTGAGCGTGTGCGCTCGGGTAAACGTGCGAACGGTTCGGGCGATGCGCCCGCGTGCCTTACGGCGCGACCGGACGCGTCACGTTCAGGATCTGGAGAACGCGCGGGCGGCCGCTCGGGCAAGGCCAGTCGATCGATTGGCCCTTGCGCAGGCCGATCAGCCCGGCGCCGATCGGCGTCAGGATCGACACGCGATCGTTTTCGATGTCGGCCTCGGCGGGAAGGACCAGGCGCACCCGGCGGGTGGCGCCCGTCGCCGTTTCGACGAACTCCACCTCGGAGCCGATCGTCACCACGTCGTCGGGGAGCTCGTCCCTGGCATAGATCTCGGCCCGGTCGATTTCATCGAGCAGCATCTTGGAGAGCTCGGGTGACCGGCGCTCGATGCTGAGGGCGAGGCCGGCGATAAGGTCGTAGTCCGCGTCGATCAAATGGATCGGCGGCCGTTCCGACGACGCGGATGCGGCTGTCTGTTGCATGATATGTCACCATCGAGGCGTTGTCTGGGGTAGGCCTCGATCGGGAGATGCCCATAGCATCCGTCGAGACCCTGTTCTGGATTATGTAGAAACCCCGAGCCCGACGGCCTTGACGGCTGAGCCCGGGGCTAGGCGCCTGCGACCAGCTGGCCCGAATGGGTGCGATGTCGCTGAAAGGCAGGCTGTAGGTGCATGTATGAGAGGTGGGCCTCCGCTCGAGGATAGTCAAGCATGAGCAGAGTGCGCGCGCCGATCCTGCGCCAGGCGGTTGCGACAGTTCCTTGGTCGGCGCTTAAAGAATTGATTTGGAAAGACTATTCACAGTCGCCAAAGACGATGCTTGAATTAAAACCGTCCGAGCCCAGATACAGGATAATGAAGATCAGGTTCCTCTTGCGACTCCTGGAGTTCGAGCGCGTCCAAATTAGCGTCTAGCCGGACGCGGCATCCTGGCCGCGTCCGGAGATCCTTCACTTAACTTCTGCGCCCGCCGGTCGGTGGGACGCGAATTCGAAAAGAATCATTCAGCGCTCACTCCGTCCGGGGGCGAGTAGTTGACTGTGCATGATGAAAGGAAGAAACGATGGATACGATCAGCAGGGCTCGGCATTGGCTGGATTTCGTGGGCAACGAGCGCGCCCTCCTCGGCCGCCATCTCAACGGCGCGGTGGTCGCAGCCGACCAGGACGTGAGCGATGAGTCCACGCTCCTGCCCCTCCTCGGGATCGGTTTGCTCACCTTGTTCATGCTTGCGGTGGTGATCAGCCCCGTCTGAACTACGGCGCGGCCCACGCGCGGCTTGACCAAGTTCGCGCGGGCCGCCACGCATTCATCCTGATGGAATGCTTCGACCCTGAACCTTGTCCGTCGTCATAACGTTCCTACTCCCTGGCGGGAATGAGGCACGTCGCTTTGCCCAAGGCAGTACGAGTTGATGCGCGGACAGGATCATGAGTGATATTCCGGAACCGGCGGCCGAGCGTTCGGGCTCGGCCCTGTCGCCCTTCCGGCACAGCATCTTCCGATCGGTGTGGATCGCCACGCTCGCCTCCAGCTTCGGCGGCATGATCCAGGGTGTCGGCGCCGCGTGGATGATGGTGGCGTTGGCCGCGTCGGCGCAGATGGTGACCTTGGTGCAGGCCTCGATCACCCTGCCGATCGTGTTGCTCTCGCTCGTCGCGGGCGCGCTCGCGGACGCCTTCGACCGGCGCAAGCTGATGATCGCCGCGCAGGTCTTCATGCTGGTCGTCTCGGCCATGCTGGCGATCGCGGCCTATATCGACTGGGTCACCCCCTGGCTGCTGCTCACCTTCACCTTTCTCATCGGTTGCGGCGCCGCGCTCAACGCGCCGGCCTGGCAGGCCTCGGTGGGCGCGATGGTGCCGCGCGAGGACGTCCCCTCGGCGGTGACGCTCAACAGCATGGGCTTCAATCTCGCGCGCAGCGTCGGGCCGGCCCTAGGCGGCCTGATCGTCGCCGTCGCCGGGGCCGCCGCGGCCTTCACGATCAACGCCCTCAGCTACATCGGGCTGATCGGCGTCCTCGCCCGGTGGCGACCGGAGCGCGAGGAACGCCTGCTCCCGCGCGAGCGGTTGGGCAGCGCGATCATGGCCGGTATCCGCTACGTCTCGATGAGCCCGAGCATCAATTCGACGCTCGTCCGCGGCTTCGTGACGGGCACCGGCGCCAGCGCCGCCTCGGCCCTGTCGCCGCTGATTGCCCGAGACCTGATCGGCGGCGGCCCGGTGACCTATGGCCTGCTCCTCGGTGCCTTCGGCGTCGGCGCGGTCGCCGCCGCTCTTTGGTCGCACCGGTTGCGCATCGCCTATTCGAACGAGTTGATCGTACGCTTCGCCCTCGCGGCGTCGGCCTTGGGAATGGCCATTTGCGCGCTCAGTAGCTCGCTGACGCTGACCATGGCGGCGATGCTGCTGTGCGGCGTGGGGTGGGTGCTGGTCGTGTCGATCCTCAACGCCACCGTCCAGATGTCCGCCCCGCGCTGGGTCGTCGCGCGGGCGCTGTCGCTCTATCAGATGGCGACCTTCAGCGGCATGGCCGGCGGCGCCTGGCTGTGGGGCTATGTCACGGAAGGGTCGGGCTTGGCGACGGCTCTGCTGATCGCGGCGGCGGTGCAGCTGGGCTGCATCGCCCTCGGTCGCTGGTTCCGTCTGCCGGAAACCGAGGCCATGAACCTCGACCTGCTGGGCTTCCCGGAACCGGAAACCGTGGTTCCGGTCCAGGGGCGAACGGGCCCGGTGATCGTCACCATCGAATATCGCATCGCCGAGGAGGATGTGTTCGCCTTCCTCGCCGCCATGGCTGAGCGGAGGCAGATCCGGCGCCGGAACGGCGCGCGGCGTTGGTCCCTGCTCCGCGACCTCTCCGATCCCGAGATCTGGCTCGAGCGCTATCACAGTCCGACCTGGACCGAATATGTCCGGCACAACCGGCGCTTCACCCATGACGATGCCGCCATCGGCGAACGCATCAGGGCGCTGCATCAGGGGCCGGGCACGCCGGCGGTTCGGCGCCTGATCGAACGCACGACCGGCTTCCCGCCGGATGCCATCGGGCCACATCCTGAGGAATGGGCGGCGCCAATGACCGACCAGGGGCGCCTCTCCTGAACGCCTAGCGCCGATCGGGATGGCCTTGCCGACCTGAACTGGCCGACGGTGCCCACCCGCAATTTTCAAGCGCGCGCCCGCGGGCGCGCGAGTTACCGCTGATCGGCGGCGATGGTCCTCAAGCCGACCTTCACGCGATCCTGGAACTCCTCTTCCGCCTTCGCCGAATAGACGGCGTAGATGGAATAGGAGAATTGAGGCGCGTTCCTGACAAGGTTCAGCTGCCCGGTCCGCAAATGGGGCTCGGCCGCTGCCTTGCGAAAATAGCCGCTGCCGCCCGCCGCAAGGATATACTCCATGGCCAGGGGTCCGAAATTCACCGCCACCGCCGGATTGGCAAGATCCGGGAAAGCAGCGTGATGGCTGGCCGCGAAGCCGGGCCCCCAATCCACATGGACATATCCTTGGCGCCAGTCCCCGTCACCGGGTCCGGTCGTGACGGCGATCAGCTTCTCGTCGAGCAGGAGCTCGCTGACCACGCCCGGGCGGCGCGGCGGCGCATAGACGACCGCGATGTCGAGAACCCCTTCCTGGATTTGATCCATCAGGCGATCGCCGACATCGATATGGGCGCGCACGGCGATGTCCGGGCATTCCTCGTGCATCCATTCCAGCAGCTTCTTGAGGAGGGGGTTCCACAGGCTGTGCTCGCCGCCGATCGTGACAACGGTCTCGCGCCCGGCGGGAAGCGCCACCTGCTGCCGCGCTCGCTCCCAGACCTGGACGAGAGTGACCGCAAACCGCTGGAACTGCTCCCCCGCCGGCGTCAACCGGACGCCCGCTTTGTTGCGGATGAAGACGGGGCGGTTGAGCTGCTCCTCCAAGACCCGGATCCGGGCGCTGACCGCCGTCTGGGTGAGGTTCAAATTCGCGGCGGCGGCGACGAAGCTGCCGGTTTTCAATACCTCAAGGAAGGTGCGGGCCGCGCCTATGTCCATGATCAAACTTTTTGCCGATAATGGACAATAGTATTCATTTGTCTTTGGTTCGGCAATATCTCAGATTTTTTCGCGTGGCAAAAGCTGCGGGATGACCAGCCATGAAGATCGTCACAGGGTCGGATTACGCGTTCGGGCGGCGGTGGAACGCAGTGGATGCGGTCCTGTTCTGGTTCAAGAGCGTGGCTCAATGGCTCTGCCGACCCCTGCTTGGGTGGGCCGCCTATATCTTTCGCCACGGGGTCCCGCCGCCGGCGATGGTGTTTCCCGACTCGCCCAGTAACCGCGCCCAGTTTCCCACTCTCAGCAGCCTCGGGTTCGTCTTTCCATCAGCATCCGCGTTGGACCTATGGGGCGATGGCGGACGCGTCGACGACCCGTTCGCCGGCGCCCTCCGTGCCGATTCCGCAGGACGCAGTGCGAAGAACCGGCCCTTGAGTCCGGTTTCGCCTCCTATCGATCGCTAAGGCAACAGGTTCATGCTCATTTCGTCGCTATCCTTTACATGCCGCGCTCCGGCGCCCCGAAGCTATGGCCGCAAATGCAGCCTCCTTGTCGCGGGTCTGGCGGTGCTCGGCCTCGCGGGCTGCGATTATCAGGGTCAGCGCATAACTGCGGTAGACGAGGACCCGCAGGCGGCCGTTCTGGCGGAACGCGCACCCGTCACACTGCCGCCGGCCATTGCGTCTTCTGTCACCTATCGGTGTGCGGATAGTCGGCTGATCTATGTCGACTACTTCACCGACGACAGGGCCATGGTGAGGGTGAATGGAGAGGGCGCCCCGGTTATCCTTGCGGGGCAGGGGGATCGGCGATCCTATTCCGGAAGCGGCTATGCGCTGGATCGCCAGGCGAGCGACATACGCTTCACCTCGCCGGACATCGGCACCGGACTTTGCAAGTCGGGCGTCCCCGCCTGAGGACAATCGGTCAGCCGATCTCCTTTGAGTCCAGCCTGCGCGAATAGCCGGCTCAGCGGCTGCCCTTCAGCTTCGCCTTCTTGATGAGGTCGCCATATTGATGGGCGATGAGGTGGCTCTGGATCTGGGTCACCGTGTCCATCGTGACGTTCACGACGATGATGAGGCTGGTGCCGCCCAGATAGAAGGGAATGCCGGCCCGGGCGATCAGATATTCGGGGATGAGGCAGGTCAACGTCAGATAGGCGGCGCCCGTCACGGTGATGCGGGTCAGCACGTAATCCAGATATTCCTCGGTGCGCTTGCCGGGGCGGATGCCGGGAATGAAGCCGCCATAGCGCTTCAAATTATCGGCCGTCTCTTCCGGATTGAACACCACGGCGGTGTAGAAGAAGCAGAAGAAGGCGATGCCGGCGCCGTAGAGGAACATGTACAGCGGCGCGCCGTGCTGGAGCGCGGTCGTGACCGTGATCAGCATGTCGCCCCAGAAGCTCTCGCCCTGGACGCGGTTGCCGGCGAACTGCGCGACCGTCAGTGGCATCAGCAGCAGAGATGAGGCGAAGATCGGCGGGATGACGTTCGCCGTGTTGACCTTGAGCGGCAAATGCGAGCGCTCGGCCTTCATGCCCGAGTGCATCGTCTGGCGCTTGGGATATTGGATCAGGACCCGACGCTGGCCGAGTTCCATGAAGCAAATGAACAGGACGAGGATAGCGGCGAAGGCGAGCACGCCGAGGACGAGCAGGGGCGAAAGGCTGCCCGTGCGGCTGCCTTCCAGCGCCTGGGCCACGCCGGTCGGGATCTGCGCGACGATGCCCGCGGTGATGATGAGGCTGACGCCGTTGCCGACGCCGCGGCTGGTGACCTGTTCGCCGAGCCACATCAGGAACATGGTGCCGCCGACCAGGTTCACGACGGCGGTCAGGCGGAACATCCAGCCGGGATCGATCACAGCCGAGCCGCCTTGTCCCGCGCCCCAGCTTTCGAGGCCGACAGCGACGAAATAGCCCTGGATGATGCAGAGGAAAACGGTGCCGTAGCGGGTATATTGATTGATCTTCTTGCGGCCGCTCTCCCCCTCCTTTTTCAGCGCCGCGAGGTTGGGGGACATCGAGGTCGCCATCTGCATGACGATCGAGGCGGTGATGTAAGGCATGACGCCGAGCGCGATGAGGCTCATCCGTTCGAGCCCGCCGCCCGAGAACATGTTGAAAAGATCGAGCACCCCGCCCTGAGTCGTCTGGAAGAGTTGATCGAGCGCGCGCGGGTCGATGCCGGGCAGCGGCACGAAGGTGAGCAGCCGGAAGATGACCAGCGCGCCCAGGGTGAACCAAAGGCGCTTCTTGAGATCGGTGGCCTTGGCGAAGTTCGCCAGGTTGATATTGCCGATCAGTTGTTCGGCATGTGATGCCATTGCTACGCGCCTCGACCGGGAAAGCCTGCTGGGTTCCACCTGTGTCTGTCAGGGCATTGAGCCGGCAAGACAAACTAATATTATCGCGGCTAACCCCAAAAAATTTGATAGGTGGCAGCACGGCCGCCGCTGCCGGTCTCAGGGAACCTTTGCACGGCGCCTTCATCAAATGGGGGGAGCAGCCAGGAGACGATCGTGGGTGAGACCGCCGCCGCAACGGGACCCGATTTTTCGGAGGGTGTGAGGCTGGCAGAATTGCCATTGCACGGCACCCTCGCGGGGCGGGTGAAGGATGAGCCCGTGCTCCTCACCCGCGTGAATGACGAGCTGTTCGCCGTCGGCGGCGCCTGCACCCATTATGGCGCGCATCTCGCCGCCGGGCTGGTGACGGGGGAGACGGTCCGCTGCCCCTGGCACCATGCCTGCTTCAGCCTTCGCACCGGCGCGGCGCTGCGTTCCCCGGCCTTCGATCCGCTGCCTCGATGGAGGGTGGAGCGCGAGGGGGCTCTCGTCTTCGTGAGGGAAAAGGAGACCGCGCCGGCCCCGGCCGGAACCATGGCGCTGCCCGCCGACATCAGCTCCATGGTCATAGTCGGCGGCGGTGCGGCCGGCTTCGCCTCCGCCGATGCGCTTCGCCGCCTCGGCTATGGCGGCCGTCTGACCATGATCAGCAGCGATCGGGACCCGCCCTGCGACCGCCCCAACCTGTCGAAGGACTATTTGGCGGGCACGGCGCAGGAAGAATGGGTGCCGCTGCGCGATGACGGCTATTATCGGGATCGCGCCATCGACCTTCGTCTCGATACCGAGATCGTGGCCATCGATGCGCAGGAGCGGACGGCGGTGGCGCGGTCGGGCGAAGCATTCCCGTTCGACCGGCTGCTGATCGCCACCGGGTCGGAGCCGATCTCGCTCCGTGCGCCCGGTTTCGATCGCCCCAATGTCCACACGCTGCGGTCGTTGGCGGATGCCCGCCACATCATCGAACGAGCCGAGGCCGGTGCGCGGGCGGCGATCATCGGCTCGAGCTTCATCGGCCTCGAAGCCGCGGCCGCCCTGCGAACGCGGGGCGTGGAGGTCGCCGTGATTTCACACGCCGAGATTCCGTTCGAGCGGATATTCGGGTCCGAGGTAGGTCGCTTCCTCCAGCGGTTGCATGAGCGGAATGGCGTCCGCTTCCACCTGGGCCGGACGGCCAGCGAGTTCGACGGCCACGTCCTGACGCTCGACAAGGGCGAGAAGGTCGAAGCGGACTTCGTCCTGGTCGGCGTCGGCGTGGGTCCACGAACGGCGCTGGCGGCTTCCCTCGACCTCACGGCCGAGGACGGCATCCCGGTCGACGAATATCTGGAAACCAGCGTCTCCGGCATCTTCGCCGCCGGCGATGTCGCCAATTATCCGGACCCCCGCTCGGGCCGACGCGGCCGCATCGAACATTGGGTGACCGCCCTCGAACAGGGGCGGATCGCCGCCGCCAACATGCTCGGCCTGCGCAAGCCCTTCTCCCATGTCCCCTTCTTCTGGAGCGAGCAGTACGGCACCGCGCTTCGCTATGTCGGCCGCGCGCCGCGCTGGGACGAGGTGCGGATAGACGGCGACATGGACGCGGGCGCCTTCACCGCGCGCTATTTCGAGAATGGAGAACTGCGTGCGTCCGCCTCCGTCGGAAGGGACCGCGAGAATCTGGAGGACGAACTCTTCCTTGAATGCGGCCCCGAATCCGCCGAGAACAAATCCTGCCGTGGAAACCAATGACCGCCTGATGGACGCCGACGAGCTGCTGGCAGCCCTCAACGAGCTGCTCGAAGCCGAGCGGGCCGGGGTGAGAGTGGCGCTTGCCGGCCGCAAGACCGCCTCGACCGAGACGATGGACGCCTTCATGACCAGGCTTCGCGACGATGAGGCGCGCTGGTGTGCCATGCTGGCCGGCCAGATCGAGCGGCTCGGCGGCTCCGCGTCCAGCCAGTGCGGCGCCTTCTACGACAAGGTCATGGCGCTGGACGGGACGGTCCAACGATTGAGCCTGCTGAACCGAGGCCAGGGTTGGGTCGTCCGCCGGCTGGAGGCGCTGATTCCGCGCGTGGAGGACGAGGTCCTCCGGGCGGACCTGCGCGAGATGGCGGACAGCCATGTCGAGAACATCGCCGCGACGGATCAGGTCATTCTCGACATGCGAAGCGGAGCGGCCTGACACAAGCCGGAGTTGCTCTACAACAACCGACTAACCTGGTGCAGGCCGCCGATCAGGACACCATAGACCCCTTGGGCCAGCAGCATCGTCGCCGGCGTTCCGCCCCCATAGTGGAGGCCGAGAAAGCCGGGCGGCTCCAGCACCGGCCGGGCGACCGGCGCATCGAAATCCGAAGTCATGCGCGGATGGATCAGGGGAAACAGGGGAAGCGCCGCGACCAGCAGCAGCAGGCCGTGGAGGAGCCCGACCAAGCCGCCCGCCCACCAGTTGAGCAGGTCCAGACTCGCCAGGATCAGGAAGTAGACGAAGGCGAAGATCCAGCCGCCAATGAAATAGACCGCAAACCCGACGACGGTCGCGACCCTCCTGTCTCCGCTGAAGATCGCGCCGACCATGAAGGGGATGCTGAGGCGGGAGAGGCCCAGCCCCTGCGCACCCTGCATCAGGCCGGTCATCGCCGCGGTGGCGATGGCGCCCCAGATGATCATCTCGAGGACCGGGGGCAGGTCGGCCAGGCTCATCGCGAACTCCCTTTCTCCCGCTCTATCGCAAGCGCGGCATTGATGAGCCCGACATGGGTGAAGGCTTGCGGAAAATTGCCCAGGGCCGCGCCGGTTTCCGGATCGATCTCTTCGGCGAAGAGGCCGATGTCGTTCGCCCGCTCGAGGAGCCGCTCGAACCGGCGCTCGGCGCGTTCGACCTCGCCGCGGCGGGCCAGGTTCTCGACCGCCCAGAAGCTGCAGATGCCGAAGGCCCCTTCCGGGCCCGCGAGCCCGTCGCTGGCCGGCTCGTAGCGATACATCAGCCCGTCCACGCTGAGCCGCTCGTCGATCCGCTCGAATGTCGAACGCTGCCTTGGATCGGCGGGATCGCCATAGCCGAGGCACGGCATGAGCAGGAGCGATGCATCGAGGCGGTCGCCCTCGAACTGGCCGACATAGCTTGACAGGTTTTCATTGAAGCCGCGCGTGTCGATCGCCTCGGCGATGGCGGCGCGTTCCTCTTCGAAGCGACCGGCCGGGATGTCCATCTCCTGCATCCCGCTGAGCGCCAGCAGTCGATCGAGAGCTACCCAGCACATCAGCTTGGAAAAGCTGTGATGGCGTTTCCGGTCCCGCATTTCCCAGATTCCATTATCGGGCTGGCGCCAGATTTCGCAGACTGTCCGGCCGAAGCCGGCGAGCAGCTTGAGCTGGTCCCGCTGCAGAGTTCCGCCTGTCTCGACGAGATCGGCTGCGGCCGCGATGACGCCGCCGTAAACGTCAAGCTGGGTCTGATCGTAGGCGCCGTTGCCGATCCGCACCGGCCTCGAATCCGCATAGCCGTCGAGATGGGTCAGTTCCGCCTCCGGCAGCCGCACGCGGCCATAGACGTCGTAGACGACGCGCAGCCGCGGCCGGGTAAGCGCCGTCGCGTGCAGCAACCAGCGCAGGAAGGCATCGGCCTCGCGCCTCAAGCCCAGGCCGGTGAAGGCCCGCATCGTCAGCGCCGCATCGCGGAGCCAGCAATAGCGATAATCCCAGTTGCGCGTGCCGCCGATCCACTCCGGCAGCGATGTGGTCGGCGCGGCGACGACGGCACCCGACAAGGCAAAGGTCATGAGCTTTAGGGTGACGGCGCTTCTCAGCACCGCGTCGCGCCAGGGGCCGGTGCAGGAGCAGCCGTCCGCCCAGCCCTGCCACCAGGCGGCGGTGCGTTCGACCCGGTCGATGGCGTCGCGGCCGAGCGGAAGCCGCACCGCGATCTCGCCTTTTTCATGGGAGAGCGAGAAGGAAAGCCGCTCGCCCGCGTTAACCTCGATGCGGCCGGTGACATCGCTTCCGGTCCCGTGAAGCTCCTGGTCGGACCGGAGCAGGAGCAACTCGTTGCGCCATGTGCAAGCCCAATCATGGCCCCGCCGCCGCAGCTTGAAACGTCCGCGTGCATAGTCCGGCCGCGGCTGCCAGCGGAGGTCGAGAACCACCGATCCCTGGAGCCCTTCGACCAGGCGGACGATCTCCCGGCGCGGCTCGAAGTTGTGTGCGGAGCCGCCGATGATCATCGCATCGGTAAGTTTCACCGAACCGGTGGCGGTTTCGAATGTCGTCTCCAGGACCGGGGTCTGGCCGACATAGCGGCGGCTGCAGGTGAACTCGCCTTCGGGCGCGATGCTGAAGCGGCCGCCGACTTGCGGATCGAGTATGGCGGCGAAGACGCTGGGGCTGGCAAAGTTCGGCAAGCACAGCCAGTCGATCGATCCGCCTTTCGAGACCAGCGCTGCGGAGCGGCAATCCCCTATTAGGGCATAGTCGGAGATCGGGCTCGTCCTGAGCCCCTTTACCTCAGCCTCCCGCGGTTGCGCGCCTGCCGCCACGGCTCTGCCTATAGGGCGCCGGGCCCTTCATCGGGAATTCCGACGCGGTGGCGATAGACGAGGTCGCCGCCGCGCCAGCCGGTGAAAAGCAGGATCAAGACCACCAGTGCGGAGATCGGGAGGCCAATCGACAGGATCGCACTCTCGGGATCGCCGAGGCGGATCCACAGGTTGAAAATGGAGAGGAGCACCGCGACGAGGTTGCCGATCATGTGCTGCCAGGCATGGGAGAGGGCCCTGACCCGGCGGTCTCCGAAGAAGTCGGCAAAGCCCGCGAGCGCGGCCGCCAGCGCCATGATGATTCCGGCGCCGAGAAGGTAAAGCGAGGCCGTGGCCCAGAAGGCGTCGCCGGTTTGCGAGAACAGGATATCGCTCAGCAAAGTCCCGACCAGGAAGGCGATCGGGAAGGGGATAAGCATCGGATGAATTGGATGGGTGGCGATATGCGCCGTGCTCTTCGGATTCCCTGGAGTCATTGCACGTCCTTTTCAGCGTGGAACGCGGATTAGACGCCGGCGGGGGCTCCGGGGTTCCCGACTCTGTGGTGAGCCGGCGCGGGGACTCTCAATGCACCTTCGGCAGCGTTTCGAACTGGTGGTAGGGCGGCGGCGAGGACAGCGTCCACTCCAGCGTCGTCGCACCTTCGCCCCACGGATTGGCCGGAGCCTTCTTGCCGGCGACCAGAGACCAGATGACGTTGACGAAGAAGAACAGCATGCCGACGGCCATGATCATGTAGCCGTAGGTCGCGACCTCGTTCCATCCGCCATAGGCGTCCGGATAGTCGGGATAGCGCCGCGGCATGCCGTCCAGGCCCAGGAAGTGCATCGGGAAGAACAGCACGTTGACGCCGATGAAGAAGGTCCAGAAGTGAAGCTGGCCGAGCAGTTCGTTATATTGGCGTCCCCACATCTTGCCGAACCAATAGTACCAGGCGGCGAAGAGAGCGAACACGGCGCCGAGTGAGAGCACATAGTGGAAATGGGCGACGACATAGTAGGTGTCGTGCATATAGTTGTCGACGCCGCCGTTCGCGACGACCACGCCGGTGACCCCGCCGATCGTGAACATGAAGATGAAGCCGAGCGCCCAGAGCAAGGGTGTCCGGAACACGAGGGATCCGCCCCACATCGTCGCCAGCCATGAGAAGACCTTGATGCCGGTCGGCACGGCGATCACCATCGACGCTGCGCTGAAATAGAGCTTGGTGTTCACCGTCATGCCGACCGTGAACATGTGGTGGGCCCAGACGATGAAGCCGATCGTGCCGATCGCGACGAGCGCATAGACCATGCCGAGATAGCCGAACACCGGCTTGCGGCTGAAGGTGGCGACGACCTGGCTGATGATGCCGAAGCCCGGCAAGATCATAATGTACACTTCGGGGTGGCCGAAGAACCAGAAGAGATGCTGGTAGAGCACCGGATCGCCTCCGCCCGAGGCGTCGAAGAAGGTCGTGCCGAAGTTGCGGTCGGTCAGCAGCATGGTGATAGCGCCCGCCAGCACGGGTAGGGAAAGCAGCAGCAGGAACGCCGTCACCAGCACCGACCAGGCGAACAGTGGCATTCTGTGCAGGGTCATGCCCGGCGCGCGCATGTTGAAGATCGTGGTGATGAAGTTGATCGCGCCGAGGATCGAGCTGGCACCCGCTAGGTGCACGGAGAAGATGACCATGTCCACGGCGGGGCCTTGATGGCCGCTGGTGGAAAGTGGCGCATAAAGGGTCCAGCCGGTGCCGGCCCCGTCGCCCATGCCGCCCGGAACGAAGATCGATCCCAACAGCAGCAGGAACGCCGGCGGCAGCAGCCAGAAGCTGACATTGTTCATCCGCGGGAAGGCCATGTCCGGGGCGCCGATCATCAGCGGCACGAACCAGTTGCCGAAGCCGCCGATCATCGCCGGCATGATCGTGAAGAAGATCATGACAAGGCCGTGCGCCGTCACCAGGACGTTCCAGAAGTGCAGCGCCTCGTCGAACGAGGCCGCCCCGGACCAGGCCTCCAGATACTGGACGCCCGGCTCCATCAGCTCGAATCGCATCAGCCCGGAGATCGTCCCGCCGATGATCCCTGCCACGATCGAAAAGATCAGGTAGAGGGTACCGATATCCTTGTGGTTGGTGGACATGAACCAGCGGGCGAAGAAGCCGGGCCTGTGGCCGGTGGAACCCGCTTCAGTTTTTTGACCGGCGTCGAAAAAGAGAGCGTCGGCGGTCGTATGAGCCATTCCCGCACCTGTTCGTGGACGAATGCGGCCCAGTCTCGCAGACCGCCATGCGCGTTAGACATGGTTCAAATATATCGCGATCCGAGATATAGCAAGACCTGTTGCCCGGGCCTTTGCGACGGAGGGCTCAGTCGAGCTGCGACAGCAGTGAGATGAGGAGGGGGCGAATCCGGCGAAGCTCGTCGCGATGTGTGGTCGAGAGCGAAGCCATGATGTCGCGCGCCTTGGGGGTGAGCCGCAGGCTGACGCTGCGGCGGTCGTCCTCGTTTCGCACGCGCTCGACCAGTTCGAGCGCCTCCAATCGATCCGCCAGGCCCGACACGCTGTGGGGCTGGAGCAACAACGTCTCGGCCAGCTGCCCGATCGTCAGCGCGCCATCTTTCGCGGCCCTGAGGGCGACCAACACCTGGTGCTGCTGGGGCGTGAGACCCGCCGCCTTGACGACTCGTTCGGTGAAATGGGCGAAGCCTCTGAGTTCCGCCCGAACCGCAGCCATGATCCGATAGTCATTGTCGTCGAGCATCGAAGAGGT
Organism: Sphingosinicella humi; assembly: GCF_003129465.1. Classification (NCBI taxonomy): domain Bacteria; kingdom Pseudomonadati; phylum Pseudomonadota; class Alphaproteobacteria; order Sphingomonadales; family Sphingomicrobiaceae; genus Allosphingosinicella; species Allosphingosinicella humi. Next base: position 1,882,014 of record NZ_QFFF01000001.1, read on the forward strand.
CCGCCACGCTCCAGGGAAACTTCCTCTTCAACAAAAGCACCGCTCGATCAACCGCGGCCGGGCCTCAAAGCCCGATTCTGCCACGCCCCGCTCCCAAACCTTTTTCAATACCAGGGGCCGAGTTTGTGATAGGGTTCCGGGTCCGCGCGCGGCGTCCCAGCCTCGTCCGACTTTGGCGGTTGGGGGCGATCCTTGCCGGGGGCGGCGGGCTGCGTGTTGATGAGCCAGGCGAACAAGATTCCCAAGCCGGCGAGAAAGGCGAGCACATATATCCAGACGAGGGGGATCATATATTCGTCCCTTGAAAACAGGCGATTGGTTCAGGATCATGTATCGTAATGCGATATATAATTCAAGCTTGCGCCATGCGGCGGATTGGGGCCGCACTTCCTAGCTTTCCAAGGCGAGGAGACGTTCGTGGAGCGGGCGCGGGACCGACACGCCTTCCGCAATTGTTCTGGCGCGCGCTGCATAACGGCGCTCGGACGGCAACCGCGCGCCCTGCTCGGCAAACCCACTGAACAGAGCCTCGGCCCAGGCGGTGCCTTGATCGACGCGGCCTCCGGCCATCACGGCGGGATCGAACGCCATCACCAACTCGCCGTGGCAGGGGGCGAGCTTCAGATCCTCGTCGAACTCCATCGACGCGAGGCTGGTCCGATCGCCGATGAGCGGCCCGGCCATGAGCTCGATCATCGTCGAAAGCGCCGAGCCCTTGTGACCGCCGAAGGTCAGCATCGCACCGTCCAGCGCTGCGGAGGCATCCGTCGTGGGCGTCCCATCCGGGCCGAGACCGATGCCTTCCACTATGGGAGTGCCCTCCGACTTGCGCCGGGCGAGCTCGCTGCGCGCCATGGCGCTGGTAGCGAAGTCGAACACATAGGGATGTCGCCCCGAGCGCGGCCAGCCGAAGGCGATGGGATTGGTGCCGAGCAACCCCCTAGTGCCGCCTGCGGGCGCGACCCAGGCGTGGCTGGGGGTCATGGCGAGGGCCGCCAAGCCGAGGTCGGTCAGTGCCTCGACTTCCGGCCACAAGGCCGAAAAATGGAAGCAGTCGTTGATGGCCATGGCCGCTATCCCGCACCGGCGCGCTTTCTCCACCAGGGAAGGGGTGCCGCGGTCGAAAGCCAAGCGCGAATAGCCATAGCCCGCATCCACCCGGACCAGCGAGGGGGTCACGTCCTCGACCTTGGGCTCGGCATCGAGGGACAGCTTGCCCGAGCGGATAGTCATCACGCAGCCGGGCAGGCGGTGCAGCCCGTGCGAGGCGCAGGCGTCCCGCTCGCTCACCATGATGGTATGCGCCACCGCTTCGGCATGCGCTCGGGACAGACCGGCCCCGCTCAGCACCCGATAAGCCAGCGCGAATATCTCATCGAGCGACATGACCACGATGTCGCTAGTCTCGGAAACCACCACCATCTCCCATGATCGTATACGATTTTGCAGCCCCTACCATGGCAAGGTCAGGGGTCAAGCCGACAATCCATGGGAAGTGTTTCTGCATTAGGCACCAGTATTCGGCTGCTCTATTCTTTTTCGAAAAATGGTGGGCTGAAGTGCGCCAGACGGTATTTTGGCGAGCTTGACACCTAAAAATGGCGAGCCATATTGATTGCATCATGCGTGAAATTCTTCAGATCTTCCGCCCGGAACTGCACCCGGGAAGCAGTACCGCACGCCTATAGGCCCTGGGCCGGCTCATCCCTGCGGTGGGCGCTTCGACCCGGGGCTGGCGGCAGGACCGGTTTTCGTCCTGCCTGGCGGGGACAAAAAAATCCCCAATCGGAACAGCCATAGCGTCATCGGTGTCCAACGCCGCCGGGCGTTCCGCATCGTCTGAACGGGGGCTTTCGGATTTGGAGTTGTAGAATGGTTGATGATCGTTTCATCGTGGAGGCGGATCGCCAGGTAGTCGGTGTCGCGGTCAAGGTTCGCGGCGGTTTCCGGTTTTTCGCCTCCGATCCCGATTTCAATGAGCTGGAATCGAAGACCTTCCCGCGCGCCCGCGCGATGGCGAAGCGCGTCGCCGAGCTGGCTCGGGCCCGCCGCGGCTCCAAGCGGCGGACGGGGTCCGAAACGGTAAGCACGCTTCAGTAGCGATCGGCGGAAAGACAAAGAGATGCAGCCCGCACTCCAGCTTTCGTTCGCCGATAGTCTCGGCGGCCTGTGGGCCGCGCTCCACAAGGACGTGGAGCTGACTATTTGCGAAGACGAAGTTCATTATCTCAGGACCGTCGCCGTCACCCTCGATGACGACGTCACCTCGTGCCTGCTCCTGAGGAAGCTTCGAATGGCGCACATCGTTTGCAACGCTGAGCTTTCCCGCAAGACCGTGTCGATGAACAGCTATCTCGAGTTCGTCCACAACGGCGGGCCGCCGCAATTCTGCCAGCTGATCCATCCGTCGCCTCACGCGCCCGCCTACGGGCTGCCGATCACCTCCCTTTTGGGGGCGGGGCTCATCGGGCTGCGCAGCGGCCAGACCATCTTGTGGCCGGATGAACGCGGCACGCTGTGCGATTTGACGATCGTCCAGGTCGAGAAATGTCCCGGCCTGACGGACTGGCTCGGCCCGAGGTCACCATCATGAACGACACGCCCGCTCGACCGCTCTTTCTCTGGGTGACGCGATCCGCGCCCTTCAATCACGAGACCGCGGAACATCTTCAGGCGGCGGGGCATAACCCGTTGAAGCTTCCCGTGCTGCACACGAGGCCGCTCGAGCACGACAGGGTCTCGGCTGACGTGGACGCGCTCGTCTTCACCAGCCCGAACGGCGTTCGCCATCATCGGTTCTGCGAGTCATTGGCGGGAACTCCGGTATTCGCGGTCGGCGATCGGACGGCAAAGCTCGCTCGCGATGCCGGCTACGCGAATGTCACTTCGGCCGGCGGCGATGTCGTCGATCTCTACGACCTCATTCGCACGCGCCTGGTGCCTCCGGCCCGAATCGTCCACCTCTCCGCGGCTGCGCCCGCAGGGGACTTGGTTGGGCAGCTTCGCCAGGTCGGGTTCGACGCCGAGAGGCGGTCCGTCTACGAAAGCGTCGACACGGAATTTGACCAGCTCAGGCCTGCTTTGGCGGCGCTGCCCTGGGTTGACGGCGTCATCATCCACTCTCCACGCGCGGGCAAGCGTGTCGCGTCCTTCCTGGCCGATCTCAGCGGTCGCTGGAACGGTGCGGCCTATTGCATTTCGGAGGCGGCGGCCGCGCCTCTAAAGGGCCTTGGCGGGGTGCGCACCGAGGTCGCTCGGCGGCCCAACGATCGTGCATTGCGGGATCTCGTCGTGGCGACGATGAACGAGGATCAGGACAAAGACCCTTCGGACAAGACGTCCACGCCAGGACAGGGCGTCGTGGTCCCGTTTCGCCGGCCCAACCTGCCTCCCGCTCCCCATCCCGACGATCCGACACCCCCGAGCGCGGCATGAACACGCATCCATCGGCGCCGCGCCCCAATGGGTGCCTGACCCAGGCCATCATCCTGCTGCTGTTTCTGGCGATGTTCTTCCTGGCCTCGGCGCTGCTCCCCGCCGGCGAGGCCCTGCCCTGACGCCTGTCAGTCGCCTGCGCCCACCTGTGCGCCGAAACGAGCCGGCAAGGTGAAGCCGAGGCCGAGCGGGTCGTCGGCATGAATTTCGAAAACCGCCGTCCCACTACAGGCGGACCGGCCGGATACGCGCGCGCGGACGGCGCCCGACACCGGAGCGTCCAATAGCTCGATCACGCTTCCGCTGAAGGGAATTCCGGTGGGGCCAAAGAAGCGGCGTTCGACGCCGGGCGCAATGAGTCCGCGCGCATGATCCCGCGCCAGCCGCGCGGTGACGCCGCTGCCGGTGGGGCTGCGGTCGATCTGGCCGTCCGCGAAGACGCAGAGATTATAGGTCGGCTCAGGCGGCGGCGCGTCGTCGGTCAGAATCGTGCCGTAGAGGAAGCCCAGATCCTCCGCCTCGGGATGGACAATGTCGAGCGCTTTTCGGGCCGCGTCGGTAAGCGCGGCCGCGGCCGCGACCAGTCGGTCGAGCGGCGTCTCGAAGAAGTCGAGTCCGAGGCGGGACGCCGGCAGCACTGCGTAGAAGGCGCCGCCATAAGCGAGATCGAACGTGACCGATCCAAGGCCGGGGACATCGAGCTGAACGTCGGTCTGGCTGAGGAAGGCAGGCACGCTGTCGAAGGCCGTGGCGGTGACTCGGCCATCTTCGACCCGGCATCGGACGTCGACCACGCCGCAGGGGAGTTCCAGCGCGAATCGGGTCTCTGGCTCCACGGCCGGCAGGCGGCCGCTCTCCACCAGCCATTGGCCGAGCGCGATCGTCGCATGGCCGCACATGGTGCTGTAGCCCTCGCCGTGGGTGAACAGGGCGGCAAAGTCGGCGCGCGGATCGCTCGGCTGGACCGGGATCACGCCATACATGCCGGCATGCCCCCGCGGCTCCAGCATCAGGGCTCGGCGAAGGTCGTCGTGGAGTCGCCGCGCCTCCTGGCGCTTGTCGAGGATCGTGGCGCCGGAAAGCTCCGGATAGCCGCCGGTGACGATGCGCACCGGCTCCCCGGCGGTGTGCATGTCGGTAACGAAAAGCCGCCTCACATCTGAGTTCATCAATCCGCTCCTTTGCCATTTCGACCTGTGGTGCGCCCGCTATTGACAGGGGTCAAGTGACGTATATCGTATTTCGTATACATTAAACGACCGCAAGATTCGGCGGGACGTGCGGGTGAAACCCCGGCGCGAACCACGGATGAAAAAGCGCGGCAAAAACATAAGGTTCTCAAGGGGAGACATCATGAAGGGTTCCAGCAAAAGACTATTTTCGTGTCGCCGCGCCTTGATGGCGACATCGTTCCTGTGCGGTGCTGCAATCGTCGCTCCGGCCGCGCTCGCGCAGGAGGCGCCGGCGCCGGCGGCGGAGCCGATTGGAGCCGCCGAAGTGGCGCCCTCGGAAGGCGCCGCGATCGTCGTCACCGGCTCGCGCTTGATCCGCAGCGATCTCGCTGCGCCGAGCCCGCTGACTGTGGTCGGCGAAAGCGACGTTAAGCTCTCGGGCAGCGTCACTCTCGAAAACACGATCAACGAATTTCCCCAGCTGTCGTCGGGCAACACGTCGAACGTCAACAATGGTGGCGGATCGGGCGTGCTGACCGCCAACCTGCGCGGCCTCGGCGCGACGCGGACACTGGTGCTGGTCAACGGCCGCCGCTTCATTCCGGCCAACTCGGACGGCCAGGTCGACCTCTCGTCCATTCCGGACGCGCTCATCAAGCGGGTCGAGATCATCACCGGCGGCGCCTCGGCGGTCTACGGCTCCGACGCGATTGCCGGTGCCATCAACTTCATCCTCGACGACAGCTTCGACGGTGTCGAAGCGAGCTACCAATATGGGCAGACCTTCCGGGACGACGGCGCCTCGCACAAGATCGACCTCACCGTCGGCTCCAACCTGGAGGATGGCCGCGGCAACGTCACCGTGTCGGGCTCCTACACGAAGCGTGATCCGATCTTTCAGTCGGGCCGCGCCTTCTCCCGCGTGCCGCTCGACACGATCAACGGTGAGCTGGTCCCCGGCGGCTCCAGTGCCATTCCCGGCACCCGCATCAGCCTCAGCAGCTCCCAGCGCGACCAGCTGGTCGGAGTGGACCTGACGCCGAGCGGTGCCTGCACCTCGATCACCGGCATCCGCTTCGGCGAGAACGGGCAGGTCCTCCCCTATTGCAACCCGGAGGACGCCTATAACTATTCGTCCTTCAACTATCTGCAGCGCCCGCTCGAGCGCTTCCAGGTGTCGACGCTCGCCCGCTACGAGATCTCAGACGCGGTCGAGCTCTATGGCGAGGCCTATTACGTCAACACTCGCAACCGCTCCCAACTCGCGCCGGCGTCGGAGACCCCGCTGACGCCGGGCGCGGGCAGCGGCACGCTGCTGATCCCCAACTACGCGACCAATTCCAGCCTGCTCCCGGCGGTTCGCGACTTCTTCACCAACAATGCCGCGATCTTCGATCCGGACGGCGACGGCACCGCCGCCGTGATCGGCGCGGGCCGCCGCTACAGCGAGGTTGGACCGCGCGAGAACGATTATGAGCGCAACGCCTTCAGCCTCACCACCGGCCTGCGCGGATCGTTCGAGATGATCGGGCGCGACTGGAATTACGACAGTTTCTTCCAGTATCAGCGCAACCGCACCGACACGCGGACGACCAACTACATCTCGCAGACCCGCCTCAGCCAGGGTCTCGACACGATCGTCGACGCCGACGGCAATATCGTCTGCCGCAACCAGACGCTGGGCTGCGTGCCGGTCAACATCTTTGGCCTCGACACCATCAGCCCGGAGGCGGCCGCCTTCATCACGCCGGTGAGGGCGAGCGACGACCGTTTCACCCGTACGATGATGGGCGGCTCGCTGAGCGGCACTCTGTTCGACCTGCCGGCCGGGCCGGTGGCGCTCGCGCTCGGCAGCGAGTATCGCAAGGATCGTTACGTCTTCAATCCGAGCCCGCTCGACATTGCGCGTGAATACGGCTCGGTGTCGCAGTCGCCGGTCGAGGGCAGCACCAACGTCTCCGAAGTGTTCGGCGAACTGCGCATCCCGATCCTCGCCGACATGGCCTTTGCCGACGAACTCGCGATCGAGGGCGCCGCGCGCTACTCCGATTATGGTGGCGACAGCAGCGCGGTGGGCGGCGTTTTCACCTGGAAGGTCGGTGCCGAATATGCGCCGGTCGACTGGATCCGCTTCCGCTCGGCGTTCAACCGAGCCATCCGCGCGCCCACCATCAATGAGCTGAAGGATCCGATCAACACGGGCTTCACCTCGGGCGAGGATCCTTGCATCGCCTCGCGCAATCCGACCCAGGCCCAGCAGGACCTCTGCGTCGCCCAGGGTGTCGCACGGGCGGACCTTCCGACCTTCACTCAGGCGAACGTCGGCTTCGATGCCCGGACTGGAGGCAACCCGAACCTGACCGAGGAGCGTTCGAAGACGTTCACCGTGGGGGCAGTGATCTCGCCGCCCTTCATCCCAAACCTCAACCTCACAGTCGATTATTTTAACGTCACGGTCGACGACGCGATCGCGCGGATCAACGCCAACCAAACGTTGAACGACTGCTTCACGACGCTGGATCAGAATTCGGCGACTTGCCGGGCGATCAACCGTTTCCCGAACGGCCAGATCAATTTCGTGTCGACCCAGCTCAGCAATATCGGTTCGCTGAAGGTTGAAGGCGTCGACGCGCAAGTCGATTACCGGATGGACCTGCCGTTCGGCCAGATCGGGGGCGACAATGCCACGCTCGCGCTCAGCGCCGTGGCCAGCTTCCTGTTCGAGCGGTCGACGCAAGTGATCGCCGATCAGGATCCGCTCGATTGCGCCGGTCATTTCGGCGGCGGCTGCACGGGCAACGGGGTGTTCGCTTCGCCGGACTTCAAGCTGAACCTGAGCTCGACTTACGCTAGCGGCCCACTCTCCGTTCGGCTGGCGGGCCGGATGATCGGCGACATGAAGCTTTACCCAGGCATCATCGCTGCGGTCGAGAGCGCGCCGGCGCAGTGGTATTTCGACGCCGCATTCACCGCTGAGGTGACGGAGGAGGTCGAGTTGTTCGGCGGCATCGACAATCTCTTCGACAACCAGCCGCCGATTCTCGGCACGGCGATCTCCGCCGATACCAATACCGACCCATCCCTCTACGATGTCGTCGGCCGCCGCTTCTTCCTGGGAGCACGGCTGAGGTTCTGATGTTCCCCCCGCGCCGCCGGTCCCCCCGGCGGCGCATTTCTTTTGGGAAGAGGATTGTCGAAGATGAAGAATGTTCGCAGCCGATTGATGCGCTCCCTAGGCGCCACCGCCCTGCTGGCCGCGATGGTGGCCGCCCCCCTTCCGGCCGCGCCCGGCGCGTCGGTTCCGGATCCGATCCCTGCCCGCACCGAAGGGATCGGTCCTTATCAGCGGATCGTCCTCCGCAACGTCACCATCGTCAACGGCACGGGCGCGCCTGCGCAGGGGCCTTATGACATCGTCCTCTCGGGCGACCGCATCGCCGAGATCAAATCGATCGGTTCGCCAGGCGCCATTGACGAAAATCGCCGCGCCGCGCCCGGCGATCATGAGATCGACCTCACCGGCCATTATGTCCTGCCCGGCTTCGTCGACTCCCACGTCCATCTGCACAGCCTGGAGGACGGCCAGAACGTCCCCTCCGAATATGTGCTGAAGCTGTGGCTGGCGAACGGCGTCACGTCGGTACGCGACGTCGGCAGCAGCGGGCGCCCGATCGAATGGCTGGTCGACATCAAGCGCCGCAGTGCTGCCAACGAAATCGTCGCACCCCGCATCGACATCTATCCGATGTTCCAGGACATCCTCGACAAGCCGGTCAACGATCCGGAGATGGCGCGCCACGCCGTGCGCGAGGCCAAGCGTCGCGGCGCCGACGGCATCAAGTTCATCGGCGGCGAGGAGGATGTGCTCTACGCCGCGCTCGACGAAGCCGAGAAGGTCGGCCTCAGGACGACCATGCACCATGCCCAGCAGGTGGTCGCCTATGCCGACGTGCTCCGCACCTCCGCCCACGGCCTCGACTCGATGGAGCATTGGTACGGCCTTCCCGAAGCCATGTTCACCGATCGCTCGGTCCAGGATTGGCCGACCGATTATGTGAACAATGACGAGCAGATGCGCTTCGGCGAGGCCGGACGTCTTTGGAAGCAGGCGGCCGAGCCCGGCTCCGACGCCTGGAACAAGGTGATGGACACGTTGCTGGAGCGCGATTTCGTGCTCAGCCCCACCTTCACCGCCTATCTCACCAGCCGCGACTTCATGCGCATGAGCCGCGCCACCTGGCACGACGAATATACGCTGCCGTCGCTGTGGGACTGGTATCGCCCCAGCCGCACCAATCACGGTTCCTACTGGTTCGACTGGACCACCGAGGACGAGATGGCGTGGAAGGAGAATTACCGTCTCTGGATGCGCTTCGTAAACGACTACAAGAACCGGGGCGGCACCGTGACGGTGGGGAGCGACAGCGGCTTCATCTACAATCTCTACGGCTTCGGCTACACTCAGGAGATGCTGCTGCTGCGCGAGGCCGGCTTCAGCCCGCTGGAGGTGATCCACGCCGCCACGCAGGCAGGCGCGGAGGCGCTCGGCCATGAAAACGAACTCGGCACCATCCGCGTCGGCCGCAAGGCGGACCTCGTCATCGTGGACGGCAACCCGATCGCGAACCTGAAGCTGCTGTTCGGCACCGGCACGGTCAAGCTCAACGACGAGACCAAGCAGGTCGAGCGCGTCGGCGGCATCCGCTACACGGTCAAGGACGGCATCATCTACGACGCGCGCGAACTGCGCGCGGAGGTGCGCGACATGGTGGCGCGGCAGAAGACGGAGCGGAACATTCCGGCCGGCCCGATGAAGATCGAGGCGGTCGACCTCACCCGATAAGAGGATGCAAGGAGGGCATATAATGAAGACCATATCCTGGGCCGCGATGGCGACGGCCCTCATGATCGCCGCGCCGGCAGCACCCGTCTGGGCCCAGCCGTCGGCCGGCGCGGCGCAAACGGTTCCGGGCAGCGCCGACGCGCGGCTGAAGGCGCTGTACGACGCCGAGTGGGACTGGCGCGAGAAGGAAATGGCGCGCGAACCGGGCGAGGACGGGCGCGGCGCTACGGCCGACCACCTCCCCCGCGTCGACGCGGCGACCCAGCAGCGTCGGCTCGAATATTGGACGAACGTTCTCTCCGAGTTGGGCAAAATCCCGCGCGACCAGCTGTCTCCCGAGGAAAAGATCAACGCCGAGGTGTTCGAGACGATCATCACGGCGTTCGTCAACGACATACGCTTCAAGACCTATGAGGCGCCGTTCAACTCCGACAGCTTCTTCTGGACTGACTTCAGCCCGCGCGAAGGCTTCCAGGATGCCGACGAATATCGGCGTTATCTGGGGCGCCTCAAGGACGTGCCGCGCTACTTTGCCGAGCAGACCGCCAACATGCGCGCCGGCCTCGCCCGCGGCTTCACCGTGCCCAAGGTGTCGGTGACCGGCCGCGACAAGACGATCGAGCCTTACACCAAGGCCGACGAGACCAATCCGCTTTACGTCCCCTTCCTGCAAATGCCGTCGAATATTCCGGCGGCGGAGCAGGAGCGACTGAAGGCCGAGGCCAAGCAGGTCATCGCGCAACAGGCGGTGCCCGCTTATACCGAGCTCCTCTCCTTCATCCGTGACGAATATCTGCCGAAGGCGCGGACGAACATCAGCGCGTCCTCGCTGCCGGACGGCAAGGCCTATTACCAGGCGATGATCGAGAAGTTCACGACGCTGAAGCTGACGCCCGAGGAGATCCACAAGATCGGCCTAAGCGAAGTGGCTCGGATCACGGCCGAGATGGAGGCGACGAAGAAGAAGGCGGGCTTCAACGGCACGCTCGGCGAGTTCCGGCACTTCCTGAAGACCGATCCGCAATTCTACGCCAAGACGCCGCACGAACTAATCGCCGAGGCCTCCTATTGGGTGAAGAAGGCGGATCTGAAGCTCAAGGACACGATCGGCTTCCTGCCCCGCTTCCGCCACGGCATCCTGCCGGTGCCCGAGGCGTTGGCGCCAATCTACACCGGTGGACGCGGCGGTCTCGAAAGCTGCCTGTTCAACACGTACAACCTACCGGCGCGCCCGCTCTACACCCTGCCGTCGCTCGCGCTGCACGAATGCACCCCGGGGCATAGCTTCCAAGGGGCGCTCGCCCTCGAAGGACCCCCGCGTCCGGCTTTCCGTAACGCCACCTATTTCTCAGGCTATGGCGAGGGCTGGGGCCTCTATACCGAATGGCTTGGCACCGTGATGGGCATTTACGAGACGCCCTATCAGGAGTTCGGCCGCCACACCTACGAGATGTGGCGCGCCGTCCGGCTCGTGGTCGACACCGGCATCCACCATTATGGCTGGAGCCGCGAAAAGGCGCTCGACTATATGAAGGCCAATCTGGCCCTCTCGGATCATGAGATCACGACCGAGGTCGACCGCTACATTGCCTGGCCGGGACAGGCCGTTTCCTACAAGCTGGGCGAGCTCCAGATCCGCCGCCACCGCCGCGAGGCGGAGCAGGCGCTCGGGCCGAAGTTCGACCAGCGCAAGTTCCACGACGCGATCCTCCAGATCGGGTCGGTGCCGTTGCCGGTGCTGGAGGAGAGGATGAAGCAGTTCATCGCCGATGGCGGCGAGAACCCGCCCATGACCGCCGCTGCCCCCTAAGGCAGCCGTTTCGAGCCAAAAGCGCTGCGCCGGCCGTCTCCCCGACGGCCGGCGCAGTTGTTTTCGGGTGAAGCGCAGCGGGGGCTCCAAAGCGACGCGGAAACTGAGAGTGACCCGGCGCCAACATCCGCGCCCTCTCAATCCTTCATCAGACACCAACCATCCGTTACCCAGCGAAGGCCGGGTTCAGACGGTGTCGGTCGCGACCGCTGCATGGATGCCAGCCTTCGCGGACATGACGCCGGTGTAGGTGCTCGGTCGGCGCGACCTCCACTGCTGTGGGCCACAAAAAAGGGGCGGCCCGTAGGCCGCCCCTTCGTTTCCTGCGCTCTGCGCCGAGATCAGGATCGTTCGACCGCGAGGATGTCGCGGGTGAGCATGCTCCGCGCGCGGCCGTAGAGCAGATAGACTGCAAGGCCGATCGCGTTCCAGGCGACGAAGCGCATCAGGGTGATCTCCGGCAGGCTGAGCATGAGATAAGCGCAACCCACGATCGCGAGCGTGCCCACCACATAGGGCTGCGGGCAGCGGAACACGCGCGGCAGATCGGGCTGCGTTTTCCTCAGGATCATCAGGCAGGCGCCGACCGCGATGAAGGCGAGCAGCGTCCCGGCATTGGCGAGCTCCGCCAGGTCGCCGATCGTGAAGAAGCCGGCGAAGGCGGCGACGAACAGGCCGGTGAGGCCGGTGATGAGCACCGGCGAGCCGGTCCGCGGCGACACCTTGCTCGCCCAGCGCGGCAGCAGCCCGTCGCGCGACATGACGAAGAAGATGCGGCTCTGGCCGTACATCATCACCAGGATCACCGACGGCAGCGCAACGATCGCCGCCAGCGCCACTGCGGACGCCGCGAACGGATGATCGAGCGCGCGCAGCACGAAGGCGAGCGGTTCGGCGGAGTCGGCGAGCACCGTGTAGCTGATCGCGCCGACCGCGCCGATCGCGACCAGCATGTAGATCGAGGTCGCCGTCAGCATCGATCCGATGATGCCGATCTTGAGGTCGCGGGACGGATTCTTCGCTTCCTCGGCCGATGTCGCGACCGCGTCGAAGCCGTAGAAGGCGAAGAAGACGATCGCCGCCGCCGCCATCACGCCGCGAGTCTCCCCGTCCTGCACAACGCTGCCGAAGCCATAGGGCATGAAGGGCGTCAGGTTGGCGGAGTCGAAGGCTGGGAGAGTGAGCGCTACAAATACGCCGAGCGCGGCGAGTTTGATAACGACGAGGAAGATGTTGAAAGTCGCGCTTTCCCGCGTGCCCGCCATCAGCATTCCGGCAATGGTCAGCGCCACCAGCACCGCGGGGAGGTTGACGATGCCGCCTTCATGGGGCCCCACTAGCAAGAGGGGTGGAAGATGTATTCCCGCCGCCTCGAGCCAGCCGACCAGATAGGCGGACCAGCCGACCGCCACCGCGCTGCAGGCCACCGAATATTCGAGGATGAGGCTCCAGCCGACGATCCAGCCGAGCGTCTCGCCCAGCACGGAATAGGTATAGGTGTAGGCGCTGCCCGAGGTGGGAATCATCGTCGCCAGCTCGGCATAGGCGAGCGCCGCGCAGGCGCAGACCGCGCCGGCGATGGCGAAGGCAAGGATCACCGCGGGCCCCGCCCGGTCCGCCCCGACCCCGGTCAGCGTGTAGATGCCGGTGCCGACGATCGCTCCGACGCCCAACGCCACGAGATGAGGCCAGCTGAGGGTTTTCCTTAATACTCGGTCGGGCTCGAGCGTGCCGTCGGCGTGCAACGGCTTGCGCGGGCCAAAGATACTTTGCGCCACTTCGGTGTTCCTCTTTCCTGGATTTTTATGCGGCCGGCTATTCCGGCTTCTGCTCTTTGCGTTCCGCCGACAGCTGCCGGCGCAGATCCTCCAATGTTTGTTCGATATGGGTGCGCGTCAGCGACGCGGCGGTCCTGCCGTCGCGGGCCAGCCAGCGCTCCAACATGCTGCGGTGCTCGTCGATCGCGCGTTCGTCGCGTCCCGAGGGCTCCAGATGCTTGCGGACATAGCGCTCCGAAAGGATGTGGAGCCGCTCGATGATGCTGAACGTGATCGGCTGGCCGGCCGGCCGCACGAGCGCGAGGTGGAAGGCGCGGTTGAACGCGCCGACGCTCTCGCCGCGGGCGTCGGTCACCCGGTCGAGCTCGGCCAGCGCCTGGCGGGCGACCGCCTGCTCATCGTCCTTCGCCTGCTCGGCCGCCAAGGCCACCGCATCGGGCTCCAGCTTCAACCTCAAGGCGTAGACTTCCTCGGCCTCCTGCGTCGACAGCGGCCGAACGAAGAAGCCGCGGTTCGCCTGGGAGCGGATCAGTCCTTCCTGTTCCAGCCGGGTCAGCGCCTCGCGGAGCGGGATCTTGCTGACGCCGAGTTCCGCCGCCAACGCGTCCTGGCGGATCGGCAGATCGGCGGTGACCTCGCCGGAAAGAATTCGGTCGCGCACCAGCTCGACGAGCTGGTCGGAAAGATTGCGGACGACAATGCTGCTCATGAAGCGATCATAACGCTTTTTGGTAGCTTGTCTTCAATATCGTATAAAATGTACGTGCGGCGCGGCCTTGCTCGCGCGGACCGTAGCTGGAGGCGCCGGTGCCGCCAAACGGTGCGTGATAATCGACGCCGGCCGTGGGCAGGTTCACCATCAGCATCCCGGCGCGGGCGCGACGCTTGAACTCCTCGGCGTGGAGCAGCGAGCGCGTGCAGATGCCGGCGGACAGGCCGAAGCGGTTGCCGTTCAGCGTTTCGATCGCCTCATCGAAGCCGTTTACACGGATGACGCCGGCGACCGGGCCGAAAATCTCCTCCTGGCCCAGCGTGCTGGCGGTCGAGACATTGTCGAACAGCGTCGGCGCGTAGAAGCAATGCTCCATCTCCGCGGCGCTGCCACCGAAGAGGGGCTTCAGCCCGGTGCCTTCGACCTCGGCCACCTGGCGGGCGATGAGCTGCTTCTGGCGCGGCGCGGCGAGCGGTCCGACCTGGGTGGCCGGATCGCGCGGGTCGCCGATCTTGAGGGTCGCGACCTTCGCCTTCACCGCCTCGACGAAGCGGTCGGCGATCGCTTCCTCGACGATGATGCGCGACGTGGCCGTGCAGCGTTGCCCGGCCGCGAAGAAGGCGCCGTTCACGGCGCAGTCGACGGCATTGTCCAGATCGGCATCGGCCATGACGATGAGACCGTTCACACCGCCCATCTCCAGTTGCACCCGGACGGAACGCTGAGCGGCGGCGAGGCGGACGCGCTCGCCGGTCGCGACCGATCCGGTGAAGCTGATCGCGTCGACTCCGTCGGCTTCGGTCAGCGCCTTGCCGGCGCCACCGGCGCCCAGCAGCATGTTGACGCTGCCGGCGGGGAGGCCGCTTTCCGCGATGATCTTCATCAGCGCGTCGGCGGTAGCGGAGGAGATTTCCGACGGCTTCCACACCACCGCGTTGCCGAAGGCGAGCGCCGGGGCGATCTTCCAGGCCGGGATGGCGATGGGGAAATTCCAGGGCGTGATCGCCGCGACGACACCGACGGGCGCGTAGTCGACCTCGACGGTCGCGCCGGGGCGGGTGGAGGCGAAGCGTTCGCCGACATTACGCAGCGTCTCGCCGGCGAAGAAGTCGAACAGCCGGGCGGCCCGCATCACCTCGCCCTTGGAATCGCCCAAGGTCTTGCCGGTCTCGCGGGCGATGAGCAGCGCCAGGCGGTCGGCCTCGGCGGCGAGGGCGCGGCCGATACGGGCGAGCGCATCGGCCCGCGCCTCGATGCCGGCCGAAGCGAGCGCATCGACGGCGCCGCGCGCGGCGGCCACCGCCTCGGCGACGAGGTCCGGCGCCGCTTCCGGGCCTTCGACGCGAAGATCGTCCGGCAGGGCAGGGTTGCTCTGTTCGAAGGCGGTGGAGCCGGTGACGGCGCGGCCGGCGACGTGGTGGGAAAGGGTGATGGTCTCGGTCATGTTTCGTCCTCAGACGACCGAGAAGCCGGCCCAGAAGGGGTCTTCGCGGTCGATCCAGATGGTGTTGAAGCCGGTGGCAATGGCGGAGCCTTCGATCGACGGCACAATCGCCGGCTGGTCGCCGATGCTCGTCTCTTCCTCGATCCGGCCGGTGAAGCGACTGCAGATATAGCTTTCGTGAACGAAGCTGTCGCCGGCCTTGAGGCGCCCGGTGGCGTGGAGATGGGCGAGACGCGCGGACGTGCCGGTGCCGCAGGGGCTGCGGTCGATCGCGCGCTCGCCGTAGAAGACGGCGTTGCGGCCGTCGGCGCCTTCGCCCTTGGGCTTGTCGGCCCAGAGCACGTGGCTGACGCCGCGGATGCTAGGCTCCAGCGGATGCGCCGGCTCATAGGCGGCGCGGACGAGCTCGCGGATCGTGCGGCTCAGCTCGACGATGCGCGAGGCCCCCAGGTCGTCGAGGCTCGTATAGGGTCCCTGCGGTTCGACGATGGCGTAATAGTTGCCGCCATAGGAAACATCGAGCGTCAGCGGCCCGAAGCCGGGCACGTCGATCTCGATGCCGCGCTTGGCGAGATAGGCGGGAACGTTGCGGATCTTGACCGACCGCACACGGTCGCCCTCGGCCTTATAGTCGATGTCGATGATGCCCGCCGGCACTTCGATGCGGAGCTTGCCCGGCTGGCGGGGCGTGATGAGGCCATGCTCGAGGCCGAACGTCACCAGGCCGATGGTGCCGTGGCCGCACATCGGAAGGCAGCCGCTCGTCTCGATGAAGAGGATGCCGCAGTCGGCGTCCTCGCGCGTCGGCGGATAAAGAAAGCCGCCGGACATCATGTCGTGTCCGCGCGGCTCGAAGCAGAGGCCGGTCCGGATCCAGTCGAAGCGGGCGAGGAAATCCTGGCGCCGCTCCGCCATCGTCTCGCCTCGAAGCAGCGGCGCCCCGCCCGCCACGAGGCGGACGGGGTTGCCGGCCGTATGACCGTCTATGCAGAAGAAGGTGTGCTTCATGCGTCAGCCACGCAGCTGGATGGAATCATGCGGCGGCCTTGGTGAGCGTCGGCCGCGTGGCCGCGCATTTCTCGACCATGGCGATTACGTCCGCGCGACGGGCACCGCTCAAGGGCAGACGCGGCATGCGGACCCGCTCGGAACCGCGGCCCATGATCTGCTCGGCGAGCTTGATCGACTGGACGAGGTCCGGATCGGAATCGAGGTGAAGGAGCGGCATGAACCAGCGGTAGATGCGCCGGGCCTCCTCGAAGTCGCCGCGCTCGAACGCGGCGATCAGCGCCACCGACTCTTGCGGGAAGGCGCTGGTCAGGCCGGACACCCAGCCGCTCGCGCCGAGCAGCATCGCCTCCAGCGCGACGTCGTCCAGCCCGGCCATGATCGTGTAGCGATCGCCGAAGCGGTTGATGACGTCGGTGATGCGCCGCGAATCCGGGGCGCTTTCCTTGATGGCCACGACATTGGGGATGTCGGCCAGCTTCTCCAGCGTCTCGAAATCGATCGACACGCGATAGGCCGGCGGGTTGTTGTAGAGCATGACGGGGAGCGAGGTCGCCTCGGCGACCGCCTTCAAATGGGCGAACAGCTCCTCGGAGGTTGGCACATAAACCATCGCTGGCAGCACCATCAGCGCGGTCATGCCGATGGCCTCGGCGTCCTTGGCATATTGGACGGCCCGATCGGTGTTGAGCTCGGACACGCCGGTGATGAGCGGCACCTTGCCGCCAAGCGCCTCGACGGCGCCGCGGAGCACCGCCCGCTTCTCCTCCGGCAGCAGCGAGTTGTTCTCGCCGACGGTGCCGAGCAGCACCAGCCCGTCCACGCCGTCCTCCACGAGGGCGGTCTGAACACGCTGGGTAGCGTCGAGGTCGACCGACGAATCGGCTGCGAATTGGGTGGTGGCGGCGGGATAGACGCCCTGCCACATGGGTCTTGACGAACTCACTGGGTCCTCCGTTGCATGTCAATTTCGTATACGGTATATGATCCCGCGATGCCAAGCAAAAAAACCGGGGCGCCGAAAACGGCCATCGTCATCGGCGGTGGAATCGTAGGACTCTGCTGCGCTTTTCGTCTGCAATCGCGCGGTATTAGCACAACCCTCGTCGATCCACAGCCGGAGCGGCGCGGGGCTTCGTGGGGCAATGCCGGCCATATCGCCGTGGAGCAGGTGGAGCCGCTGGCTTCTCTGGCGACGGTGAGGAGCATGTGGCGACGCCTGTTCTGGCGGGGCGGGGCCCTGTCGCTGCCGATGCGGGAGGTTGCCGCCTGGCTTCCTTTCTCCCTGCGCCTGCTCGGGGCCGCGAGGCCGGCTCGATTTGCCGCCGGCAAGGCCGCGCTGGCTGCGCTCCTCAGCGAGGCGATGCCGGCCTGGACGCGGCTTCTCGGGGAGGCGAGCGCGCCGGAGCTGCTGCTGAGCCAAGGTCATTTCATCGTCTGGGAAACACCCGAAAGCGCCGCGAGAGGCCGCGCCGCATGGGCCGCCGCGGACACCGGAACGACCCGCTTCAGGGACGTGACGCCGGAAGAGATGGCGCAGCTCACCGCGCTGACGCAAAGGCCGCCCGCCGGGGCGATCCGCTTCGAAGGCAGCGGCCAGATCAGTGACCTCGGTGAACTCGCCAAGCGGCTGGGGACTGCGTTCGAGCAACTGGGCGGGCGCCAGCGTCATGCGCGCGTGGACCGGCTCCACGTCCTAGAGGGCAGGGCGGTGCCTCGGCTCGACACGGGCGAGGAGCTGCGCGCCCACGCTGTTGTGCTCGCCGCGGGCGCGGCCTCGGGCGCGCTCCTGCGGCCGCTCAGCGAGACGGTGCCGATCATCGCCGAGCGCGGCTATCACATCCAGTCGGCCGAAACGGAATGGCCGGAGGACATGCCGCCGGTCGTCTTCGAGGACCGGTCGATGATCGTCACTCGTTTCCGCTCGGGCCTGCGAGCGGCGAGCTTCGTCGAGTTCGGGCGCGCCGACAGCCCGGGCGATGTTCGCAAATGGGCGAGGCTGCGGGATCATGTGCAGGCGCTCGGCCTTCCTTTCCGTCTGCCCGGAGAGCCCTGGATGGGCGCGCGGCCGACTTTTCCCGACTATCTGCCCGCCATCGGCCGCAGCCGACGCGCCGAAAATCTCTTCTATGCTTTCGGGCACCAGCATCTCGGTCTCACCCTGGCGCCCGTCACCGGCGAGGCCGTGGCGGCGATGGTCAATGGCGACGCACCCGCCGTGGACGTCGCGCCATTTGCGCTGGAGCGATTCCAAAGACACAGTCCCGCCAAGGAGTCTCGATGATCACCGACTGGAAACCCAGCCGCCGCCTCCTTCTCGCGAGCGCCGCCGTGGCCGCCCTTATCCCGGTGGTGGCCTGGGCGCGCGGGATTGCATCTCCCAGATCCGCTGCGGCGACGCCCTTTCCGCTGTCGCGGGTGCGGTTGCTGCCGTCGCCCTTCCTGACGGCGATCGAGGCCAATCGCGCCTATCTGCACCGGCTGGAGCCCGATCGGCTGCTCCACAATTTCCGGACGAGCGCCGGCCTCGAGCCGAAGGGCGAGGTCTATGGCGGCTGGGAAAGTGACACCATCGCCGGCCATACGCTCGGCCACTATCTCTCAGCCCTCTCGCTGATGCACGCCCAGACCGGCGACGAGGAATGCCGCCGCCGGGTCGACTATATCGTCGACGAGCTCATCGAGGTGCAGAAGGCGCATGGCGACGGCTATGTCGCCGGCTTCACTCGCAAGCGCGGCGACATCGTCGAGGACGGCAAGCTTCTCTTCCCGGAGCTGATGCGCGGGGACATCCGCTCCTCGGGCTTCGACCTCAACGGCTGCTGGGTGCCCTTCTACAATTGGCACAAGCTCTATGCCGGCCTGTTCGACGCCCAGACCCTCTGTGGCAACGAAAAGGCGATCGGCGTCGCTACCGGCCTCGGCCATTATATCGACGGGGTTTTCGCCGCCCTCGATGACGATCAGGTCCAGACGGTGCTCGACTGCGAGCATGGCGGCATCAACGAAAGCTTCGCCGAGCTTTATGCCCGCACCGGCGAAAAGCGCTGGCTCCGCCTCGCCGAGCGGCTGCGGCACAGGAAGATCCTCGATCCGCTGAGCCAAGGGAAGGACGTCCTTCCCTGGATCCATGCCAACACCCAGATTCCCAAGCTGATCGGCCTCGCCCGCCTGCACGAGCTGACCGGCGATCCCGCCGATGCTTCGGCAGCGCGCTTCTTCTGGGAAACGGTGACGCGCGACTACAGCTACGTCATCGGCGGCAATGCCGACCGCGAATATTTCCCGGAGCCTCGCACCGTCTCCAAGCACATCACCGAGCAGACCTGCGAGAGCTGCAACACCTACAATATGCTGAAGCTGACCCGGCATCTCTATAGCTGGTCGCCGGACGCGCGCCTGTTCGACTTCTACGAGCGGGCGCACATCAATCACATGCTTGCCCATCAAAATCCGGAGACCGGCGGCTTCGCCTATATGGTGCCGCTGATGTCGGGCTCGCATCGCAGCTTCTCGTCGGACTTCGACCATTTCTGGTGCTGCGTCGGCACCGGCATGGAGACCCATTCCAAGCATGGCGAGAGCATTTGGTGGCAGGCGGGGGACCGGCTGATCGCCAACCTCTTCATCCCCTCCCGCCTCGACTGGCAGGAGCGCGGGGCGACGGTGGCGATGGAGACCGCCTATCCGTTCGGCGAGGAAGTGACGCTGAAGCTGGAGGCGCTCGCCACGCCCTCGACCTTCGCCATCGCTCTGCGCGTGCCGGGCTGGTGCGAGGGCATGACGATCGCCGTCAATGGCGAGGCGCAGCCGGCGAGGGCCGAGGGCGGCTATGCCGTTGTCCGCCGCCGTTGGAAGAAAGGCGACCGGCTGACCCTCACGCTGCCGATGAAGCTCCGTGCCGAAGCTACTGTGGACGATCCTTCGACGATCGCGCTTCTCCACGGCCCGGTCGTGCTCGCGGCCGACATGGGCCCCGCTGACCAGCCCTTCGAAGGCACCGCTCCGGCGCTGGTCGCGGCGAACGTGCTGGACGGTTTCGCCCCCGTCGAGGTGTCGGAAAAGTGCTTCCGCACGGCCGGCATCGCGCGGCCCGCCGATCTCGCCTTCGCGCCCTTTTATGAGCAGCGCGATCGTCGCACGGCCGTCTATTTCCGCAAGTTCACGGACGCCGAATGGAAGGTGGCGGAGGCGGCTTATGCGGCTGAGCAGGCGCGGCTCAAGGACCTGGAGGCGCGTTCCGTCGACGTCATGCATCTCGGCGAGATGCAGCCGGAGCGGGATCACGAGCTCACCTCCAAGAACTCCTATCCCGTCACCTATCGCGGCCGTCATGGGCGCGACGCGCGCGCCGAGGGATTCTTCCAGTTCCGGATGAAGTCGAGGTCAGGCCCGCTCGTGCTCCAGGCGACCTATTGGGGCGAGGAGCGCAACAAGCATTTCGACATCAAGATCGACGGCACGACCATCGCCACCCAGCGCCTCGACGGCGACCGGCCGGGCGAGTTCTTCACCGTCGACTATCCGGTTCCCGAGACGCTGACGAAGGGCAAGGACCAGGTCATGGTCCGCTTCGAGCCCGTCGCCGGCCCCAATCGCTGCGGCCCCGTCTTCGGCGTCCGGCTCTTCACCCCCAAATCCACCGTCGCCTAGGGAGACGCCCGATGAGAAATGCCCTTCTGGCCTGCGCGGCCCTTTTCCTCGCCGTTCCGGCCGTGGCGCAGCCGCCCGAACGTCCCTGGCTCGCCGGCGTCAACGAGGAGGCGGAGAAGGCCGCCATCCGCGACGTCATCGCTCGCATGGAGGCGGCTTGGAACCGCGGTGACTTCAGGGGCTATATGGAAGGCTTCGCCAACCCCGACGTCATTTTCGTGTCGCGCGGCCAGTTCCAGAAGGACTGGCAGGGCACGCTCGATCATTACATCCGCGATTATGGCGCGTCGGAGGATACGCGCGGCAAGCTCCACTTCTACGACATCCGCATCGAGATGCTGGCGCCGGACACCGCGCAGCTGATCAGCCGCTACACGCTTGATAGACCGAAGGATCGGCAGGACGGCATCAACACCCGCCTCATGCGCAAGCGCGACGGAAAATGGGTCATCGCGCTCAACCACGTGTCCTCGGTGGTAACGCCCTGACAGTCCTTCACCCCGGCGAAAGCCGGGGCCCAAGAACACCGCCGTGTTCGATCCTGTGAAACCGTGTTCTTGGGTCCCGGATCGAGTCCGGGATGACGTGTAGGCGAAAACCCTACTTCCCCTCCGTCCGCGCCAGCAGGTCGATCAGCTCGTCCTTCCAGAACTTCGCCCAGGTGTGGGTCGAATGGCCGCGGGTGTCGTCGGTCGCCTTGATGAGGACGTAGCGCGCGTTCGGCATCCGCGCGGCTGCCTTTTCGGCGATGCCATAGTCCCAGGGGTTGATGAAGTCGTCGGACGAATTGACCCAGGTGATCGGGGTGGTGATCTTCTCCAGCCCCGGCCAGGGATTGTAGTTCCGCGAGGAATCGAACTGGTAGATCATGTCGTTGGCGTCGAGGCTCTTGATGCTCGCCTCGATCCGCTCGACGATATAGGCGTCCGCCTTCTCGCGGGTGCCATATTCCTTCTGGAGATTGAGCGGGGCGAAGCCGACCACCTGCAAGAGGCTCGCCGCGGTGCGCAGGCCAAGCACCGGCTGCGTCTCATAGTCGCCGCCGTTCCAGGCCGGGTCCGCCTTGATCCCTTCGATGACGAGCTTGCGCCACATGCGGTTGTGGCCGGCGATCTCGGTCGGAAGGCACGCCATCGGCATCATCGCCTGGACGAAGTCCGGCCAGCGCTCGCCCCACATGAAGCCGTGCATGCAGCCCATCGAGGTGCCCATCATCAGCCTCAGCCGATCGACCTTCAGCCCTTCGGTGAGCATCCGGTGCTGCGCCTCGATCATGTCGGCATAGTCATAGTCGGGAAAGTCCATGGCGAGGCCGTCGCTGGGCTTGGACGATTTCCCGTGGCCGATATTGTCGGGAAGGATGATGTAATAGCGACTGATGTCGAGCGGCTGGCCCGGCCCGAACAGCTCGGTGAATTGCGGCCGCAGGAAGGAATGGCCGCTGCCGCCGGTGCCGTGGAGTACCATCACCGCGTTGGTGACGCGCCCGTCGGCGTCGCGCTTGGGCGTGCCCAAGGTGGAGACATGGATGCGCAGCTTCTCCATCGTCTCGCCGGTGCCGAAGCGGAAATCGTCGAGGACGATGTCCTGCTCCTTGACCTCAGAGGCATAGTCCGTCTGGGCGGCGGCGGGGGCCGCGAGGAAGAGCAGGGCGGCGAGGGCAGCTTTCGATAGGCGCATGAACATCTCCGATCGGAACAAGGCTAGGCTGAAAGCGGCTTGTCGAGCAACGCCTGGATATCGTCGAGCAGGCGGGCCGGGATCAGCACGCCCTCCTGTAGGCTTCGCGTCCGCGCCTCGTATCGGCGCTGCGAGGGGAGGCGCGCGCCCTGGGCGGTGATGCCTTCGAACAGATGCTCCGCCCGCGCCAGATGCTCGGCCGCGGCCGAGCCGAGGAAGCCGGCGGGATCGATGGCGATGATGAGCTCGCCGCCGAACGGGGAGGCCTTGGCGCCGTCGTCCGCGGCGAGGGAGTCCGCGCTGGTGAGATCGCCGATCAGCGGGCCGGCGATGAGCTCCACCATCGCCGCCAGCGCCGACCCCTTGTGGCCGCCGAAGGTCAGCATCGATCCGGCCAGCGCCTCGCCGGCGTCGGTCGTGGGCTGCCCCTGCGGATCGAGGCCCCAGCCGAGGGGAATCGGCTTGCCCTCGCGCCGGTGCAGCTCGATCTCGCCGCGCGCCACCGCGCTGGTCGCGAAATCGAAGACGAACGGATGCTCGCCAGGCCGTGGCCAGCCGAAGGCGATGGGATTGGTGCCGAAGATCGGCGCGGTGCCGCCGGCCGGCGCTACCCAGGCGTGGCTGGGGGTGAAGGCGAACGCCACCAGGCCGTCACCGGCAAGCGTCTCGACCTCGGGCCAGAGCGCCGCGAAATGGACGCTGTTGTTGACCGCCAGCGCGGCGATGCCGCAGCGCTTGGCCTTGTCGATGAGGATCGGACGCCCTTCCTCGAATCCGATCTGCGCGTAGCCGCCCTTGCCGTCGACCCGCACCAGGGCAGGGGCAATGTCGTGCACCTCGGGCTCCGCGTCGACGACCACCTTTCCTTCCCGGATGGTGTGCGCGCAGACGAGCAATCGATAGATGCCGTGCGACGTGCAACCGTCGCGCTCGCCGGCGACCATCGTCTCCGCGACCGCCTTCGCCTGACGTTCGCCGAGGCCGAAATGCGTGAGCACCGTCAGCGCGAGGTCGCGGACCTCGGCCAGTGCCAATCTCTTGTGACTAGCCATCATTACCTCCGAAGAGGGCGGTATATCGTATACAAATCTCCCGGCAAGTCCGGCATGTGCTCAGCCGCCAGGCGTAAGCACGGCCGCGCCCTCGATCTTGCCGGCGCGGAGCCGGGCCAGCGCTTCGTTCGCCTGACCCAGCGGGAAGGCCTCCGTCGAGACGCGGATTGGAGCTTCGGCGGCGATGCGGAAGAAGTCGCGGCCATCTGCACGGGTGAGGTTGGCGACGGAGCGGATCGACCGCTCTTCCCACAGATCGCTATAGGGAAAGGCGGGAATGTCGCTCATGTGGATGCCCGCGCAGACGATGCGGCCGCCTTTGCGCACGGCCTTCAAGGCAAGGGGAACCAGCGCGCCAACCGGGGCGAAGATTATGGCGGCATCAAGCGGCGCGGGCGGCCTTTCGTCCGAACCGCCGGCCCAGACGCAGCCGAGATCGAGGGCGAAGCGCTGGCCCTCGTCGTCGCCGGGGCGGGTGAAGGCGAAGACCTCGCGGCCCTGCCAACGGGCGACTTGCGTCAGGATGTGCGCGGCCGCGCCGAAGCCGTAGAGGCCGACGCGGCGGGCCTCTCCCGCCGCCACGAGCGAGCGGTATCCGATGAGGCCGGCGCATAGCAGCGGGGCGGCTTCCACGTCATCATAGGCCGCCGGGATCGCAAAGCAGAAGCGGGCATCGGCGATGGCGTGGCTGGCGAAGCCGCCGTCGCGGCTGAAGCCGGTGAAGGTGGGGCGATCGCAGAGATTCTCCCGATCCTCGCGGCAATAGAGACAGGCGCCGCACGTCCCGCCCAGCCACGGGACCCCGACACGCTCGCCGATCGAGAAGCCCGTCGCGGCATCCCCCGCCGCCAGCACTCGCCCGACGATCTCATGCCCGGGCACGATGGGCAGCTGCGACCGGATGTCGCCATCGACGATGTGGAGATCGGTCCGGCAGACGCCGCAGGCGGAAATCTCGATCAGCAGATCGTTGGGCCGGGGCTCGGGAACCGGACGCTCGACGAGGCGCAGCGCCTTGCGTGGCGCGTCGAGCTGCATCGCCTGCATGACCGCCTTGGACATGCCGGCCAGCTTAGCAGAATGGCGTTATTCTGGCGCCTTGTCTTCGTCGGCCTTGGCGGCGTCCTGGAAATAGGGCTCGACCGGGCCGGAGAGCTTCACGGTCATCGGCTGGCCGTAGCGGTCGAGGCTGCGGCCGGCGGGGACGCGGATCCAGCCTTCCGAGACGCAATATTCCTCGACGTTCGTCTTTTCCTGCCCCTTGAATCGGATGCCGACGCCGCGCCGGAGCATCTCGGCGTCGAAATAGGGGCTGCGCGGATTGAGCGAGAGGCGATCGGGGGGCGTATCGGTCATGGCGCGGCTCTTTGGCCCTCCGACCCCGGCCCCGTCAAGCTTTCACCAGCCGTTGAAGCGCGGCCAGCGGCCGGTCACCGCGCCGTCGGGCCCGAGCACATGATAGGCGTCGAACTGGCTCGCGGTGGCGCAGGCATGGTTGGGAAGAATGCGGAGCTGGGTGCCGACCGGCAGGTCGGGGAGCACAGCACCGGAGCCGGGGCGGACGGCGATGATGCCATGCTCCTGGTTGGCGCTGGTCATGATGAGATCGGGCCAGGGGAGGCCGCTCGCGTCGCAGACGAGGCCGTAGCCCTGGTCCACCGCTTGGTTCGCCGTGCCCCGGTCGCGCGACATCGCCATCCAGCCGGCGTCGACCAATATCCAGCCCTTGTCCTGCTGGTGGCCGATGACGGTGGCGAGCACCGAGAGGGCGATCTCATCGATTGAGCAGACGCCGAGGCCCGCCATGACGAGATCGAAGAAGTGATAAACGCCGGCGCGGACCTCGGTGATACCGTCCAGGTCTTTCGTGTTGAGGGCGGTCGGCGTCGAGCCGATGCTGGCGACCGGCGCCTCGAAGCCGGCGGCACGAAGCGTCGCAGCGGCGGCGAGGGTGGTCTCGCGCTCCCGCCTCGCCGCCTCGCCAAGCTCGGCTTGGCTGCGGGCGTCGTAGGAGCCGCCATAATGGGTCATCACCCCGCGCGGCACGGCTCCGCCCGACGCCAAGGTGCGGGCGATCGCGATGAGCCGGTCCCTATCCTCCGGCGGCACGCCACCCCGGTGGCCGTCGCTGTCGATCTCGATCAGCACCGGGATGGGCTCGCCCGAAGCCCGCGCCGCCGCGGCAATCGCTTCGGCGGCGACGAGATTGTCGGTGATGATGGTGAGGTCGATCTCCCGTCGCCTGATCTCGATCACCCGATCGAGCTTCGCCTGCGCGATGCCGACCGCGTACAAAATGTCCGTGATGCCGGCCTCGGCGAAGCGCTCGGCCTCCAGCAGTGTCGAGACGGTGATCGGTCCGTTCGACCCGCCGAGCACGCGCCGGGCGACCTCGATCGACTTCGCCGTCTTAAGGTGCGGGCGCAGGACGACGCCGTCACCGGCCTCGGCCAGTTGCGCACGCATCCGCTCGATATTGCGTTCGAGCTTCGCCGGGTCGAGCAGCAACGCCGGCGTTTCGATCGTCTCCAGCGGCTGCTCGTCCATGGCTGTCACCTCAGCGCTGCGCCTCCGCAATATAGGCATCGATCTGCGCTTCCAACACGTCGAGCGGGAGCGATCCGTTCTCCAGCACGGCGGCGTGGAAATCGCGCACGTCGAACTTGTCACCGAGCGCCTTCTCCGCCTTGGCCCGCAGCTCCAATATCTTCAGCTGGCCGATCTTGTAGCTCGTCGCCTGGCCGGGATTGTTGATGTAGCGCTCCACTTCCTTGACGATGTCGCGCTCGGAGAGGAGCGAATTCTCCCGGAAATACTCGATCGCTTGCTCGCGGCTCCAGCGCTTGTGGTGGAGGCCGGTGTCGGTGACGAGGCGGACTGCACGCCAGAGCTCGAGCGAGAGGCGCCCGAAGTCCGAATAGGGATCCTGGTAGAAACCCATCTCCTTGCCGAGCTTCTCCGAATAGAGGCCCCAGCCTTCGCCATAGGCGCCGTAGCCGCCGAACCGGCGGAACTTGGGAACGTTCGGCAGCTCCTGGGCGAGCGCGGACTGGAAATGATGGCCCGGCGCGCCCTCATGATAGCTGATCGCCTCGATCTGGGGTTTGAGCACCTGCGTCATGTCGGCGAGGTTGACGTAATAGATGCCGGGGCGGGAGCCGTCGGGCGACGGGCGGTTGTAGAAGGCGACCGCGGCCGTCTCCTCCCGCCACTTCTCGACGGCGCGGACCTCCAGCGGCGCCTTGGGCAGGCGCCGGAAATATTGCGGCGCCACCCCCATCACCTGATCGATGTAGGCGTTGGCCTCCTTCAGATACTGCGCCCGGCCCGCTTCGGTGTTGGGGAAGTGGAACTGCTCGCCGGTCTTGAGATGCTCGAAGAACTGCTGGAGCGTGCCCTTGAAGCCCACCTTCGCCTTGATCGCTTCCATCTCGCCATGGATGCGCGCGACCTCGTCGAGGCCGATCTGGTGGATTTGGTCGGCGCTGAGGTCGGTGGTGGTCGAATAGCGAAGCTGGCTCGCATAATATTCGGCGCCGCGCGGCAGGTCCCAGGCGCCGTTATTGTCGGTCGCCAGCGGTTCGATCGCGTCGAGGGCGGCGAACATGGTGTCGTAGCCGCGCTTGAACGGGCCGGTCAGCGCCGCGGAAGCCTCGGCGATCAGCCGCTCCTTAACCTCGGGCGGAGCGGTGAGGGCGCTCACCTTCTTCTTGAAGTCGGCAAAGAGGGTGCTGTCGGGGCCATCGGTGAAGGGCGCGCCGGTGATGACCTTCTTCGCATCGGCGCGGGCCGGCTCGAAATTGAGCTTGGGCGGGACGATGCCCATCTCGGCTTGGCGGCGGACGTTGGCCGAGACTTCGCTCATCACCCGCTCGACCTCCTTCAGACGCGAGATATAGGCCTCGGCATCGGCGACGCTGTCGATCTTGTGCTGGTTGATGAGGAAGACGGGGATCGAGCCGGCGGGGCTGCCGTTGGTCGAGATCGGGAAATCGTGCCAGCGCCATTCGAACTGCTCGCGGTCGCGGGCGACCTCATGTTCGAACAGGCGATAGCTGAGCTGGCCGGCGGGGCTCAGCGCCTCATAATCGAACTTCGCCTTCATCGCGGCGAGCTGGGCTTCCTCCATCGCCAGCACCCGCTGCGCCTGCGCGTCGGTATAGTCGTTGAGCTTGTCGTAATCGGTCTTGATGCCGAGCGCGGTCATGAATTGCGGGCTGGTCGCGACGATCGCATCGAAGCCTTCGTCGAGGAAGGCGAGGAGGCGGGCGTCTTCCTCGGCCGGGGAGGTGGCTGCGGCCTCGGTGGTCGGCGCGGTGGCAAGCGGCGCGGGCGGGTTCGCCTCCATCTGCGGCGCGCACGCGGCGGTGGCGAGAAGCAGGGCGGTAAGCGGGAGCTGAAGCTTCATTAATGTTCCTCTCATAATCTCATCTCGCTCCGAGCGAGGTTGTCAGGCCCTTGCCTTCTTTCCGGCGATCCAGGCGTCGACCTGGGCCTCGAGCACATCCAGCGGCAGGGCGCCGTTGCCGAGGATGACGGTGTGGAATTCGCGGATGTCGAACTTGTCGCCGAGCGCCGCCTTGGCCTTGTCGCGCAACTCCATGATGCGGATCTGGCCGATCATGTAGCTCGTCGCCTGGCCCGGATTGTTGATGTAGCGCTCGACCTCCTTGACGATGTCGCGCTCGCTCACCAGCGAGTTTTCCTTGAAATAGTCGATCGCCTGCTCGCGGCTCCAGCGCTTGGCGTGGAGGCCGGTGTCGACCACCAGCCGCACGGCGCGCCAGAGCTGGGAGGAGAGCATGCCGAACTCCGACATGGGATCCTTGTAAAAGCCCATCTCCTTGCCGAAGCGCTCGGCATAAAGGCCCCAGCCCTCGCCATAGGCGCTGTTGCCGCCGAAGCGGCGGAACTTGGGGAGTCCGGGAAGCTCCTGCGCCAACGCGCCCTGGAAGTGATGCCCGGGCGCACCCTCATGATAGGCGATGGTCTCGACCTGCGGCTTCAGCACCTGCGTCATGTCGGCGAGGTTGACGTAATAGATGCCGGGGCGGGAGCCGTCCGGCGCCGGGCGATTGTAGAAGGCGACCGGCGCCGTGTCCTGCCGCCATTCCTCGACCGCGCGGACCTCCAGAGACGCCTTGGGCAGGCGGCTAAAATAGCGCGGCGCCGCCTTCATCACCTGGTCGATATAGGCGGTGGCGTCCTTGAGATACTGCTGCCGCCCCTCGTCGCTGTTCGGATATTTGAACTCCGGGCTCGTCTTGATGTGCGCGAAGAACTGCTGGAGCGTGCCCTTGAAGCCCACTTGGTCCTTGATCGCTTCCATCTCGCCATGGATGCGCTTCACCTGGTCGAGGCCGGTCTGGTGGATCTGGTCACCGCTGAGGTCGGTGGTGGTGAAAAACCGGAGCTGGTCGGCATAATAAGCATCGCCGTCGGGCAGGCTCCACGCGCCGTCATTGTCGGTCGCCTGGGGCTCGATCTCGTCGAGCACCGCGAACAGGGCGTCGTAACCGCGCCTGAAGGGACCGGTCAGTGCGGCGGTGGCGTCGGCGACCAGCTTCGCCTTGACGTCGTCGGAGGCGTCGAGCTTCGCCACCTTCTCCCTGAAGTCGGCGAGGATGCTGTTGTCGGGACCATTGTCGAAGGGCGCGCCGGTCAGCACCTTCCGCGCATCGGCCCGCACCGGATCGAAATTGAGCTTGGGCGGCAGGATGCCCATGCCCGCCTGGGTGCGGACGTTGGCGGCGACCTCGTTCATCACCCGCTCGACCTGTTTGAGCCGCGAAATATAGGCTTCGGCGTCGGCGACGCTGTCGACCCGGTGCTGGTTGATGAGGAACACCGGAATATCGCCGGCCGGGCTGCCGTTGGTCGAAATTGGAAAATCGTGCCAGCGCCACTGGAAACGCTTGCGCCCGCGCTCGACGTCGTTCTCGAACAGCTTGTAGCTGAGCTGGCCGGTGGGGCTCAGCGTCTCATAATCGAATTGCGCCTTCATATCGGCGAGCTGCCGCTCCGCCAGCTCGCGGGATTTCTGGTTCTGCGCGTCGGTATAGTCGTCGAGCTTGTCGTAATCGGTCTTCATGCCGAGGCTGGTCATAGCCTCCGGGCTCATCGCCACCTGCGCATCAAAGGCGGCATCCAGGAAAGCGAGAAGGCGGGCATCCTCGGCTTGCTGGGAGGCCGGGGCGGCCGAGGCGGCGGGCGCTCCGGCCGGCTGTGCGGCATAGGCGCTGAGCGACGTGGCGGCGAGGAGGAGGGCGGCGAGCGGAAGCTTGAGCGTCACGGGACATCCTGGCTGTCGGAACGGAGGCGTTATCTAGATCATGATCGCAAGGCCTTGGGAATACCGTCATTCCCGCGGCGGCGGCGGCTCGCGGTCGGCCGGCCGAATGCGGCCGTCGAGCATGTCGCGGACTTTCCGCGCGAGCGCCTGATAGGTGAAAGGCTTGACGAGCAGGTCCACGCCCGGGTCGAGGCGTCCGCCATGGACGATGGCGTCCCGGGTGTAGCCGCTGGTGTAGAGGATCTTGAGGTCCGGCTGAACCGCGCGGGCGCGCTCCGCCAGCTCGCGGCCGGACATGCCCGGCATCACCACGTCGGTGAAGAGGAGCTGGACCGGTGCGTCCTGTCGCTCGAGCAGCCTCAGCGCCGACGGACCATCATGCGCCTCCAGCACGCGATAGCCTAGCTCGCGGAGAAGCTCGACCGTGTAGCCGCGAACGTCGTCATCGTCTTCGACGACGAGCAGGCATTCGTCGGAACGTCCATGCTCCGGCGCCGGCTTCGCCCCTTCCTCCTCGTCGGCCGCCTCCTCGCCTGCAAGGCGCGGGAGGTAAATCTTAACGGTCGTTCCCTGGCCTTCCTCCGATTGGATATGCACATGGCCGCCGGATTGCTTGACGAAGCCATAGACCTGGCTGAGGCCGAGCCCGGTCCCCTTGCCGACCTCCTTGGTGGTGAAGAAGGGTTCGAAGGCGCGGACGGCCATCTCCTTCGACATGCCCTTGCCGGTGTCGGTGACCGAGATGACGACATAGCTCCCCGGTGCCACCGCGCCCTGGCCCGGCAACTGGCAGTCGGAGACGACCGCATTGGCCGTCTCTATGGTCAGGCTGCCCCCCGAGGCCATGGCATCGCGCGCATTGACGGCGAGATTGAGGATGGCCGCCTCCAGCTCATTGGGATCGGCCTCGATCGGCCATAAGCCCGGCGACGTGACGACTTCCAGCCTGATCGTCTCGCCGAGCGCCCGACTGACCAGATCCGACATTCCCATCACTAGCTTGTGGGCATCGAGCGGCTTGGGCGAAAGCGGCTGACGGCGCGAAAAGGCTAGCAGGCGTTGGGTGAGGGCCGCCGCGCGCTCCGCGCCCCGTTGCGCATTGTCCAGCGAGCGGCGGAGACGGGCGTCGCCGCCTTCCATGTCGAGGGCGCGGCGGCCCATGTCGAGATTTCCGATGACGACGGTCAGCAGATTGTTGAAGTCATGGGCAATGCCGCCGGTGAGTTGCCCGACCGCTTCCATCTTCTGGGCTTGGCGGAGCGCGTCCTGGGCTCGCTCGCGCTCATCTACGGCCTCCGCGACCCGCGCTTCCAGCGTCTCGTTGAGATCACGCAGCGCTTCTTCGGTTTCTCGACGGCCTGTGATGTCGATGGTCACCGCGAGGACGGTGCCGGGGCGATCGTCGGCGGCGCGAATGTAGCTGACGCTATTGTTGACCCAGACCACGGACCCATCGGAACGAAAGTACCGCTTTTCGATTTCGTAGGGCGTCGTCTTCTCGACGAGGCGCTGAAACTTCTCGAGGTTCCCCGGCAGATCGTCGGGGTGCGTGATGTCCTGCATCTTGAGTTCGAGCAGCTCTTCGCGGCTGCGGCCGACTATCTCGCAATAGCGGTCGTTGACCCTGACGAACCGCCCGTCCAGGTCGACCTCGGCCAAGCCGGCCGTGGTCTGGTTGACCATTGCCGAAAGATGCGCCTCGCTTTCCCTCAGCGTCTGCTCGGCGTGCTTGCGCTCGGCGATTTCCCGCTGTGCCTCTTGGTAAAGGCGGGCATTGTCGATGCCGATCGCCGCCTGGGCGGCTATTCCCGCTATCAGACGCTCGTGGCTCTCGGTGAAGCGCCCGGTTTCCGAATGACCGAAGAAGAGACCGCCAAGAACCGCGCCGGATCGACTGGTGACTGGAACGGCAAGATAGCTGCGGACCGGCAAATGGCCTTCCGGCATGCCATGATAGGGCTCGTTCTTGCCGTAGCGCGGATCCCGGGTGATGTCGCCCGAACGCACGACACCTTCGCCGCGAAAGGTCGGGCCGAAGACCGCCGTGTTGCGCGGCATCGGAAAGCTCTCGAAGGCCGAACGGTCGACGCCCGAGAGGGTGTAGAGCATGTAGCTCTCGCCCGCCTGGTCCAGCACATTGTAGAAAAAGGCGCCGAACTGCGCGCCGGTCAGCTCGACGGCCGCGTCGGTTACCCTCTGGACCAAGCGCTCCAGGTCCAGCTCGCCCGCGACGGCCGCGCCGATCCGGTTCAGCGTCTCCAGCCGGCGACTTTCCTCCTGCAGGGCCCGCTCGGCTTTCTTGCGCTCGATCACCAGCGAAGCGGTGCGGGTGACGAATTCGACCAGTTCGAGATCGTCCGAATTGGCTTCCCGAGGTTCGCGATAATACATGGCGAAGGTACCGAGCACTGCGCCCTGGCTCGAAAGGATCGGCGTCGACCAGCAAGCCTTGAGACCATGGCCGAGCGCAAGGTCGCGAAAACTCACCCAGCGCGGGTCGGAGGCGATGTCCGAGACGTGGACCGGCGCCTTGCTGTGGGCTGCCGCGCCGCATGAGCCTGCTTCCGGGCCGATGGCGGAGCCGTCGATGCCCTCGATATAGGCCTTCGGCAGCTTTGGCGCCGCGCCGTGGCGCAGGTGCACGCCATCCTCGTCCAGCAGCAGGATGGAGCCGATCACTCCGGCTGACGATTGCGCTTCGACCGAGGCGATCAGCGCTTCCAGCGTTTCCTCGAGCGAGGTATTCCGGATGGCCAGCTCCAGCACCCGGGTCTGTGCCGCTCGAAGGCTCTCGGCCTGCTTCGCATCGCTGATATCATGGGCCACGCCGATGAAGCCGTTCGCTTCGCCGTTCGGCCCGAGGCGCGGCTGGGAAATGGAGCGAAGCCAGCGCCACTCCCCGTCATGCCGGCGATAGCGCCCCTCGAGGGCAAAGGGTTTGAGCGAGGCCTCGCCGGCCAGGGATTCGGCGACGACCCGGTCATGATCGTCGGGGTGGAGGATGGTCCGCCAGTCGAAATCGACGGCTTGCCCATAAGAAACATCGAGAAAATCGACATAGGCGCGGTTAACGAACTCGCGCCGGCGGTCCGGCCGCGTCACCCACATGGGCGTCGGCGCGCTGTCGGCGATGCGCCTAAAGCGCGCCTCGCTCTCGCGCATGCGGCGTTCGCTGGAAACCCGGCCGGACGTCTCCACTACGATGGCGATCACCCCCGCGGGTTTGCCGCTCTCGTCGAGCAGCGGTGAGTAATCGAGGTCCATCCAGACCTGCTCGGCCTCGCCGTGGCGATAGAGGGTCAGCTCCTGGTCCTTGTACGACAAGGTGCCGCCGGCAAGCACCGTTTTCATGACATTGTCGTTGAAATCGGCGATCTCGGGCCAGCCCTCCCGAATCTTGGAACCGAGCAACTTCGGATGACGACCGCCGGCGAACTGGGAATAGGCGTCGTTGTAGATCATGACGCCGTCCTCGCCCCACAGCGTCGCGAGCGGAACAGGGGAGCGGAGGATGGTGCCCACCGCCGCCTTGAGGTTTTGCGGCCATCTATCGATAGGGCCGAGCGAGGTGGCCGACCAATCGTAGGCGCCGATCAGCGCCCCGAGTTCGCCGCCCCCGACGAGGAAGTTTCTCTGTTTCGGCGGGCTTGCGTCGGTCGTGCCTCGATTCACAAATCTCCGCCTTTTCAATTGGCGCCGTTTCTCTGCCGATCCAATCAGCTAGCGCATCGATACTGGGCTGTTAAGTCCGCTTGCGTGCTTCTTTTTTGCCGCGTGGCCTGGGTCCCAGCAAGGATCCCATTCGGGTTCGGGACCGAAGCGCGCGGCGAGGAAATCGACCAGGGCCCGGACCCTTGCGGTGGTGGCGCGTCCGGGCGGCATGACGACATAGAGACCGTTCTCCTCGAGCGGATAGTCGGCGAGGACGACCTCCAGTTGGCCGGACATGATCGCGGGCGACGCGATGAAGGTGGGGAGGACGACGACGCCGAGCCCGGCGACCGCAGCCTCGCGCAGAAGCTCACCATTGTCCGCCCGAAGCCGAGCGGTGCCGCGCACATATTCCCAGCGCCCATCGACCTTGAACCGCCACTGATTGCCGCGGCCGGGATTGGCGTAGAGGAGGAGGTCGTGATCGTTGAGGTCGCGCGGATGCCTGGGCCGTCCGCGTTCGGCCAGATAGGCGGGGTTTGCCAGGACGACTGCGCGCACAGGGGCGATCCGCCGGGCGATCAGCGACGAATCCGCCAAACTCCCGATCCGTACCGCCAGATCGAAGCCGCCGCCGACCAGGTCGACCAGCCGGTCGTCGAGCGATATGTCGAGGTCGACATCGGGGTGCAGCCGCGCGAACTCGGCGATCGCCGGCGCCAGATGCTCGGTGCCGAAGGAGAGGGGCGCGGCGAGGCGGATCGTTCCGGCGATCTGCGTCACGGCATCGGCGACGATCTCCCTTGCGGCATCGAGGTCGGCGAGAATGTTGGAGGCGCGGGCAAAATAGGCCTCGCCTATGTCGGTCGGCTGTGCGCCCTGCGCCGAACGGGTGAGGAGCTTGGCGCCGAGGTCCTGCTCCAACCGGGCGACGCGGCGGCTGACAATCGACTTCGACAGGCCCATCCGTTCGGCGGCGCGGGCGAAGGCTCCGGTCTCCACCACCCGCACGAAGGCGAGAACATCCATCAGGTCGATCGAAGAGCGTTCCACAATCAGCAACACCGTAATGCGTCGAGGATGGCTACTGGCAACAATGGTAGGCTCTTAAATCTCCTCCAGCAAGTTCAACGGAGGAAAATCTACCATGACCAGGACTCTCATTCTCGACAGCGCGGTAACCGGCGAGGCGTCGGTCTCCAAGCGACTGACCGCGGCCTTCGCCGACGAGCTTCGCCGCCGCGACCCCAAGGTGCAGATCGTTTCACGCGACCTCGGCGCCAATCCCGTGCCGCACCTTCTGCCCGAGACGGTGGCCGGCATTCGCGCGACGGCGACGACCGAGGCGGAGAAGGCTGCGCTCGCCCTCTCCGACGAGCTGGTTGACGAGCTTCGCGAAACGGACCTGCTCGTGATCGGCGCGCCGATGTACAATTTCGGCATTCCGTCGGCGCTCAAGACCTGGTTCGACTATATCCTGCGAGCGGGCGTCACCTTCCGCTATACCGAAAACGGCCCCGAAGGGCTGCTGCCGGTCAAGAAGGCGGTGGTGATCGAGACGCGCGGCGGCCTCTACAGCGAGGGGCCGGCGGTGGCGATGGACAGCCAGGAGCCGCACCTTCGCACCCTGCTGGGCTTCATGGGCGTTAACGACGTAATTTTCGTCCGTGCCGAGAAGCTGGGCTTCGGTCCTGAGGCCGTGCAGGAAGCCGTCGACGGCGCCATCGCCGAGCTCAATGGATGCGCGGAAAAGGAGTTGGCCCTGGCCGCCTGATAAACGTCCCGGAAGGGACCCGATTACCGTCGCCTTTTCTCCCCCCGGGGCGACGCACACGAGGCCCGCCGGTCCCTCCCCCGGCGGGCCTCTCAAGGAGATGGACATGATCGACATTCGACCCTTCGACACGCTCGGCCATGCCGACCATGGCTGGCTCAATGCGCGTCATCATTTCTCTTTCGCCAACTATTATGATCCCGGCCGCATGGGCTGGGGCGCGATCCGGGTGTGGAACGACGACGAGATCGCCGCCCGCTCGGGCTTTCCGCCGCACCCGCATGCCGACATGGAGATCATCACGTACGTCCGCACGGGCGCGATCACCCACCAGGATTCGATGGGCAATCAGGGCCGCACGGCCGCGGGCGACATTCAGGTGATGAGCGCCGGCACCGGCGTCCGTCATGCCGAATATAATCTTGAGGACGAGACCACGACCTTGTTCCAGATCTGGGTGCTGACGGACAAGCCGGGCACGGAGCCGAGCTGGGGCGCCAAGCAATTCCCCAAGGACGACCGGGCAGGGAGCTTCGTCACCCTCGCCAGCGGCTTTGCCGACGATGCGGATGCGCTCAGGATCAACGCCGCCGCGCGGGTCATGGGCGCGACGCTGAGAGCGGGCGAGACGGCGGAACTCAGCCTCGATCTTCAGCGCCACGTCTATCTCGTCCCGGTCACCGGCCGGATCGAGGTGAACGGAGTCGCGACCGCCCCGCGCGATGGCGTCGCCGTCACCGGCGAGGAGCGGCTGATCATCGCAGCCCTCGATGATACGGAGATCGTGCTGGTCGACGCTCGCTGATCCGCCGAGGCGGCCGATCCCTCACGGGGTCGGCCGCCTCGGTCCGCTCTGCACGGGTTCATGGGAACAGGGCCGTGGTGCCTGCCGTTTGAAGACCGGAAGGAGAGCGGAATGAGGTCCATCACGATCATTGGCGCGGCGGCAGCGCTTGTTTCCTGTTCTGGCGAGGCGCCCGAGATCAATAGTCAACCGGCCGAGCAGCCGGACATACCGCAGGCCTCGGGGCCGCCGGTGCCGGACCAGGAGCCGGCGCCTGCCGCTCCGGCCCCTGCGCCCGCCATGGCCTGGGAAAGCGTCGCCGGCGGGGGCGGCACAATGCTCCGGCTGACCGGTAAGGACGGGAATGTGAGGATGAGCATCGCCTGCATGGGCGATCCGCCCCGCCTGGTGGTCAACGTGCCCGAATTCCGGCCGGTGATGAGCGAGGACCGCTTCGCGCTCGGACTTGGATCAGAGCCGGTGACGCTCGTCGCCAATCCCTATGAGCACGAGGCAAAGCCGGGCGTGACGGGCGAGGGAGCTGTTCCCGACAATCTCTCGGCCTTCGTCGACGCGGCCGACGAGGTGCGAGCCCTGTACGGGGCGCAGCAGACCGGGCCTTACCCGGCGCCCTCGCGCGAGCTGAAACAGCTTCTGGTCGAAGCGTGCGAAGGCGCGGCGGACTAGGAACGCAGGCGGTTGCCGTTCGTTCTTACCCTATGATCACCGCAGAAAATCAGCAGGGCCGCGCGCGCGGCCTTTATGACGAGCAGCTCCAGCGCCAGAAGCAGGAGAAGCTGCTCTTCCGCCACCCCCGTGCCCGTGAAGCCGCGACGCCTGCGATGGCGCCCGCCGGCGGGCTGCCCCGGGCCTGAAGAGGCGCGCCCGCGCGGGCGCGCCTCTCCCATGACTGCTATCAGCCGGCGGAGGTCACCCCCGCATGGGCCGCGCGCCACTCGTCGTGACCCGCACGGATCGATGAATAGCATTGGGTGATGACGCTGCGCGTCTCCGGCGAGAGCTGATCGTCTCTCAAGGCCGTCTCCCATTTCTCGTTGAGATAGGTCTCGCCATGGTCGACCTCGGCGATCACCGACGCGTCGTCGCTGCCCGTGACCTTGTCGCGAAGCGTCAAGAAGGCGCGGTGGGCGGCGGCGAGGATGCTGCCGTCGTCCTGGGGATCGCCGCCCAGGCGCCGCACCTCATCGCGGAGCTTGCCGACGATCTGCTCGCGCTCCGTCACCCGCCCTCGGAAGGCAGCGGCGAAGCGGCTGTTGGTGGCCTCCTCGGCCGCGCGGCGATAGCCGTCGATACTGTCGACGGTGGTCTC
Organism: Sphingosinicella humi; assembly: GCF_003129465.1. NCBI lineage: Bacteria > Pseudomonadati > Pseudomonadota > Alphaproteobacteria > Sphingomonadales > Sphingomicrobiaceae > Allosphingosinicella > Allosphingosinicella humi. Next base: position 1,919,432 of record NZ_QFFF01000001.1, read on the forward strand.
GATCAGGCCGTTCAAGACGCGGATATCGTGGCTCTTTTCGAACATTTCCTTCTCCTGCTGGGGGTTGCGCGACACCAACGCACTTGCCGCGAGAAAGGTGCGCGCCCCGGAACGGCGGCATGGACAGGGCGTTTCAAGGAGACGACATGGAGAGGCGGCGATGACCGATCGAGAGACCAATCAGGACAAGCAGAGCGAGCGGGGACGACGCGCCTCCTTCGATCCCAAATCGGGCGAGGTCCATGGCAGCGGATCGGGCGCTGGCGGCGGCGGCAATCCTCGCGAGGATTATGACGACGATTCCATGGGTGGCGGCGGCGCCGAGCCGCAGGGCGGTCCGCGGGCGATCGACAAGGCCGTCCGCAAGCCCGAGGACCGCCATCAGGGCGACGCGGCGTGACCGGCGGCAAGAAGCGTCACCCGCTGCCCGCCAGCGATGAAGCGCGGCACGGCGAGATTCCTGAACCGCTGGAACGTGAGAAGGGCACCGGCGACGACGACTCTGCCGTGGTACAGCCGGGCGAAGAGGCGGTAGACCCGGATGGGAAGCTTTACCGCTACGAGGATCTCGGCCGAGGCCCGGCGGGTTCGCGCCGTGCGGCGCATCTATAGAACCCTTCGGCGCGCTCTCGGCGGAAAAGATCAGGTTTTCAGTAGCTTCCACAAATGGTGGCGCGGCAGGCGCAGGAACGAGGGCGGTCCGGGGGGCGTTGATTGATCCTCTCAGTTGAGGAGGATGCAATGGTACATCGGAAAGACACGGACAAGCAGCATGGCCTTCGCGGCAGCGACCTGCAGCAATCGCAGCAGGGCGGCCGGACGGGCGAACCCGGCGGCGACGTCCATCGCGGGCAGCAGCAGGCGGCACAAGGCGGCACCGGTGGCCGGCAGATGGGCGGCGGCGCTTCGGCGAGCGACATGGGTCAAGGCGGCGGCAGCAGCGGCTCCGCCGGCTATGGCGACATGCAGAACCAGCAAAACATGCAAGGTCAGCAAGGGCAGGGCATGCGGTCCGGCCAAGGCCAGGATCGCGGCGAAGCCATTGACGAGCAGCAGGGTGGCGGCCGCGACGAGTCGAGCATAAGCGGCGGCAGCGAATGGGATCAGCAGCAGGCGACCGGCCAGCGCGAGCGCCAGATGGGAAGCACCGGTGGCGGCGGCATGGACCCGAGCCAGGGCGGCCGTCATAGCGGTACCAGCGAATGGGACCAGCAGCAGGGCCAGGGCAGCAAGCAGCGCCAGCAGGGCGGCGGCAGCGTCGACTTCAAGCAGGACCAGAAGCGTCATCAAGATCGTGGGCAGGGCGACATCGATTTCGAAAGCGATCTTTGAACCGCCTGAAATTGACGCTGGTTAAATGGGGCCGTTCCTTCGGGAGCGGCCCTCCTTTTTTGGAACTGTTCGTCGTCCCGCTCGTCTGTTACGCAACAGTTATAACATGCTGGAGACGGCCAATGGCGAAGACGAAATCAACGACGGGCAAGTCGGGGGGTAAGAAGTCGACCAAGTCCGGTTCGACCGCATCGGCGCGGATCAACGAGGCCCTGCGCGAAGCCGGGCAGAGAGCGGCCGAGTTGGCGCAGAATCCTGTGGCGCGCGGCATGCTGGCCGCGGGCCTGGTCACCGCCGCGGCCGCGCTTACCTCGAGCAAGAAGGTGCGCGACAGCGTGAAGGAGGCGGGCCGTGACGCGGCCGACAACGCCGAAGCCGCGGCCGATAATGCGAGCAAGGTCGGCGCCGCGATCATCACCGCCGCAACGGACGCCGTGCGCAAGTTCATGGCAGCTGGCGGCGGCGATACCACCGGCGGCGGGACCAAGGTCGCTTCGACGACGAAGAAAAGCAGCAGCACGGCGAAGGCCAGGACGAGCAAGGCGAAAAGCGGCGGCACGAAGAAAACCGGCGCGGCCAAGACATCGACCGCCAAGTCGGGCGCGCCGACTAAAACCGCTTCCGCCCGGAAGGCGAAATCCGCCGCCGCGAGCAAGCCCAAGTCGACCACGGCGAGACGCGCCTCGGCCAAGGGGGGCGCCAAGAAGAGCGCTGGAACCGGAAGCGAGGGCGGCGGCCGCTAAGTCCGCCCGAGCCTTTGGAATAGCATGAGGCGGGGCGCCCGGTCGGCGCCCCGCCTTTTCCTTAGCTTAGCGGCAGTAACGGCCACGGCCGCTGTTGCGGTCGATGTGGCGGCCGAGCAGGGCGCCGGCGGCGGCGCCGACAATGGTGCCGGTGGCACGATCGCGGCCGCCGTCGATCTCGCGACCGATCAGGGCGCCGGCCGCGCCGCCGACCAGCAGGCCGACCGTGCCGTCCTTCTTGCGGCAATAATAGCGGCCATCGTCGCCACGCCAGGACTTGCCCTTGTAATAGCCGTCCTTGGCCATGGCGGGCGCCGGCAGCGCCATGGGAACGGCCATGGTGGCAGCGGCGACGGCGAGAGCGATGTTACGCATGACTTCTTCCCTTCACTGATTACTCGTACGGAACAACGCGGGCCTTGTCGCAGCGGTTTCATTAACCACACACAACGAGGCGAACCGTTTGCGACCAATGGGGATATTGCTGGTTTGCCCCCTGCCACTGTGGCGTCGAAAACACAGCATCATTGGGCGCCAAGCGAAAGAATCCGAACTGGGACGGCGGAATCGCCGCTCGCGTCTCCTTCGCGACGACGCCGAACCGCTAAGCGTTCAGTCGGTGCTCGAGCGTGATCTCGGCATTGAGGAGCTTCGAGATCGGACAGCCGGCCTTGGCGCCCTCGGCGAGGGCTGCGAAGCGATCTTCATCGATGCCGTCAACGCGGGCGTCGACGCTGAGGTCGGAGCGGCTGACCTTGAAGCCCTCGCCCTCCTTCTCGAGCTTGACCTTGGCGGTCGTCTCCAGGGTGCCGTCGGTGAAGCCCTCCTTCGCCAGCGCGAAGGACAGGGCCATGGTGAAGCAGGCGGCGTGCGCCGCCGCGATCAGCTCTTCCGGATTGGTGCCGGGGGCGTCTTCGAACCGGGTGCCGAAGCCGTAGGGCTGCTCGGCAAGAACGCCCGACTGGGTCGAAACCTGGCCGCGGCCGTCCTTGCCGAAGCCTTCGTAACGCGCCGAAGCGGTGCGGTTAATCATCATGGCCCTCCTGCTGGTCGGGAGGGTAACGGCCGAAGCCGAGCTTCGATCCTCAGCCCGCGACTGTGACGTCGACCTTCTCGACCCATTCGGGATAGAAGACCGGCTCGCGGTTCGACCAGCCCGGAGCCGTCGCCGCGGCCTCGCTGATCGACTGGAGCAGCACCCGCCGCTTCTCGGGATGGAGGTGCGGGAGCGCCGCCGCCGCGCAGAAGGCGCCCGGCAGCCACGGCCGCACCGCCGCGCCGATCAGCCGCTCGTAGAGAAAGCGGTAGGAGGCGAAGTCGGGAAGCCGGTCCTGGCTGAGGTCGAAGGCGGTCATGGTGACGAGCGGCGCCATCAGCGGCTCCATCACGTCGAGGCCGCTGTCGTCCGGCACATAATTGCGGATATGGTCGAGCCGCTGATAGATGCGGGCCTGGGCACGGATGCTGGCGGCCTCGGCGACGTCGCGCGACCAGCGCTTGATCGCGTCACGGCGGCCGAGCCCCACGTCGAGCGAGCGCCGGATGTAGCGCTGCGTGCCCTTCGAGAAGCTCGCGAATTCCTTCATTTCAGCCAGAGTCAGCGCGCCGTCGGCGGGCCTGGTCTGCGTACCCATGATCCCACTCCTTTTGCCCTGCGGGGGATCATGCGCCGAAATCGGTTACGCGACGCTTAATCAGTTCCCCGGCTCCCGTTAAGGATTGAATCAGAGAAGGTTGGGCGCTGCAATTGGTAATCGCCGCAGATGGGATTGCGAATCCACAGTGTCACATCGCGGCAACATGGGCCCGCGCCGGCCGACGGATTTCGGCGCGTCCCAACTCTGCGGCAAAGTTTTCCACAATTTTGCGACGAACGTGCAGGCGGCGGCGCGCCGCACCGACAAAGATTATCGCGTCATGAAAAGCTGCTATAAGCCTTGCTTGACCTGTGGGGCTATGGCGATGGCGCATCGAATCAAGGACGCGGCCGAAAATGGCGTTCAGCCTTCGAGCAACACATCGGCGGCCGCGGCCGGTCTGAGGCCGCGTTCTTTTTCGACAAATGACGGTGCGTCTTCTGCGAACGACCTGATCGGCAACGGCGTTTTCGGGTCGACTGCGTTATTAGGCGGCATGGAATTGCAGCCACGACCTCTTTCGCAGCGCAGGCTGCCGGACCTCGAGATCGCGCTCAAGTCGATCTTGGGGTTCTGGCTGCTCTACCTCGCGCTCATCACCCTTCGTGCATTGGTGCTCGACTTCCCCGATTTCTGGGCGATGCTGGCACGGCGAGGCGCGGTCGTTCTGGTCGGCGCGGCGCTCACCTTCCTCGTCTATCTGGCCCTGCGGCCGCTGGCGGCGGCGAGCCTCAACAGGAAGGCGGTGATCGCCGGGCTGCTGTGCCTGCCAGCCTCGGTCGCCTTCTCGGCCTTCAACTACTACATCTTCTACATCTACGCGCCGCTCGACGCCGCCGAGATGGACGCGGCGATGAAGGATATGACGCCGCTTCAGATGGCGCTCCAGAATATCGCCGAAAGCGCGCTCAGCTGGTACTTCATCTTCGCCGCTTGGGCCTCGCTCTATGTCGCGATGAGTTACGCCAAGGAACTCCGCGCCGCCGATCGCCGCGCCGCCGCCTTCGCCCGCGAGGCGCAGGAGGCGCAGCTGAGGGCGCTCCGCTACCAGATCAATCCGCATTTCCTGTTCAACACGTTGAACTCGCTCTCCTCGCTCATCCTCTCGCAACGAATCGAGAAGGCGGAGCGGATGATCATGAACCTTTCCAACTTTTTCCGAACGACGCTGTCCGCCGACCCGACCGCGGACATCGCGCTCGAGGACGAGATCAAGCTGCAGCGCCTTTACCTCGACATCGAGCAGGTGCGCTTTCCAGAGCGACTAAAGGTCGAGGTGGACGTGCCGCCGCACCTTGCCAGTGTGCGAGTCCCCGTCCTCATCCTGCAGCCGATTGTCGAGAACGCGATCAAATATGGCGTCGCACGATCTCGCCGCGGGGTAACGGTGCGTGTCTCGGCCTATGAGGAGGCCGGTCGGCTCCATCTCAAGGTCAAGGACGATGGCGAGGAGCCGCCGCCCCTGAATTGTGACGGCTGCGGCACCGGCGTCGGCCTCAAGAATGTCTGCGAGCGTCTCATCGCCCGATACGGCGTCCAGGCCGGATGCTTCCACGGGCCCGATCCTGAAGGGGGGTTCACCGTCCATGTCATCATGCCCGTCAACCGTGACTGACAACTGGACGCTGCGGGTCCTCGTCGTCGACGATGAACCGCTGGCCGTCGAACGGATGCAATTGCTGCTCGCCCGGGCCGAGGGCGTCACCCTGGTCGGCACCGCCGCCGACGGTGAGGCGGCGCTGCGCATCGCCGAGGCGGTGAATCCGGACGTGCTCCTGCTCGACATCGCCATGCCCGGCATGGACGGGATCGAGGTGGCGCGCGCGCTGGCCGCCACCGCGGTTGATCCGGCCGTCATCTTCGTCACCGCGTTCGACAATTTCGCGGTCGCCGCCTTCGACGTCGCCGCCGTCGACTATCTGATGAAGCCGGTGGATCCCGAGCGTCTCTCACGCGCACTGGCGAGAGCGCGCGAGGTCATCGCCAAAGGCTATGTGGAGCGCCCGCAGCCCTCGTCCCACTATGTCGAGGAATTCTGGGTCCCCGACCATAGCGGGCTCATCCGCATCGCAGTGCGCGACGTCGATCGGATCACCGCCGAGCGCGACTATATGCGGCTCCACGTCGGCAAACGCAGCTGGCTCATCTACCGCACCATCGCCAAGCTGGAGGAGGAGCTCGATCCGGAGCTGTTCATCCGAGTCCACCGTTCCGCCATCCTGCGCCGCGACACCATCGTCGGGCTGGTGCGGGACGGCATGGGCCACTGGGCCGCGCGCCTCGCCGACGGCACCGAGCAGCGCATCGGCCGCAGCCACATAGGCGACATCAAGAAGCTCGCCGGCCGCGCCTAGTTAAGCTTACTTTGCGGCGATTTGCAGCTAAATCCATTTGGTTCAATCACTTGGCGACCAGCGTTTGCCGAAGTAGCGTTACTGCGCTGTAACAAAACTATCACAGTCGACAAAGCTTTGTCCGTTCTGCGGGACTTGACCTTGTTTATTCCCGTGGCGCCCGCCTAGTCTCCGGCGACACTGTGGCTGGAGGGTTTTCGAAATGGGAGTTCGTAAAGTCGTAAGTAGTTGGAAGAATAATGTTTTCTTCGGCGGCGCGTCGATTGTTGCGCTACTGGCGACGAGTTCCGGTGCTTATGCCCAGACCGGGCCAGCCGACGATACGCGGACTATCATCGTGACCGCCACCAAGCGCGCCTCGACGGTGCAGGACGTTCCCTTCTCGATCAACGCGCAGACCGAGGCAGATATTCAGCGGTCGGGCGCGGTCACCATCGAGGACCTGTCGCGCAACGTCGCCGGCCTCACGGTCCAGAATCTCGGGCCGGGCCAGAGCCAGGTCGCGGTGCGCGGCGTCTCCGCCGGCCAGATAATCCGCGACCAACCGGGCGTGAAGGAACAGGTCGGCGTCTATCTCGACGAATCCGTCATCTCGCTGTCGCTGTTCACGCCGGATCTCGACCTGTTCGACCTTAGCCGCGTGGAAACGCTGCGCGGACCGCAGGGCACGCTGTTCGGCTCGGGGTCCGTCGGCGGCACGATCCGCTACATCACCAACCAGCCCGACCTCGACACCGTCGAAGGCCTGGTCGAAGGCAATGTGAACCTCGTCGACGGCGACGATTTCGGCGGGCATTTGAAGGGCGCGATCAACGTGCCGCTCGTGGAGGGCGTCGCCGCCGTCCGCGTGGTTGGCTACCACACCGAATATGGCGGCTTCATCAACGCGCTGCGCGAGGACGGCGACATCGACGAGGATGTGAACGACGGCCGTCGCACCGGCGGCCGGATCGCGCTCACCGTCCAGCCCACGCCCGATATCAGCATCACGCCGCGGGTCGTCTATCAGGAGATCCGGTCGAACGGCTTCAATCGGCAGGAGGTCTACAACCTCTACGCCAACCGCTTCACGGATCCGACCGTTCCCGGCGGGCGTGAACCCGTCGTCTTCGATGAACGGCAGCAATTCCTGCTGCTCAACGAGGATTTCGCCGACGATACGCTGATCCTCGACAATGTGCTCGAATGGAATTTCGGCGCCGCCGCCTTGACGTCGGTGACGAGCTATATCGACCGCGACATCCTGGTCAGCCGTGACGCCAGTGCTCTGACGGGCAGCGTCTCGGTAGACCTTGGCTTTCCCACGGCCGGCGTGATGCTCCCGTCGAATCTCGTCGACACGACGGATCTTCAGACCTTCACCCAGGAAATTAGGCTGGCTTCGCAGACGACCGGTCCGTTCCAGTGGCTGATCGGCGGCTTCTATTCGGACGTCGAGCGTCTCTATTCCCAGCGCCTGCCGACGCCGGGCTACGACGCCTTCACCGATGCCGTGCTCGGGGCCGGCACGTCGGCGGCGGTGGCCAACGGCTTCGGTCCGGATTCGCCTTACAATGCGGACCTGCCCTACGACATCAAGCAGAAGGCGCTGTTCGGCGAGGCGAGCTACGACCTCACCGATCGCCTGACCGCCACCGCGGGCCTTCGTTACTACGACTTCAAGGAGGAGCGGCGCTTCACCTCTGGCGGCCTCTTCGCCAATGGCGACGACCAGATCGATGAGACGAAGTCGGACGGCTTTTCGCCGCGCTTGCTGCTCAGCTACGAGGCGAGCGACAATGTGACCTTCAACGCGCAGGCGTCGAAGGGCTTCCGGCTTGGCGGCGTCAACGACCCCTTGAACGAAACGCTCTGCAGCGCCGACGACGAAGCGACCTATGGCGGCTTCGACCGCTATGACGACGAGACGCTGTGGAACTATGAGGCCGGAGTGAAGTCGCAATTCGCCGGCATCACCTTCAACGCCGCCGCCTTCTACACCGACATCAAGAACCTGCAGGTGACCGCCGACGCGGGCTCCTGCTCGTCGCGCGTCGTGTTCAACGCCGACGCGCACACGATGGGCGTCGAGGTCGAGCTGTCGGCGCGGCCGGCGGAAGGGCTCGACCTGTCGGTGGCCGGCAGCCTCATCGAAGCCGAGTTCGACGAGACGCAGCTCAAGGCCAATGGCGACATCCTGGAAGGCATAAGGGAGGGCAACCGGCTTCCGTCGGTGCCCAATTTCCAGGTTGCGGCGAGCGCTTACTACACCGTCCCTGTCAGCAGCACGATGGACGCCTTCGCCGGCATCACCTTCCAGCATGTCGGCAGTCGCTTTACCCAGCCAGGCGACCAGGAGAACAACCCGCGTACCTTCGTCCACGGACTGCCGTTCGGGGGCGCGCCGGCGACTGCGGCGACCACGCTCGATCTCAAGCTGCCGGACTATCAGCTGGTCAACATCAGCGCTGGCGTCGAGATGGCGAACGGGTTGGAGATCGTCGCCTACATCAACAACCTGTTCGACGAGAACACCCTGTTGTCCTTCGATCGGGAGCGCGGCGGACGCGCACGGCTCGGCTTCAGCACCAACCAGCCGAGGACCTTCGGCCTGACGGTGCGCAAGGGCTTCTGAGGCCGTTGACAAGGGAGGCCGGGGCGGAAACGCTCCGGCCTTCTTCGTTGGGAGTTGGAGCTTGGCCGACATGACGCGCCGTTCCGCGCTGATCGCTGGGGCCGGGGCGGCGGGCGCATTGGCGGCGCCCGGCCTGCTCCGCGCGGCTTCCGCGGGTGGACCGGCGGACGTGATCGTCGTCGGCGCCGGCGTGTTCGGCGCCTGGACGGCGCGGCGGCTGCAGCAGCTTGGCCGCAGGGTGACCTTGGTCGATGCCTGGGCGCCCGCCCATGCCCGCGCGTCGTCCGGCGGGGAATCCCGGATGACCCGCGCCGCCTATGGACCCGACGAGGTCTATGCCCGCATGGCCCTGGAGTCGCTTCCCGAATGGAAAGCCTTGTCGGCTTCGGCGAAGCTGCCGCTCTTCCATCAAACCGGCGTGCTGTTCTTCTTTCCGACGGTGGAGCCCTATGTCGAGGATTCGCTCAAGGTCCATGCGAAGCTCGGCCTTCCGACCGCGCGGCTCGACAATGCCGAGCTTAGCCGCCGCTTTCCGATGATCGACTTCGACGGCGTGGAGGTGGGGTTGTTCGAGCCCGACTTCGGCGTCCTGATGGCGCGGCGGGCGGTGCAGACGCTCGTCGTCGCCTTGGTCGCGGAGGGCGGCACCTATGTCCGGGCGGAGATCGCGCCACCCGCCGCATCGGGCGATGGGCTTGGCTATGTCCTCACCGGCGCGGGAGATCGCCTCGACGCCAGCCAGTTCGTGTTCGCCTGCGGACCCTGGCTGCCCAAGCTGTTTCCGGCACTGCTCGGATCGCGCATCTTCCCGACACGGCAGGAGGTCTTCTTCCTTGCTCCGGAAGCGGGCGACGAGCGGTTCACGCCGGGGCGCCTGCCGGCCTGGGCGGACTTCAACGGCGGCGACATCTATTACGGCTTCCCGGACCTGGAAGGGCGCGGCTTCAAGATCGCGCATGACGCACACGGCCCGGCGACGGACCCGGACGTTGGCGATCGCGCCTTTTCGGCCGATGCCTTGGCCGACGTCCGCGCATTCATGGCGCGGCGCTTTCCCGCGCTGGCCGGGCGCCCGCTCAACGAGGCGCGGGTCTGCCAATATGAGAACAGCGCCAATGGCGACCTGCTGATCGATTTCCATCCCGAACTGAAGAATGTCCTGTTCGTCGGCGCCGGCTCAGGCCATGGCTTCAAGCACGGGCCGGCGGTGGGCGGCTATGCCGCCGCCCTGCTCACCGGAGGCCTGGAGCGGGTCGAACCTCGCTTCTCCCTTGCCTCCAAGGGTCAGACGGCGAAGCGCGAAGTTCACTGACCGGCGGATGCATCCGTTCCGCCCTGGGTGACGTGCCGCGCAAAAGCCGCGACATCGCGAAGAACGGGCGCGTCGCCGCGGAACGGCTTTGCGAGAGCGGCTACGATCCCGACATGGCCGACGTCCGGGTAGATACGGGATTGTGCGGCCGCGCCGGCCTCCGTCATGGCGATTGCCATGCCCGTGCTTTGCGAGGGAAGGACGAGCTCGTCCCTGCCGCCGGCGAGGAGCAAGCCAGGCGGGTCGTCGGCGCTGGCGAGGAGGATAGGCTGGGTCGCCTCCAGGTCGCCTGCCGCGCTAAAGGCGGCCCGGGTGACTTCGGTGTCGAGAGGCAGGAAATCGTAAGGACCGGCGAGCGCCGCCCAACCCTTCACCGCTGCCCGATCCGGTCCGAGCCATCGGGGGTCAACCGCGAGCATCGCCGCATTATAGGCGCCCGCCGAATGGCCGACGAGGACGATGCGATCCGGATCGCCGCCGTAGCGGGCGACATGGCGCTGCACCCATTGGACCGCGGCGGCGCTGTCCTCCACGAACGCAGGAAAGCGGACGTCCGGTACCAGCCGATAATCGGGAATGGCGACGACGAAGCCTTGTGCGGCCAGAGCGCGGCCCACGAAGCCGTATCCCTCCTTGGAACCGCTCTTCCAGGAGCCGCCGTAGAAGAAGACGATCATCGGCCGCGGCCCCGACGCTGCGGCGACGGGCGCGTAGATGTCGAGCCTTTGCCGTCGATCCTGGCCATAGGGTTCATCGTCCGCCACCTGCCGGCCTCCCGCATCCTTGGGGATCAGCGCGTTGAAGGCGGTGAGCGGCGTGCAGCCGGCGAGCAGGGGGATGAGGAGAACGATCAGAAAAGCGCGCACCCTGCCGCTATAGGCGGAAACAAGTCGCGCGGGACAGGGGTTGGTGGGGCAAACCCACGAGGAGAAGCGAGATGCGCAGCAACGGCGGTCAGGGAAAAGGCAAGAACAACCTGCACGACCCGACGCTCAAGGAGCAAGAGCGCGCCCGCGGCGTCAGCGGCGAAGCGATCCAGGGCGAGAAGACGGTGAAGGCCGAGCCGAACCGGCGAGGGACCGCCAAGTCCTCCTGAACGAGCAGAGGCGGCGGAGCCGGGCTCCGCCGCCTCCCTCGCGGTCCGCTCAGCGGCTGGCGAAGGCGATCACGCCCTTGTCGTTCATCGCCATGGCACGGCTGACCTGCGGCCGGGCCGAGTTCAGCACGTCGTCGCGGCAATCCTGAACGCGGAGCGCCTCCGCAAGGCCGGGGGCCTGGGGGACGCCGCAGATGCGGTCGGCCGCCGCCTCGACGCGGCTCTCGAGCCGGCGGGCGCCCGCCGCGCTGGCGAGGTTGAGATCGCCATAGGGAACGAAGGCGATGAAGCCGTCCTCGGCCGCATTGGGCTGGGCCTGGCAGGGGACGGCCGCGAAGCCGGCCATGGTGAGTGCGGCGAGGGCGATGATATTCTTCATTTTGTCTGGTCCTTCCTGAACTGGGGTACGGCAGGAAGCCCGTCCGATGGGGGGCAACATTGGGAATGCTCCCTGCCGTTCCCCCGTCCTATTCAGGCGCGCCGCGACGCGCGCGTCCGCTTCGACGGCGAACGCTTTCGCTTCGGCGAAAAAGCGCCAGGGCCGACGAAGGCGCCCTGGCGTTCGACGGATGTCGGCGGGACCTGGCCTCAGGTAGTGGCGATGTCCGGCGCGTCCTCCGCCTTCATGCCGACCACATTGTAGCCGGCGTCGACATGGTGGATCTCACCGGTAACGCCGGAGGCAAGGTCGGAGAGCAGGTAAAGGGCCGATCCGCCAACGTCATCGATCGTCACGTTGCGTCGGAGCGGCGAATTATATTCGTTCCACTTCAGGATATAGCGGAAGTCGCCGATGCCGCTTGCCGCCAGCGTCTTGATCGGCCCGGCGGAAATGGCGTTCACCCGGATATTCTCAGGTCCTAGGTCCATGGCGAGATATTTGACGCTGGTCTCGAGCGCTGCCTTGGCAACGCCCATGACATTGTAGTGAGGGATGACCTTCTCCGCGCCGTAATAGGTGAGAGTGAGGATCGAACCGCCCTCGGGCATCATCGCCCGCGCCCGCCTGGTCACGGCGACGAAGCTGTAGGCCGAGATGTTCATCGTCAGCAGGAAATTGTCGAGGCTGGTGTCGACGAACTGGCCGCGAAGCTCGTTCTTGTCGGAAAAGCCGATGGCGTGGACGAGGAAGTCGATCGTCTCCCACCGGGCTTTCAGTGCATCGAAGGTGCGGTCGAGCGCCGCCATGTCGGAGACGTCGCAGTCGATGAGGAAGTCGGAGCCGAGCTGCTCCGCGAGCGGCGCCACCCGCTTCCTGAGCGCGTCGCCCTGGTAGCTGAAGGCGAGCTCCGCGCCCTGGTCCGCCAGCGCCTTGGCGATTCCCCAGGCGAGCGACTTGTCGTTCGCGAGGCCCATGATCAGCCCGCGCTTGCCCGCCATCAAACCCGTCATATGCTTTCCCTGTTGTAGAATGCCTCTTCGCCTTCCTTTAGGCCCTCTTCCGGCGTTTCGGCTAGTGCGGCGTTGAGCTCCGCGCCGATAACGACGCCGAGACCGATAACGAAGAAGAAGATGAGCGCGATCATCACGCCGGCGAGGCTGCCATAGGTGAGGTCGTATCTGCCGAGGTTCCTGAGGACGATGGGCAGCAGCGCCGTCGTCGCCATCCACCAGAGGGTTACGAACAGCGCGCCGGGCCATTTGAGGCAGCCGCGCTTGCGATAGCGCTGCGGCGTCAGGGTGTAGAAGAGCAGGTAGAGCGAGCCGAACAGCACCAGCCCCGGCACCACCCGGAGCAGGCTGAGCAGCGCGACGATGTCGTCGGCGAGCGGCAGGAACTGGACGACGAACTCCTGGACGCTGCTCAGCACGATCGAAATCGAAAAGGCGATCATCGCGATGATGACGGAGCCGATGATCATGCCCACCGAGCCGAGGCGATACTCCCAGAAGGGGCGGCTGTAGGTGACGCCATAGGCGCGCCGGATGATGTCGCGGATCGTCTCGACGAAGCTGCCCGTGGTCCAGAGGCCGACCAGCGCGCCGAACCAGAGGAGGTTGCCGGATCGCGCCTCGATGACGTCGGCAATCGGCTTCGACAGCACTTCGGCGACGCTCGGCGGCATCGTCTGGAGGAGAGCGATCACCGCCTCCATGCCGCCTTGCTGCTGGCCGACCAGCCGGGCGACGGCGGCGGCGACGATGACGAAGGGAAAAAGGGTGAGAAGCGCCAGATAGGCGAGATTGCCGGCGTGGATGAAGCCGTCATTATAAACGCCGACGGCGACTCGCTTGGCCACCTGGAAGGCGTAGGTGCCCTGGCCGATATGCTTGTCGACCACCGCGCGCGCGCCGGCGAAGCGCTTGCGCCTTTCCTCCGGCGATTCGGGGGAGATGTTGGTCACGACCGACTAGACGCCCAGGCCGGCGCGCGGGTTTCCTTTCCCTTTGCCGGGCCAGTTGTCGACGAACTCCGCCAGGGCCGCATCGTCGCCCGGAATATCCACCATCAGGGTCACCAGCTGGTCGCCTCTGGCTCCGCTCTTGCCCGAAAAACCCTTGCCCTTGAGACGCAGCACCTTGCCCGAGGTCGATCCCTTGGGAATGCTCAGCATCACCGCGCCGTCCACCGTCGGCACCTTCACCTTGCCGCCGAGCACCGCCTCGTCGAGCGAGATCGGAAGATCGAGCCGGACGTCGTCGCCCTCGCGCCTGAAGAAGCGGTGCGGCTGGATGGAGATGGTGACGATGGCATCGCCATTGCCGCCCGGGCCCGGCTGCCCCTGGCCGGCGAGGCGGATCTTGGTGCCGTCTTCCACACCCCTCGGCAGCTTGATGTCGACGGTCTTGCCGCCCGCCAGCGTGACCCGCTGGTCGGCGAGCGTCGCCGCGTCCTGGAAGGACACGGGGAGGCGATAGAGGGCGTCGGCGCCCTTGGGCGGCGGCGCCCTGCGCGTGCCACCGAAGCCCCCGAAACCGCCGGCGCCGCGCCGCGCTCCGCCGCCGAACAGCCCCTCGAACAGGTCGGAAAGGTCCGGCGCCTCGGCGCCGGCCGTGTCGAAGCCGCCGAAGCCGCCTTGTCCCGGACGGAAGCCGCCGCCCGCGCCGGGCTGCGCGCCGCCGCGGCCGAAGCCGAAGGGGGAGCGGGGATTGCCCTCCTCGTCTATCTCGCCCCGGTCATATTGGGCGCGCTTGTCCTTGTCGGTGAGGATGTCATAGGCCTGCGTCACCTTGGAGAAGCGCTCGGACGCCTTGGGGTTGTCCTTGTTGCGGTCCGGATGCAGCTCCTTGGCCAGCTTGCGATAGGCCTTTTTGATGTCCGCCTCGCTGGCGCCGCGCGCCACCCCCAGCTCTGAATAGAGATCCGCCATTCGCCTGTCGTTCTCCAGCGCGTCTCAAAAGTCCACCGGTTTGCGGATTCCGGACGCCCGCAAGCGGGCCAAAGCCTCCGGCTGACGCCGCGAAAGCGGCACCGCGGCGCCGTTGCTCAGCACCAGCTCATAGTCGCCCGAACCCGCCGGGACGATTTCGGCGACGTGGCGCGCGTTTACAAGCCAGGATCGATGCGTGCGAAGGAAGCCCGCATCGTCCAGCGTCTGGGCGATGCTGACCAGCGTGGCGCGCATCAGGGGCTGGCGGCCGTCGGCGAGGCTGAACTCCACATAATTCCCGCGCGACTGGACGCTGAGGATGTCGGCCCGGTCGACCCTGATCAGGCGCTGCCCCTCGTTGATGTCGAAGGTGTCGCGCGGCGGCGCGGCGGGAGGCGATGGCGCCACGGGAGCCCGCCCCAAATGCCCGGCGATCCAGAATGTGGCTGCGAAGAGGAAGTAGGTGAGGAAATCCTTGCGATACTCGTAGGGCAGCTCGCTCGCGGCCGGGCCGAAATCGTAGGTCTCTCCCATCAGCGCGTAAACGCCGTGGCGCAGCAGGACCATCGCGGCGATGTGGATGAGCGAGAAGGCGACGGTCGCGGCCAGATGGGCCGCCAGGGCGACGGCCCAGCCCCGCCCGGCCGGCGGAAAGCGTCGCACCATCAGCATCGGAATCCAGGCGAGGCCGACGATCACGATGCCACTCGTCCCCTCCCATGTCGCCGGCTCCCATACTGGCAGCGGCTCGCCGTCGCGGCCGCTGTCGTGGAGCACCGTCAGCACGTTGATGACGCCGACGAGCACGGCGATGGCCGCAATCGCCGCATAGGCGATCAGCCATGGCGGCCGCGAAGCTCTGCCGTTCGTCACGCCCATGGCGCCGTTCGTCACGCCGTCATCCCGGCCGAACCGGCGAGGCGGCCGCTCGCCCCGGCGCGATTGCGAGAAGATGCCGATAAACGCCATCCGCTCGACCGTTCGCAATTGAAGAGGGACGGGACATGCAGGAACTGACGCCGGCCGGCACGGGGATGCGGCTCATCTATCTCGACTGGATCCGCGTCACAGCGTTCGGCCTCTTGATCCTCTACCATGTCGGCATGTTCTACGTGACGTGGGATTGGCATGTGAAGAGCGATCATGTCGGCCACGCGCTGGAGCCGCTGATGCTCGCCACCAACCCGTGGCGGCTGACCCTATTGTTCCTGGTGTCCGGAGTGGCGACCCGCTTCATGGCGGACAAGCTCGCGCCGGGCGCGCTGGCGGGGCAGCGCACGATGCGGCTGCTGCTGCCGTTGCTGTTCGGCATGCTCATCATCGTGCCGCCGCAAAGCTATTATGAAGTGGTCGAGCAGGTCGGCTATTCCGATGGCTATCTCGCCTTCTGGGGCCGCTACCTTTCCGCCGACCAGAGCTTCTGCGACGCCGACGGGTGCCTGATCCTGCCGACCTGGAACCATCTCTGGTTCGTCGCCTATCTGCTCGTCTACACGCTGCTGCTGACGGCGATGCTGAAAGCGGCTCGAGGTCCCCTTATCCGGTTCGGCGACCGGCTGGCGGCCTCGCTCACCGGCCTTCGCCTGCTCGTCTGGCCGATCCTGTTCCTGGCCGCGGCGCGACTGATCCTCCTGCCGATGTTCGAGGTGACGCACGCGCTGGTCGACGATTGGTACAATCACGCCGTCTCCTTCGCCGCCTTCCTGTTCGGCTTCCTGCTGATGAAGAAACGGTCGGTCACCGACGACCTCGTTCGCCTGCGCTGGATCGCGCTTGGGCTCTTCGCGGTCTGCTATGCCGCCTATGCGAGCTATGTCTGGGCTTATCGCGCGGAGGACGCGATCGCACCCGAAGCGCTGCGCATGGCGATGCGGCTCGTCTACGCGGCCGACCAATGGTGCGCGATCGTCGCCATCCTCGGCTTCGGCGCCCGCCATCTCACCCGCGACAGCCGGCTGCTGAGGACGCTGACGCAGGCCGTCTTCCCCTTCTACATCGCCCATCAGACGATCATCGTCGTGGCCGGCCATCATCTGAAGGCCGCCGGCCTGCCGGCGCTTGTGGAGGGCACGCTGCTCGTCGCCATCACCGCCGCCGGCTGCTGGCTCACTTATGAGATCGCCAGGAGCGTCACGCCGCTTCGTCCGCTGCTCGGCCTCGGGCCGCGGAAGCGGCCGGCGCGGCGGCACACCCTCGACCCGGTGGCCGTGGCCGATTAAAGCCTTCGGCCATGGCCGACGATCCCCACACGCTGTTCGATCACTGGTTCGCCGAGGCGGCCGCCCTGGAGCCCAACGACCATAATGCGATGGCGCTGGCGACGGCGGACGGGACGGGGCGGCCGTCGGTCAGGATGGTGCTGCTGAAGGGGCACGATGCGCGCGGCTTCGTTTTCTTCACGAATCTCGACAGTCGCAAGGGCGGGGATATGGCGCATAATCCGCACGCGGCCCTGCTCTTCCACTGGAAGTCGCTGCGCCGGCAGGTGCGGATCGAGGGGGCGGTGGAGCCGGTCAGCGCAGCCGAGGCGGACGCCTATTTCGCGACGCGCTCGCGCGATTCGCAGCTCGGCGCCTGGGCGTCCGAGCAGTCCCGTCCGCTGGACAGCCGCGAAACCTTCGAGACGCGTTATGAGGAGGTGCGGTCGCGCTTTGCTGGAGGCGATGTGCCCCGCCCGCCGCGCTGGTCGGGCTTCCGCCTCGCCCCCGAGCGAATCGAATTCTGGATCGACCGCGCGCACCGGCTTCATGAGCGCCGGCTTTTCGTGAGGAGCGGCGACGAGTGGAGCGAGGGGCTGCTCTACCCATGAGCACCGCGCGCCAACAGGAGGGCAAGCTTACCGCCCGCGCCGCCCTGGCCAGCGTGGCGACGGCGCTCTTCCTGCTGACGCTCAAGAGCTTCGCCGCCTGGCAGACCGGATCGGTGGCGATGCTGGGGTCGCTCGCCGACAGCGGGCTCGATCTGCTCGCTTCGCTGGTCACCCTCTACGGCGTCAGGATCGCGTCGATGCCGGCCGATCACGACCATCGTTTCGGCCATGGCAAGGCCGAGGCACTGGCGGCCCTTTTCCAGGTCGCCCTGATCACCGCCTCCGCCGCGGCGATCGGCTGGCGCGCCATCGTCAGCCTGACGGCAGACCGGCCGACTGAGAGCGCCGAGCTGGGGATCGGCGTCTCCCTGATCGCCATCGCCGCCACCTTTGCCTTGCTCTACTATCAGCGGCGGGTGATCGCCCGGACGCGCTCGGTCGCGATCCAGGCCGACAACGTCCATTACCAGAGCGACCTGCTGCTCAACCTGTCGGTGATCGTGGCGCTGGTGCTCGACCAATATCTGGGGCTGACCGGTGCCGATCCGGTGTTCGGCATCGCCATCGCGCTGTGGCTCGCCTGGGGCGCGTTCCGCGCTTCGAGCCACGCGATCGACCAGCTGATGGACAAGGAATGGCCGGAGGAGAAGCGACGCCGGTTCGTCGAGGTCATTGCCCGCCAGCCCGAGCTTAAGGGCATCCACGATCTCCGCACCCGCCGGAGCGGCGCCAAGGATTTCGTCCAGTTCCACGTCTGGGTCGATCCCGGCATGACCGTGGCGGAGGCGCATGACGTGATGGACGCGGTCGAGGCGAGGCTCGAACGGGAGTTTCCGGACGTCGAAATCCTGATCCATGTCGATCCGGAGGGCCAGGTGGACGAACCCGGCAATCCCCTGGTCGAGACCGATCTCACCCCTGGAGCCCAGAGATGACCCAACTGCGCCTCGTTCAGGTCGACGCCTTCGCCGACCGCCCCTTCACCGGCAATCCGGCCGCCGTCGTGCCGCTGGACCAATGGCTGCCGGACGAGACGATGCAGGCGATCGCGATGGAGAATAATCTCAGCGAGACGGCCTTCACCGTGCCCACCGACGGCGATGCGGATTACGAGCTTCGCTGGTTCACGCCGACGACGGAAGTCGCGCTGTGCGGCCATGCCACCCTCGCCAGCGGCCATGTGCTGATAGCGGGGGACGAGGTTCGCTTTCGCACGCGCAAGGCGGGCGTGCTGACGGTCGGGCGCGACGGCGATGCCCTTACCCTCAGCCTGCCGCAGATCCTGGTGAAGCCCGACCGGCACGAGACGCTCCTCGACGTGCTCGGGACGCCCGAAGGCGAGTTCTTCCTCTCCTATGAAGGCGTCGAAGCCACTTCGATCGTGCTTCTCCCCGACGCCGAAGCGGTGCGGGCCTGCGCGCCTGACATGAAGGCGCTCGGCCGGATCGACCTGATGGTAATCGTCACCGCTCCGGACGACGGCCCACATGACGTGGTGAGCCGCGTCTTCGTCCCCGCCTGGGGCGTCGACGAGGATCCGGTGACCGGCTCCGCCCACGCCGCGCTGACGCCCTTCTGGTGCGACCGGCTGGGACGCGAGAGCTTCACCGCCTATCAGGCAAGCCGGCGCGGCGGCCTCGTCCAATGCCGCAGGGAAGGGGACCGGGTCGTGCTCGGCGGACAGTGCGTCACCGTCATGGAAGGCACGCTACGGCTTTAGGCTCCGATTCGGTCACGTCACGTTCAGCCCCTATATGCTATGGAGTGCGACGAAAGGATGATCCCATGCGCAAGACCGCTGCTCTTCTCATAGGTTCGCTGCTCCTTGCCGGCGTGCCCGCCATGGCCAGCACGCCCGAGGGCGAGGCGAAGCTCGCCAAGGCGCTGGAAGGCCGCGTCGCCGGAGAGCCCGTGGACTGCATCAACCTGCGCAACGTCCGCTCAAGCAAGGTCATCAGAGACACGGCGATCATCTACGATGCCGGCAGCACCCTTTATGTGAACCGGCCGGACGCGGGTGCGGAATCGCTTGGCAAGTGGGACGTGCTAGTGACGCGCACGCTGTCGTCCCAGCTGTGCAATGTCGACGTCGTCCACCTGCGCGATCGGAGCACGGGCATGCAGACGGGCTTCGTGCTGCTCGGCGACTTTATTCCCTATCGCCGGGCGGAGTGACGCCCAGCATTTGCGCAAGCTCGTCCAGCATCGGCCGCTGCCTGGCCAATATCTTCTCCCGCGCCTCCGCCAATGGGAGCCACCCCGCCCGGTCCACCTCAGGGAAGGATTGAAGGCGGCCGCTTCTCGGCGGCCATTCCATCTCGAACCGATTGCTGACGATCCGGTCCGGGTCGAGCTCGCCTTCGAGCGCGAACGCCTCCACCCTTTTGCCGCCCGCCTGCCGGACCGGGCTTAGCGGCCGGGGCGAGCCTTCGGGCCTGACGCCCAGCTCCTCCTCGAATTCTCGCAGCGCGCAGGCGAGCGGCGCCTCGCCGGGCGCGACCTCGCCCTTGGGGATCATCCAGGCGCCGGCATCCTTGTTGCGCCAGAAGGGGCCGCCCGGATGCACGAGCAACACCTCCGCCGTTCCGCGGCGCAGGCGGTAGAGCAGGATTCCGGCGCTGATCTTCGGCATGCCGCGCGATCCTCCACCGAAGGCGCGACGTCCGCAAGCGGCTTGCCCCGGCGGAAGCGGTCCTGCAAAGCTGGCGCAGGTGAAGGGAAGGGGCGTGATGAACGACAGCCAGGACACGGCGCCGGACAGCCGACTGCGCCGCGACATCGGCTTCACCGGGTCGGCCTTTCTCTCCTTCAACGGCATCGTCGGCGCCGGCATCTTCGCGCTGCCGGCGACGCTGCATATGCAGTTCGGCGCCTTCAGCCCGTGGCTGTTCCCGATCTTCGGCCTGCTCATCCTGCTCGTCGCCATGCCTTTCGCGCGGCTCGCGGCGCTGTTTCCGCAATCGGGCGGGCCGGTCGCCTACACCGCTGCCTTCGGGCCGCTCGCTTCATTCCAGGCGGGCTGGCTCTACTATCTGGCGCGGGTGACGGCGCTCGCCGCCAATGCCAATGTCTTCGCGACCTACGCCGCGACCCTGTGGGCTCCGCTCGGCTTCGGCGTCGGCCGCGCGGCGACCATTCTCGCGCTCTGCGCCTCGCTCACCGCGATCAACATCGTCGGCGTCCGCCGCGCCATCCGGGCGCTGGACGGGCTCACCGTGCTGAAGGGCCTGCCTCTGATCGCGCTGGCCATATGGGGCCTCGCCGCCACCGCCGGCGCCTGGCCGACGCCGGGGCCGGCGCCGAGCCTGTCGGGCGTGGAGGCAGCCGCGCTCATCATCTTCTACGCCTTCATCGGATTCGAAAATTCGGTCGTGCCCGCCGGCGAGACCGCCAATCCCGGACGCACCATCCCGCGTGCCCTGATCGCCACCATCGTCGGCACCGCTGCCCTCTATTTCATCGTCCAACTCGCCTATGTTTCAGCGATGCCGGCGGGCGAGGCGCCCGAGGCGCCGCTGGTCGCGTTCGCGTCCTTGCTGGCCGGGCCGGCCGGTGCGCTGGTCATTACCGTGGCGGCGCTCTCCTCGATCGGCGGCAATATCGCCGGCTCGCTCACCTCCACGCCGCGCATCACCTTCGCGCTGGCGCGGGAGGGGCTGCTGCCGCGCTGGTTCGCCGCCGTGAGCGAGCTATACCATACGCCGGCCAATTCAGTGCTGTTCATGGGCCTGCTCGGGGCCGTGCTGGCGCTCACCGGCAGCTTCCTCTGGCTCGCCGTGGTGAGCACCCTGGCGCGGCTATTCGTCTACGGCACCAGCATCGCCGCTCTGCCCCGATCCGAACAGATCGCGGGCCGGCGGACGACGCTCCCCACCTTCGGCCTGATGAGCGCGGGCCTCATAGTCTGCCTGTGGGCGGCGTTCCAGTCGGAATGGGCCTCCTGGCGCATGCTGCTGATCCTGGCGGCGATTGGCCTCGCCCTGTACCTGCTGGCGCAATCGTCATCCCGGCGGAAGCCGGGACCCAAGAAAACAAAGTGATCGGAAAGGCCTCGCGCTGGACGTCTCAAGAAGCTGTTCTTGGGCCCCGACTTTCGTCCGGGCGACGTTCAGGCGGAGATAGGTTCCGCCGGGACGGTCTCTTCGATCCAGCCGCCGCCGAGGACGCGGTCGCCGTCGTAGATGACCGCCGCCTGGCCCGGTGCGACGCCATATTCGGGGGCGAGGAAGTGAACGGCCTCGCCGCCTGCCCCGGACGCCGATCCGGGGTCGAAGCGCACCGGCGCGGGCTTGGCCATCGAGCGCACCTTGGCGGTGAGACCCTCGCGCTGGTCCTCGCCCAGCCAGTTGAGGCCGTCGAGCTTGACCGTCCGCACCGCCAGCGCCGCCTTCGGCCCCACCACGACGCGCCGCGCCTCGGGCTCCAGGCGGACCACGTAGAGCGGCTCGGGCTGGCCGCCGATCTCGAGGCCGCGACGCTGACCGACGGTGAAGTGGATGAGGCCCTGGTGCCGGCCGAGCACGCGGCCTTCCAGGTCGACGATCTCGCCTTCCGCCGCCGCTTCCGGCCGGATCTTCTTGACCACCGAAGCATAGTCGCCGTTCGGTACGAAGCAGATGTCCTGGCTGTCCGGCTTGTCGGCGACGAGCAGGCCGAGCTCGCGGGCGATCTCGCGCACCGCCGGCTTGGGCATGTCGCCTAACGGAAAGCGGAGATAATCCAGCTGCTCCTGAGTCGTCGCGAACAGGAAATAGCTCTGGTCCCGCGCCGGATCGGCCGCGCGGTGGAGCTCCGCGCCGTTCGGGCCCAGGACCCGCCGGACATAATGGCCGGTCGCCAGGCAATCGGCGCCGAGATCCTTGGCGAGGCTCAATAGGTCGGTGAACTTCACGCCCTGGTTGCAGCTGATGCAGGGGATGGGCGTACGGCCCTTCATATATTCGTCGGCGAAGCGATCGATCACGCTGCCCTTGAAGCGGCTTTCATAGTCGAAGACATAGTGCGCGATCCCCAGCCGGTCGGCGACGGTGCGCGCATCGTAAATGTCCTGGCCGGCACAGCAGCTCCCGGTCCGCTGGACGGCGGCGCCATAATCGTAAAGCTGGAGGGTCACGCCGATCACTTCCGCGCCGGTGCGGGCGGCGAGTGCGGCCACGACCGAGCTGTCGACCCCGCCCGACATGGCGACGACGATCCGGGCCTCCGAAAGGGGCCGGTCCAGCTGGAAATCCACGGTCATGAAGGCGGCCATATAGGCGCATCGCCGCCCCGCGCCCAGCCTGTGGATAATTTTACGATGGATTCAGCCTTCTTGGTTAGGACTCGGGGAATGGACATGAGCTTCCTCCGTCGCGCCCGGCGAATCGCCAAGCAGACGCCCGCGCATCTCGATTACAGCGTCCTTGTCGCGACGCTTGAGGCGATGCAGTCGTCGAGCGCGACGGCGCGCGCCCAGATCCGCGCCGCTCATGGCGAGGAGGAGGAGCGCACTGCCCGCGAGCCGCTGGTCGAAATCCTGCTCGCCGCTCCCGACTGGCCGGACGCGATCGCTGTCCAGCAGGGAAGCTTCCATCGCGGTACCGTGCCGCCCGAATGAAGCGGTAACTCAAATGACCGCGAAATTTACCTTCGCATTTTAGCCTTCCTTCAATGCCTCGGCGCTAACACGGGTGGCGACGAAGGAGACGCTCCCCCCAGCGGGAGCCATAGTTGAGGTAGTAATGATCGAACATCAGAAGATTCGCCCTGCCCAGGTCATCGGCCCGCTGGGAGAGCCGTTGACGTTGGAGACCCTGCCGCCGCGCACGACCAGTCGTTGGGTGGTGCGCCGCAAAGCGGAGGTCGTCGCGGCCGTCAATGGCGGGCTTCTGAACGTCGATGAAGCCTGCGAACGCTATGGCCTCACGCTCGAGGAGTTCGCCAGCTGGCAGCGCGCGGTCGACCGGTCCGGCATGCCGGGTCTCAGGGTCACCCGCATCCAGCATTACAAATCGCTTTACGAGCGCCAGCAGAAATTCTGAGTCCTTGCCGCGCCTTACGCGTGGCAAGTCCTCCCTTCTTCAATACTCTTCCGAAACGATGTAAGACGGGCTGCCTGCGCGGCCGATCCACGCGCGAAGAACGTGCGACGGTTCGCAGGAACAAGCGTGCGCTTCGCGCGTCTTGGATTCGGAACGCCGCTGAAACCTCTTGGGATCATCGGCAGTGAGTACAGGAGGGAAGAAGATGAATCTCATCATTGCACTGATCATCGGGGGTATCATCGGCTGGCTCGCGAGCATCATTATGCGCACCGACGCCCAGCAAGGTATTCTCCTCAATATTGTGGTAGGGATCATCGGGTCCCTGCTCGGTGGCTTCCTGCTCGGCCCGCTCATCGGCGGCGGCAACCTGCTCAGCGGCGCCTTCGACATCATGACGCTGATCGTCGCCCTGCTTGGCGCGATCATCCTGCTCGCGATCGTCAACCTGTTCCGCCGCGGCAGCGTTCGTTAAGACTTTTTCTGGTCCAAGGATAAGGGGCCGCTTCGCTCAGGCGAGGCGGCCCCTTTTTGTTGCGCAGAGAAACGTCATTGCGAGCGAGCGAAGCAATACCGCCCGGCGCAGACTGGGTTGCTTCGTCACTTCGCTCCTCACAATGACGGGGATGGATTCACTGCAATTCGTAGGTGACCGAGAGAGTCACGGACAGCGTCTGCTCGCCCGGCACGATCTTGGTCGAGGCGTCCTGAGCCACGGCCTCCATCCGCATCATCGGATAGGGGATGGGCGGACCCGCCACGGCCGATTCGCTGATGGCGAGGATGCGGGCTACCTTCATGCCCGTGGCCCGCGCATACATCTCCGCTCGCGCGCGCGCCGTTTCGAGCGCTGCGCGGCGGGCCTCGTCCAGCGCCTCGTCCGGCTTGTCGATCTCCAGCATCGGGCCATTGATCTGGTTGGCGCCCTCCGCGACCAGGGCATCCAGTATCGCGCCGGTCTCGGCGATGTCGCGAAAGCGGACGGTCACCTCGTTGCTGGCGCGGTATCCGGTGAGGATCGGCGCCTGGTTCTCGACATAGCGATATTCCGGATTGAGGTTGATCGAGCTGGTCTGGATGTCGCGCTCCTCGATCCCGGCGCGCTTCAGCGCCGCGATGACGCGGTTCATGCGCTGGGCGTTCTGGGCGATGGCCTCGGTAGCCGTCTTCGCCTGGGTCACGACGCCTGCATTGATGCGGGCGATATCCGGAACGCG
Organism: Sphingosinicella humi; assembly: GCF_003129465.1. NCBI lineage: Bacteria > Pseudomonadati > Pseudomonadota > Alphaproteobacteria > Sphingomonadales > Sphingomicrobiaceae > Allosphingosinicella > Allosphingosinicella humi. Next base: position 1,943,877 of record NZ_QFFF01000001.1, read on the forward strand.
GCTGACTTCACCGGTCGCGACGACGTCGAGCCGAGTGCCGGCAATGGCCCGGACCGGCACAACTTCCTGCGCCACGGCCCCGGCAGGCAGCGCCAGGGCCAGCGCGGAAGCGAAAAGAGCGTATCGGATCATTTTGTTCTCCCGAATTTGGCGCCCGACTACGGCCGGGCCACGCCCATAGAACGTGCCCCGCCCTGCACGGTTGCTGAACGTTACGGACGCGGCTTTCATCGAAAAGTCGCGCAGGTTCGTCGAAAATAACCGCGCTCCTGCTGCCCGTTCGGTCAATCGCCGTTTCCCCCACCCGCGAGCCTGAGCGAAACTTCATTCAGCCTGTGGAAACAGTAGAGTTTGCAGTGTATGGGCGCGCGCGAATGTGGGGACCGGCAGATTAGAAAACATATGGCTTGAGCGCGGTGCCTTATTCGGCTAATACAGTGGCCGAGACGCGGCGCGGCCGCCCTGCGGTGTGAGAGAGATGAGGACCATGAACTTCGAAACGACGGGTTGGCGGCGCCAGGCGCTCGAGGGCGAGGTGCTGGATGAGGTCGTCATCGCGCAGCGGCGCAAGCGCCGGCGGATCATCATCGCCGCCGCCATCGCCGCTATCCTGCTGATCGCCGCGTTCTTCGCATTCGCCGGTGGCGAGGATCCGGCCACAACCCCCGCCGCTGGAGAGGGGGCCGAGGCATTGCCTTCGGTCACGGTCATCGTCCCGGGGAACGAACAGATTTCGCGCACCATCTCGGCGACAGGAACGCTCGCCGCTCGCCGCGACATGCCCGTCGGCGTCGCCGGCGAAGGCGGAGAGGTGAGCCGCGTGCTCGTCGAGGCCGGCGATTGGGTGAATGCCGGCCAGGCGCTCGCCACCATCGAGAGATCCGTCCAGTCGCAGCAGGCGCGCCAGCTCGCCGCCCAGATCCAGGTGGCCCGCGCCGAAGCCGATCTGGCCCAGAGCGAGCTCGATCGCGCGCTCGCGCTCGTCGACCGCGGTTTCATCTCCAAGGCCGATGTTGACCGCAAGACGGCCACCCGCGACGCCGCCGTGGCGCGCGTTCGTGTCGCCGAGGCGCAGCTCGCCGAGACGCGCGCCCGCATCGGGCGGCTCGACGTGCGGGCTCCGGCGAGCGGCCTTGTGCTCGATCGCATGGTCGAGCCGGGCCAGATCGTGGGGCCGGGCTCCGGCGCCTTGTTCCGCATCGCCATGGGCGGCGAGATGGAGCTGGTCGCCAAGCTGTCGCAGGAGGACCTGGCGCGGGTTACCGTCGGCGTTCCGGCGACGGTGACGCCGGTCGGCTCCACCGATAGCTACCAGGGGCAGGTGTGGCAGGTGTCGCCGGTGATCGACCCGCAGACCCGCCAGGGCGACGCTCGCATATCGATACCGTACCAGCCTGACCTGCGCCCGGGCGGCTTCGCCAGCGCCACGATCGTGACCGGCGCCATCGACGCTCCGCTCCTGCCGGAATCGGCCGTGCTCAGCGACGAGAAGGGCAGCTACGTCTATATCGTTGACCAGAAGGACATGGTCGTCCGGCGGCCGGTCCGCACCGGCCAGATTACCGACGAAGGCGTCGCGATCGTCGAGGGCCTGAACGGCACCGAGCGGGTCGTGCGCTCCGCCGGCGGCTTCCTGAACCCGGGTGAGAAGGTCCGACCTGTGCGGCAGAAGGCCGGGCGCTGAGGAACGAGCGATGAACTTCCGCAACATCTCCGCCTGGTCGATCCGCAACCCGATCCCGCCGATCGTGCTGTTCGTGGTGCTGACCCTCGCCGGGCTGATTTCGTTCGTCCGCATGGACATTCAGAACGATCCGGACATCGATTTCCCGGGGGCCCTCGTCCTCATCAGCCAGCCCGGCGCCGCCCCGACGGAGATGGAGACGCAGGTCACCCAGCGCGTCGAAGCCGCGATCCGGAGCATCGAGGGCGTCGACGAGATCAATTCGACGATCCGGGAAGGCTCGTCGGAAACCTTCGTTCAGTTCAATATCGGTACCCCGATCGATCGGGCCGTCACCGACGTCCGCGATGCCATCGCGCAGATACGGGGAGAGCTGCCGGACGGCATCTTGGAACCGCAAGTCATCCGCGTGTCCACGTCCGGCAATACGCTCGCCTACTACGCGGCCGAGACGACCGACATGACGCTCGAGGAACTGAGCTGGTATGTCGACAACAATGTCGCCAAGGCCTTGCTCTCGGTGCCGGGCATGGCGGAGGTTTATCGCCGCGGCGGCGTCTCGCGTGAAATTCGGGTCATCCTCGACCCGGCGAGGATGCAGGCGCATGGCCTCACCGCCAGCGAGGTCAACGCGCAGCTGCGGCAGGTGAACCTCAACGCGGCCGGCGGCCGGGCCGAGATCGCCGGCTCTGAGCAGTCGGTCCGCATCCTCGGCAACGCGAAGAGCGCGCATGAGCTGGGCGAGACCCGCATCGGCGTCGGCGGCGGGCGCACGGTCAAGCTCTCGGACGTGGCTGACGTCCGGGACCTCTATGCGGAGCAGCGCTCGATATCGCTGGTGCAGGGCGGGCAGCAGGTGACGACCTTCGGCTTCGAGCGGGCCAAGGGCGAATCCGACATCACCGTCTACGACGACGCCGTCGAAGTGCTGAAGAAGCTCCAGGAGCAGAATCCGTCGGTCAAGTTCACCGAGCTCTTCACCACCGTCGACTACGCCAAGGAACAATATAGCTCGGCAATGGAGGCGCTGGTCGAGGGCGCGATCCTCGCCGTCATCGTCGTTTTCCTGTTCCTCAGGGACTGGCGCGCGACCTTGATCTCGGCGCTGGCGATACCGCTGTCGGCCATCCCCACCTTCTGGTTCATGGATCTGATGGGCTTCACGCTGAACAGCATGACGCTGCTCGGCCTCAGCCTGGTGGCCGGCGTGCTCGTCGACGACGCCATCGTGGAGATCGAGAACATCGTGCGCCACATGCGCATGGGCAAGACCGCCTATGAGGCATCGATCGAGGCCGCCGACGAGATCGGGCTTGCGGTGCTCGGCACGACCATGACCATCGTGGCCGTCTTCTTCCCGGTCGCGCTGATGCCCGGCGTCGCGGGGCAGTTCTTCAAGAATTTCGGCATGACCGTGGTCGCGTCCGTGCTGACCAGCCTTGCGGTCGCCCGTCTGATCACGCCGATGATCGCGGCCTATTTCCTCAAGGCCAAGGGCCATGCCTCGCACGGCGAAGGCTGGGTGATGGACCGCTACATGGACGTGCTGCGCTGGACCCTTAAAAACCGCTGGAAGACGGTGGGCATGGGCGCGCTGGCCTTCGTCGCCACCATCATCACCTTCTCCCAGCTGCCTTCGTCCTTTTTCCCGCCGACCAACCAGGACACCAGCCGCATTTCGATCGCGATGGTGCCCGGGACGACACTCGAGCAGACCCGGAACGTGGCCGAGCGGGTGATGAACATGATGTCGAAGCAACCCGTCGTGGAGCGCGCCTTCGCCCGCATCGATGTTGCAAGCGCGACGGTCTATCTCCGGCTCAAGGACGACCGCGACGTGACCAGCATCGAGTTCGAGCGGTCGCTGGCGCCGATGCTCGCCCAGGTTCCTGATGCACGCGTCAACTTCATGTCGCAGAATGGCGGCGGAGGCGGTAGCAACCGCGACGTTTCGATCACGCTCGGCGGCGACGATCCGGAGCAGCTGATGCAGGTGGCCACGAAGCTGGTCGGCGAAATGGCCGGCATCAGCGAGATCGTGGCGCCGCGGATCGAGGGCAATCTCCAGCGGCCCGAGATCGTCATCCGGCCGCGTCTCGACCTGGCCGCGGACCTTGGCGTCACCACTGCGGCGCTGAGCCAGGCGATCCGCATCGCCACTCTCGGCGACATCGACCAGAATGTCGCCAAATTCTCGCTGTCGGACCGTCAGATCCCGATCCGGGTGGCCCTGAACCAGGATGCGCGGGAACGACTCTCGACCATCGAGAATTTGCCGGTGGCGACGCAGAATGGCGGTTCGGTGCCGCTGAGCGTCGTCGCCGAAATCGGCTTCGGCGCCGGCCCCACCCAGATCGACCGTACCAACCAGGTGCGGCAGATCACGATCGGCGCGGACCTGGCGCCGGGCATCGTCAGCGGCGAGGCCATGACCAAGATCGAGGCGCTGCCGACGCTGTCGAACCTGCCGCTCGGCGTCTCCCGGCTGATCCTGGGCGACACCAAATGGCAGCAGGAGTTGATGGTGAACTTCGTCATCGCCGTCATATCCGGCGTGCTGCTGGTGTTCGCGGTGCTGGTGCTGCTCTATCGCTCGGTGATGCCGCCGTTCGTCAACCTGGGCTCGCTGCTGCTCGCCCCGCTGGGCGGCGGCCTGGCCCTGCTGATAACGGGCAATCCCCTGTCGCTGTTCGTCTTCATCGGCATCCTCATGCTGCTCGGCATCGTCGGCAAGAACTCGATCCTGCTGATCGACTTCGCGCTCGAAGAGATGTCCAAGGGCATCGGCAGGCAGGAAGCGATCGAAGATGCCGGCCATAAGCGCGCGCAGCCGATTGTGATGACCACCGTCGCCATGGTCGCCGGCATGATCCCGACCGCGCTGTCGCTCAGCGGCGACGGCAGCTGGCGCGCGCCGATGGGCATCGTCGTGATCGGCGGCCTGATCGTCTCGACGGTGCTGACCCTGGTCATCGTCCCGGCGACGTTCAGCCTCGCGATCGGCTTTGAGCGCTGGCTTGGGCCCAAGCTCGCCAGGCACCTCACCACCGGTGGCAAGAACGCGCAGATACCCGGCGTGCAGCCTGCGGAGTGAACCAAAGGCCGGTTCCGGCTATTGATGCAGGAATGACCCTGCTCGAACGGACCGGCCTCACCCGATTCAACCCCGCGCAGGGTGGCGCCCGCGGCATGAAGATCATCGCCACCGGCTCGCTGGTGGTGATGGCGGGCGTCTTCCTCCTCGCCAACACATTGGACGACGCCTATCCGGCCTGGGGCTTCGTCAAGGCCTTCGCCGAGGCGGCGATGGTGGGCGGCCTCGCCGACTGGTTTGCGGTCACTGCCCTGTTTCGCCACCCGCTCGGCCTGCCCATCCCCCACACCGCCATCATTCCGCGGAACAAGGACCGGATCGGCGATACCCTCGCCCAGTTCCTGCGGGAGAATTTCCTGACCCCCTCCGTCGTCGCCCGGCGGATGCGCGGCGCGGACGTGGCCGGCGCGATCGGCCGCTTCCTCACCGATCCGCCGGGCGAGGGCCGGCTCCGCCAAGGCGCCTCGAGCCTCATCGCCAGCATCCTGGAGGCGCTCGATCAGGAACGGCTCGGCGGCATGGTCAAGGGCGCGATCGCCGGCCGCATGAAGGCGATGGAAGTCTCGCCGCTACTCGGCAAGTCACTGGACGCCGCGATCACCGAGGACCGTCACGTGCCGGTGCTCGACGCCGTCATCAACTGGGCGAGCCGCACGCTCGACGCCAATGAAGACCTGATCCGCGGCATGGTTCATGACAAGTCGGGTTGGGTTGTGCGCTTCACCGGCCTCGACGCCCGCGTCGCCGACGGCATCATCGACGGCCTGAGGCGCCTCACCGTCGAGCTCGCGACGGACGTCAACCACCCGCTGCGCGCCAAAGCCGAGGATTCGCTGGCCGCGCTCGCTTGGGATCTTCAATATGACGAGGCCGTGCGCAGCAAGGTCGAGAGCGCGAAGCAGGACATCATCGCCAACAAGGCGTTCGGCGACTGGATCGACGGGCTCTGGGAGAAGACTCGTGCCGGCCTGCTCAAGTCCGCCCGCGATCCCGACGCGACCATGGCCGGGCGCTTCGGCGAAGCGGTGCGTGCGCTCGGCGCGACGCTCCAGGAGGATGCCCGGCTCAAGGCGACGATCAACCAGTTCGCCCGACGCGCCATGGTGGGGGCGGTGGCGACCTACGGCGCGGGGATCGTCACCCTGGTGTCCGAGACGATCCGCGGCTGGGATGCCCGCACGGTCACCGGCCGTCTCGAGAACGCGGTCGGGCGCGATCTCCAATATATCCGCATCAACGGCACCCTGGTGGGCGGCCTCGTCGGCCTCGTCATCCACAGCGTCGAAATGGTGGCGTGAGCGGCCCGTTCGCTTTGACAAGGCGCGTCGGCTGTAGCACTGTCGCAGCGATGGGACCGCTTTCCGCCTTCGAGAGACGCCTGCGCCTTCACGCCGGCCAGCTTCCGGCACGCGCCTGACCCCGGATCGGCCCTCGGGCGCGGGTCCGGGGTTCCTTTCGCCTGACTAACCGTTTTAACTCCCGGCGGCCGCACGTCATCGTGCGCCGATGCTTCAAGGAAAGATGCCATGGCTGCCACTCGCGATCCATCGACGGGCGCCCGTCCGCCGATCCATCTGCTGGATACGGAATCCGACCTGCTCGGCGATCTCGCGCTGCGGGCGGAGCATCGCGTTCCGGTCGTCGCGGCGATGCTGCTTGCCGAGATCGAACGGGCGGAAATCCATGACGAAGCGTCGCTCCCCAAGGATGCCATCACCCTGGGGTCCGAGATCGACTATGTGGACGAGGCGAGCGGTGCTCAACGCACGGTTCAACTGGTGCTGCCGGCCGAGGCGGATATCGAGGCGGGGCGGATTTCCGTCATGACGCCGATGGGCGCCGGGCTGATCGGCCTCTCCACCGGCCAGACGATCGAGTGGCCCGACCTGGAAGGTCGTGAACGGCGTATCACCATCCAGGCGGTGCGGCGGCCGAAGAAGGACGCCTAGAGCCGAACCAAGTTTGGGGGCGACGTCCCCAGGCTCCCGCCTTAGCCGTCGCTGGCCCGCTCGATATCGGCGCCGACGGCCTGAAGCTTTTCCTCCAGCCGCTCATAGCCCCGGTCGAGATGATAGACGCGGCTGACCTGGGTCTCCCCCTCGGCGGCGAGTCCGGCGAGGACGAGGCTCATCGAGGCGCGAAGGTCCGTTGCCATCACCGGCGCGCCGATCAGCTTCTCGACGCCGCGCACCACGGCCGACCGACCCCGCACCTCGATATCGGCGCCCATGCGGGCGAGCTCGGGCACGTGCATGTAGCGGTTCTCGAAGATCGTCTCGGTCAGCAGGCTGGTGCCGTCGGCGAGGCTCAGCATGGCCATGAACTGCGCCTGCATGTCGGTCGGAAAGGCGGGGTAGGGCGCCGTCGAGATCGACAGCGGCCGGAGCCGCCCATCGGCGCTCACCTTGATGCCGCCCGCCACGTCCTCGACGATGAGACCTGCGTCCTGAAGGCCGGTGAGGATCGACGGCATCGTCTCCTTGCGCGCGCCAACGAGCTCCAGCGATCCGCCGGTGATGGCGGCCGCGCAGGCATAGCTGCCCGCCTCGATCCGGTCCGGCATCACCGAATAGGTGGCGCCGTGCAGCTCCTCGACGCCCTGGATCGTGAGCGTGTCGGTGCGCAGGCCCTCGATCCGCGCGCCCATCGCGATCAGGCACTTGGCGAGGTCGGTGATCTCCGGCTCGCGCGCGGCGTTCTCGATCACCGTCGCGCCCTTGGCGAGGACAGCGGCCATCAGCGCATTCTCGGTCGCGCCGACCGAGACAACCGGGAAGCTGATATGGCCGCCGGTAAGGCCGCCCTTGGGCGCAGTCGCCTTCACATAGCCTGCCGCCAGCTCGATATGGGCGCCGAGCGCCTCCAGGGCCTTGAGGTGCAGGTCGATCGGCCGGTTCCCGATCGCGCAGCCGCCGGGCAGCGACACCGTCGCCTCGCCCGCCCGCGCCATCAACGGCCCGAGCACCAGGATCGAGGCGCGCATCTTGCGGACGATATCGTAGGGAGCCACCGTCGAGCTGATCGTCGCGGCCCTGAGGGTCATCACCCGCCCGAACTCCTCCGGCTTGGAGCCTTCGACGGTGGTCGAGACGCCGAGCTGGTTGAGCAGATGCCCGAAGCTGTCGACGTCGGCGAGGCGCGGCAGGTTCCTCAGCGTCAGCGGCTCGTCGGTGAGCAGCGCGCAGGGGAGGAGGGTCAGCGCCGCGTTCTTGGCGCCCGATATGCAGACTTTGCCTTCAAGGCGCCTGCCGCCGCGAATGATGATGCGATCCATGCGGGGCTTCTAGAGTTTTGCCGGCCATGCGCAAGCGGAAGCGGCCAGGTTTGCGCGGAGGAGGAAATATTGGCGATTCCGTGTAAAAGCCATCAAAGCCGTCAAAATGCCGAAGCATTTGAGGAGCCCGAACATGGCCGACCCGGACGCCGATACCCGCCCCACGGCCGCGCCTTTTCCGAGCCTGGAGGAGCTGCAGCACTGGACCTGGGTGATGGGCCGGGCGCAGCAGCTGATGATGGAGCATGTCGCCCGGCAGTGGAGCGAGGCTCCGAAGACGGCTCCGGCGGCACCCGCGGCGACGCCGTCATGGCCCGGCATGAACCTGTTCGCCGATGCGGGGCGGATCGCCAAGGCGCAGGTCGACATGTGGACCGAAGGGCTCGGCATTTGGCAGCGCGCGCTGGGCGGCGATGGGGGCAAGTCCGAGATCGAGGAGAAGGCGGACAGGGACAAGCGCTTTTCGGCGCCCGAGTGGCGGGAGAATCCGCTCTTCGATATGATCCGGCAGAGCTACATCCTCATCTCCGACCGCCTGCTCGGCTCGGTCGAGGCGGTCGAGGGACTGGATGACAAGGAGCGGGAGAAGCTGCGCTTCGCCACCCGCGCCTTCGTCGACGCGATGAGCCCGTCCAATTTCGCGCTCACCAATCCGCTGGTGCTGGAAAAGACGCTGGAGACGCGCGGCGAGAACCTCCTCAAGGGTCTCGAGCACATGCTCGGCGACCTCTCCAGGGGGCAGCTCACCCACACCGATCCCAATGCCTTCGAGGTCGGCCGCAACATCGCGGTGACACCCGGCAAGGTCGTCAAGCAGACGGAGCTCTACCAGCTCATCCAATATGCGCCGACAACCAAGGAGGTGTTCGAAACGCCGCTGGTCATCTTCCCGCCCTGGATCAACCGCTTCTACATTCTCGACCTCAACCCCAAGAAGAGCTTCATCCGCTGGGCCGTCGAACAGGGTCTCACCGTTTTCATGGTTTCCTGGAAGTCGGCCGACGAAGACATGGCCGACGTGACGCTCGACGACTATGTCGCCGCCCAGACCGACGCCATCGACACGATCCGCGACCTGCTCGACGTGGAGGCGGTCCACGCGGTCGGCTATTGCGTCGCCGGCACCACGCTCGCCGCCACGCTGGCGCTGCTCGAGGCGCGCGGCGAGGCAGACAAGGTCGCCAGCGCCACCTTCCTGACGGCGCAGGTCGATTTCGCGGAAGCGGGCGACCTGTCGCTGTTCGTCGGCGATGAGCAGATGCAGCTCATCGAGCAGCTTTCGGCCGACAAGGGCTATCTCGACGGCCGCTACATGGCCGCCACCTTCAACCTGCTGCGCGGCCGCGACCTCATCTGGAGCTATGTCACCAACAATTACCTGATGGGGGAGGACTATACGCCCTTCGACCTGCTCCACTGGAATTCGGACACGACCAACCTGCCGGCCAAATGGCACCAGGCCTATCTGCGGGACTTCTACCGGGAGAACCGGCTGGTCCGGCCGGGCGGGGTGGTTGTTGACGGCACGCCGATCAACATCGGCAAGGTGAAGACGCCGACCTACGTCCAGGCCGGCCGCGAGGACCATATCGCGCCGCCGCAAAGCGTCTGGAAAATCACCCATCATTTCCAAGGGCCGCTGCGCTTCGTGCTGGCCGGATCCGGCCATATCGCCGGGGTCGTCAATCCGCCCGAGGCGCAGAAATATCAATATTGGACCAACGACGAGAAGGCCGACACGCTCGAAGCGTTCATCGCCGGCGCCAATGAGACCAAGGGGAGCTGGTGGCCCGACTGGATCGGCTGGATCGCCAATCTGTCGCCGGACAAGGCCTTCGCCATCGGCCCCCGCAAGCCGGGCAAGGGCAAGCTGAAGGCGATCGAAGATGCGCCGGGAAGTTATGTGAAGGCGCGCTAAGTCGATGGAAGCATGGTATAAGAGGGCGTCCGTAGGAGACGCTTTTGATGGGCTGGACGGCCCCACTCGCGCTGTTGGTCCTGCTCCTCACGGCCGGCGAGGCGGCCGCCGGCACGCGCGGCGAGGATGCGCCCGAATGCGCTGCGCTTCGTGAGGCGATCCTGGGTCATCGCCTGACCCCCCAGAGCTTCGAAACCTTCTGGTCCATCGCGACTTATCGGGAGGCGAAGAATCTCGAAATCCTCCCCGGATACCCCCATTGCACGAAGACCGACGAAGCGGTGTCGACACTCGGCGCGGATGCCGAAACGGGTGTGCGCCTGCTCGCGGGCGGGATGACCCCGGCCGATTACATCGTCACCGGCTGGGTGATCGTCACCGCCTACGATCCCTCTCGGTCAGGCCTCCGTGACGCGGCGGAGGAATCGCCCAGCGCACAGGCGAACATCGCCTTCGTCAAAGAACGACGGGGCAGGGTCCGGCGCATGTTCCGTCGCTGAACGCGACTGTTTGTGACGATTATGTTGCATCGCACAATTTTTATCTTGCAATGCGGATCGGATCCCTTATTTGTGCATTGCAACATAGACCCGCAGTGCATCGAAAGAGGGATCAGGACCGTGACCAAGGAAACCAACGCCAAGACCGCCGACGCCGCCAACAAGGCCGCCGAGACCGGCAATGCCGCCGCGGACCGCTTCCAGGCCGCCCTCGGCGAGGCCAATGAGCGCACCAAGGTGGCCGTCGAGAAGTCGACCCGCCTGTTCGAGGAGGCGACCGAGCTGACCAAGGGCAATGTCGAGGCGTTCGTCGCCTCTTCGAAGATCGCCGCCAAGGGCGTCGAGACCCTCGGCCAGGAAGCCGCCGAATATGGCCGCAAGAGCTTTGAGGAAGCGTCGGCCGCTCTCAAGAGCTTCGCCGAGGTCAAGTCGCCGACCGACTTCTTCAAGCTGCAGAGCGACTATGCCCGCTCCGCTTTCGACAGCCTCGTCACCGAGAGCTCGAAGCTGAGCGAGGCCGTGATCAAGCTCGCCGGCGAAGTCGCGGAGCCGATCACCAACCGCTACACGGTTGCGGCCGAGCGGGTGAAGACGCTCGCTCTCTAAATCACTCCCGACCCCCTAGGGAGACCGAGGGGCGGCCGCTTCCCAGCGAAGCGGCCGCCCTTTTCGCGTGCGCTGGAACCTCGACCGGCCGTCCCGATTTATCGCCCTGTCGGCTGTGGCTGGTCTTGCCCCGTGCCGGCCGAATGCCATATTTTGATGTTGTGATGATTAGGCACGATTCCCAAATTCTGGCGATGAGCGACGATCGCACGGGCCACGACGAAGGCACCGGCCTCGGCGTCGCGACCCGCACCCGCACCCGCACCAAGACTCCGTCGCCCTACAAGGTGCTGATGCTGAACGACGACTATACGCCGATGGAGTTCGTCGTCCTCGTCCTGCAGCGCTTCTTCCGCATGGACATAGAGGACGCGACCCGCGTGATGCTCCACGTGCACCAGCGCGGCGTCGGCGTCTGCGGCATCTTCAGCTACGAGGTGGCGGAGACCAAGGTCGCCCAGGTCATCGACTTCGCCCGCGAGAACCAGCACCCTCTCCAGTGCACCTTGGAGAAGGCCTGAAGTATCGCTTCCACGCGGCGGCGCGTGGCGCCAGTCTCATTCGCCGTCCACCAGTGCCTTCACCGCCTTCATCGCCACCCCGATGATCGGGAAGATGGGGATGAATCCGCCGCAGCTACTCTGGCGTCCGACGGGGGAGCACTCGTCCTTCATGTTTGCGGTCTCGACGGCCGACATCGCTTCGCCGGAGATCCGATCGCCCGGCAGCGGCTCGACCGGAAGAGGGAGACGGCTGGGGTCGGGCGCGCCGGTCGGGCGGCCGCAGACGACGATCTCGTCGGTGTCTTCGCTCTTGGGGCAATCGAGTTCCGCCAAGGGCACGAAAGCGCCGCGATAATTGGCCATCGCCTGCTCGGCCGTGAGGGGTTGTGCGGGCGCGGCGACGGCGGACATTGCCCCCCAGATCAGCACCCCCATCAATCTCGACTTTGCCAAGGGCCTCGCCTATCGCTGCGGCAAACGCTTCAAACAGGGTGACAGAAAAAATGGTGACTGCAAGTCATGTGCTCGACCGCGTCCTCGTGCTGGAGATGGTGCGGGTTACGGAGGCCGCAGCGGTGGCGGCGTCGAAGCTCATCGGCCGCGGCAACGAAAAGGCCGCCGACGCCGCCGCCGTCGAGGCCATGCGCGAGGCGCTGAACCAGCTCGATTTCGACGGTACGGTCGTCATCGGCGAGGGTGAGCGGGACGAAGCGCCGATGCTCTATATCGGCGAGAAAGTGGGCCGCGTGGATTGCAACGGGCCCAAGATCGCCATCGCCCTCGATCCCCTGGAAGGCACGACCATCACCGCCAAGGCCGGGCCCAACGCACTCGCCGTCCTCGCCATCGCCGAAGAGGGATGCCTGCTCAATGCGCCGGACGTCTATATGGACAAGCTCGCCATCGGCCCGGGCTATCCGGAAGGGACGATCGACCTCGCCAAGTCGCCGACCGAGAATATCCGCGCCATCGCCAAGGCGAAGGGCGTCGAGCCGTCCGACATCATCGCCTGCGTCCTCGATCGTCCGCGCCACGAAGCGTTGATCGCGGAGCTGAGGGCGCTGGGTTGCGGCATCCAACTCATCCCAGACGGCGACGTCGCGGGCGTGATCGCGGTGACCGATCCCGACACCACCATCGACGTCTATATGGGGCAGGGCGGCGCGCCCGAGGGCGTGCTGGCGGCGGCGGCGCTGCGCTGCGTCGGCGGCCAGTTTCAGGGGCGGCTGGTCTTCCGCAACGACGACGAGCGCGGCCGCGCCGCCAAGTGGGGCGTTGAGGACCTCGATCGCATCTATCATCTCCACGATCTCGCCAAGGGCGACGTGATCTTCGCCGCCACCGGCGTCACCGACGGGTCGCTGCTGGAAGGCGTGAAGCGGCGCAAGAGCTGCATCACCACCGAAAGCGTCGTGATGCGGGCCAGCACCGGCACGGTGCGCTGGGTGAAGGGCGAGCATCGGTACGATCACGCGCCGGGCGGCCGCTGATGCCTAGCGGAAGGCAAAGGGGTCGGCGCGAAGGGCGATGCGCACCGGCAGGTCGGCGACGATGTCGCCGTCGGCCTGCAGAGGGAACGGCGCGTCGGCCTCGGCGCTGAGTTCGGTGCAGGTGAAGGCCAGGGCCCCGGCCCCGTCGCCGACGGGCTTCCCGCGCAGCAACGCCCACAGGAAGCGGGCGTAGTCGCGGCGGCGGGCGCGCCGAAGGGCGACGACGTGGAGCAATCGCGCGGTGCGGCAGGCTTGGGGCGCGAAGCTCCACGGGCCGGCATAATAGCGGCCCTTGGCGACGTAGAAGGCTTCGCAGCGTATCTCGCGGCCGTCGCAAATCAGCCGGATCGACGGCTGCTGCCAACGGAGCAGCACGCCGAGGAAGGCGGCGCCATAGGCGAGCCTGCCGAGACGGCGCTTGAGCGCGGGCGTGACCGCGGCCACGGCGCGGCTGTCCGGTCCGGCGCTGGCGCAGGCGAGAAACAGCGTGTCGTTTATCTCGGCGGCATAATGGAGGCAGGCGGCCTCACCGCTAAGGGCCCTGGCGGCATAGCGCGCCGGTTCCGTCGGCGCGGCGAACTCCCGGTGGAGGAGATTGACGGTGCCGCCCGGATAGACGCTCAACGGCAGCGGCCGGCCGCTTCGGGCAATGGCCAAGGCGACATGACGGGCCGTGCCATCGCCGCCGATGGCGCAGACATGGCTCGCTTGCTTGTCGATGGAAAGGGTGAGGCCCGGCGCGCTTTCGGACAGGATGACCTGGGCGCCGCCAGCCTCGAAGCCGAGACGAAGCGCATCCAGCCGCTTGGCGCAATGCCGCCCCGCCGTCGGATTGTAAATCAGCTGGACGATCCCGCCTGGCGCCATGCGTCGCTCCTTCGAGCGGCCGCTATCATGGCTGGAGTAACAGCGCGTTAAAGGCCTTTTCTGTGGATAAGCGGGGCAAGCCCTTCGACAGGCCGGGATCGAAGAGGTTAGGGTGGCGGGCGTGAACCTCCACCGACCTTCCTCCGACTTCGCCCATGTCTGCGGCATTTCGCGCTCGATCCTCGGGCAGCCCTGGCGATGGCGCGGGGCGGCGGCGGGCGAGGCGGATGCCGCGTTCGTGCCGGACGACCTGGTCGACCAGCTGTTGATGGCGCGCGGGGTGACGCGCGAGGAGCTGGAGCGGCATCGCGCGCCAACCTTGCGCAGCTTCATGCCGGACCCGTCAGTCTTCCGCGACATGGACCGTGCGGCCGAGCGGCTGGCCGACGCGGTCGAGGGGCGGGAGTCCGTCACCATCTTCGGCGACTATGATGTCGACGGCGCCACCTCCGCGGCGCTGCTCATCCGCCTGTTGCGGACGCTCGGCTGTGAGCCCCAAGCCTATATCCCCGATCGGCTGATGGAGGGGTATGGGCCCTCCGGCGAGGCGCTGGTGCGGATCGCCGAGGGCGGGGCGAAGCTGATCGTCACCGTCGATTGCGGTGCCCAGGCCTTCGAGGCGCTGGAGATGGCGCGAACGGCCGGCGTGGATGTCGTCGTCGTCGATCACCACAAATGCGCGAGCGCGCTCCCCGTCGCCCATGCACTGGTCAACCCCAACCGCCTCGATGAGAGCCAGGAGGGCGCCGTCCACGGCCACCTTGCGGCCGTCGGCATGGCCTTCCTCCTCGGCGCGGCGCTGGTTCGCGAGCTTCGCCGCCGAGAGTTCTTCGCGGGCCGGGACGAGCCACGGCTGATCGATCTGCTCGACATCGTCGCGCTCGGCACGGTCGCTGACGTGGCGCAACTCAAGGGGCTCAACCGGGCCTTCGTGACCCAGGGGCTGAAGGTGATGGCGGGACGGCGCAACATCGGCCTCGCCGCGCTGATCGACGCCTCTCGCCTCACCCGGGCGCCCACGGCCACCGATCTGGGTTGGGCGCTGGGGCCGCGCATCAATGCCGGGGGCCGGGTCGGCAAATCCGACCTTGGCGTCCGTCTGCTCACCACCGAGGATCCGGCGGAAGCCCGCGAGATTGCCGCCGAGCTGGAACGGTTGAACGAAGAACGACGGGCGATCGAGACGCTCGTGCTCGAGGCGGCCGAGGGTCTGTGCAAGGGCCAGGGCAACCGCGCCGTTGCCCTCGTCGCGGGCGAAGGCTGGCACCCCGGCGTGATCGGCATCGTCGCCGGGCGATTGAAGGAGAAGCTTGGCCGCCCCGCGATCGTCGTGGCGCTGGACGGCGACGGTATCGGCAAGGGCTCGGGCCGCTCCGTCGCCGGCGTCGATCTCGGCGCGGCGGTGCTGGCGGCGAAGGACAGCGGCCTCCTCATCGCGGGCGGTGGGCATGCGATGGCGGCGGGGCTCACCGTTGCCCGCGACCGGATCGAGGCGCTTACCGATTTTCTCGATGAGCGCCTGGCCGACGGCGTCGCCCAGAGCCGCGATGGCCGCGCCTTGCTGCTTGACGCCGTGCTCGCGCCGGGCGGCGTCTGTCCCGATCTGTGCGACGCGCTCGAGGCGGGCGGACCCTATGGCGCCGGCTGGCCGGCTCCGCGCGTCGCCGCGGGCCCGGTGCGCATCGTCAAGGCGGACGTGGTCGGGAGCGGTCATCTCCGCCTGATCGTCTCGGGCGACGACGGCCGACGCATCAAGGCGATCGCCTTTCGCATGGCGGACAGCCAGCTCGGCCAGGTGCTGCTCGCCGCTCCATCCCACCGGAAGCTCTGGATCGCCGGACGGGTGAAGCGCGACGACTGGGGCGACCGGCCGTCCGCCGAACTTCATCTGGAAGACGCCGCTTTCGCCGACTGAGCCGCTTGACCGGCGCGGAACGCTCGCCTAAGTCCGCCCGCGCCGGCAACGGCCCCATCGTCTAGCGGTCTAGGACGTCGCCCTTTCACGGCGAAAACACGGGTTCGAGTCCCGTTGGGGTCACCATATTCTGTCACGGCGGCAAGTGGCTGCGGGTTGACTTTTTGCGCTGCAGCATCCACTTGCACCTCCAGCGAAGCATCATGCAGCGTGAACAGGCGGTCGTCCGCCCCGGCTCTGCTTCGTGGATTTCCAGGCTTTCCCTTTTCACGCGGGTCGGCACCGGGTCCCATCAAAGTAATATTTTGATGGTGCCTATAACCCGCCGCGTTTCCGTGCGCCTTTCGGCCGCGCGAGCGCCGCTCATGAGTGAGTTTCAATCCCATGTCTTTCGACAATCTCGGGCTTTCGCAGCCCGTCCTCCAGGCGCTCGCGCTGAAGGACTACACCCAGTCCACGCCGATCCAGGAGCAGGCTATTCCGCTGCTGCTGAAGGGCCGCGACCTGCTCGGCATCGCCCAGACGGGGACCGGCAAGACGGCCGCCTTCATGCTTCCCTCGATCGACCGGCTCGCCGCCTCCGACAAACGGCCGCAGCCGCGCACCTGCCGGATGCTGGTGCTGGCGCCGACGCGCGAGCTGGCCGGCCAGATCGCGGAGAGCGCGAAGGCTTATGGCCGCTTCAGCCATATCAGCGTCGCTACCGTCTTCGGCGGCACTTCGATCAACAAGAACCGGCAGGAACTCTCGCGCGGCGTCGATGTGCTGGTCGCCACGCCCGGCCGGCTGATCGACCTCGTCGAGCAGGGCTTCCTGACCCTCAAGAATGTCGAGATACTGGTGCTGGATGAAGCCGACCAGATGCTCGACCTCGGCTTTATCCATGCGCTGAAAGCCATCGTGAAGATGCTGCCGTCCAAGCGGCAGAGCCTGTTCTTCTCGGCGACCATGCCGAAGGCGATCAAGGACCTGGCCGACAAGTTCCTGACCGATCCGGCGCAGGTGTCGGTCGCGCCCGCGTCGACGACGGCGGAACGGGTCGACCAATATGTGACCTATGTTCAGCAGACCGAGAAGCAGGCGCTGCTTACCATGATGCTACGCGCCGGTTTCTCCGATCGCGGCAATATGGACCGGGTGCTCATCTTCACCCGCACCAAGCATGGCGCCGACCGGGTGGTGAAGCTTCTCGCCGGCAACGGCATCGCGGCCAACGCCATCCACGGCAACAAGAGCCAGCCGCAGCGCGAGCGCGCGCTCGGCGAGTTCAAGTCCGGCAAGGTGAAGATCCTGGTCGCGACCGACATCGCCGCGCGGGGCATCGACGTATCGGGGGTTTCCCACGTCATCAATTTCGAGCTGCCCAACGTCTCCGAGCAATATGTCCATCGCATTGGCCGCACCGCGCGCGCCGGCGCGGCGGGCGTCGCCATCGCCTACTGCGCCGAGGATGAGCGGGCCTATCTGAAAGGCATCGAGAAGCTCACTCGGCAGCGAATCGAGGTCGTGCCGCTGCCGGAGAATTTCCTCGCCGAGGCTGCCCGCATCAAGTCCAGCCGTGTCGCGCCTCCCGCTCCGCCCAAGGGCCAGCCGCGGCATCATGGCGACGGCGAGGCGGGCGAGCGCAATCGCGTCAAGCGGCCGAAGAGCCGCCGACCGAATTTCGGCCATGCCGGCAAGCCCAAGAGCAATCGTGCGAAAAGGCGCGCATCGGGGCGGTAAAAGCGTCGTTTCCCAAGCCGTCTTTACCGTCCATTAGCCATGGCCGGCTAGGATCGCGACATGGATGAGGCGCGGAAATCCGGGAGCCAAGAGGAACCGGCCGACGCCGTCACGACGGGTCGGCGGGAAACCCAACGCGCGCGCGTGCAGCTCGCCGCGGCGCTGGTCGGCACGACGCGCGAATATCCGGTGACGTTGCGCAACATCTCCTGCACGGGCGCCATGGTCGAGGGCGCCGACCTGCCGCCCAAGGGCTGGACGGTGGCGCTGAAGCGCGGCGACATGGACGAGCTCGGCGACGTGGTATGGGCGCGGGCCGGTTTCTGCGGCATCCATTTCTTCGACCCTATTCCCTATGGAAAGGTGCTGGAGCTCGCCGCCCTTCCGCCCGAGGCTCGGCAGGAGAAGACCCCGAGTCTTTATGTCGCCCCGGCCGGCCGCGACGATCGGCTGAGCGCGGAGGAATGGGCACGGGCGAAGCTCCGCGCTAGCCGGATGGGGCGCTGAGGACGCGCTAATCTTGCGGCGCCGGTCGTGCCGTGGAAGAGAGGCGGCTGCCAATAAAGGAGCCGCTGATGTCTGTAGTCGATCGCCGTGGATTTTTCGGGCTGGCCGGGGCGGCGGCCGTCGTCGGCGCGGTGATGCCGGCGCTGGCGCAGACGCAGACAGGCGGCCTCACGTCGATGACGGCCGGTGCGAAGGCGATCAGTGCCGAGGAGCGGCAGGCGCGGATCGCCAAGGCGCAGCGGCTGATGCGCGACCAGGGGCTGTCGGCGCTGCTGATCGAGCCCGGAGCAAGCCTCGTCTATTTCACCGGGGTGCAATGGTGGCGGAGCGAGCGGCTGACCGCCGCCGTGCTGCCGGTCGAGGGCGAAATCGCCATCGTCACACCCTTCTTCGAAGAGCCGTCGGTGCGCGAGAGCCTGGGCGTCCCGGCCGAGGTGCTGACCTGGAACGAGCATGAGGACCCGCTGAAGCTGGTCGCCGGCTGGCTCGGCAAGCGCAAGCTCACCGGCCCCGTCGGCATCGAGGAAACGGTGCGCCATTTCGCCATCGACGGGCTCCAGAAGGCGATGCCCGGCGTGGAGATTCGTTCCGGCGCGCAGGTCGTGCGCGGCTGCCGGATGGTCAAGTCGCCCGCCGAGATCGCACTGATGAAGCTGGCGAACGACGTCACCGTCGCCGCCTATCGCCACACCCATTCCCGCATCGAGCGCGGCATGACGCCATCGGACATCGGGGCGATCATGAACGAGGCGACGACGGCGCTGGGCGGCAACCCCGGCTTCGCGCTCGTACTACTCGGCGAAGCGAGCGCCTATCCGCACGGCTCCGGCCAGCCCCAGGAGGTGCGCGAAGGGGAGGTCGTGCTGATGGATTGCGGCTGCGACGTCCACGGCTATCAGTCCGACATATCGCGCACCTTCGTCTTCGGCGAGCCGACCCAGCGCCAGCGCGAGGTCTGGGACCAGATGCACAAAGGCCAGCAGATCGCCTTCGAGGCGGCCAAGCTCGGCGCGACCTGCGGCAGCGTCGACGACGCGGTGCGCGCTTATTATGAAAGCCTCGGCTACGGCCCGGACTACAAGCTTCCCGGCTTGTCGCACCGCACCGGCCACGGCATCGGTCTCGACGGCCACGAGCCGGTCAACCTGGTCCGCGGCGAGACGACGAAGCTGGCGCCCGGCATGTGCTTCTCGAACGAGCCCGGCCTCTACATTCCAGGCCAGTTCGGCATTCGCCTCGAGGACTGTTTCTACATGACCGACGCGGGGCCGAAATATTTCTCCGAACCGCCGCCGTCGCTGGACAAGCCGTTCGGCTGACTTCGTCCCATCGCCTGCCGTACAAATCGGGGCTTGACGCCGCCCGCCGCTTTCGTGAGTTTAAGGGCATGACCCATCGTGCACCCTTTTCGACCGCTGCCGCCGCTTCGGCGGGCGCGGTGTCGTGCGGGGGTCATTCGCAGGCTTGGCTCTGGTGGCGGAATTGCGATTCCGTGGCGGCACGCCTGCATCGATGGTGATGGTGACTCTCTAAGTCCCTCTTTTCACCCGATCAGCCCGCCGCCCGGCGGGCTTTTTTATTGCGCTTCCACCAGGAACCATCGCCATGTTCATGAACAACAATCTCGCCGAATTCGTCGCCCCCGAAGTCGCCCGGGAGGATGCGGTCGAGGCCGCGCTCGGGCGGCTCTACGCCGGGGATTCCTTGAGCCGAGAAGCGACCGAGCGCCTCTTCACCGAGCTGGTCGGAGGTCGGCTTTCGGAGCCCGCCATCGCCGCCATGCTCGTCGCGCTCCGCCTCAAGGGCGAGACCACCGACGAGCTGATCGGCGCCGCCCGGGCGCTTCGCGCGGCCGACGAACCCTTCGAGCGGCCCGATTATCTCTTCGCCGATACCTGCGGGACGGGCGGAGACGGATCGGGTTCGATCAACGTCTCGACCGCCGCGGCCTTCGTCGCGGCGGCGGCGGGGCTGCCGGTCGCGAAGCACGGCAATCGCTCGGTCACCTCGCGCTGCGGATCCGCCGACGTGCTGGAGCATCTGGGCGCGAAGCTCGACGTGCCGGCGGCGGTGTCGCGGCGAGTACTGGACGAGACCGGCGTCTGCTTCCTGTTCGCGCCGCGCTACCATCCGGGTCTGCGTCATGCCGGACCCGTCCGCCGGGCGCTGAAGGTCAGGACGATCATGAACGCGCTCGGTCCCTGCGTGAACCCGGCCGAGCCCCCGGTGCAGCTCCTCGGCGTTGCCGATCCGCGCCTCATCGAGCCGGTGGCGCTCACCCTGGCGGCGCTCGGCGTCGAGCGGGCGCTGGTCGTGCACGGCGCCGGCCTCGACGAAATCGCTCTTCATGGCGAGACGCATGCGCTGCGCCTGACGGGTGGCCGGCTCGAGCCGATGATCATTGTCCCTGAGGAGGTAGGGCTGGCGAGGGCGCCCGTGAGGACGCTCGAGGGCAGCGGTCCGGAGGAGAATGCCGAGCGGCTGAAGAGGCTGCTCATGGGCCAGGGCCACGCCGCCGAGGCCGATGTCGTGGCGCTCAACGCGGGTGCTCTGCTGATGACGGCGGGCCTCGCGGAAAGTCTGAAGGCGGCGGTCGATCTCGCCCGTGAGACCCTGGCCTCGGGTGCCCCTTACAAGCGGCTCACCGCCTTTGTGGAGGCGACGCATGGTTGACGTGCTTGGCGAGATCGTCGCCCGCAAGCGGATCGACGTGACGGAAAGGCTGCGGGACATCGGCCTCGATGCGCTTCGCGGGCAGGCCAGGCCGACGCGGCGGAGCTTGCGCACGGCGCTGGCGCGGGCAGGCGGTCGCTTCATCATGGAGGTGAAGCGCGGCTCTCCGTCCCAGGGCCTGCTCCGCGCGGGCGTCGATCCGGCGGCGCAGGCGCGGGCCTATGGCGGCGCCGCGGACGCGATCAGCGTGCTGACGGACGGCCCCTATTTCGGCGGTTCCTTTGCCGATCTCCGGGCCGTCCGTCAGGTCTTCGACGGTCCTATCCTCGCCAAGGACTTCGTCGTCGATCCGCGCCAGGTGCCCGAAGCGCGGATGCACGGCGCCGATGCGGTGCTGGTCATGCTGTCGGTCCTCTCCGACGCGCAGGCCGCCTGCGTGATGGATGAGGCGCGCCGGCTCGGCATGGACGCGCTGGTCGAGGCGCATGACGAAGCGGAGATGCGGCGCGCGGTCCGGATCGGCGCGCCGATCATCGGTATCAACAACCGCGATCTGAGGACGCTGTCGGTGGACCTTCGCGTCACCGAGCGGCTCGCCGGCCTGGTGCCTGCCGACCGGCTGGTCGTCGCGGAGTCCGGAATCCAGGGCAGGAGCGACGTCGAGCGCCTCTCCCGCCACGCCGACGCCTTCCTCGTCGGCTCGTCTCTGATGCGAGCCGGCGACCCGAGGGGGGCGGCGCGGGCGCTCGCCTTCGGCCGCGTGAAGGTCTGCGGCCTCACCGATCCCCACGATGTCGAGACGGCGGCGGAGTGCGGCGCGGCTTATGCGGGTCTCATCATGGTGCCGCATACGCCGCGGGCAGTGACGCCCGCTCAGGCGGGGAAGATCGCCGAAACGGCGGCGGGGCAGGATCTGCCGCTGGTCGGAGTCTTCCGCGACGAAGCGGTTCCGAAGGTCGTCGACCTCGCTCGCGAGCTCCGGCTGCACGCCGTCCAACTCCACGGGATGGAGAGCGCCGACTACATCAGCGACTTGAAGCTCCGGCTTCCGGAGCGGTGCGAAATCTGGGCGGCGGGAGCGGTCGGAGCGCGCGTCCCGGCGGCGCGGCCCGGTGCCGACCGAACCTTGTTCGACACGCTGGTCGGCGGCCGCTCGGGCGGAACCGGGCGCACCTTCGACTGGCAGCGGATCAGGCGGAGACCAGACTTGGACCGGGCAATCCTCGCCGGCGGCCTCAACCCCTCCAACGCCCGCCGAGCCTCGCGCGTCGGCGCCTTCGCGCTCGACGTCGGTTCGGGGGTCGAGATGGCGCCGGGCCGCAAGGACGCGGGCAAGCTCCACGCCTTCTTCCAGGCGCTGCGGCCGGCCAAGCGCGGGGAGGCGCTGCCATGCTGACCGTTCCCCGTCATTCCCGCGAAAGCGGGAATCCCGCTTCTTCCTTCCTGCACCCCGTAAGGCAGCGGGATCCCCGCTTTCGCGGGGATGACGATAGGAGGTCGCTGTCATGCTGATGCGCGGGCGCTTCGGCGAATATGGCGGCGCTTATGTGCCGGAGATACTGATGCCGGCGCTGGAGGAACTGGAGACAGCCTTCCTGACAGCGCGCGAGGATGCAGGCTTCCAGGCCGAGCTCGACGATCTCCTGGTCAAATATGCGGGGCGGCCGACGCCGCTGACGCTGTGCCGCAACCTCGGCTCCGACAAGGTCCGCATCTATCTCAAGCGCGAGGACCTGCTCCACGGCGGCGCGCACAAGACCAACCAGGTGCTGGGCCAGGCCCTGCTCGCCAGGCGGATGGGCAAGACGAGGCTCATCGCGGAGACGGGCGCGGGCCAGCACGGCGTCGCGACCGCCATCGTCGGGGCGCTCTTCGGTCTCACGACGCGCATCTACATGGGTGCGCAGGATGTCGAGCGGCAGAAGCTCAACGTCTTTCGAATGCGCCTGATGGGCGCGGAGGTCGTGCCGGTCGAGAGCGGCAGCCGTGGCCTCAAGGACGCGGTGAACGAGGCGCTGAGAGATTGGACGGCGACCTTCGGCGACACCCATTACCTCCTCGGCACCGTCGCCGGGCCGCATCCCTTTCCGCTGATGGTGCGGGAGTTCCAGCGCGTGATCGGCGCGGAGGCGCGGGCGCAGATAGTGGAAGAGGAAGGGCGGCTGCCGGATGCGGTGATCGCCTGCGTCGGCGGCGGCTCCAATGCGATGGGCCTGTTCGCGGATTTCATCGACGATCCGTCGGTCCGACTGATCGGGGTCGAGGCGGCGGGCAAGGGCCTCGACGGCGCCGAGCATGGCGCCACGCTGCTGCGCGGCCGGCCGGGCGTTCTGCATGGCGCCGAAACCTATGTGCTGCAGGATGCGGACGGGCAGATATCCGACAGCTGGTCGGTCTCGGCCGGCCTCGATTATCCGGCGGTGGGGCCGGAGCACGCCCATCTGAAGGATAGCGGCCGCGCGGAATATGTCGGCGCGGCCGACCGCGAGGCGCTGGATGCCTTCGCCCTGCTCGCGCGATCGGAAGGGATCGTCTGCGCCTTCGAATCGGCCCACGCGCTGGCGCACGCGCTGAAGATGGCGGAAGGGGCGAGGGAGGAGATGGTGCTGGTCGTCAATCTCTCCGGGCGCGGCGACAAGGATATGGAGCAGGCGCAGCGATTGATCGGGCTCGAAGCATGAGCGGCCGTTACGAAGCGATGTTCGAACGACTCCGGGCGCGGGGCGAGGGCGCCTTCGGGGCCTTCGTCATGCTGGGCGATCCGGACCTTCAGGCAAGCGCGGCCATTCTCGATGCGCTCGTCGAGGCCGGCGTTGACATGCTCGAGGTCGGCATACCCTTTTCCGATCCCGTGGCGGACGGTCCCACGATCCAGGCGGCGGCCGACCGGGCCCTGCGCCTGGGCGTCACCCCGGCCGACTGCTTCGATCTTCTCGGGGCGTTCCGCACACGCCATCGACATGTCCCGGTCGGCATCCTCACCTACGCCAATATCGTGCTCGCCCGGGGCCGCGACGCTTTCTATGCGGCGGCGGCACAGGCGGGCGTGGACAGCGTGCTGGTGGCGGACGTTCCCGTCTTCGAAGCCGAACCCTATGTCGATACGGCGCAGCGGCATGGCGTAGCGCCGGTGCTGATCGCCGCGCCGAACACGCCAGCGGCGACGCTGGAGCGGATCGCGCGCCTGGGCAGCGGCTACACTTATTGCGTCGCCCGGCCAGGCGTCACGGGGACCGAAGCCGAGATGGCACTGGACCATGACGCCCTGTTCGAAGGCCTGGCGCGTCATGGCGCGCCGCCGCCCGTCCTGGGCTTCGGCATCTCAACGCCGGCTCATGTCCGCTCGGCGCTCGCCGCCGGCGCGGCAGGGGTGATCTCCGGGTCTGCGATCGTGAAGATCGTGGCCAACGAGCGTGACCCGGTCCCGGCGCTCAAAGCCTTTGTCGCCGCGATGAAACAGTCTGCGGCGGCGCAGCCCGCTTGAGGGGCTAGCCGGCCGCGGCGCGCGGCTCGGTCGCATCCGGGGGCGGCGGCAGCTTGGCCTTCTCGGCCGCCACGATCAGCTTCGGCGCACTCGCCGCCGCGCCTTCGCGGCGGGCGAAGCGGCCTTCGATGCGGGCGCCAGGCTCGATGCTCAGCACCTCATAGGCGACGTCGCCGGTGATTCGCGCCGTCGGGCCGAGGGTGAGGCGCTGGGCCGTCACCGTGCCGTCGACCAGCCCGGCGAGCCGGGCCTCATCGGTCACGATGTTGCCGGCGATGGTTCCGGTCTCGCCCTGGCTCAGGGTCGAGCAGCGCACATCGCCTTCGATCTTGCCGTCGACATGGAGGCGGGCCTCGGTGACGATGTCGCCGTTCACCACCACTTCGGCGCCGATGAAGGACAAGCCGCCGCCATTCTTGCCCGACTTGCCCGCGGCGCGAGCGCGAGCCTTCTTTTCCTTGGCAAACATGTTCCGGCGCCTCCCCTCGCCTGAAGATGGAGTCCATCTATCACCAAAAGCCTAAGCCACGGCAAGCACGGGGGAACCGCAGGTGGCTGGAACGGAGGGATGCCGTAGCGGCGGGGACACATGGCGAAACGTAATGGGGGCTGGTGTCGCCACCAGCCCCCACTGTCCCTTGCTTGATCGGCTGCGCCCGAAGGCGGAGCCTTTCTCGCTTGGGGCGTATCGAGTTTCCGTCGAAGCTGACTTCGAATGGATTCTCGATCAACAGAGCCATCATCGGGAGGATTCCAGCTCTGCCTGGCTTTAGAAGACTGCCGCTTCACTTCCGTCGAAAGCTTGCGCTTTCGGATCGTCGGTGTCGCGCCGGCTTCTTCCGGCCATCGCCTGTGTGTCGCAATGGATGTCCTCTCGGATGTCCTGCTTCACATCGGCTTTGTGGTCGGGAGGGTTCTTCCGTCTCCGGTCGATCGTTCCGACCACACAGGTAAAATCTCACCTGTTCCCGAGTCGCACCAAGCGAAATCGACCTGTGGATAAATTGGATATCGGGGATAAATCTGGACGGCGGAATCGCGTCGGGCGAGCCGTGCCGCCGGCCGCTTAATTGCCCGGAAGGCGGCGGGCAAATGAAAATGGGCCGCCTCGAAAGACGGCCCATCCATCCTCTGCTCTCCCGGAGAGGGAGATTAGAGCGTCAGTTACTGCTGCTGGCGGCCGCGGTCGCTGCTGCCGCCCTGCTGCCGCTGGCGATCGCTCTGCTGCTGTTGCTGCTGCTGGCGATCCTGCCTGCCTTGCTGACGCTGTTTATTCTTGTCCTGACCTGGCATCAGTGCCTCCTCCGTTCAAGTTCCCCCAAGGGGGTGGGAACGGAAGAAAAACGCGAGGAGCGAAGGCACGGTTCCCCCCGTCCATCGCGCAGTAGCGGCACCCCGACGTCCGCTCGCCGTCTCCGCTCAGGGCTTTGCGGCGCCGTTCCGGGCCTTGCCGGCGAGGAGCTCGTCGCGCAGCGCCTTGCCCATCGCGCCCGCCGCCGCCTTGGCCGCGGCCTTGGCACGGCCAGCCTTCGCGGCCGCGGCCGCGTCCTTGACTTCCTCGCCCAATTCCCGGGCGGCGTCGCGAAGCTTCCTGTCGCCGGTCAGCGCGGCGGCGGCGGCGAGCAGGCCGGCGGCGACGACGTCGCTGATCACCGGATGCTCGACGGCGAGCTTCAGCGCCTTGTTGCCGGCCTTGCGGGCCTGCTTCGGGATCTTCACGCCGCCGATCTTCTTGGGGATCTTCGGCTTCTTCGATTTCTTGGCCATGAATCGCTCCACTGTCTTAGATGGATAATACACAGCCGATGCGCTCGCGCTAGTCCTTCTTTGGCTGGAGCCGTTCGAGGAGGCTGACGGCGAATTCAGACAGCGTGTCGTCGCGCGCGCCCATGACGACGATACGGTCGCCGGGCCGGGCGAGGGACAGGAGGCGTTCGGCGGCGGTCGGGCGGTCGCCGACATATTCCGCCGTGCGGCCGGTGGCGAGCACTCCGGCGACGATGTCCTCGCTGCCGACGGAGCGTTCGACGGTGCCGCCGAAATAGGCCGGGTCCGGCATCAGCAGCACGTCCTCGGCGGCGAGATTATGCGCGAAGCCGTCGATCAGCTCCCGTCCCATCTTCTGGAGCGGTCCATAGCCGTGCGGCTGGAAGAAGATGAGCAGCCGGCCCGGAAAGGCGTGGAGCGTCTTGAGGGTCGCGGCGATCTTGTCGGGGTTGTGGCCGAAATCGTCGATGACGGTGACGCCGTGGCGCGTGCCGACGATGTCGAAGCGGCGGCGAAGGCCGGTGAAGCCGGAAAGCGCCGCCGCGGCCGGGCCGAGGTCGAGGCCGAGGGCGCGCACCGCGGCGAGGGCGGCGAGGGCATTCTCGGCATTGTGGCGGCCGGGGACGGCGAGGCGCACCGGAACGGTCTCGCCGGTTCGCCGCTCCGTCACGTCGAAGCTGATGGCGAGCGGCTCCTCGCGGACGTTGCTGCCGAGGAGATCGGCATCCGCCTCCTCGAAGGCCACCGTGATGACCTTTTCGGCGGGAAGAAGGGCGGCGAGCAGGCGGGTCTCGTCATCATCCAGGTTGAGCACCGCGGACTCGGCCTTGCCGACGAAGTCGCGGAACAGGGTGCGGAGCTCGTCGAGCGACTTGTGGTCGAGGGTGATGTTGTTGAGGACGGCGATGCGCGGCTCGTAGAGCGCGATCGAGCCGTCGCTCTCGTCCACCTCGCTGACGAAGATGTCGCCGCCGCCGACGAGCGCGCTGGCGAAGGGGGTCTCCGGCGTCACGAAATTCTTCATGACCGCGCCGTTCATCACCGTCGGCGCCTTGCCGAGGCTGTGGAGAATCCAGCCGATCATCCCCGTCGTCGTCGATTTGCCGCTGGTGCCGCCGACGGCGATGCCGCTCGGGGCCGCATTGAACAGGCGGGCGAGGAGCTGCGGTCGGGTGATATGCTCGGCGCCGAGGCGGCGGGCGGCCTGCACGTCCGGCACCGTCTCCTCGACGGCGGCGGAGGTGACCAGCAGCTGGTCCGCGCGGGTAAGGCCGCTGCCATCCTGCGGGAAGAGCGCGATGCCGTGGTCCTTCAGGAAGTCGAACTTCGGCGCGAGCCGTCCCTGGTCGAGCGCCCGGTCGGAGCCGGCGACCTCGTGGCCCTGCGCGCGGACGATGCAGGCGAGGGGGAGCATGCCGCTCCCGCCGATGCCGCAGAAGAAATAGGGTTTGGCCTCGTTCATGCGCCAGCCCTATTGGGAAGCGTCGGGCATTTCAAACGAAGAGGAGCGGGGATGCGGATCGGAGTGGTGGCGCCCAGCACGCCGATCGAACGGACGGTCGCGGATCGGGTGACGGCGCTGGCGGAGGAGGCCGGCGCGGAAGTCCATTTCCACCCGCAATGCTTCCTCGTCCACAAGCATTTCGCCGGCGAGGACCGTGTCCGGGCGGACGCGTTCGTCGAGGTCGCGAACGATCCGGGCTTCGACGCGCTCTGGTTCGCGCGCGGCGGCTATGGCTCCTGCCGGATCGCCGAGGATGTGTTGGCGCGGCTCGGCATCACCGCACGGGAGAAGGCCTATCTCGGCTACAGCGACGCGGGCTATCTGCTGGCGGGCCTCTACCACGCAGGCTTCGATCAGATCGCGCACGGGCCGATGCCGCAGGACGTGAAGCGCGACGGAGGTGAAGCCGCCGTGCTGCGCGCCCTTTCCTGGCTGGTCGATCGTTCTGTAGATGCGCTGGAGCCGAGCGTCGCCGAGGATGCGCGCCACGCCGCCTTCAATATCACCGTGTTCAGCCAGCTGCTCGGGACGCCGCTTCAGCCCGACCTCACGGATCATGTGCTGATGCTGGAGGAAGTCTCCGAGCACACCTATCGCACCGACCGATCGATGTTCCACATCAGCAGCAACCCGGCGGTGCGGCGGGTCGCCGGCATTCGTCTCGGCCGCTGCAGCCTGGTGCCGGAGAACGATCCCGACTTCGGCGAGAGCGAGGAGGAGGTGGTCCGCCATTGGTGCGAACGGTCCGGCATCCCCTGGCTGGGGGTTGCCGACATCGGCCATGACGCGGACAACAAGGTCGTTCCCTTTGGATAAATTGCCCGGTAACCCTTGTCGGCCATTGCAAAGGACGCGGGTTTGCGCTCTATCAGGAGCAAATCACAAGGAGGGCGTAATGCTGGAACCGAAGAAAAGTGGGAATAATGCGTTGGCGCGGCCGATGAAGCCGTCCCCCGAGCTCGCGGCCATCACCGGCTCGGGCAACATCGCGCGCAGCGACGTCGTCAGCAAGATGTGGGATTATATCAAGAAGAACAACCTGCAGAACCCGCAGAACAAGCGGGAAATCATGGCCGACGCCAAGCTGAAGCCGATTTTCGGCGGCAAGGACAAGGTGTCGATGTTCGAGATGAACAAGCATCTGTCGAACCACCTCAGCCAGCCCTGATCTAAACGGTCACCCGTCTAAGCGGGGGACAAGGAAGGCGGGTCGCCCTGTGAGGCGGCTCGCCTTTTTCATGAGCGACGAGTCCGCGTCATTGCGAGGAGCGAAGCGACGAAGCAATCCAGTTGAGCCAGCCTGGATTGCTTCGCTGCGCTCGCAATGACGAAAACGGACTTAGCTGCACGCCCGCCAGCCCATCTCGCCGCGCGCCGCCTGGTCGAGATGTAGATGATCGCGATGGGCGGCGTTGTAGTCGGGCGAAAGAACGGTGGCGAACAGGTCGCAGGCGCCGTCGCGCACGTCGTCCAGAAAGGCGGACTTGGGCCCGCCGTCGTCCCAATCTCTCAGCACCGAGATCCGGGTGCCGTCCTCCAGGCTGAAACCGGCGATATCGATGGCGTCGGCGGTGGCGTGCTCGCTCCACCGGCCTTTGTCGCGCCCGTAGAGGCGGCGGCAGCTGTAACTTCCCAGATGGTCGATGGTGGCGACCGTCTGCCCGAAATGATCGAGCGCGGCGGGCTGGACGACGTGCCATTCCCATAGCGCCAAGGCGGCGGCGACGGGGCAGCTCGTGCCGAGGCCGGCGGGGCGGTACTCGATTTCGAGGGCGCCGCCGGTGAGGCGTACCGCATCGCCATAGCCGCATTGGGCGTCCGTTCGGCGGGGCGGAAGCGCGGTGAATTCGATTCCGGCACGGTCCAGAAGAGTGCGGCATTGTTCGGCATCATCGCCGAGCCCCGCCAGCTTGCGGCCGGTGAAGGCGCCGACCGGCTGGCTGAGGTCGAGCGGAGTCCAGGGGAGGTCCTCGGGGTGATTGCGGGCCCAGCCGTAGAAAAGCATTCCGGCAAAGGCGAGCAGGCCGAGAACAAGCAGCGTCTTGAGGATACGGAGCGGGCGCATGCCAAGCGCGACGCATGAACGGCGGCCGGGGTTGCGTCGCTCAGGTTCGCCGGGCGGTTTCCAGCCGTTCCGCCGTCACCGGATAGCCCGCGTCGTCGGGGATGCAGAGCCACTGCTCGCCGCCGCGCTGCTCGATCCAGGGGACGATGGTTTCGACCGGATGGCGGATGGCGTCGGCGCGGGCTTCGACGATGTCGGCGAAGCGGGCAAGGCGTTCGAGGTTGCGCCGCGTCGGAAAGATGATGCGGGCGCGGCCGCTGTCCGCCTCCGCCAGCACTTCCTGGGCGCTCGCCCACAGGGTCCGCGTGGCCTCGGCTTCGGCCGCCGTGGCGTGCGCGCCCCGGGGCGCCTCGGCGACGAAGAAGAGCGCGTCGAAGCGCCGCGTCTCGCGAAAGGTGGGGCACCAGCGGGCGAACGGCGTCAGCGCTTCCAGGTCCAGGCGGAGCGAGTGGCGCTCCAGCAGCTCGGCGAAGGGTGCGCCGGCCTCCAGCGCATGCCTGATCTCGGCCGCCAGCTCGGCGTCGGGCAGGGGATCGAGCGCAGGGGCGATTCCGGTTTCCTCGATCGTCTCGCGGATGGCGGCGATGCGCGCGGCGGCGTGGTCGATGCCGCCGCCGACGGCCGCGGCCAGTTCATGGTCCTCGGGGTCGATCCGCCCACCGGGAAACACCAGGGCGCCGGCGGCGAAGGCCATGCTCTGCACCCGCTCCATCATCAGCAGCTCGGGCGGCCCGGCTTCCGCCGGACGCAACAGGATGAGGGTCGATGCCGGGATGGCTTCGGGAAGATCGCTCATGCCGACCCGCCAGCCGAAGCCAGGAAATGGAGGCAGAAAAATGTCATGATCACCGCCCGAGCATCGTCTCCGGGCGCACGACGGCGTCGAACCGCTCTTCGCTGATCAGCTTCAGCTCCAGGCCGGCCTCCTTCAGCGTCAGGCCATGCTCATGGGCGTATTTGGCGATCTTGGCGGCATCGTCGTAGCCGATCTCCGGCGTCAGGGCGGTGACGAGCATCAAGGAGCGATTGACCAACTCGGAGATGCGCCGCTCGTCCGGCTTGATGCCGTCGAGGCAGCGTTCGGTGAAGCTCTCCATCCCCACCGACAGAAGCTCGATCGAGCGCAGCACATTGGCGCCGATCAGCGGCTTGAAGACGTTGAGCTCGAGATGGCCCTGCAGGCCGCCAATGGTGACGGCGACATGATTGCCCATCACCTGGGCGGCGACCATGGTCAGCATCTCCGCCTGGGTGGGATTGACCTTGCCGGGCATGATCGAGCTGCCCGGCTCATTCTCCGGCAGCTTCAGCTCCCCGAGGCCGCAGCGCGGGCCCGAGCCCATGAGGCGGATGTCGTTGGCGATCTTGGTGAGCGACACGGCGATGACGTTGAGCACGCCCGAAAGCTCGACTAGCGTGTCATGGCTTGCCAGCGCTTCGAACTTGTTGGGCGCGGTCTCGAAGGGAAGCTGCGTCAGCTTCGCCATCTCGGCGGCGAATTCCTTGGCAAAACCCTCCGGCGCGTTGAGGCCGGTGCCGACGGCCGTGCCGCCCTGCGCCAGCCGGTGCAGGCGCGGCAACACCGCTTCGACCCGCGCGATGCCGTCGCTGAGCTGCGCGACGTAGCCTGAAAATTCCTGGCCGAGCGTCAGCGGCGTCGCGTCCTGGAGGTGGGTGCGGCCGATCTTGATGAGAGCGTCCCATGCCTTCGCCTGGGCGGCAAGCCGATCGTGCATCCTGCGCAAGGCGGGCAGCAGCCGTCGGTGGGTCGCGCGCGCGGCGGCGACGTGCATGGCGGTGGGAAAGCTGTCGTTCGATGACTGGCTGCGGTTCACATGATCGTTGGGGTGGACCGGGCTCTTGCCGCCGCGCTGGCCGGTGAGCATCTCGTTGGCTCGGCCGGCGATCACTTCATTGGCGTTCATGTTGGATTGCGTGCCGGACCCGGTCTGCCAGATGACGAGCGGGAACTGGTCGTCGAGCGCGCCGGCCGCTACCTCGCCGGCCGCTTGCTGGATGGCTTCCGCCAGCTCCGCGTCGAGAATGCCGATGCGGGCGTTCACCCGCGCCGCCGCCTGCTTCACCAGACCGAGGGCGTGGACGATTTCCGCCGGCATCGCCTCGCGCAGGCCGAAAGGGAAATTGTCGATCGAGCGCTGCGTCTGCGCGCCCCAATAGGTGTCTGCGGGGACCTCGACAGGGCCGAAGCTGTCGGTCTCGGTGCGGGTCGTGGACGTCATTCCTGCCCCTCCTCGTCATGCTGAACCCGGTCCAGCATACATTTGTCGGCGCTCGAATGGGTGATCGGCTGAACCCCGACGCAAGTCCAGGGTGACGCCATGGGAGGCGTCACTTCTTCCGGCTGAAATCCACCGAGACGACGTTCGATCCGTCTTCCGCCGGCTCCTGGCCGGGGTGATCGTTCTCCGCTTGCTCATGCTCCTGAGCCCCTGCCTCCTCGGCCTGGGCGTGGAACTGAAGGGCAAAATTGACCGCCGGATCGACGAAGCCGGTGATGGCGGAGAAGGGAATGACAAGCTTGGCGGGCGCCTGGTTGAAGCTGAGGCCGACCTCGAAGCCGTCGTCGCGAACCTTGAGGTCCCAGAAACGGTTCTGGATGACGATCGTCATCTCGTCGGGAAAGCGTTCGGTGAGGTGCTTCGGAATCTCGACGCCGGCGGCGCCGGTCTTGAAGGTGATGTAGAAATGATGACCGCCGGGCAGGGCGCCGGTCGCCTCCACTTCGCCGAGCACGCGGCCGACCACGGCGCGCAGCGCCTCCTGGACGATTTCGTCATAGGGAATCAGGCTGTCGGGCGTCTCGTCACTCATGCGGCGACTCGTAACGCCGGCCGCGAGCCGGTCAAGCGCGTTGCGCGAGGCCCGGCTCAAAGGTTATCCCGGCGCGACGGAGGAAACCATGCCGATCGACCCGACCCGCCCCTATGACGAAAACAACATCTTCGCCCGCATCCTGAGGGGCGAGCTGCCATGCTCCAAGGTCTATGAGGATGAGCATGTGCTTGCGTTCAACGACATCAATCCGCTCTCGCCGACCCACATCTTGGTGATTCCCAAGGGCGCCTATGTCTCGTGGGACGATTTTTCCGAGTGCGGGTCGGCTGAGGAGATCGCGGCGCTGGTTCGGGCCGTGGGGAAGATCGCGCGGGAGGCGGGGCTGGTCGAGCGCGGGTATCGCCTGCTCGCCAATGTCGGCCTCGAAAGCGGCCAGGAGGTTCCGCACCTCCACGTCCATATCTTCGCCGGCAAGCCCTTGGGGCCCATGCTGGCACGCTAAGCGGCGGATTTCGCGATTAT
This sequence comes from Sphingosinicella humi, assembly GCF_003129465.1. Taxonomy (NCBI): domain Bacteria; kingdom Pseudomonadati; phylum Pseudomonadota; class Alphaproteobacteria; order Sphingomonadales; family Sphingomicrobiaceae; genus Allosphingosinicella; species Allosphingosinicella humi. Next base: position 1,976,768 of record NZ_QFFF01000001.1, read on the forward strand.
CTCTATTGCGCCTCGCCGATTAGCCTTTAGGTTCCGCCCCAAAATGGAAGCCAACGGGCTCGACCGGACCGGTATAGTTTCAAGGGGAAGAACATGATCTTTGGGCGCGTCAAGCCACTAGACGCCATTCTCGCGACTGCCGAGAAGAAATCGCTGCACCGCTCGCTCGGTCCCGTTCAGCTGACCTTGCTCGGCGTTGGAGCGATCATCGGCACCGGCATCTTCGTGCTGACCGCGTCAGCGGCGCAATATGCCGGGCCGGGCATGATGGTCAGCTTCATCATCGCCGGCTTCGTCTGCGCGGTCGCGGCCCTGTGCTACTCCGAGCTGTCGTCGATGGTGCCGGTGTCCGGCTCCGCCTACACCTATACCTACGCCGTCATGGGCGAACTCCTCGCCTGGATGGTCGGCTGGGCGCTGATCCTCGAATATGCCGTCGCCGCCTCGGCGGTGTCGGTCGGCTGGTCGGGTTATTTCGTCGGTCTGCTCGACAGCTCGCTCGGCATCGTCATCCCGTCCGACTTCGCCAATGGTCCGGATGCGGGCGGCATCGTCAACATCCCGGCCCTCGTCATTGCCCTTCTGGTCACCTGGCTGCTGCTGATCGGCACGCGCGAGAGCGCCGCCGTCAACGCCGTGCTGGTCGCCATCAAGGTGGTGGCGCTCACCGCCTTCATCGCCCTGTCGTTCCCGATGCTCGACGGCGCCAAGTTTGATCCCTTCATGCCGACGGGTGTCGGCGGCGTGCTCACCGGCGCGGCGGTGATCTTCTTCGCCTATGTCGGCTTCGACGCGGTCTCGACCGCGGCGGAGGAAACCAAGAATCCGCAACGGAACGTGCCCATCGGCCTCATCGGCTCGCTCGGGATCTGCACCATCTTCTACCTGCTGGTCGCGGCCGGCGCGATCGGCGCCTATGGCGCGCAGCCGGTGCAGAGCCTCAGCGGCGAGTTCTTGATCTCGGGCAGCCCCGAGCTTGCTGAGCGTTGCAAGGCGATCATCGCCTCGGGCGCCGGCGAGCCGCTTGCCTGCTCGAACGAGGCGCTGGCCCATGTGCTCCGGGCGATCGGCTTTGAGTGGTTCGGCAACCTGATCGGTCTCGCCGCCTTCCTGGCGCTGCCGTCCGTCATCCTCATCATGCTGTTCGGCCAGACCCGCATCTTCTTCGTCATGTCGCGCGACGGGCTGCTTCCGGAGAAGCTGTCGGCCGTGCACCCGAAGTGGAAGACGCCCTATATCGTTACCATGATCACCGGCGTGTTCGTCGCCATCGCCGCGGCCTTCTTCCCGGTCGGACGCTTGGCGGAGGTGTCCAACTCGGGCACGCTCTTCGCCTTCTTCATGGTCTCGATCGCGGTGCTGATGCTGCGCAAGATCGATCCGGCCCGCCACCGCCCGTTCAGGACGCCGGCCGTGTGGATCATCGCGCCGCTCTCCGTGGTCGGCTGCGTCGGCCTCTATCTGTCGCTGCCGCTCGAGGCGATGCTTGTGCTGCCGATCTGGGGCGGCATCGGTCTCGTCGTCTACTTCCTCTACGGCCACCGGCGGAGCAACATCGCGCGCGGCATCATCGACGTCCACGAGGACGACGTCGACGCGCCGCCGCAGCCCGTCCCGCCGATGCCGGATGCGCACACGCCCGGCTACAAGGACGCGTAAAAAGGAAAGGGAGGCTTCGGCCTCCCTTTTTGCTGAGCCTCAAAGGGGAGCGCGATCATGATCTTCGGCCGCGTGAAGCCGCTCGACGCAATCCTCGAGACCGCGGCGAAGAAGGGTCTGCATCGCTCGCTAGGCGCCGTGCAGCTGACCCTGCTTGGCATCGGCTGCATCATCGGCACCGGCATCTTCGTGCTGACGTCGGTGGGTGCGCAGAAGGCGGGGCCGGGCCTCATCCTCGCCTTCGTGATCGCCGGCGCCGTCTGCATCATTGCCGCGCTCTGCTATGCCGAGATCGCGTCGATGATCCCGGTGGCGGGCTCCGCCTATACCTACAGCTATTCGGTGCTCGGCGAATTTCTCGCCTGGACCGTCGGTTGGGCCCTTGTGCTCGAATATGCGGTCGGTGCCTCGGCGGTGTCGGTCGGCTGGTCCAACTACTTCACCAACACCGTGCTTGAAGCATCGTTGGGAATAGATCTGCCCAGCTGGCTTCGGGCCGGGCCTCTGTTCCTCGGCGGAGAGCCGGGCGGGCTCGTCAACCTGCCGGCGGCGTTCATCGCCCTGCTGATGACCGTGCTGCTGGTGATCGGCACCAGCGAGAGCGCCCGCGTCAACGCGGCGCTGGTGGCCATCAAGATAACGGCCCTTATCGCCTTCGTGGCTCTTACCCTTCCTCGGATGGACGCCGCCAATTTCAGCCCATTCATGCCGGGCGGCGTCTTCGGCGGCTTCGGCTCGGGCGTCGGGGTGCTCGGCGCGGCGGCGACCATGTTCTTCGCCTATCTCGGCTTCGACGCCGTCTCGACGGCGGCGGAAGAGACCAAAAACCCCCAGCGCAACGTCCCGATCGGCCTCATCGGCAGCCTCGGCGTCTGCACCATCTTCTACATGCTGGTATCGGCGGGCGCGATCGGCACGATCGGCGGCGATCCGATCACGGCCGGCGGCGCGCCGCTGTCCACCGGATCGCCGGAGCTTGCCCGGCAATGCGCTCGGCCCGAATATGCGGAGGCCCTGGTCTGCTCGGCCGAGCCATTGGCCCATATGCTTCGGATCATCGGCTTCGGCACGGTCGGCAACCTGATCGGCTATGCGGCCTTCATCGCCCTGCCGTCCGTCGTCCTGATCCTGATCTTCGGCCTCACCCGGATCTGCTTCGTCATGGCGCGCGACGGTCTGCTGCCCGAGCGGCTGTCGAAGGTGCATCCGAAATGGCGGACGCCGCATAGGATCACTATGATCATGGGCACCCTCATCGCTCTGCTGGCGGCCCTGTTCCCGGTCGGGCAGCTTGCCGACATCGCCAACGCCGGGACGCTTTACGCCTTCCTGATGGTCGCGGTGGCGGTGTGGATGCTCCGCAAGCGCGATCCGCTGCGGCCGCGCCCGTTCAGGGTACCGGCCTTGTGGCTGGTGGCGCCGCTGACCGTCGTCGGCTGCCTCTTCCTGTTCCTGAACCTGCCGGTCGAGGCGCTGCTGGGGCTGCCGATCTGGACCGGGATCGGGCTCGCCGTCTACTTCCTCTACGGGCGGCGCCGGAGCCATCTCGGACGCGGTCTCGTCGAGGTCCATGAGCCGGAAATCCACGACATCGAACCGAGCATCCCCGGCGTCGACGAACGCGACCTGCTCGATCCGCCGCGCCGCCCGCCGGGACTGTAGCCCTGCAGCATCCCGGCGCTCCAGCCCAGCCCCCCTGCGCCATAGCCTAGCGTCATCCCGGCGGAAGCCGGGATCCAAGAATATGCGGGATGGAGCTGAACGATCAGCCGGTTGTAGAACTAATAATATGGTGTTCTTGGATCCCGGCTTTCGTCGGGATGACTCTCTATCTCAGCTTTTCCGCGACCAGCGCCTTGAGGTCAGCCTCCGGCCGCGCGCCATAATGGGAGATCACTTCGGCGGCCGCGATCGCGCCCATGCGGAGGCTTTCCTCCAGGGTCCGTTCCTGGGCTTGTCCGGCGAGGAAGCCCGCCGCGAAGAGATCGCCGGCGCCGGTGGTGTCGACAACCTTTGCGATCGGCTCGGCCGGCACCGATACTCGCTCCCGTCCACGCAGGGCCACGGCGCCCTTCTCGCTGCGCGTGACGACGAGCGTTTCGACGCGAGGGGCCGTGGCGGCCACGGCGGCGCCGAAATCGGCTTCGCCCGACAGCGCCTTGATCTCTTCCTCGTTGGCGAAGAGGATGTCGATCTTGCCGCTGTCGATCAGCTGGTTGAAGCCGTCCTTGTGTCGGGCGATGCAGAAGCTGTCGGACAGGGTGAAGGCAACCTTGCGCCGGGCATTGCGGGCGATGTCGATCGCCTTGATCATCGCCCAGCGCGGCTCCTCCGGATCCCAGAGATAGCCTTCGAGGTAGAGGATGGCGGCGCCTTCGATCTGGTCGGCGTCGAGCGCGGTGGCCGGCAGGTGCTGCGACGCGCCGAGGAAGGTGTTCATCGTGCGCTGCGCATCCGGGGTGACCAGGATCAGGCAACGCGCCGTCGGCACGCCGCCGCGTGAAACCGGCGTGGTGAAGGTGACGCCAAGGCCGGTAATGTCGTGCCGGAAGATTTCGCCCAGCTGATCGCCGGCCACCTGGCCGATGAAGCCTGCGCGCAGCCCGAGCGCGGCCAGCCCCGCCACCGTGTTGGCCGCCGATCCGCCGCTCGTCTCCCGCGCCTGTCCCATCCGGCCGTAGAGCCGCGCCGCCTCGTCGGCGTCGATCAGGCGCATCGAGCCCTTGGCGAGCCCCTCCGCCTCCAGGAAGGCGTCGTCGGTGGTGGCGATCACGTCGACGATGGCGTTGCCGATGGCGAGGACGTCGAGGCGGGTGTCTGTCACGGGGGACGGTTCCTTTGGAATGAAGAAGCGCGATGCCTAGCCGCCGTAGGGAAGGCGATCAACCGCCGGTTGACGCTCGCCGCCGGCTGGGCGAATCAGACGGCATGTTCGCCGCCCTGCCGCTCGCCCTTGCCCAGTTCGGTGATCCCCGCATCCGCCGCGTCCTCCTGAAGTCGCTGCTGCTCACCCTGGCGCTGTTCGGGCTCGCCGGGGGGCTGCTCGCTTGGCTCCTAATCGGCTCCAATCCCTGCGGCATCGGACCGCTCGACTATCGCTGCGAAATCGGCACGGCCACCGGCGCGGCGGCCTCAGTCGTTCTCGGCGTGCTCGGGCTCTGGTTCCTGTTCCCGGCCATCGCCATCGGCGTCATCGGCCTGTTCGCGGACGAAGTGGTCGAGGCGGTGGAGGCGCGCCATTATCCCGCCGCCGCGGCAAGCGGCCGCAACCCTTCGATCGGACGCTCGCTTAGCCTCGGCTTGCGCTCGGCTGGGCGGCTGATCCTCTGGAACCTGCTTGCGCTGCCCTTCTACCTTCTGCTGATGGTGACCGGCATTGGTCCCTTCATCCTCTTCTTCGTCATCAACGCCATCGCCCTTGGCCGCGACCTCGGCGAGATGGTGGCGGTGCGGCATCTGGAGGGGGACGCGCTGCGCCGCTGGCTGTCCCGCAGCCGCTTCAGGCGCCTGCTGCTCGGCCTCGGGGCGGCGGTCCTGTTCGCCATCCCGTTCGTCAATCTTCTGGCGCCCGTGCTAGGCGCGGCCGTCGCCACCCACCTCTATCATTCGGAGACAGCATGACATTCTCGATCAGGCGCCGGAGCGCTGTCCTCGGCCTGGCGCTTCTTGCCGCCGGCTGCACGGCGGTTCCGAAAGCGGGAGGAGGAGGAGGAGATGTGGGCCAGCCGGCGCCGCCGACCTTCAGCACGGCCGGCCTGGAAAACGTGATGGGCAAGACCGCCCATATATTGGAAGCGCAGTTCGGCGAGCCGGACCTCGACATCCGCGAAGGCGCGGCGCGCAAGCTCCAGTTCGCGAGCCAGGTCTGCGTGCTCGACGCCTATCTCTATCCGCCGGAGCGGGGCGAGGAGCCGGTGGTGCGCTATGTCGACGCCCGCCTACCCGACGGCCGCGATGTGGATCGGGCGAGCTGCGCCGCGGCCCTCACCCGTCGGCAAGAGGCGCGTTAGCGGGAGTTTGGGAGGGCGCTAACGACCGTTTGTGAGCTTCCCAACCGCCCATTGCGCCGCTTCGGCCACGACCGGGTCGGGATCGTCCACCAGTCGCTCGAGCGGTTCAACCAGGGCCGCGCTGCCACTGTTGCCGGCCGCGATCGCGGCGTTGCGCACCATGCGGTTTCGACCGATGCGCTTGATCGGCGATCCCGCGAACACCTTCCGGAAATCCGCATCGTCGAGCGCCAGCAGGTCGGCCAGCGAGGGCGCGACCAGCTCCGCGCGCGGCACGAACGCCTGGTGCCGCCGCGCCGTGTCGGCGAAGCGGTTCCAGGGACAGACGGCGAGGCAGTCGTCGCAGCCATAGATGCGGTTTCCCATGGCCTCACGCAACTCGTGCGGGATCGGCCCCTTATGTTCGATGGTGAGGTAGGAGATGCAGCGCCGCGCATCGAGCCGGAACGGCGCGGGGAAGGCATTGGTGGGGCAGGCCTCCAGGCAGCGTCGGCAGCTTCCGCAGCGCTGTTCATGGACGCTGTCCGGTTCCAACTCCAGCTCCAATGTCGTGTAGATGGCGCCGAGGAACAGCCAGCTGCCATGCGTGCGGCTGACGAGGTTGGTGTGCTTGCCTTGCCAGCCGAGCCCCGCCGCCTCCGCCAGCGGCTTCTCCATGACCGGCGCCGTGTCGACGAACACCTTGAGCTCGCACCCCGCCTCGGCCACCAGCCATCGCGCCAGGGCCTTCAGCGCTTTCTTGACCGTGTCGTGATAGTCCGCGCCCTGCGCGTAGACGGAGATGCGGCCGACCTCCCCCTCGTCCGCCAGCGCCAGCGGGTCCGTCGCGGGCGCGTAGCTCATGCCGAGCGCGATTACCGATTTCACCTCCGGCCAGAGCCCCGCGGGCGATCCGCGTCGTTCGGCGGTGGTTTCCATCCACAGCATGTCGCCATGGGCGCCGGAATCGAGCCACTGCCGCAGGCGCTTGGCGGTCCTCGGCGTAGCGTCCGCCCGCGCGACGCCGAAGGCGGAGAAGCCGAGCGCCCTCGCTTCCGCCTCCAGCCGTGCTCGCAATGATGCCGCGCCGTCCATGGGGCCTGCCGCTAGCATATTGAATGCAAAGGGGGATGCCAAAATCGACGGAAGGCGAAGGGGCTTGCGGCCTTAGGCCGGCGGGGCGGGCCCCACCTGCTCCCACAGCTCGATCTTGATCCCGTCGCAGTCGAGGATCCAGGCGAACTTGCCATATTCCTCCACCTGCGTCCCCAGCACTTCGACGCCCTTCGCCTCGAGCTCGTCGAGGAAGGCGTCGAGATCGTCGACGCGCAGATTGACCATGAAGGGGGCCTCGCTCGGTTCGAAATAGTCGGTGGAGGCCTTGAAGGGGGACAGCAGGCTGTAGGCTTCGGCGCCGCCCGCTTTCCACGGGAACATCGCGCCCCATTCGCCGCCTATGCCCAGCATCTCCTCATACCAGCGCCGGGTCGCGGCCGGATCGGCGACCTTGTAGAAGACGCCGCCCAGCCCCGTCACCTTCGCCATGCCGGCCTCCCTTGTCGGTCAGTCTCCCTTATGCGCCGCGCGCGCCGCTTCCGCCAGCGCCTGCATGGCGAGACGGTAGGGGCCCGGACCGTGGCTGATCCGCGCGACCCCGAGCTGGGCAAGGCGGCGAGCGGGCGGGGTCGTCGGCATGGCCATGACGTTCACCGGCAGCGGCGACTTGGAGCAGACCGTGCCGATCAGGTCTTCGTCTGCCAGCCCAGGCACGAACAGGCCGCTCGCACCCGCCTCGCCATAGGCGCTTGCGCGATCCAGCGCCGCCTTGACGAGGCCGCCATGCTCCTCGGGCTTGGCCTTCAGGAACAGGTCGGTGCGGGCGTTGATGAAGAAGGGGATGCCCCCCTCGTCGGCGATCCGCCGCACCGCCTGGAGCCGCTCGCACTGATCGTCGATCTTGTATAGGCCCTCGCCGCCGACCACCTGATCCTCCAGGTTGCATCCGACGGCCCCGGCCGCGACCGCCCGTTTCGCCGTCGCCGCCACGTCGGCGGGCGCCGGACCGTAGCCGCCCTCGAGGTCGATGGTGACGGGCAGGTCGACCGCGCCGATGATCCGCTCGAGATTCGCTATCGCAAGGTCCAGCGGCAGCGCTTCGCCGTCCGCGAAGCCGAACGCCGCCGCGACCGACCAGCTCCCCGTCGCGATCGCCTTGGCCCCCGCCTCGGATACCACCTTGGCGCTCCCCGCGTCCCAGGCATTGAACAGGATCAGCGGCTCCCCCGGCTTGTGCAGCGAAGCGAAGGTAAACGCCTTGTCCTTTTGCATGTTCGTCCCACCCCTTCTTGTAATCGAAAGCGCGAAACTAGCGCACAAGAAGGGGCGGCGTCTTCCCGAAACCTGCGATCAAGCCTAGCGCGTCACCGGTCGGGACGAGAGGATGCGGCCCGCGCTGTCGGTGACGACCTCGAGCAATCCGCCGCTGCTGTCCCGCACCTGGCGAACCGTCTCGCCGGCGCCGTTCACCGTCCGCGACACTTCGGTCAGGCCGGCGCGGGCAAGATCCAGCACCTGGCCGTTCTGGAGGAGGTTGTTGGCCACTCCGCCGACCGTGCCGACGGCATTGTTGGCCACGCCGCCGACGGTGTCGACGGTGTTGTCGACGGTCGAGAGCAATTGCGTGACGAGCTGCGGATTGTTGTCGAGCGTTTGCAGCGTTCGTTCGATGATCGCGCGAACGTTGTCGAGCCGGACGATCAGCGTCGCCTGAGCCTGCACCCCTTTGATGGTCAGCTTCACATTGTCGATGCTGGCATTGGCGCCGGCGGTGAGCTTCAGGAGGTTGGCGAGCCGTGCGTCGAGCGCGATGTCGACCTGCAGGTTGTTCACCTCGAGCGCGATTTCCTCGACCGACAGGTTCGGCACGTCGAGCAGCACATCGGGCTGATCGCTGCCCGCCATCGCCTGCTGCGCGAGCGGCGAAGGCTGCTGCGGCTGCGATTGTCTGTCTCGGTTCGATTGGGCGGTGGCGGGCGAGGCGAGGGCGAACATGGCGGCAACAGCCGCCGTTGAAGCAAGCAACGAGCGCATTATTTTCTCCCTGTTACGCCTGCACAACGTTAGTTCGGCGAGGGAGTTTCGTCCTCCTCTTTCGTGTCCCCACCTTCGCTGGAGGGATCGGCGATCCGGGCCTCGGCATCCACCGTCACATGAACGTCGCGAAGGGTGCGGGCGCCGTCCGCTTCCGGCGCCTCGACCTTCACTTGGCTTCCCCCGTCGGGGCTGGCGGACATCGTCAGTTCCGCCTCACCTTTTTTCTCGATTCGGACGGACCGGGCATCCACGGTTGCGCGGAGCCCTATGTCGGGCTGGGCCGCGGATGCCTGGAGCAGGAGCAGCAGGAGCATCGGCACGCTTTAGTGCACGAACCGGGCGACGACGTCGCGATAGGAGCGGCTGACCTTCACCTGGCTGCCGCTGTCGAGCACCAGGAAGCATTCGCCATTGGTGTGCGGCTTCACCTGGCGGACGAGATCCAGGTTGACGATGGTCGAGCGGTGGACGCGCTGGAAGCGGCGCGGGTCGAGGCGTTTTTCCAGGTCCTTCATCGTCTCGCGCAGGATCAGCGTGTTGTCGCCGGTATAGATGCACATATAGTCGCCGGCGGCATCGATCTTCTCGATGGAATCGACGTCGACCCGGAAGATCTGGCCACGGTCCTTGATGTTGATCAGCTTCTCGTAGCGGCTGGAGGCGTGGGCGTCCTCGCCGGTATCGACGCCTTCTATCGCGTCGGGCGCAACCTCGGCGAGCACTTCCTTAAGGCGGCCCACTTCCTCGACGCCGCGCTTTTCGCTGAGGCGCTGGCGGATGCGGTCCATGGTGTCGGCGAGGCGGTCCTCCTCCACCGGCTTCATGAGATAGTCGACCGCCTGCGCCTCGAAGGCGCGGATGGCGTGGTCGGAATAGGCGGTGACGAAGACGAACAGCGGCGGCTCCACCTCCATCAGGCCCTGGATCACGGAGAAGCCGTCGAAGCCGGGCATCTGGATATCTAGGAAAACGAGGTCTGGCTTGTGGGTCTTGATCGCGCGGATCGCCTCGCGGCCGTTGGAGCAGGTGTCCACGACCTCGACATCCTCATGCTTTTCCAGGCGCAATTGCAGCCCCTGGATCGCAAGCGGTTCGTCGTCCACCAGGATCGTGCGGATGGTCATTTCGGCTCCTCAACTTGATAGGGAATTTCGATGATAACCCCAAAGCCCCCCGTAATGTTCGTTTGAGTCTCAAACCGCTGGTCTGCGCCATAGGCTTGCGCCAGACGGTCTCTTATGTTCGCCAGACCGACGCCGGTCGACGTCTGTCCCGGCCTTAGCGCCTGCCCGTCCGCCCCCGGGCCGGTGTCCGAAACGGTGATCACCACCTTGTCACCGACCTTCCTGGCCTCGACCGCGATATCGGCACCTTCCTCCTGCGGTGTCACCGCATATTTGATCGCATTCTCGACCAGCGGCTGGAGCAGGAGGGATGGCAAACGCGCACGCGCCACCGCCGGATCGATGTTGAACCGCGGCCGCAGCCGCTCCTCGAAGCGCATCTTCTCTATTTCGAGATAGAGCTTCAGAGTTTCAACCTCTTGCGCCACCGTCACCGATCCCGTCGGCTCGTTGACGAGCGTATAGCGCAGAAAGGAGGAGAGGCGGGAGAGCATCGCATTCGCCCTGTCCGTCTGTTTCAGCAGCACCAGGGTCGAGATCGAGTTCAAGGTGTTGAACAGGAAGTGCGGATTGAGCTGGTAGCGCAGCATGGCGAGCTGTGCCGCGCTCGCCTGATGCTCCAGCCGCAGCAGCTGGTCGGTCTGCTCTTCCAGCAGAAGATAATAGTTGATCCCGTAATAAAGCGCGGACCAGGCGGCGAGGAGCGAGAAATCGAGCAGGATGGCGCCGAGGAACTCGACGCCTTGCGGCCGGGTGCCGGGCCTCAGGAAGGTGGCGTGGCTCCAGGTCTCGATCGCGGAGAAACCGGCCGAGGCGATGAGCACGAGGGTGATCGACACCGCCCAGGTGATGATCGGCCTCAGCTTGATGAGGCGCCGGAAGGCGGCGGACATGAGCAGCGTGATCGAGTAGCCGGTCGCGGTCAGCAATGCCGTGTGGATGATGAAGGTGAACCCCATCGCATTGGCGATGCCGGAGAGCGCGCGCAGGATGAAATAGCCCGCCCAGCCCGCCGACTGCAGCGTCCAGAAGGCGCGGTTCTTGTCGGCGAAGAAGGGCTGCTGTTGGAGCCCGAAAGGCTTCGGCCGCTTTGCCGCGTCGCCGCCCAGGGGCGGGGCGGTCAGGGGGAAAGGTTCAGTCGCCACTGCCTTTTGCTTTACTCGGCAAAACGAGCATCGACCAGTCGCCAGCGTCCGTGACATGCTGCGCGACCGCCGCGCGCACGTCTTCCGGCGTCATCTCCTCATAGTGGGACAGGAAGTCGCGGGTCTGGTCGATCAGCTCGGGATGCCGGAGCCAATTCTCCATCGCATTCAGCCAATAGGCGTTGGTCCTGAGGCGCCGTTGGATGCCGCTGAGGATCGGATTCTGGGCCCGCGCGAACTCCTCGGGCGAGGCGGGCTTGGCGGCCATGTCGGCAACGATCTCCCGCGCGACGCGAAAGAAGGTGTCGACGCTCTCCGGGCTGATCGCCGAAGCCGCGTAGAAGATGCCCCAGTCCGGAAAGCTTTCCGACGTGCTGGAGGCGGCATTGGGCGAGTAGCTCGCGCCTTCGATCACGCGCAGCCGTTCGTAGAGCCGCACCTCGAACATGTTGGCGGCCATGCTCAGCGCCCGTCGCTGCTTGATATTGGCGGTGCCGCCGAAGGTGTTCCAGCCGATGATCGCATAGGCTTCGTCCGCGGCTCCGTTATGGGTGAAGACGGTCGGCTCCCGGCTGGGCTCCGGCGGACGAACGCTGAGCGAGTCCTCGGGAGCCTCGACCGGCGCACGCGCCGGCAGGGCGGCGACGCTGGCTTTCATCGCGGCCACGGTCGTCTCGAGGTCGACGTCGCCGACGACGATCGCATGGATCGGCCCCCGTGCCAGGAGGGGCGTGAAAAAGGCCTGGAATTCGTCGGCCGTGGCCGAGGCGATCGCCTCTCGGCTTACCGGAGTCCAGCGGGCATCGTCGCCACGGCTGAACGAGGGGAATTCGCGAGTCGCCCGGGCCGAGGCCGACGCGAAGTGTAGATCGTAGCTTTCAAGCCCGCTCGCCTGGTAGCGGGCGAACAGGGAATCGTCCCAGCGGGGATGGGCCAATTTGGCGGCGAGCAGCCGCAGCTGATCGGGAAGGTCCGTGCCGTTGGTCTGGCCGGCAAGCACCAGCGCGTCCTCGGCCACGCCGAAGCTCATCGCCATCTTGCGGCCGGTCAGCAGCCGCTCCATCGCGTCGAGATCGAGATCGCCTATGCCCGAGGCGCCGACGATCCCGTCGAGCCAGGCGAGCGAGGACTGATCGGCGGGCAGCCCCGAATAACCCCACCCGAAGCGGAGCTGGACGGAGACGGAGCCCTTCTCGAAATCGGTCTGCTTGAAGGTGAGGGTGGAGCCGTTGGCGAAGCGGACGATGGTGACGCCCAGATCCTCGATGGCTTGGCGCGAGACTTCCTCGCCCGGCGGCCCGAGCGGGGGCAGGTCGTCCATGCTTACGTCACGCCCCTCCACCCGTTCGGCCGGCGGAACCCCTTCAGCGGCGGCGAGGGCCGCTTCGGCCGCCTCGACGCTTGTCGCCTGGGGCGCGACGAGCATCAGCTTGGGTCCGATGCCTTCGAACAGCTCGCGGGTCGCGGCTGCCACCAACTCCGGCGTGATTTGCGGCGTCAGCTCGTCAAGGATGGCGAGCGCGGTTTCGGGGCTCGCGACGATGCTGTTGTTGTTGACGGCAGTCACCAGTTGCTCCGCCCATTGCTGCGATCGCACCGTGGAGGCACCGGTGACGGAGGACGTCGCGGCGGTTTCCACATTGTCGATCTCGCGGGCGATCTCGGCTTCGCTGGGCGGCGCCCGCAGCGCGTCGTTGATGATGGCGAAGACTTCGTTCAGCGCCTCCTGCCAATGGCCGTTGCGGGCAGTGATGTTGAGCTGGGTGAGATCGGCGATGTGGGTCGAGCGCGTCTCCCCCGTGGCGGCGCGGAGGAAGGAGGCGCCTTCGCGCGCCTTCGTCTCCAGCCGGCGGTTGACAATGCGGGCCGCGATCGAGCGGGCGAGATCGGTCTTCTCCCGGGCCTTGGTGTTGGGGAGCACTTCATAGGGTCGCAGCCAGAGCAGCGTGGCGCTGTGCGGCGCGCCCGGATAGGCGAGGGCGGCGGCGCGGCGCTCCGATGAGGCGATGGCGCCATAGTCCGGCTCCTCGGGCGCCGGCATGCTCGCCTGCCAGGGGCCGAAATGCTTGGCGATCAGCTTTTCCATCAGCTCCGGATCGGCGTCGCCGACCATGATCACCGTCGTCAGCTCCGGCCGGTACCAGCGTTCGTAGAAGGTCTTGAGCCCGTCGGCGGTCGCGCCCTTCAAGGTCGCGTCGGTGCCGATCGTATCGCGTGTCGCGATCTTGAGGCCGGCATAGAAGAGCGGCCAGCTTTCCTCCAGCATCCGGGTGGTGAGTTCGGGCCGCCGCCCTTTCTCCGCCAGGATCACCCGCCGTTCGGCCTCGACCGTGGCGGGATCGAACAGGGCGGTGTCGACCATGTCGGACAGGACATCGAGGCTGAGGTCGATCTCCTGCGGGTCGGCGCCGGGGAGGTCGAGCTTGTAGACCGTCTGGGTGGCGCTGGTCGACGCATTGGTGTCGCTGCCGAAGCTGGCGCCCAGTTTCTGCCAGGTCTCGCGCGCCTCGCCGTCGCCGAAGCCCTCGGTGCCGCGAAAGGCCATATGCTCGACGAAATGGGCCCAGCCGCGCTGATGATCCTCCTCGTTGAGCGAACCCGCGTCGATCCTGACGCGGATCGAGACCTGCTCGTCGGGCAGCGCATTCTGCCGCACTGCGTAGCGAACGCCGTTGGGAAGGGTGCCGAAGGTCCAGGCTTCGTCGCGTGGAATGTCGCTGCCGCGATAGAGCCAGTCCGGGTCGCCGGCGGCGTGGGCCGGGACGGTGACGAGGATGAGGAGAAGGGCGAGCAGGCAGCGCTGAAGAAAGGGCATCGGGTCCTGACTAAGATGGCGCGGGGTGTGGGAGCAGGCGGCGATCTCCTTTCCGTTCCAGTCGCTTGACTCTGGATGAACAGGAGGAACATAAAGAGAACAAGTGAGTCTTTGGAGTCGTTATGCCCGGTCCTTCGCCAACCCGAAACCCACATCTGGCGGCTCTGCGCGCCGAAGTGCGGGCGATCGAGGCGGCGGGGCGGCGGAAGGAGCGGGGATGCCTGCCTTTTGACGTGGAGGCGATGGACCGGCGGCTGGACGGTGGCGGACTGGCGATCGCGGCGCTCCATGAGATGACGGGCGAGCGTCCCGGACTTTCCGACGACGCGGCCGCGACCCTGTTCGCGGCCGGTATCGCGGCGCGGCTGCCGGGGGCGGTGCTCTGGACCTTGGCACGCCGCGACCTCTTCGCGCCGGGGTTGATGCAGGCGGGCCTGCCGCCGGACCGGGTGCTCTATGCCGAGGCGCGGAGCGACGAGGAGGTGCTGGCGGTGATGGAGGAGGGGCTGCGCCATGGCGGCCTCGCCGCGGTGGTGGGGGAAATCGCCCGCGTCTCCATGGCCTCGACCCGGCGGCTGCAGCTGGCGGCGGAGGAGGGCGGCACCACCGCTCTGATGCTGAAGCGCTGGCGCAAGGCGGAGGAGGACCCGCTGGGCATCCCGTCGGCCGCCATGACCCGCTGGCGCATCGCCTGCGTGCCGGGCGCCGAACTGCCGGTGGAGGAGGGGGTCGGCCGCGCCCGCTGGCGCCTCACCCTCGCCCGCCAGCGCGGCGGCCAAGCTTTTGAATGGATCATGGAGGCAACAGATGCCGAGGGTCGCCTCGCTCTACCTGCCGAACTTCGCGACCGACAGACTGCGGCGGCTGGACGGCTGGCAGCCTAATTCCTCCCCATCGCAACGCGATGGGGAGGGGGACCATGCGCAGCATGGTGGAGGGGTAAATGTCGAGGCCTCGCCAGTTATTCCAAGCTCCGCAGGATTCCCCTCCTCAGCCAAGGCTGGGGAGGAATTGGGCAAGCGCATCGCCGATTGCTCCTGTCCGCGTGGCGGCGGCTGGCGCCCCGGCGCGCGGTGGGCGCGGCAGGAAAATGCTCCGTCGCAGCCGCAGCCGAAAGGGATTGCCCAACCCGCCACAGCTCCCCTGATCACCACTCACCGCGTCGGCAACCGCATCGAGGTCGCCGCCGCCTGTCCGGCCGCCCAGGCGCTCGGTCTCCACGCCGGCATGCCGCTGACGCAGGCGCGCATCCTAGTGCCGGGCCTGGATGTCCGCGAGGCCGAACCCGGCGCCGACGCCGCCTTTCTCACCCGTCTCGCCTTGCTTGCGGCGCGTCGCTGGACACCGCGCGCCGCCGTTTCCGGCGCGGACGGTCTCTGGCTCGATCTGACAGGCGTCACGCATCTCTTCGGCGGCGAACGGCGGATGGCCGAGCGCATCCTCGTCTTCTGCGCGCGCCTCGGCTTCACCGCCCGCATCGCCGTCGCCGACAATTATGGCGCCGCCCATGCCCTGGCCCGGCATGGCAGCGACGCCATCCTGCTCTGTCCGCCGGGAAAGGCGGCTGAGGCCATCGCGTCTCTTCCCTTGGCGGCTCTTCGGATCGACGAGGAGGTGATCGCGCCCGCGCGCCGCCTTGGTATCGAACGGATCGGCGACATCATGGCCATGCCCGCCGCGCCCCTCGTTCGCCGCTTCGGACAAGGATTGCTCACCCGCCTGCACCAGGCGCTGGGGCGGGGGAGCGAAGCGTTCGAACCCATCGTTCCCGCTGACCCACCCCAAGCCATGCTCCGCCTCGTCGAACCGATCGCCACGGCGGAAGCGATCGAGCAGGTGCTGGCCGACCTGATGACGGCCCTCATCCGCACCCTGGAGGAGGAAGGTCTCGCCGCCCGCACCCTGACGCTCGCCTGCCTCCGGGTCGATGGCAGCGAGCAGCGCCTGCCGATCGGCACCGCCCGCGCTACCCGCGACGCCGCGCATCTCAGGCGCCTGTTCGCCATGAAGATCGAGAGGATCGAACCCGGTTTCGGCATCGAGGCCATGCGCCTCGTCGCCACCCGCTGCGAGCCTCTGGGCCCCGTGCCGATCGCGAGCCTCTTGGCAAGCGAGAAGCCTGAGCCCGATCTCGTTCCCTTGATCGACCGTCTCGCCGGCCGTCTCGGCGCTTGCCATCTCTATCGCTTCAGCGCCGTCGAAAGCGATGTTCCCGAACGCAGCGTCCATCGCCTCTCGCCGGTGGAATCCCCGGCAAACTGGCCGAAATGGCCTCGCCCCGTGCGGCTGCTCCCGCGCGCCGAGCCGGTCGAGAATGTGGTCGCCCTGCTTCCTGACGGTCCGCCCCGCCGCTTCACCTGGCGGGGACGAATGCACAGCATCCGCCGCGCCGACGGCCCCGAGCGCATCCATGGCGAATGGTGGCGCCGCACCGCCGAAGCGGAAGCGGTGCGCGACTATTTCCAGGTGGAGGATGAAGAAGGCGCCCGCTTCTGGCTCTACCGCCGCGGCGACGGCCTCGATCCGCGCACCGGCAATCTCGGCTGGTGGCTGCAGGGGGTGTTCGGGTGACCTACGTCGAGCTCCAGGTCGCGACGCACTTCAGTTTCCTCCGTGGCGTTTCGAGCACGGAGGAATTGTTCGCCGCCGCTCGCCTGCTCGGCCACTCCGCGATCGGGATTACCGATCGCAACACGGTGGGGGGGCTCGTCAAGGCGCTCAAAGCCGGAGAGGAAACGGGCGTGCATCTCGTCGCCGGCTGCCGCCTCGATTTGATGGATGGATCATCGTTGCTGGTCTGGCCTGAGGACCGCGCCGGCTGGTCCCGCCTCACTCGCCTCCTTACTCTCGGCAAGAGCCGCATCGACTGCAAAAAGGGCGAGAAGGGCCAGTGCTTCCTCCATTGGGAAGATGTCGCCGCCTGGAGTCAAGGGCTGGTCGCGGCGCTGATTCCGGAAGAAGCCGACGCGGTCGCCGAGACAGCGCTCGCTCAAACGGCCGACATATTCGGCGATCGCGCCTATCTCGCATTGACGCATCGACGCCGCCCGGGAGAAGCGGCGCGCTTCCATGCGCTCGACCTCCTCGTCCGGCGTTACGGCCTGCGCGGCCTCGCGACGGGCGATGTCCTCTACGATTCTCCCGACAAGCGCATGTTGCAGGACGTCGTCACCGCTATCCGCCACAAATGCACGATCGACGAACTGGGCTTCCGCAGGGAACGCTATGCCGATCGTCATCTCAAAAGCCCGGCAGAGATGGAACGGCGCTTCAAACATTATCCCGATGCCGTTCGCGCCACAGCCGACATCGCCGAACGCTGCACTTTCTCCCTGCGTGAGCTGAGTTACCAATATCCCGACGAAATCGTCCTGTCGGGCCGCACGCCGCAGGATGCGCTGGCACAGCTGACCCGAACGGCGCTCGCGGACAAATTCCCCGAAGGCCCGCCGAAAAATTATTCGGACCTGCTGGAGCATGAGCTGCGACTCGTCGATAAGTGTCGCTACGCGCCCTATTTTTTGACCGTCAATTCGATCGTCCAATTCGCCCGCAGCCAGCACATACTCTGTCAGGGACGGGGATCGGCGGCCAATTCGATGATCTGTTATGTTCTCGGTATCACCTCGATCGATCCGGTCGAGCATAAATTGCTGTTCGAACGCTTCATTTCCGAAAGCCGGGACGAGCCGCCCGATATCGATGTCGATTTCGAGCATGAACGGCGCGAAGAAGTGATCCAATGGATCTACGAGACCTATGGTCATCGGCATGCCGCGCTGGCGGCCGTGGTCAGCCGCTATCGGACCCGAGGGGCAGTCCGTGAGATCGGCAAGGCGCTGGGCCTCCCGGAAGACCTGACGAGCGTCTTGTCCGGACAGGTGTGGGGATGGTCCAACGAGGGCGTCGCCGAACGCCATGTCGATGAAATCGGGCTCGACAGGGCCGATCCGCGCCTGGAGCTGACACTCCAGCTTACACGCCAGCTGGTCGGCACGCCCCGCCATCTCAGCCAGCATCCCGGCGGTTTCGTGCTCACCCGCGACCGTCTCGACGATCTCGTTCCCATCGAACCCGCGACGATGAAGGATCGAAGAGTTGTCGAATGGGAAAAGGATGATCTTGAAGAGCTGAAGATCATGAAGGTCGATGTGCTCGGTCTCGGCATGCTGGCCTGCATGCGCCGTGCCTTCGATCTCCTCGCCGATCACAAGGGGCCGCGTCTCACCCTTTCATCCGAGGAGATGCAGAAGGACGATCCCAAGGTATTCGAGATGATCTCCAGGGCCGACACGATCGGCGTTTTCCAGATCGAAAGCCGGGCCCAGATGTCGATGCTGCCCCGTCTCCGTCCGAAGGATTTCTACGACATCGTCATTCAGGTGGCGATCGTCCGTCCCGGTCCCATCCAGGGAGACATGGTGCATCCTTATCTGCGCCGTCGGGAGGGAAAGGAGGTGCCGGAATATCCCAAGCCCGAAATGGAGGCGCTGCTCAAGAAGACATTGGGTGTGCCGCTCTTTCAGGAACAGGCAATGAAGGTCGCGATCGAGGGAGCGAACTTCACCCCGGCGGAGGCCGATGCGCTGCGTCGGTCTATGGCTACCTTCAAATCGACCGGCGGCGTCGGCAAGTTTCGCGACAAAATGATCGATGGCATGCTCGCCAACGGCTACACGCGCGACTTCGCGGAACGCACCTTCAAGCAGATCGAAGGGTTCGGCAGCTACGGCTTTCCCGAAAGCCATGCCGCGAGCTTCGCCAAGATCGCCTACGCCTCATCCTGGATGAAATGCCACCATCCGGACATATTCTGCGCGGCTCTGCTCAACGCGCAGCCAATGGGCTTCTACCAACCCGCCCAGATCGTCCGCGATGCGCGCGAGCATGGCGTGGAGGTGCGGCCGGTCTGCATCAATGCCAGCCGCTGGGATTGTACGCTGGAGGCGGGGGAGGGGCTGCTGCCGCTTCGCCTCGGGCTTCGTATGGTGCGGGGGCTGGCAAACAATCATGCCGCCACGATCATCACTGTCCGGGGCGACGGGCCCTTCACCTCTATAGAGAATGTCTGGCTCCGTTCCGGCGTTCCGGTGGCGGCGCTGGAGAAGCTGGCGGATGCCGATGCCTTCGTCTGTTTCGGGCTGAGCCGGCGGCAGGCGCTGTGGCAGGTGCGCGGATTGGGGCAGGCGCGGTTGCCCTTGTTCGCCGCGGCCGATGCCCGTGAGGCCAACCGCGAGCCCGAGGTCGCGCTGAGCCCGATGATGGAAGGGCGGGAGGTGGTCGAGGATTATCGCACCGTCCAGCTTTCGCTTCGCGCCCATCCGCTGAGCTTCCTTCGCGACGAGCTGGACCGCCGCCGCATCACCCGCGCGGCCGATCTCGTCCGGCTCAAGGACGGCAGCAAGGTCGAGGTGGCGGGGATCGTGCTCATCCGCCAGAAGCCCGGCAAGGGCAATGTCACCTTCATCACCCTGGAGGACGAGACCGGCATCGCCAACGCCATCCTTTGGCAACGCATCTTCGACACGCACCGGCGGATCGTCATGTCCGCCCCGATGATCGGCGTGAAAGGCACGCTCCAGAAGGAAGGCGATGTCATCCATATCGTCAGCGACCGCCTGGAGGATCTGACCCCTCTCCTCCGTTCCGTCGGCGAACGCGATTTCCCGCATCGCCACGGTCCCGGCGACGGCGCCACGCACGGGAGCAGCGACCGCCGCATGGGCCGGACCCAGGATCCGCCGATCAGGCTCAAGAGCCGCAACTTCCATTAGCGGTTCACCGCACTGGACAATCCCCCTGGCGCCCGCTTAGCTCCACCCATTAATTCCTTTCCGAAGGTTTCCAGCCCGATGCGTCACGCCTATCTGCTGCTCCTGCCTCTCCTCACTCTCGCCGGAACCCAAGCCCCCGCCATGCAAGCCACTCAAGCCGCGACCGCCGCCAATCCCGAATTCGATTATCCGGCGACGTCGCGTCAGGACCTCGTCGAGACGCATTTCGGCGTCGAGGTGGCCGATCCCTATCGCTGGCTCGAGAACGATGTGCGCGAGGATAGCCAGGTGCGCGACTGGGTGACGGCGCAGAATGTAGTCACCGACGCCTATCTTGGGACGCTTCCCGGCCGCGACGCCTTCAAAACGCGGATCACCCAGCTTTACGATTATGAGCGCTTCGGCATTCCCGAGAAGAAGGGCGGCCGTTATTTCTACACGCGCAATGACGGACTCCAGAACCAGTCCGTCCTCTATGTCCGCGAGGCGCTGAACGGCGAGCCGCGGCTGCTGATCGACCCGAACAGCTGGTCCAAGGATGGCGCGACCGCGCTCGCCGAATGGGTGCCCTCGGAAGACGGCCAGAAGCTCCTCTATTCGGTACAGGACGGCGGCACCGACTGGCGGACCGTGAAGGTGCTCGACGTCGCCACCGGCCAGCTGCTTCCCGACACGGTGGAATGGGTCAAATTCTCCAATCTCGCCTGGGCCAAGGACGGCTCGGGCTTCTACTATTCGCGCTTCCCCGAACCCAAGGAAGGCGAGAAGTTTCAGGCGCTGAACACCGATCAGGCGATCTACTTCCACCGTCTCGGCACCGCGCAATCCGACGATGTGAAGATCTACGCGACGCCCGACCAGCCCAAGCGCGGCCATTTCGCCGAGGTGTCCGACGACGGACGCTGGCTGATCGTCACCACCTCCGAAGGCACAGACGACAAATATGCCATCACGCTGATCGACCTTTCCAAGGCCGGTGCCGAGCCCCACAAGCTGATCGAGCGGCTGGAGAATAACTGGTCCTACATCGGCAACCAGGGATCGACCTTCTATTTCGCCACCAACAAGGATGCGCCGCGCCTGCGGGTGGTTACGCTCGACGTGGCGCAGCCAAACCCGACACCGGTCGAGATCGTCGCCGAAGACAAGGCCACGCTGGACGGCGCCTCGATCGTCGGCGGCACGCTCATCGCCTCCTATCTGGTCGACGCCAAGACGGAGGTCCGGCGTTTCGCCCTCGACGGGACGCCCAAGGGCACGGTCAGCCTTCCCGGCATCGGAACGGCGATGGGCTTCGATGGGGATAAGGGGGATTCGGAGACTTTCTTCGCCTTCACCAGCTTCGCCACGCCGACGACCATCTACCGCTATGACGTCGCGACCGGCGAGGCCACGCCCTGGGCGCAGCCGGAGCTGAAATTCGATCCCGCTTCCTTCGACGTCAGCCAGCATTTCTACACGTCGAAGGACGGCACGCGCGTGCCGATGTTCGTCGTGAAGAAGAAGGGCGTCACCGGTCCGGCGCCGACGCTGCTCTATGGCTATGGCGGCTTCAACGTCTCGCTGACGCCGAGCTATTCGGCGACGCGGATCGCCTGGGTGGAGCAGGGCGGCGTGCTCGCCGTCGCCAATCTCCGCGGCGGCGGCGAATATGGCAAGGCCTGGCACGATGCCGGCCGGCTGGGCAACAAGCAGAACGTCTTCGACGACTTCATCGCCGCCGGCGAATATCTGATCGCCCAGGGGATTACGGGGAAGGACCAGCTGGCTATCCAGGGCGGCTCCAATGGCGGTCTGTTGGTCGGCGCCGTGGTGAACCAGCGGCCCGACCTCTTCGCCGCCGCGCTGCCGGCCGTGGGCGTGATGGACATGCTTCGCTTCGATCGCTTCACCGCCGGCCGCTACTGGGTCGACGATTACGGTCATCCGAGCGAAGAGGCGGACTTCAAATATCTGCTCGGCTACTCGCCCTATCACAATATCGATTCGGACGTGGACTATCCGCCGGTGCTGGTGACGACCGCCGACACCGACGATCGCGTCGTGCCCGGCCACAGCTTCAAATATGTCGCGGCCATGCAGCATGCCGATCCCGAAGGCGCGCCGCACCTCATCCGCATCGAGACCCGCGCCGGCCACGGCTCGGGGAAGCCCACGGACAAGATCATCGAGGAATATTCCGACATGTGGGCGTTCATCGCCCGCCATACCGGTCTCGATGTGGAGGGAACGGCCGAGACCTCGGCGCCGTAGGGCCGCACCGCCTCCGGAACGAAAGAGGGGTCGCTTTTGTTGTCTCCCCGAACAGGGGGCGGAAGAGGGCCGACGTACTCATCGTATGGCGCACACTTCCGCTTCTCACGAAGGGAGTTTGAGTCATGCGTAATGGAATGATGGGAATCGTACTGGCCGCAGGCCTGTCGCTCGGCGCCTGCACCACCTACGATCGCTACGGTTACGACAATAATCGCGACATTCGGGACGCGGCCACGGGGGCCGCTGTCGGCGCCGCAGTCGGTGCCGGCGTCGGCGCCGTCGTCGACGGGTTGGACCCGCTCGAAGGCGCGGCCGGCGGCGCGGTGATCGGTGGCATCGTCGGCGCGATCGCCAGCGACAGCAATCCCGGCTGGTATCGGGACGAGCGCGGCGATTGCTTCTACGTCGACCGTTCCGGCCGGCGCGTCTACGATTACGACCGGCGCTGCTGATAGCAGGCTCTGCCGCGCCTTCGGTTGATTATCGGGCGCGACAGCCGGTAAGCGCCTCCTGGAGCTGTTGAAGGGGGCGAACGTTGTCATCGGCGGGAAAACTAGCCGGTCTCGTGCCGGGATTGCTGTTGTGCGGGGTCGTCGTTCTCGCCGCCGCAGGGCTAGAGGCCGTCGAAATCCATCTGTTCGGGCGCGCCTGGATCGACGCGCTTGTCCTCGCCATTCTGGTCGGCACAGCCATCCGGTCGGTGTGGACGCCCGGCGATGTGTGGCAGCCCGGGATCGACCTCAGCGCCAAATTCCTGCTCGAGGTCGCCGTCGTCCTGCTCGGCGCCACCTTGAGCGCGAGCGCCCTCGCCGCCGCCGGATGGGTCCTGCTGCTCGGCATCGCCCTCGTCGTCGCGCTGTCCTTGGCCGCGAGCTATGGACTCGGAAGGCTGTTCGGTCTGCCGCGCCGGATGGCGGTGTTGATTGCCTGCGGCAACTCCATCTGCGGCAATTCGGCGATCGCGGCGGTGGCTCCCGTCATAGGCGCGGAGAGCCGGGACGTCGCCGCCTCCATCGCCTTCACCGCCGTGCTGGGCGTGGCTGTGGTCCTGCTCCTCCCCTTCATCGCGCTTTTCCTTGGAATGGAAGCCGAAGCCTATGGCGTCCTCGCCGGCCTCACCGTCTATGCCGTTCCGCAGGTGCTCGCGGCGACGGCGCCGATAAGCTCGCTCTCGGCGCAGGTCGGCACGATGGTGAAGCTGGTCCGGGTCTTGATGCTCGGCCCCGTCGTCCTTTGCTTGTCGCTGCTTCGGGCGCGGCTGCATGAGACGGGCGATCGCGACGACGCGCAGCCGCGTCGAACCAGGCCGCGGCCGCACCAGTTGCTGCCGTGGTTCATCGTCGGATTCCTGCTTCTCGCGGCTGCCCGGGCCGCGGGAGCGGTGCCCGAGATCGCACTCGCGCCGCTGTCGACGCTCGCTACCTGGCTGACGATCCTGGCGATGGCGGCCCTCGGCCTCGGAGTCGACGTCCGCACGGTGGCGAAAGCCGGCGGGAGGATCGCCAGCGTGGTAACGCTTTCGCTCCTCCTCCTCGGAGTCGTGGCGTGGCTCCTGATCGGGGCCCTGGGAATCGCCTAGGCGGCCAGCATCTCGTCGGCCACGCCTGCGATCTGGTGCTCGACGACGCAGGTGAGGTTCAGTGAATTGCGCCCGCCGCGGTCGTTGGCGTCGGCATAGGCGATGACGCGATCACTTTGCGGAATGGTTCCCCTTGGGGCACGGTCCGTGGGGAGGGCATAATGCTTGTCGAACTCGCCCGGCGCGGTCGAGGCGACGATGCGGCCGCCATGCTCCATGATGCGGATGGTGGCGCCGCGTATTTCCTTGTCGGCCGCCGCGACCTGGGTCTGGAGCTGCTCCGCCGCGTTCCGTTCCCAGTCATATTCGAGGTACAGGCAGCCTTCGGCAGGCTGCCCGTCATTCTCGAGCGAGCGGATGCCGCAGGCGAAGATCAGCACCTGCCTGCCCGCCGAATAGGGATTCTCCCACACCGCGTCGGTGAACCAGTCGTCGACCGAGCGGCTTTCGATCACCTTGGCGAACTGCGGCTCGCCGCCGACATCGACGCCGAGGAGAGCGCTGCGGGGATCGGCCGAGCCGATCACCTTGCCCGATCGCGTCGCGAACAGGGCGTTCAGATAATAAGGCGAGAAACGCATCGCCGCCCGCAGCCGGTCCTCCGCCCTTGAAACCTTCTCACGATTCTCGGGATCGCGGATGGCGGCGATGATCGCTTCGTCGGTGGCCAGGATGCGAATGTCGGTGCTGCGCGAATAGACGGCGCGCGCGAAGGTCTGCACGGTCGCGGAGGCGAATTCGGCAAGCCGGCTGCCCTCGATGTCGTCGACCAGGCTGTCGGCGATGGCCGAGCCGGTCTTGAGGCGGTCTATCACCAGCGCGCGGAAATCGTGGGAAGCCGCCCGGGCCTGGCCGGCGAGCGCCTTCACTTCCTGGGCGACGACGGCGAATCCCCGTCCGGCCTCGCCGGAGCGCGCGGCCTCGATCGTGGCGTTGAGCGCGAGGAAGTTGGTCTGCTTCGCGATCCGCTCGGTGGCGGCGGCGAAACGGCCCACTTCACTCTCCAACTGATCCATCAGCGCCTTGATTCGTCTCGGCATTTATCCGCCCGTCCGTTGGTGTCCGCTCCAGCTAGGGCGGAAAGGGCTAAGGCTGGGTTAACCAGTGGAAAAAGCTGAACATGAGGCGACAAATGAGTTCAGCGGAAGGTCATGGCGGCCTTGATACAAGAGGGGCAAGCTCATGATTTATGGGCGGTTTTTTGAATGGAGGTTTGCCATGAGGAAATTTTCCAAAATCTTGACGGGCGCCGCCGCAGCCGCCCTCGTCACCCTTACCGCTGCCGCGCCGGCCCAGGCCCAGTGGCGTCATTACGATCGGGATAACGGCATCGACATTGGCGATATCGCCGCGGGTGTCGCGATCATCGGCGGCGCCGCGCTCGCGATCGACGCGCTCACCAAGAACGATCGCTATGACCGCTACGATCGCTATGGCCGTACTTATGGCGGCTATTATGACGGCTACGGCTATCGCGACGCCTATTACGGGCCGCAGGCCTCGGTGAACGCCTGTGCCCGCACCGCGCAGCGTTATGGCGCGCGGGTGGAGATCACCGACGTCGATCGCCGCGGCTATAACGGCTACCGCGTGCGCGGCCGGACCTACGTCCGCGATTATAACTATGGCCGCTGGGGCCGCGGCTACGATTACGACCGCGAGTCCTTCACCTGCTATGCGGAGAACGGCCGGGTCTATGATTTCCGCATCTGACGGCGTGTAGCGTAATTTCCGTCAGCTTGCTGGACAGGGATGCGCGCGGGTCTTAGGGCTCGCGCGCATCTTTTTTTGCGCGCGGAAGTCCCCCGAATCCATGACCGTCCAGCCCAGCGATTCCATCCTTATCGTCGATTTCGGAAGCCAGGTGACCCAGCTCATCGCCCGACGGGTGCGCGAGGCGGGGGTCTATAGCGAGATCGCACCGTTCAGCAGCGCGCTTGAAGCGTTCGAGCGGATGAAGCCCAAGGGCATCATTCTCTCCGGCGGTCCGGCCTCGGTGACGACCGAGGACAGCCCGAGAGCGCCCGACGCGCTGTTCGAGGCCGGGGTGCCGATGCTCGGCATCTGCTATGGCCAGCAGCTCATGGCGGAGCAGTTGGGCGGCAAGGTCGTCAACGGCGACCATGCCGAGTTTGGCCGCGCCTTCATCGAAATCAAGGACGAGTGCCCCCTGTTCGACGGTCTCTGGACGACCGGCGAGAAGCACCAGGTCTGGATGAGTCACGGCGACAAGGTCGAGCGGCTTCCAGACGGATTCCGCATCGTCGCCCAGTCGGACGGTGCGCCTTATGCCGCCACCGTCCACGATGGGAAGCGCTTCTACGGCGTCCAGTTCCATCCCGAGGTGGTCCACACCCCCGACGGAGGCAAGCTCATCGCCAATTTCGTCCGCCACGTCTGCGGCCTCGCCGGCGACTGGACGATGGCCGAGTTCCGAGCCACCAAGATCGCCGAAATCCGCGAGCAGGTGGGCGAGGGCAGGGTGATCTGCGGCCTCTCCGGCGGCGTCGACAGCGCCGTGGCCGCGGTGCTGATCCACGAGGCGATCGGCGACCAGCTGACCTGCGTTTTCGTCGATCATGGGCTGATGCGACTCGGCGAGGCCGAGCAGGTCGTCAGCCTCTTCCGAAACCACTATAACATCCCGCTCGTCCATGTGGATGCGGAAACCCTGTTCCTGAGCGGCCTTGCCGGCGTCACCGACCCCGAGGCCAAGCGCAAGTTCATCGGCAAGACCTTCATCGACGTGTTCGAGGAGGAAGCGAAGAAGGTCGGCGGCGCCGATTTCCTCGCCCAAGGCACGCTCTATCCCGACGTCATCGAAAGCGTCAGCTTCACGGGTGGCCCGTCGGTCACGATCAAGAGCCACCACAATGTCGGTGGCCTGCCCGAGCGGATGAACATGAAGCTCGTCGAGCCCTTGCGCGAGCTCTTCAAGGACGAGGTACGCGAGCTCGGCCGCGAGTTGGGGCTGCCCGATGCCTTCGTCGGCCGCCACCCGTTCCCCGGCCCGGGCCTCGCCATCCGCATCCCCGGCGAGGTGACCAAGGAGCGCTGCGATATCCTGCGCAAGGCCGACGCCATCTATCTCGAGGAAATCCGCAACGCGGGCCTCTACGACGCCATCTGGCAGGCCTTCGCCGTGCTGCTGCCGGTGAAGACGGTCGGCGTGATGGGCGATTATCGCACCTATGACAGCGTCTGCGCGCTCCGCGCCGTCACCTCCACCGACGGCATGACAGCGGACATCTACCCCTTCGACGCCGCCTTCCTCAGCCGCTGTGCGACGCGCATCATCAACGAAGTCCGCGGCATAAACCGAGTCGTCTACGACTATACGTCGAAGCCCCCCGGCACCATCGAGTGGGAGTGACGCGCGTGTCTGTGACGATGTTCGGCATCAAGAATTGCGACACGATCAAGAAGGCCCGCGCCTGGCTCGGTGAACGGGGCGTCGCCTACGATTTCCACGACTACAAGGCCGCCGGCATCGATGAGGCGCGGTTGAGGCGTTGGAGCGGGGAGGTCGGCTGGGAGACGCTGTTGAACCGCGCCGGCACCACCTTCCGCAAGCTGCCCGACGCCGAAAAGGCCGGGCTGGACGAAGACAAGGCCGTTGCGCTGATGATCGCACAGCCCTCGATGATCAAGCGGCCCGTGCTGGAGGCGAAGGGCAAGCTGCTGGTCGGCTTCGATCGGGCCCGATACGAAGCGGCTTTCGGCTGAATATCAGCCAAGCACCCGATAGATCCCATAGAGGCTGGTCAGGGTGAGGATCACGCCCACCATAACCAGCAGCCCCTTGGTCGGCACCCGTTTCGCCACTACTGCGCCCGCTGGCGCGGCCATGACGCCGCCGAGGAGCAGGCCGATCGTCGCCACCGTGAACGCCTCCGGCCCCAGCGTCGCAATGAAGGTGGCCGAGATGGTGACGGTGAGGAAGAATTCGGCGACGCTCACGGTGCCGATAACCTTGCGGGGATTGGCGCCTTGGACCAGCAGGTTGCTGGTCACCACCGGGCCCCAGCCGCCGCCACCCGCCGCGTCGAGGAAGCCGCCGGCCAGCCCGAGCGGCGCGATCACCTTCGGTTTTCCATCAGCCGGAGGATATTTGATGCCCCGCCAGAGCAGGTAGAGGCCAATCGCGGACAGATAGGCGAGGACGACCGGCCGCGCGACCTCCGCGTCCACCTGAGTTAGGACATAAGCCCCGAGAATGCCGCCGATCACGCCGGGGATCACGAGCCGCGAGAATAGCCGCCAGTCGACATTCTTGTGCGCCGCATGGCTGATGCCGGAGGCGGCGGTGGTGAAGCTTTCCACCATATGGACACCGGCCGACGCCGCCGCCGGCGGGATGCCAAGGCTGATGAGCAGGGTGTTGGAGATGACTCCGAAGGCCATGCCCAGCGCCCCGTCCACCAGCTGCGCGGCAAAGCCCACGGCGATGAAGGGCAGGACATCGAGCAAGCCGATCGTCGAGAGGTCAAGCATAGGCGCTCCCGCCGGCGAGGGCGGGCCGCCGCGCCGATGGTTTATTATAGCTCCGAAAGGAAAAGGCTGCACGCTCTTTGCTTGAAGCGCCGGCAGCGATAGAGGGGAGCGATGTCCACCTATACGATCGACACCGCAACCAGCCGTGCCCATCCGACGCCCGTGCCGATGAAGCGGCTCACGGTCCCGGCCCTGCAAGCACGAAAGGGCGGCGAGGCGATCGTCATGCTCACCGCCTACACGGCGCGCATGGCGCAGCTTCTCGATCCGCATTGCGACCTGCTGCTGGTCGGCGACAGCCTGGCGCAGGTGATCTACGGCCTTCCTTCCACCATCCCCGTAACCCTGGAGATGATGTGCGCGCACGGCGCAGCGGTGGTGCGCGGCTCCTATCACAGCGTCGTTGCCGTCGACATGCCGTTCGGCACCTATGAGGCGAGCCCGCAGCAGGCGTTCGAGAATGCCTCACGCGTCCTCAAGGAAACCGGAGCGGCGGCGGTGAAGCTGGAAGGCGGTGAGGCGATGGCCGAGACGGTCGAGTTCCTGGTGAAGCGCGGCATTCCGGTGATCGGCCATGTGGGCCTTACCCCGCAGGCGGTGAATGTGCTCGGCGGCTATCGCGCCCGCGGCCGCGACGATAATGAGGCGGACAAGATCCTGGCCGATGCGAAGGCCGTGGCCGAAGCCGGCTGTTTCGCGCTGGTACTGGAAGGGGTGATGGAGGAGATCGCCATCGAAGCCACCAAGGCGGTGGCTTGCCCGACGATCGGCATCGGCGCCTCCGCCGACTGTGACGGCCAGGTGCTCGTCACCGACGACATGCTCGGCATGTTCGAGCGCACGCCGCGCTTCGTCAAACGCTATGACGACCTAGCCACGCGGGTCAGCGAAGCCGCCGCCGCTTATGCGGCCGAAGTGCGCAGCCGCGCCTTTCCCACGGCGGAGCAGACCTATCATCGCGCGAAGTGAAGCCCTTTCGCTCGGCGGCCTCACTGGTTAGAGGAACGTAAAAAGGGGCAGTCCGCCGTGCGCCAATCTCCTGTTCATCTTCGCTGCCCTTCAAGGCGCGAAGGAAGGAGGCCAGCATCCGGTGGGGCTGCCGACCTGATTTTGGAGGATGGCCTTGGCGATCAAGCCTACGGACAATGAAGCTTTCTACCGCGAGGTCGACGAGGAGCTCCGCCGCGAGCAGCTGACCGGCTTCTGGAAGCGCTACGGCATAGCGGTCGTCGCCGGTGTGGTCCTGCTGCTGGCAGCCATAGGCGGCGTCATCTATTGGCGGCATCTCCAAGACGTGAAGGCCGGCGAGAAAGGCGAGGCCCTTACCGCAGTCATCGCGGACATCCAGGCGGGCCGGACCAAGGGCGCCGCGGCCAAGCTCGATGAAATCGCGGCGGATGGCGGCGCCGGCTATCGCGCGGCCGCGCTGCTGACCAAGGCCGACATCGCCCTTCAATCGGGCGAGGATGCCGCAGCGGTCGCCGCCTTCAAGCAGGTGGCCGACGACGATGATCTGCCGCAGCCTTATCGCGACCTGGCGCTCGTTCGGCAGACCGCCGTCGAATTCGATACGCTTGCGCCGGCGGCCGTGATCGAGCGGCTGTCGCCGCTGGCGAAGCCGGGCAACCCCTGGTTTGGAAGCGCGGGCGAGATGGTGGCGCTCGCCCATCTCAAGCAGAACCAGCCGCAGCGCGCCGCACCCCTCTTCGCGGCGATGGCCAAGGACGCGAGCGTGCCGCAAAGCATCCGCTCCCGTTCCATGCAGATGGCGAGCGCGTTGGGGATAGACGCGTCTGAGACGGACCAGGCGGCCGAAACCCCGGCCGCAACGAAGGAAGATGCCGAATGAAGCGAATGATCCTGACCGCGGCCGCGCTGGGCCTGCTCGGCGGTTGCGGCCTCTTTAGCGGTGACGGGAAGCCGACGACGCCGACCATCGGCAAGCGCATTCCCGTGCTGAGCGCCGAGACCAGCATCGAGGTCGACCCCGCGCTCGCCGACGTGGCGATCACGCTCCCGCCGCCGACCGCCAACGCGGACTGGGCTCAGCCGGGCGGCAATGCCGCCAAGTCGCTGGGCCATGTTGCGCTAGCCGCCTCGCCGGCTCGGGCCTGGTCCGCCAGCATCGGCCAGGGCAGCAGCAAGACCGCGCGTCTCGCCGGCGCCCCCGTCGTCGCCAACGGCAAGATCTTCACCATCGATTCGCGCGCCACCGTCCGCGCCTTCAACGCCGACACCGGCGCCACTATCTGGGAAACCCGGGTCACCGGCGAAGGCGGCAATGAGAGTGCGTTGTTCGGCGGCGGCGTCAGCTTCGCCGACGGGCGCATTTACGCGACTAACGGCCTCGGCTTCGCGGCGGCGCTGGATGCGGAGACTGGCGCGGTCGCCTGGAAGGTGCGTCCGGGCGGGCCGCTGCGCGGCGCTCCGACGATCGCCAACAACAACGTCTATGTGATCAGCCAGGACAACCAGCTCTATGCGCTCAATCCCGCCGACGGCTCGGTTCGCTGGACCGAGGCCGGCACCGTGGAGCTGGCCGGCGTGTTCGGCAGCGCGACCCCCGCGGCGGCGGCCGGTACGATCGTCGCCGGCTATTCCTCGGGCGAGCTCACTGCCTATCGCTACGAAAATGGGCGCATCCTCTGGCAGGATGCGCTCGCGCGCACCAGCATCTCCACTTCGGTCGCCTCGCTTTCGGACATCGACGCCGATCCGGTGATCGACAATGAGCGAGTCTATGCGATCGGCCAGGGCGGCCGCATGGTCGCGCTGGAGCTCAACACCGGGCAGCGCATCTGGGAGATCAATGTCGCCGGCATCTCCACTCCGTGGATCGCGGGCGAGTGGATCTTCGTCGTCACCGATCAGGCCCAGCTTCTCGCCATCGCCCGCTCCAGCGGCCGCGTGAAATGGATGACCCAGCTGCCGCGCTGGCGCGACGAAAAGGACAAGAAGGGTCCGATCAGCTGGGTCGGGCCGGTCCTGGCCGGCGAGCGCCTGGTGCTGGCGAACTCGGAGGGGCAGATCGCCTACGCTTCCCCCTATGACGGCAGCGTCCAGTCGACGGTCGAGACGGACATGGCGGTATCGCTGTCGCCGGTGGTGGCGGGGAGCACCCTCTATATTCTCCACAACAACGGGCAGTTGACCGCCTGGAGATAAGGAGGCAGGGCCGCCGCCTATGGCGAAACTGCCCACCCTCGCGATCGTCGGCCGGCCCAATGTCGGCAAGTCGACCCTGTTCAACCGGCTGGTCGGCAAGAAGCTGGCGCTGGTCGACGACCGGCCTGGCGTCACCCGCGACCGGCGCGAGGGCGATGCGACCCTGCTCGGCCTCGAGTTCCGCGTCATCGACACGGCGGGCTATGAGGACGAGGATCCCGAGACCCTGCCGGGCCGGATGCGCGCGCAGACGATCGCGGCCGTGCGCGAGTCCGACGCCGCTCTGTTCCTGATAGACGCGCGCGCCGGCCTGACGCCGCTCGACGAGGAGATCGCCCGCTGGCTGAGAAGCGAGACGACGCCCGTCGTACTCGCCGCCAACAAGGCCGAGGGCAGGGCCGGAGAGAGCGGCATCCTCGAAGCCTATGGCCTCGGTCTCGGCGAGCCGATCGCGCTCAGCGCCGAGCATGGCGAAGGCGTCGTCGACCTGTTCGAGCATATCCGCCCCTATGTCGAACGTGAGGACGGGCCGGAGGAGGAGCTGGAGGACGGGGAAGGGCCGCTCAAGCTCGCCATCGTCGGCCGCCCCAATGCCGGCAAGTCGACGCTCATCAACCGCCTGCTGGAGCAGGAACGGCTGATCACCGGTCCCGAAGCCGGAATCACCCGCGATTCGATCGCCATCGACTGGGAATGGGAGACGCCGGACGGCGAGACGCGGCCGGTGCGGCTGATCGACACGGCAGGCATGCGCAAGAAGGCCAAGGTCGAGGATAAGCTCGAGAAGCTGTCGGTGGCCGACGCCCGCCGCGCCGTCGATTTCGCCGAGGTGGTCGTTCTGCTGCTCGACGGCACGCGCGGCTTGGAGGCGCAGGACCTCCGCATCGCCGACAATGTGTTGCAGGAAGGCCGCGCGCTGATCATCGCGATCAACAAGTGGGACGTGGCGGAGAATCAGAGCGCGCTTTTCAACGGCATCAAGGCGGCGCTTGAGGAGGGGCTCAGCCAGGCGCGGGGCGTGCCGCTGCTGGCGGTGTCGGCAAGGACGGGCAAGGGGCTCGACCAGATGCTGGGCGCCGCCTTCGAGGTGCGTGACATCTGGTCGAAGCGGGTCTCCACCGGTCAGCTCAACCGCTGGTTCGAGGACGCGATCGAGCGCAACCCGCCTCCGGCGCCGGGCGGCAAGCGCATCAAGCTCCGGTACATCACCCAGGTGAATACGCGGCCGCCGAGCTTCGTCCTGTTCGGCACCCGCGTCGACCAGCTGCCGGACAGCTATCTGCGCTATCTTGTGAACGGGATTCGCAAGGAGCTGGGCTTCGGCGCCGTGCCGGTGCGCCTCTCCGCCCGCGCATCCCGGAATCCCTTCGATAAATAGGGCGCCGGGCGCCTTTTGGCCTGCCGCGTCAACCGGCTGTTTACCCTGCGGGCTTAGGGTCGCCTCCGGACACGGTGGATATAAGACCGGAAGAAGGAACGCGAAGTTGGTCGACGAATCCAGCGCAATCGTGGACTGGGCTGCCTTTTCGCGCACGCGTAGCGAACTCGGGCCGGGCTTCGTGCGCATCCTCGGATATTTCCGCGAGGACGGGGAAAAGTCGGTCGCCAAGATCGAGGACGCGATGCACCGCCGCGACGCGACCGCCCTCGTCATTCCTGCCCACACGCTGAAGACGGAAGCCCGCCAGTTCGGCGCGGAGCCGCTCGGCGCCCTGGCCGAGGAGATCGAGTTCACCGCCCGCCGTTCGATCGAGATGCGCGTCTTCCCCGACGAGCTGGTTCCGGCGGTCGCCAAGCTTCGCCCGCTCTACAGCCAGACGATGGCGCTGTTCGAAAAGGAAACCAACCCGCTCGTCGAGCGCCGTCCCGCCTTCGGGCGCGCGGGGGCTCACAACCAGAATTTCGGTCGGCTCTAATTCCTCTCCGCGCCAAGCGGGTCAAATTGCCGCCCGCTTCCGCATCGGCTGCGGCGTCCCGCGGGCCAGCGTCCGCCACAGCCATTCGAACGGGCCGTAGCGGTAGCGGTCGAGCCAGGGCTTGGACCAGAGCAGCATCACCGCCCACATCGCCACCACGATCAGCCACAGCTCGGCCCGGCCCATCGTGCCGTAAAGGCCGAAGCCGTAGCCGTAGAAAAGGGTCGTCATGACCAGGCTGGTGCCGAGGTAATTGGTGAAGGCGGCTCGCCCGGCAGCGGCGATCCGATCGATCAGCGCACCGCCACGCCGCGTGAGGATGATGATGAACGCCGCGATCGCGTAGATCATGGCCGGGCGGAAAACGACGGTGGCCGCCATGACGGTCGCCACGACCATCGGCACGCTGTAATTGTCCGCCACGAGCAGCCAGGCCAGCCCGGCATAGGCCGGTACCCCGATGGCGAAGCCGATGATGGCGGTCCGGCGATAGGCGCGCCCGCTCCATTCCCCCTTCAGGAATCCGCTCTCCAGCGCGGCCATGCCGAGGAGCATGTAGGCGAGCGTCTCGCTGCCGAAGAAGACCAGGCCGACGATCGGGAAGGTACCGTTCTCGACGGCGCGATCCTGGAAAATCCCCGCATAATCGCCGCGGTAAAGCGCCAGCGTCTCGGCGAGCCGGGTGGCGGTCGGCACCGCGAACTCGGCCTTCATCGCCGACCATTGCCCCATCAACTCGACGCTCGCGCCCGGAGCCGTGGCGGCCTCGCGCATTTCGAAGAAGGACCAGGCCGTCAGCGCCATCATCGCGAATTGCGCCAGGATCAACCAGAACGCCCATTTGATGAGGTCCTCGCTCTCCAGATTGCGGAAGAGCCAGGCGACCATGCCGATGACGGCATAGCTGAACAGGATGTCGCCGAACCAAATCAAATAATAATGGAGGAGGCCGAAGGCGAGCAGCCACCCCATCCGCCGTAGATGCACCAGCCGCGCCGATTCACCGGCCGCTTCCGCGCGCTGAATGACGAGCAGCATGCTCGCGCCGAAGAGGAACGAGAAAAGGCCGCGCATCTTGCCCTCGATGAAGACGAAGCTGCCGAGCCAGGCCATAAAGTCCGCGCTCGTCTCCATGCCGAAGGCGGCCGGGTTCACATAGGCTTCGATCGGCATGGAGAAGGCGACGATGTTCATCGCCAATATGCCCATCACGGCGACGCCGCGGACGATGTCCAATGTCGCGATCCGCGACCGCGGCGCCGTCGTGGCATTCATGCGATTCCTCCTGCGCGGCGGAGTTATCGCAATCGGCAGGCGGCGGAAACGGCGATGATGGTTATTCCTCGGCCGGCTTGGACTGAAGCTGGATGTAGTTCTGGAGGCCCATCCGCTCGATCATCTCGAACTGGGTCTCGAGCGTGTCGACATGCTCCTCCTCATTGTCGAGGATCTCGACGAGCAGGTCGCGAGTGACATAGTCGCGCTTGGTCTCGCAATATTCGATGGCGCCGCGGAGCTGCGGCAGCGCCTCGCGCTCCAGCTCGAGATCGGCCTTCAATATCTCTTCCACCGTCTCGCCGATGCGAAGCCGTCCCAGCATCTGGAAATTGGGGAGCCCGTCGAGAAACAGAATGCGTTCGGCCAGCCGGTCCGCATGCTTCATCTCGTCGATCGATTCGTGCCGCTCGAACTCGGCGAGCCGTTTGACGCCCCAATTGTCGAGCAAGCGGTAATGCAGCCAATATTGGTTGACCGCCGTCAGCTCGTTCTTCAGCGCCTCGTTCAGATAGTCGATGACCTTGGCGTCACCCTTCATTTCGGCCTCCTATGCTTGACGTGCAGCATAGCCGACCGAGCGTCGATTTTGAACTCAAAAAATGGCGGAAAACTGCGGAAAACCAGCCGCTTCTGCTAAGCAGTCGCACGTTCCGATGCGATGATTTCGCGCGCGAATGAGAAGCATTGGCCGCAACGCGGCTTGCGGCCGTAGGCGCGGTAGACGCTGGTCGGACAGGAGGCCCCCTCGCGCGCGGCGCTCCGCACCTCGGTTTCCTTCAACGCATTGCAGACGCACACGATCATGAATCGCTCCTCCGGCACGCCTTCTAAGGCTACTGCGAATGTGTCGCAATATACTTTCGGCAGGCAGAGTGCGATTTTGAAGGCAGTCGCTTTTCCGTTCAGACGGGTCCGAGGATGTTCAGAGTCAAGCCAGCGCCGCGTCGGCTCCCATCAGTTGCGGGAAGAAGCCCTCATGGGATCGGCGCAGTTCGTCGAGTGAAACCTCGCGCCCGGCGCCACTGATCGCCGTGCCGCCGGTCGTGCCGATGCGGGTCATCGGGAAGCCGGCGGCCTGGATGGTCTCCGGATTGCGGCTCGTGACGACATAGCGGCCCTGGTCCTCGCCGAAAGCGGTGGCGTGGTCGCCGATCTGCTCGAGGGTCGCGCCGATGCCTCCCGCCAGCGCCATCTCGGCGACGGCGACGAGAAGGCCCCCGTCCGAAACGTCATGGACGGCCGTCACCTTGCCTTCGGCGATGAGTTGGCGGACGAAGTCTCCGGCCTTGCGCTCCTTCTCCAAATCGACCGGCGGGGGAGGGCCTTCCTCGCGGCCGGCGATCTCGCGCAGCCAGAGCGATTGCCCCAGATGCCCGCGCGTGTCGCCGATCACGAAGATCGCTTCGCCCTCTTCCTTGAAGGCGATGGTGGCGCTCTTGGACCAATCCTGGAGGAGGCCGATGCCGCCGATCGCGGGCGTGGGGAGGATGGCGCTGCCGCCGCCCGTCGCCTTGCTTTCATTGTAGAGGCTGACGTTGCCGGAAACGATCGGGAAATCGAGCGCGCGGCAGGCTTCGGCCATGCCCTCGAGGCAACCGACGAACTGACCCATGATCTCCGGCCGCTGCGGATTGGCGAAGTTGAGGCAGTTGGTGATGGCGAGCGGGGTCGAGCCCACGGCGGTAAGGTTGCGCCAGCATTCGGCCACGGCCTGCTTGCCGCCCTCCACCGGGTCCGCGAAGCAATAGCGCGGCGTGCAGTCGGTGGAGATGGCGATCGCCTTGTCCGTGTCGTGGACCCTCACCACGGCGGCGTCGCCGCCGGGCCGCTGGACGGTGTCGGCGCCGACCATGTGATCGTACTGTTCCCAGATCCAGCGGCGGCTGGCGAGATCGGGCGAGGCCATCAGCGCCACGAGATTGTCGCCGATGTCGCCCTGCGGCGGCACCGCCCCGAGCGGCTCCGGCTTGGGCGTCGGCACGGAGGGACGATCGTAGAGCGGCGCCTCGTCGGCGAGCGGGGCGAGGGGGATATCGGCGGCAACCTCGCCATTCCATTTCAGCACCATCCGGCCGGTGTCGGTGACGTGGCCGATGACGGCGAAGTCTAGCTCCCACTTGCGGAAGATCGCTTCGGCGAAATCTTCGCGCCCGGGCTTCAGCACCATCAGCATCCGCTCCTGGGATTCCGACAGCATCATCTCATAGGGCGTCATGCCTTCCTCGCGGACGGGCACGGCGTTCATGTCGAGCTCGATGCCGACGCCCCCCTTGGACGCCATTTCGACGCTGGAGGAGGTGAGGCCGGCGGCGCCCATGTCCTGGATGGCGACGATGGCGTCGGAGGCCATGAGCTCCAGACACGCCTCGATCAGCAACTTCTCGGTGAAGGGATCGCCGACCTGGACGGTCGGGCGCTTCTCCTCCGAGTCCTCGGAGAAGTCGGCCGATGCCATGGTCGCGCCGTGGATGCCGTCGCGGCCGGTCTTGGAGCCGACATAGACGATCGGATTGCCGACGCCCGAGGCAGCCGAATAGAAGATCTTGTTCGTGTCGGCGATGCCGACCGTCATCGCGTTGACAAGGATGTTGCCGTCATAGGCGCGGTGGAAATTGACCTCGCCGCCGACCGTGGGGACGCCCACGCAATTGCCGTAGCCGCCGATGCCGTGGACGACGCCGGCGATCAGGTGACGCATCTTGGGATGGTCGGGCCGGCCGAAGCGAAGCGCGTTCATGTTCGCGATCGGCCGCGCGCCCATGGTGAAGACGTCGCGGAGAATGCCGCCCACGCCCGTTGCCGCCCCCTGATAGGGCTCGATGTAGCTGGGGTGGTTGTGGCTCTCCATCTTGAAGATGGCGGCCTGGCCGTCGCCGATGTCCACGACGCCCGCATTCTCGCCGGGACCGCAAATCACCTGCGGCCCCTCCGTCGGAAGCTTCTTCAGGTGGACGCGGCTCGACTTGTACGAGCAATGCTCCGACCACATGACCGAGAATATGCCGAGCTCGGTCAGGTTCGGCTCGCGTCCCATGGCGTGGAGGACGCGCTCATATTCTTCGGGGGAAAAGCCGTGCTCGGCGACGATTTCGGGCGTGATGCGGTTCGACATGCGGGCCCTGTAGGTCATCGAATCCCGTTTGTCGAAGGGGAGCTTTAGGCGTATGGATGATCACGGTTTGTTCTAGGCGAGAGGAACCGGATCATGGCCGTCAATCCAATCCCAGA
Organism: Sphingosinicella humi; assembly: GCF_003129465.1. Lineage (NCBI taxonomy): Bacteria > Pseudomonadati > Pseudomonadota > Alphaproteobacteria > Sphingomonadales > Sphingomicrobiaceae > Allosphingosinicella > Allosphingosinicella humi. The sequence goes on from NZ_QFFF01000001.1 coordinate 2,014,283, forward strand.
AGGCTATCATAGCGTTACGCCCTATCTGGTCATCGATGGCGCCGCGGATGCGATTCGCTTCTACTCGGAAGCGTTCGGCGCGACCGAGGTCCTGCGCATGCCGATGGGCGACAGGGTGGCCCATGCCGAGATCAAGATCGGCGACTCCCATGTGATGCTGTCCGACGAATGGCCGGACATGAACCTGCTGGGCCCGGCAAAGCGGGGCGGCGCCACTGCCAGCTTGATGGTCTACGTCACCGACGTCGATGCCGCCTTCAAGCGCGCGCTGGATGCCGGGGCTACTCAGGAAAGACCGGTGGCGGACCAGTTCTGGGGCGACCGTATGGGCACGCTGGTCGACCCCTACGGCCATCGCTGGACGCTGGCCACGCACATCGAAGATGTGTCGGCAGAAGAAATGAGCCGCCGCATGTCAGCCATGGCGAGCGAGATGGCCTGACGGCTGCCGGCAATGAAAAAGGCCGTCCGGGAATGGGTCCGAACGGCCTTTTTTTCAGTAGCAGATGCGGGTCAGATCAGCTGTTGCAGGTCTGCGTACCCTTGCCCGGTGCGCTGTAAGTCACCTCTTCGGCGTTGGCGCTCAGCGAATAGCCTTCGGCGACATAAGGCGGTTGGCCGTTCTCGGCGGTGAGGATGGTGCCCTCGGCTCCCTGCTCGGCGGCCACCTTCACCGTGTTGTTGGTGTAGAAGGTCGCGTAGAGGAGGCTGTTGTCGTCGCAGCGATAGGTGTGGCTCGCCTGGATCGACGGCGGCAGCTCGACGGGGGGCGCCTTGGCCAATTGCTCCGCCTGCGGGTCGATGCCGTTGGCGCTGACGACTTCCGGCTCCGAATTGCAAGCCGCGAGGGAGAGAAGGGCCGCAAGCGGGGCGGCAGCGAAAATCTGGGTGCGTTGCATGCAGGCCCCTTCGCTAATTGCAGCACGAATCGTCAAGAGTTTTGTTAGGAAATGCGGTTCGCCGCAGGGCTTCCGATCTTCGACGAAATGCCCTCGGGGTTCGACAAGCGTATTGACTTCGCCTAGTCTGCGCCGCGACACGGGGGCTGGAGAGTTCGCATCAAAATGCAACGTGTTCGTATCGGCTTGACGGGACTGGCCTTCGTTTTCGTGCTGGTTCTACTTGCCGCCATCTTCATCAATCCCAGCGACGAAGAGCCGATCACCGCCGACACGGTCGAGCAGCAACTGACGGCCGAAGGCAATGAAGCGGCCGCCGCCGAACCGGCCGCGCCCAAGGAACCGCTGGCCGAGCTTGGCGTCGCCCCCGGCAATATCGACTCGAACAGCACGGCAAACAGCACGGATCGACCAACGCCGGGGCTGTGATCGGCGACTCGGTCGTTCGGGCGCTCCGTTCATCGATGTAGGGACGCGGCTGGTCGCTAGCGGCGGCTTTTGCAATCTTCTTCCCCATAGTTATCCACAGGGTTGTGCACCTGGAACGGAGCAAGAATTCGTATGAGAACAAACCATGAATACTCATCTATATTCCATCTTATGGCATGGAATCCCCGCGTAGGGCATGAAAACCCCTTCCATCCCGAGCCCCTTACTGTTATCCACTATGGTCTAAAGTTTCGGGGCACTTCCTGGCTGACCGGCAAGTCACGCGAGGGCGCGGATGCGCGCTTTCGCGAACAGGGAAGGTCCGTTTGCGTATCAAGGGGCGACGAAACAGGTGGATCTGGAGCACCTCTTCAACGGGAGCGCGCTGAACGCGGTGGACGCCAAGGGGCGTCTGTCGGTTCCGGCGTTCATCCGTGGGGTGATCGAGCGCCGCTCGGACGCCAAGGCCGTCATTCTCGGTGCGCATGAGGTCGACCCCTGCCTCACGGCCTACGATCGTGGCTATGGTCGCATCCTCCATGCCGAGAATGAGCGCCGCCGCCTCCTCGAGGAAGGCGAGGACGCCACCGCCCATTATGCCCGCGCGCGGCGCACCTTCGGCATCACCGAGGACGTCCCCTACGACACCAGCGGCCGTATCATCCTGCCCCCTATGATGCGGCGCAAAGGCCAGATCGAGGATCTGGCTCTGTTCGTCGGCGTCGGCGGCACGTTCGAAATCTGGAACCCCTATCTAGCTCTCAAGAGCGGCGACGAGGATCTGCGCGACCTCGCCGCCTACCGCCTCGAAGAAAAAGGCTTTTCGCTGTGAGCCCGGACCCTGCCGCCCCGCACGTCCCGGTGCTCTTGCGCGAAGTGATCGCCGCGCTCGCCATCAGCGAGGGCGAGGTTCATGTCGACGGCACCTTCGGGGCCGGCGGCTACACGCGCGCCATGCTTGCCGAAGGCGCCAACGTCATCGCCTTCGATCGCGACCCGGATGCCATCCGCGATGCCCTCCCATTCGCGGATGTGAGCGGGGGGCGCCTGACGCTAGTACCGGAGCGTTTTTCCCGGATGCGTCAGGCGCTTTCCGACCGCGGCGTTGAAGCGGTGGACGGCGTGACGCTCGATATCGGCGTCTCCTCCATGCAGCTCGACCGGCCGGAGCGCGGCTTCTCCTTCCAGGCCGATGGGCCGCTCGACATGCGAATGGGGCAGGAGGGGCCCACCGCGGCCGACTTCCTCAACATGGCGGACGAGGCCGAGATCGCCGACGTCCTTTATCATTATGGCGAGGAGCCGAAGTCCAGGCGCGTCGCCCGGGCGATCGTCGCCGCGCGGCCGATCGAGCGGACCGGGCAGCTGGCCGACATCGTCCGCAAGGCGGTGGGCTACAAGCCTGGCGCCAAGAAGGACGCGGCGACGCGGACCTTCCAGGCGATCCGCATCCATTTGAACGAGGAATTGCAGGAGCTCGAGGGCGGGCTGGCGGCTGCCGAGCAGGTTTTGAAGCCCGGTGGCCGCCTAGCCGTCGTTACCTTCCACAGCCTCGAGGACCGGCTGGTGAAGCGGTTCCTGAAGGAGCGGAGCGGTGATGTGCCGTCCGGCTCAAGGCATCTTCCCCAGGCAAGGGCATCGAGGCCCGAGCCCAGTTTCGAGGCGGTGGCCAAGCCGGTGCGTGCCGGCGAGGACGAGGTGCGGGCCAATCCCCGCTCCCGCTCGGCGACGTTGCGCGTGGCGCGGCGCACCCATGCCTCTCCCTGGTCAACAGCGCGTAAAGGAGCAACCTCATGATCACTAAGGGTTTCAAGCCCATGGGGTGGGTTGCCGGCGTCGCTGTCGCGGCGCTCGGCTGCTACATGCTCTCGCTGAACGTCGCCGCCGAGCGCGCCGAGCTCGAAAGCGTCGAGCGCCAGATCATCGCCGCCAAGCAGGATATCCGCCAGCTCCAGACCGAGCTCGGCACGCGCGGCCGCCTCGCCCAGCTCGATCGCTGGAATGCGGAAGTGCTGGCCCTGTCCGCACCCGGTTCGGCCCAGTTCCTCGACAACGCGGTGATGCTCGCCCGTTTCGATCAGCAGCAGCCGACCATCGAGCAGCGCGCCAAGGTTCATCTGGCGTCGCTTGAGACGGTCGACCAGCGTGAGGCACCCCAGGCCAAGGTCATCACCGCCAGCTATGAGCCGGCGCCCGCGCTCGACAAGCCGGGGCAGCCGCTCGTCCGCCGCGCGAGCCTGATCGTCACCGAGGATAAGCCGTTGCCGAAGTTCAAGCCGGCCGGTCTCCTCGATGCCGAGCTGATCGCGGAGATCCGTGATACGGCGAAGGTCGAGAAGAAGCAGTCCGAAGGCGGCGTCGGGGGGCAATGACAGCAGTCGCCGCCCAGACCCGACCGCTCGATCCCGGCAGCGCACGGCAGGACTCCCTCGCTCTCACCTATCACCGGCTGATGCTGGTCATGCTGGTCTTCGCCGGCGTTACCTTGCTGATCGTCGGGCGGCTCGCCTGGCTCCAGGTCTCCACCGACCGCTCCGACGGCGGCTCGGTCGGCAATCCGCTGTTGCCGCCGCGGGGTGATATCGTCGATCGCAACGGCATCCCGCTCGCCCGCACCATCGACGCCTGGTCGATTGCCGTTCACCCCCGCAAGTTGATCGGCGATCCGGCGGCGCTGGCGGTGGAGCTTAATGGGCTGATGCCGGAACGGAGCGTCGCCGACTATCGCCGCATCCTCTCCGCCGACAAGAATTTCGTCTATCTGCAGCGCCGCGCCGTCCCGGAGCTGGTCGCCGCCGTCAACGCGCTCGGCGAGCCCGCCATCGTTTTCGACCGGGAGCCGGAGCGGCTCTATCCCCAGACGGACCTCGCCGCCCATGTCCTCGGCTGGACCGACTATGACGGGCAGGGCGTCGCCGGCATGGAGCGGGTGCTGAACGAGCGGCTGACGGACCCCGCCCGGCGCGGCGACCCTGTCGCCCTGTCGATCGATTCCCGCGTCCAGGCGGCGATGGAGAGCGAACTCGGCGCCGCCGTCGCCAAGCACAGCGCGGAAGGCGCGACCGGCATCGTCCTCGACGTCGATACTGGCGAGGTCATGGCCATGGCCTCCTACCCGACCTTCAACCCCAATGCGGCCGGGAAATCGCCGCCCGAAGCGCAATATAATCGCGCGACGATGGGCGTTTACGAGCTCGGCTCCACCTTCAAGCCGATCACCGTCGCAGCGGCGATCGAGGCGGGCGTCATCAAGTCGATGGCGCAGAGCTACCCGACCGGCGCTCCGCTTCGCATCGGCCGATTCAGCATCCGGGACGACCATCCCATTCCTGGCTCGGCCAATATCGTCGAGACGCTGGTCTATTCGTCCAACATCGCCACGGCCCAGATCGCCGACCAGATGGGCGAGGCGCGGATGAAGGCGGCGTTTCGCGCACTCGGCTTCGACGAGGCGGCCCATATCGAGCTTTACGAGAAGAGCCGGACGCTCTTCCCCAAGGAATGGGGCAGGGCGCGGGTGCTGACCAGCGGCTACGGCCACGGCGTCGCCATCACTCCGCTGCATCTGGCCACTGCCTATGCCACGCTGGTGAATGGGGGCATCTGGCGGCCCGCCACCTTGCTGAAGTCCGACAAGGCGCCGGCCGGCCGGCGCGTCTATTCCGAGGAAACCAGCCGCACGATGCGCGGCCTCCTCCGCATGATCGTGCTGAAGGGAACCGGCCGAAAGGGTGAGGCGCCGGGCTACCGCGTCGGCGCCAAGACCGGCACCGCGGAGAAGGTCACTGCCGGCGGCGGCTATAACCGGCGAGTCAATGTCTCGACATTCGCCGCCGCTTTCCCCATGGACGACCCGCGCTACGTCGTGATCGTGATGATGGACGCGCCCAAGGGCACGGCAGACACGTTCGGCTTCACGACGGCGGCATGGACGGCGGCGCCGGTGGTGTCGAAGGTGATTACGCGCAGCGGGCCCCTGCTTGGCGTGATCCCCAGCGACCGACGCGACGTCGACGTCTCCCGGTTCATGGCTCTGGTTGGAGAAGCGGAAGACTGATGCGACTTGGGGCGCTGATCGGCGGCGACGATTCGGCTTCGGTCACCGGGTTCGCGATCGATCACCGCAAGGTGGCGCCGGGAACGGTGTTCGGAGCCTTTCGCGGCACCCGCTTCAACGGTGAGGATTTCGTGTCCGCGGCGGTGGAGGCGGGCGCGGTGGCGATCGTCGCCCGGCCCGACGTGAAGGTGGAAGGCGCCGCCCATGTCGCCGCCGAGGAGCCGCGGCGGGCGTTCGCGAAGCTCGCGGCCCGCTTCTTCCAGCCATTCCCCGAAACGGTGGTCGCCGTCACCGGCACCAACGGCAAGACCTCCAATGTCGAGATGGTGCGCCAGCTCTGGCGGATGGCGGGGCATCCCTCCGCCTCGATCGGCACCTTGGGCGTCACCACCGCCGACGATCAGGTGACGACCGGCCTCACGACGCCGGACATCGTCACCTTCCTCTCCAATATGGCCGGCCTCGCGCGGGAGGGGATCACCCATGCCGCGTTCGAGGCGTCCAGCCACGGTCTGTCGCAATATCGGACCGAGGGGTTGCCGGTGCAGGCGGCGGCCTTCACCAATTTCAGCCGAGATCATCTCGATTATCACCAGACGATGGACGCCTATTTCGAGGCGAAGATGCGGCTCTTCTCCGAAGTCGTGGAGCCCGACGGCACGGCGGTGGTCTGGACCGACGATGCCAAGTCGGACGAGGTGATCAGGCGGTGCCGGGAACGGGGGCTGCGCCTGCTGACGGTCGGCCGCAAGGGCGAGGCGCTGAAGCTCATCGACCGCGAGACCAGCCAACTCGGCCAGAAGCTGACGATCGAGGCCGAGGGCAGGACCCACGTCGTGACCATATCGATGATCGGCGCCTATCAGGCCGCCAACGTCCTGACCGCCGCCGGCCTCGTCATCGCTACCGGCGGCGATCTCCAGCAGACCTTGGCGAACCTGCCCCGCCTGCAGCCGGTGCGCGGACGGCTGGAGCGCGCCGTCATCACCCGCGCCGGTGCGCCCATCTATGTCGATTATGCCCACACCGCCGACGCGCTGGTATCGGCGATCGAGGCGCTCCGCCCCCACACCCAGGGCCGACTCATCACTGTGTTCGGCGCAGGCGGCGACCGCGATGTCGGCAAGCGGCCCGAGATGGGGGAGGTTGCGGCGCGCCTCTCCGATCTCGTCATCGTCACCGACGACAATCCTCGCAGCGAGGACCCGTCCCTCATCCGCCGCGACATTCTCGCCGGCGCGCCGGGTGCCCGCGAAGTGGCGGGCCGCCGCGAAGCCATCGCCGCGGCCATCGCCGAAGCGGGATCGAGCGATATCATCCTCCTCGCGGGCAAGGGCCACGAACAAGGCCAGATCATCGGCGACCGCGTCCTCCCGTTCGACGATGTCGCGGTAGCGCGGGAGTGCGCGGCATGAGCACGATCTTCGGAGGGGTGGGCATGACGCCGCTCTGGACCTCTCACGAGATTGCGGAAGCCGTGGAAGGCGCCGCTCATGGCGCGTTCGAGGCGAACGGTGTCGCCTTCGATTCCCGCGAGATCCGGAAAGGCGACCTCTTCATCGCCATGAAGGGTGAGGCGACCGATGGGCACCGCTTCCTCGGCCAGGCCTTCGCCGCGGGCGCGGCCGGCGCTCTGGTCAGCCAGGAGATCGCCGAGCCGCACGTCCATGCAGCCGACACGTTCAGGGCCTTGAACGATCTCGGCCGCGCCGCCCGTGCCCGCACCCAGGCTCGGATCGCCGGCGTCACCGGCTCGGTCGGCAAGACCGGGACAAAGGAAGCGCTCTATGCCGCTCTCGACCGCGCCGCCCCGCGCCAGGCGCACCGCTCGGTCAAGAGCTACAACAACCACACCGGCGTGCCGTTATCGCTCGCTCGCATGCCGCGCGAGACGCGGTTCGGCATTTTCGAGATGGGGATGAGCGCGCCGGGAGAGCTGGCGGCGCTGACCCGGCTGGTGCGGCCGCATGTGGCGATCGTCACGGCCATCGCCCCGGCCCATCGCGCCTTCTTCAAGAGCGACGAGCAAATCGCCGACGCCAAGGGCGAGATTTTCCAGGGGCTGGAGGAGGGCGGCACTGCCCTGGTGCCGTTCGACAGCCCCCATCGCGATCGGCTGATCGCCGCCGCGCGGCCGCATGCGGCGACGATCCTGACCTTCGGCGTCGGCGAGGGCGCCGACATTCGAGCCCGCGAGGCGATGCCGGCGCCGGCTGGCGGAACGCTGGTTACCGCGCTTCTGCCGGAGGCGGAACTGACCTTCACGCTCTCGCAGCCGGGGGAGCATTGGGTGTCGAACGCGATGGCGGTGCTGGGCGCGGTCCAGGCGATGGGCGGCGATCTTGCCCAGGCGGGCCTCGCGCTGGCCGACATGGCCGGCCTCAAGGGACGGGGCGAACGTCACTGGCTGCCGGTGCCGGGCGGCGAGGCGCTGCTGATCGACGAGAGCTACAACGCCAATCCCGCGTCGATGCGGGCGACCTTGAAGACGCTCGGCGACGAACGTGTCTCGGGTTGCCGCGTTGCCGTGCTCGGGGCGATGAAGGAACTCGGCGAGACATCCGACGCTTTCCATGCGAGCCTCGCCGAGCCGATCGAGGCGGCCGGTGTCGATCGCGTCATCCTGGTCGGCGACGAAATGGCGGCCCTTGCGAAAGTCCTTGGCGCAAAGGCTAAAATGACGCATGTGCCCGACGCGGCCGCGGCCCTCGAAGCGCTCGAAGAAGCGATCGGGCCGGGTGATGCCATACTCGTCAAGGGATCGAACTCTGTAGGCCTTGCCGCCGTCGTCGAGGCGCTGGCGGGCGGGAAAAGCTGATGTTTCTTTGGATTGCCGAACAACTGGATTTCGCGGGAATCCTGAACCTCTTCCGCTACATCACCTTCCGGGCCGGCGCCGCCACCGCGACGGCCCTGTTCCTGGGGCTGCTCATCGGTCCCAAATTCATCGGCTGGCTGCGCATCCGTCAGGGCAAGGGGCAGCCGATCCGCGAGGATGGCCCGCAAAGCCACCTCGCCAAGCGCGGGACGCCGACCATGGGCGGCCTCATGATCCTCACCTCCGTCTCGGTGGCGATGCTCCTGTGGATGGACTTCTCCAATCCCTATCTGTGGGCCTGCCTGTTCATCACCGTCGGCTTCGGGCTGATCGGCTTCCTCGACGATTATGACAAGGTGACCAAGCGTCATCACAAGGGCGTGTCAGGGAAGGTGCGGCTGCTGGCCGAGTTCGTCGTCGCCGGCATCGGCTGCGCGATCATCGTCCAGGGGACCGGCACAGACCTTTATATCCCCTTCTTCCAGGGGCCGGTGGTCGACCTTGGCTGGCTCTACATCCCCTTCGCGGCGGTGGTCGTCGTCGGCGCGGGCAATGCCGTCAACCTGACCGACGGCCTCGACGGCCTCGCGACCATGCCGGTGATCATCGCCAGCCTGGCCTTCCTCGTCATCACCTATCTGGTCGGCAACGCCATCTATGCGGAGTATCTCGGCATTCCGTTCGTGCTGGGTGCCGGCGACCTCACCGTGCTCTGCTCGGCGATCGTGGGGGCGGGTCTCGCCTTCCTCTGGTTCAATGCGCCGCCGGCGGCGGTCTTCATGGGCGATACGGGCAGCCTCGCGCTCGGCGGCGCGCTCGGCGCCATCGCCGTGGCGACGCAGCATGAGATCGTGCTCGCGATCATCGGCGGCCTGTTCGTGCTGGAGGCGCTGTCGGTCATCATCCAGGTCTTCTTCTACAAGCGCACCGGCAAGCGCGTGTTCAAGATGGCCCCGATCCACCATCATTTCGAGCAGATGGGCTGGTCCGAGCCGACCGTCGTCATCCGCTTCTGGATCATCAGCTTCGTGCTCGCGCTGGCGGGCCTGTCCACGCTGAAGCTGAGATGATTGGGAGGGCGATCCTCTTTTCCCGCCGGGGTGGCGAAGGGGGACGGTGATGATCACCTCGGACGCCTTCCGGAACAAGCAATATGCCGTTCTCGGCCTAGCTCGCTCGGGGCTGGCGTCGGTCGAGGCACTGGCGGCAAGCGGCGCGCAGATCGTTGCCTGGGACGCCCGCGAGGAAGCGCGCGCGGGGGTAGCCGACAAGGCCCGCGTCGCCGACCCCATGGCCACGGCGCTCTATGGCCTGGACGGGATCGTCGTTTCGCCGGGCGTGCCGCTTAACCGTCACCCGATCGCCGAGCGCGCGCGGGAAGCGAATGTGCCGGTGATCGGCGACATCGAGCTTTTCTCGCAAGCCCGTGCCTCGCTGCCGCCCCACCAGGTGGTCGGCATCACCGGCACCAACGGCAAGTCGACGACCACGGCGCTCGTCCATCACATCCTCAAGACCGCCGGCCTGCCGGCCACCATGGCCGGCAATATCGGGGCGCCGATCCTGGGGCAGGATCCGCTGCCCGAGGGCGGCGTCTATGTGCTGGAGCTTTCATCCTACCAGATCGACCTAACGCACAGCCTCGACTGCGACGTGTCGGTGCTGCTCAACATCACGCCCGATCATCTCGATCGCTACGACGGCGTCGACGATTATGCCGCGTCCAAGGCGCGGCTGTTCCTGATGCAGTCGCCGGAGCATGTCGCCGTCATCGCCGCGGAGGACGATTGGACTCGCGCCATCGCCGGCCAACTGGGCGGCAAGCGCGTCCTCGTCGCCTCGACCGACATCAAGGACCAGTCGCGCTGGCCCTCTCTGCAGGGGCCGCACAATGCGCAGAATGTCGCGGCGGCGGTGGCCGTCGGCCGCGCGCTCGGCATCGGCGACGAGGCTATCGCGCGGGCGCTCGAAACCTATCCCGGCCTTCCGCACCGGATGGAACGAGTGGCCGAACGGAATGGCGTCCTGTTCGTCAACGACAGTAAGGCCACCAATCCCACGGCGACGGCGCCGGCGCTCGCCGCCTATCCCGCGGTGCACTGGATATTGGGCGGGTTGCCGAAATCGGACGATCTCGAAGCGTGCGAGCCCTTTTTCGATCATGTGAAGGCGGCCTACACGATCGGCGAAGCGGGGCCGATGTTCGCCGAGCTTCTGGCCGGCAAGGTGCCGGTCAGCCAATGCGAAATGCTGGCGCAGGCGGTCGGCGCGGCCGCCGACGCGGCGCAAGCGGGGGAGGTCGTGCTGCTTTCGCCGGCTTGTGCGTCCTTCGACCAGTTCCGGGACTATGAAGCGCGGGGGGATGCGTTCCGCGCGGCGGTGGAGGCTCTGCCATGAGGATCGTTCAGGATGGCGTTCGCGGAGCTATGGCGAACCGGCTCGGCCGCTCCGACCGGAGCGCGCTCGGTCGCTGGTTCTGGGAAATCGACCGGGTCCTGCTGCTGCTCATCGCCGTGTTGATCTCGATCGGGCTCATCGCCGTGGCGGCGGCGTCGCCGGCGGCCGGCGCGCGCTATTCCGGCGGCAGCGTCACCTTCGCGCCGCTCTATTATTTCTACCGTCAGCTGATGTGGATATTCGTCGCCGTGCCGGTGATGATCGCCGTCTCGATGCTGCCTAAGGCCAAGGCGCGGCGCCTCAGCATCGCCGGGGCGGTGATCTTCGCCTTTTTCCTCTTCCTGACCCCGATGGTCGGCCAGGAAATCAATGGTGCCAGGCGCTGGATCGGCTACGGCTTCGCCCAGTTTCAGCCTTCCGAGTTCTTAAAGCCCCTGTTTATCGTCAGCCTCGCCTGGCTGCTGTCGCTCAGGGACAAGGACAAGACGCTGCCGGTCGTGCCGCTGACCGGCCTCCTGACCGCCGTCGTTGCCCTGCTTTTGATGCAGCAGCCCAATTTCGGCGAGACGATCATCTTCGCCGCCGTCTGGGTGCTTCTCCTGACCCTTGCGGGCGTGCCGATGCGCTTCCTCATGATCCTGGGCGGAGCCGCGCTGGCCGGCATCGTCCTTGCCTATTTCTTCTATCCCGTCGCGACCGAGCGCATCGACGCCTTCCTCTTCGCCACCGAGGCGACCGACACCTACCAGACCGACAGCGCGATGCGGACGTTGACCGCCGGCGGACTGTTCGGCGTCGGGCCGGGCGCCGGCACCCACAAATTCCGCCTGCCGGAGCCGCACACCGACTATATCTTCTCGGTCATCGGCGAGGAGTTCGGCCTCATCGCCTGCTTCGCCATTGCGCTTCTCTATTTCGGCATCGTCGCCCGCGTGCTGATCAAGCTGCTGCACGAGGAAGATCCCTTCCTCGTCCTCGCCACCGCCGGCCTGGTCTGCCAGTTCGGGCTGCAGGCGCTGATCAACATGGCCGTCAACGTCCAGATCGCGCCGTCAAAAGGCATGACCTTGCCGTTCATTTCCTATGGCGGCTCATCGATGATCGCGCTGGCGCTCGGCATGGGATTGCTGCTCGCCTTTACGCGGCGAAACCCCTATCTCCATCGCTCTCCCTATGTGGTGAAATGGAGCGGCGGATGATCTCGCGCCACTATGTTCTGGCGGCCGGAGGAACCGGCGGACATATGGTCCCGGCCCACGCGCTGGCCGAGGAGCTGATCGCGCGCGGCCACCGCGTCGCCCTCGTCACCGACGAGCGGGGCGCTCGCATCCCCGGCCTGTTCGACGGCGTGCAGGTCCATATCCTCCCGGCCGGCCGCCTGGGCGGCGGACCGATCGGCTGGTTGAAGGCGCTGAAGAACATTCTCGCCGGTCGCGCCATGGCCTCGCGCCTCTACGAGACGTTCCGCCCCTCGGCGGTGGTCGGCTTCGGCGGCTACCCGGCGCTTCCGGCCCTGCTCGCGGCCCAGCGGGACGGCATTCCGACCCTCATTCACGAACAGAATGCCGTGCTTGGCCGGGTCAACCGCTTGCTCGCCCGCAGGGTTGACGCCATCGCGACCTCCTATCCCGATGTTCAGCGGCTGAAACCTCGGCACTTGGACAAGGTCCATTTGGTCGGCAACCCGGTGCGGGACGAGGTGCTGGCGCTCCGCGACCAGCCTTTCCCGGCGCTGACCGAGGACGGCATTTTCCGCGTCCTCGTCACCGGCGGCAGCCAGGGTGCGACGATCCTGTCGAGCGTGGTTCCGGACGGACTCGGCATGCTCCCCGAGCATTTCCGCCGCCGCCTGCAGGTGACGCAGCAATGCCGTGCCGAGGACATAGAGGAGGTCCGCGCCCGCTATGCCGGCCTCGGCATCCCGGCCGACCTTGCTACGTACATGCCCGATCTTCCCGAGCGCCTCGCCTGGTCCCATCTCGTCATCGCGCGCGCTGGCGCCTCCACCATCGCCGAGCTGACCGTTGCCGGCCGGCCCGCCATTCTCATCCCGCTGCCGAGCGCGACCGACGACCACCAGACCTTCAACGCCCGCGAGATGGCGCGGAGCGGCGGCGCCCGCATGATTCCGCAATTGGCCTTCACGCCGGTCGAGCTCGCCAAGCAGATGCAGAAGCTGGGTCTGGAGCCGGAAGCGCTCGCCAATGCCGCCGAGCGGGCCAAGGGCTGCGGTCGCCCGGATGCCGCCAAGGACCTCGCCGACCTCGTCGAGCGGATGAGCCAGACGCCGGCCCTCGTCGGCCCCGAGGAGGTCGCCTTCCGTCCCGTTCCGGCCGGCGGAGCCATGGCATGAGGGGTGTCGGGACCGACATCGGCACCATCCATTTCATCGGCATCGGCGGGATCGGCATGTCCGGCATCGCCGAGGTGATGCATATATTGGGCTACAAGGTGCAGGGCTCGGACGTGGCCGAAGGCTATGTGATCGAAGGCTTACGCCGCCAGGGCATTCCCGTCGCCATCGGCCATCACCCGGACAATTTGGGCGACGCCGCGGTCGTCGTCACCTCCACCGCCATCAAGCGCGGCAACCCAGAGGTGGACGCGGCCTATGAGCGCCGCATACCCGTCGTCCGCCGTGCCGAGATGCTCGCCGAGCTCATGCGCCTCAAGGCGACCGTCGCCATCGCCGGAACGCACGGAAAGACGACCACCACCTCGATGGTCGCTGCGCTGCTCGACGCCGGCGGCATCGATCCTACCGTCATCAACGGCGGCATCATCAACGCCTATGGCTCCAACGCCCGCCTCGGCAAGTCGGACTGGATGGTGGTCGAGGCAGACGAGAGCGACGGCAGCTTCCTTCGCCTGGACGGCACGCTCGCGGTGGTCACCAATATCGATCCTGAGCATCTCGACCATTATGGCAGCTTCGAGAAAGCGAAGGACGCCTATGTCGAGTTCGTCGAGAATGTCCCTTTCTACGGCGCTGCGCTCCTCTGCGTCGATCACCCGGAAGTGCAGACGATCATTCCCCGCCTTCGCGATCGTCGCGTCGTCACCTACGGCTTCGCGGCGCAGGCCGATGTGCGTGCAGACAATGTCGAGCCGATCCCCGGCGGCAACCGCTTCGACGTCTCCGTCCGCGACCGCGCCGGCGAGGTGCGGACGATCGAGGGTGTCGAGCTGCCCATGCCGGGCCGCCACAATGTCCAGAATGCGCTGGCCGCGATCGGCGTCGCCCTCGAGATGGGCATCCCCGACGAGATCGTGGCCAAGGGCTTCGAGAAATTTCATGGCGTCAAGCGCCGCTTCACCAAGGTCGGCGAGATCGACGGCGTTACGATCATCGACGATTACGGACATCACCCGGTGGAGATAATGGCGGTGCTCGCCGCTGCCCGCGAGGGCGCGGAAGGACGCGTGATCGCCGTCGTCCAGCCTCACCGCTACACGCGCCTGCGCGATCTGATGGAGGAGTTCCAGGGCGCCTTCAACGATGCCGACATCGTCTATGTCGCCCCCGTCTATGCCGCTGGCGAGGAGCCGATCGAGGGTGTTGATTCCGAGGCGCTGGTCGAAGGCCTGAAGCAGCGCGGCCACCGCATGGTGGGCAGCGTTGCCGACCAGCAGGACCTGGCCCGCCAGCTTCGCGACATCGCGGCTCCGGGCGACATGGTCATCTGCCTCGGCGCCGGCGACATCACCAAATGGGCGGCCGGGCTGGCGGACTGCATCAAGGATGCGAGGCTGTGCCGGTGACGAGGCAACCCACCTCGTTCGTCCCGAACGAAGTCGAGGGGCGCGGCACTGACGCCGGCGAAAACGCCCCACGACTTCGCTCGGAACGAGCGGAGATTCCGGGTTTGGCAGGAACCGCCAAGGCGGGCGGTTCCCTGGCGGACTTCATCTGGTTCCGCACCGGCGGCCCGGCCGAATGGCTGGTGCGACCGGCGAGTGTTGAGGACTTGTCGCAGTTTCTCCGCAACCTCGATCCTTCCGTTCCCGTCCTCCCCGTCGGCGTCGGCTCCAACCTCATCGTCCGCGACGGCGGCGTGCCGGGCGTGGTCGTGCGGCTGCCCAAGACGCTTGCGCATGTGCATATCGAGCCCGGCAATCGTGTCCGCGCCGGAGCGGGGGCGATGGGCATCACCGTCGCCAGCAAGGCGCGCGACGCGCACATCGCCGGCCTTGAATTCCTGCGCGGCATCCCCGGCACGGCCGGCGGGGCGGTGCGGATGAACGCGGGCGCCTATGGCCGCGAAGTCTCCGACATTCTCGTGGAGGCGACCCTCGTCCTGCGCGACGGCACGATCGAGACCTGGCCCGCCGAGCGTTTCGGCTACACCTATCGTCACAGCGAAGTGCCGGAAGGCGCTGTGGTGGTCGAAGCGCTGTTCGAGGGCGTGCCGGGCGACCGCGCCGAGATCGGCGCCGAGATGGACCGCATCGCGGCCGAGCGTGAGGCAAGCCAACCGCTCAGGAGCCGCACCGGCGGCTCCACCTTCAAGAACCCGCCGGGCACCAAGGCCTGGAAGGAAATCGATGCCGCCGGCTGCCGGGGGCTGACCATCGGCGATGCCCAAGTGTCGGAGAAGCATTGTAATTTCCTGCTCAATCTCGGCAGGGCCAAGGCCGCCGACATCGAGGCGCTGGGCGAGGAAGTGCGCCGCCGCGTCCGCGAGCACAGCGGCATCGAGCTGGAGTGGGAGATACAGAGGGTGGGGAATGGCGTCATCCCGGCGAAAGCCGGGATCCCAGGACAAGAGGTCGCGGCGGGTCTCCCTGAGACCCCGGCCTCCGCCGGGGTGACGAAAGTGGAGAATGAGCGTGCCGGATAAGCTTCACGTCGCGGTTCTGATGGGCGGCTGGTCGGCCGAGCGGGAAGTCTCCCTGTCCAGCGGCAAGGGCATAGCCGAGGCGCTGGAAAGCCTCGGCCACCAGGTCACCTGCGTCGACATGGATCGCAACGTCGCGCAGGTGCTGGCCGGCATCAGGCCGGACGTCGTGTTCAACGCGCTCCACGGCACGCCGGGCGAAGACGGCACCGTCCAGGGCATGCTCGATCTGATGCAGATCCCCTACACCCATAGCGGTGTCGAGACGTCGGTGATCGCGATCGACAAGGAACTCACCAAGATGGTGCTGGTGCCCCACGGCATCCGCATGCCCGAGGGGCGGATCATTGAGAGCGAGAGCCTCTACAGCGAAGACCCGATGCCACGTCCCTATGTGCTGAAGCCCGTCAACGAGGGCTCCTCCGTGGGGGTCGCTATCGTCACCGATCAGGGCAATTACGGCAATCCGATCGGCCGCGACGTGGCGGGGCCATGGCAGAAATTCGAGCGCCTGCTCGCCGAGCCCTTCGTCAAGGGCCATGAGCTGACCGTCGCCGTGCTGGGCGAAGAGGCGCTCGCCGTGACCGAGCTCAAGCCGACCCAGGGCTTCTACGATTACGACGCCAAATATACCGATGGCCTGACGCAGCATGTCTGCCCGGCCGAGATCCCGGACGACATTCGCGACGCCGCGATGGAGATGGCGCTGCAGGCGCACCGGCTGCTCGGCTGCAAGGGCACGTCGCGATCCGATTTCCGCTGGGACGACGAGCGCGGCGTCGAGGGTCTCTACCTTCTCGAGGTGAATACCCAGCCCGGCATGACGCCGCTCAGCCTGGTGCCCGAGCAGGCGAAGTATCGGGGCCTCTCCTATGCCGAACTCGTCCAGCGCATTATCGACGAGGCGCTGAAAGGGGGGGGTGGATGAGCGCACGCATCGCCCGTGGCTCCTCGAGCGCGAAGTCCCGGCCGCGATCCAAGACGCCGGCGCGCGGCAAAGGTCGCGCCAAGCCGGCCGACACGCTCCCCATCAGTGACGCGGCGCTGCGGCGGATCGGCTTCTGGCTGTTCCTGGGAATGGTGCTGGCCGTCGCGATTGCCGTCGCCGTGGCGATGGGCATTCCGCGCGCGATCGCCTGGAGCGCCGGCGAAGCAGTCGGCGAGGCGGGCTTCGCCGTGAAACGGGTGGAGATCAAGGGGCTGGAGCGGATGCAGCGCCTCCCTGTCTATGCGGTCGCGCTCGATCAGGAATCGATGGCGATGCCGCTCATCGACCTCGACGGCACGCGCGAGCGACTGCTCAAATTCGGCTGGGTCGAGGAAGCGCGGGTGTCGCGCCGCCTGCCCGACACTTTGGTCGTCGACGTCGTCGAGCGCACGCCGGCGGCAGTGTGGCAGCATAACCAGCGCCTCGCCCTTATCGACCGCCACGGCGTCGTGCTGGAGGATGTGAAGCTCGAGGCGATGCCGGACCTTCCGCTCGTCATCGGTCCAGCCGCCAATCATCACGCCGACGAGCTTGTCGCCCTTTTCGCGGCGACCCCGGAATTGAAGCCGATGCTCGCCGGCGCAACCTGGATTGGCGGGCGGCGTTGGGATATCAGATTCCAGTCGGGGGAGGTGCTTGCATTGCCGGAAGGAGCGGAGGCGGCCAAGAAGGCGCTCATTCATTTCGCGCGGATGGACAAGGCGGCGCAGCTGCTGGGCCGAGGCCTCGTCCGCTTCGACATGCGCATACCCGGGAAGATCGTCGTGCGTGTCTCCGACGTTCCCGGCAGCTCCGTGCCCGAAATGGAAGCCGCGGCGCCGCCGCCCGCGATCGACGCGGCGACGACGATATGAGGGCGCGCCGTTGAGCAGGAGGATGCCGCAGCCTCCGGGCCGCAAGCTCGTCACCGCCCTCGACATCGGTTCGTCCAAGGTCTCCGCCCTCATCGCGGAGCCGGGCGAGGCGGGCGAGCTGCGCATCCTCGGCACCGGCCAGCGCGAGAGCCGCGGCGTCAAGCGCGGCTATGTCGCCGACATGGAGCGGACCGAAGCCGCCATCCGCGAGGCGGTGGAGCAGGCCGAGCGCATCGCCGGCACCAATGTCGAGGACGCCTTCGTCGGCTATTCGGCGGGCGGCCTTGTCAGCACCGTCGCCAGCGTCGAGGTGGGCATCGGCGGCCGCAAGATCGAGAAGAGCGATATCGACAATCTGCTCATTGCCGGACGGGATTCGATCAATCCGGAAGGCCGGATTCTCCTCCACGCGCTGCCCGCCCTCTACACGCTCGATGGGTTGCAGGGGGTGAAGAAGCCGCTCGGCCTTCACGCCGACAAGCTGACCGTGGACATTCACGTCATCTCCACCGAGCCGTCGCCCGTTCGCAACCTCGACCTGTGCGTTCGCTCGGCGCATCTCGGCGTCTCCGCCATCGTCGCCTCGCCGGTCGCCGCCGGCCGGGCCTGTCTCAGCGAGGAAGAGAGGGAGTTGGGCGTGGCGCTCGTCGAGATGGGCGCGGGCGTCACCAACGTCTCGGTCTTCGCCGGCGGAATGCTGGTCGGTTTGAAGTCGCTCCCCATCGGCGGCATCGACATCACCGACGATATCGCCTCCGCCTTCGGCACCCGGCGGGTGGAGGCGGAGCGGCTGAAATGCTTCTACGGCTCGGCGACCACCTCCCCCCGCGACAATCACGACATGATCGACATCGCTCCGATCGCCGGCGCAGAGGAGGGGGCGGAGACGACGCGGATTACGCGCGCCCAGCTCATCGCCATCATCCGCCAGCGGCTGGAGCAGTTGATGGACGAGATCGCGCAGGCGCTGAAGGATCTGGGTTTCGCCGGGCCGTTCGGCAGGCAGGTTGTGCTGACCGGAGGGGCCTCGGAACTGAAGGGCATGGCCGACTATGCTCAAGGCGTGCTCGGCCGTGCCGTGCGGGTCGGCCGGCCGAAGCTGCCCGGCCTTCCCGATGCGCATAGCGGACCCGCCTTTACCACCCTGGCGGGGCTCGCTCTGTTCGCGGCGTCGAACGAGCTCGACCTGAGGCGGTTCGGCGGGAATGAAAAGGGCACGCGCAAGGGCGAAGGGGAGGGCATGATGCAGCGCCTCATCTCATTGTTCAAAAGCAACTATTAGGAAAAATTATGCCCACGTTAACTTTTTGCTTCCGCCCGCGAATCGCATCGTGCAAAAGAGTCGGCAAGGTGCTTCGTGGGGGCGCCGTGAGCACAGGGGAGTCAACCAAATGAGCATCGATTTCATCCGTCCGGAAGTTGACGAGCTGCGTCCCCGGATCAGCGTGATCGGCGTCGGTGGCGCGGGTGGCAACGCGATCGCGAACATGATCAACAGCGATGTTCAGGGCGTCGATTTCCTCGTCGCGAATACCGATGCGCAGGCGCTGAACGCGTCCCTGGCGGACCAGAAGATCCAGCTGGGGCTCAAGATCACCCAGGGCCTCGGCGCCGGCTCCCGCCCCGAGATCGGCAAGGCTGCCGCCGAGGAGACGATCGCGGAGATCGAGAAGGCGCTCGACGGCGCCCATATGTGCTTCATCGCGGCCGGCATGGGCGGCGGCACCGGCACCGGCGCGGCCCCCGTCATCGCCAAGGCGGCGCGGGACAAGGGCATCCTCACCGTCGGCGTCGTCACCAAGCCGTTCGCCTTCGAAGGCACGCGCCGCGGCCGCTCGGCCGACGCGGGCATCGAGGAGCTGCAGCAGCATGTCGACACGCTGATCGTCATCCCCAACCAGAATCTGTTCCGCATCGCCAACCCGAATACGACCTTCAAGGAAGCCTTCGCTATGGCGGACGAGGTGCTCCAGCAGGGCGTGCGCGGCATCACCGACCTCATGGTCATGCCGGGCCTCATCAACCTCGATTTCGCCGACGTCCGTTCGGTGATGGGCGAGATGGGCAAGGCGATGATGGGCACCGGCGAGGCTTCGGGCGACAACCGCGCCCTCGAGGCCGCCGAGCAGGCGATCGCCAACCCGCTCCTCGACGGCGTCAGCATGAAGGGCGCCAAGGGCGTCATCATCTCGATCACCGGCGGCGAGGACATGCGCCTGATGGAAGTGGACGAGGCCGCCAACCACATCAAGGATCTGGTCGATCCGGATGCCAACATCATCTGGGGCTCGGCGTTCAACAACGACCTCGACGGCAAGATCAGGGTTTCGGTCGTCGCGACCGGCATCGAGGCCGATGCCGTGGCGATCCAGCCGGCGCCGGCCAAGGTCTTCGCCTTCCCGTCCTCGCCGCGCGTGGCCGAGGCTCCGAAGCCGATGCCGGTGGCCGAGCCCGTGATCGTATCGGAAGAGGCCGAGGAGCAGGCTCCGGCTGCCGAGCTGACCCTCGAGGAGGAAGCGTCGACGGAGCTCGGGCTGGAAACACCGGTTGAGGAGGAGACGGGCGACGAGCTTCTGCTTGGCAGCGGCGATATGCTGGCGGGCGAAGAGACGGTCCCGGCGGCGGAGGAGACTCCGGCGGAGGAGCCGACGTCCGGCAACCGCAGCTGGCTCACCGGCCAGGAAGAGGCGCGCCAGGCGCCGCGTGCCGGCGGCACCTTGTTCGAGCGCATGTCGAACATCGCCCGCGGCGCGGCCAAGGCGCAGGTCGAAGAGGAAGCGCCGGCCCGGCATAGCCGCGATCCGCTCGATATTCCGCGGTTCCTCAATCGCCAGAACAATCAGTAAGACCCAACCGCGGTCCGATCGGTGCCACCCGTTTATCGACGGTAGGCACCGATTGGGCGTGGATCATCGGGTCCATACATCGTCGGTTTAGCTTTGGATGGGCTTATCGGCGGCATGATTCCCATGAAGATGAACACGCTAAGGCTCGGCGCCGCCTTGCTAGTGGTCGGTTTCGCCAGCTCCGCAGGGGGCGCGCAGGAAATCCGGCACGTCTACAGCGGTAGCCAGCTGCGCGAGACGCCGGATGTGGCGCTCGCCCGCCATCTGCGCACGCTGGCCGAATCCCCCCGCAACGGCAATGCGTTGAAGGGTGCCGGCGAGGCCGCGCTTGCGCTCAACGATCCGCAGACGGCGCTGACCTTCTTCGCCCGCGCCGAAGAGGTGACGCCGCGCGACGGCCGGGTGAAGGCGGGCATGGGCTCGGCCTTCGTGCTGCTGGAGCAGCCGGAGGCCGCGCTGCGCTTCTTCGCCGAGGCGAAGAGCATGGGCATCCTCGAGCGGACCTTCGCCGGCGACCGCGGCCTCGCCTACGACCTGACCGGGGACCCCATCCGTGCCCAGGCCGACTATCGCATGTCTCTCGCCTATCGCGAGGATCCGGATGTCCGCCAGCGTCTGGCCCTGTCGCTGGCGATCAGCGGAGACCGCGATGGCGCGATCAAGACGATCGACGACCTGCTGCGCAAGCAGGATCGCGGCGCCTGGCGGACCCGGGCCTTCATCCTCGCGCTGACCGGCGATACGGCCGGAGCGACTGAGGCGACCCGCGCCGTGCTGCCGGCGCAGGCGTCGGCGCTCCAGCCCTTCTTCGCGCGTCTCCCCTGGCTCACGCCGGCCGAGCGGGCGATGGCGGTCCACTTCGGCCGCATTCCGACCGCCGGCACCCAGAACGCTGCCGCCGCACCGCCGGCTCAGACGCAATATGCCAACGCCGGTCCCGCCACCGGCCAAGCAACGAGCCCCAGCCGCCCAACCGCCTCCTCGCGCAGGGCGGCCCAGGCCGAACCCGATAAGACGTCGGCCCGCCGCCGCCCCGGCAGCCGCGACGGCACCGTCAGGCAGGCGCCCTTCGCGAAGGCGCAGCGAACTGCCGAGCCGGCATCGGCGCCGCCCACTCAGCGGAGCGGGCGTACGGCGGTTCGGACGGCCCCGCTGCCCTCGTCGGAAAAGGAGTCCGAGCCGTCGGACCCAGCCCCGGCTCCGGCCGCCGACGCTAAGCCGGCCCCAACAGGGTCGGCGAGCGCGGCCGGGGCCTCTCAGAAGAGCGCGCCCGAACGGACGAAGCCAGCAAAGACCGCCGCTGCCACGCCGCCGGCGAAGAAGCCGCCGGTCGTCCGTCTTCCCTTCGGCCCGCCGACACCGGGCACGCCGCCGCGCCTCGCCGACATCGGCGAGGCCGTCGCTGCGGTTCCCGATGCCGCCCAGGGCGAGCAAAGGGCCCCTGCGCCCAAGGCGGCCGCGCCTAGCCGGCACTGGGTCCAGATCGCGGGTGGCGCCAACAAGGACGGCCTGCCGCGCGAATTCAAGCGACTGAAGGCGAAGGCGCCCGACCTTCTTTCGGGCAAGACCGCCTGGACCTCCCCGCTGCGCTTCACTAATCGCCTTCTCGTGGGTCCCTTCGAATCCGAGACCGAGGCGCAGGCCTTCGTGAACGCGTTGGTCGCGGCGGATCTGGCCGCTTTCAGCTGGACCAGTGCGGAGGGGCAGGAGATCGAGAAGCTGGCCGTCCAGTGAGGGCGCTGGCCCCTTACGCCTCCGACCCCGCCCGGAGCCGTGGCCGCCTCCACGCCGAGGACCGCGGGGCCACCCGCGGCCCCCGCGACGCCTTCCAGCGCGACCGCGACCGCATCATCCATTCGGTCCCGTTCCGTCGCCTCCGCCACAAGACCCAGGTCTTCGTTGCGCCCGACGGCGATCATTTCCGCGTACGACTCACCCACAGCCTCGAGGTCGCACAGATCGGCCGCACGCTCGCCCGCGCGCTTGGCCTGAACGAGGACCTGACCGAGGCGCTGTGCCTCGCCCACGATATCGGACACCCGCCCTTCGGCCATGCCGGTGAGGATGCTTTGAAGGCGGCCATGGTCGAGGCGGGCGGCTTCGATCACAATGCCCACACCATCCGCCTCCTCACCCGCCTGGAAACGCCTTATCCTGCTTTTGACGGTCTCAACCTCAGCTGGGAGACGCTGGAGGGGCTCGCCAAGCATAACGGCCCCGTCGCCAGCCCCGGCTGGGCGCTTGCCGAAGCCGATGCCGCCTTCCCGCTCGACCTCGCCACCTGGCCGAGCCTGGAGGCGCAGGTCGCCGCGATCGCCGACGATATCGCCTATGACAATCACGATATAGACGACGGTCTCCGGGCCGGCCTCTTCACCTTGGACGAACTGCTCGCCGTGCCGCTTACCGGCCGCGGCTGGCAGGCGGTGCGCAGCCGCTTCCCCAAGGTCGACGAGCAGCGCCTCATCCCAGAGCTGGTCCGCGACCAGATCGGCCGGATGGTGAACGACGTGCTCGAGGAAACCCGCCGCCGACTGGACGAAAGCGGCGTCGCCAGCCCCGACGATGTGCGGCAGGCGGGCCGGCTTCTTGCCGGCTTTTCGGACGAGATGGCGCGCGAGGAGCGGGGGCTCAAAGCCTTCCTTTCTCAGCGCATGTACCGCTCCGGCCCGGTCAAGGCGGTGGCAGACGAAGCGGAGCGGGTCCTTTCCCGCCTGTTCGAGGCCTATCGCACCAATGTCTGCCTGCTTCCCCCCGAGTGGCAACCCGCCGCGCCTGAGCCCGTGCCGACCTTGCGCGCCATCGGCGACTTCATCGCCGGCATGACCGACCGTTTCGCCATCCGCCAATATCGCGAGCTGGTCGGCCCGGTGGAGCTGCCCGAAGGCTTCTAGGCGCTGGACCTTGGCGCTGGCCATCCGCTACAGCGCCATCTTTCCCGCCAATGGAAATTGTGACGTGACCCTTTACGCCCGTTTCGCCGCGCATGTCGGCACCGTTCTCGACAGCCTTGAGCAGGAAGGAAGCCTCACGCCGGGCCTCGATCGCAAGGCGGTGGCGGTCGAGCCGCCGCGCGATGCCTCGCATGGCGATCTCGCGACCAACGCGGCGATGGTGCTGGCGAAGAAGGCCGGCACCAATCCGCGCGCGCTGGCCGAGCTGATCGCGCCCAAGCTCCAGGCGCTGGACGAAGTCGCGGCGGTCGAGGTTGCGGGACCGGGTTTCATCAACATCCGCCTCGATCCCGGCATCTGGCAGAGCGAGCTTCGCGCCATCCTCGCCGAGGCCGCCGATTATGGCCGTTCCAGCCTCGGCAAGGGCGAAAGGGTGAATGTCGAATATGTCTCGGCCAATCCGACCGGGCCGATGCACATGGGCCATTGCCGCGGCGCCGTGGTCGGCGATGCCCTGGCCGCCTTGCTCGAATATGCCGGCTACGCCGTCACGCGCGAATATTATGTGAACGACGCGGGAAGCCAAGTCGACACGCTCGCCCGCTCGGCGCACCTTCGCTACCGCGAAGCGCTCGGCGAGGAGATCGGTGAGATTCCCGAGGGCCTCTACCCTGGCGACTATCTCCTCCCGGTCGGGAAGGCGCTCGCGGAGGAGTTCGGCGACCGCTATGTCGGCGCGCCCGAGGCC
The DNA here is from genome assembly GCF_003129465.1 of Sphingosinicella humi. Taxonomy (NCBI): domain Bacteria; kingdom Pseudomonadati; phylum Pseudomonadota; class Alphaproteobacteria; order Sphingomonadales; family Sphingomicrobiaceae; genus Allosphingosinicella; species Allosphingosinicella humi. The sequence continues at coordinate 2,038,051 of NZ_QFFF01000001.1, forward strand.
GAATGGCTCCAGCTCTTCAAGAAGAAGACCGTGGTGGCGATGCTCGTCCTCATCCGCCACGACCTCGGCCTCCTCGGCATCCACCACGACATCTTCGCCTCCGAGGCGGACCTCCAGGCGAGCGGCGCCGTCGATCGCGGCCTCGAAACGCTGCGGGCCAAGGGCCTTGTCTATGAGGGCCTGCTCGAAGCGCCCAAAGGCGAGACGCCTGAAGACTGGGAGCCGGTCGAGCTGACCCTGTTCCGCTCGACGGAGTTCGGCGACGACCAGGACCGGCCGATGAAGAAGTCCAACGGAAGCTGGACCTATTTCGGCGCCGACGCCGCCTATCATCTGCAGAAGGCGGAAAGCGCCGACCACCTCATCAACATCTGGGGCGCCGATCATGCCGGCACGGTGAAGCGCGTTCAGGCGGCGGTGAGGGCGCTGACCGACGGCCGCGTCGACCTCGACGTCAAGCTGGTCAACATGGTCCGCCTGTTCCGCGCCGGCGAGCCGATCAAGATGTCGAAGCGGGCCGGCAATTTCGTGACCCTGGCCGACGTCGTGCGCGAAGTCGGCAAGGACGTGGTGCGCTTCATGATGCTCACCCGCCGTGCCGACGCGCCGCTCGACTTCGATTTCGCCAAGGTGGTCGAGGCGTCGAAGGACAACCCGGTTTTCTACGTGCAGTACGCCCATGCGCGCATCTGCTCGCTCCACCGGCGGACGAAAGAGGCCGCGCTGGATCTGCCGGAGACGGCCGATCTCGCCCTGCTGGACGATGAGGAACTGGCGCTGATCAAGCTGGGCGCCCAATTCCCGCGCGTGGTCGAGGCGGCGGCCCAGGCGCACGAGCCGCACCGCATCGCCTTCTACCTGAACGACCTCGCCGCGGCGCTCCACGCCCAGTGGAACAAGGGCAATGATGACCCGGCGCGCCGTTTCTTGTTGGCACAGAATCCCGATTTGACACGCGCACGTCTGGAACTCGCCTCGGCGATAGGGCAGATTATCCGCAACGGCCTGGCGATCATGGGGGTGGCCGCCGCTGAGGAGATGCAGTGATGACCGATACGCGCGTTGACGAGGCCTTGCCCGACGAGGACCGCCTGCCCTGGCTCGAGGCCGTCGAGGAGGAAGAAGCGAGCGAGGGACCGTCGGCCGCCAAGCTCATTGCTTTTGTCGTCATCGGCCTGGCCGCGATCGGTTTGATCGTCGGCGGCCTGTTTTGGATCGGCAGTCGAGATGCGAGCGGTGAGGGGGGCGAGCCCGAGCTGATCGCCGCGCCGGCCGGCGACTATAAGGTGAAGCCGGACGAGCCCGGCGGGATGCAGGTCGAAGGCACCGGCGATACCGCCTTTGCCGCCAGCGAGGGCGCGGTTCCCAAGGCGGCGATCGATACCGGCGCGCTGCCCGAAACGCCGGTGACCAAGGAAGCGGCTCCGGTCGCGGCTCCGGCCGAACCGAAGCGGGCGGCCGCGCCGTCCACCGCGGCGGGTGCCACGATCCAGCTCGGCGCCTTCTCCAGCCAGAGCGCGGCGAACAGCGCGTGGAAGGCGCTGTCCGGCCGCTTCTCCTATCTGGCGCCGCTCAGCCACAGCGTCACGCCGGTGAAGAGCGGCGATGCGACGCTTTATCGCTTGCGCGCCAGCGGTCCCGATGCGAGCGGCATTTGCGGTCGCCTGCGCGTCGCCGGCGAGGCCTGCGTGCGTATCGACTAATTGTGAGCATTGAGCGTCATTGCGAGGAGCATCGCGACGAAGCAATCCAGACCCAGGCTGGATTGCCGCGCTTCGCTCGCAATGACAGGCAGTTTTGGGAGACCTGATGCAGCCGGCGATTTACGGCCTGGCGGGTGAAAGCCTCACCGCCGACGAGCGGGATTTCTTCCGGGACGCCGATCCCGCCGGCTATATCCTCTTCCGCCGAAACTGCGCGGACCGGGAACAGCTCCGCGCGCTGACGGACTCGCTGCGCGCCCTCCACGGCCGCGAGGATGTGCCGATCCTGATCGACCAGGAAGGCGGCCGCGTCGCCCGCATGCAGCCGCCGGTCTGGCCGAAATTCCCCCAAGCGGGGCGCTTCGCCGACCTTTACGCCAAGGCTCCGATCAGCGCGATCGAAGCCGCTCGGGCCAACGCCGGGGCGATCGCCCTGGTGTTGAGGGAAGCCGGCATCAACGTGAACTGCCTTCCGCTCCTCGACGTGCGCCAGCCCGGCGCCCACGACATCATCGGCGACCGTGCGCTCGGCGGCGAACCCATGCAGGTCGCCGCCCTGGGGCGCGCCGTGCTCGATGGCATGGCCGCCGCGGGCGTCGTCGGCGTCGTCAAGCACATCCCCGGCCACGGCCGCTCGATGAGCGACAGCCATGTCGAGCTCCCGGTCGTGAACGCGTCGGACGAAGAGCTGGACCTGGATATCGAACCCTTCCGCACCCTTCGCAACGCACCGATGGGCATGACCGCCCACGTCGTCTACACCGCCTGGGATCCGGATCGTCCCGCCAGCCTCTCGCCGACGGTCATCAACGACATCATCCGGGAGCGTATCGGCTTCGACGGCCTCCTCATGTCCGACGATCTCGGCATGCACGCCCTCACCGGCGGCTTCGACCGACGCGCCCGCGGCGTCGTCGAGGCGGGCTGCGACGTGGCGCTGCACTGCTCGGGCGACATGGCCGAGATGGTCGCGGTCGCGAACGGCCTGGGAGAGATGACGGGAAAGACGCGCGAGCGGCTCGATCGGGCCATGGCCAGCGTCGCCGATGCCGCTCCGGCCGGCTCCTATGAGGAACTCGCCGCCAAGCGCGACGCGCTGCTCGCCTACGCTTGATCCGCGCTTTTTGACCGCTGGAATACCGTAAAAACCGCCGATGCGGTTTATGCGGTAGCGCACCGGAACGATCTGGCGCGAATGTGCCGGCCTTTCCCAAGCAGCCCGACGAAAGGTCGCCCATGCGTCTTCTGCCCCTGGTTTCCGTTGCCGCCCTCATGATCGCCACGGCCGCGACTGCGCAAACGGAAGCCGATAAGGGCGGCGGCAAGGGCAAGAGCATCGAGGCGCTCCACAAGGAAGCCGTCGCCGAGGAGGCGGAAGCCGGATGGGCGCGGGCGCCGGTGGAGGAGCGCGAAGTCGTCACCCGCCACAGCGTCCGCGTCGGCGGCAAGACGCTCGGCTACGCCGCGACGGCGGGAACGCTCACCCTCCGCGACGCCGTCGGCAAGCCCGAGGCGAGCATCTTCTACACCGCCTACACTCTGGACGGCACGAAGCCCGGCACCAAGCGGCCGGTCATGTTCTTCTTCAACGGCGGGCCGGGCTCGGCGAGCCTCTGGCTGCACATGGGCTCCTTCGCTCCGGTGCGGCTTACCACCGGCAATCCGGAATATATCCGCCCCGCGCCGTTCGACTTCGGTCCGAATCCGGACACATTGCTCGGCACCACCGACCTCGTCTTCATCGATGCGCCCGGCGCCGGCTATTCGCGGCCGCTTGGCGATGCCAAGCCGTCCGATTTCTACGGCGTCGATCAGGACGTCGACGCCTTCGCCCGCGCCATCCTGCGCTACTCCACCAAGTTCGGGCGCTGGAACAGCCCGAAGTTCATCCTGGGCGAAAGCTACGGCACTTTGCGCGCGGGCGCGCTGGCCCATCAGCTCCAGGAGCGGGGCATGGCGCTGAACGGCGTCATCCTGCTCTCATCGATCATGAATTACGGCGTCCGCCAGCCCGGCTTCGACCAGATCTACCTCACCTATCTGCCGAGCTATGCCGCCACGGCCTGGTATCACAACCGCCTGCCCAGCCGTCCGGAGACCGTCGAGGAAGCGGTGGCGGCCGCGCGGCAATTCGCCGAGGGACCCTATGCGGCTGCGCTCGCCAAGGGCCAGACGATCAGCCCCGAAGAACGCGACGCCGTCGCCCAGCGGATGAGCGAGCTGACGGGGCTTTCGGCCGACTTCATCAAGCGGGCGAACCTGCGTGTCGATCTCTCCCGCTTCCGCAAGGAGCTGCTGCGCGACGACCGCATCACGGTCGGCCGCTTCGATTCCCGCTACACCGGCGTCGACGGCGACGCGGCCGGCGAGGGCCCGGATTTCGACGCCTCGTCCGAAGCGATCAGCGGGGCCTTCATCGGCTCGCTGAACGGCTATCTGACCCATGAACTCGGCTACAAGACCGACATGACCTATCGACTCAGCGCTCGCGATGCGCCCGGCTTCGAGTGGGACTGGAGCCATGCGGCGCCCGGAACCCGCCGCGAGCAGACCACGCCGAACACGGCCGTGGACCTGTCCGTGGCGATGCGAACCAATCCCTACCTCAAGGTGCTTTCGCTCAACGGCTATTACGACATGGCGACGCCCTTCTACGGCACCGAATACGACCTTCGCCACATGATGCTTGAGCCGGCGCAGCAGCGGAATCTGCAGTTCACCTATTATCCCGCCGGGCACATGACCTATCTCAATCCCGACGCGCTCCGCCAGATGACGGCGGACATCGAGCGCTTCGTCGGCGAGGCGGTGGCCGAGGCTCGCAGCGGCACGCCGCCGGTGGCGCCCTAACCGTGTCTACCGGTCGCCGTTTCGAGGCGATCGATCATCCGGCCGACCGGGCCGCGCGAGTAGGTGAGGCCCTGATAGACGGTCACCACCGTTCGCGCCCAACGAAGGTAGAGTGCGGGCCAGTGCAGGCGGCGGGCGAGGTCGAAGACGGGATGGCTCCAGACGGCGATGTGGTGGCGCATGCGGTAGATCAGCTTGCGTCGAAGAGGCAGGCCGCCTGAGTTGGCCTCGACGCGCTTGGCCGGACGCACGCCCGGGCGGCGCCAGCTCAGCCTGTAGGCCAGCCCTTCGCGGCGCTGCCTGAAGCCGGCGGCCTGGGTCTGCTCGACGAAGTCGGCGTCGACCGGAGTGAGGTCGAGGCGGCCTTCGCTGATCCCCTGCTTGATCAGCCTGTGCAGTTCCGGCGAACGGACGATGACGACGTTCGTCCCGCGCCCGTCCGACGAATAGGGTTCCACCCAGGCATCGCCGAAGGAGATGTCCGCTGTTTCCGCCACCACGTCGTCGCAGAAGTCGCAGGCGCTGTTCTGGAAGAAGCCGGCGCCCCAGTCGCCGTCGACGAGATGCCACCAGTCCTGCGCCTCGCGACGGCCGTCGCGGCGGGTGATCTCGGCGCGATACCAGTTGGCCGGCCGGCACGGGTCCTTGAGGCGGAAGTCGATCCGCTGCACCTCCTCGGCCTTCATGCCCATCTGCCAAGCGAAGCTCTCGACCATGCGAGCGCTCTTCATGTGGCCGCAATAGAGGCCGAGGGTGAAGGCGATCCGATCGGAGAGCCTCTCGTCCTCGGCGCGGAGCAGGTTCACCGCCTTGATGAAGCAGGGAATGCCGACAACGGCGTAGCGCCCGGGGACGGATCGGATTTCATCAAGCACGCCCGACAACTCGATCGGATAATAGCGCGACTTGGCGCCGGCGCGCACGGCCGCCTCGTCGCGGGAGATGCGATAGCGAAAATGGCGTCCTTCCTTCTCGGGATCATCGACCGCGACGACATGGGCGACGCCCTCCACGAGCCCCTGGCGCAGCAGTTCGGCCGCGATCCAGCTCACCAGCCCGCCGGAGCTGCCTTCCTCGCGAAAGCCGTCCCGCGCATGGCCAACATAAGCGGCCTCGAAGGGACCAACCCGTTCGTCTTGATAACGAGCGGCCGGAAAGAGATGAGCCGCCAGCGCGCGCTCGTCCCGTGCAGTGGGTGAGAAGGGGCAGATGCGGGCAAAGGAGGGCGATGGCTCGCCTAGCCATTCGGCCGGCCCCGCGGGTTTGAGCTGGCCGTGGCGGTCCCACCTCATTCTGCCCTTGTCGGCGAGACAGGCGCCGCAACCGATGCACAGGCCGGATGCCATCATGTCGCGGCGGCTGACCGGGCGCGCCTCTTCCGGCGAAGCAAGGCAGCTAGGCGAGGACATGGTCGAGATAGGAGGCGGACTGGCGGCGCAGCGCGGCGATCCGCTCGTGGACGGCGGGGCCTAGGGGTTCGGCGAGGAGCCTGTGGAAATGCGAGGTGGGAGTGTCTTCGGCAACGACGTGCTTCTGCGCACCGACAGCGTCGGCGAGATCGCGCACCTTGTTGAAGCGATAGGGAGACGTGGCGCAGGCGAAGGGCCGGCCATATAGGAGCGCGAACACGCAGCCATGAAAGAAGTTGGTCGCGATCGCGGCGGAGGCGGCCATCAGCTTGGCGAAACGCTCGGGACCGGCGGTGAGCAGCTGCTCGTCCGCCCAGTCGTTGCGATAGCCTATGCTGAGGAGTTTGTAGCCATGGGCCGCCGCGCTGCGCCGGACGCGCTCCGTGAACCAGGCCGGAAAGCTGTGGCCATAGACCGCGATATAGGGCTGGCGCCGTTGAACCTGGCCAGGCGAAACCTTGGGCGGGAACTGGAGGCAGGGGTCCAGCACCAGCTCGGGCTCGCGGTTCAGCGCATCACGGACCATCCGGCGGCTGTTCTCGTCGCGGACGGAGATAAAGGAAAAGCGCTTGAGCAGTGCCGTCCACCAACCGTCCAGGCCGTCGGCGGCGTCGTGGTTGCCGAAGCTGGCGGCGTAGGAGACGAGGCGTTCGACGTTGAGTCCGGCGCCGTAGAAGAGCGGCCGTCCGCCATACCAGGGATGGCGGAGGTTCCAGACCTCGTCGCTGCCGACGATGACGACGTCATAGCGCTCGAGCCCTTGCGGATCGTCGAGCCGAAACCGCGCGGAACGGGGCAGGGCATCGAAGGCGCCGAGGAAACGTCGGGTCTTGAGAGCGTAGAGCCGATAATCGGACCGCGACGTCCGCTCGGGCAATAGCGGCCGGAGCGCGCAGCGCCATTCCGCCCGGTTCACCTTGGCCGAATCATGGTCGAGAAGAACCGCGTCATCGCCCCGAGCGCGCAAGCCTTCGACGAGGCAGCGCGCTTGCCAATAGGAGCCGTAGTTGATGCAGCGGTGGAAGGTGAGAACACCGATTTTCCGGCGGCGCGGCATGATCTCGAGCCAATGCGCCGCCATGGCCGATGTTCCCCCGGCCGGTCGCAAACGGGAACCCGTAAGCGGCCCCGTCATTGGCTCAGACATGAAGGCTCTGATCGTCCCGTTCGTGCTCGCTTTGCTGCTCGTCGGTTGTCGCGAGATCGCCACCGAAACGGGGGAATATCGACCGACCGAGGCAGGGACGGTGGATCATGCGCTTTGCCTGCTCGGCTTCACGGGCATCCCGCTGACGGAGCTGCTGACGGGGCATCATCTCGTAGAAGCGACCGTCAACGGACGGCCCGGCCATTTCGTGCTCGACACCGGCGCCAATCTCAGCGTGCTGGACGCCGCCCATGTTCAGGATTTCGGCTTATCCGGAGACACGGCGGCGCCCGGCGCCGCGATCGGGCTGGGCGGCACGATGAAGGCGCGCCAGCTGTCGGTCGACAGCCTCGCCATCGGCCCGGTGGCGATCCGTCAGCGATCGATGGCGGTCGCGGATCTATCGCAGTTGACCGATGTGCTGAGGCCGTTCGCCGGAGGGACGCCCATTCACGGCATCATCGGACACGATGTGATGGAGGAGCATCGGGCCGTGATCGATGTTGCGGGGCCGGTCCTCTACCTGATCGAGCCTGACGAGGCTCCGGCCCCGGTGCCGGTCGGACGATGCCTCGCCGACGAGGAAAGCCCGCCGCCCTCCAACCGATGATTTCTGGTTCGCATCGGGCGTCTTTCCGCTTAGTCTCCCCTCGTGGAGTTCGACGATTCCTTCGACGATGCGCCCGCCGTGGCGGAGGCGGAACGGCTGACGCTGGACCTCGACGGGTGGGAAGGGCCGCTTGATCTGCTGCTCACGCTGGCGCGGACGCAGAAGGTCGATCTTGCCAAGATCTCGATCCTGGCGCTTACCGAGCAATATCTCGCTTTCATCGCCGATGCGAAGCGGCTCCGCCTCGAGATCGCCGCCGACTATCTCGTGATGGCGGCCTGGCTCGCCTATCTCAAATCCTGCCTGCTGCTGCCCAAGGATCCGGAGCAGGACCCGAGCCCGGAGGAATTGGCGCTTCGTCTCCAGCTTCGGCTGCAGCGGCTGGGTGCGATGCGCGAGGCGGGAGCGCGACTGCTGGCCCGCGATCGGGTCGGACGCGACGTGTTCCTGCGCGGCGCACCGGAGGGGCTGCGCGTCGTCCGCAAGGCGGCGTGGCAGGCCGAGCTCTACGACCTGATCTCCGCTTATGGCTCCGTGCGCGCACGGACCGAGCCGGCGGTGCATATCGTTTCGCGGCGGCCGGTGATGACCTTGGAGGAGGCACTGCAGAGGGTCGAGCGGTTGATCGGGGCGAGCCTTGAGTGGGCGACGCTCGAATCCTTTCTCCCCGACACCCAGGATGCGGAGTTCCGCCGCTCGGCGCTCGCCTCCAGCTTCGTCGCCAGCCTCGAGCTGGCGCGGCAGGGAAGGATCGAGCTCGATCAGCGATCCGCCTTTTCGCCGCTCTTGATCCGGGCCGCATGAAAGAGCTGCCGGACGACATCCGCGCCGTCGAGGCGACTCTGTTCGCCGCCGAGGAGCCGATGACGGAGCGGGAGATCGTCGATTATGTCGGCGAGGGCGTCGATGTAGCGTCGGCGCTGCAGGTGCTGGCGGAGCAATATGCCGGCCGCGGCATCAATCTCGTCGAGCGAGGCAAGCGCTGGCATTTCCAGACCGCGGCCGACATGGCCCATATATTGCGGCGGGAGCGGGACGAGGTGAGGAAACTCTCCCGCGCCGCGGTCGAAACCCTCGCCATCATCGCCTATCACGAGCCGGTCAGCCGCGCCGAGATCGAGGCGATCCGCGGCGTGCAGATTTCCAAGGGCACGCTCGACGTGCTGATGGAGGCGGGCTGGGTGCGGCCGGCCGGACGCCGCGAGGTGCCGGGGCGGCCGCTCATCTACGCCACGACTGCAACCTTCCTGCAGCATTTCGGCCTTAGCAGCCGGCGCGATCTTCCGGGGATCGACGATCTGAAGGCCGCCGGACTGCTCGATCCGATCGATGCGGCGATGGAGCAGCTAGAACTGGAAACGCAGCGTGATGAGGACTAGGTAAGTCCTCAAGCGTAATCGGAGATTTTGAAATGGGTGGTCTCAGCCTCTGGCATTGGCTCGTCGTCGGCGTCATCATCTTGCTGCTGTTCGGCAAGGGCCGTTTCTCCGACATGATGGGCGATGTCGCCAAGGGCATCAAAAGCTTCAAGAAAGGCATGAGCGAGGACGAGGAGAAGCCGGCCGAGCCGCGCCGCATCGAGGGTGGCCGCACGGTCGATGCCACTCCCCCCGTCGAGCGCAGCCCTGTCGTCGACCCGGAAGAACGGCGCGAGCCCTGATCGGCTCGCCTGAAGGGCGGGGCTGAATGTTCGATATTGCACCTACCGAGCTGTTGATCGTCGCCCTGGTCGCGCTCGTCGTGATCGGGCCCAAGGACCTGCCGCGCGTGATGCGCACCGTCGGCAACTGGGTCGGCAAGGCACGGGGCATGGCGCGCCACTTCCGTTCCGGCCTGGATACGATGATGCGCGAGGCCGAGCTCGAGGAGATGGAGAAGAAGTGGAAGGCGGAGAATGAGCGCATCATGCGCGACTTCCCCTCCGCCGCCCCGCCCGCTCCGCCGTCATCGACCAGCCAGGACTCGGCGGCCTCGCTGCCCGAGGGTCAGATGCCGCCGCCTCGCGACGGCGACGATCGGCGGGAACTGCCATGAGGGACGTGGACGACAGTCGCGCTCCCTTGATGGACCATTTGATCGAGTTGAGGCGGCGGCTGATCTGGTCCTTCGCGGCGCTGTTCGTCGCTTTCGGCGTCTGCTTCTACTTCGCCGACGACATCTTCGCCTTCCTGGCGCAGCCGCTCGTCGACGCTTTCGGCCCGGGCGAGGGCAAGCTGGTCTACACCAAGCTCTATGAGGCCTTCTTCGTCGAGGTCAGGGTCGCCTTCTTCGCCGCTTTCTTCCTCGCCTTCCCGGTCATCGCCAATCAGATATGGGCCTTCGTCGCGCCGGGACTCTACGCCAAGGAGAAGCGCGCCTTCCTGCCCTTTCTGATCGCCACGCCGGTGCTGTTCGTGATGGGCGGAGCACTGGCTTACTATGTAGTGATGCCGACCGCGTTCCGCTTTTTTCTTGGCTTTCAGGGTAATCTCGGGGGCATCGAGCAGGAAGCGCTGCCCTCGATCGGCGAGTATCTCAGCCTCGTCATGCACTTCATCCTGGCGTTCGGCATCGCCTTTCTGCTGCCGGTGCTGCTGATGCTGCTGGAGCGGGCCGGTATCGTCACCCGCGACCAGCTGAAACGCGGGCGGCGCTACGCCATCCTCGTCGCCTTCGTCATCGCCGCCGTGGCGACGCCGCCGGACGTTCTCTCCCAGTTCATGCTCGCCGTGCCCCTCATCCTGCTCTACGAACTGTCGCTTATCGCCATCTGGTTCACCGAGCGCCGGCGGGTCCGGGAAACAGGGACGGAGCTGCTTTGAAGGACCGGGGCCCGCCGTTTCTCGAACCCGATAATGCAATGCTGGCGGTCAAGCACCCGCTCGACTGGATGAAACCGGCGCCGCCCCGGCAAGGCTGCCGCGTCACGCCGCTGGTCGAGGCGGCCGACATGTATCCCCGGCTGGAGCGGCTGGTGCTGAACGCGACGCGATCGGTCTGGCTCTCCTTCCGCATCTTCGATCCGGACACCAAGCTCCGTTCGGAGGAGGCGAAGGCGCTTGGCCTTGCCGACTGGTCCGAGCTTCTCGCCCACACCGTCAGGCGCGGTGTCGAGGTCCGCATCCTCCTTTCCGATTTCGAACCGGTGCTCGCCGACTATCTGCACGCCGGCTCCTGGTGCACTTATTGGGCGATCCGCAACATATTGGAGAGGCTGGAGGAAGAAGAGCGCGAGCGGCTCCAGCTCATCATCATCCAGCATGAAGGCGAGATGGGCCGGGGCTGGCGGCAGCTGCTGCACTTCTTGCTCCGCCGCCGCATCCGCAAGGTGGTCGAAAAGCTCCTGCAGAAGACGTCGCACGACGATGGCGGTCTCGATACCCGGCCGGGCCTGTGGCGCCATGTCGAATGGGAGGAAGAGAAGGCGCAGGGCTGGAAGGCCGCTCCGCCGCCCCGTCTCTGGCCCGCCACCTATCATCAGAAATTCGTCGTGATCGACGGCGAGAAGGCGATCATCGGCGGCCTGGACCTCGACGAGCGGCGCTGGGACGACCGCCGCCATCACCAGCGCGCCGACCGGACCTGGCACGACATCTCGGCGCTGATCGAGGGACCGGCGGTGGCCGATGCTGAGTGCCATTTCGCTCGCCTCTGGAATCGCGAGATGCCGCGCTATCGCGCCACCGTCGCCGAGTGGATCGACGGCTGCGGCCGGGAGCTGATGCTCGATCCCCTTACGGAGATTGGCGACGCGGACCAAAACAATGTGTCATCCCGGCGGAAGCCGGGACCCAAGAACACTAAGGAAGCCGGAATCGCTCGGCATAATTTGGACAAGTCGAGTTCTTGGGTCCCGGCTTCCGCCGGGATGACGGATAAGGCGACGGTTCAACTCGCCCGGACGATGTCGCTGAAGTCGGACGGCCTGTTCGCCATCGGCCCGAAGCCCGGTATTCGCGAGTTGAAGGCGGCGCACAAGGCGGTGATCCTCTCCGCCCGGCGCCGGCTATACATCGAGGGCCAGTTCTTCCGCTCCAACGCCGCCGCCGACTGGATCGAGGCGGCGCTCCGGGCCAGCCCCGAACTGGAGGTGATCATCCTGGTCGCCAACGCGCCGGAGGAAATCGCCTTCGAAGGCCAGACCGACAATCTGGCGCATCGCCATGGTGAGCATCTTCAGGCCCGAGCGTTGGGCCGGCTGCTTCGAAAGGCGGGGCCTAACCGTATCGGCCTGTTCACCCTCGCCAAGGACGAACCCGTCAAGCCCAGCGAGGAAAAGTTCGAGGACACCCGCGGAACCGCCTTCGGCTCCGGCCTCATCCACATTCATTCCAAGCTGCTGATTGCCGACGATGCGGCCTGCCTGCTGTCCTCGGCCAATATCAACGGCCGCAGCTTCGAATGGGATACGGAGCTGGGCTTCATCTGGACCGAGCCGGGCGACGCCATCGCCGCCTTCCGCCGCAGCCTCTGGAAACAGCTGTTCGGGGGGTCGGTCGCCGCCGATCTCGACCTCGAAGGCTGGCGCGACATCGCCCGCCACAACAGCACCGCCGATCCCGGGCACCGCCGGGGCTTCGTTATCCCCTACCAGCTCGGCCGCGCCCGCCGCTTCGGGCGCCCCTACTGGTTCATCCCCGACGATCTGGTCTGAATGGGCAAAAGGCGCCGCCCGATGGACGGCGCCTTTTACGGATTAGTCACTCTCCAAGAAGGTCAGCAGTCGACGCCCTCGGCGCAATCCTCGACGGCGTCGCCGACGGATTCGACGTCTTCACCGGCTCCCGCGATCGTGTTGCAGGCGGCGAGGGCAAGGCTGCTCGATAGAGCGAAGACCGCGAAAATCTTACGAACCATCATCTCTCTCCTAAAGTTCGACGCGCGACGATACTCGGCGTGCGAAGGTGAGGGATAAATGCGTGTCGCTGCGGCTTGGTTCCACCCGCGTCACAAGCGGACGATGGCCGGATTCCCGTAGAAGATGGCCCGAAAAATGTAGAGCCCGGAGCGCCACCGGGGGGGGGAGGTTGGCGCATCCGGGCTCATGTTCTGGATAGCGAGAGCGGGGGGGCAAAAGGTCACTATCCGAAGATCAAAACGAGGGAGGGCGGCCCCGGTTCCCCGCCCATCCCGAAAAATTTTTCGTTCGTCGCGGAAAAGGTCGGTGCCTCTGAGGAAAGGCAACTGTCCTTTGTGTCGACGGTTGTCCTTTGATGGAGGAACAGATGAGAAAACCGCCCAAAACGCCGCCCCATTCCGATCTCGACGGAGTCGCCGAGGACGAGAGAAACAATGTCGATGCGGCTATCAAATCGGGACAGGACAGCGGCGATCTGGCCAGGGCGAAGGATAAGTCGGTTGGCCGCCCACGCTATGTCGAAGACGAGGAGAGCCGTGACGACCGCACCAAATAGGCTCCGGCTCTAGCCTTGATCGACGATCGCGATGTCGAGAGAATAGCGCCCCCTCTCGGTGTCGCGTTCAAGGGCCGAGCGGAGCTGGCGCGAGAGGCCGATGACGACCCGATCGAAGCGCTCGATCAGCGCTTCGTCGCAGGCAAGCTCTCCCTTGAGGCTATCCGACTCGATTGTCAGCCGAGCGGTTCGTGTATCGCTACCGACCAGCGAAATCGTAACCAAGCGGGCGTTGCAGAACATCGCGAATTCGACGAGTTCGGTGATCAGGAAGGCCACTGAAACGGCAACGTCCTGCGTCACGAACAAAGGTTCGATGTCGATCCGGATGGCCATGCCGGCCGCCGAAGCTGGCGCGGTGGCGCGCAGGTTGGCACCCAGTTCCGATATGAGCGGCCTTACCGCGACGCCGCGATTCTCCTCAAGCTCGGCATAGTGATTGCGATGCACCACGGCGAGCGCGTCCACCCGTCGCTGGATCGAAGCATAGGCGGCGGCGACCTCCTCGTTGAGTGAGGCCCGCGCATGAAGATTGAGGAGGGACGCCACCACCTGAAGATTGTTCTTCACGCGATGATGAACCTCACGCACCAGGCGAGCCTGGCGCTCGATGCCGGCTTCCAGCTCCGCCTCGTGCTGCGCCACGATGTGCACCACTCGCTCGAAGGCGCGGCCGAGATCGTTGATTTCGCGCGCCGGCGTTCTCAGCGCCGGGAGATCCACATGCCGATCCCCGGGCTGGTAGGCCGCGATCGCACGCTGCATCCTCAACAGCGGCCGCAATAGCAAGCGGTCGAGAACGATCCAGCCGATGAAGGCGGCTAACATCCACATCAGCACGGGAAGCAGGGTCATCAGCAGTTCCGCCGCCGTGACGGGCAGCTCGCCGAGTGCGATGCGCATGTGGAGCCGATCGTCGACGATAGACACCGTACCGGTCACGGTATTGACCAGGGGCCCGGGTTCGTAGCCGTCCCGGAGCTGCATTTCTCGCCCGCCCCCGATGAGGGTCAGATCGAAATTACCGTCGGTTCCAGGGAGATAGGTCAGATCCGCCAAGGCTTCCCGCGAGAATTCGCCGATGCCCTCGAGCCGGCCGGAATCGTCGAACAAGGCAAAGCGCAACGCCTCTCCATTTTCGCTGATCTCGATCAGAGACCGTTTCCCGTCGGCGGGGGCAACCGCCGGTGGGACGAAGCCGGGGGTGGTGCAGCGAAGGTTGTTGTCGCTTCCATAGAGCGCGAAGCGGCCGGGCCAGGTCTGGGCGCGGTGGAGCCGGAGGAGCGTGCTCTGGCAGACGCCGGAACCGACCGGGGTCAGGGCGATCGCCGCGCTGGCGGCGCGGATCGTGCTGGCGCTTCGCGACAGGAGCGAGCTGACTCGCTGCGCCTTTATGTCGAGATGGGATAGGGTTTGCTGGGCTCGGTCCGTATTATTGTCGCGGGCGCTCTCGATCGAGGCGAGTATGGCGATGAGCCCGAGCGGCGCCAGGCCCAGGCTCAGGATCAGAAGCATCTTCAGTCCGGTAGAAAGGTCGGCGAACCGAGATGCAAACCAGCCTTTATCGTCTTCCACGCTGCGCCAATTGTCCCCCGAGCGGGCGCTAGCCAAGTTTGCCGAGGAGATCGAGCATTTCTGGCGGGATTTCCTCCTCCACCGTGCGCTGATAGACCGTTCTCAAGGCGAGGCCGAGTTCCGGCATGTCGGCCCGCTTGTCTTCCTGTCTGGACGGGTTCGTGATCTCAGCCTCGGTGGAATGATTGGATTTGCGCCGGCGGTCGCCGTCCTTATCATGCTCGAAAGTCAAAACAATTCACCCCTCGCGGCAGAACCGCGCCCGCTGAAATAAAAAATATCTGCGCCGATCCCGGCTCCTGCCGGGCTGCCTGAACAGACCCCACTTATGCAGACGTTTTGTAATAGTCCGCGTGGCGATGGAAACAAAAAAGTCGCCCATTGGTTCCATTGCATCGAGAGGGAGCGGGCCGGGCCGTTTTCTTTCGCATGTCACACGTCTTGGGCGGTTCCGCGGCGCGGGGTTGCCAAGGGCGGATCAGCCAATCACAACACCGGCAAGATTTATTCAGGAGTCGTAACGAATATGTCGCTCGGCCAGGACCTCGCGCCCCACCTCCCATTTCTCCGCCGCTACGCCCGCGCCCTCACCGGCAGCCAGGGTCATGGCGACGCATTCGTCCGAGCGACCCTGGAGGCGATCGTGGCCGCGCCCGACGATTTCCCGCGCGACGTCGATCCCCGTCTCGGCCTTTATCGCACCTTTCACGCCATCTGGTCGTCGGCGCACATCGAGGACGAGCCGGCCGATACCGGCCGGGACCAGCCGGAAGGGATCGCGCAGGCGCGTCTGGCGCGGATCACCCCACTGTCGCGGCAGGCGCTCCTCCTCACCGCGATGGAAGGCTTCACCCCGGAGGATGCCGGTTATCTGATCGGCGCGTCGGCGGAGGAGGTTGAGAGCCTGGTCGCCGAAGCACTGGCCGAGATCGAGCGTCAGACCCGAGCAGAGGTCCTCATCATCGAGGACGAGCCGATCATCGCCATGGATATCGAGACGATCGTGCGCGACCTCGGCCACAGCGTCACCGGCGTTGCGGTGACTCGTGACGAGGCCGTGTCGCAGGCGATGGCGAAGCGGCCGGGACTGGTTCTCGCCGACATTCAGCTCGCTGACGACAGCTCGGGCATCGACGCGGTCAAGGACATCCTCTCCGAATTTTCGGTGCCGGTCATCTTCATCACCGCCTTTCCGGAGCGGCTGCTGACCGGCGAGCGGCCGGAGCCGACCTTCCTCATCACCAAGCCGTTCCAGCGGTCGACGGTGAAAGCAGCGATCGCGCAGGCTCTGTTTTTCGACAGCGCGACTGTTCCGGCCGGATAACCACCGAAGGGAACTTCGCCACGGCGGCGGGCGTTGCGGTGTCAGGGTTCAACTCTTGAGGGAAGCCGCGCGCTTATGGATGAACGCGAACAGCATATAGGCAAGACGGAGGCGAGGGCGGGCACCACGCCTCACATGACGCGTTACATTCTGCCGATATCGACCCTTCTCGTCGTGATTCTATTCGCGCTGATCGTGTTTCTCTGGCTCTAGCCGCAGAATCTGCGCGCTCGCACTGGCGGCAGCCACGTCGCCTTCCTAAGTCATCAACACCATTCCACCGGGGGCAACCTGATGGCCGGCCACAAGCCTGCAACGACAGACGAGCAAGAGGAGCGCCGGGAAGATCCGGTGCCGCTGCCCGACAATGAATTCAAGGACCAGCTCGCCCAGGTGATCCCTCATCTTCGCGCCTTTGGGCGCTCTTTGTCCGGCAGCCGCGATCTGGCCGACGATCTGGTACAGGAAACGCTGCTCAAGGCCTGGGCCGCGCGGAAGCGCTTCCAGGCCGGCACCAACATGCGCGCCTGGACCTTCATCATCCTTCGCAATCTTTTCCTGTCCCAGATGCGACGCGCCCGCTTCAAGGGCGAATGGGACGAACTCACGGCGTCGAAGCTGCTCGCCGCGCCGGCGAGCCAGGACCGCCACGTTGAACTCGGCGACATGCAGCGGGCGCTGATGCACCTGCCGCAGCCGCAGCGCGAGGCGCTGATCCTCGTGGGCGCGGGCGGCTTCGCCTATGAGGAAGCGGCGGAAATCTGCGGCTGCGCGGTCGGAACGATCAAGAGCCGGGTCGCCCGCGGCCGGGTTGCGCTGGAGACGCTGTTGGCCGAAGGCAAGCTACCGTCGCGGCGCGATCATGAAACCGACGCCGACAAGACGGCGCTGCAGTCGATCATGAGCGAGGTGGACGATCTTAGCCGGGACCGGGATCCCGCCGACTAATCAAGCTTGGCGAGCAGCGCCTCGAACTCATCGAGCGACCGCATCTCGCCATCCATGGCGAAAGCTTCGCGCAAGGCATTCCCGACACCGGCATGGACGGTGGGCGGCGCCACCTTCACGAAACGCCTCGAGGAAGCATTGACCATCGCTTCTTTGCTCGGATTCATCGTATTCACGCGGGTTAGAACGCATTTTGTTCTTGCCGGTTGCAAAAGTTGCGCTGCGCTAACGGAACGGGTCTGATTTGTTGCATGACGGTGACACTCGAAAATCGGCCACTGGACCCGGCCCTGAGGCGGGCGGAGGCGCATTCCACGTTTCTCGCCCGCCAGCTGGAAATGGGCGGGGATTGGGTCGAGGCGCTTCGTTCGGACGACATCGAGACCGCGCTGGATCGAGCTCGGGCGAGCGGCGTCGAGGCGCCCGACGTCGGCTCCGCCTTGCGCCGCCAGCGGGCGGCGACGGCGCTCGTGCTCGGCATTGGCGATCTGGCGGGTGTCCTCCCGCTCAAGCGGGTAACGGCCGAACTGTCCGATCTCGCCGACCGCGCGCTTGAACTGGCGCTGCAGGCCGCGGTCGCGGACCGCACGCCCGATGCGACGCCGCAAGGGTTCGCGATCATCGCCCTCGGCAAGCTCGGCAGCCGCGAGCTCAACTATTCCTCCGACGTCGACCTGCTCTTCCTGTTCGATCCGGCCACCCTCCCCGTGCGGCCCGGCGAGGAGCCGGCGCGGGCGGCGGTGCGCATCGGCCAGCGCGTCGTCGAACTGATCCAGAAGCGGGAGGGGGACGGCTATGTCTTCCGGGTCGACCTCAGGCTTCGGCCTTCGCCGGAGGCGACGCCGCTGGCGCTGCCGGTGAACGCGGCGATTTCCTATTATGAATCGAGCGCACTGCCATGGGAGCGGGCCGCCTTCATCCGCGCGCGGTGCGTGGCCGGAGATCGAGGGCTGGGGCGCTATTTCCTCGACGCGATCCACCCGTTCATATGGCGTCGAAGCCTGGATTTCGGCGCCATCGGCGAGCTTCGTTCGATCACCCGGCGCATCCGCGACCATTATGCCCAGGGACAGGCTTTCGGCCCCGGCTACGATCTGAAACGCGGCCGTGGCGGCATTCGCGAGATAGAATTCTTCGCGCAGATCCATCAGCTTATCCATGGCGGCCGCGAGCCGGGCCTGCGGGCGCCGGGGACGCTCGATGCGCTGTCGGCGCTGGCCGAGGCGGGGCGCATCTCCGGCGGTGAGGCGGCCGACCTTGCCGAGGCCTACCGGTTTTTCCGCACCATCGAGCATCGGCTCCAGATGGTCGACGATCGGCAGACCCACAGCCTTCCCGTGAGTGGCGACGCGCTCGACAATGTCGCGCGTCTTCATGGGCTGGGCGATGGCGCGGCGCTGCTGGCACGGCTCCGCCCGCATGTGGAACGGGTGGCCGCCATCTATGATGAGTTGGACGAGGGCAGTGGCGAGCGCCTGCCCCGCGATCCGGCAGCCCTCGAGGAACGGCTGAGGACGGCCGGGTTCGATGATCCCATGGCCGGGCGCCTGAGGATCGAAAGCTGGCGTTCGGGCAAGGCGCGGTCGCTGCGCGCGGCCGCCGCCAGCGACGCTTTCGAGGCGATGCTTCCGGCATTGGTCGATGCCTTTGGCGCCTCACCGGACGGGATGCGGGCGATGAACCGCTTCGACGATGTCGTCACCAAGCTGCCGAGCGGCGTCAATTTCTACCGGCTGCTGCAGGCGAGGCCGGGGCTCATGCAGCTTCTCGCCACCGTGTTGAGCCACGCCCCCGCGCTCGCGGAGCAGCTCGGCCGGCGGCCGGAGCTGCTCGACGGTCTGATCGACGCGAGCGCGCTGGAGCCGGCCCGGTCGGTCGAGGCATTGGCGCAAGACTTTGCGCGGGCGGACCGGTACGATGAGGATTATCAGTGGCTGCTCGACCGGGTTCGACGCCGCGTCAACGGAACGCGCTTCGCTCTTGGCGTGCAGCTCGTGGCGGCGCGCAGCGATCCGCTCGAGGTCGCGGGTGGCTATGCGCGGGTGGCGGAGGCGGCCATCCGGGTGCTGGCCGATGCCACGGTCGCAGAATTCGAGGCCGCGCATGGACGGGTCCCGGGGTCGGAGCTTCTCATCCTGGGGCTGGGCCGACTGGGCGGCGAGGCGCTGACGCATGCCTCGGACCTCGATCTCATCTATCTTTTTTCGGGCACGCACGAGGCGCGATCGGACGGACCGAGGCCGCTCGGCGCCACCGACTATTTCAATCGCCTCGCGCCGCGGGTGAGCGCCGCCTTGTCCGTACCGACTGCGGCCGGGCCTCTCTACGATGTTGACACCCGCCTCCGCCCCTCCGGCCAAGACGGCCTTATCGCCGTGTCGCTGCCTAGCTTCGCCGAATATCAGCACGAGCGCGCCTGGACCTGGGAGCATATGGCCTTGACCCGGGCGCGGCCGGTCTATGGCTCGGACGAGGGCCGTGCGGCGCTCCAGAAGGTGCTGGACGGCATTTTGCTGCGGCCTCGAGACGCGGCACTCGTCACCGCCGATGCGGCGAAGATGCGGGCCGAAATGGCCGCCCACAAGCCCGCCAAGGGGCCCTATGACATCAAGTTGGGGGATGGCGGGCTGGTCGACCTCGAATTCGCCGTCCAGGTGCTCCAGCTTCGCCATGGAGTCGGTCTCCACCCGCGGCTGGACCGAGCCATCGCGGAACTCGCCGCCGAGGGCCTCATCCCCTCCCAAATCGAGGAGGCGCACCAGCTCCTCACGCGGATGCTGGTGACGTTCCGCCTGGTATCGCCCGCGTCCGACGTGCCGCCCGAGGCGACGCGTCCGCTCGTGGCCCGAGCTTGCGGCATGCCCGACTGGGAAAGCCTGCTTGCGGCGCATGACGAAGCCCGGCACAGGATTTTGGAGCTGTGGCGCGATATCGCCGCCGACAAAGGAGACTGACGATGCTGGCCGAAGGCGATCCCGTACCCAATGTCGCGCTGGAGGGGATGGAGGGGAAACCCGTCCGTCCCGCGGACTTCAAAGGCCAGAAACTGGTCCTTTATTTCTACCCGAAGGACGACACGTCCGGCTGCACGCGCGAGGCGCAGGACTTCACAGCGCTCGCCGAGGAGTTAGAAAAGGCCGGCACATGGATCATGGGCGTATCGAAGGACGATGCGAAGAAGCATCGCAAGTTCATCGACAAATACGACCTCAAGGTGCCGCTCGCGACCGACCCCGACGGTTCCGTGTGCGAGGCGTTCGGCACCTGGGTCGAGAAGTCCATGTACGGCCGCAAATATATGGGCATCGAACGCGCGACCTTCCTGATCGACCGGGACGGAGTCATCAAACGCGTCTGGCGCAAGGTGAAGGTGCCCGGCCATGCCCAGGAAGTGCTGGCGGCGGCGCGCGAGCTCCCATAGCGGCCGGCAAGATAGGGAAAACCGAAACTCGACACCCTCGTTCCGGAAGTTTACCGATCCGAGATGATGTTGATCGAGGCTTATCTGCCGGCCCTGATGCTCGCCGCGACCCCACTCCCCACCACCTTGGATGTGGTAGAGAGCGACGCGGAGCCGAGTGCTCTCGCCGCCGCCTTGCCCGAGCCGGCACGGCGGATGATCGACACCGCCATCGCCGACGGGGACGCCAAGGCCGCAGCCGCCGTGATGGACGTGGCGCGGAAATCCTATCCCCAGGCGGTCGCCGAGATCGACGTGATCGAGGCCGCCTGGCGCCACCGGTTGGCGGAGGAAAAGGCGCGGCAGGAGGCGGAAGCGCTTCGGCAGCTCGCATCCGCGCCCCTGTTCGATAATTGGAAGGGCCAGGTGGAGCTGGGCGCGTCCCGATCCACCGGCAATACCAGCAATTTCGGGCTCTACGGAGCCTTCAGCGCGCAGCGCAAGGGTATCGACTGGAGTCACAAGCTGGTCGCCCGCGCCGACATCCAGCGGACAAACGGGACCACGACCACCCAGCGCGTGCTGGCTTCGTGGCAGCCCAATTACGTCGTGCAGGATCGGCTCTATGGTTTCGGCCTTGCGCAATATGAGCATGACCGGTTTCTGGGCTACGAGAACCGCTACACGCTGGGCGGCGGCCTCGGCTACGGCGTTATCGACTCGAGCGCGGTGACCTTGGACCTGGAAGGCGGCCCCGCCTTTCGCCTCACCGACTTCACGGCCGGAGCAACGGAACCGACCCTGGCCGGGCGCGCGTCGCTGGATTTCGCCTGGAAGATCACGCCGACGCTGCAGTTCAGCCAAAAGGGCTCCCTGTTCCTGGAATCAGAAGATGGCAGCGCCAGCGCGCTCACCGCGCTCGACACCAAGCTAATTGGATCGTTGAAGGCGCGCTTTTCCTACAATGTCCAATATGAGCGCGGGACGCCGCCGGGGGTCGACCCCGTCGATACGCTGAGCCGCGCAACGCTGATCTACAGCTTCTAGATGGGGCGGTTTCGTACTGGCCCGTGCTGGGAACGCTGATGGCAGACGCGCACGCCCCGCCGCCCATTGTCGAGAGAGCACCGCGCCGGGCGCTCGGCTTCTGGATGTGCCTGGCCCTGGTGATGGGCAACATGATCGGCTCCGGCGTCTATCTGTTGCCGGCGAGCCTCGCGCCCTACGGCTGGAACGCGGTGCTGGGCTGGGTCTTCACGGTCGGTGGGGCGCTCTGCCTCGCCTATGTGTTCAGCCGGCTGGCGCAGGCCTTGCCGAGTGTGGGCGGTGCCTACGGTTTTGTGCGAAGGGGTTTCGGACCGTTCGCCGCCTTCCTCGTGGGGCTTACCTATTGGATGTCGGTGTGGATCGCGAACGCGGCCATTTCGATCGCGGCGGTTAGCTATCTGAGCATTTTCGCGCCGGGCATAGCGTCGGTTTCGGGGCTGCCGGCCGGACTCGCCGTCGCCCTAGTCTGGGCGGTGACGTTCGTCAATCTCTTCGGGGCGCGCTCGGCCGGCGGGTTTCAGCTCGCGACGATGGTGCTGAAGCTGCTGCCGCTTCTTGCCGTGATCGTGATCGTCCTGCTCTTCGTAGGCGGCATGGACGGGGCGGAGGTGCAGCCCTTCCGCGCCGCCGACATCACGGCCCCTGCCGTCACCGCCACCGCGGCCTTGACCCTATGGGCGATGCTCGGCTTCGAGTCCGCGTCGATCCCGCAGGGCAAGGTCGACCGGCCTGACATCACCATCCCGCGCGCTACGATGGTGGGGACGCTGCTGGTGGGTTTGATCTACATCGTCACCTGCTCGGCGATCATCCTGATGTTGCCGGCCGAGCAGGTCGCGCAGTCAAGTGCTCCCTTCGCCGACTTCATCGAGCGTTATTGGGGGCACGGGCCGGCCCTGCTCATCGCCTTGTTCGCCGCGATCAGCGCCATCGGCGCGCTGAACGGCTGGGTGTTGATCCAGGGCGAACTGCCGCTCTCGATGGCGCGGCGCGGGAGCTTTCCGCGCTGGTTCGGAATCACCGACCGGAACGACACGCCGAGGCGGGGCCTAGTCCTCTCGAGCGCCCTCGTCAGCATTCTCATCATGATGAACTACAGCCGGACGATGGCGGACTTGTTCACCTTCATGGCGTTGCTGTCGACGGCGGCGACGTTGGTTCTCTACCTCGCCTGCGCCGCCGCCAGCCTGCGCCTCACCGCCACCGGCGAGATGCCGCGCTCGGTGCCGTTCCTGATCATCGCCGCGCTCGGCCTGGTCTATGCCCTCTGGACCTTTTACGGCGCCGGCCTGGAGGCAACGGGATGGATAGCCGTCCTGCTCGCGCTCGGCGTGCCGCTCTACTTCCTGACGCCTCGCTCAGCCGCGGCGAATGAGGCGGCCGAATAGCGAGCGGTCGGCGAGTATCTCTTGCGCTGCATTGTGGCCGGGCGCACCGGTGACTCCGCCGCCGGGATGCGTGCCGGCGCCGCACATATAGAGGCCTTTCACCGGCCCCCTGTAGGCGGCGTTGCCGAGCACCGGACGAGCCGACCAGAGCTGGTCCAGCGTCATGTTGCCGTGCATGATGTCGCCGCCGATAAGACCGAACTTGCGCTCCAGGTCGAGCGGCGAGAGGATCATGCGGCCGAGCACCGACGCCTTGAAACCCGGCGCGTAGGTTTCGACCGTGTCGATGATGGTGTCGGCTGCCGCCTCGCGATGCTCGTCCCAGTCCAGCTCGGGATCGAACTGCTGGCAGAAGAGGCTGGCGACATGTTGTCCCGGCGGAGCGAGGCTGTCGTCGACGGTGGATGGGATCAGCATCTCGACGATCGGCCGCTTCGACCAGCCATGCCGCTTCGCGTCGGTGAAGGCCTCGTCCATATAGTCGAGCGTGGGGGCGATGATGATGCCGGACTGGTGGTGCTCGCCCGGTTCGGGAAGGGAGGTGAAGCGCGGCAGCTCGCAGAGCGCCACGTTCATCCGGAAGGTCCCGGAGCCGGCCTTGAACGCCTTGATGCGGCGATGGAACTCGGGGGTGAGGTCCATGGGGTCCATCATCCGCTCGTAAAGCAGCTTCGGCCCGACATTGGCGATGACGGTGTCGGCGTGGATTTCTTCGCCGCTCTCCAGCCTGACGCCCGCCGCCTTGTTGCCGTCGACGAGGACTCGGGCGACCGGCGTTTCCAGGCTGATCTCGACGCCGGCTTCGCGGCACACTTTGGCCATCGCCTGGGTGATCGCGCCCATGCCGCCGACGCTGTGGCCCCAGGCGCCACGCTTGCCATTCACCTCTCCGAAGACGTGATGGAGGAGGACATAGGCCGAACCCGGCGTGTCGGGGCTGGCATAGTTGCCGACGACCGCGTCGAAACCGAAGGCCGCTTTCACTGGCTCGCTCTCGAACCAGCTGTCGAGGAAGGTCCGCGCGCTCTTCACGAAAAGGTCGAGCACGTCGCGCTGCTGGCCGAGCGGCATCCGGGCGAGGCGCCGTCCCTGGCGGGCGCCATCGAGCAACGTCTTCAAACCGTCGCCGAGATTAGGCGGCGTCTGGAGTGCGAGGTCGCGCAGCACGTCCGCAACATTCTCCAGCGCATCATAATAAGCTGGCAGGGCCCTCGCGTCCCTCGTGGAGAATTTCCGGAACTCCGCCTGGGTGCGCTCCAGCCCCCCGCCGAGCTTCAGATAGCCGCCATCCTCCTGAGGCAGGAAATTGGAGATGGGCCGCTCGATGACCTTGTAGCCCTGGTCGACGAGCTTCATGTCGCGAATGACCTTGGGCTGGAGCAGGCTGACCGTGTAGCTCGCGACCGAGTTTCGAAAACCGGGATGGAACTCTTCGGTCACGGCCGCCCCGCCGACTATGTCGCGCCGCTCGACGATGCGAACCCTGAGGCCAGCCCGGGCAAGGTAGAAGGCGCAGACCAGGCCGTTATGGCCGGCGCCGATGATGATCGCGTCGTAGCTCTTGGTCATCTCTACCCCTACTCGTTGCCAGCGAAGGCTGGCATCCATGCTGCACCAGTTCGGACCCCAGCTTTCGCTAGGGTGCCCCATCGTCAATTCACGGCATTAACAGCCCCACGCTGGCTCCACCCCGGCGCGGGCGGCTCGTGCAGCCTGGCTTCGGGAATGAGCCCACGCATCTTCCGGCAGAAGCTTTTTAGGCAGACTTCCTCGTCGCTGAGCGGCCCCACGGTGAAGCTCCTCGACTGCATCCCCGCCTGCACACGAGCGATCAGGGCGGTGTCTTCGGCATTCACCTGCCGGTTGATCCGCCAGTTGAGATAGCGCGCCGCCTTCATCTCGCGCCGCTCGTCGGGCAGGGCGTAGCTGATCTCGCGGATCAGCGTCTCGGTGGGCGAGACGGGGAGGAACTGCATGAAATCGATCTGGTCGGGATAGATGTCGAAGGCGACATTGGGCCAGAGCTTGAAATAGAGCCACAGGCGCTGCGCGTCCTCCGGCAAATGCGGGACTTCGGGCAGCAAGGACTGATACGTCCGTTCCGACAGATTGGGGGAGGGCTGATCGACCAGCGCGCCCCACATCCGGTCGACATTCTCCTCCGCCTCGATACCGTAGCCGCGGCCGAACAGCCGGGTGAGGCCAGGGTGGGCGATCGGGATGTGGAGGCCGTCCGAATAATTGTCGGCCACGTTCTTCCAGTTGACCGGGCGGGGGCGGAG
Source organism: Sphingosinicella humi (assembly GCF_003129465.1). NCBI lineage: Bacteria > Pseudomonadati > Pseudomonadota > Alphaproteobacteria > Sphingomonadales > Sphingomicrobiaceae > Allosphingosinicella > Allosphingosinicella humi. The sequence continues at coordinate 2,063,127 of NZ_QFFF01000001.1, forward strand.
CGTGACGCGGCCAAGCGCCTCCAACTCCTCGAAGCGATAGGGGGCGATCCGGTCCTCATAGGGCGCCATCATATCCCTGACGGATGGCCCGCCGCCTTCCAGCCGCACGAAGACGAAACCGCGCCACACTTCCATTTCCACCGGAGCGAGGCCGCTATTGGCCGGGTCGAGCGTCGGATAGCCGCCCTTTCCCGGCACGCCGGCCAGCGTCCCGTCCAGATTGTAGGTCCAGGCATGATAGGGGCAGACCAGCTTCTTTGCGCAGCCGGAGCTTCCGTCGACGATCCGGGAGCCTCGGTGGCGGCAGACATTGGTGAACGCCCGCACCGCGCCATCCTTGCCGCGCACCACGATGATGCTTTCGCCCAGGAATTCGAGCGTGTGCCATTGGCCCGGCTCGGCGATGTCGCTCAAATGGCAGACGACCTGCCAACTCGGCCGCATCACCCGCTCCATTTCGACGCGGAAGAATTCGGGGTCGCGATAGATCCAGGCGGGCAGGCTCCAGCCTTCGTCGGGATCGACGTCCGGCGCCCCGTTGATGCGCTGCACTTCCGCCATGATCGTCTCCAGCTTTTGCACGATCGTATAATATCGACTATGATGGCGCAATGGCGAGAGCGGCCGCAAAGCGGGAAAGCGCCGACTTCCGGCGTCAATCCCTCATCGAAGCGGCCGCGGACTGCCTCGCCGACAAGGGCGTGGCGGGAACATCGGTCCGCACCATCTGCGCTCGTGCAGGCGTTTCGCCGGGGCTGCTCAGGCATTATTTCGAAGGCATCGGCGACCTCATCGCCGCCACCTATCGCGATGTGACGGAGCGGGTTTCCCGCTCGTTGGCGGCGGCGGAAGGGGAAGCGGGACCGGAGCCTCGTCAGCGCCTGATCGCCTTTGTCACCGCCAGCTTCCGCCCGCCGATCGCGGACCCCAAGCTTCTCGCCACCTGGCTGGCCTTCTGGAGCCTGGTGAACACCCGCCCGGCCATCGCCGCCATCCATGGCGAAACCTATCGCGGCTATCGCGAAGGGCTGGAGCGGCTTCTCGCCGGCTGCGGCCTCGATCCCGCCGAGGTGCGGCCCGCGGCGATCGCGCTCACCGCGCTGGTTGACGGCCTTTGGTTGGAGCTCTCGCTAGACCCTTCCACTTTCACTCCGGCGGAGGCCAGCGCCATCGCCGTGCGGTGGGTGGATAACTGGCTGGGTCCATTGCAAACGGCTTGCTGAGCAGCTGCATGCCTGGCTCGAGATGCTCGTTGGAAATCGCCGCGGCTCATGATGCCGACGACCGAGATTCAGCAAACCGATCGTTTGCATTCGAGGTTCCAACTTGGAAACGGGGGGCGGAGTTTGATCCGGCCTATCTCTATCTCGACCGCCGCAGGCGTTGAGCAAGGCGCTTACGCAAGTTCCTTCAGAGGAATGTCTGCATTCGCGATCCTGCTCGCGTCCGGCGAAAGACCTTCGAGCACGAGCTTTCGGCCTTGGACATAATCCTTGACGGCGTTGATGCAGTCCAAGGCGATCACTCGCCCTTGCTTCAGATACACGGCGGAAAAGCTCCGGGTGGCGGGATCGCCCCGCACGATGACCCGGTCGTGGTTGGTCGAGAGGCCCACCGTCTGCAGCTTCAGATCATATTGGTTGGACCAGAACCAGGGCATCGCCTCGTAAGGCTGGGCTTCTCCGGCAATGGCCCGCGCGGCCACGGTGGCCTGGTCGTTGGCGTTCTGGACGGACTCCAGGCGCAGGCGCAGCCCGTCGGCGAACCGGTTCTCGTGCGATGCGCAATCTCCGATCGCGAAGACATCCGGCAAGCTCGTGCGGCAGTAGGCGTCGACCTCGATGCCGTTGCCGCCGACGGCCCCGGCCTCGAGCAGCGGCTCGACCGCCGGGACGATGCCAATCCCGACAATGAACATGTCGGCCGGCACTTCGCTGCCGTCGCCCAGGCGCACTCCCGTCGCCGCGCCGCCTTCGCCGGTTATGCACTCGACGGCGATGCCGGTCCGGACGTCCACGCCATGAGCGCGATGCTCTGCCTCGTAGAAACGGGACACGGGCTCGCCGGCGACCCGCGCGAGGACGCGGTCGAGCGTTTCGAGCAGGACGACCTGCTTGCCGAGCTTGGTGAGCACGGCGGCCGCCTCGAGGCCGATATAGCCGCCGCCGATCACCGCGACGCGCCGGACGCTGTCCAGTTCCGCGATCATTCCGTCGACGTCGGCGCGGGAGCGCACGGAGTGGATCCGGCTTAGCTCGCTGCCGCTGCACGTCAGCTGGCGGGGCTTGCCGCCGGTGGCCCAGACCAGGGATCCATACTGGATTTTTGATCCATCCTCGAGCGTCACGACATGGGCCGCGGCATCGACAGCCGTGGCCCGCCGCCCGAGCAGCATCGATACCTCGCGCTCCTCCCAGAAGTGCTGGGGCCTGATCGCCAGTCGTTCGAACGGCTTCTCCCCGGCGAGATATTCCTTGGAGAGGGGAGGGCGCTCATAGGGGTATTCGGGCTCGTCTCCGACGATCGCGATGCTTCCGCCGAATTTGAGCATCCTGAGCGCAATCGCTGCCTGCGCCCCGCCATGCCCGGCTCCGACGATCAACACATCAAACCGATCCACCTGCCGTCACTCCTCTAGTTCACGTTTCTGGCCGCGTGATAATCCAGTCAAACATTCCGCCGGCCTCTCGACCAGTGCGCCACGATCAAGGTCAGAATCAAATGATAGCCATCTGAAACAAGCGCGGACACGACACGGCGGCGGCGCTCTTGACCTTCCAGTTACTGTAAGCTCCACTTCCGAGGCACCATATGCGATTCGGAAGGTGCGAAGTGGAAACGAAGAACTGCTGCCACGGCCATAGCCATGAAGGTCACGCCCACCAGGGAGCTCAATCCGGCGGCGGCGCGGGCGCTCATCCTGGACATCACTACCGCGACGGTGAAAGCAGCGCCAATGTGATCGATCCGGTCTGCGGGATGACCGTGGACCCGGTGACCACGCCGCATCACGCCGAGCATGAAGGGCAGGCCTATCATTTCTGCTCCGCCAAATGCCGGGAGCGGTTCATTGCCCGTCCTGAGTTCTTCCTCGATGCGGCGCCGCCGACCCCGGCCGCCGGAGGTGAAGACCTAGTCTACACCTGCCCGATGCATCCGGAGATCGAGCAGATCGGACCCGGCACCTGCCCGATCTGCGGCATGGCGCTGGAGCCCAAGGGCATCTCCCTGGCCGATGGCCCGTCGGAAGAATATCTCTACATGCGCCGGCGTTTTATCGTCTCGGCCGTGCTTTCGGCACCACTCGCCATATTGGTCATGCTCCGCCATTTTGTGCCGGCGACGGTCGAGTTCGCCGGCGGCCGGACGCTCGACTTCATAGAATTGGCGATGGCCACGCCGGTCGTTCTGTGGGGCGGCTGGCCCTTCTTCGTGCGCGGCTGGCAGAGCGTCGTCCGCCGCCGGTTCAACATGTTCACCCTCATCGCTTTGGGCACGGGCGTGGCCTGGGCCTATTCGATGGTCGGCGCGCTCGCGCCGCACATTTTCCCGCCGTCCTTCCGCGGACATGATGGCGGCGTCGGCCTCTATTTCGAGGCTGCCGCAGTCATCGTCACCCTCGTCCTGCTCGGGCAGGTGCTCGAACTGCGCGCACGGGAACGCACGGGCTCGGCCATCAGGGCGCTTCTCGATCTGGCGCCGAAGACGGCCCATCTGATCGACGGCAAGACGGATCGAACGATTCCGCTGGATCTGGTGAAACTGGGCGATCGGCTGAGGGTGAAGCCGGGCGAGGCGGTCCCCGTCGACGGTGTCGTGGTCGAGGGCAGCTCGGCCCTCGATGAGTCCATGCTGACCGGCGAGCCGCTTCCCGTCTCGAAGTCGATCGGCGACGAAGTCACGGGCGGGTCCATCAATGGCGATGGGTCCTTCATCATGAAGGCTCAGCGCGTCGGTTCGGAGACGATGCTGGCGCGCATCGTGCAGATGGTCGCCGAGGCCCAGCGCAGCCAGGCGCCGATCCAGAAGAAGGTCGACCAGGTTTCGGGCTGGTTCGTGCCGGCCGTCATCGCCGTGGCTGTCCTGGCTTTCATCGTCTGGTCGTTCGCCGCGCCGCCGCCGAGCGTTCCCTTCGCGCTGGTGGCCGCCGTGTCGGTGCTCATCATCGCTTGCCCCTGTGCCTTGGGCCTGGCGACGCCGATGTCGATCATGGTCGGCGTTGGAAAGGGTGCCCAGGCGGGCGTGCTCATCAAGAATGCCGAGGCGCTGGAGCGGTTCGCGGCCGTCGACACCATTGTCGTCGACAAGACGGGCACCCTCACCGAGGGCAAGCCCGCTCTGGTGGCGGTCGAACGGGCGGCCGGCCAGGACGAAAATGAGCTGCTGACCCTTACCGCCTCGCTGGAGCGCTCCAGTGCGCACCCCTTGGCGCATGCGATCATCGCTGGAGCGGAAGCCCGATCGCTTGACCTTCTGCCGGTCGACGGCTTCGAGTCCGTCTCGGGCAAGGGGGTCGTCGGGCAGATCGAGGGCCGCCGCGTGGCGATCGGCAATGCGGCATTGATGCAGGCGGAAGGCGCCGATCAACCCGATCTTGCGGACGCGGCAGGGCGCTATCGGGACGAGGGTGCCACCGTCATGTTCGCGGCGATCGACGGCAGGTTCGCGGGCCTGGCCGCCGTTGCCGATCCGATCAAGCCGACCACGGCGCGCGCCGTCGAGCTTCTTCACAAGGAAGGCCTCCGGGTGATCATGCTTACCGGCGACAACCGAAGGACCGCCGAAGCCGTGGCCAGGAAGCTCGGCATCGATGAGGTGATCGCGGACGTGCTGCCGCAAGACAAAGACGCCGTCATCGACCGTCTCAAACGCGAAGGCAGGGTGGTCGCCATGGCCGGCGACGGCGTCAATGATGCGCCTGCGCTCGCCCGGGCCGACATCGGCATCGCCATGGGGACCGGCGCCGACGTCGCCATGGAGAGCGCTGGCGTCACTCTGGTGAGGGGCGACCTGATGGGGCTCGTTCGCGCCCGGCGGCTCTCGCGCGGCGTCACCCGCAACATTCGCGAGAACCTCTGGTTCGCCTTCGGCTACAACGCGCTCGGTGTTCCGATCGCGGCAGGGGTTCTCTACCCGATCACCGGCCTGCTGCTTAGCCCGATGATCGCCGCACTGGCGATGAGCCTCTCGTCCGTTTCGGTGATCGGCAATGCGCTCCGCCTGCGGACACTGGACCTTGAGGGACAGCCATGAACATCGGCCAAGCTGGAGACCTGTCGGGCCTGCCGCCCAAGACGATCCGCTACTATGAGGATATCGGGCTCATCTCCTCGGCGCGGCGGGATAATGGCTATCGCGACTATTCGATGAGAGAGGTTCACGAGCTGCGCTTCATCGCGCGGGCTCGAAGCCTCGGCTTCACCGTCGAAGAGTGCCGCCACCTTCTCGAGCTTTATCGCGACAAGGGAAGGGCCAGCTCCGAGGTCCGGGAAGCGGCGCTTTCGCACGTGGCGACGATTCGGGCCAAGATCGGCGAGCTGCAGGCGATGGAACATACGCTGACCGAGCTGATCGAGCGGTGCGCGGGCGACGGCAGGCCCGACTGCCCGATCATCGAGGAACTGTCCGGCGAACGCCCATCCCCTTCCAGGGCCGAGACCTCGAAACGGATCAACTGAAAGGGGTCGCGGCCGTCAGCGCAGGTAGTTCTCGACGAGCGCCACCCAATAGGCCGCACCCATGGGCAGGATGGCCTGGTTGAAGCGATATTCGGGGTGGTGGACCATCTTGCCCGGGCCCCCGCCCAGGAAACAATAGGTCCCCTTCCTCTCCTGCAGCATGAAGGCGAAATCCTCCGACGCCAGGAAGGCGGGCCCGGGATAGATCACCCTGTCGTCGCCAAAGGCCTGCCGCGCGATCTTCACCGCCTTTTTGGTCTCGCTCTCATCATTGACCAGAACGGCGCCCGGAACGCCCTCGCGGATGTCCGACGTGCAGCCGAAGGACTCGGACTGATGCGCGACGATGCGGCGGATGTTGCCGAGGATCATCTCGCGATCGTCCGGCGTTGTCGTTCGGATCGAGAGACGCAGGATCGCCTTGTCGGCAACCACATTGCCGGCATTGCCGGCCAGGAAGGCGCCGATGGTGACGACGGCCCGATGCGCGGGCGCGACGTTGCGCGACACGATGCTCTGGATCGCCATGACGATCGACGAGGCGGCCACGATCGGGTCAATGGCTAGCTCGGGCATGCCGCCATGGCCGCCCCTGCCGACGACCTCGACCTCCCAGTTGTCGACCGATGCCATCGTCTCGCCGGCCCGGAAGTAGAGCTTGCCCTCGTCGAGGCCCGGTATGTTGTGCATGCCGAAAACCGCGTCGACCGGAAAGCGTTCGAACAGCCCGTCGTCGATCATGGCGGGAGCGCCCTCCATGGTCTCCTCGCCGGGTTGGAAGATCAGCCGGACGGTGCCGTTGAAGTTCCTGGTCCGGGCGAGATAGCGGGCGGCACCCAGCAGCATGGCCGAATGACCGTCATGGCCGCATACATGCGCCACGCCGGATACCGTCGACTTATAGGGGAGATTCTCCCGTTCCTCGATGGGCAGGGCGTCGAAATCGGCCCGCAGCCCGATGGCCTTGTCGCCCCCGCCGGCCGTCAGCGTGGCCACAATGCCATGTTTGCCGACACCGGTGGCGACGTCGTCGACGCCGATGCTGCGCAGCTGCTCCTCGATATAATCGGCGGTTGCGGTTTCCCGCATCGAGAGTTCCGGGTGACGGTGCATATGCTCGAACCACTCCTTCATGCGCGGGGTGTCCTGTTCGAGCTCCGTCGCGAACGCTTGCATGTCGCGTCTCCTCCGTGAGGGGAGACCGGCTCCCGGGTCAGCCCTGCTCGCCGGTCTTGCCCTTCGGCACGGTGGTCACGATCGAGATGACCGCCGCTACCACCATCACCAGATTGGCCAGCAGCGCGAAGAAGGCCGCCTCGCGCGAGGCCAGATTTTCCTGCCGTCCAACGAATGTGATCACCCCCTCGATCCAGCGAATGCCTTCTTCCCGGCCGGCGATGGCGGTGTAGATCGTCGACGATATGGCGACCCCGAACGACGCGCCGAGCGACGAGGCCATCTTGTAGATGCCCGCTCCCGCGCCCGCCTGGTCTTCGGGGAGGTTCGACAGCGCCGCATCGGTCGAGGGCGTGGCATAAAAGGCCAAACCCAGCCCGAAGAGCGAGAAGGCGATGACGGCCAGTATCGTATAGGTGCCCAGCATCAGGTTGGTCGGCATCAGCAGCAGGATCGACAGGCCGACGATATAGCTCCCCCACAGCATCGGTTTGCGTGGCCCGAAGCGCTGCAGCAGCTTTTCGCCGGCGCGAATGAAGGCGAGGATCGTGATCGCATAGCCGACGGTGAGCAGACCGGCCCGCTGGGCCGACATCTCGCCGCCCTCCTGGAGCAGCAGCATCGCGACCATGATGATCCCGGCGGTCGCGTTCAGCAGAAGGTTCGAGATGGTGGCGCCGGTATAGGTCAGGTTTCGGAACAGGCGGAACTGCACGAAGGCGTTCGGATTGCCGCTCTCGATCCGGTAAAAGGCAAAGCCGAAGATCAGAGCGGCCGCCAGCAGGCCCACCGATGCCGGGCTGGTCCAGCCGAAGACGGCGCCCTGGGTGGCGAAGATCTGCAGCGCAACCATGGTCACCATGAATGTCAGCACGCCCGCGAGATCGAACCGATAGCCGGCTTTCGGGGGCGCTTTGCTTTCCGGCGTGCCGCGCACCATCAGCAGGCCGATCAGCGACACGATGGCGGCAATGATGAAGATCCAGCGCCAGCCGACATTCTCGGCCATCAGCCCCCCGAACAGGGCCGCGAAACCCGAGCCGCCCCACGAGCCCATCGACCAAAGGGAAATGGCGCGCTGGCGCTCGGCGCCGTCCCAATAGGCCTTCACCAGCGCCAGCGACGACGGCATGACGAAGGCTCCGGACAGCCCCTGGCAAATCCGGCCGAGCATCAGGAACGTCCCACCCATCGGCCCGGCCGGAGCCAGCCCGACCAGCAGCGACCCCAGGATCGAAAAGCCGAAGCCGACGAGCAGCATCCGGACGCGCCCGACCCGGTCGGCCAGGCCGCCGACGACCACGATGAAGATCCCCGAGAACAGCGCCGTGATCGACACCGCTATGTTCATGAACGACTGTTCGACGCGGAGATCCGCGGCCATGACCGGCGCGATGTTCAATGTGGTTTGGGCAAAGAGCCAAAATGCCAGCACGCCCAGGATGATGCCGTAGAGCAGCCGGTCATTGCCGCGGTAAACTTGGGTCGTGGTCTTATCCATGAAGACCTCCCTGCACCCCCTCCAAAATGACAGGTTCGGAGGTATCCGCCAATCCAAAGAAGACGCGGCCCGTCGCACGCCGGAATTTCGCTCTTGTGCGCCTTGCTGGGCAAGGGCAATAAGGTGGCATGACGCACCAGGGACATTTTGCTGACCCGGCTTCGACGGCGACTCGTTCGCGGTCCGGTTTCGTGCAGCTTTCCCTGCGCTGGTGGCGCTCGACTGCCCTTCGATGGCGGGCCGCGCCGACGTTCGACTAGATCTCCCTTCACGAGATCGACTGCGAAATTGGCCCGCCTCCTGGCGGGCTTTTTTTTACCCTGACGAAAGCTGTGTTGTCATGATCATCACATTGAAGCCGGACACGCCGTCCGAGGCAGCCGACGCCTTGCTCGCGCGGATCTCAGAAACAGGATTGAGGGCGCTCCACATGCCGGGCGACGACCGGGTGGTGCTGGGCGCGCTGGGCGAGGCGTCTGTCGTCGCCGAGCTTGCGCTCGAAAGCCACCCCCATGTGGCTTCGGTGGAGCCGATCCTCGCCCCTTACAAGCTGGTGAGCCGCGAGCTTCATCCGCACGACACCGTGATTCCCCTTGGCAGGAGCGCGATCGGCGGCCGGGACTTTTGCGTGATCGCCGGTCCCTGTGCCGTCGAGACGCCCGATCAGCTCCGGGCGACCGCGCGGGCGGTCAAGAATGGCGGCGCGGTCGCCCTGAGGGCAGGCGCCTATAAGCCGAGGACGAGCCCCTACAGCTTCCAGGGCCATGGCCCCGACGGGCTTCAGCTCCTCTCGGAAGCGGGCCGGGAGATCGGCCTTCCCATCGTCACCGAGGTAATGGAGATCGCCGACGTCGACCTGGTCGCCGCCCATGCCGACATCGTCCAGGTGGGGGCGCGCAACATGCAGAATTTCGCGCTGCTGAGGGCGCTGGGGCGTATCGGAAAACCCATTCTTCTGAAGCGCGGCTTCGCGGCGCGCATCGAGGATCTGCTGCTCGCCGCCGAATATATACTCGCCGAAGGCAACGATCAGGTCATTCTGTGCGAGCGCGGCATACGCACCTTCGAGACGGCGATCCGCAATACGCTCGACCTCGCCGCCGTGCCCTACATAAAGGCAAGAACGCACCTGCCCGTCCTGGTCGATCCGTCGCACGGCACGGGTATCCGCGACCTCGTCCTCCCCATGTCCCTCGCCGCGGCGGCCTGCGGCGCGGACGGGCTTCTCGTGGAGGTTCATGAAGATCCAGCAGTCGCCTGGTCCGACGGAGAGCAGTCGCTCTACCCGGCGCAGTTCGACGCGCTGATGGCGAAGCTTGGCGCGTTGCTGCCGATATTGGGAAGACGGCTCGCATGAGGGCGCCGGAGCTTCAACTGGGCGAGGCGGTCGCGCTTCGGCGGATCCTGTCGGTAAGCCGCGATCCGCTGAGCCTCTACGCGGCGCTGACCGATCGTGGCCAGCGCACCGACACATTGCTCCTGGAGGAGGCGGGCGGCAGGGCCTTCATCGTCGACAAGGCTGCCGTTCGCGCGGAGTGCAGGGGCCGCGATGTCACGCTCACCGCCCTCTCGAGCGGCGGACGGCGCGTCCTCGAGGTCGCGGCAGCGCAGCTCGGGCGATATGTCGCGGCTTCGGCCGAGGATATCCTCACCCTCAGCTTTCCGAAGACCGACGAAGAGGGGGCCGAAGCCCGCCTGATCGCCCCGTCACCCTTCGATGCGCTGCGAAGCCTGGTGCAGAACCTCAAGAGTTTCTCCGCAGACGAGCCGTTCGCCCTCTTCACGGCCGGCATCGTTTCCTTCGATCATGTGGACATGTTCGAAAGCCTGCCGGCGGGGCAGGAGGATGTCCTTGGCTTCCCCGACTACCAATTCTGGCTCGCCGAATCCCTGATCGTCGTGGAGCCGCACGCGTCGGTGCGGCTCATCTGCACCGCTTTCGGATCGGATTGCCGCCGGGAAGCGGAGCAGGCCCATCATGAGGCGGCCCAGCGGCTCGCACGGCTCGTCCAAAGGTGTGAGGCCGCCACCAGGAGCGTCGAGGTCCCGGCCACGGCCGAGGCGCCCGCCGAGGTGGCGGTCGACATCGACGACGAGAGCTTCGCATCGCTCGTCGACCGTCTCAAGCGCAACATCGAGGCGGGAGATGTCTATCAGATCGTGCCGTCCCGCACCTTCGAGATGCCCTGCAGCGATCCCGTTACGGCCTTCGCCAAGCAGCGCGGGCTGGACCCGAGTCCCTACATGTTCTTCGTCTCGGGTCCCGACCAAATTATCTTCGGCGCGTCTCCCGAAAGTGCCGTCCGCGTCCATCGCGACGAAGGCTGGCCGATCGTCGAGGTAAAGCCGATCGCCGGCACGCGTGCGCGCGGCGAGACTCCCGACCTGGACGACCGTCTTGAGGCCGATCTTCGGCTCGACGAGAAGGAGACGGCCGAGCATATGATGCTGGTCGACCTCGCCCGCAACGACGTCGCTCGGATCAGCATCCCCGGCACCCGGCGGGTTGCATCGCTCCTCAAGGTGGAGCGCTTTGCGCGGGTCATGCATCTGGTCTCGCTAGTGCGCGGCAATCTTGCGATCGGCTTCGACGCCTTCCACGCCCTCCAGGCTTGCCTCAATGTCGGCACGCTCACCGGCGCGCCCAAGCTCAAGGCCATGGAGTTGCTTAGGCAATGGGAAGCGACAAGGCGCGGCCCCTATGGCGGCGCGGTCGGTTGGGTATCCGGCGCCGGCGAGATGGACAGCGCCGTCATCATCCGATCCGCCGTCGTCCGCGATGGACAGGCACGGGTGCGGGCGGGCGCCGGCGTGGTGCATGATTCCGATCCCGTGCGCGAGGCCGATGAAACGAGGCGCAAGGCGTCTGCCGTCCTGATCGCGCTGGCATCGGCGGAGGCGGCGCGATGAAGCCCCAGATCCTCCTCGTCGATCATCTCGACAGCTTCAGCTTCAACCTGGCCGAGTCCTTCGAACGAATGGGGCGCCGCGTGCAGGTGATGAGGAGCCATGTCGAGGCGGGCCGCGCCTTCGACGTGGCGATGCGCAACGAGGCGATCATCGTCCTCTCGCCCGGTCCCGGCCGGCCGGCGGATGCCGGCTGCTACCTGGAGTTGATCGGCCTCGCACGGGGCCGTCTCCCGCTGGTCGGCATTTGCCTCGGCCATCAGGCTATCGTCGAGGAGGCCGGGGGCGCCGTCCGCGGCGCCCCCGCGATCGTGCACGGCAAGGCCTCGGTCCTTCATCATGACTCGGAGGGGCCCTTCCTGGGGTTGGAAAGCCCGCTTCGTGTCGGACGCTACCACTCGCTGTGCACGCCCGACGTGCCGGAGCGATTCCAGGTACATGCCGAGCTCGACGGCATGGCGATGGCGATCAGCGACCCCGAGGCGCTGCAGGTCGGGCTCCAATTCCACCCGGAATCGATCCTCACGCCGCTCGGCGACCGCATACTCGCCAACATATTGGCGAGCTGCGATCGCTGGGGTCGTCAGACGGCGGCCAGCGCCTGATCGATGTCGGCGATGATGTCGTCGACATGTTCGATGCCGATCGACAGGCGCACGAGATCTTCCGAGACGCCCGCGCGGGCCAGCTCTTCCGGGTTGAGCTGACGGTGCGTCGTCGAGGCCGGATGGCAGGCGAGCGACTTGGCATCGCCGATATTGACGAGCCGCAGGATCATCTGGAGCCCGTCGATGAACTTGCCGCCGGCTTCCTTCCCGCCCTTGATGCCGAAGCTCAGGATGCCCGAGCCCTTGCCCTTGGTGATCTTGCGCGCGACCGCATTGAACTTGCTGTCGGGAAGCGCGGCATAGCTGACCCATTCGACCTTGGGATGGGCCTGGAGATGCTGGGCGACCTTGAGCGCGTTCTCGCAGTGCCGCTCCATCCTGAGGCCCAGCGTCTCCAGCCCCTGAAGGATCAGGAAGGCGCTGTGCGGCGCGAGCGCGGCGCCCATGTTGCGAAGCGGCGCCACCCGGGCGCGTCCGATGAACGCGGCCGGCCCCAGCGCCTCGGTATAGACGACGCCGTGATAGGAGGGATCGGGCTCGTTTAGGATAGGGAAGCGGGCCTTGTTGGCGACCCAGTCGAACTTGCCGCTGTCGACGATCATGCCGCCCACGGTGGTGCCATGGCCACCGATATATTTGGTGAGGGAGTGGACGACGATGTCGGCTCCGAAATCGAAGGGGCGGCACAGGAAGGGCGTCGCCACCGTATTGTCGACGATGACGGGCACGCCGTGGCGATGAGCGATCTCGGCGATGCGCTCGATGTCGACGACGTTGCCGGCCGGGTTGCCGATCGATTCGAGGAACACGGCCCGGGTGCGCTCGTCGATCAGGGCCTCCAGCCCCTCATAGTCGTCGAAGGCCGCCATGCGCACTTCGATGCCCTGGCGGGGGAAGGCGTGCATGAAGAGGTTGTAGGTGCCGCCGTAGAGCTGGGAGATCGACACGATATTGTCGCCGGCCCCCGCGATCGTCTGGATCGCGTAGGTGATCGCCGCCATGCCGGAAGCGAGGCCGAGCGCTGCGATCCCCCCTTCCATCTCCGCCACCCGCGCCTCGAGCACGGCGGTGGTCGGGTTCATGATGCGCGTATAGATGTTGCCGGTGACCTTGAGGTCGAACAGGTCGGCGCCATGCTGCGTGTCGTCGAACGTATAGGACGTCGTCTGGTAGATCGGCACCGCCGCCGACCGGGTCGTGGGATCCGACGAATAGCCATGGTGCAGGGCAACGGACTCGAGCTTCATTTCATTCTCCTTCGGGGCCTTAAAGCCCGATAGTCATGGGGGTCAAAGAGGGAGGCAGGGGATGGCGCGCGGCGATCCGCTCAGGCCGCGAGCAGATCGGCCTCCTCGATGCTACAGGGGCTGAGGTCTGGCGAACGGTCCAGCTCTTCGTAAAGCGCGGACAGATCGTTCCTGAGCACCAGCTTCAGTACGTCCTCGAAGCGGTCGATCACGAAGTAGCTGAGCTGGAATGAGTCGGTCCGGTAACCCGTTCTCAGGACCCGCCTCAGATCGAAATTCAGCCGGTGCGGTTTCGCGCTTTCGAGCGAATAGTGCGATTCGCCGAAGCTCGACAGGATGCCGGCGCCGTAGATCTTGAACGCGCCGTTCTCGCGGGCCAGCCCGAACTCGACGGTGTACCAGTAGAGACGGGCGAGGCGATGGAGGGCGCCAAGCTCGACCGCCTCGAGGCCCAGATGGCCGAGCGCCTGCATGAAGTCGGCGACGTCGGGCTGGGCGAGGAGCGGCACGTGGCCGAAGACGTCGTGGAAGACGTCCGGCTCCTCGAGATAATCGAGCTGGTCCGCGGCGCGGATGAAGTTTCCGGCCGGAAAACGGCGTTCGCTCAAATGCCGGAAGAATACGTCATCGGGAACGAGGCCCGGCACGGCGACGACCGTCCATCCGGTGCGGCGATGGAGCTTGTCGTTCAGCTCGTCGAAATTGGGAACGCCGGGGCGCGAGAGGTGGAGCACGTCGAGGCCCTGGCCGAATGCCTCGACGGCGCGGCCGTGGAGCAGGGTCTGCTGGCGGGCGAAGAGGGTGTCCCACACCCAATGGTCCTCCGCCGTCAGCTCGTCCCAGCGCTGGGGCACCGTCCAGTCCTCCGCCGCGCCAGTAGGGGGCGTCGGCGAGGCGAGGGCGCCGTGCCTTTCTCGTTGATGATTATCATTCTGCAACATCGTGGGTTCCTTCTTGCAACAAGAAAAAACCCCGCCTGGAGGACCGGGCGGGGTTCGAAATCTGCGAGCCTTTTGCGTGCGCGCGTCAGCCGATCTCCGCCCGTCGGGTGAGATAATAGGTAAAGCAAATGACCGACGCCGCGGCAGCGGCATCGCGCGATGCGAGGGCCTCAAGGCCAAAGGTCACACGGCGGGTCATCGGCAAGGGTTCAACCCGTCTTGGAGGCCCGTGTCAACATGAAAGCGGCGCCGCCCCGTCCGGTCAGGCTCTACGGTCGAGGAAATGCTCGACCTCCTCTAGCTCTACACTCATGTCGACGAAGGCCTGGCCGATGCCGCGGGTCAGGATGAAGGGAAGCCGTCCCCCCTCGCGCTTCTTGTCGTGCATCATATGGGCGACGAGTCTCCTGCCGTCGGCGGCGATGCCGATATCGCCGAGCCTGGTGGGGAGTCCGGTGGCGGCGAGGTGGGCCTGGACTCGCTCCGCGTCCGCGGACGGACAAAGGCGCCGTTCCACCGAGAATTGGAAGGCGCAGACGATCCCGGCGGCCACCGCTTCGCCATGGAGGAGGCGATCGGAATAGCCCGTTTCCGCCTCGAGCGCGTGACCGAAGGTGTGGCCGAGATTGAGAAGGGCGCGGCGGCCGAGCGTCTCGCGCTCGTCTTCGGCGACGATCCGGGCCTTGCCGGCGACGGCGGCCGCGATCGCGTGGTGGAGCAGGCCGGGTTCGCCTCCGAGCAGCGCCGGGCCATTTTCCTCCAGCCAGGCGAACAGGGGCGCATCCTCGATCAGCGCATATTTGACGATCTCGGCATAGCCGGCGCGCAGCTGGCGCGCATCGAGGGTGGCCAACACCGTCGGGTCGATCAGCACCAGCGAGGGCTGGTGGAAGGCGCCGACCAGATTCTTTCCGGCCGGCACGTTGATCGCGGTCTTGCCGCCGACGGAGCTGTCGACCTGGGCGAGGAGGCTCGTCGGGATCTGGACGAAACCGCAGCCGCGATTGACGATGGCGGCGGCGAAGCCGGCGAGATCGCCGATGACGCCGCCGCCGAAGGCGACGATATGGTCGCGCCGCTCGACGCCGAGCGCGAGCAGCCGGTCGACGAGGTGCGCGAGCGTCGCCCAGCTCTTGCTCGCCTCGCCGGGCGGAAGGATGATGGGCGCGGCCTGGACGGGTCCCAGCCCGCGGCTCAGCCTTTCGCCCTGGGCCGCCCAGACGGTTTCGTCGCTGACGACGATCAGGCGGCCGTCGCGAGCGAAGCCCGCCAAGTGATCGGCGGCTCGATCGAGCAGGCCTTCCTCGACGAGGATATCGTAGCTGCGTTGGCCGAGGGCGACGTTGAGGATGGTCATCCGCACTGAGCCCGGTGGAGGAGCTTCTGGTCGGCCAGGACGAACGCCATCATCGCCTCGACGACCGGCGCGCCGCGGATGCCTACGCAGGGATCGTGGCGACCCTTGGTGCTGATCTCCGTTTCCGCGCCCGTCCGGTCGATCGTGGGCACGGGAGTCAGGATCGAGCTCGTCGGTTTGAACGCGACGCGGACGACCACCGGCTGCCCGGTCGAAATCCCGCCCGCTATTCCCCCCGCATGATTGGCGAGGAAGGCGGGGCCGGCACGCATCGGATCGGCATTGTCTTCGCCGCGGGCCCGCGCCGCCGCGAAGCCGTCGCCGATCTCCACACCCTTCACCGCATTGATCGACATGCAGGCGGCGGCCAGCTCGCTGTCGAGCTTGGCATAGACGGGGGCGCCCCAACCGGGAGGAACGCCGGTGGCAACGCATTCGACCACGGCGCCGACCGAGGATCCCGCCTTGCGGACATCGTCGATGAGCTTTTCCCAGCGCTCGGCGGCGGCCGGGTCGGGACAGAAGAAGGGGTTGGCCTCGATGGCGGAGTCATCGAAGGCGGAACGGTCGATCGCGTCCCCGCCGATCTCGACGACATAGGCGCGGATCGTGACCTCGGGGACGATGAGCCGCGCGACCGCTCCGGCCGCGACGCGCGAGGCGGTTTCCCGCGCCGAGCTGCGCCCGCCGCCGCGCCAGTCGCGCAGCCCGTATTTGGCGTCATAGGCATAGTCGGCATGGCCCGGACGATAGGCGGCGGCGATCTCGCCATAATCCTTGGAACGCTGGTCGACATTGTCGATTGCGAGGCTGATCGGCGTGCCGGTCGTGCGGCCCTCGAACAGGCCGGAGAGGATACGGACCTGGTCGGGCTCGCGGCGCTGGGTGGTGAAGCGCGAGGCGCCGGGGCGCCGCCGGTCGAGCCAGGGCTGGATGTCGGACTCGGACAGCTCGAGCCCCGGGGGGCAGCCGTCGACAATCGCGCCGATGGCTGGCCCGTGGCTCTCGCCCCAGGTCATGAAGCGCAGGGCGCGGCCGAACATGTTGTAGCTCATGCACTGTCTCCCGGCCGACCGACGACCCGAAATCGGGTGGCGTTGTCGGGACGGTCATGCACATCCCGGCGCAAGATCGCCAGACCATAGGTCCTGGCCGCCGCCGAGGAGGCGAGCACCGCGGTTTGAAGGTCGGTTCCGGTCGCCAGCTTTTCCGCCGCGATGGCCGTGTTGGCGGCGGCGGCGGTCGCGAGCTTCAGCGAGCGCAGCGTCTCGGCGCATTGGGCGAGCGCCATCGGGTGGCTGATCGCTCGGATAATCGCCTCCAGCCGGGCTCCGGGAAGGGATAGAAGATGGAGGCGGATGGGAAGCGAGTGTTCCGAAACGGTGGCGAGAGGGCTCTGGGCCAAGACGCGATGCGCTTCCTCAACCGGGCCGGCGCTGCTGTTTTCGATGGGAAGAATACCGAGATCAGCTTCGCCGGCCTCCACTGCAGCGGCTACGGCGGCGAAGCTGGGTTTCGCGATGGGCCAAAAGGCGGGCAAAAAGGCGAGGCAAGCCTCGTGGCTGAAGGCGCCGGGCAGCCCCTGATAGGCGACAGTTGGACGGCTCATGCGATGCGAGCCCCGATAGAACCCATGGTCCGAGCGAAGCCGGGGAAGCTGGTATCTATCATGTTGGCCGAATCCACGGAGATGGCGCGTTCGCTGGCGAGGCCCATGACGAGGAAGCTCATGGCGATGCGGTGGTCGTCATGGGCGAGCACCTTGGCGCCACCGACGGGCGGGCCGCCAAGGCCATCGACGATGAGCGTGTCGCCTTCTTCCCAGGCCTCGATCCCGCAAGCGGCGAGGCCGGCGAGGATGGCAGCGAGGCGGTCGCTCTCCTTCACCCGGAGTTCGCCGATGCCGTGCATCACGGTCCGGCCGCGCGCGAAGGCGGCGGCGATGGCGAGGATCGGATATTCGTCGATCATGGAAGGCGCGCGCTCTGCGGGCACCTCGACGCCGCGAAGCGGACTGGAGCGGACGGCGATGTCCGCAACCGCTTCGCCCGACATAGAGCGCTGATCGAGGAAGCGGAGGTCGGCTCCCATCTCGGCCAGCGTCGTGAACAGGCCGGCGCGAAGCGGGTTGACCATGACCGAGCGGACGGTGAGGTTCGAGCCCGGCGAGATGAGCGCGGCGACGAGCGGGAAAGCGGCGGAGGAAGGGTCGCCGGGTATTTGGAGGGTGGCGGCGGTGAGCGAACGCTGGCGGCCGAGACGGACGAGGCGGCCGTCCGCCGTCTCTTCGACCTCGACGTCGCACCCGAAGGCGCGGAGCATGTTTTCGCTATGGTCGCGGCTCGGGGCGGGCTCGAGGACCTCGACCGCAGCCTCGGACCGGAGGCCGGCGAGCAGGATGGCGGACTTGATCTGCGCCGAAGCCTTGTCGTTCCGGAAATGGATGCCGCAAAGCCTCCCGCCGCGAAGCCGTACGGGGAGGCGCCCCCCCTCGCTCGCCTCGACTTCGGCACCCATCGTCCGGAGTGGGGCGAGCACCCGGTCCATCGGGCGCCGGGTGAGGGAGCGGTCGCCGGTGAAGACCGCTTCGAGGTCGAAGCCCGCGGCGGCGCCCATCAGCAGACGCACGCCCGTTCCCGAATTGCCGCAATCGATCGCTGTTGGCGGCGAGCGCCAGGCGCCGCCGGTGACTCGCCATTCGCCGGGGGCGCAGCGTTCGGCGGTGGCGCCGAACGCCCGCACGGCGGCGGCCGTGTCGAGCACATCCTGGCCTTCGAGAAGGCCGGAGATGCTCGTCGTGCCCTTCGCCAGCGCGCCGAGGATAAGGGCGCGGTGGGACATGGACTTGTCCGCCGGCACCTCGATCGTGCCGCGAAGGGCGGGCGACGCCGTGGCGGTAGCCTGGTCGCCGGCCATAAGCTGGCCTCCGTTCACGCCGCGTCTGATCTGGTGAGGGCCCGACGCTGACGGAGCAGCCGTGCGATCGTCGAGGCGACATCCAGCGCCTGAGTCCGGTTGAGGCGCGGATCGCAAAGGGTGAGGTAGCGTCGCGGCAGATCCTCCTCCGACATCTTCACGCTTCCACCAAGACACTCGGTCACGTCGGCCCCGGTCATCTCCAGATGGACGCCGCCGGGATGGACGTTTTCGGCGGCGGCCACTTCGAAGAAGGCGGACACCTCGGCCATTATGTCTTGGACCAGCCGCGTCTTGAAGCCGCCGAGGCTGCGCGTGTTGCCGTGCATCGGATCGATCGACCAGATGGCCGCACGGCCTTCGCGCAGGGTGACACGCATCAATTCAGGCAGGCGATCGCCGACATTCGCGGCGCCGAAGCGCCCGATCAGGACCAGCCGGCCCGGCCTGTTGTCGGGATCGAGCCGGTCGATGAGACGCAGCAGCGCGTCAGGCTCCAGGTTCGGACCGCATTTGAGCCCGATCGGGTTGGCGATGCCGCTCGCGAACTCGACATGGGCGCCGTCCAGCTGCCGCGTGCGGTCGCCGATCCAGATCATATGGCCCGAAAGCGCCCACCAGCGCTCGCTCGCCTCGTCGAAGCGGGTCAGCGCCTGCTCATAGTTGAGAAGCAGGGCTTCATGGCTGGTGAACAGGCTGACTGGACGGGCCGGCTCGTTGCTGCCGACATCGCGGTTGATCTCCGGCAGGTCGGCATAGGCCGCCGCGGCATAGGCCTTGAGCAGATCGATCGTGACCTGCGCCTGGCGATGGGCGTCGAGCAGGCGGCGAGGATCGGGAATTCGGCTCGCTTCGTCGAACGCCGGCCCGTTCACCGCATCGCCCCGATAGCTGGGGAGGGTCACTCCGTCGATCGTCTCGCTGGGCGAGGAACGGGGCTTCGCGAATTGTCCCGCGATGCGGGCGAGATGGACGACCTCGCCATAGCCGCCGGCGCGGAGGATCGCCCCCATTTTCAGGAGCAGGTTGAAGGTCGTCCTGACCTTGTCCGATCCGAATTCGGCGAAGCTTTCGGCGCAGTCGCCGCCCTGGATCAGGAACGCCCGTCCGCTCGCCACCCGCGCGAGCTGGGCCCTGAGGTGCATGATGTCGGCGACTTTGGTGAGCGGGGGGGCGGCGGCGAGGCGAGCCTCGACCCGGCCAAGGGCTTCCGGATCGGGATAGTCCGGCATCTGCGCGGCCGGGCGATTCCGCCAGCTTTTAGGGGACCAGCTCATCGGTTCGCCTCCCCCTGAGAGGTGAGGCACAGCCGGAGCTCCCCGCTGGCGGCGATCGGCTCGACCGTCTCGCCGCGGGCGCGCCGGATCTCCAATTCGCCTTCGGTAAGGACCCTCAGGCTCGGACCTTCGGCCACATCGTCCGGGCCAACGCGTCCGACGATAATGGCGAGCAGCCGGCCGCTTTCCTCCCTGATCAGGTCGAAGGCGGCCAGGTTGGAATGGCGCAGCGCCGTCCACCAGGGGGTGAGTGGCGAATATTCGATCGCGGCCACCACCTCGCGGCGGCGGGCCAGGTCGAGGGCCTCCTCCGGGGTGGCGACCCATTGGGCATGGGCGGCCCGGCCCAATCGCTCCCGGACGCGTTCCTTGAGCGTGTGCGGGCTTCGCGAAGCGCACAGGACAAGATCGGTCCGGGCTTGGGCCTGGAGGCAATGCCCCATCAGCTCGCGCCAGACATGGGTGACGAGCGCCGATGAAGCGTGTTCGGCGCGGTCGATGAGGCGACCGATGACTTCCGTTTCCCGGCGCGGACGGAATCGGAGGGTTCCGCTCGTATCATTGGCTTTGAGTCCGGCGATGGCGATGCAGGCGTTCAGCCGTTGCTCGATCAGATCGAGAAGCTCATGGTCGAGACGGTCGATTTGCGCCCTCAGCGCTTCCAGGTCGGAAGGGACAGGCGCGGGTCCGCGGACAAGCCGCGTCAGGCCAAGAATCTGTGGCATTGTTCATGTCCGATCGCCGTCGCCGCGACCCCAAGGCGCCACAAGGCGCAAGGGTACCGACGGAAGGCGTTTAGCTCGAGTTTTTACGAAGGGTTTGGGTCGTGACTCCGATACGCCTCAGTAGGCGTATCGGCCCGTAAACGAGCTAAAATAATAGGGAGCGGCCATCAGCGAGGAGGGGCGACGAATGTCCTGTCCTGTGCGCATTGCCTGATACTCCCAATGGCGGCACTTGCAGCCGCTGTCTTAAGGCTGACAAGGGCGCCTTGGTCTGTCAAGCCCCGTTGTGCAATGCAGCATCAGGGGCAGGGAAAGTTGTCCAAAAAGTGGTGGAGATAAGCTCCCAAAATTATCACGTCGCCGATCGTCTGCCTGGGTTCTGCGAAGCTAAAACGAACTATTTGTCGCCGAATTCCAGTCATATGGCGGCTGATCAGCTAAAAGCGATTGACGAGCGCCGAATCGGAAAGTCATTTTAGGTGCGAATCGCATGTTCGTTTCCGCCGCCGTGGCGGGAATAGAGGAATGACCGAATGATGATGCCGGTTACATTCCAGTTTGCTTCCGACCGCACCGCCGCGGCGCGCGTCGATGCGTGCGCGATCGCCGCCATCACCCTCATTATTACGACGACGACCACCCGTTCGCGCGGGGGATGCGGCTGACCTCGGACTGACAAAACCGAACTTCAGATAACCCGCTCCCCGCCAGGCGAGCGGGTTTTTTTGTGCCTTCGAACATCCCCCGACACCCGAAAAAACGAAAGAGAAGCGAGATGAACCCTCAATCTGTCTACGAAGCGCAGGCGCCGAAGCTTTGCGTCCTCAAGTTCGGAAGCTCGGTGCTGGGGGTGGAGACCGACTATCCGGCCGCCGCGCTCGAGGTCTACCGCCATGTCCGCGACGGCGAGAAGGTGGTCGCCGTGGTCTCGGCGCTGGCGGGGGAGACCGACGCGCTGCTCGGCCAGGGCGAGAGGGTCGGAGGCGCGGGCGCGAACCCCGCCCTGCTCGCCCGGGTGGCGCGGGTCGGCGAGCTTCACTCCGCCGCGCTGATGGCACTGGCGCTGGGGCGAATTGGCGTTCGCGCCTGCACCCTCGACCCCCATGAAATGGGCCTCTGCGCCGAAGGCGAACCGCTCGATGCCAATCTGGTGGGCCTCGACGTCGACGCGGTTCGCGCCAGCCTCGAGGCTCATGACGTGGTGGTCGTGCCGGGCTTCACGGCCGGCCATGCGCAGCATGGGGTCGTGACGCTGGGCCGCGGCGGAACGGACCTCAGCGCCGTCTTCTTCGCGGCGCGCCTTGGCGCCCATCGCGTCCGGCTGATCAAGGACGTCGACGGCGTCTATGCCGAGGATCCGGCGAGGAACCCCGGCGCCGAACGCTTCGCGCAAATGGGCTATGACGAGGCGGCCGCCGCGAGCGCCGGGCTCATCCAGCCCAAGGCGATCATGGCCGCCAAGGCCGACGAATTGCTGATCGAGGTCGCCGCGCTCGGAGCCGGCGAGGCGACGACCATCGCCCACTTGCCCGTTCGCAAGGCGCGGCCCCTAAGGGGCGAGAAGCTGAAGGTGGCGCTGCTCGGCTGCGGCGCGGTGGGCGCGGGCGTCCTTGCCTACCTCAGGGCCCGGCCGGACCTGTTCGAGCTCAACCCGGTTCTGGTGCGCGACCTCGCCAGGCATGGCGAGGATGCGCGGTTCACCGATACGCTAAGCGAGGCGCTGGCGGGCCAGCCCGATCTGGTGGTCGAGCTGCTCGGCGGGGCTGATTATCCGGCCGAGATCATGTGCAGCGCGCTTCGCTCGGCCGCGCATGTAGTGACAGCCAACAAGGCCGCGCTCGCCCGGCATTATGACGCCCTCCATGCCTGCGCCGAAGCGGGCGGCGTGTCGCTCGCATACTCGGCGGCGGTTGGCGGAGGCGCGCCGATCCTGGAGACGCTTGCGCGGCTCGGGGGCGAGGTCGTCGCTGTCCAAGGGGTGATGAACGGCACTGCCAATTTCCTGCTCGGGCGGTTGGCCGAGGGGCAGCTCTTCGACCAGGCGGTGCGCGAGGCGCGGGCGCGGGGCTTCGCGGAGGCCGATCCGTCCGCCGACGTCGATGGCCATGACGCGGCCGACAAGCTCGCGATCCTGGTGCGCGAGGCCTTCGGCGTCGCGCTGCCACCGGAGCGGATCGCGAAGGACACGCTGCGCGATGTCACGGCCGCCATGGTGAAGGCGGCGCTGGCGCGTGACGAAGTGCTGAAGCAGGTAGGCCGCTGCCGACGTCTCCCGGACGGGCGGGTCGAGGCCGACGTGCGGATCGAATCCCTCCCTCTCGACCATCCCCTCGCCGGCACCCGTGACGAGAACAACCGCTTCCTCGTTTCCGATGCTGGCGGGCGAGTGCATGGCGTTTATGGTAAGGGGGCAGGGCGTTGGCCCACGGCGGCGTCGGTCTTTGCCGACATCATGGATTGCCAGCGCGCGCTTCTGCGCCAGAGCGCGGCAGGGAAGCCCCGGGGCGAAGCCATGCCGCTTCGCCTGAGCGCGTGAGGAGGATGTGATGGCCCACTATGCCACGGCCAGTGCACCGGCGAGCATCGGCAATGTCGGCGTCGGCTTCGACGTTCTCGGCCAGGCCTTCGATGCCGCTCGCGACACGGTGACCGCCCATCAGGAGGCCAAGCCGGGCGTGCGCCTGGGTAAGGTGACCGGGCTTGTCGATGCGCTGCCCGACAGCCCGGAAAACAACACCGCGCTGGCGGCGGCCCAGGCCGTGCTGGCGGCGGCCCAGGCTCCATTCGGCGCGCGCCTTTCGATCGACAAGGGCGTGCCGCTGGCAGCTGGCATGGGCGGCTCGGCGGCTTCGGCCGTGGCGGCAGCGACGGCGGTGAATGCGCTTCTGTCGGAGCCGTTCGAAAAAGAGGCGCTCCTGCCCTTCGCGCTGGAAGGGGAGCGGGTGGCGTCAGACCCGCCGCCCTGGGACAATGTGATCGCAAGCCTGATGGGCGGCCTGGTGCTGGCCGCGCGGGAAGAGCCGGCTTCCATCCGGCGGCTGCCGGTGCCCGAAGGGGTCGTTTGCGTGTTGCTGCACCCGGACGTCAAGGTCGAGACCCGCGCCGCGCGCGCGCTGCTCAAGAGCGAGGTGCCGATGGCGGTGGCGGTCGAACATTCGCGGCGGATGGCGGCGTTCGTGGCGGGCTGCGCGACGGGCGATCTCGACCTTGTGCGTCTGGGGCTGGAGGATGTGCTGGTCGAGCCGCAGCGCGAGCACCTGTTTCCGCTACTGCCGGAGGTCAGGCTGGCGGCGGTGGCGGCGGGGGCACTCGGCTGTTCCTTCTCGGGATCGGGTCCGTCGGTCTTCGCCTGGGCAGTGGAGGACCGGGCGGATGCGGTGGAGGCGGCGATGGCCGGCACGTTCCGCGCGGCGGGGAAGGCGGCGAAGGCCTACCGGGCGGCGGGACATTCCGCCGGGGCGCGGATCGAGCAGCTCTGTGAGATGGCGGCGGCCTGATGCTTTATCGGAGCACAAGGGGCGTATCGCCGTCGGTCGCGCTCAGCGAGGCGATCCGGGCCGGTGCGGCGCCGGACGGCGGCCTCTATCTTCCGGAAACGGTGCCGGAGACGGGTCAGTTCCAGGCTGAGCCGGATCTGCCCGCCTTCGCTGCGGCCTTCCTCGCGCCTTTCTTCGCAGGCGACCGGCTGGCCGGCGAGTTGGCGACCCTCTGCCGGGAGGCTTTCGATTTTCCCGTGCCGTTGGTGACGCCTGATCCGATGAGGCCGGGCCTGCGGGCGCTGGAGCTGTTCCATGGCCCGACCGGCGCCTTCAAGGATTTCGGCGCGCGCTTCCTGATGGGCTGCTTCGACCGCATCGGCGACCCGCACGATCCCCTCACGGTGCTCGTCGCGACATCGGGCGATACGGGCGGCGCGGTCGGTTGCGCGGCCGAGGGGCGGGGCGCCTTGCGGGCGATCATCCTTTATCCCGCCGGCCGGGTGTCTGCCTTCCAGGAGCGGCAGCTGACCTGCTGGGGCGACCCTGTCCGGGCGTTGGAGGTGGATGGCGACTTCGATGCTTGCCAAGGTCTGGTGAAGGCCGCCTTCGCCGATGCGGAGCTCGCGCGCACGTTCAATCTCACCTCGGCCAACTCCATCAATATCGGCCGCCTCCTTCCGCAGATGGCCTATATTGCCCATGCCGCGACCCGGCTGTTCGCCGAGACGGGGGTGGCTCCGGGTTTCATCATCCCGACCGGCAATCTCGGCCATGGCTTCGCGGCCGTCTATGCCAGGGCCATGGGCGCGCCGATCGGGCCGATCGTGCTGGCGACCAACGCCAACCGGCCGCTCAGCCGGTGGAAGGCCGAGGGTATCTACCGGCCCGCCGCGTCGGTCGCCACGCTCGCCAATGCCATGGACGTCGGCGCGCCGAGCAATTTCGAGCGGCTCGATCACCTGCCCGTCGAGATGCGGGATGTCGAAGTCGAACGGGTCGAGGACGATGCCATCCGGGCGCGCATCCGGGCCGACTATGAAGCAAGCCGCTATGTCTGGTGCCCTCATTCGGCGACGGCGGCGGAGGCCTATGCCCGGCTCGACCCCCGTCGTCGCGCCGAGCGGCCCTGGATCGTGGCCGCGACCGCCAGTCCTTTCAAGTTTGCCGGCATCGTCGAATCGGCCATCGGCCACGCCGTCGAGCCGCCGGCGGCGCTCTCCGCCATCGCTGGCCGGACCACCCGCAGCCGGCGCATTTCGGCCGACCTAGCTGGTCTGTGTACTGAGCTCTGTGAAGAAAAACTTGCGACATCAACAGTATGAGGAAAGTCGGCGTGCAAATAGCGCAACGCAGTATTTTTACGAGTTGCATGCTGCAGCTGCGAAGGCTTATGCATAGTGAGAACCTGCGGGCTTAGTCCCGCGTCTAGGACGAACAATGCTGCTGAATTCGAAGCCTTGCATTGAAGCCAATACGGAAGCGCTCCGCGCGGCCGCGTCCATTCTCGTCACCGTACTGCTTATTAGCTGCCATAGGGGAGCGGCGTACGGCTCTGTGTGACGGTCAAATCTAAACGACCAGATACCAGGACCCCCCGCTCCCACCGGAGCGGGGGGTTTTTCTTTGCCCAAAGGAGACCCTCGATGGAAATGATCTACACGGAACAGCATGCCAATCCCGCCGCACTCAAGGGCGGGCGGATCGCCATCGTCGGATATGGCAGCCAGGGCCGCGCCCACGCCCGCAATCTGCGGGACAGCGGCTTCGACGTGGTCGTCGGCGCCCGCGCCGGCGGCGGGGCCGAGCGCAAGGCAAAGGCGGATGGCTTTCGCGTGGTCTCGCCGGCCGAGGCGGCGAAGGAAGCCGACCTGGTTGCATTGCTGACGCCCGACATGAGCCATCGCTCGGTCTATGCTCATGAGATCGCGCCCAACCTCAAGGCCGAAGCTGCGCTCCTCGTCGCCCATGGCTTTTCGGTTCATTATGGCGAGATCGTTCCCCGCAAGGACATCGACGTCGTCCTCGTCGCTCCCAAGGGGCCCGGCGATCTCGTCCGCCGCGAATATGAGATCGGGCGCGGCGTCCCTTGTCTTTTTGCCGTTCAGCAGGATGCGAGCGCAGCGGCGCGCGAGCGGGCGCTGGCCTATGCCTCCGGCATCGGCGGAACGCTCGCCGGCGCGATCGAGACCAGCTTCGCGGAAGAAACGGAAACCGACCTGTTCGGCGAGCAGGCAGTGCTGTGCGGGGGCGCGAGCGAGCTCATCACGGCCGGCTACGAGACATTGGTGGAGGCCGGCTACAAGCCCGAGGTCGCCTATTTCGAGTGCCTCCACGAGCTGAAGCTGATCGTCGACCTCCTCTATGAGGGTGGGCTCGCCAAGATGCACGAGTTCGTGTCCGAGACGGCCAAATATGGTGATCTCGTCTCGGGCCCGCGGGTCGTGAACGGCGAGACCCGCGAGCGCATGCGCGAAGTGCTGCGCGACATCCAGACCGGCAAGTTCGCTCAGGAATGGATCTTCGAGAACGAGAGCGGCAAGCAGAATTACGACGCGATGCTTGCGGCCGATCTCGACCAGCCGATCGAGAAGGTGGGGGCGCGGCTGCGCCAGCACATGGCATGGCTGCAGTCCAAGCCCGACGCGAAGGCGGCCTGACCATGAGACCTGCCTCTCACGCCCAGCCGCTCAATGTCCGCGAGCCCGTCAGCGGGGCGCGCCTCGTGGTGGAGGCGCTGGAGCGCGAGGGCGTAAGGCACATCTTCGGCTACCCCGGCGGCGCGATCATGCCTGTTTATGACGCGCTGCCGGGCTCGAGCCTGACGCACATACTGGTCCGCCACGAGCAGGCGGCGGCGCTCGCGGCCGACGCCTATGGCCGCGTGACGGGGGAACCCGGCGTCTGTCTTGCCACCTCCGGGCCGGGCGCGACCAACCTCGTCACCGGCATCGCCAACGCCTTCATGGACAGCGTGCCGATGGTGGCGATCACCGGACAGGTCGCGGCGCCGCTGATCGGAACCGATGCGTTCCAGGAAGTCGATATCTTCGGCATCACCCTGCCGATCGTGAAGCACAGCTATATCGTCCGGCGGACGGAAGATATTCCCTCGGTCTTCGCCGAAGCCTTCGCACTGGCGCGGTCGGGAAGGCCGGGGCCTGTGCTGATCGACCTGCCGAAGGACGTGGCCATGACGGCGGCGGTCCCGCAGGAGGCGGAGCCCGTCGCGCTTGAGGCACCTGCACTCGATGAAGTTGCGCTGGCGAAGGCGAACGCCCTCATCGCCCAGGCGGAATCGCCGATCCTCTATTTCGGCGGCGGCATAGCCATTGCCCGGGCGGAGCGTGCCTTGCGCGGCTTCGTCGAGAGGAGCGCCATCCCGTCCGTCGCGACGCTGAAGGGCTTGGGCGGTGTCCCGACCGATGCCCCGAGCTTTCTCGGCATGCTCGGCATGCACGGCACGCGGGTGGCGAACGTCGCCATCGACAATTGCGATCTGCTGATCTGCGTCGGCGCACGTTTCGACGACCGGGCGACGGGAAAGCTCGATACGTTCGCGCCCCGCGCCAAGGTCATCCACATAGACGGCGACCCGGCCGAGATCGGCAAGCTGCGGCGCGCGGAAGTCGGTATCGCCGGGGACGTGACGGCGATCCTCGACCGGCTTACGGCCATCCCGGCCGATGCCGAGGCCTGGAAGCAGCAATGCGCCGAGCAAAAGCGCATGTGGGCCATGTCGTACGACGCGCCCGGCAATGGCGTCTATGCGCCGGCGCTCCTGAAGCAATTGTCGGAAGCCGCCGGCGACCGGGCAATCTTCACCTGCGACGTCGGCCAGCACCAGATGTGGGTGGCGCAGCATTGCCGCTTCGCACGTCCCCAGGCGCATCTCACCAGCGCCGGGCTCGGTACGATGGGCTACGGGATTCCGGCCGGCATCGGCGCGCTCATCGCCGATCCGGAAGCCACCGTCATCACCGTGTCGGGCGACGGCTCGATCATGATGAACATCCACGAGCTGGCGACCCTGAGGCGCTACCGCCTGCCGCTGAAGATCGTGCTCCTCGACAACTCTCAGCTCGGCATGGTCCGCCAGTGGCAGGAGCTGTTCTACGAGGAGAATTTCTCGGAGATCGACCTCACCGACAATCCCGATTTCGCTGATGTGGCGCGAGCCTTCGGGATCGAGGCCTTCACGGTCGATCACCGCTCCGACGTGCCCGGCGCGATCCGGCGGCTTCTCGAAACGGCGGGGCCGATCCTGTGCCACGTCCGGATCGACCCGCGCGAGAATGTCTGGCCGCTCGTGCCCCCCAACCATTCCAATGTTCAGATGATGGAGAAGACCCGATGAACGACAAGATCCGGATCGATTTCGCGATGGCGGAAGGCGCCGTTCTTCGTGTGCTCGGCCTCATCGAGCGGCGCGGCTATCGCCTGTGCGCCATCGGCATGACCGAGCATGAGGATGGCGAGACGGCTTCGATGGAGCTGGAGATCGCCGCGCGCGACGCCGGACGCGACCTGGCCGTGCTCGACCGTCAGATCCGCCGCCTCGTCGGCATTCGAGCCGTCGCCCGCTTTCCAATGCCGATGGCGAGTGCGGCATGATGGAACAGGTTCGCATCTTCGACACCACCCTGCGCGACGGCGAGCAGGCGCCCGGCTTCTCGATGAACGAGGACGCCAAGCTGCGTGTGGCGCGGGCGCTTGCCGCGCTGAAGGTCGACGTGATCGAGGCCGGCTTCGCGGCGGCCTCGCCCGGCGACGCCCGCGCGATCGCCAGGATCGCCGAGCAGGTCGAGGGACCCGTCATCTGTTCGCTCGCGCGGACCACCGAAGCGGATATTCGCGCGGCGGGCGCGGCGCTGGCCAACGCCCCGCGCAAGCGCATCCATGTCTTCCTCGGTACCAGCCCGATTCACCGGGAGGCGAAGCTTGGTCTCACGCCGGCCGAGGTGCTGGAGAAGATCCGCACCTCCGTCGCCCTTGCCCGCGAATATGCGGATGATGTCGAATTTTCGGCCGAAGACGCGATCCGCACCGAGCGGGACTTCCTGGTCGAGGCGCTGTCGGTCGCCGCGGCGAGCGGGGCGATGACGCTCAACGTGCCTGACACCGTGGGCTACACCACGCCGGACGAGATTTACGAGCTGTTCCGGCATCTCGTGGCCCATGTCGACCGGCCGCGGGAAGCCGTCTTCTCCGCCCATTGCCATGACGATCTCGGCATGGCGGTCGCCAATTCGCTGGCGGCGGTGCGGGGTGGGGCGCGGCAGGTCGAGTGCGCCGTCAACGGCATTGGCGAGCGCGCCGGCAATTGCGCGTTGGAAGATGTGGTGATGGCGCTCAAGACCCGCGCCGATGTGTTCGGCGTTTCGACCGGCATCGACACCACCCGGCTCCTGGCCGCCAGCCGCACCCTGGCGCAGGCCACGAACAGTCCGCCGCCGCGCAACAAGTCGATCGTCGGCGCCAATGCCTTCGCGCATGAATCGGGCATTCACCAGCACGGTATCCTCAAGAACCGCGAAACCTATGAGATCATGAAGCCCGAGGATATCGGGCTCGCGACCCACGGCATCGTGCTCGGCAAGCATTCGGGCCGTCATGCGCTCGTCGCCCGCGCGAAGGCGCTGGGCTTCGCGCTGGAGGGCGAGGCGCTGGACCGGGCCTTCGCCGCTTTCAAGGAGGTCGCGGACGAGGTCGGCATCGTCGATACGGCGCGGCTGATGGCGATCCTCGCCGGGAGCGGCCGGGAGGGCCGTCAGTCCTTCTGGAGCCTGAAGAAGATCGACATAAGGTCGCCCGCTTCGGCCAAGGCCTGGCCGGTGGCGAGGGTGGAGCTCGAGCATGGCGAGCGGGGGCTGGTGACGGACCTTGCCTCGGCGCCCGGCGCGCTCGATGCCGCCTTCGCGGCGGTCAGCCAGATCATGGGCGTGCCCGCGCGCGTCGACAAGATCGAGCTTCAATATATCGCCGCCGATGCGGAAGAGCCCGCCTCGGACGGGCAGGGCGCCAACGTCCTCATCGAGATCACATTGGAGGTCGAGGGCGAGCTCTTCTCCGGCCGCGCGCGGGCACGCGACATCCTCCCCTGCTGCCTCGCCGCCTACATCGACGCGGCCGCCAATGCCGAGGCGGTCTCGCGTTTCCGCCAAACCCCCTCCGAACGGGCTGAAGCCGCATGAACAAGGATAAGGACATGAAGATCGTGATTTTGCCCGGCGACGGCGTCGGGCCGGAGGTTTCGGCCGAGGCGGTGAAGTGCCTGGAGCTGCTGTCGAGCCATTGCGGGCTTGGCCTTCATTTCGAGACCCATGCCTTCGGCGGGGCGGCCATCGACGCGACGGGTTCGCCCCTTCCGGACAGCACGCTTGCGGCGTGCCAGGGGGCGGACGCGGTGCTGTTGGGCGCCGTCGGCGGGCCGCGCTGGGACGGGCGGACTGAAATGCCCGAGGCGGGACTGCTGAAGCTCCGGCGCGAACTTGGCCTCTTCGCCAATCTGCGTCCGGCCCGCGTCATCCAGGGCCTGGAGGCGTTGTCGCCGCTCCGCGCGGATCTCGCCGAGGGAGCCGACGTGCTGGTCGTGCGGGAGCTGACCGGGGGAGTCTATTTCGGCGACCGAGTTCTGGAGGATGATGCGGCCTCGGACCTGTGCGTCTATTCCCGCGCGGAGATCGAGCGCATCGCCCATGTCGCCTTCCAGTCCGCCCGGCGGCGCGGTCGCAAGGTGACGTCGGTCGACAAGGCCAATGTGATGGCGACGTCGAAGCTGTGGCGCCGGACGGTTGTGGAGGTGGCGGAGCACTATCCCGACGTGGCGCTCGACCATATGTATGTCGACGCCGCGGCCATGGCGCTCGTCACCAACCCCCGCCGGTTCGACGTTATCCTCACCGAAAATATGTTCGGCGACATATTGTCGGACGAGCTGTCGGTGATCGGCGGCTCGATCGGGCTGCTGGGCTCGGCGAGCGTCGGCGCCTCGGGTCCCGGCCTGTTCGAGCCGATCCACGGCTCCGCCCCGGACATCGCCGGGCTGGACATCGTCAATCCTGCGGGCGCCATCACCAGCGCGGCGATGATGCTGGAGCAGCTCGGGATGGCCGACATGGGGCGCTTTCTCGCCGAGGCGCTGGGCAAGACGATGCTTGGCGGCTGCCGCACGGCGGATATGGGCGGCAGTGCGCGCTGCTCCGAATTCGGCGAGGCGGTGCGCGAACATCTGCGGCGGCGGCTCGTGCGCTATGACGCCCATCTGGAGCTGGTGACGATGAACCGGGGCTGCTGCGCATGAGCGAGCGGCGTCGGACTCTCTACGAGAAGATCTGGGACGCCCATGTGGTCGAGCGGCGCGAGGACGGCACCTGCCTCATCTATATCGATCGCCATCTCGTCCACGAGGTGACTTCGCCGCAGGCGTTCGAGGGGCTGCGGATCGCCGGCCGCAAGGTGCGCCGACCGGACCTGACCCTTGCCGTGCCCGACCATAATGTGCCGACGACCGCGCGCGTGGGTGCGAACGGGGCGCGCCTGCCGATCGCGGATCCGGCCAGCGCCGGGCAGCTGGCGGCGCTCGAGTCGAATGTCGCGGAGTTCGGCGTGCCGTATATCGCCGATACGGCGGTGGAGCAGGGCATCGTCCATGTCGTCGGGCCGGAGCAGGGCTTCACCCTGCCGGGCACGACCGTCGTCTGCGGCGACAGCCACACGGCGGCGCACGGCGCCCTGGGCGCGCTCGCCTTCGGTATCGGCACCAGCGAGGTCGAGCATGTGCTCGCCACGCAGACGTTACTGCTGAAGCAGTCCAAGTCGATGGAGGTCCGGGTCGAGGGCAGTCTCGGCTTCGGCGTCTCGCCCAAGGACGTGGTTCTCGCCGTTATCGGTCGACTCGGCGCCGCCGGCGGCACCGGCTATGTCATCGAATATCGCGGCGACACGTTCGAGGCGATGTCGATCGAAGGCCGCCTGACGGTCGCCAACATGTCGATCGAGGCGGGCGCCCGCTCCGGTCTGTTCGCGCCGGACGAGAAGACCTACGCTTACCTCAAGGGCCGGCCGATGGCGCCGGCAGGCGAGGAGTGGGAGAAGAAGCTCGCCTGGTGGCGCACGCTCCCGACCGACGAAGGCGCGCGCTTCGACGCTGCCATCCGGCTCGACGCGCAAGACATCGCGCCGAACGTCACCTGGGGCACCAGCCCCGAGGACGTGGTCGCGATCACCGGCACCATTCCCGATCCCGAGAGCTTCGCCGATCCCGCCAAGCAGGCGGCCGCCCGCAAGTCGCTCGACTATATGGGCCTGGCGCCGGGCACCGCCCTGCAGGACGTCGCCGTCCAGCACATCTTCATCGGCAGCTGCACCAACAGCCGCATCGAGGATTTGCGCGCCGCCGCCGACGTAGTCCGCGGCCGGAAGATCAGCGATGGCATAAAACAGGCGCTGATCGTGCCCGGCTCGGGACTGGTGAAGCGCCAGGCCGAGGCCGAAGGGCTCGACCGCATATTCGTCGAGGCGGGCTTCCAGTGGCGGGAGCCCGGCTGCTCGATGTGCCTCGCGATGAACCCGGACAAGGTGCCGGCGGGCGAGCGCTGCGCCTCGACCTCCAATCGCAATTTCGTCGGGCGGCAGGGACCGGGGTCCCGCACCCATCTCGTCTCCCCCGCCATGGCGGCGGCGGCGGCGGTGACGGGCCGTCTCGCCGATGTACGGAAGCTGGTGGCATGAACCCGGTCCGCAAGGTCGAAGGCCGC
The DNA here is from genome assembly GCF_003129465.1 of Sphingosinicella humi. NCBI lineage: Bacteria > Pseudomonadati > Pseudomonadota > Alphaproteobacteria > Sphingomonadales > Sphingomicrobiaceae > Allosphingosinicella > Allosphingosinicella humi. The sequence continues at coordinate 2,095,695 of NZ_QFFF01000001.1, forward strand.
GCCATTCCGTTCGGCCGCAAGAATGTCGACACCGACGTCATCATCCCGGCCGAGCATCTGAAGACGATCGCGCGCGCGGGCCTCGGCGCCCATGCCTTCGAGAGCGTCCGGCGCGAGCCCGGCAACGTCTTCGAGGACTCCGCTTATGCCGGCGCGCCGATCCTGATCGCGGGCGACAATTTCGGCTGCGGGTCGAGCCGCGAGCATGCTGCCTGGGCGCTCGCCGACATGGGCGTCGAGGCGGTGATCGCGCCCAGCTTCTCGGACATTTTCTCGGGCAACGCCTTCAAGAACGGGATCGTCGCCGTCGTCCTCGATGGCGAAGCGGTGGCGCGCCTGATGGAGGTCGCGCGCGAGCACCCGATCACCGTCGATCTCGACACGATGACGGTGACGACGCCGCTTCAGGACCGCTTCGCCTTCGCCATGGACCCGTTCCGGCGCGAATGCCTGATGGGCGGTCTCGACGAAATCGCCCTGACCTTGGCCAGCGAGGCCGCGATCCAGGCCTATGAATTACGGACGGGAGTGTAGCATGCCGCCCTACCGCTCCCGAACCACCACCCACGGCCGCAATATGGCCGGCGCGCGCGGCCTCTGGCGCGCGACCGGCATGAAGGATGAGGATTTCGGCAAGCCGATCATCGCCGTCGTCAACAGCTTCACCCAGTTCGTTCCCGGCCATGTGCATTTGAAGGATCTCGGGCAACTCGTCGCGCGCGAGATCGAACGAGCGGGAGGCGTCGCCAAGGAGTTCAACACCATTGCCGTCGACGACGGCATCGCCATGGGCCATGGCGGCATGCTCTACTCGCTGCCGTCCCGCGAGCTTATCGCCGACAGCGTCGAATATATGGTCAATGCCCATTGCGCCGATGCGATGGTCTGCATCTCCAACTGCGACAAGATCACGCCCGGCATGCTGATGGCGGCGCTGCGCCTCAACATCCCCTCCGTCTTCGTCTCCGGCGGGCCGATGGAGGCGGGCAAGGTCGTGCTGCAGGGCGAGGAAGTCGCGCTCGACCTGGTCGACGCCATGGTCGCCGCCGCGGACGAACATTATAGCGACGACGAGGTGAAGACGATCGAGCGCTCGGCCTGCCCGACCTGCGGCAGCTGCTCGGGCATGTTCACCGCCAACTCGATGAACTGCCTCACCGAGGCCCTCGGCCTGTCGCTTCCCGGCAATGGATCGATGCTGGCGACCCATGCCGACCGGGAGAGGCTGTTCCTGGAGGCTGGGCACCGCATCGTCGACCTTGCCAAGCGCTGGTACGAGCAGGACGACGCCTCGGCGCTGCCCCGCACGATCGCCAGCTTCGCCGCCTTCGAGAATGCCATGTCGCTCGACATTGCCATGGGCGGGTCGACCAACACGGTCCTCCATCTCCTTGCCGCGGCCCAGGAGGCGGGGGTCGATTTCACCATGGCGGACATCGATCGCCTCTCGCGCCGCGTGCCCTGCCTGTGCAAGGTCGCCCCGGCCAAGGCGGACGTCCATATGGAGGATGTTCACCGCGCCGGCGGCATCATGGCGATATTGGGCGAGTTAGACCGGGCCGGACTGCTCGATACGAGTCAGCCGACGGTGCATGCCCCGACGCTCGCCGACGCGCTCGACGCCTGGGACATCGTCCGGACGAACAGCGAGGCGGCCGGAACCTTCTTCAGGGCTGCGCCGGGCGGCGTTCCGACCCAGACCGCTTTCAGCCAATCGCGCCGTTGGGAGGCGCTCGACACCGATCGGGAGCGCGGCGTCATCCGCGCCGCCGAGCACGCGTTCAGCAAGGATGGCGGGCTCGCCGTCCTCTACGGCAATCTCGCGCCCGAGGGGTGTATCGTGAAGACGGCGGGGGTCGACGAAAGCATCCTGACCTTCACCGGCACGGCGCGGGTCTATGAAAGCCAGGACGCGGCAGTGGCGGGAATCCTCGGCAATCAGGTCGCCGCCGGCGACGTCGTCGTCATCCGCTACGAAGGCCCCAAGGGCGGGCCGGGCATGCAGGAAATGCTCTATCCCACCAGCTATCTGAAGGCGAAGGGCCTCGGCGCCGCCTGCGCCCTCCTCACCGACGGCCGCTTCTCCGGCGGTACGTCCGGCCTCTCGATCGGCCACGTCTCCCCGGAGGCGGCGGAGGGTGGACTTATCGCGCTCGTCCAAACCGGTGACCGCATCGCCATCGACATTCCCGCCCGCCGCATCGATCTTCTCGTCGACGCGGAGGAATTGGCCCGACGCGAGCAGGCGATGCTCGAACGTGGCGACAAGGCTTGGAAGCCGCTTGGACGCAAACGCGACGTATCGCCGGCCCTACAAGCTTACGCCGCTCTCACGACAAACGCAGCGCGTGGCGCCGTCCGAGACGTATCGCAGCTCCGCTGATTGAGGAGCGCAGCTATGACGACGCGGACGGTTGGGCCCTAAGGACGCATCCTCGCGGCCGCGGAAATCGTTTCTGCGTCGACTGCGGCTGAATCGACGAAGTTGCGGCCCGGGAGCATGATGAAGCCCGGATCGAACTCGCCATAGTCGCAGAGAATTTCCTCGTCCGCGGCGATGTCCGTGATGGCGTATCCGGCGTCGGGATCATCGAAGCGCGTGTTGGGCGTCGGGGAATGGTTCATGAAGCGACCATTATCCAATTCGACCACGAGCAGGTTCGGATCGGCCATCAACGGATAGGCATATCGCTCGATGAAGGCTCGCACCGCCGGATCTAGCCCGAGCACGGAATCCTTCGGCACGAGCCGGTCGAAGCCCGGATCCAGCTTCCAAATGAGCGTGCCGGCCTGGATGGCCTCGCCGGCAAAGACTCCGACGCCCTCCAGCCGGCTGGGCGCGACATAAGTGGGCACGAGCAGCACAGGAGTATCGGTTCTTTCTCAAGTCGTTGCACGACACGACCGCTCCCAAACCGTCGGTCCCGCGTCTAGTTCCATGCTATCGCTGGCGACTTTCGAACGGTGGGCAGAGAGACGGCGAATGGCATCCAGCCTCCAGAGATTCATGGACCGCATGAGATGTCCGTGATGGGGAGTTACCCGCGGTTGAATTGGAGGAGTGCCGCCCGCTAGCCGCGGCGGTTCTTGAGCCAGATCGAGACGAGGATCAGCGCGAAGGCGGCGAGGCGGAGGAGGTAGAGCCAGCTTCGTTCCTCGACCGGGATGTTGGAGAGGGCGAGCAGGGCCTGGGTGAGGCCCAGGAGCCAGAAGGCGAGGGCGAAGGCGACGAAGAGCCCGTCTCGGGTCCGCTTCCAGAAGCGGAGGAAAAAGAGCCCCGCGATCAGGAAACCGAGGGTAAGCGCGCCGGAGAGGAAGTGAAACAGCATCATCGTTTCACTCCTCCAGGTCCCAGATGAAGCCGAAAAGCAGGATGCCGACTGCGGCGAGCGAGGACCAAAGTCGCCAGAATTTGAAGTCGATCGACCTGATGACGAGCAGATCGAGGATGACGAGCAGGTTGTTCGCGGCGAGGAACAGGAAGCAAAGGGCGCTCCACAAAAGCAGCCGCGCCCCGGTCCGCTTGTAGTTTCGGGCGAGGAGATAGGCGCAGGCGCTGCTCGTCAGGAAGCAGAGCAGGTAGACCGCGGTGGGAAAGAACTCCTGCACGCCCCCTATTCCTTTCGCAGTCTGAAGGCGTCCGCGAACGCCGTCAGTCCCTCGTTCGCCGAGGCGATGATCATCCGCCTCACCGCGTCCGGACTCTTGGCATACAGGCGCTCGGCCCCATCGACTAGACGGCGCAGATCTTCGGAAGCCGGGCTGTAGAGGGCCGAGCCTTCCGCGTCCGTGCTGACGAGGCCGGCGGCCACCAGGGAATCGACGCTTTGCGACACGATCACGTCGCTGCCGCGCAGGGCCGTCACCAGATCGTAACGGGTCCAGCCGCGATCGCCATGGTTTTTGAGGAACAGGAGCAGCTCCAGCGACCAGACCGACCGAAAGGTCGCTCGAATGAAGCTGGTTACGTCCTGTTTCGACGGCATCGTGCTGCGGTGGTCCTTGTGATTGCGTGGCACGCCGGCCGGAGGCGCGGTCTTGCAAGGGCCTTCTAAGGCCCAGTCCGCGCATGACAACCCCTGCTTGACCTTCGGCCGGGAAGGATATGAATTTTGCCGGGAGACGAGTCGGTTGTTCTGCTATGGTGCGCGCGGCCGGGGGGCCGACGCCTGGGATTCGGGGGTGGGGGAGAGTTAAGGAGCGTAACGTGAACGTCGAAACCCCGCGGGATTTTCTCGATCGCCGCCAGCTTGTCAGCGCGCTCAAAAGTCTGAAGCGCGGCGATTTCACCGTCCGCCTGCCCGAGGATGTTCCCGGGCTCGACAGCGAGATCGCGTCGCTCTTCAATGAAGTGGTCGGGCTCAACGAGCAGATGACCAACGAGTTCAAGCGGCTCGCGGTCGTCGTCGGCAAGGAAGGCAAGATCGGCCAGCGCGGCCGCGTCAGGGGCGCTTCCGGGGGCTGGGAGGAGAAGCTCAGCGCCGTCAACGAGCTGATCGAGGACATGGTCCAGCCGACCATCCAGGTCGCCCGCGTGATCGGCGCCGTCGCCAAGGGCGATCTCAGCCAGACGATGACCGTGGAGATAGACGGGCGACCGCTGCGCGGCGAGTTCCTGCGCATCGGCGAGGTCGTGAACCGGATGGTCGAGCAGCTCGCCGCCTTCGCCGCCGAGGTGACGCGCGTCGCGCGTGAGGTCGGCACCGAGGGCAAGCTGGGCGGACAGGCGAAGGTGCAGGGCGTCGCCGGCACCTGGAAGGACCTCACCGACAACGTGAACGCGATGGCGACCAACCTCACCGGCCAGGTCCGCAACATCGCCGAGGTGACGACGGCGGTGGCGAGTGGTGACCTTTCCAAGAAAATCACCGTGGAAGTGAAGGGCGAGATCCTCGAGCTCAAGAACACCATCAATACGATGGTGGACCAGCTCAACGCCTTCGCCTCCGAGGTGACGCGCGTGGCGCGCGAGGTGGGCACGGAAGGCAAGCTCGGGGGCCAGGCGCAGGTGCCCGGCGTCGCGGGGACCTGGGCCGACCTTACCAACAATGTGAACCTGATGGCGGACAACCTGACCGGCCAGGTCCGCAACATCGCCGAGGTGACGACGGCGGTGGCGTCGGGCGACTTGTCGAAGAAGATCACCGTGGAGGTGAAAGGGGAAATCCTGGAGCTCAAGAACACCATCAATACGATGGTGGATCAGCTCAATGCCTTCGCCTCGGAAGTGACGCGCGTGGCGCGTGAGGTGGGCACGGAGGGTAAGCTCGGCGGGCAGGCGCAGGTGCCGGGCGTCGCGGGTACCTGGGCCGATCTTACCAACAATGTGAATTTGATGGCCGACAATCTGACCGGCCAGGTGCGCAACATCGCCGAGGTGACGACGGCGGTGGCCTCGGGTGACCTTTCCAAGAAGATCACGGTGGAGGTGAAGGGCGAGATATTGGAGCTCAAGAACACCATCAATACGATGGTGGACCAGCTCAACGCCTTCGCCTCGGAAGTGACGCGCGTGGCGCGCGAGGTCGGCACCGACGGCAAGCTCGGCGGGCAGGCGACGGTGCCGGGCGTCGCCGGCACCTGGGCGGACCTCACGGACAATGTGAACCTGATGGCCGACAACCTGACCGGCCAGGTCCGCAATATCGCCGAGGTGACGACCGCCGTGGCGCGCGGTGATCTTTCCAAGAAGATCACCGTGGAGGTGCGGGGCGAGATCCTCGAGCTCAAGAACACCATCAATACGATGGTGGACCAGCTCAACGCCTTTGCGAACGAGGTGACCCGCGTGGCGCGCGAGGTGGGTTCGGAAGGCAAGCTCGGCGGGCAGGCGACCGTGGAAGGCGTCGCCGGCACCTGGAAGGATTTGACCGACAATGTGAACGCGATGGCGGGCAACCTGACGGGTCAGGTGCGCAACATCGCCGAGGTGACGACCGCGGTGGCGTCGGGCGATCTTTCGAAGAAGATCACCGTGGAAGTGAAGGGCGAAATCCTCGAGCTCAAGAACACCATCAATACGATGGTGGACCAGCTGAACAGCTTCGCCTCCGAGGTGACGCGCGTGGCGCGCGAGGTGGGGTCGGAGGGCAAGCTCGGCGGCCAGGCGAAGGTGGAGGGCGTCGGCGGCACCTGGAAGGACCTGACCGACAATGTGAACGAGCTGGCCGCGAACCTCACCGGCCAGGTGCGCAACATCGCCGAGGTCACCACCGCCGTCGCGCTCGGCGATTTGTCGAAAAAGATCACCGTCGACGTGAAGGGCGAGATTCTCGAGCTCAAGAACACCATCAATACGATGGTGGACCAGCTGAACAGCTTCGCGAGCGAAGTGACGCGCGTGGCGCGCGAGGTCGGCACGGAGGGTAAGCTCGGCGGTCAGGCGCAGGTGCGCGGCGTCGCCGGGACGTGGAAGGACCTCACCGACAATGTGAACCTGATGGCCGACAATCTGACCGGCCAGGTGCGCAACATCGCCGAGGTCACCACCGCCGTGGCGCGCGGTGACCTCTCCAAGAAGATCACGGTCGACGTGAAGGGCGAGATCCTCGAGCTCAAGAACACCATCAACGTCATGGTGGACCAATTGAACGCCTTCGCCGCCGAGGTGACGCGCGTGGCGCGCGAGGTGGGCACGGAAGGCAAGCTCGGCGGCCAGGCCAAGGTGCCGGGCGTCGCCGGCACCTGGAAGGACCTCACCGACAACGTCAACCTGATGGCGACCAACCTCACCAACCAGGTGCGCGGCATCGCCGACGTCGTGACCGCGGTGGCGCAGGGCAATCTGAAGCGCAAGCTGACCGTGGACGCCAAGGGCGAGATCGCCGCGCTCGCCGAGACGATCAACTTCATGATCGAGACGCTGTCGACCTTCGGCGACCAGGTGACCAACATGGCCCGCGAAGTGGGCGTCGAAGGCAAGCTCGGCGGTCAGGCAAGGGTGCCGGGCGCCGCCGGCCTGTGGCGCGACCTCACCGACAACGTGAACCAGCTCGCCGAGAATCTGACGAACCAGGTCCGCTCCATCGCGGACGTGGCGACGGCGGTGACCAAGGGCGACCTCACCCGCTCGATCGCGGTGGAAGCCTCGGGCGAGATGGCCGCGCTCAAGGACAACATCAACGAGATGATCCGCAACCTCAAGGATCAGACCTTGAAGAATGCGGAGCAGGACTGGCTCAAGACCAACCTCGCCCGCTTCTCCCGGATGCTGCAGGGCGAGCGCGACCTGGCGACGGTGTCGAACCTCATCATGTCGGAGCTCGCGCCGCTGGTGAACGCGCAATATGGCGTCTTCTACGTCGCGCGGAAGGAGGAGGACGAGACGGTCCTCGATCTCGTCGCGAGCTATGGCGCCGAAGCCAAGGACCAGCTAAAGCCGAGCTTCAAGCTGCGCGAAGGCCTTGTCGGCCAGGCCGCCGCCGACAAGCGGCCGTTGCTGCTGGAGAAGGTGCCGGGCGACTTCATCCGCATCGGCTCCGGCCTCGGCCATGCCAAGCCCGCCAACGTCAACATCCTGCCCGCGCTGTTCGAGGACGATGTGAAGGCCGTGATCGAGCTGGCGTCGTTCAACGAGTTCAACGAGACCCACCAGAACTTCCTCGACCAGCTGATGGAATCGGTCGGCATCGTCTTGAACACGATCGCCGCGACCATGCGCACCGAAGGGCTGCTGAAGCAGTCGCAGCTGCTGACGCAGGAGCTTCAGGCGCGGCAGACCGAGCTCACGACCAAGCAGGAAGAGCTGCACGCCACCAACGAAGAGCTTCAGGAGAAGGCGCAGCTCCTCGAGAATGAGAAGAAGCAGGTCGAGGCGAAGAATATCGAGATCGAGATGGCGCGGCGCGCGGTCGAGGAAAAGGCCGAGCAGCTCGCGCTGACGTCGAAATACAAGTCCGAGTTCCTCGCCAATATGAGCCACGAGCTGCGCACCCCGCTCAACTCGCTGCTCATCCTGTCGAAGCTGCTGGCCGACAACCCGCAGGGCAACCTCAACGAGAAGCAGACCGAGTTCGCCCGGACGATCCACTCGGCCGGTTCCGACCTGTTGAACCTCATCAACGACATTCTCGATCTTTCGAAGATCGAGTCCGGAACCGTCTCGATAGAGCTTGGCGACATGCCGGTGGTGAGCCTGAAGCAGCATATGGAACGGACCTTCCGCCAGTTGGCGGCGGACAAGGGCCTCGCCTTCGAAGTCGATTTCGATCCGAAGCTGCCCGCCGTCATCCGCACCGACGAGAAGCGGCTGCAGCAGGTGGCGCTGAACCTCCTCTCCAACGCCTTCAAGTTCACGTCGCACGGCGCCGTGACGTTGAGCGTGCGCAGCGTCACCAGCGGCTGGAGCGCCAATCATCCGGTGCTTCGTTCGGCGAACGGTGTCATCGCCCTGTCGGTCAGCGACACCGGCATCGGCATCCCCGAGGACAAGCAGAAACTCATCTTCGAGGCCTTCCAGCAGGCCGACGGGACGACCAGCCGCAAATATGGCGGCACCGGCCTCGGCCTTTCGATCAGCCGCGAGATTGCGCGGCTCCTCGGAGGCGAGCTCTGCGTCCGGTCGCGGCCCGGCCAAGGCTCGACCTTCACGCTCTTCATCCCCCTGGAGGCCGGGTCGTCGAGCTCCACCGCGGCGATCGCCGGGCCGCCGGCGCTCCCCGATGAAACCGGCTCGGCCGGTCCGGCGGAGCTGACCGTCGACGTGGAGGTGGTCGACGATCGCGATGCGCTCGGCGACGAGCCCTTCGTGCTGATCGTCGAGGACGATCCGACCTTCGCCGCGATCCTTCTCGACCTGGCGCGCGGGACCGGACTGAAGGGCGTTGTCTCCACGGCCGGCGCGGGCACGCTCGCCTTGGTACGCAAGCTGCAGCCGGACGCGATCACGCTCGACCTCGGCCTTTCCGATATCGACGGCTTCGTCCTCCTGGACCTGTTGAAGCACGATCCGCAGACGCGGCACATACCGATCCACGTCATCTCCGGGGCTGACGAGGCCCAGGCGGTGGTCGGCATGGGCGCGTTCAGCGTCACCGCGAAGCCGGCCGACCATGAAGCGCTGTCCGGGATCTTTTCGGCCATCGCCGAGCAGGTGCGCCGCACGCCGCGCCGCCTGCTGATCGTGGGCGCCGCCGCCGATCGCAAGAAGATCGCGGCCGCCCTCGCCGGCGCAAATTTGAAGGTGGAGAGCGCCGCTTCGGTCGCCAAGGCGCAGGGCAGGCTCGATTCCGTCGACGGCATTGTCGTCGCGGCGGACAAGTCCGAGCAGGCGATCAAGGAGCTCACGTCGCTTCAGGCCAGCGGGAGCGAGGCGTCGGTCATCGTCCTTGCCAAGGCCGACGGCGAGCGCATGCGGACGATGCTGGAGCCGATGGCCGGCGCCCGGGCGCTCGAGATCGTGGATCGCGTCGATGCGCTGTCGGCGCGGGTCGGCGCCGTGCTGAGGCGCGGCCGTCGAGCCGGAGTCCCGACGTCCGCTCCGGCCGCGCGGGGCATTCCCGAGCTTGCCGGCGCCAAAATTCTCATCGTCGATGACGACATTCGGAACATCTACTCCCTTACAAGCGTCCTAGAGAGCTACGACGTGGAAGTGCTCCACGCGGAGCGCGGCAAGGAGGGGATTGCCATCCTCGATGAGACACCGGGCATCGATGTCGCCCTGATCGATATCATGATGCCGGAAATGGACGGCTATGAAACGATGCGGCAGATCCGGCAGCGGTCGGCGCTGGCCGAGGTGCCGCTTGTCGCGGTCACGGCCAAGGCGATGAAGGGCGATCGGCAGAAATGCCTCGACGCCGGCGCCTCCGACTATATCGCCAAGCCGGTCGACATCGAGCTGCTGCTCGCGCTCCTTCGGGTGTGGGTGGCGCGCGCGCGCGATCGCGCGGCGTCGGTCGCCTCCGGTTCATCGCAGAAGGCGGCGGAATAAGCGTTGACGATGGTAGAGCCCGTCCGGAAGCGCGCGAATGCCTCCGCCAAGGCGAAGCTGCAGGAGGTGCCGCTGGATGCCGATTCCAGCGCGCGCGCGCGCGTGCTGGTGGTCGACGACGACGAACGCAACCTTCTCGCCATCCGGACGGTGCTGGAGGACGTCGCCGACGTCGTCACCGCCTCGTCGGGAGAGGAGGCGCTTCGCCACCTGCTGAAGGGCGAATTCGCCGTCATCCTGCTCGACGTCTTCATGCCCGGCATGGACGGCTACGAGACCGCCCAGATCATCCGCAGCCGCGAGCAGACCAAGCGCATTCCGATCGTCTTCCTCTCGGCGGTGAACAAGGAGACGGAGCATCTGATCCGCGGCTATTCGATGGGCGCGGTCGATTATGTGTTCAAGCCGGTCGAGCCGGTGGTGCTGAAATCCAAGGTCGCCGTGTTCGTCGACCTGTTCATCATGACGCGCGAGATCCGGCGCAAGGCGGAAGCCGAGCAGCGGCTGCTGGACGCCAATCTTCGCGCCAATGCGGAGCGCCTTCGAGCCGAGCAGGAACTGCGCCACGCCGAGCAGCGCCAGGCGGCGATCATCCAGTCGCTGCCGATCATCCTCTATCTGGAGCCCCTCGACGCGCGTCCGCGCATGCCCCGCTTCGTCAGCGGCAATTTCGCTTCGGTCACGGGCTTCGAGTTCGATGCCGTTCGGGAAAATCCGAACCTGTGGAGCGAGCGCGTCCATGAGGAAGATCGGGAGCGGGTGATGGCCGGGCTCGCCTCCCGTTCCTTCGGCGGCGCCATGTCGATCGAATATCGCTGGAAGTGCGCCGACGGCACCTACAAGCACTTTCTCGACCAGGCGGTTCTATTGCGCGACCCGCAGGGGCGGCCGACAGAATATGCCGGCACCCTGCTCGACGTCACCGACCGCAAGGACCTTGAGAGCCAGCTCGTCCACGCGCGCAAGATGGACGCGATCGGCAAGCTGACCGGCGGCATCGCCCACGACTTCAACAACCTGTTGGCCGCCGTGTTGGGCGGGCTGGGGCTGATCGAGCGGCGCGTCGAGCTCGATGCGGACCAGCAGAAGATCTTGCAGATGACGCGCCATGCGGCCGAGCAGGGCTCCGAGCTGGTGCGGCGGCTGCTCGCCTTCGCCCGGCGCCAGCAGCTGGAACCTGCCCGCATCGACATCGGGCGCCTCTCGGCCAGCGTCGACAATCTCCTGGCCCACACGCTGGGCGGCCTCGTCCAGCTCGAGTGGGATACGGACGAGGATCTCTGGTGCGCCTATGCCGACGAGGCGCAGCTGGAGCTGGCGCTCATGAACCTCATCATCAACGCCCGCGACGCCATGCCGGACGGGGGCGCCATCAACGTCTCGGGCGAGAACAGGGAACTCGGCAGCGACAACAGCCTCGGCGTCCCGGCCGGCGACTATGTCATGCTCGCCGTCACCGACGACGGCTGCGGCATCCCGCCCGAGATAATGGAGCAGGTGATGGAGCCCTTCTTCACCACCAAGGGCATCGGCAAGGGAACGGGGCTCGGCCTCTCCATGGTCTACGGCTTCGCCAAGCAGTCGGGCGGCGCGATCAAGATCGCGAGCAAGGTGGAGCAGGGAACGCGGGTCGAGATCTGGCTTCCGCGAGCCCCCGGCGACGAGGAGAAGGCGGCAGCCGTCCCGCGCCGGTCTCCGGAGCAGGCGGGGACGGAAGTGGCAGGGCGGCTGCTCAAGATCCTCCTCGTCGACGATCATGGCGGCGTCAGAATGGCGACGGCGGGCATCCTTCGCGAACTCGGACATGAAGTGACCGAGGCGCGGGACGGGCCGGAACTGCTCGCCCTTCTGGAGCGCGACCCGGCCGCTTTCGACCTCATCATCTGCGACTATGCGATGCCGCTCGTCTCCGGCATCGACGTCATCGAGCGGGCGCGCGCGATGAGACCGGACCTGCCCGGCATCATCGTCACCGGCTATGCCGACGCCCAGTCCATCGCGCGGCGGCCGCACGACGTGCCCGTGCTCACCAAGCCCTTCACGCCCAACCAGATGAACCAGACCATCGCCTGCCTGTTTCGAGCAGGACCGGGTGCGAAGCCGAACTAAGGTGATCCGAGGGAGTGGTTCTCCGGCGAAAGCCGGGGTCCAGCGGCGCGGCGGAAGGACTGGGCCCCGGCTTTCGCCGGGGAACTGCTACCCTCGATACCAGTCCCGGTTCAGCCGGCGCGCGGCGGTGAGATAGAGGGTCGCGGCGGCGAGATAGAAGGCGAGGCCGTAGATCATCGAGTAGCGGAGCGAATCCTCGCCATAGGTGGCCGCCATGCTGTCGGACATGAAGCCGAGGAACCAAGTGCCGAAGCCGATCCCGATCAGGTTGTTGACGAACAGGAAGATGGCCGAGGCGGTGGCGCGCATCTGCGGCGGCACGACCTGCTGGATCGCCGCTATCCCTGGTCCGAGCCAGGCGAGGGCGAGCGCGGTCGGCACGAGGAGCAGCAGGAAGGTGACGAGGAGCGACGGCGCGAACAGTCCGACCGCATAGAGCGGGATGGCGAGGAGGAAGCAATAGGCCGGGACGCGGGCATAGCCGCCCGGGTCGGTCGCGCCGGCCTTGTCGCCGAGCCAGCCGCCCATCCAGACGCCGGCGAGGCCGCCGATCAGGGCGATGGTGCCGTAGAAGAGGGAGCGGTCGACGAGATCGAGGCCATGGCTCCGCGCCAGGAAGGAAGGCAGCCAGAAGGCGAAGCCGTAGCCGATCACCGAGCTGCAGGCGGAGCCGAAGGAGAGCAGCCAGAAGCTCGGCTTTTTGGACAGGATGCGGCCGACCTGGGCGAGGCTCGCGGCCTCTTCGGTGCGGGCTTCGTCGAAACCGCCGCGGGGCGCCTCGGGAACGCCGAACTTGACCAGCGGCGCGAGGAAAAGGCCGGCGAGGCCGACGATGATGAAGGCGGCGCGCCAGTCGATGTTGCTGGCGATCCAGCCGCCGAAGAAGATGCCGAGCGCCGAGCCGATCGGAATGCCGAAGGAGAAGATGGCGAGCGCCCGCCCGCGCTGGTTCGGCGGGAAGCTGTCGGAGATGAGGGCGTAGGAGGGGGCGACGCCGCCCGCCTCGCCGACGCCGACGCCCATGCGGGCGAGGAAGAGCTGCCAGAAATTGCCGGCGAAGCCGCACAGCGCGGTGAAGCCGCTCCACAGCGCCAGGCTTACCGAGATGATGGTGACCCGGCTCTTGCGGTCGGCGAGCCAGGCGATGGGGATGCCGAGGCCGGTGTAGAATAGCGCGAAGGCGAGCCCGCCCATCAGGCCGAGCTGGCCGTCGGTCAGGCCCAGGTCCTTCTTGATCGGCTCGGCGAGGATGCTGACGATCTGCCGGTCGAGGAAGTTGAAGATATAGGCGAGGAGCAGGATGGCAAGGACGCGGCGTCCGCTTGTCGCTGCCATCATCCTGCTCCCCGCCTTGTCCATCAGAAGTTGTAGCCCACGGTCAGAAACACCTGCCGCGGCGCGCCGTAATAGGCGGTGAGGACGCCTTCCGCCCCCAGGGTCGGGCTGAAGCCCGGGCTTCCGTTGGGCAGGATGAACGCGCCCGTATCGGGGTTCTGCCGCAGGAAGTTGTAGCCCGACACGATATATTCCTTATCCGTCAAGTTCTTGCCGTGGAGGCCGATCGACCAGCGGTCGTCATCGGCCGTCCAGACGATGCTGGCGTCCCACAAGGCATAGCCCGGCTGGTCGAGCATCGGCGTCGGCAGCTCGAACTGATGGGTCTTGCTCCGGTAGGAAAGCGTGCCGATGAGGTTCAGCATGCCCGCGCCCACCGGCGTGCCATAGTTGAGAGTGCCGCTCGCTGTCCATTTCGGCGTGTTCTGGATCTCGCGCCGGTCGGCGACGTCGATGCCGCGGGCGTCGATGAACTGCTTGTAGTCGGCGTTGATGTAGCCGAGCGCCCAGTTGAAGCCGAGCGAGTCGCCCTGGGTCGCGAAATCCTCGGCGAGGCGGGCGGCGCCTTCGAACTCGATGCCCTGGAAGCGGGCCTTGCCGGCGTTGGTGGTGACGCCGATGAAGGTCTGCTGGCCGTTGATGACCGCACCGACCGAGCCCGGCACCTGCACGTCCTCATAATCGGCGTGGAAGGCGGCCAGGCTGAAGTTCAGGCGGCGGTCGAGAAGGCTCGCCTTCCAGCCGATCTCGTAGCTGTCGACGGTCTCCGGCTCGAACGACATGAAGTCGAACACCTCGTCGGCATCGACGGTGCCGTCGCCGTCGAGGTCCGGCGCCGCCGTGCTGACGCCGCGCGGATCGAAGCCGCCGCCCTTGAAGCCCTTGGAGTAGCTTGCGTAGAGATTGTGGTCCGGCGTCGGCTTGAAGCTGATCGAGGCGCGGGGCGTGAATTCCTCGAAATCGGCGCTTCCCGTGAAGTCCGACTGGACGAGGAAGAGGGTGCCGCCGCCACCGAAGAAGGGCGATCCGCCGCCGATGAACACCTGGCGGAGGATGTCGGAGGTGCGCTCGTCCCAGGTGTAGCGTCCGCCGAGCGAGACGCTGAGCTGCTCGGTGAGATCGTAGGTGGCGTCGGCGAAGATCGCGAAGGTCTTGGTGTCGACGTCGCCGAAGGTGAGGGCGGTCACGGTGTTCGGCAGCCGGACGTCGAAGACGGTCTCGGCATTGGCATCGAGATAATAGCCGCCGAGCAGGCCGGCGAGCCGGCCGTCGTCATAGACGAGCTGGATTTCCTGCGAGAGCTGGTCGTTTTTGTAGACCGCCGGCACGTCGACATCGACGGCGGGCAGGGCGTCGAAGTCGATCGGGCTGCCGCTCTCGTCGGCGCGCCAGGCGCTGATGCTGCGCAAGGTCAGCGTGTCCGACATCTCGACGTCGAGATGGGCGCTGACCCCGCCGGCCTTCACCTTCTGCTCGGGATCGAGCAGGGCGCCGCGCGAATCGAACACGTCGTCGAGCACGGGCGTGCCGGAAACGAGGCCGGGGATGAGGCGATGGCCTCCGCGTGGATCGCTGCGGTCCTCGGTATAGTCGCCGGCGATCCTGAGCTCTACCGCGTCGCCGACGTCGAGCTCGGCGGCGAGGCGGCCGGCCCAGATGTCGCGGTTGTAATTGTCGAGGCCGGTGGTGAGGTTCTTGCCGAAACCGTCGCGGCTGAGACGGGCGGCGGTCGCGCCGACGCGGAAGGAGTCGGTGATCGGCGTGCTGAGGCCGACGATCAGATCGGCCTGCTCATAGGTGCCGAGCGTGGCGCGGACGCGCACGCTGGGGTCGTCCGGCAGGCGCGCCGTCACATATTTGACCGCGCCGCCGATGGTGTTGCGGCCGTAGAGCGTGCCCTGCGGGCCGCGCAGGATTTCGATCCGCTCGACGTCGTAGATGTCGAGCAGCGCCGCCTGCGGGCGGTTGAGGTAGACGTCGTCGAGATAGATGCCGACGCCGGCCTCGAAGCCGGCCACCGGATCCTGCTGGCCGACGCCGCGGATGAAGGCGGTCAGCGTGTTGTTGGTGCCGCGCGAGGCTTCGAGCGTGACGTTCGGCGTGGTGTCGCTGATCTCGGTGATGTCGAGCGCGCCCTGCATGGCGAGCTCCTCGCCGCTATAGGCGGTCACGGCGATCGGCACGTCGAGCAGATTTTCCTCGCGCCGGCGGGCGGTGACGACGATGGTGTTGCCGGTCGCGGCCGGCTCCTCCACGGCGAGCGGCGCGTTTGCATCGGCGGTCTGCGCGGCGAGGGGGGCGGTGGCGGTGAGGGCGGCGACGGCGGTGCCGATCCTGAGCGCCGTGAGGCTATATGTATTGCGGGCCATGACGTCTCTCCTGTTCAAGCGGTTGTTGTTGGATGTTCGCGGACGCGCGGCAGGCTGGCGGCGAAGTCGCGGATCGCGCGGTTGAAAGGTCCCGGTTGCTCGAAATGCGGGCTGTGGCCGGAGTGGTCGAACCGGAGCGCGCGGGCATCGGGCAGCGCCGCTACGAGATGATCGGCGGTGTCGGAGCCGTAGAGATGGCTCTCGGCCCCGTGGATGATGAGCGTCGGCTGGCAGATGCGGCCGAGGCGGGATCGGAAATCCTGCTGCACGAGCGACGACCAGAGCGCGCTGATGGCGCCGGCCTCGTTCTTTGCGAACTCCTCGCCGGCCCAGTGGGCGCTTTCGGCCAGCGCCTCGGCATTGGAGGCGGCGAAGATGGCCTGGCCTGCGGCATTGGCGAAGGTCGGGAAGTCGGCCTCGATCGCCCGCCGCCTTGCCTCGCAGGCGTCCTCGGAAAGCCCTAGTCGCCAGCTGTCGTCGTTCATGACGCGCGGAGTCATGTCGACGATGACCGCGCCCGCGAAGCGATCGGCGGCGGCGCCGGTCAGCACCTGCCAAAGGACCGAGGCGCCGAGCGACCAGCCGACTCCGATCGCGTCCTCGAGGTCGAGCAATTCGACCAAAGCGGTGACGTCGCCGGCGAGCTGCTCGATGGTCGGCGCCTCGCCCGGCGATCGCGATTCGCCATGGCCGCGAAGATCGACCGCTATGAGGCGGAAGCTGTCGGCGAGTTCATGCTGGCGCTCGAAAAATCCGCGATGTGCCATGAGGCCGTGGAGCAGCAGCAAAGGCCGACCCTCGCCCATGTCGTCATAGGCGATCCGAGCGCCATCGGTTGCGGTGAAATACGGCAAGAACCCCTCCCCGGCGGCCCCTCTTCGGAAGCTCGCGGTCCCCGCTGCCTGCCACTAAGTGAAACATGAGTCAACGTTCAACTTGCCCCCACGCTTGCGCGAAGGTGAAAGTCCGTTCAAGTTCCTCTCCGGGAGGGGCCATGTCCGATTTGAACCGAGCCAGCGCATCGGCCGACAAGACGCCGCGCACCGAGCGGGGGCGAAAGACTCTGCGGCGGCTGCTCGAGGCGGCGGCCGAGGAATTCGGCGAGCGCGGCTATCATGAGGCGGCGATCACCGGCATCACGGGCCGGGCCGGCGTCGCGCTCGGCAGCTTCTACACCTATTTCGAGAGCAAGGAGGAGGTGTTCCGCGCGCTGGTGCGGGACATGAGCCGGGCGACGCGCGCCCATGTCGCCGAGGCGGTCAAGGACGCTCCCGACCGGATCGCGGCCGAGCGCATCGGCCTTACCGCCTTCATCGCCTTCGTCCGCCAGCATCGCGAGCTTTATCGGATCATCGAGGAAGCGCAGTTCGTCGCCGACGATGTCTATCGCGAGCATTATCGCACCTTCGTCGAGGGCTACCGCCGCAACCTGGCCGCCGCCGCGGCGCGGGGCGAGATCGTCGCCGGCGACGACGAGCCGCGCGCCTGGGCGCTGATCGGCATGAGCGTGTTCCTGGGCATGCGCTACGGCATCTGGGAGGAGGACCTGTCGCCGGCCGAAGTCGCCGATGCCGCGATTTCGCTGGTGGCGGAGGGCCTGAGAAAGCGCGGCTGATGGTCGCCGACATTCCCGATCTCCTCGCCAAGAGAGCCGAACTGTCGCCGGACAAGATCGCGCTGGAGGAAGTGGCGACGGGGCGCTGCCTCACCTATGCCGAGTTGGACCGTCGCGCCGGGCAGGCGGCTTCGCTGATGGCGTCGCGGGGCGTGAAAGAGGGGGATCGCGTGGCGATCCTCTGTCGCAACCGCATCGCCTTTTTCGAGCTGCTGTTCGGCTGCGCCAGGCTGGGCGCGATCCTCGTCCCGCTCAACTGGCGGATGCCCGGTTTCGAGCTCCACCAACTGGTGGAAGATTGCTCGCCCAGCCTCCTGTTCGCGGGACGGGACGACAGGGCGTCGGTTGAAGCCCTCGCTATTCCGGCGATCGATCTCGACGGCGACTATGAAAGGATGCTGCACGCCTCGGCGCCAGGCCGCTGGCGCTCGCGCTGGCCGAGCGAGAGCATCTGGTATCTGATCTACACTTCAGGGACGACGGGCTGGCCGAAGGGCGTCATCTACAATTTCCGCATGGCGCTCGCGAACTACGTCAATATCGGCTCCGCCATCGACCTCAGGTCCAGCGACACGACGCTGACCTTCCTGCCGCTTTTCCACACCGCCGGGATCAATCTCCACAGCCTGCCGACGCTGTTCGCCGGCGGCCGCGTCGTCATCCTCGACGGGTTCGACGAAGAGGCGGTGGTGCGGCTGCTCGAGGAGCGGCGGCTCGATACTTTTTTCGCCGTGCCGACGGTCTATCAGGCGCTGCTCGATCATCCCCGCTTCGCTTCCGCTTCCCTCGACCATGTCCGCCACTGGGGCTGCGGCGGCGCGCCGCTGCCGGATTCGGTAGCAGAGCAGTATCGCGACCTTCGGGTCAGGATATGCAACGGCATGGGCATGACGGAGACGGGGCCTACCGCTTTCCTGATGAACCCGGCCGATGCCTGGGACCGGATCGGGTCGGTCGGCAAGCCGCAGCTCCTGTGCAGCGTGCGCATCGTCGACGAGGAGGGCCGCGACGTCAGGGACGACGAGGTGGGCGACCTGCTCTTCTCCGGCCCGGGCATCACGCCGGGCTACTGGAACGACGCGGAGACGACGCGCGCCGCCTTCACCGCCGACGGCTGGCTTCGCTCGGGCGATCTCGCCCGGCGCGACGCGGACGGCTTCTATCATGTCGCCGGACGACGGAAGGAGATGTTCATTTCGGGCGGCGAGAATGTCTATCCGGTCGAGGTGGAGAATGTGCTCGCCGCGCATCCGGCCGTTGCCGAAGCCGCCGTGGTGCCGGTGCCCGACTCCAAATGGGGCGAGGTCGCGCGCGCCTTCATCGTCGCCGCCTCCGATGTGAGGCCGGCGCCGGAGGAGTTGCAGGCCTTCTGCCGGGCGCGCCTCGCCGCCTACAAGGTGCCGAGGAGCTTCCAATTCGTCGCCGACTTCCCGCGCACGGCGTCGGGCAAGATACGCAAGCACGCTTTGTAACGACGCAGGCGCGCCTGCCGCCTGCCAGGCCAGGCTGTATCGAAAGGCTCGCCCGCGCCTTTCTCGGCTGATATCCGCGAGCCATGCGGCTCCTGACCCACGCCATCGTTGTTGCCGTTCGGAGCCATGGCGAGCATGGCGCCATCGTTCGCGCGCTGACCCGCGACGACGGGATCCAGCCGGGCTATGTGCGCGGTGGCCATTCGCGACGGTTGCGGCCGATCCTGCTGCCCGGCAACCTCATCCAGGCCGAATATCGCGCCCGCAGCGAGGACCAGCTTGCCCAGCTCAGCGTCGAGCTTGTGCACAGCCGGGCGCCGCTGCTGTCCGAAGCGCTGCCGGCCGCCGCCGTCGACTGGACCTGCGCCCTCACCGCCGCGACGCTGCCGGAGGGGCAGGCCTATCCGCGGCTCTATGAGGCGCTGGACGGGGTGCTAGCGGCCGTGGAGGCGGCGCCCAGCGCCAAGGGCTGGGCGACGCCCCTCGTCCGCTACGAGCTGCTGCTGCTCGCCGAGCTGGGCTTCGGCCTCGACCTCAGTCAATGCGCCGCTTCGGGCGCCACGGAGAATCTGGCTTATGTCAGCCCCAGGAGCGGCCGCGCCGTCAGCGAGGCGGGAGCGGGGGAATATCGCGATCGGTTGCTGCCGCTACCGCCCTTCCTCCTCGCCGGCGGGCCGGCGGAATGGGAAGATATCTATGCCGGCTTCCGCCTCACCGGCCATTTCCTCGCCCGCGACCTGCTGATCGAGCGCCAGGCCGACGTGCTGGCCGCGCGCGAGCGGCTGCTGGAGCGCCTGCGCCGCGTCACGCGTTGACGACGATGCCAGGAAGATGGAAGGTCGGCCGGTGAAGAGCCTTTTTGCCCATAGCCAGACGACGCGGGACGTCACCGTCCGGGTGTCCGTCAGCTACCTGCCCGAACAGTCGGAGCCCGCAAAGGGCCGCTGGTTCTGGGCCTATCATGTCCGCATCGAGAATGAGGGCGCGCAGGCGGTGCAGCTGGTCAGCCGGCAATGGACGATCCTCGACGGGCGCGGCGGCCATCATGAGGTGCAGGGGGAGGGCGTCGTCGGCGAGCAGCCGGTGATCGAACCGGGCGGCTCCTTCGACTATGTCTCGGGCTGCCCGCTCCACACGCCGACCGGCTCGATGGAAGGCCGCTATTATATGATCGGCGAGGACGGCGCGACCTTCGCCGCCGCCATTCCACGCTTTCCGCTGGTCGCGCCGACCGTTCCCAGCTGAGGCGCTAGACGCAGCGCCGGATGTCGGTGGCTTTGAGGAACATGCCGCCGACATGTCCCGTCTGGCACCAGGCCACGCGGGCGCGCACCAGACCGATCTTCGGGAGGTCGATCGAGACGAAGTCGCCGCGCGTCAGCTGTTCCGTGCATTCGGCGCGGAAGCCCCGGAAGGACAGGTTGCAGATGAGCACGTCGGCCTGGTCGAAGCCGCTATGCCGCAGGCGCGAGGGAATGGAGACGTTCAGCCTCTTTCCCGATCGCTTCTCGATATGTCCTGGCGCTGTTGCCATAGCTTGTTCCCGAACGTCGGGGCCGCCGGCCCTCAGTTGATCCTTGCTGCCGCGATCGCCCGCTCGAGGACGGCCGGGTGCAGGGGCGCCGCGAATTCGCAGCCGACCTCGTCGCCCCGCCGCCACGCGACGCGGGCGCATTGGGCTTCCAGGCCGGGGAGCGTCAGCCAGACGTGCGACTCGATCGGAAGCGTGTCGAAGCTTTCCATCCGGAAGCCGTCGGTCGAAATGTCGAGCAGATCGACCCGCACCTTCTTGGCGCCCGGCCGCCTCAGACCGGCACCCATCGAGACCTCCGACCGCTCCGCCTTGCGAAGCTCGTGGAAGCCGCTCGTCGATATTTCCGCGGCTAATCTCATAGCGCCCTCTTTTCCACGTTCGAGCCTTAGGGCTTTTTCGCTAAGGAACGGTGAACGCGGGCGAATTCCTGCCGGTGGGGCTATTCCAGCAATATCGTCAGCGCGCTTGCCGAGGGCAGCAGGAGGAGGAGCGCCAGGGCTATGTCGAAGATGCGCAGCGGGAGCATCCGGTCGCCGCGCCGACGGTGGAAGAGGAGGTCGACGGCCGTGATCCACAGGATCGACAGGCCGCAAAAGGCCGCGACGGCCAGCGCCGCTCCATAGGGCAGCGCCAGCGGCTCCTGCAGCGCGGCATAAGCGGGCCACAGGATCAGCGCGGCCAGCCCCGCGACCACGCCGACACCGGTGGCGCGGCCGATCGTCCACCATCTCAGCATCGCGCTATTCCCGGCGATCGCCCGCTGCGCTCACGCGTCGATCTCCTCTTCGTCCAGCTCGGCGGCGTGGCTCTGGATGAACTGGAAGCGGTGCTCCGGGTTCTTGCCCATCAGCCGGTCGACGAGGTCGCGGACGGCGGAGCGCTCCTCATATTCCTGGGGGAGGGTGATGCGGATGAGACTGCGGGTCCTGGGGTCCATGGTGGTCTCGCGGAGCTGCTGCGGGTTCATCTCGCCAAGACCCTTGAAGCGGCCGACCTCGACCTTCTTGCCCTTGAAGGTGGTGCGCTCCAGCTCGGCGCGCTGATCGTCGTCCTTCGCATAGGCCACGGTTCCGCCCGCCGAGAGGCGGTAGAGGGGCGGCTGGGCGAGATAGAGGCGGCCCTTGCGGACCAGATCGGGCATTTCCTGGAAGAAATAGGTCATCAGCAAGGTAGCGATGTGGGCGCCGTCGACGTCGGCGTCGGTCATGATGATGACGCGCTCGTAGCGCAGGTTGTCGACGTCGCAGCGGTCGCGGGTGCCGCAGCCCAGCGCGAGGGTGAGGTCGGCGATTTCCTGGTTGGCGCCGATCTTGGCGGTGTTGGCGCTGGCGACGTTCAATATCTTGCCGCGGATCGGGAGGATCGCCTGGGTCTTCCTGTCGCGGGCCTGCTTGGCCGAGCCGCCGGCGCTGTCGCCCTCTACGATGAACAGCTCGGTGCCGGCGGGATCGTCATTGGCGCAGTCGGTGAGCTTGCCGGGGAGGCGGAGCTTGCGCGAGGAGGTCGCGGTCTTGCGCTTCACCTCGCGCTCGGCCCGGCGCTTCAGCCGCTCGTCCATGCGGTCGAGGACGAAGCCCAGAAGGGCGCGGCCGCGGTCCATATTGTCGGTCAGGAAATGGTCGAAATGATCGCGGATCGCGGCTTCGACCAGGCGGGCCGCGTCGGGGCTGGTGAGGCGGTCCTTGGTCTGGCTCTGGAATTGCGGGTCGCGGATGAAGACCGAGAGCATGATCTCGGCGCCCGCGACGACGTCGTCGGCGTGGATGTCCTTGGCCTTCTTCTGGCCGGTGAGCTCGCCGAAGGCGCGCATGCCGCGGGTGAGGGCGGCGCGGATGCCCTGCTCGTGGGTGCCGCCGTCGGGCGTCGGGATGGTGTTGCAATAATAGGAGGAGCCGCCCTCGCTCCACAGCGGCCAGGCGACCGCCCACTCGACCCGGCCCTGATCGTCGGGAAAGTCCTGCTGCCCCTTGAAGAATTCGGACGTGGCGCATTCGCGGCTACCCACCTGCTCCTTCAGATGGTCGGCTAGGCCGCCGGGAAACTGGAACACGGCCTCGGCGGGCGTGTCGTCCTCGATCAGCGCGGGATCGCATTTCCAGCGAATCTCGACCCCGGCGAAGAGATAGGCCTTCGACCGCGCCAGGCGGTAGAGCCGCGCCGGTCGGAACTTGGCGCCCTCGCCGAAAATCTCCGGATCGGGCGTGAAGGCGATGGTGGTGCCGCGCCGGTTCTGGGTGGCGCCGACCTTCTCCAGCTTCGAGGTCGCGTGGCCCTTGGAGAAGCTCTGGCGGTAGATTTCCTTGTTGCGGGCGACTTCCACCACCGTGTCGTTCGACAGCGCGTTGACGACGCTGACGCCGACGCCGTGGAGACCGCCCGAGGTCGCATAGGCCTTGTGGCTGAACTTGCCGCCCGAGTGCAGCATGGTGAGGATCACCTCGAGCGCCGACTTGCCCGGATATTTGGGATGCGGGTCGATCGGGATGCCGCGGCCATTGTCGGCGATGGTGAGGCGGTTGCCCGCCTCCAGGGTCACCTCGATGCGGCTGGCATGGCCCGCCACCGCCTCGTCCATGCTGTTGTCGAGCACTTCGGCGGCGAGATGGTGCAGCGCCCGCTCGTCGGTGCCGCCGATATACATGCCGGGCCGCCGCCGAACGGGCTCCAGCCCTTCGAGAACCTCGATCGAGGAAGCGTCATAGTCGTTGGAGGAGGGAGTCGCGGACGAGAACAAATCGGACATGGCGATGCTATAGGGCGGCGTGCGGCGCCCTGCCAAGCGCGGGGTTGAGGGCAAATTCCGTCACCCCGGTTGACGCCGGGGTCCAAGAACGGCGGCTTCGTCGGTGAGGCGAGTTCGGAGTCGCTTTATTCTGCCAATCGCGTGTTCTTGGGTCCCGGCTTTCATCGGGATGACGATTGTCGCGCCATGAATCGCTATCGAAGGGCGCCTTTCATCTGCCAGCCCCGCTCGCCGGGATGACAGCTCGTGCGCAAAGCGTTAACCCTTTGGGAATAATCTTTCGCCCTCGACTCTGTGGCTCTGTGGGAGGCCTTGATGCTGGCTGGGCTCATTCAGCGGGGAATCGGCGGCCGTCAGTCCCATTGGGGGGAGCTGGCCTTCGAATCCGCGACCTTCTCGCTTTCGACGCAGGTGCCGCGGCCGACCGACCGGCGCGCGGAAAAGCGCGTCGCCGCCGTTCTGCCGCTGGTCAAGCTGGCGACGGCGAAGGGAGAGGATTTCGCCCGTATCCGCAACATCTCGGCCGGCGGCGTGATGGTGGAGACGGCCGGCCCCGTCCCGCCCGTCGACGAGACCGTCCATATCGAATTCAACTCGCATCAGCGCGTCACCGGCCAGGTGGTGTGGACCCGGCCGCCGATGGCCGGGATCAAGTTCGACGAAACCATGGACCTGCGCGCGTTCCTCTCCGGGCCGCGGCCCCGGGGCGGCCTCGTCCCGCGGCCGCCGCGGCTGGAGATACGCTGCGGCGCCACGGTGCGCGTCGGCAAGCTCTACCACAAGGTCGAGGTGCGCGACATTTCCCAGGGCGGCGTGAAGGTCGAGATCAACGATTGGCGCTGCGTCGGCAAGCCCACGGTGATCACCGTCGAAAGCCTGCGGCCGATCAAGGGCATCATCCGCTGGTATCGCGGCGGCCAGGCCGGCATCGTCTTCGACAAGCCGCTTACCTTCGAAGAGCTGGCGGAGTGGCTGGGCAAGCGGGTGGAGATCGCCAGCCTCAAGACGGGGGCGTGGGAGAAGGACCGACTCTGAAGGGGGAGGGGGTGTGGCGGCGCCTCGGAAGCGGGGTCGTTGGCTGACTAGGCTCCAGTGGGAGCGCCCTTTCGTCATCCCGGCGAAAGCCGGGACCCAGGAACGCTGGTCGTTTCAGGTGAGGCGGTGAGCTGGTCGCCTATTCTACCAGTTTCGTGTTCTTGGGTCCCGGCGTTCGCCGGGATGACGGTTAGGTGGGTGGGGTCTCCTCGTCCTCGCCGTGGATGCGGTCGAGGTAGGCGGAGGCTAGCTGGTAGTGCGCCTGGACGGCGCGGGTGTCGTCGGATTGCTGGGCGAGGGCGATCTGCTCCTCGGCCCGGCGCTGGTAATAATCCTCGTCGTCACGAGACATGCTCGATCCGTTCTCCTGATATGTGCGTGGACCGGAGCCGAGCGGCTCCGTCGTGGGTGGAGCATTAACGATGATGATGGCAGAGCGTTCCCAGGACGAAAATATCCATATGGGTTAAACAACTTGACACCGTGACGCTCATGTGGCACAGTGCGATCACGCTGAGAAAGTGTAGCTGAGTCCCGCCGAGGCGGGAGAGGAGGCCGGGCCCGTTTGGGCGCCGGCCTTTTTGTCGTGGAGGGAGATATGACGAAGGCGGACGAGGCGGGGGCGGGTGAGGAGGTGATCTTGTCGGGCGGGCGCAAGCCCCGGGTGCGGCGGCCGCGACGGGACGGGTGGACGGCGGAGCGGCAGCGGCTGTTCCTCGACGAACTGGCCGCGACCTGCAACGTGCAGGCGGCGGTCCGGGCGGCGGGGATGAAGCCCGGCATGAGCGTCTATGCGCTGCGCAAGCGGTCGGCGGCGTTCAGGGCGGAGTGGGCGAAGGCGCTGGCGGAGGGCTATGCCAAGCTGGAGCTGGCGCTGCTCGACCGGGCGATGAACGGAACGGTGAAGACGGTCGAGCGCGGCAACGGCATCGTCGACAAGACTCGCGAATATCCGAACGGATTGGCGATCCAGCTTTTGAAGCTGCACCGCGAGGGCGCCGCCATGGCCGAGGTGGAGGCTGGGTCCGAGGAAGTGGAGGAAGTTCGCCGGCGAGTCGTCCGCAAGCTGTCGGCGCTGGAGAAGAGGCTGAGCGGCGAGGATGGCGGGGCATGAGCGAGCCGCTCATCAGCCTCGAGCAGCTGCGGCTGTTCCTGAACCTTCGCGACGAGGAGAAGGCGCGGCGGCTGGCGAGCATGAGCTATGCCGACCTTTTGAAGTTCGACGCCGACTTCGAGCTGTGGGCCCATCGCGGGCAGCTGCCGCCGGCGGGGGAGGGCTGGCGAACCTGGCTGATGAGGGCGGGGCGCGGCTATGGCAAGACGCGGGCCGGGGCGGAGTGGATCACCCGGCTGGCGACCCAGAAAGGGCGGCGGGTGCGCATCGCCCTGGTCGGCGCGACCGAGGACGAGGTCCGCCAGGTGATGATCGAGGGCGAAAGCGGATTGCTGGCCGTCGGCGCCAACCGGGGGCGGACGCCCCGGTGGGAACCCAGCCTCAAGCGTTTGACCTGGCCGGGCGGCAGCCGGGCGTTCGTCGGGCGACAATCCCGACGGTCTCAGAGGCCCGGCGCATCATTATGCCTGGTGCGACGAGCTCGCCAAGTGGCGGCGCGGCGACGAGACCTGGGACAATCTGCAGCTGACGCTCCGCTGCGGCGAGCGGCCGCGCGCGCTGGTGACGACGACGCCTCGGCCGATCCCGCTGCTGAACCGGATCGAGGGCGAGAAGCGCACGGTGACGACGCGGGGCCGGACGGCGGACAATCCGCATCTTTCCGACGGCTTCTTGCAGGCGATGGTGGATGCCTATGGCGGCACGAGGCTCGGCCGGCAGGAGCTGGATGGGGAGATAGTGGAGGATGTCGAGGGGGCGCTGTGGACGCGCCGGTTGATCGAGACCTCACGAGCGCCCCTCGACTTCGCTCGGGACGAACGGATCAGGCGAGTGGTGATCGGGGTCGATCCGCCGGCTTCGGCGGCGGGGACTTGCGGGATCGTGGCTTGTGGGCTGGGGGCGGATGGGCTCGGCTATGTGCTGGGCGATCATAGCGTGAGCGGAGTCTCGCCCGAAGGCTGGGCGCGGGCGGTGGCTTATGCGGCGGAGCTGCATGGCGCGGACCGGGTGGTGGCGGAGAGCAACCAGGGCGGGGCGATGGTCGAGAGCGTGCTGAGGAGCGCCGATATGAGCCTGCCGGTGAAGGCGGCCCATGCGCGGCTCGGCAAGGGGCGGCGGGCGGAGCCGGTGGCGATCCTGTTCGAGAAGGGCAAGGCGCGGTTCGCCGGCGCCTTTCCGGAGCTGGAGGACCAGCTTTGCGGCCTGACCCTGGGCGGCGGCTATGAAGGACCCGGGCGATCGCCGGACCGGGCGGACGCGATGGTGTGGGCGATGGCCGAGCTGATGCTGGCGCCGGTGCGGGCGGAGCCGCGGATCAGGGTGTTGTGAGGGGGTGCTTTGGGGTCATCCGGGCGGAAGCGGGGGGCCGAGAACGCGGAGAAGGTGGCAAGGATGACGGGTTCGTCGCCTACCCGGTTACGAGGGTGTTCTTGGGTCCCGGCGTTCGCCGGGATGACGGGGCCTGGTGTTTGATGACGGGGCCTGGTGCTTGATGACGGGGCCTGGTGCTTGATGACGGGGCCTAGTGCTTGATGACGGGAGCTGGTGCTTCAGGTCCGGCGCTTGGCTGAGAAATAGCCAACGCCGGCGCCGACGACGGCACCGAAGAGCGGGCCCACGAACGGGACGGGGATGGCGACCACGGCGCCGATGGCTGCCGCAATGGCCGTTCTCTTGGCGACGGGATCTTCGAACATGGCGTCTGCCTCCTACGAGTGTGTTATTTATATAACACGGGAGGGGAGGCGTTGGAAGAGACCTGGCAAGCCATTTCCGTCATCCCGGCGTAGGCCGGGATCCAAGACCATCAGCGTGAACGGGAAGGCGCGGACTCGTCGTCCTGGCGACCATTTTGGTGTTCTTGGGTCCCGGCTTTCGCCGGGATGACGCATGCTGATTCTATCCGCGTTAGCGGATGCGGGGGCCGCCGAAGGGGAGGGGCGGGGGCGGGCGGCGGTCGCGGCGTGGAAGCTGGGCCTGGTAGGCGACGCCGCAATGCTCGACGCAATAGGGGAAGCCCGGATTGGCCGGCGCGCCGCAGAAATGGAAATCGGGCTCGCCGGGATGGCCGAGCGGCCATTTGCAGATCTTCTCGTTCAAATCGAGCAGGCTGGTCTTGTCGGCGACCTCGGGGCTCGGTTTGGCCGGCACCAGGCGGCGCGGCGGCGCCGGCGGGATCGGCGCCTGCTGGTCGCCCGGACCCTGGCGGAGGAAGCCGCCGGGGCCGACCGAGACGATGCGGGGCTGCTGCGGCTGGGCCGGCGCGGGCTGCGGCTGGGCGGCAGCCGGAGCAGCGGGTTGCTGCTGCGGCGGCGGGGCGGGCTTGGGCGCCGGGTCCTTCCGGGGCGCGTCGGCGGGGGCGATCTCGGCGGCCGAAGCCGCGGCCGGGACGGGCTTGGCCTTGGGCTGGGCAGCCTCATTGGCCTTCACCGGGGAGGGGCGCGACTGGAGACCGAGTCGGTGGGCCTTGCCGATCACCGCATTGCGCGAGACGCCGCCGAGCTCGTCGGCGATCTGGCTCGCCGTCATGCCCTTGCTCCACAGTTCCTTCAGCCGGTCGATGCGCTCGTCGGTCCAGGACATTCAACAAATTCCTTCATGCGATAGCCGCGCGACCGAACGGGTCCGGCGCCGCCAATATCTCAAAACCCTGAAAGGGATCACGCCGCTCATTAGCGATTTCGGCCCTCTATGTGAAGGCGGCGATGGGCGAATTCAAGGTTGGCGGGGCGGGCGGTTCAACCGCCCTTCGCCAGCTTTCCATCGACCATCGCATAGATGCTGTCGGCCGCGGCGATCGTTTCCTGGCGATGGGCGATGACGATGCGGGTGATGCCGAGGCCGGAGATGGCGGCATTGACCTGCCGCTCATGCTCGATGTCGAGGTGGGACGTGCCCTCGTCCATGAGCAGGATGGCGGGATCGCGGTAGAGCGCGCGGGCGAGGAGGACGCGCTGCTTCTGGCCGCCGGACAGGGTCGAGCCCATGTCGCCGACCAGCGTCTCGTAGCCCATCGGCATGGCCGCGATGTCGGCGTGGATGGCGGCGGCCTGGGCGGAGAGGATGATCCGCTCGGTATCGGGCGCGTCGTCGAACAGGGCGATATTGTCGGCCAGCGAGCCGGCGAAGAGATGGTCGTCCTGGAGGACGGCGGCGATCTGGTCGTGATAGTTTTTGTGGCCGAAGCGGGCGAGGGAAACGCCGTCGACCAGCACCACGCCCTCGTCGGGCTCCAGGAGGCCGAGCATGATCTTGGCGAGGGTGGACTTGCCGCCGCCGGAGGGGCCGGTGATGGCGATATGGTCGCCGGGCTCGACGACGAGGTCGACGCCGTCCAGCACCAGCGGATCGGTCGGGCTGTAGCGGAAGCCGACGCCGCGCAGCTCGAGCCGGCCCTTGAGCTCGGTGCGGGGCGGGAGGGCCTTGGCGAAGCTTACATCCTGGTCGGACATGGCGATGTCCGACAGGCGCTCGAGGTGGAGGCCGAGCATGCGGAAGGCGATGCCCTGGTCGATCAGCGCCGCGCCCTTGTCGATGAACTGGGTCTTGTAGGCGAGATAGGCGAAGACCATGCCGACGCTGAAGCCGCCGTCGATGACGAAACCGACCGCGAGCCAGATGGTGACGACCGTCTCGATGCCGAAGATCAGCGTGTTGCCGACCTGCTGCCAGATGCCGATGCGGGCGAGGCCGATATTGGCGTTGACCGCGTCGGTGAGCTTGGTCTGCCACTGGGCGTGGCGCTGGCTCTCGCGGTTGAACAGGCGGAGCGTGACGACGCCGCGGATGCTCTCGATCAGCATCGACTGCTCCTTGGCGCGGGCGACGATCGTCTCCTCCTCCGCCTCGCGCTGAAGCGAGAAGGAGACGAAGCGCACCAGGCCGTAGAGGGCGAAGGCGGTGAGGGCGACGAGCGCCAGGGTGGCGCTGTAGAAGAACATGACGACGAGGGTGAGGACGGCCAGCGCGCCGTCGACCACGGCCGCCACCGCGCCTTCGGTCAGCGCCTTCTGGATCGGCGTGATCGACTGGAAGCGGGAGAGGACGTCGCCGACATGGCGCCGCTCGAACCAGGAGACGGGCAGGCGGAACAGGCGCCGGGCGATGTTGGCGGCGACGCCGTAGCTGAGCGATGTCCCGGCCGAGAGCAGCACGAAGGCGCGCAGCAGCGAGGCGCCGGCGTTGATCAGGGTGAACAGGCCGAAGCCGAGCGCCAGCACGGTCAGCAGGTCGTAATCGAGGGCGGGGAGCGCCTGGTCGATGGCGAGCTGCATATAATAGGGCGAGGCGAGGACGAAGGCCTGCATGACGAGGCTCAGCACCAAGGTCTGGGCGAGCGCGCGCTTGAGCCCGGTCATGCGCCGCCAGAGCTGCGGGAGCCTCAGGCGCTCGCGCCTGGTTTCCGGCTCGAAATCGTCCGCCGGCCTGAGCTCCAGCGCGACGCCGCTGAAATGCTTCGACAGCGCGTCGAGCGTATACCATTTCGAGCGGCCGTCCGGATTGTGGACCAGCGCCTTGCCGCCCTTCACCTGCTCCAGGACGACATAATGGTTGAGGTCCCAGTGGAGGATGGCCGGCATGTGGAGGTTCATCACCTCCTCCAGCGGCAGCTTCACGGCGCGGGTGGAAAAGCCGATCTGGTCGGCCATCTGGATCAGCGACTTGAGCGCCGCGCCCCGCATCGACGGCGTGAACTGGCGGCGGAGCGTGCCGAGATCGACGTCGAACCCGTGATAATTGGCGACCATCGCCAGCGAGGCGAGGCCGCATTCCGCCACTTCCGTCTGGCGGACGAGCCGAACCCGCCCGCGCGACAGAAGGCCGAGATCGAGCACGCCGCTCATCGGTTCTTCACCGCCAGCAGGGGCTCGAACAGCCATTCGAACAGGCTCTGCTCCTCGGTGACGATCCGGGCGGTGAGGGTCATGCCGGGAAGCAGCGGCTGGCGCTCGCCGAAGGCCATGACCCAGGGATGGGCGAGCGCCGCGGTGACGAGATAGACAGGAACGGTCGTGCCCTCCGCTCCGGCGCGCGGAATGGCGGCCGAGGACACCTGCACGATCTCCGCCTCGACGGTGCCGAAGCGCTGATAGGGGAAGGCATCGACCGCAAGCCGGACATTCTGGCCCGCCTCCAGGAAGCCGGCGGCGCTGCTCGGCACGTAGAGCTCAACCCGCGGCGTCGCGCCCTTCGGCATCAAGGTCATCAACGGCTGCTCGCTGCTGACCGCCTGGCCGATCCGGGCGGTGATGGCGGTGACGGTGCCCTCGACCGGCGCGGTCAGCACATAGCCGCGCGCGGCCTGCGCATCGACGCGGCGCTGGGCGAGCGCCGCCCGACTGGAGGAGAGGCTGGCGGCCTCGGCGCGCGCCTGCGCCTCGACCCGGGCGATGTCGCGCCGCGCCTCGGCGAGCGCCGCCTCCCGCGCGCTGCGCTGCTGCCCATATTGGGCGAGCTGCTGCTGGCGGGCGAGCAAGGTTTCCTCGCGCTGGAGCACGTCGCGGCGGCTGATGAAACCGCGCTTGGCGACATCCTGGATGAGCTCGACCTCGCGCGCGGCGCTGGCGACCAGCTCACGCTGCACGCCCATCTGCCGGTCGAGATGGGCGATCTCCTGCACCAGCCCGTCGATCTGCGCGGCGAGGCGGGATCGTTCGGCTTCGGCGGCGGTCAATATCTGCTGCGACTGACGGGCGAGGCTGGTATCCTGCTCCTCGATGGCGGCAAGGATGCGCTCGGGCGCCGTGCCGCCCGCCGCCAGGTTCTCGTCGGCGCTGATCTGGGCGAGAGAGGCGCCGGCCTCCACCGTCTCGCCTTCCTTCACATGCAGCGCCGCGACGATGCCCTGCCGGGTGGGAACGATCGGCGCCACGCCGCGATCCAGCACGACGGCGCCCGGAACGGTCTCGACCCGGGAATAGGAAGCGACGGCGAGAAAGAGGAGGGCGATCGCCAGCGCCGCCAGCAGCCCATAGCCGATCAGCTGCCACGACACGGGCAGAGCGAGGTTGACCTCGCCGTGCAGCCGGTCGGCCCGATATTCCAACGCCTCCTTGCGGAATAAAGACAATCCGCCCCGCCCCCCTTCGAATCTTCCGCGAGGCTAAACCTCAAGGCCCCGGGCTGCAATCGGGGACGTGGCGGCTTGCGGCGGCGGAAAACAGCCTCTAGCGACGGGGGCCATGAGCGATCGGCCTTCGGACTGGGTTCCTGCCGCCCCCGGCGAGCCCGTTTTCAAGAACGTCAACTGGGGCGGCCTCAAGACCCTTTACGTCAAGGAGGTGAAGCGCTTCTTCAAGGTGCAGCTCCAGACCATCTGGGCGCCGGCGATCACCACCCTGCTGTTCCTGGTCATCTTCACCGTCGCGTTGGGGCGCAGCGGGCGGGAGGTGATGGGCGTGCCCTTCGCCGACTTCCTGGCGCCGGGTCTCATCGTCATGGGGATGATCCAGAACGCCTTCGCCAATTCGAGCTTCTCGCTGCTGGTCGGCAAGATCCAGGGCAATATCGTGGACTATCTGATGCCGCCGCTCTCGACCGGCGAGCTGATCGCGGGGCTGATCGGCGCGGCGGTGACGCGCGCCTTCCTGGTCGGCTTCGCGGTGTGGGGCATCATGCTCTTCTACCCCGGCGTCGATGTAGCGCCGAGCCATTTGAGCGCGGTGTTCTGGTTCGGGCTGATGGGCAGCGTGATGCTTGCCTTTTTCGGACTCATCACGTCGATCTGGGCGGAGAAGTTCGACCATGCGGCCGCGGTCACCAATTTCGTGGTGGCGCCGCTGTCGCTCCTGTCCGGCACCTTCTACTCGATCGAGAGCCTGGCGCCGACGTTCCAGGCGATCAGCCACGCCAACCCGTTTTTCTACATCATTTCGGGCTTCCGCTACGGGTTTCTCGGGATCGCCGACTCGCCAGTGACCTTCGGCGCCTTCCTCCTGCTCGGCCTCAATATCGGGCTCGGCGCGCTCTGCTACGCACTGCTCAGCAAGGGCTGGAAGCTCAAGAGCTAGGCTGCGGCCACGTTGACCGCGCAGGCGCTTCTCTCCTATGGAGCGGCCATCCGGACGGCTTTCGCCGCCGCCTTTGCAACAGCCGCTTTTAGGAGCTTTCCATGGCCATAACGCCGCTCATGCCCGTTTATCCCCGTTCGCCCGTGCGTCCGGTGCGCGGCGAGGGCGTCTATCTCTATGGGGAGCAGGGCGAGCAGTATCTCGACTTCGCGAGCGGCATCGCGGTCAACCTGCTCGGCCATGGCCATCCGCATCTCACCAAGGCCATCCAGGAGCAGGCGGCGACGCTGATCCACGTCTCCAACCTCTATGGCAGCCCGCAGGGCGAAGCGTTCGCCCAGCGCCTCGTCGACCTGACCTTCGCCGACACAGTGTTCTTCACCAATTCGGGCGCCGAGGCGGTGGAGTGCGCGATCAAGACCGCGCGCCGCTACCATCATGCCAAGGGGCAGCCGGAAAAGCATACGCTGATCACCTTCTCCAACGCCTTCCACGGCCGCACCATGGCGACGATCAGCGCCACCAACCAGGAGAAGCTGCGCGACGGCTTCGCCCCGCTGCTGCCGGGCTTCAAGGTCGTCGAGTTCGACAATCTCGAGGCGGCCAAGGCCGCGATGGACGAGCATACCGCCGGCTTCCTCGTCGAGCCGATCCAGGGCGAGGGCGGCATTCGTCCCGCCAGCCAGGCCTTCATCAAGGGCCTGCGCGAGCTTTGCGACGAGAACGACCTGATGCTGGTGTTCGACGAGGTCCAGTGCGGCGTCGCCCGCACCGGCAAGCTCTACGCCTATGAGCATTATGGCGTGGAGCCGGACATCCTCGCTTCCGCCAAGGGCATTGGCGGCGGCTTCCCGATGGGCGCCTGCCTCGCCACCGAAAAGGCGGCGGCCGGCATGGTGATCGGCACCCACGGCTCGACCTATGGCGGCAACCCGCTCGCCATGGCGGCCGGCCAGGCGGTGTTCGACATCGTCGCCGACGACGCGTTCCTCGACAACGTCACCCGCATGGGCGAGCGGCTGCGCGGCGCGCTGGAGCAGATGATCCCCAATGACGACCATCTGTTCGAGGGCGTGCGCGGGCTCGGCCTGATGCTCGGCATCAAGATGAAGACCGACAGCCGCGCCTTCGTGACCTACCTTCGCGAGCACGGGCTCCTGACCGTGGCCGCCGGCGACAACGTCCTTCGCGTGTTGCCGCCGCTGGTGATCGAGGAAGCGCATGTGACGGAGTTCGTCGAGAAGCTGTCCGAAGCTGCGCGGCAATATGAGATGCCCCAGGCGGCGGCGTAAAACGCTGGCGTCATCCCGGCGAAAGCCGGGACCCAAGAACACTGCGGCGCACGGATGAGGCGGCGAGCGCCTCGCCCTGACGATCAAGCCGTGTTCTTGGGCCCCGGCGCTCGCCGGGGTGACGAAACTTCGTTCGAGTTCCGAAATGGTGTAGCCTCAGACCATTGGGGGGCTACGTCTACATGCTGGCGAGCCGGCGGCATGGCACGCTCTACGTCGGCGTCACCTCTGATCTGCCGAAGCGAATCCACGAACATCGCATCGGGGCTGTCCCCGGCTTCACGCGCCGCCATCGCATCAAGCATCTCGTCTATTTCGAAGCCCACGAGGGCATCGAAGCCGCGATCATCCGGGAGAAGCGGATTAAGGAGTGGCGCCGCGATTGGAAGATCGAGCTGATCGAACGGGACAATCCGGAGTGGAACGACCTTGCGGTTGCGGTCCTGGGGTTTGAATTGTTGCCCGAGACACCCATCCCCCATCGTCATCCCGGCGAAAGCCGGGACCCAAGAACGCGGGACTGGTAGGATAGGCGACCAGCTCATCGTTTTACCTGAATTCGCCGGTGTTCCTGGATCCCGGCTTTCGCCGGGATGACGGAGAGGCGGGCCTGGGCTTCGAGCCGCGGCTTTCGCCGGGATGACGAGAGGTTGGATCCGGCGGAACGGCGGGATACTCGACACGGCGGCGGCGTTCCCTACATCGGGATCATGACTTCCGAACACAGCAGCGAAGCGGCGCTGGCCGCCCATCTCGACGAAGCGGTCGGCTTCACCATTCCCGGACGGCACGCGCGCGGCCGGCTGGTGCGGCTGGGGCCGCTCCTCGACGAGGTGCTTTCCGCCCATGCCTATCCGGCGCCGATCGCGCGCATCCTCTCCGAGGCGCTGACCCTGACGGCGCTGCTCGGCGCGATGTTGAAGGATGCCGGGGGCCAATTGACCGTCCAGGCGCAGACCGAGGCGGGGATCATCGACCTGCTCGTCTGCGACTATAAGGGCGGCGAGCTGCGCGGCTATGTACGCTTCGACAAGGAGCGGCTGGCCGAGGTGCACAGCCTGCCGACGCTCTTCGCCCTGTTCGGCAAGGGCTATCTCGCCATCACCTTCGACCAGGCGGTGAGCGGCGAGCGCTACCAGGGCATCGTTCCGCTGGAGGGCGAGTCGCTCGCGGAGGCCGCGCAGAGCTATTTCAGCCAGTCCGAGCAGATACCGAGCCTGGTGCGGCTCGCCGTCGACGATACCGGACACATCGCCGGGGGCATCCTCATCCAGCATCTGCCGGACGGGGAGGAGGGCCGGGAGCGGCTGCACACCCGGCTCGATCATCCCGAATGGGAGCATGTCCGGGTGCTCGCCGAGACGATCAAGGCGAACGAGCTGTTCGATCCCGCCCTGCCGCTCGAGACCCTGCTGTGGCGCCTGTTCCACGAGGAGGAGGAGATCCGCGTCCTCGCCACCGTGCCGCTCTCCAAGGGCTGTCGCTGCAATTTCGACTATATACGCGGCGTCATCGCCCGTTTCGGCGAGGAGGAGCGGCGCGACATGGTCGACAGCGACGGATTCATCAGCGTCGATTGCGAATTCTGTTCGCGCGCCTTTCCGATTTCGGCCAGCGATCTGGACGCTTAGGTTTGGGCGCTATTCTTCGTCATTCCGGCGGACGCCGGAATCCAAGAACATGGCGTTGCGGGTCTCCTGTGGCTCCGGTGTTCTTGGGCCCCGGCTTTCGCCGGGGTGACGGCTACCGATAACTGCACTGCAGCACGGTGCCTCGATTCCTTAACCATTGGCTGCTAATATGAGGGCTTCCGCGGCGGGGGCCGAGCGGCGAACGAACGGGGGCAGAGGGCTCGCCGTCACGCTTGGGAGTGTCACATGCTGAGCTTCAAAGGTTGGTGCCGGGCGGCGATGGCTGTCGGCGCGCTCACCTTGGCGACGGCGCCGGGGCTCGGCGAACAGGTTGGAAGGCTGACCGCGCTGACGAAGCTGGAGCACGGCCTCTGGCAACTGCGCAACCTCGACACCGGCCAGCGCCTGCCCCCGATCTGCGTGGCCGATCCGGCCATTCTCATGCAGCTCCAGCACCGCAACTCGCCCTGCTCGCGGCTCGTCATCTCCAGCAACGCCGAGAGCGCGACGGTCCATTACACCTGCCCGGCGAGCGGCTTCGGCCGCACGTCGCTCAGGGTCGAAACGCCGCGCCTGGCGCAGATCGACACCCAGGGGATTTCCGACAACGCGCCCTTCGCCTATCGGGTGGAGGCGCGGCGGATCGGCCCGTGCCCGGCGGGCCGCGACAGGGCCGGCCGTTAACACTCCGTTTACCATGGGCCTGGTATAAGGCGGGACCGTGCCGAGTTGGGCACGCTTTCCTCCCTAGCAGGCTTAACAGCCTAAACTGGGCCGCCTTCACCGGGCGGCCCGCTTCTTTTTGCCGCCTTGCGCCCTTGCCGCCGCGATCCTAGATCGCCGGTTCCCATGATCGACAGCAGCCCTCTTGCCGTCGTCCTGCTTTCGGGCGGGCTCGACTCCATGGTCACCGCCGCCATTGCGCGCGAGCGTGGCTTCCGCCTGCTGGCGCTCACCGTCGATTACAACCAGCGTCACCGGATCGAGATCGACGCGGCGCGCCGCATTGCCGGGGAGCTCGGCGCCGAACGCCATATCGTCCTGCCGCTGGATCTGACCGGGTTCGGCGGCTCGGCGCTCACCGCCGACATCGACGTGCCCAAGGGCGGCGTCGAGGAAGGCGCCATTCCGATCACCTATGTGCCGGCGCGCAACACCATCTTCCTGTCGCTGTCGCTCGGCTGGGCCGAGGCGGCGGGGGCGCGCGACCTGTTCATCGGCGTCAACGCGCTCGATTATTCGGGCTATCCGGATTGCCGGCCGGAGTTCGTCGAGGCGTTCGAGCGGATGGCGAACCTCGCCACCCGCGCCGGGGTGGAAGGCGACCGCTTCACCGTCCACACGCCGCTCCTCGACATGAGCAAGGCCGACATCGCCGCCGAAGCGGCGCGGCTGGGGCTCGACGCCGGCCTCAGTTGGACCTGCTACGATCCGACCCCTGCCGGCGAGCATTGCGGCCTGTGCGACGCCTGTCGCCTGCGCGCCAAGGGCTTCGTGGAGGCGGGCCTCACCGATCCGACCCGCTACGCCGTCCGGCCATGAGCTACGCGGTCAAGGAAATCTTCCTCACCCTCCAGGGCGAGGGCATGCAGGCGGGGCGGCGCGCGGTGTTCCTGCGCTTTTCCGGCTGCAACCTGTGGACCGGCCGCGAGCGGGACCGCGCCACCGCCGACTGCACCTTCTGCGACACGGATTTCGTCGGCATGGATGGCGAGAATGGCGGCCGCTACGAAGCCGAGGCGCTGGCGGCGAAGGTGGAGGAATTGTGGGGCGAGGGCGAGCGGCCGCTCGTCGTCATCACCGGCGGCGAGCCGCTGCTCCAGCTCGACACCGAGCTGATCGAAGCGCTCCACGCGCGGGGCTTCGAGATCGCGGTCGAGACCAACGGCACGATAGCGGCGCCGCCGGGGCTCGACTGGATCTGCGTCAGCCCCAAGGGATCGACCAAGATCGTCCAGCGCGCCGGCAACGAGCTGAAGCTCGTCTGGCCGCAGCCGGAGATCGATCCCGCGGAGCTGTCAGGCTGGGCGTTCGACCATTTCCTGATCCAGCCGATGGACTGCGCCGATGCGGCCGGCGCCCGGGCGGCGGCGATCGAGTTCGTGATGCGCCACCCGCGCTGGCGGCTCAGCCTCCAGACGCACAAGCTGCTGGGATTGCCTTAGGGGGGCTACTGCATCATCCCCTCTATCTTCGTCATCCCGGCGTAAGCCGGGATCCAAGGACATGAGGGTATGATCTGAGGTCTCGGCCTCGTTCGTGGAATTTCGTGTTCTTGGGTCCCGGCTTTCGCCGGGATGACGAGGGCGCCGGGATGACGAGCGCGGTTATTGCGCGGCGAGCTTGGTCGCGCATTTCTCCTTCAGCCGGTCGCGCTTCCAGCAGCTCTTGTCCAGCGGGGGGAGGGTCGGCATGGCGATGAGATAGGGGTTGTAGTCGGCGACGCGGTCGTAGACCGGCGTGAGGCTGGCCCGCAGCTCGCGCATCCGCTGCTGGGCGGTGGCGAAGAGCTGGCCCTTGGGCGCGGCGAGGGCGCTGCGGGCGATGTCCGCGGCGACCTGGCAGAAGCCGTACTGCGCCTGCAGGGTCGAGAAATTATTGTAGGTGCTGGTCGTATAGTCGTCGAAGCGCTTCTGGCCTTCCTTGCCGTGCGCCCGCTTGAAGTAAGCGTTGAGCGTCTTGTAAGCCTCGCCCAGCTCTTCGGAATGGTGGGCCAGGATGCCGTTATAATTGTCGACGGCGCGCAGATAGGGCGAGAACTGGCATTGCAGCGCGGCGACGTTGAGCCCGGCGCGCAGGTTCCAGAGCAGGTGGGCGCGATATTCCTCCGGCGTGGCGCCGGGGATGGGCAGGCCGACCAGCGGATCGCTGCCCTGGACCGGGCCGCTCGCGAAGCCGGGATCGGTGATGAACATCTGAGCGGCGGCCGCCTGGGGCAGGGCAAGGGCTCCCGCCGCCGCCACGAGACCCAATTTGCGGGCCAGCTTCTTCAGTCTCTTGTGCATGACACCCCTCCGGCCGCATCCTGTATCGGCGCTTCGCCTGACTCTATGCTTAACGCGGATGCCGCCGCAATCCAATTTCGCTTTGTTTTTCTGTCGTTTTCCGGAACGGTCAGCCGCCAAGCCTCCGCAATGGCTAAAGAAAAGGCCGCCCGGAGCCCGGACGGCCTCTTCAGACGAATGACGTCTCGGAAAATTACATTCCGTTGGTCATGTTGGCGTCGGTCGCGTTCATGTCGGTCGTCATGTTGGCGTCCATCATGTTGGCGTCCATCGTCATGTTGGCGTCCATCGCCATGTTGGCGTCTTCGCCCATGGCGCCGTCGACGGCCGTGACGTCGTTGGTCGTGCCGTCCATCATCGTGTCGGTCGTGCCCATGTCGACGGTCATGTTGTTGACCTCAGTGTCGGCGCCGCTGTCGCAAGCGACGACGAGGAGGGCCGCACCAGCGACCATCGACGAGGTCATTACGGTCTTGAGAAGGTCACGCATTTAGAAACTCCCTAGATTGACGATTTGGTCGGGGTGGCCCCTTTTTTTGCCAAACCGGTTTGCACATTAGTCGGAAAAAGAAGGGCTCTCAACCCTTCTCGGTTGCCCCCTCGAGAGCGAACAGAAAATCGTCGAGCCCCTGTTTCAGTGCCAAGTCGAAACGCGTCTGCCCGTTAGACACCCCCATTTCGCCGAGGCTGGTCACTGGGAACTCGGCAATACCGCATGGCACTATGCCTGAGAAGTGGGAAAGTTCCGGAGCCACATTGATCGAAAAGCCGTGCAGGGTGACCCAGCGGCGAACGCGGACGCCGATCGCGCCGATCTTCGCTTCGGTCCCGTTATGGGCCACCCAGATGCCGATCCGGCCGGGCGCGCGGAAGGCTTCGACGCCCAGCTCCGCCAGCGCCGCGATCAGCCAGCCCTCCAGCGAATGGACGAAACGGCGGACGTCCCGGCCGCGCCGGGCGAGGTCGATCATGACGTAGCCGACCCGCTGCCCGGGCCCGTGATAGGTGTAGCGGCCGCCGCGCCCCGCATCGTAGACCGGAAAGCCCTGGGGGTTGAACAGCTCGGCCGGATCGGCGCTGGTGCCGGCGGTGTAGAGCGGCGGGTGCTCGAGCAGCCAGACGAGCTCAGGCGCCTCGCCTTTCCGGATCGCCTCGGCCCGCGCTTCCATCGCCGCCAGCGCCTCGGGATAGGGGGTCAGGCCGGGCGTGACCTGCCATTCGATCTGAGTTTCGGTCATGGCGGCTCTTTTGGCCAGCCGCGCCTCAGGTTCAAGCCTTCCTTGCCAGCTTCGCCCGGCGCCGGTTATGCGGGCTTCGCGAAAAGGAAGAGGCACCGCATGAAATTCTCCTACAGCGCCGTGTGGAACGACACCGCCCGCATGTTCGGCGGCAACGCGTCGCTGCTGCTGGCGATCGCCGGCTGCTTCTTCTTCCTGCCGGCGCTGCTGGTCGGCTACCTGCTGCCCCAGCCGCAGCAAGCGACCACGCTCGAGGGGATGATCGTCGAACTGTCCGCCTATCTGGTGGCCAACGGGCATTGGCTGCTGCTGGCGAACGTCGTCAACATGATCGGCGCCATCGCCATATATCTGCTGCTGTTCAACTCGCGCGGGCACACGGTGGGCGGCGCGATCGCCGGTTCCGTGCCCATCCTCCTGCCCTATCTCCTCCTCTCGATCCTCAGCAGCTTCTTCATCGGCGTCGGCCTGATGCTGTTCATCCTGCCGGGTCTCTATCTGCTCGGGCGGCTGGGCATCTCCGGCGCGGTGATGGTGGCGGAGGATCTGCGCAACCCGTTAGCCGCCATCGCCCGGACCTGGGGCTGGACCAAGGGGCGCGGCTGGTCCGTCGCCGGTCTCATCATCCTCGTCGCCGTCACCGGCATCGTGCTGATCTTCGTCGTCGGCGCGGTGCTCGGCTCCGTCATCCTGCTCTCGCTGGGCCGCGAAGGCGTGGGCGCGCTGATCCTGCTCATCCTCGACTCGGCGATGAGCGCCGCCTTCTCGACGGTGATGCTCGTGCTGATGGCCGCCATCTACCGGGCGCTCGCGGCTCCGGGAGAGACGAGCGGGACCTGAGGGGCCGCGTCGGGCGGCAGCAGCCCCGCCAGCCGGGGATCGGGAAAGCTCTCGAACGCCCGCCTGTAGGCGGTGAAGCCCGCCTTGAGATAGGCCGGCAGCGCCGCCGGATGATCGAGCGTGCAGGTGTTGACCCGCACCCGCTCCACGCCCTTGCGCCAGGCGAGCGCCAAGGTCTGGGCGAACAGCCAGTCGCCATGGCCCTTGCCCGCGAGCTCCGGCACCAGGCCGAGAAAGGCGATTAGGCACTCGCCCCTGGTGCGGAAGTCGAGCTCGATGAACCCGACTTCCACCCCCGACCTGTCGACGACGGCGTGGACTTCCCCAAGGCTCGCCTTCAGCGCCGCATCGTCCATGACAAGGCGCGAGAACCAGAGCCACCGCCCGCCGACGCGCCGGAACAGCTCGCGATATTGAGCGGGCTGGATGCCGGGCCACGTTTTCAGCCGCAGCGGAGAGAGGGGCAGGGGCTTCGGCGTCGGTCGCGCGGTCATCTCGAGATAGGTGACGACCGCGCCGACATGGCCCTCGGGGACGGGCGTGAGAGTCATCTGACCCTCCCCGTCGTGAAGCGATGGGGAGGGGGACCATGTGTAGCATGGTGGAGGGGTGGCTGCCGTGTGACCCGGAAGTTCGCGCGCGATCCCTCGATGCTTGCGCCTTCTACCCCTCCACCAGCTTTCAGCTGGTCCCCCTCCCCACGAGCTTCGCTCGCAGGGAGGATGGGGAGGAAATTCATCCCCATGTCGCCACCGGGGGGAGGCTCATCAGGATCGCGTCGACGTTGCCGCCGGTCTTGAGCCCGAACAGCGTGCCGCGATCGTAGACGAGGTTGAACTCGGCGTAGCGCCCCCGCCATTCGAGCTGCCGCGCCCGATCCTGGTCGGTGAAGGGCGTCTCCATCCGCCGCCGCACGAGCCTGGGGAATATGTCGAGGAACGCCTCGCCCACGTCGCGGGTGAAGGCGAAGTTGGCGTCGAACGTCGCCCCCTGGCCCGGCGCCGCGCATTCCAGATGATCGTAGAAGATGCCGCCGACGCCGCGATGCATGTCGCGATGGGGGATGAAGAAATAATCCTCCGCCCATTTCGAGAAGCGCGGATAGTAGGTGGGATCGTGGGCCGCGCAGGCCGCCCTCAGGCGGGCGTGGAAGTCCGCCGTATCCTCCTCATAGGGAATGGGCGGGTTGAGGTCGGCGCCGCCACCGAACCAGCGTTTGGTCGTGCAGAGGAAGCGGGTGTTCATATGGACCGCGGGCACGTGCGGATTGGCCATGTGGGCGACGAGGCTGATCCCGGTGGCGAAAAAGCGGGGATCCTCGCCGGCGCCGTGGATCGTCTTGGCGAACTCGGGATTGAAGGTGCCGCCGACGGTCGAGACGTTGACGCCCACCTTTTCGAAAATCCGGCCCTTCATGAGGCCGCGGACTCCGCCGCCGCCAGGCGAGCCATCCTCATCCTGTCGATCCCAGGCCGTGTATTCGAAGCGCGAGTCGCTTCCCGCCTCCCGCTCGATCGCTTCGAACTCCGCGCAGATGCGGTCGCGGAGCGACTCGAACCAGTCGCGCGCGGCCTGCTGCTCCTCATCCAGTTCCAGAGCTTCCAATTCCATCATCGCGGCCATCCGTTCGTCTGCCTCAGTGCTTCGGCCAGTCCGATGCCCGCGGCCACCGCGATATTCAAGGACCGGGTGCCGGGCGCCTGGGGGATGCGGATGCGGGACGCGGCGCGCTCATGCACCGCCGGCGGCACGCCCGCGCTTTCGGAACCGAGCAGCAGAATGTCGTCCGGCTCGAACCGTTCCCCCGGCAGCGGGGTGCCGCCGGCCGTGGTCAGCAGCATCAGGCGCCCGCCCAGCTGCGCCTCGAAGGCCTCCCAGCTCGCGTGTCGCGTCACATTGGCGATCTCGGCATAATCCATGCCCGCCCGCCGGAGCGCGCGGTCGCCCCAGGGAAAGCCGCAAGGCTCGATGATGTCCACGGCCACGCCGAGGCAGGCGGCGAGCCGCAATATCGTCCCGACATTGCCCGCCTGGTCCGGCTGATAAAGCGCGATCCGCATGCGTTCGTTCATTGCGTGGAGCGCACCGCCGAAGCAATCCGGTTTGGTCGCGGAGCGGTTCTTCGATGCCTTCGCTATTGAGCGCGATGCCGCCGTTCCATCGCCAGGGCAAAATGGCTGTTGGCAAATCGCGTTCGTCGCGGCTATCAGGCGCCAAGCCGCTGAATGGGGGAACCTTCGCGGCGCAAGCGTGAAATCGCCCCGCCAGCGTCTCCGGCCCGGGGTGACTTTTCGCACATCCGGTACGAATCGCTTAAAGGACAGGCATGGCGACGGCTCAACATACCGATGACTCGGGCGCGGTTTCGGGCACTCCTCGGGAAGAGGAGGGTGTCCGCCGCCGCGACTTCATCAACATCGCGGCGGTGAGCTTCGCCGGCGTCGGCGGCGTCGCGGTGCTCTATCCGCTCATCAACCAGATGAATCCGTCCGCCGACGTGCTGGCGCTGTCCTCGGTCGAGGTCGATGTTTCGGCGATCGAGCCGGGCCAGGCGATCAAGACGATCTTTCGCAAGCAGCCCTT
This sequence comes from Sphingosinicella humi, assembly GCF_003129465.1. Taxonomy (NCBI): domain Bacteria; kingdom Pseudomonadati; phylum Pseudomonadota; class Alphaproteobacteria; order Sphingomonadales; family Sphingomicrobiaceae; genus Allosphingosinicella; species Allosphingosinicella humi. The sequence continues at coordinate 2,138,551 of NZ_QFFF01000001.1, forward strand.
GTTCGTGCGCCATCTGACGCCGCAGGAAATCCAGGAGGCCAACGCCGTGCCGCTCGGCGATCTGCGCGACCCGCAGACGCTCGCCGAGCGCACCAAGGAAGGCAAGCCGCAATGGCTCGTCACGATGGGCGTGTGCACCCATTTGGGCTGCGTGCCGCTGGGCGCCGCCGAGGGCGAGAATAAGGGCGAGTATGGCGGCTATTTCTGCCCCTGCCACGGCTCGCACTACGACACCGCCGCGCGCATTCGCAAAGGCCCGGCGCCGCTCAATCTCGAGGTGCCGGAATATGCGTTCACGTCCGACACCGTGATCCAAGTCGGTTGAGGTAAGAAAAGATGAGCTTTCCCTGGGCGGACGAATATCGGCCGAATAACGGCTTCATGCGGTGGATGGACGAGCGGCTGCCGCTCCCCCGTTTGGTCTGGAACTCGGTCGGCGGCGGCTATCCGGTGCCGCGCAACCTCAATCATTTCTGGAATTTCGGCGTCCTCGCGGGCATCGCGCTGACCATCCAGATCGTCACCGGCATCATCCTGGCGATGCATTATGCGCCGACCGCGGGCGGAGCGTTCGAGTCGGTCGAGCACATCATGCGCAACGTCAACCAGGGTTGGCTGCTGCGCTACGCCCATGCCAACGGCGCATCCTTCTTCTTCATCGTCACCTACATCCACATCTTCCGCGGCCTCTATTACGGCTCCTACAAGGCGCCGCGCGAGATGGTGTGGCTGCTCGGCCTCGTCATCTTCCTGCTGATGATGGCGACCGCCTTCATGGGCTATGTGCTTCCCTGGGGGCAGATGAGCTATTGGGGCGCGCAGGTCATCACCGGCCTGTTCGCGGCCATTCCGGTCGTCGGCGAGCCGATCCAGCAGTGGCTGCTCGGCGGCTTCGCGCCCGACCAGGCGTCGCTCAACCGCTTCTTCTCGCTCCACTATCTGCTGCCGTTCGTGATCGCCGGCGTGGTCGTCCTGCACATCTGGGCGCTGCATATTCCGGGTTCGGGCAACCCCACCGGCGTCGACGTCAAGTCGCCGCAGGATACGATCCCGTTCCATCCCTATTACACGGCCAAGGACGGCTTCGGGGTCGGCCTGTTCCTGATCGCGCTCGCGCTGGTCCTGTTCTTCGCGCCGAACTTCCTCGGCCACGCCGACAACTATATCCCGGCCAACCCGCTCTCGACGCCGGCGCATATCGTGCCCGAATGGTATTTCTGGCCGTTCTACGCGATCCTGCGCGCCTTCACCGTCGACTTCATCCTGCCGGCGAAGCTGTGGGGCGTGATCGCGATGTTCGCCTCGATCATCATCCTCTTCTTCCTGCCCTGGCTGGACCGCTCGCCGGTGCGCTCGGGCAGCTACCGGCCGCTGTTCAGGATGTTCTTCATCATCCTGTGCGTCGACGTGCTGATCCTCGGCTGGTGCGGCGGCCTGCCCGCCGAAGAGCCCTTCGTGATGATCAGCCAGGCGGCGACCATCTACTATTTCGCGCACTTCCTCATCATTCTCCCGATCGTCTCGGCGATCGAGAAGCCACTGCCGCTGCCCAATTCGATTTCGGAAAGCGTGCTGCACGGCGAGAAGGCGGAAGCGGCGCCGGTGGGCGTCCAGCCGGCACCGGCTGAATAAGGGGTACGACAGGTCATGGTACGTTTGATTGGCGCCATCATCGGGGCCGGCTTCATCCTCATTCTGCTGATCGCCCTGATCACCGGCGCGACCACCTATATCGCCAATCCGCCGGCCGAGACGGTGGAGCAGGAATTCCACCTCGCGCCCAAGGCCGTCGCCTTCCAGAGCGACGGGCCGTTCGGCACGTTCGACCGCCAGCAGCTGCAGCGCGGCTTCCAGGTCTACAAGGAGGTCTGCGCGGCCTGCCACGGCATCAACCTGGTGGCGTTCCGCAATCTCGCCGATCTCGGCTATAGCGAGGCCGAGGTGAAGGCGATCGCCGAGCAGTGGCAGATCGAGGTTCCGACCATCAATCCCGACACGGGCGAGGCGGACACGCGCCCGGCGCTTGCGTCGGACCGCTTCCCGCACCCCTATGCCAACGAGGTTGCGGGCCGTGCCGCCAACAACAACGCCTTCCCGCCCGATCTTTCGCTGATCACCAAGGCGCGCGCGGGCGGGCCGGAGTATATCTACTCGCTGCTGACCGGCTATCGGAACCCGCCGGCCGAGCTTCCCGAGGCGAACCGTCCGGGGACGGGCCTCTACTACAATCCCTATTTCGCCAACCTCAACATCGCCATGCCGCCGCCGCTCACCGCCGACGGCCAGGTGACCTATGCCGACGGCACCAACGCCACGATCGACCAGATGGCGAAGGACGTGTCGGCCTTCCTCATCTGGACGGCGGAACCCAATCTGGAGTCGCGTCACCGCACCGGCCTCGCCGTGCTGATCTTCCTCCTGATCGCGACCGTGCTCGCCTACATGTCCTATCGGAACATCTGGGCGACTGCGAAGCGCGACGTGCGTCCCATCGGCCCGCTCGATCCGGAGCATATGGCGAAGCGCGAAGCCGCCAGCCGGGAAGCCGGGATCGAGGGGTAAGCGTCTCCGTCACCGACGAAATTCGGGGCCCAAGAACACCGTCATTGGCGAAGCTGGCGCAAAATCTTCTCGCTCGGTGTTCTTGGGTCCCGGCGTGCGCCGGGATGACGATGATGCTTAGGGCGTGAAACTCTCGTTCCGCTTCCGGAGCATTCCCGAAGGCGCGAAGGATTACAGCGGGTTAGCGTTCAGACGCCGTTCAACCGTCTGGGCGGAATCTTCTCGCTTTCCCCGAGTCGCACCGGGAGAGTGTCGATGATCGCGCCCCGCCTCCGCACCGCCGCCCTGGCCTTCGCCGCGGCGTTCTCACTAAGCGCCTGCAGCTATGACGATGGCTATGGCTATGGCGGCCTCAACGTCGGCTACGGCAACGCCGGCTATTACGATCCCTATTACGGCTACGGCTATGGCGGGTACGGCTACGCGCCTTATTGGGGCTGGTACGACAATTATTACTACCCCGGAACCGGCCTCTTCATCTACGACCGCTTCGGCGGACGTCATCGCTGGAGCGACCGCCACCGCCGCCATTGGGAGGGCCGGCGCCATCATTGGCGGGGCGACCGCGGCGACCGTTGGGACGATTTCCGTCGGGATCGCCGGCACGATCGCCGCGACTTCCGCCGCGACCGCCGCGACGACCGTCGGGACTTCCGTCGCGATCGCCGCGAGCTTCGCCGGGACTTCCGCGAGGGCGACATAGATCGCCGCGAGTTCCGTCAGCAGCGCCGCGAAAATCGCCGCGAATTTCGACGGGAACGCCGTGACGACCGCCGCGACTTCCGCCGCGACCGGCGCCGGGACGATTAACGCGCCGCCGTCATCCCGGCTTTTCCGGTGAGGCGCAGATGTGGTCGCCATTCCGACGGCAATTGTGTTCTTGGGTCCCGGCTTTCGCCGGGATGACGATGGCTACTCGGGTCGGCGCCGCATCAGGACGATCGAGGTGAAGGTCATCACCGGTACGTCGACCTGGTTGAGCACGGTAACGGCGGTGCGGAAGGAGCCGATGTCGGGCTTCGAGCGCGATGGCCGCACCTCGACGATCTCGCTTTCTATGCGCAGCGTGTCGCCGGGATAGACGGGCTTCAGCCACCTGAGCTCGTCGACGCCCGGCGATCCCAGCCCCGCCTGCTCGGTCTCGACCACATTCGTCGCGATCATGGCCATGGTCATCGCACAGGTGTGCCAGCCGGAGGCCGCGATCCGCCCGAAATGAGTCTTCGCCGCCGCCTCGTCCGACAGGTGGAAGGGCTGCATGTCATATTTGGAGGCGAATTCGATCACCTCATCGCGCGTGACATGATAGCTGCCGAACGACGCCTTCTGCCCCACTTCCAGGTCTTCGAGATAGATCAAGGTGCTTCTCCCGTCGGCATAGATCCCGTCACACGTTGAAACGGAACAGCATCACGTCGCCGTCCTTGGTGACATACTCCTTGCCCTCCGAGCGGAGCTTGCCGGCGTCGCGGGCGCCGGTTTCGCCGCCGTGGGCGATATAGTCGTCAAAGGCGATCGTCTCGGCGCGGATGAAGCCGCGTTCGAAGTCGGTGTGTATGACGCCGGCCGCCTGGGGCGCCTTGGAGCCCTTCTCCACGGTCCAGGCGCGCGCTTCCTTGGGGCCCGCGGTGAAGAAGGTGATGAGGTGGAGGAGGTCGTAGCCGGCGCGGATGATGCGGCTAAGGCCGGTTTCCTCAAGACCGAGGTCGCTCAGGAACTCGGCGCGTTCTTCCGCGGGCATGGTCGCGATCTCGGCCTCGATCGCGGCGGAGATGACCACCGTCCCGGCGCCTTCCGCCTCCGCCTTCTCGAACACGCGGGCGCTGTGGGCGTTGCCGGTGGCGGCATCGCCTTCGTCGACGTTGCAGACGTAGAGGACCGGCTTGGCGGTGAGCAGCTGCGCCCGCTCCAGCGCCAGCTTTTCCTCCGGGTCCCTGGGCTCGGTCAGCCGCGCCGGCTTGGAGGCGCGCAACAACTCCAGCGCCTGGCCCAGCACCGAGGCCTGGATCTTCGCTTCCTTGTCGCCCTGCTGCGCTTTCTTGACCAGGTTGGGGACACGCTTCTCGAGGCTTTCGAGGTCGGCGAGCATCAGCTCCGTCTCGACGGTCTCGGCGTCGGCGATGGGGTCGACGCGGCCCTCGACATGGGTGACGTCACCTTCCTCGAAGCAACGCAGCACATGGACGATGGCGTCGACCTCGCGGATGTTGGCGAGGAACTGGTTGCCGAGCCCTTCGCCTTTCGATGCGCCGCGCACCAGGCCGGCGATGTCGACGAACTCCAGCTGCGTCTCGATGATCGCCTTCGATCCGGCGACTCTCGCAATCTCCTGCAGGCGCGGATCGGGCACCGCGACGCGGCCGACGTTCGGCTCGATCGTGCAGAAGGGATAATTGGCCGCCTGCGCCGCCGCCGTCTCGGTCAGCGCGTTGAACAGGGTGGACTTGCCGACATTCGGCAGCCCGACAATACCGCAACGAAAACCCATGGGTGCTCCTCTTATCCTCCTTCCGGGCGAAGCCCGTGGGGAGGGGGACTGCGTGAACGCGGTGGAGGGGTAAAAGGCGGCGGATCAGAGGATCGCACGCGACCCGTCGACCTCCCGGCCCTTGCCCCTTCACCACCCTGCGGGTGGTCCCCCTCCCCACCGCTTCGCAGCAAGGAGGAATTGGTTGCCGCCCGTTAGCGGCTCGGTTGCGAAAAGGCCAGCGGCGCCCTAGCTCGGCAGCGAAACGAAAGAGGGAAGCTTGATGCCCGATCTCAGCCATTTTCCGATCACCAGCCGCTGGCCGGCCCGCCATCCCGATCGTCTCCAGCTCTATTCCCTGAACACGCCCAACGGCGTGAAAGCCTCGATCATGCTGGAGGAGACGGGACTTCCCTACGAGCCGCACCTCATCGACATCGGCGCGAACGAGACCTGGACTCCCGAATATCTGTCGCTCAATCCCAACGGCAAGATTCCGGCGATCATCGATCCGGACGGCCCCGGCGGCCGGCCCCTGGGGCTGTTCGAATCCGGCGCCATTCTCATCTATCTCGCCGACAAGACCGGGAAGTTCATCCCGGCCGATCCGGCCCAGCGCTACGAGACCATCCAGTGGGTGATGTTCCAGACGGGCGCCATCGGCCCGATGTTCGGCCAGGTAGGGTTCTTCCACAAATTCGCCGGCCGCGAATATGAGGATAAGCGCCCGCTGAAGCGCTACGCCGATGAATCGAAGCGCCTCCTCGGCGTCCTCGAAACGCGCCTTGAAGGCCGCGACTGGCTGATGGGCGACGAGTACACCATCGCGGACATCGCGACCCTCGGCTGGGTCCGCAATCTCATCGGCTTCTACGATGCCGGCGAACTCGTCGATTATGCTGCCTTGAAGAATGTCCCCGCCTGGCTGGCGCGCGGCCTTTCACGTCCGGCGGTGCAGCGCGGGCTGGAGATTCCGAAGCGATCCTGACAAGCTATGCACATGAAGATTGGGGCACTTGTGAAACTCGGGGCATTGTGTCTCGCCACCTTTGTCCCGGCAGCCGCCCAGGCGTGCTCATGTGTATGGACGGAAGATGTGAACGATCCGCGACTGCGGGCTACGGTGGCCGCCGTCGAGTACATCGCTCTGGGAGAATTTCGTGCAAGCGAAACCGGCGACTTCCGGATTCTCCGCGTGGAGAAGGCGATCAAGGGTGCCATGCCTGAGATCATCCAGGTACGAGTAGATGTCCCCATTGTATCGGCCGATGGCAATACCATCGTGGTCAACAGCTGCGCTGTCTCGGCCGTTATAGGCCCGCGACGTCTCTGGGCGCTTGAGCGTACCGGGGGTGAATGGACCTTCGCCAGCCTGTGCATTCAGGATGCTGTCCAGCAGGCTTACGCATCGATAGAGTCTTCCACCTTGTCGATCCATTCGGGGAAGAAGGCGGGCTCGCGGAGGGACCAGCCGGGCGCGGTCATCGCCGTGCAGGGAAGCGACTGCAGCAATTCGCGCCGCAGCTTGGGGTGAAGGTGGGGGAGGGCGGAGGCCGCGCAGAAGGCGGAAGGAAGCCACGGCCTCACCGCCGCGCCGATCAGCCGCTCGTAGAGGAAGCGGTAGGCGGCAAAGTTCGACAGCCGACCTTCCGAGAGGTCGAACGCGGACAGGGCGACCAGCGGTCCGATGAGGCGCGCCGTCTCGGCGATATTGTCGTCGTCGGGGATGAGCGCGGCTATGCCGTCGAGGCATTTATAGACCTGCTGCTGCGCTTCGATCCGGGCCGTCTCGACGGAGTTCCGACCCCAGCGCCGAACCGCGTCGGGGCGGTGGAGCGCCACGCCGAGCGAGCGCCGGATGTAGCGCTGCGCGCTCTCGGGGAAGCTCGCGAATTCCGCCATCTCCACGAAGAGCATGGGTCCTGATCGGCGATTGTGGCTGGTGAACATGGTGATGGCCCCTCTTGGTTAAACCTCGAACCGGGCGGCGCGGCAGACCGCCCGGACGAGGCATCGACCGGATCAGTCTTCACGAGCGCTGAACTGGATCGACTGGGCGGTCGCGAGCGCGTGGGAGCGCTGCTCCTGGACGCTGGCGAGCGTTTCCTTGCGGCACTCGCGGACGCCGCGCGACGTGGCGAGGTCCACATAGGCCTTGCCGCAGACCTTGCGGACGGCGCGATCGATGCGGCCGTCGAGGGTCTTGATGCCGGCCGGCGTCGAAAGGTCGAGGTCGGCGTAGCTGACGATCTGGCTGTCCGGGTCGGACCAGCCGGCATTAGCCGGATTGGCGGCGACGGAGGCCAGCAACAGTGTCGGAATGATCAAGGGAATGCGGGTCATCGGTCATCTCCTGCCTGCCCGGCGGGTTTGCCGGGACAGGAGAAGGATTACGCCTCCGGCCGAGTCTCATCTTGGCGGCCGGCTGGAAAGATTCTGGCCCACAATCTTTCCAGAATCCGACGCCGTGCCCCCGTTATCCCTTTGGCCCGCATGACGGCGTTTCAGTTGAGCCCGATCATGTTCTAGCCTTGCCGCATGCTGACACGATTCGTCCTCGCCGCCTGGCTCTCGCTCTCGCTCTCCTCCGCTCACGCTCAGCCTGTCGCCCCGCTCAGTGGGGAGGCCCCGCCGGTTGAGGCGCCAAAGCCGGCCACCGTGCGCGTCGCGCTCCAGACTCGCGCGGGGCCGATCGTGCTTGAGCTCGAGAAGGAGCGGGCGCCGATCACCACCGCCAATTTCCTGCGCTATGTCGACGAGAAGCGGCTGGACGGCGTCGCTTTCTACCGCGCCGTGAAGGTAGGCGAGCGCTATGGCCTCGTCCAGGGCGGCGTCCGCAACGATCCGGAGCGCGCGCTGCCGCCGATCGCGCATGAGCCGACCAGCGAGACGGGGCTCAGCCATGTCGACGGGGCGATCTCGATGGCGCGCAACGAGCCGGGCTCGGCCAGCGGCGACTTCTTCATGACCATCGGCGACTTGACCTCGATGGACGCGGACCCGGCGAAGCCCGGCGACAATCTGGGCTTCGCCGTCTTCGGCCGCGTGGTCGAGGGCATGGACGTCGTCCGCCAAATCCTCGCCGCGCCGACCTCTCCCACGGAAGGCGAGGGCGCGATGAAGGGGCAGATGCTGGCCGATCCGGTGGTGATCACCGGCGCGCGGCGGGTGGAGTCAGCGGCGAATGAAAGAAGCGGGATGGAGTAACGGGCGTCATCCCGGCGAAAGCCGGGATCCAAGAACACGGCGTTGATCGTTAGAGCGATGAGCGGATCGCCTTGATCTTCTGATCCCGTGTTCTTGGGTCCCGGCTTTCGCCGGGATGACGAAGGTCAGCAACCCTTGCGCCGTCACCGATAGTTGAAGCTGATGCTGATCCGCTCGGCCTTGCCGGTGCCAGGAACGACCTCGTGGCGGAGCCAGCTTTCCCAGAGGAAGATCGTGCCGGGCTGCGGCTCGGCGTAGACGAAGGTCTGAAGGTCCTCCGGCGCATCGTCACGCCGGGGTGGCGCCGCCATCATCATCGGCAGGCGCGGGTCCTCCAGCTTCAGCGCGCCGGCGCCCGGCGGCACCGCGACATAGAGGGTGCCGGAGACGACGCTGTGGGGATGGATGTGCCCGGAATGGGTGCCGCCCGGCTTCAGGACATTGACCCACAGGCTGTCGAGCTTCAGGCGCCGTCCGCCGAGCTCCAGCGCGCATTCGGCGGCGAAGGCGGCGACGTGGCGGTTGAGGTGCCGGACGAGGTCGGCGAAATTCGGGTCGCGCGCCGGGAGGTCGTCGAGCGAGGCGTAGGAAGTGTAGCCGCGATAGCCATGGGCTTTCGACCAGCGCCGCCCCGCTTCGTCCTCTTCCGCCAGTACATGGCAGGAGTCTTCGAGGCCCGCGAGCAGGGCGGGATCATTGAGCACTCCGTCGTAGAAGCGGGTGGCGAAGAGCGAGCGGACGGTCACGCCCGCCTGCTAGCCGATCGCTCCGGCAAGCGCGAGCAAATCCACCCGCGACGGCAATGCAGGGCGTTACCCCTGCATCCGCAGGGCCACCTCGTTCATGAAGCGTGCGTCATCGCCCTTGGCGAGCCATTCGGCTTCGGCGGCGATGGCGCCGAGGAGGTCGGAGAGGGCGTCCGTCTCCGCCTTGGCGTAATTCCCAAGGACATGCGGGGTCACCTTGTCCTTGTGACCCGGATGGCCGATGCCGATGCGGACGCGGCGGAATTCATTGCCGATATGCGCTTCGGTCGAGCGGAGGCCGTTATGGCCGGCGGTGCCGCCGCCGATCTTCACCTTCACCTTCATGGCGGCAAGGTCGAGCTCGTCGTGGAAGACGGTGACGTCCGAGATGTCGCGCTTGAAGAAGCGCATCGCCTCGCCGATCGCCTGGCCGCTCCGGTTCATGAAGGTGGCGGGCTTCAGCAGCAGGATGCGCGTGCCGCCGATGCGGCCCTGCTGGGCCCAGCCCTGGAACGCCTTCTTCGGCGGATCGAAGCCGTGGACATGGGCGATGGCATCGATCGCCATGAAGCCGACATTGTGCCGGTGCATCGCATATTGCGCACCCGGATTGCCAAGGCCGACCCAGATCTGCACGGGCTCGAAATCCCCCCAATCCTCTGCCGCCGCGCCGGTCCCGGATTCACTCGGCTGCCCGAGAACCTCGATCGGCTTCGAACCGAACAGGCCCTCCAGGAACCGGCGCAGCGACAAGGATCAGAAGCCTCAGGCTTCCGACTGGCCTTCGGAAGCCTCTTCCTCGCCCACGGTCGGGACTTCGCCCGCTTCGACTGCCTCGGCCTCCTCGGCGGCCGCGGCCGCTTCAGCGGCTTCCGCCTTGACGCCGGACGGGGCGACGACGGTGGCGATGGTAAAGTCGCGATCTTCGATCGTCGACTTGGCGCCGCCAGGCAGCGTCACATTGCTGATGTGGATCGAATCGCCGATGTCGAGGCCGGCAAGATCGATCTCGATCTCATCCGGTATCGAGGCCGCGTCGCAGACCAGCTCCAGCTCGTGGCGGACGATGTTGAGCACGCCGCCGCGCTTCAGGCCCTTTGAGGCTTCCTCGTTGACGAACTTCACCGGCACGCCGACGGTCACCTTGGCGTGCTCGGAGATGCGCAGGAAATCCACATGCAGCGGGCGGTCGGTCACAGGGTGGAACTGCACGTCCTTGGGCAGCGTGCGGTTGGCCTTGCCGCCGACGTCGACCATCACTACCGAGTTCATGAAGAAGCCGGTGTTGAGAAGCTTCACCAGCGCCTTTTCCTCGATGTGGATCGAAAGGGGCTCCTGCTTGTCGCCGTAGATGACGGCGGGGACGCGGCCTTGGCGACGCATGGCACGGGAGGCTCCCTTGCCTGCCCGATCGCGCGTCTCGGCCGACAGCGTAAGCTGTTCGCTCATTTGCATGTCTCCAGAGTTCAAAATTGAATGTTCACAATCCGCCGCGCACGCCTCCAGGGATGACCATGTGCGGGGAAGCGGCGCCTATAGGCGAGGGGGCGGGGGATGGCAAGCGACAGCTCCTCCCCGGAACGGGGAGGGGGACCGCGACGCGAAGCGGCGTGGTGGAGGGGGCGACGGACTCGGCGTCAGCTCGGCCGGTGCCTGGCTCGCTTCACTCGCGACCCCTCCACCATGCTGCGCATGGTCCCCCTCCCCGTTCCGGGGAGGATTTTACTGCACCCGCTCGATCTTGATCCCGCGCCCCTTCAGCATCGCCTGGACCGAATCCTGGCCGGCAAGATGGCCCGCGCCGACGGCGACCAGCACCGTTCCCGGCTCGTCCAGCCGCTTGTCCAGCCATTCCGCCCAGGCCTTGTTGCGGTTGACCATCAGCACCTGCCTCAGCTCCGGCGACAGCGCCGTCTCGCTGTCGAAGGTGCGGGCGATGGCGTCGGTGTCGCCCGCCGCCCAGGCCGCGATCATCGCCTCGAGCTGGCGCCGCGCCGCCTCGGGGTCGTCGATCGATCCGACCAGGAAGGCGCGCTGGGAGTCCTCGGACAGGCTATCGAAGAAGCCGAACTGCTGCTCCACCGTCTCCAGCCCGCTGATCGGCTTGCCCGCCGCGCGGAAGTCCGCCGCCAGGCCTTGCTCGACGCCGGCTTCCGCCTTGAAGCCCATGCCGCGGAAGCTGCTGGCAAAGAGGCTCATCGCCGCCGCCCAGGTCTCCATCCGGTCGAGCGTCCGGGTGGGGATGCTGGCGCTCTCGATCAGCTTCTGGAGCGCCGGCCTTTTCTCCTCCGGCACCCGCTCCAGCAGCGGCGGCAGGCCCGGGGAAATCCCCATCTCCATCATCTTGCGGCCGGTATGGGCGAGGTTGGTGCCGAGCGACGTCTCCAGCACCAGCGCCTCCGACTGCGCCACCGCCTTGTCGATCGCCGGCGTCCGCCATTCCAGCTCCTTGGGCAGCAGGTGGATCGTGCCGAACAGGTAGATGGTCGTGTCTTCGTCCGCGACCTTCCACAGGGCGGGCTTGGCCTCGGTCGCCTCGGCTACCTGCGCGGCCGGCTGCGCCGTGGCGCAAGCGGTAAGCGGCAGGACCGCCAGCGGCGACAGCCATCGTGCCGCCTTCTTCCCGAGGCCGGACCACCATTTCGACATCGTCATCTCCCGCTCGTTCGTTCTTATCATGGCGCGGCGGCCTTAACCCCAGCTTGCTTGACCGTATTCCGCCCATGCGCCAAAGCGGCGCCATTGTTGCATCTGCGAAGGCCGTCCGATTTGGGCACGAAACCGTTAAGTTTCCAGAAGCTCATCCTGACCCTCCACGATTATTGGAGCGACCGGGGCTGCGTCATCCTGCAGCCCTATGACGTCGAGATGGGCGCCGGCACCTTCCATCCCGCCACCACCTTGCGCGCCCTCGGCCCCGACCCGTGGAAGGCCGCCTATGTCCAGCCGAGCCGCCGGCCGACCGACGGCCGCTACGGCGAGAACCCCAATCGCCTCGGCGCTTATTACCAATATCAGGTGATCCTGAAGCCGAGCCCGCCGGACCTTCAGCAGCTTTACCTCGGCTCACTCGCCGCCATCGGCATCGACCCGCTGCTGCACGACATCCGCTTCGTCGAGGACGACTGGGAATCGCCCACGCTCGGCGCCTGGGGCCTCGGCTGGGAAGTCTGGTGCGACGGCATGGAGGTGACGCAGTTCACCTATTTCCAGCAGGTCGGCGGCTACGACTGCAAGCCCGTGTCGGGCGAACTTACCTACGGGCTCGAACGCCTCGCCATGTACATCCAGGGCGTCGACAGCGTCTACGATCTCGCCTTCAACGACGAAGGCGTCACCTATGGCGACGTGTTCCTCGCCAACGAGCAGCAGTTCAGCGCCTATAATTTCGAGGTCGCGAACTCCGAGACGCTGTTCCGCTGGTTCAAGGAGGCGGCCGAGGAATGCCGCAACTGCGTCGAGGCGAAGCTCCCGCTTCCCGCCTACGACCAGGCGATCAAGGCCAGCCACATCTTCAACACGCTGCAGGCGCGGGGCGTCATCTCCGTCGCCGAACGGCAGGCCTATATCGGCCGGGTGCGCGATCTGACGAAAAGCGTCGCCACCGCCTGGATGGAAAAGAACGGATGGGCGGCGTGAGAATTTGTTCGCGCAGAGACGCAGAGACGCAGAGGAAGCCAATGCCTGTCCCGGCGCGAAGCGCCTTTTCGTTCAACAGCAGAGAAAAAGGTTCGGAATGGGCACTTGCTCAGCCTCTCTGCGTCTCCGCGTCTCTGCGCGAACCCATAGCGTATTCCGCGCGTCGCGCGGGCAGTGGATTTTAGGATGTCAGGTTTCCTCCTCGAGCTCCTCTCAGAAGAAATCCCCGCCCGCATGCAGGCGAAGGCGTCGGCCGATCTCGCCCGCCTGTTCTCCGAGCAGCTGACCGCCGCCGGCCTCAAGGCCGAGGCCATCGAAACCTACGCCACCCCCCGCCGCCTCGCCCTCATCGCCCGCGGCCTCCCTGCCGAAACCGAAGCGGTGAGCGAGGAGATCAAGGGGCCCCGCGCCAGCGCCCCGCCGCAGGCGCTCGAAGGGTTCCTCAGAAAGACCGGCCTCACCCGCGAGCAGCTCGTCGAGCGCGACGGCGTTCTCTTCGCGATAATCGACAAGCCCGGCCGCAAGACCGCCGACGTCCTCGCCGAAGCAATCCCGCAGATCATCCGCGCCTTCCCGTGGCCCAAGTCGATGCGCTGGGGCGCCGCTTCGCAGTCGACCGAGAGCCTGCGCTGGGTCCGCCCGCTGCAGGGCATCGTCGCCATCCTCGGCGAGGATGTCGTGGAGTTCGAGGTCGCCGGCGTCAGGTCGGGCGCTGCGACCGTCGGCCACCGCTTCCACCATCCCGGCATCATCACGATCGGCAGCGCCCACGATTATGCCGAGAAGCTGCGCGCCTGCCACGTCATCATCGATCCGGCCGAACGCCGCCGCATCATCGCGGAGGGCGCCGCCCGGGCCGCCGCCGCTGCCGGCTTGGCGCTGGTCGAGGATGAAGGCCTGATCCACGAAAATGCCGGCCTCACCGAATGGCCGGTGCCGCTGCTCGGCGCCTTCGACCCGGCCTTCCTCGACGTTCCGCGCGAGGTGATCCAGCTCACCATGCGCACCAACCAGAAATATTTCGCGCTGACGGATGGGGAGGGACGCCTTGCCCCCAACTTCGTGTGCGTCGCCAATATCGAGGCGTCCGACGGCGGCCGGGCCATTGTCGCCGGCAACGAAAAGGTCCTCGCCGCCCGCCTCTCCGACGCAAAGTTCTTCTGGGAGCAGGACCTCAAGGTCCCCTTGGAGGAGCAGGCGAAGAAGCTCGACCAGATCGTCTTCCACGAAAAGCTCGGCACCGTCGCCGACAAGGTCGAGCGCGTGGCGAAGCTGGCGCGGTGGCTGGTCGAGGAAGGCATAGTCGGCGCGCAGGACTCCGTTCGTCCCGAGCGAAGTCGAGGGGCGCCGGCACAGACTCCTCACGAGCGTCCCTCGACTACGCTCGGGACGAACGAGGTGGGCGATCTTGCCCAGATGGCCGAAACCGCCGCTCGCCTCGCCAAGGCCGATCTCGTCACCGGCATGGTCGGCGAGTTCCCCGAGCTTCAGGGTCTCATCGGCGGCTATCTCGCCCGCGCACAGGGCCATGGCGACGCCATCGCCGACGCCATCCGCGACCATTACAAGCCGGTAGGCCAGGGCGACGAGGTGCCCACCGCGCCGGTGACGGTGGCGGTGAGTTTGGCGGACAAGCTGGATAGTCTCGGCGCCTTCTTCGCCATCGACCAGCAGCCGACGGGATCTCGCGATCCTTTTGCACTACGGCGCTCCGCTCTCGGCGTCATTCGCCTGATCGTGGAAAACGGTCTCCGCTTTCCCCTCGCTACCGTTCGCCCTGAGCTTGTCGAAGGGCAATCCTACTTCGGTCGGGAAGACGAAAGCAGGGCTTCGACAGGCTCAGCCCGAACGGACTGGTGGGAGGAGCTTCATGACTTCTTCGCCGATCGCCTCAAGGTCCAGCAGCGCGAAGCCGGCGTTCGCCACGATCTGATCGACGCCGTCTTCGCCCTTGGTGGAGAGGACGATCTCGTCCGGCTGCTGGCGCGGGTGAAGGCGCTGCAGGCCTTTGTCGAAACGTCCGAAGGCACCGATCTCCTCGCCGGCTACAAGCGGGCCGCCAACATCCTCAAAAAGGAGGCGTGGGGCAACGGCGTCATCCCGGCGGAAGGCGGGAGCCAAGAGCAGTTGGGCGGCCCGGCAGGCGCCAGCATTTCCAGCTCGGAGGTCTTGGGTCCCGGCGTTCGCCGGGATGACGAGGGGGGGCAGAATTCCCTTCCCTATACGCCTGAAAATGAGGAAGCTGCCTTGATCGCCGCGCTTGAGGCGGCCGAGCCTCGTGCCCGGGCGGCGGTGGAGGCGGAGGATTTCGAGGGGGCCATGGCGGCGCTCGCCAGTCTTCGCGCGCCGGTGGACGCGTTTTTCGACAAGGTGACCGTCAATGATCCGGACCAGGACAAGCGCACCGCCCGCCTCAATCTGCTCGCCCGCATGCGGGCGGCGGTGCATCAGGTCGCGGATTTCTCGAAGATCGAGGGCTGAGCCACGCTCCCGGAGATGTTCGGAATTTCGTGTAAGTCTTCCCTTTGACCATTGGTGGGGCGCATGAATTTGGTGAACTCTGATCCGGCCGTCCGCTATGTCTACCGCTTCGGGGGCGGCGTCTCCGACGGGAAGGCGGGCGACAAGAACCTTCTCGGCGGCAAGGGCGCCAACCTGGCCGAGATGGCCTCGATCGGACTCCCGGTCCCGCCGGGCTTCACCATCTCCACCGAAATGTGCGCGCGTTATTATGCGGAAGGGGAGCGCTTTCCCGACAGCCTGCGCCAGGAAGTGGCGGACGGCGTGGCGCATATCGAGAAGGTGACCGGCAAGCGCTTTGGCGATGCCGCCGATCCGCTGCTCGTCTCGGTCCGCTCGGGCGCGCGCGTCTCGATGCCCGGCATGATGGACACGGTGCTGAACCTCGGCCTCAACGACGAGACGGTGGAGGGCCTCGCCGCCACCTCGGGCGATCCGCGCTTCGCCTGGGATAGCTATCGCCGCTTCATCCAGATGTATGCCGACGTCGTCCTCGGCCTCGAGCACGGCGCCTTCGAGGAAGCGCTGGAGATCGCCAAGGAGGACAAGGGCGTCCATCTCGACACCGAGCTGGAGGCCGGCGACTGGCAGGCGCTGGTGAGCCGCTACAAGGAGCTGGTCGAGGAGCTTTGGGAGAAGCCCTTTCCGCAGGACGTGCACGAACAGCTCTGGGGCGCGATCGGCGCCGTGTTCGGCTCCTGGCAGTCGGAGCGGGCCCGCGTCTACCGGCGGCTCAACTCGATCCCCGGCGATTGGGGCACGGCGGTCAACGTGCAGGCGATGGTGTTCGGCAATATGGGCGACACCTCGGCCACCGGCGTCGCCTTCACCCGCGATCCCTCGACCGGCGAGCGCGCTTATTACGGCGAATATCTGATCAACGCCCAGGGCGAGGATGTCGTCGCCGGCATCCGCACGCCGCAATATCTGACCAAGGGGGCGCGCGAGCGGGCCGCGGCCAAGGCGCCGTCAATGGAGGAGGCGCTGCCGGACGTCTATGCCGAGCTCGCCCGCGTCTTCGACACGCTCGAAAACCATTATCGCGAGATGCAGGACATCGAGTTCACCGTCGAGCGCGGCAAGCTGTGGATGCTGCAGACGCGCAGCGGCAAGCGCACCGCCAAGGCGGCGCTCAAGATCGCCGTCGACATGGCGCGCGAAGGGCTGATCTCGGAAGAGGAGGCGGTGCTTCGCGTCGATCCGGCGGCGCTCGACCAGCTTCTCCATCCGACCCTCGATCCCCAGGCGGAACGCAAGGTCATCGCCAAGGGGCTTCCGGCCTCGCCCGGCGCCGCGTCCGGCAAGGCGGTCTTCGATGCCGACACGGCCGAGCGGATGGCGGGGCACGACGAAAGCGTGATCCTCGTCCGGATCGAGACCAGCCCCGAGGACATTCACGGCATGCACGCCGCCAAGGGCATATTGACCGCGCGCGGCGGCATGACCAGCCACGCCGCGGTTGTCGCCCGCGGCATGGGCCGGCCCTGCGTCAGCGGCGCCGGCGGCCTTTCGATCGACTATAAGGCGAAGCGGATGCGCGTCGCCGGCCAGGAGATCGCCGAGGGCGATGTCATCACCATCGACGGCGCCACCGGCGAGGTGATGCTGGGCGAAGTGGCGACCGTCCAGCCGGAGCTGGTCGGCGATTTCGGCATCCTGATGGAATGGGCCGACCGCGCCCGCCGCCTCAAGGTCCGCGCCAATGCCGAGACTCCGGCGGACTGCCGCACCGCGCGCGAGTTCGGCGCCGAGGGCATCGGCCTCTGCCGCACCGAGCATATGTTCTTCGATGCGGAGCGGATCACCAACGTCCGCCGGATGATCCTCGCCGACAAGGAGGCCGGCCGGCGCGCCGCCCTCGCCAAGCTGCTCCCGGCCCAGCGCGACGACTTCACCGAGATCTTCCGCGTCATGGCGGGCCTGCCCGTCACCATCCGCCTACTCGATCCGCCGCTCCACGAGTTCCTGCCGCACAGCGAAGAGGAGTTCGCCGAGGTCGCGAGGGCGGTCGGCGAGACGGCGGAGGGGTTGAAGCAGCGCGTGTCGGAGCTGCACGAGTTCAACCCGATGCTCGGCCATCGCGGCTGCCGCCTCGGCATCACCTATCCCGAAATCTACGAGATGCAGGCCCGCGCCATCTTCGAGGCCGCCGTCGCCGTGGCGAAGGACAGCGGCGAGGCGCCGATCCCCGAAGTGATGGTCCCCTTGGTCGGCACCAAGGCGGAGCTCGCCATCATCCGCCAGCTGATCGACCGCACCGCGAAAGCGGTGTTCGAGGAGCAGGGCCGATCCGTCGATTATCTCGTCGGCACCATGATCGAGCTGCCCCGCGCCGCGCTCCGGGCCGGGAGCATCGCCGAGGAGGCCGAGTTCTTCAGCTTCGGCACCAACGACTTCACGCAAACCACCCTGGGGGTCAGCCGCGACGATGCCGGCCGCTTCCTCACCGAATATGTCGAAAAGGGCATCTACGCCCGCGACCCCTTCGTCAGCATCGACGAGGAGGGGGTAGGGGAGCTGATCGCGCTGGCGGCCGAGCGGGGGAGGGCGACCGTGCCGGGCCTGAAGCTGGGCATTTGCGGCGAGCATGGCGGCGATCCCACGTCGATCGCCTTCTGCGAGAAGACCGGCCTCGATTACGTCAGCGCCTCTCCCTACCGCGTCCCCATCGCCCGCCTCGCGGCGGCGCAGGCCGCGCTGCGCAAGGGCTAACCGTCATTCCGGCGAAGGCCGGGACCCAAGAACACCATTGTCGTCGGAATGGCGACGGCATCGGCGCCTCACCGGAAAGAGCGGTCCCGGCGTCCGCCGGGATGACGACACCTCAGAGTGGGCCGCGATCCCGGTCGATCGGGTGTCGCATGGCGGCGTCGCGGAGCATGTCGCGCTCCTGGGCTTCCTTGCGGAATTGGGCGTGCTCGCGCTCCAGCTCCTCGCGCCGCCGGACCTCGTCGCGGTGGCGCCGCTTCCATTTGGGGCTGGCGAACATCGCTCCGCCAAGGAACAGGCCGAGCAGGAAGACGAGCAGCAGAATGACCCACTGGTCCAGGGTGAACGCCATCTCGAATCTCCGTCACAACAAGGGCTTGTGACGATAATCCCCGAGGGCGGACGCTTGTTCCGCCCCCGTATCAGCCCTTCATCAGATTGTCGGAGATGGCGCAGGCGGCGGGCCCGAGGATGACGATGAACAGCACCGGAAGGATGAACAGGATCAGCGGCACCGTCATGATCGCCGGGAGTCGCGCCGCCTTTTCCTCGGCCCGCATCATCCGCTCGTTGCGGAACTCGGCGGAAAGGACGCGCAGCGCGCTGGCCAGCGGGGTGCCGTATTTCTCGGTCTGGATCATGGTCGTGACCACGCCGCGGATCGATTCCAGGTCGATGCGCATGGCGAGATTCTCGAAGGCCGAGCGGCGGTCGGTGAGGAAGCCGAGCTCGATCGAGGTGAGCGCGAACTCGTCGCCGAGCTCGGGATAGGCGCGGCCGAGCTCCTTGGCGACCCGGTTGAAGGCGGCGTCGACGGTGAGGCCGGCCTCGGCGCAGATGACGAGCAGGTCGAGCGCGTCGGGAAGGCCCTTGCGGATCGCCGCGGTGCGCTTGTCGATCTTGTTCTTCAGCCAGATGTCCGGCGCCTTGTAGCTGCCGATCAAGGTGCCGGCGACGGCGCCATATTTCTTGAGCGCGCCCCAGTCCGGGAACCAGTCGAGCAGATAGACGCCGACGATGGCGATGGTGCCGAGCACGACGGGCATGACGAAGCGGGCGAAGATGAGGACGAAGGCGAGATCCTTGGAGCGGATGCCCGCCTGCATGAGCTTGATCTGGGCCTTCTCTACCTGCTCGTCCTGCAGCATCTTGAGGGAGCCGAGCAGGGTGCGGACCCGGTCCGCCGCCTCGTTCTTGTTGGTGATCTTCTTGCGGCGCTTGGAGGTCGAGGCGACGATGCCGGCCTTCAGCTGCTCGCGGCGCTCGTTCAGCGCCTTGACGCGCTTCGCCATCGGGTCGCGAACCGTGGTGGCGGCGTAGATGGCGATGAGCACGGAGAAGGTGGCAACGGCCGCCATGACCGTTGCGACCATCGTCACGTCCACGCCCATGATGGTGGGACCGCTCTGGGGAGGTGTCATGATCCGTCTCCCCTCAGATCTCGAAGTTGATCATCTTGGCCATGATCATGGCGCCGATGCTCATCCAGATGAGCCCGCCGCCGCCGGCGATCATGAGCCGATCGTCGACGAAGAAGTCGCCCATATAGCTGGGATTGATGAAGTAGATGAGGCCGAAGACGATGAAGGGCAGGGCGCCGATGATGTAGGCCGAAGCCTTGGACTCCGACGACATCGCCTTGATCTTCAGCTTCATCTGCGCGCGCTTTCTCAGCACATCGGCGAGGTTGGCGAGCGTTTCGGCGAGATTGCCGCCGGTTTCGCGCTGGATGGCGAGCGTGATGACGAAGAACTGGAATTCGGGCGTGCCGAGCCGGTCTGCCGTCTCCTGAAGCGCCGCCTCCATGGTGCGGCCGATCTTCATCTTGTCGGTGACCGCCTGGAACTCGACCGAGACCGGCCCCGGAACCTCGCTCGCCACGATGCCCAGCGTCTCGGAGATGGGAAGGCCCGAGCGAAGGCCGCGGACCATCAGCTCGATGGCGTCAGGAAAGCGCGCGGTGAACTGGGCCACGCGGCGCTTGATGAGAATGCCGATGGCGAAATGCGGCAAGCCGACGCCGGCGAACAGCCCGACGAAAATGGCGAGGAAGAGCGGCGCGCCCCTCAGCATCAGCAGCAGGGCGACGACGACGGCCAGGGCGACCGAGGCGACGAGATATTGACCGATCGACCACGGCTTGCCGGTCTGCTCGATCCGCTTGCGGAGCAGGGCCGGGTTCGGAATGAAGCGCTGGGCCAGCCCATCCATCTTGGTCGGGCGCCCCGACTGGATCCTCTTCAGCTGGGCCTGGGCGGCGACCTCGGACGACTTGCTGTGACGCTCGCGGACGCTTTCGAGGCGGCGCAGCTGGGCCTTGGCTGGCGAAGGGCCGGCGAAGGCGACGTAGAGGAGCGCCAGCACGCCGAGAAGCCCTGCCGCCATCATCACCATCGGGAACATCGTGTCTCGCCCCTCACTCTTTTGTCGAGCGGCTCCCCTTCAAGTGGAGCCGCGACGTTCATGCCGCCGCGCCGGCGGGTTTCTTGGCTATCAGCGCCTTGAGGTTGCCAAGCTTGCCGATCAGCGAGCCGCTGGCCTCGGCCGCTTCGCCCCTGTCATCGACCGTCGAGACGGTCATCGTCAGCAACTGGCCGAACGGCTGGCCGATCTTGGCGCCGGCGGCCGCCTTGGCGAGCGGCTGGCCGAGCTTGGCGGCCTTGGCCGCCGCTTTGAGATCGAGCGGCACCACGACATCGACCTTGCGTTCGATCGACTTCTCGAAATCCTTGCGGCTGATTTCCTGGAGATTGGCCCCCGACACCTTGTTGGCGACGACCAGCACCCGCGCCTGCGGCGCGTTCGCCTTCAGCCAGGACAGGATGCGGATGGCATCGCGCGTGGCGGCGAGGGTGAACTCGACGACGACGACGCAGACATGGGCGTCGTTGACGAGGTGTGGATGCTGCACCAGCATCTGTCGCGGCAGATCGAGCACCGTCGTTTCGAAGGCGTTCCGCATCTCCTCCTGAAGCTGGAAGAAGGCGGAGCCGTCGGTCAGCATGGGCTGGTTGATCGGGGCCTCGGCCGACAGCACCGAAAGCTTGTCGTTCGCCCGCACCATCGCACGCTCGATAAACAGGCCGTCGATGCGGCTCGGATTCTCGATCGCGTCGGTAAGGCCTCGGCCGGGCTCGAGATCAAGCGACAGCGCCCCCGTGCCGAAATGCACGTCGAGGTCGAGCAGCGCCGTCGAGCGGCCGGCCTTGTCGCCCATCAGCCAGGCGACCGAGGACGCGATGGTGGAGGCGCCCACGCCGCCGCGCACGCCGATCACGGCGGCGACGATATGCGGTCGCTCCATGGTCGGCTCGTTGGTCCGCGGACCGGAGATGGTCATCTGCGCGTTGGCGAAGGCGTCGCGCACCTGATCGGGGTTGAACGGCTTCAGCAGATAATCCTGGATGCCGCTCGCGACGAGGTCGCGGTAGAGGCGGACATCGTTGACCTGCCCGGCGGCGATCACCACCGTGCCGGGCTCGCAGACCTCGGCCAGCGCGTTGATGTCGTTCAGCGGGTCTCCCGACTCGCTCAGATCGACGAACAGGATGTTCGGACTGGCCGAGACCGACAGCGACTGGACGGCGTTGCGCAGCCCCCCCTTGTTGACCTTCTCGGGCGCCCAGCCATGTTCGACGGCGATCGGCCGGAGCATCTCCGCCGTCTCCTCGTCGCAAACGAAGGCGGTGAACGGATCGCGCAGCGAAGCCCCGCGCATGCTATGAAAAGGTGCGTTCATTTCTTCTCACCTGTCGATTCAGCCCGAACCTCGCCGCTGTATCCGGTGGGCAGGCGCCTCCGGTACGCATCGATCGCCTTGTTGGTCGTCGCAGGGTCGCCTTCGACACTGCCGGCCTGGCCGCGCACCAGGTCGGAGGGATTGGCGACCATCGCGGCCAGATTGGAGTTGGTGGCGCATCCATAGTTGGTCGAAGTGCGCTCCGGCGCACCCACGATCTCATCCTCCCAGATCGGGCAACCGGGGACGGAGGCGGTCATGCGGCTGACCACCACCCGGACCGATCCGGCTTGAACGGCGCCGGCCGTGATCGGCGCACCCTCGCTGAGGAGCAGGCCGTAGCGGCCTACAACGGCGGCGACGTCGGCACGGCTGGCCGGATCGCCGTAGCCGGCCTGGTCGATGAACACGCGGTCGCCATAGCCGAGCTGGAGCGAATCCAGCCAGCCCGCGAGCCGGTCCTGCTCGGCCGCCGGGACGCCGTTGCCGCTCGTGCTGAGGTCGAGCACATAGTCGGTGCGGTGCACGACCGGCTGATTGACCGAGTTGAGACTGGGGTTGCTGATCGGCGTCAGGCCGTTGGTGACGGGGCCGCACCCGGCGGCGCCGAGGCCGACCGTGATCAGGGCTGCGGACAGTTTGAAGCGTCGCATGATCGTGCTTTCCTTTCGCGCTCGGGCGGCCATCAGAAGCTGAATCCGGGTTTGGCCGCGGGAGCGGGCGCCTGGGATGCGGCCACCGCCGGCGGTGCGGACTGGCCCGGCGCCGGCAACGGCACCGACTGGCCCAGCCCACCGATGCCGGGCGAGACGGTCTGGGGCGCCGCGACGCGGGGCATGGGCCGCTGCTCACCGCTGTGGCTGTCCTCGCGCTGATCGACGAAGACGCGCTGCGTATCGTTGCTGGTGCGGAAGCCGTCGGTGGGGAGAGCGATCTGGTTCGCGTTCACGGGCTTCACGAGATAGGGCGTTATCACGATCACCAGCTCCGTCTCGTTGCGGCGGAAGCCTTGCGAGCGGAAGAGCGCGCCGAGGATCGGAATGTCGCCAAGGAAGGGCGCCTTCTCGACGGAATTGCTGCCGTTGTTCTGCAGCAGGCCGCCAATCATGAAGCTCTGCCCGGATCCGAGCTCCACGGTCGTTTCGGCCCGGCGGGTGGAAAGACCCGGGATCTCGATGCCGTTGAGGCGGATCGACCCCTCGCTGGTGAGCTCGGACACTTCGGGCCTGACCCGCATCGAGATGCGGCCGCCGTCGAGCACCGTGGGCGTGAAGGCCAGGCTGACGCCATATTCCTTGAACTCGACCTGAGTGCCGTTGAGGCCGCTCGTCGTCGCGATCGGGAATTCGCCGCCGGCGAGGAAGCTGGCGGTTTCCCCCGAAAGCGCCGTCAGCGTCGGCTCGGCGAGCATGGTGACGAGGCCGCTATTCTCATTGAGATCGAGCGTCGACAGGACGTCGAGGCCGAGCAGGCTGCCGGCAAAACCCAGGGTCGTCGCATTGGGATTGTTGTTGAAGGTGAAATCCGTCCCGATTACCAGCGGCGCACCCGTGCGGGGGTCGATGATATCGGGATTGACCCGGTCGGTGATGGTGCCGGGGTTGCCCCGGCCGATGCCGAACAGGAAACCACCGCTCTTGTCGCGCGTGAGCAGGTTGACGCCGATGTCGCGCAGGAGCGAGCGACTGACCTCGGCGATCTGGACCTTCAGCATCACTTGCAGCGGGGTCGCCGTCTTGAGGCGACTGATGACCTGGGTGCCCTCGCCGACGAAGGTCTGGACGAGGCGGTCGGCTTCGGCGACGTCTTCGGGCGCGGCGACCGTGCCGGTCAGCACGACCATGCCGTTCATCGGCGTCGCCGTGATGTCCGCGTTCGGCATGGTCAGCGCCAGCATCTCGCCTATGGACGCGATGTTGGTGCCGACCCGGACGTCGGCCGAGTAGATCACCTTGCCGGTGCGGTTGGTGGCGAAGACGGTGGTCTGGCCGGGACCCTTGCCGAAGATGTAGATTTGCTCGGCGGAGCGAACCTGCACGTCGGCGATCGCCTCATTGGCGACGAATACGTCGGACATGGTGCCATCGAGGGTCACCAGCTGGCCAGTGCCGACCGAGAGCGTCACATCGTCGGTCGCTCGCACCGCCTGCGACTGGGCAAGCGCGGGGGTGGCGACGGCCGAGGCCATGCCGGCGGCGAGCAGGGCGGCCATACAGGTGCCGAGCGCCGCGCGCTTGATGCTGATGCTGTTGGTCATTTACTTGGCTCCAACGGGAATGACGGTGACGGCATTGCCGCGCGCGACCCTAACCACCGGACCCGTGGGAACGGCGGCGGCGGGCTGGGCGGCCGGCGCGCCTGCCGCGGGAGCCGCGGCCTGTTGGGCGGGGACGCTGCTCCGCTCGAAGCGAGAGACATCGGCGCCGACGGTGAACGTCGTATTCTTGTCGAGCGGCCGGGCAGCGATATCGACCAGCATCTGGCGCTCCGCCTCGGGATCGGCGGTCTCCGGCACGTCGATGTCGCCGGCCGCGATGGCCCGCTCGAGTTCGGCCGTGCTGTCGGCGAGCGAGCGCAGCGACAGCGACAGCTGGCCGATGGTCTGCGCGACCGCGATCTTCTCGGCGATCCTGGGGGTTACTTCGAGGGTGACGGTCGACGCCGTCTTGACGACGGGCTTGCCTTCCTCGTCGACGGAATTCATGCGCTGGTCGGTCGCGAGCACACGCACGTTGCGCAGGATGGTTTCGGAAACCTTGAGCGAGTCGCCTTCGCCGGTGACTTCGTGGGTCAGGACCAGGTCGACGCGGTCGCCCGGGAAGATGAAGCCGGCGACGCCGCTGGTGTTGGAGACGGAGACGGTGATCGCCCGCATGCCCGGGCCCAGAGCTGCCGCCAGGAAGCCGCGGTCGCCCGGCTTGATGAGCGAGCCCTGGCTGATCGGCTGGCCGGCGGTAATCTCGTGGCGCACGACCGTGCCGAGCAGGTCGGCGGGATTCACGCCGCCTTCCTTGCCCTTGATGTAATAGGCGTTCTGGACGAGGCCTTCGGGCCACGGCTGATAGCGAAGCGCTTCGGCATCGATGATGGTGCCGACCGGCAGGGCGCGGGTCGCGACCAGGACCTCGGGTCCGACCGGGACGACGGGCGTCGCGGCTGCGACGGGCGCGCCGGCGCCGCTGAACATGTTCTTGGCCATCACCGCGGTCACCGCGGCGACTACGAGCGCGCCCACGAGCAGCACGATTTTTCTCACATCCATGACGCCTGTCGC
The DNA here is from genome assembly GCF_003129465.1 of Sphingosinicella humi. NCBI lineage: Bacteria > Pseudomonadati > Pseudomonadota > Alphaproteobacteria > Sphingomonadales > Sphingomicrobiaceae > Allosphingosinicella > Allosphingosinicella humi. The sequence goes on from NZ_QFFF01000001.1 coordinate 2,163,414, forward strand.
CTCCTGCAGGGCTTGGTCGAACCCGGCCTATTCATCATCCAAACTGGTTAAGATATCGTTCGCTAAGGACCCAGAAACCGCCGAAGGCGATCGCGACCCCGTAGGGAATTTCAAGTTGCGCCCGCGACTTGCCGATCCGCTGCCGGGCGAGCATGGCGAGGGTGATGACTCCGCCCGCCAGCGACATGACGACCAGCAGCTTCAGCACCGCCAGCGGCGGCAGCCACAGTGCGACGGCGGCAACCATCTTGACGTCGCCGCCGCCCATCGCGCCGATCCGGAAGGCGAGGGCGAAAAGGAAGAAGACGCCGGCCGCGACAGCAACCTGCACGGCCATGTCGGGCCAGGGCGACAGGCCCGCCAGCCACCAGAAGGGGATGGCGGTAAGCGCGATGGCGGCGTTCAGCCGATTGGGGATGATGCGGCTCTTGAGATCGCCGACCGCGGCGACGAGCAGCATCGCGGCAAGCGCGGCGACCAATATGTCTGCGATAACCCCCGGCATGATCGGCAGGTCTAGACGGGCTTGCTTGCCAAACCGTAACCAGCGCGCATGAATGTCACCGCGATAGACCGGCGCGCCCATCCCGCCGGGTCCGAGTTCTCCTCGTGGCGGGCGGAAGATGGCTGGCTGCTGAGGCGCATGGACTGGCCGCAACCCGGCGCCGCCGAGGTTCGCGGCAGCCTGTTCTTCGCCGGGGGGCGCGGGGACTTCATCGAGAAATATCTCGAGCCGATGGGCCATTGGCACGGGCGCGGCTGGAACGTCGCGTCCTTCGACTGGCGGGGGCAGGGGCATTCGCGCGGCTCGATCGTCGGCGGGCATGTCGAAAGCTTCGATTCGCTGGTCGACGATTGCGCTCGTCTGCTGGAGCAGTGGATCGAGGGGACGCCCGCGCCGCATGTCGCGATCGGCCATTCGATGGGTGGCCACCTGCTGCTGCGCACCCTTGCCCAGCATCGGCCCGGATTGACGGCGGCGGTGCTGGTGGCGCCGATGATCGCGTTCAACGTCACGCCGATCCCGACCTGGCTCGGGCGCCGGATCGCGGGTGCCTTCAACGGGCTCGGCTGGTCGAAGAGGCGGGCCTGGAGGGAGAATGAGCGGCCGGCGCCATCCGGGTCCAGCCGCCAGGCCTATCTCACATCCTGCCCGGCCCGTTACGAAGACGAGCTTTGGTGGAAGGCGCGGCAGCCCGGCTTCGACCTTGGACCGCCGACCTGGGGCTGGCTCAATGCCGCCTATCGGTCGATGGCGGTCCTGACGCCGGCGCTGCTCCGCACGATCGATCTGCCGATCCTCCTCCTCGGCACCGCCGCCGATCGGCTGGTGAGCCCTACGGCCATCCGTCGTGCGGCGCGGCTGCTGCCGAAGGCGGAGCTGATGATGTTCCGCTCCGCCGCCCATGAGCTGCTTCGCGAAAGCGATCCCGTCCGCCTCGTCGCCATGGCCCGTATCGACCGCTTCCTCGACGATCACGCCGCGCCATGAAGGCCGACATCGCCATCATCGGCGCCGGCATGGCCGGTGCCAGCCTGGCCGCGGAGGTGGGGGGGCGTGCGTCCGTGCTGCTGCTCGAGGCGGAGGCACGGCCGGGCTATCATTCCACCGGGCGGTCGGCGGCTTTCTGGTCGGAAACCTATGGCGGGCCGAAAGTGCAGCCGCTGACGAGCGCGTCGGGGCGGTTCCTGGCCGCTCCGCCGCCGAGCTTTTCCGAGCGGCCGTTCCTCTCGCCGCGCCGCGCGCTTCACCTGGCCGACGCGAAAGGCCGGCCGGCGCTGGACGCGCTTTGTGCCGAATTTTCCGGTGGTGCGGTCGCGCTGGAACGGCTCGACCGTGCTCGGCTGGAGACGATGATCCCAGGCCTCCGCGCCGGATGGGACGAGGGCGTCCTGGAGGGCAGCTGCACCGACATCGACGTCGGCGGGCTGCATGCCGCCTATCTGAAGGCCGCCCGCGCACAAGGCGTCCGGCTCGTGACGGATGCGCGGGTTGCGCGGGCAGAGCGGCGAGGGACAGGCTGGCGGCTGGATAGCAGCGCCGGAAGCCTCGAGGCCGATGTGATCGTCAACGCCGCCGGGGCGTGGGCCGACGAGGTGGCGACGCTGGTGGGCGCCGCGCCCTTGGGCATCCAGCCCTACCGCCGAACCATCGTGCAGCTCCGCACCACACCGCCCGCGCCGGCCGAAATGCCGCTCGTGATCGACGCGCTCGGCCGCTTCTATTTCAAGCCGGAGGCGGGCCGGCTCTGGCTCAGCCCTCATGACGAGACGCCCTGCGTCGCCGCGGACTGCGGGCCCGAGGAGATCGATGTCGCGCTCGCCATCGATCGTTTCGAGCGGGTCGTCGACTGGAAGGTCGAGCGAGTCGAGCATAGCTGGGCCGGCCTTCGCAGCTTCGCGCCCGATCGCCTGCCGGTCTACGGCTTCGACTCCGACGTGCCGGGTTTCTTCTGGTTCGCGGGACAGGGCGGGTTCGGCATCCAGACGGCGCCGGCGGCCGCCAAGCTCGCCGCCGGACTGCTATTGGAGGTGCCGGCCGATCCGCTCGTCGCGGACATCGACCCGTCGCCTTATTTGGCCGGCCGGTTCAGGAACTGAAGCGCGGCGTCGCAGGCGAGCCGGTCGGCCCGCTCATTCTCCGGGTGACCGGCATGACCCTTCACCCAATGCCATTCGATGCGGTGCGGCTGGGCGGCGTCGACCAGCTCCTGCCACAGCTCGGCATTCTTGACCGGCTTCCGATCGGCCGTGCGCCAGCCGTTGCGGCGCCAGCCGTGGATCCATTTGGTGATGCCGTCGCGGACATAGGCGCTGTCGGTGGTGAGGGCGACCTCACAGGGCCGCTTCAGGGCTTCCAGCGCCCGGATCGCGGCGAGCAGCTCCATCCGATTGTTGGTCGTCAGCGGCTCGCCGCCGGACAGCTCCTTCTCGTGCCGCCCGGAACGGATGACGGCGCCCCAGCCGCCCGGGCCCGGATTGCCCTTGCAGGCGCCGTCGGTGAAGATTTCGACGCGCGGCAGGTCGGGAACGGCAGACAGGGTCAGGCCGCCGTTTCGAGCCCGCGGGGGAGCTTGAAGACCATCCGCTCCTGAACCCCCTCCATCGCTTCCTCGGCAACTTCGAAATGCTCGGAGAGGAAATCGACGACCTCGCGGACCAGCACTTCCGGCGCGGAGGCTCCGGCCGTGATGCCGAGCGTCGCGACGCCGTCGAGCCAGGCGAGGTCGATGTCGGTCGCGCGGCCGACCAGCTTCGCCTTGGCGCCCTCGCGCTGCGCGACTTCGACGAGGCGCACCGAATTGGAGCTGTTGGGCGCGCCGATCACCAGCACCGCATCGGCGCGGCGGGCGATTTCCTTGACGGCCTGCTGGCGGTTTGAGGTGGCATAGCAGATGTCCTCGCCACGCGGGCCCTTGATGGTCGGGAATCGGCGCTGGAGGATCGCGATGATCTCCGCCGTGTCGTCCACCGAGAGGGTGGTCTGCGTCAGGAAGGCGAGATTGTCGGGATCGGCGGGCTGCACCGTCTCGGCGTCGGCGGCCGTCTCGACCAGCGTCATCAAGCCTTCGGACACCTGGCCGAAGGTGCCGATCACTTCCGGGTGGCCGGCATGGCCGACGAACAATATGTGGCGGCCATTCTCCACCAGACGCTCGGCCTGCCGATGGACCTTGGAGACCAGCGGGCAGGTGGCGTCGAGATAGTTGAGGCCGCGCGCCTCGGCCTTCGCCGGCACCGCCTTGGGCACGCCATGGGCCGAGAAGACCACCGGCACCCCGTCCGGGACCTGGTCCAGCTCGGCGACGAACACCGCGCCCTTGGCCTTCAGCCTGTCGACGACGAACTTGTTGTGGACGATCTCGTGGCGGACATAGACCGGCGCCCCGTAGCGTTCGAGCGCGAGCTCGACGATGGTGATGGCGCGGTCGACGCCCGCGCAAAAGCCGCGCGGTGCCGCGATCAGCAGGGTGATGGGCCTCTTCGATGTCGCCATGGCTGCGCCTCTACGCGATTGCTTGCAGCCTTGAAAGCCGCTTCCTATGATCCCGCCGCCCGGTTAGGGGCGACCAGGCTCACCCAATGTTTGAGGAACGATGTCCGTGTTCAACCCCAAAGTGGCTCTGCCCGCCCTCGTCTCGCTTGCCCTTTTGGGGTGCGCCAAGGAAGGCGACATCACCTCCGGCGGTATCCTCGCGACCCGCTCGGCCTGTCCGACGGTGGCGATCCCGGCGCCGACCGGCGACATCACCCTGTTCAACCCCGAAACCAGCCGGGACGCGAGCGCGATCGATGTCGTCGGCTATCTGACGAATGTCCGCAGCACCTGCGACGAGACCGGCGAATATATCGTCTCCAACGTTACCTTCGACGTTCACGCCCAGCGCCGCGACGCCAGCGGCGCGCGCCAGGTGGTGCTGCCCTATTTCGCGGTAGTGGTGCAGGGCAGCGACAATGTCGTCTCCAAGAGCGTCGGGCGGGTTGCGCTGAACTTCGCCGAGGGTGAATTGCGGGCAAGCACGACGGGGAGCGCCACCAGCCAGGTGCTTCGCTCCGCCGCCACGCTGCCGACGGAGATTCGCCGCGAGATCACCCGCGAGCGCAAGCCCGGCGACGTCGACGCCGCGCTCGATCCAATGGCCGATCCCAAGGTTCGCGCCGCCGTCCAGCGCGCCAGCTTCGAGCTGCTCGTCGGTTTCCAGCTGACCGAGGAGCAGCTTCGCTACAACGCCACACGTTAGGCGATTGACTCAAGGCCGGCCCCGCTTCAGAGCGGGCCGGTCGCTGGCGAGGAATCGCCGGAAGAACGCGCGGGAGAGAGCGGTGCGAAAGCGCCGTCGCCGAAGGAGCAACCGCCCCGGAAACTCTCAGGCAGAAGGACCGCGCGTTTTGAGACACTCTGGAAAGCGGATGCGACGCATCCCACCGAAGGGGTAAGCCGCCGCAAAGGACGCGCGAAAGCTCTCAGGTCCAGTGACAGAGGGGGTGCAGCCTGGGACCAATCGCAATCCGCGACGTTCCATGCACACTCTGGAGACTGGAATGGCCGACGTACTGGACAAGAAACTCCCGCTCGATGCTTGGCATCGCGCGATAGGCGCCCGGATGGTGTCGTTCGCGGACTATTCGATGCCGATTCAATATGAAGGCATCCTCGCCGAGCATTTGTGGACCCGTCAGTCGGCGGGACTGTTCGACGTCAGCCATATGGGCCAGATCGAGCTTCACGGCGACGATCTCGACGCGGCGCTGGAAACGGTGCTTCCGGCCGATCTCTCGCTGCTGAAGGACGGCCGGCTGCGCTATTCGCTGCTGCTGAACGACGAGGGCGGCATCGTCGACGACCTGATGGCGACGCGGCGCGGCGACCATTTCTACCTGGTCGTGAACGGCGCCACCAAATATGGCGACATCGCCTATCTGCGCGACAAGCTGCCGGTCGGCGTCAAGCTCGACCATCTCGAGGATCATGCGCTGCTCGCCCTGCAGGGGCCGAAGGCGGTGGACGTCCTTTCCCGCCTGGCGCCGGGCGTCGAGACGCTGGGCTTCATGACCGGCGGCAGGTTCGACATTGGCGACATCCCGGCCTGGATCAGCCGGTCGGGCTATACCGGGGAGGACGGGTTCGAAATCTCGATCCTCGCGAAGGACGCCGAGATCGTTGCGAACCTGCTGGCGAATGAGCCGGAAGTGAAGCCGATCGGCCTTGGCGCACGCGATTCGCTGCGGCTGGAGGCCGGGCTGGGTCTCTACGGCCACGATCTCGACGAGGAGACGACGCCGGTCGAGGCCGATGTCGCCTTCGCCATTTCCAAGCGGCGCAAGGAAGAGGGCGGCTTTCCCGGAGACGAGCGCGTCCTGCGCGAGCTGAAGCACGGCGCCGTCCGCCGCCGCGTCGGTCTCGCCGTGCTCGGCCGCCAGCCGGTGCGCGAGGGCGCCATGGTCGTGGACGCCGAAGGCAACGAGGTCGGTAAGGTGACGAGCGGCGGCTTCTCGCCCTGCCTGGAGGCGCCGATCGCCATGGCTTATGTGCCGACCGCCAGCGCCGAGCCGGGCACCGACATCCGCCTCGCCTCGCGCGGCAAGATTTTCGAGGCGAAGGTCGTGCCCATGCCCTTCGTCCCCCATCGCTACCACCGGAAGGGAGCCGGCCAATGACTGTCTACTACACCAAAGAACATGAGTGGATCCGCGTCGACGGCGACAACGCCACCGTCGGCATCACCGATTTCGCGCAGGGCCAGCTCGGCGACATCGTCTTCGTCGAGGTCCCGGCCGCCGGCACCCAAGTGAAGAAGGGCGGCGATGCGGCCGTGGTCGAGAGCGTCAAGGCCGCCAGCGACATCTATGCGCCGGTGTCCGGCCAGGTGGTCGAAGGCAATGCGGCGCTCGAAGCCGATCCGTCGCTCGTCAACAGCGATCCGGAAGGCGAGGGCTGGTTCTTCAAGATCACCCTGTCCGACAATCACGAGCTGTCGGACCTGATGAGCGCTGACGACTATAAGAGCTTCTGCGAGAGCCTGTGATCGGCACGCTGCGCCTCCTCAGCCTCGTTCGTCCCGAGCCCTTCGACGTCGCCTGCGCTCAGGATGAACTGCGTCGAGGGGCGCTGGCACTGGCGCGCCTCGACTTCGCTCGGCACGAACGGAGGAGGGGGGAAGCTTGCTAAATCCCGCCTCCCGCTGGTCTCCGGCCGATTACGCAGCCAACGCCGCCTTCGTGCCGGCCCTGGGCGCGGCGGCGCTTGACCTGCTCGATCCCAAGCCGGGAGAGGCGATCCTCGATCTGGGCTGCGGCGACGGCGTGCTGACCGAGAAGATCGTCGCCGCAGGGGCCAAGGTGATCGGTATCGACGCCTCCGAGGAAATGGTGGCCGCCGCCCGTGGGCGCGGCGTGGACGCCTATGTGGCGGATGCTCAGGCGCTCGACTTCAACACCCAGTTCGATGCCATCTTCTCGAACGCGGCGCTCCACTGGATGCTCGATCCGGAGGCGGTCGCACACGGCGTCTTTCGCGCACTGGTGCCCGGCGGCCGCTTTGTCGGCGAGATGGGCGGGGAAGGGAATATCGCCATCCTCCGCGCCGGCATCCGCGAGGAGCTGACCGAGCGGGGTTATCCCCTGCCGGCGGGCGATCCGCAATGGTATCCGAGCGCCCAGGAGTTCAGCCGTATCTACAGCCGCGCCGGCTTCACCGACATCGAGGCCCAAATCATCCCGCGTGAGACCGACCTGCCCAGCGGCGTCGCCGCCTGGGTGAGGACCTTCCGCACCGGCTGGATGGATGCCGCCCGCGTGCCCGACGAGGAGCAGGCCGAGGTCGCCGCGGCCGTCGAGCGGCGTCTCGCTTCGAAGCTCCGCCGCCCCGACGGCAGCTGGTTCGCCGATTATGTCCGCCTTCGCTTTACGATGAGAAAGCCCCACTGATGCGTTATCTTCCCCTAGCCGACAGCGACCGCCAGGAGATGCTCCGCGCGGTCGGCGCGTCCTCGATCGACGACCTGTTCGTCGACGTTCCCGAGGCGGCGCACCTCTCCACCAAGATCGAAGGGCTGGCCGACCATGCTAGCGAGCTGTCGGTCGAGCGGCAGCTCACCGCCATGGCCCGCCGCAACATGGTCGCGGGTGAGGTGCCCTTCTTCCTCGGCGCCGGCGCCTATCGCCACCACATCCCGGCGAGCGTCGACCATCTCATCCAGCGCGGCGAGTTCCTGACCAGCTACACGCCCTATCAGCCGGAAATCGCCCAGGGCACGCTCCAGGCGCTGTTCGAGTTTCAGACGCAGGTGGCGCGCCTCTATGGCTGCGATGTCGCCAACGCCTCGATGTATGACGGCTCGACCGCCTGCTGGGAGGCGATCGTAATGGCCCGTCGCATCACGCGGCGCGGAAAGGCCGTGCTCTCCGCTGGGCTTCATCCCCATTATGTCTCCGTCGCCGACACCATGGCCAAGTTCACGGGCGACGTGCTTGACAAGGCGTTGCCGGAGCTCACGGCGGAGACGGATGCCGATCGGCTCCTCGCCGCCATCGACGAAGAGACGAGCTGCGTCGTCGTCCAGTATCCCGATATTCTCGGCCGCATCACCGATCTGACGCCGATCGCCGACAAGGCGCATGAGAAGGGCGCCTTGCTGATCGCCGTCGTGACCGAGCCGGTGGCGCTGGGCGCGATCCGCAGCCCCGGCGAGATGGGCGCCGACATCGTCGTGGGCGAAGGCCAGTCGATCGGCGTCGGCCTCAATTTCGGCGGGCCCTATGTCGGCCTCTTCGCCTGCAAGGAGAAGTTCGTCCGCCAGATGCCCGGCCGCCTCTGCGGCGAGACGGTGGACGCGGAAGGCAAGCGCGGCTTCGTGCTGACCCTGTCGACCCGCGAGCAGCATATCCGGCGCGAGAAGGCGACGTCCAACATCTGCACCAACTCAGGGCTTTGCGCGCTGGCCTTTTCGGTCCACATGACCCTGCTCGGCGAGAAGGGGCTGAGGCAGCTCGCCAACCTCAACCATGCCAAGGCCGTCCAGGCGGCCGAGCGGCTGGCTAAAGTCGCGGGCGTGGAACTGGTCAACGACAGCTTCTTCAACGAATTCACGCTGAGGCTTTCCAAGCCCGCCCGGCCGGTCGTCCGCGCGATGGCGGAGCAGGGCGTGCTCGGTGGCGTCTCGCTCGGCCGCCTCTTCCCGGGCGCCGAGGCGCTGCAGAACGGCCTCGTCGTGGCCGTCACCGAAACCGTTACCGACGAAGACATCGAAGCGCTGGCGAAGGCGCTTCAGGAGACCCTGGCATGAGCATCAATCAGAGCGGCTGGCGCCCCGAAAGCCCGCAGACGGGCGTGGAGGCGAGCGCGGATACCTTCACCGGCAATCGCGCGCTGATGCTGGAGGAGCCGCTGATCTTCGAGATGGATGAGCGCGGCGGCACCGGCGTCGATTTCGCCGAGGCGCCGAAGGTGTCCAGTCGCCTCGGCAGCCTGGAACGCAACCGCGACATCGACCTTCCCGGCCTCTCGGAGCCGCAGACGGTGCGCCACTATACGCGCCTCAGCCGCCAGAATTATGCGATCGACCTGGGGCTTTTCCCGCTCGGATCGTGCACGATGAAGCACAATCCGCGCCTCAACGAGCGCATGGCGCGGCTGCCGGGCTTCGCGGACATCCACCCGCTCCAGCCGGTGGACACGGTGCAGGGGGCGCTGAAGCTGATCGCCGACCTTGGCGAATGGCTGATCAAGCTCACCGGCATGCACTCCGTCGCGATGAGCCCCAAGGCGGGCGCCCATGGCGAGCTTTGCGGGCTCCTGGCCATCCGCTCGGCGCTGGAAGCGCGCGGGGACAAGCGCGAGGTGGTGCTGGTGCCGGAGAGCGCCCATGGCACCAACCCGGCGACGGCCGCTTTCGCCGGCTACCGGGTCGAGAACATCCCGGCCACCGAGCGCGGCCGAGTCGATCTTGCGGCCTTGAAGGCGCGGCTGGGGCCGGATGTGGCGGCGGTGATGATCACCAACCCGAACACCTGCGGCCTGTTCGAGCCGGACATGATCGAGATTTCCAAGGCCGTGCATGAAGCCGGCGCCCTCGTCTATTGCGACGGCGCCAATTTCAACGCCATCGTCGGCCGGGTCCGCCCTGGCGACCTCGGCATCGACGCGATGCACATCAACCTGCACAAGACCTTCTCGACTCCGCATGGCGGCGGCGGGCCGGGCTCGGGCCCGGTCGTGTTCTCCGAAGCGCTGACACCCTTCGCGCCGCTTCCCTTCGTGGAGAAGCAGGGCGACCATTACGCCCTGATCGAGGAGGAGACGGCCGAGGAGCATCACGGCCGGACCTTCGGCCGCATGACCGCCTTCCACGGCCAGATGGGCATGTTCACCCGCGCGCTGAGCTATATTCTGAGCCACGGAGCCGACGGGCTGCGCCAGGTCGCCGAAGATGCCGTGCTCAACGCCAATTACGTGCTGCGCGCGCTGGAAGATGTCCTCGATGCGCCGTTCGGCAAGAGCGGGCCGTGCATGCACGAGGCCCTGTTCAGCGACAAGGGCTTCGAAGGGGGGCTGTCGACCCTCGACCTTGCCAAGGCGCTGATCGACGAGGGCTTCCACCCGATGACCATGTATTTCCCGCTGGTCGTCCACGGCGCGATGCTGATCGAGCCGACCGAGACGGAGTCGAAGGCGGCGCTCGATCAGTTCATCGGCGCGATCCGGAATGTCGCCGAGCGCGCCAAGGCCGGCGATCCTTCGCTGAAAGCCGCCCCGGTCCATGCACCGCGCCGCCGCCTCGACGAGACCTTGGCGGCGAGGAAGCCGGTGCTGGTCTACAAGGAGCCGGAGCAGGCGCAGGCGGCGGAGTGAGCGACGCCCGCCGCAGCGCACCGCATGTCGCCCGCAATGCCGGGCCGATCGCGGATGTGCTGGGCGGGCTGTTGCCCGACAAGGGGCTCGTGCTCGAGATCGCCAGCGGCACCGGCGAGCATGCACTCTATTTCGCGCAGGTCTTTCCAAGCCTCACCTTCCAGCCGAGCGATCCGGACCCGGCGGCGCTCGCCTCGATCGACTCCTGGCGGGTGGACGCCGGGGCGCCCAACCTCCTGCCGCCGGTGCGGCTGGACGCGCGCGAAGACCAATGGCCGCTCGACCGCGCGGATGCCATCCTCTGCATCAATATGGTTCACATCAGCCCCTGGGCGGCCACCGAGGGGCTGATGGCCGGGGCGGGGCGGCGGCTGCCTTCGGGCGCGCCGCTCTATCTCTACGGTGCCTATCGCCGGCAAGGCGTGGCGACGGCCCCCAGCAACGAGGCGTTCGACCTGTCGCTGAGGAGCCGCGACGCGGAATGGGGGGTGCGGGACCTGGAGGATGTGGTCGCGGAAGCGGCGAAGCACGGCCTTGCACTGGAGAGCGTGGTCGAGATGCCGGCCAACAACCTGTCTGTGGTGTTCCGCAAGGCCTAGCCGTCATCCCGGCGGAAGCCGGGACCCAAGAACACTGTTGCTGGAGGTGACATGCCCCCACGGTCGAAAACCGCCGATCGCGGCGTTCTTGGGTCCCGGCTTTCGCCGGGATGACGATTAGCTGCGATTCGGTAGTGTCGGCTCGTCGCCCTTTGCAGGCTTGTCCTCGCCGCGCACGCGGGTGGCGCCGGGCTTGCCCTCCACGTCATGCTCTTCCTCGGCCTGGCTGGCGATGTCGCGCTGCAGATTGCCGCCGCTGACGCCGCTCTGGCTCGGTCCTCGTTCCATCTTGTCGATGAGTTCGCTGTCGTCGGGGCGTTGCTTGTCCGCCATGTTTCATCTCCTTCGAAAAGGACAATGAAGCGCGGCCGCCCCTGTTCCTCGACGCATCCTCGCCTGCGCGCCGACCGGCGCAAACTCAGCGCGCGGGCGCGGTAGTCTCGGTTTCGGGGCGGGCGCTGGCGAGGCGGAGGCAGACCATCACCCAGAGCATGCCGAACGCCCAGCCGCCGACCACGTCGCTCGGCCAATGCACGCCGAGCGCGATCCGGCTCCACCCGACCTGGAGGGCGATCGCGACTCCGATGCCGACCGCGATCGCCCGGTTGCGCTGGCGCACGGGCACCAGCAGGGCGATGGCGAGATAGGTGATCATCGCATTGGCGGCGTGGCCGCTTGGGAAGCTCATCGAATGAACCGCTTCGAGATGCTGGTCGACACCGGGCCGGTCGCGGTCGACGATCACTTTCATCAACTCCACCAGCAGGCGGCCGCCGAAGACGGTGAAGAGGAGGAGCGCCGCCCGAATCCGCCGGGTGAAAGCGAGATAGATGGCGGCCACGACGGCGAGCGGGACGAGGATGCGCCAGCTGCCGAGCTCCGTCAGCAGATCGGCATTGCGGGCGAGGACCCGGTTGTCGCCGGCATGGAGCATCAGGCGCAGCGCCTCGTCCGGCTCCCAGCCGAGGCCGCCAAGCAGCAGCATCGCCAGCCACAGCGAGCCGGTGATGACGGCGCCGGTCCAGAAACGTGCGCGGGCGTTGAACATGGCGGCGGGGTCCATAGTCGTGGCGAGGCCGGAACGACATGCCGCAAGCGTGGGCCAAAATCCAGCGGCTGAAGGAAGGTGGTGAGCCGTGCTGGATTCGAACCAGCGACCTACTGATTAAAAGCCCGGCTCTTCTGGGTCAATCGAGGCCAATCATGGTCATCGGGCGGCTCGCAAGCACTTAGAAACGCGACATTCCAGTCACTCAGCGCCACCCGGCGGCACGCGAGGATAGCGGCCGTACGGTGCTCGGCGCGGTGCTTACAGGAGAATGGAATGGCCGTTATCAATCTGACGGAGGCCCGGATCAGGGACCTCCCACTGGGGTCTGGCATATATAGGGACGAGCAGGTCAAGGGCCTGATGGTCATCTGCCACAAGACAACCAAGAGCTATGCGGTGCAGGGTGACGTGAGGCGGAACGGCCGCCACGTCAGGACGGTGCGGGTCAAGATCGACCGGTGCGACCGGATCGGACTCAGGGAGGCCCGCAATCGGGCGAAGGCCCTGATGAGCCAGATACAGTCGGGCGTCGATCCGACGGACGGGCCCGAGGAGAGCGGGATCACGCTGGAGCGGGCGCTCGACGCCCACCTGGAGGAGAAGCCGCACAGGCCTCGGACCGAGGAGGGCTACCGCTACCAACTCGACCACTACCTCAAGCCCTGGCGAAAGCGGGCCGTGGCCGACATCTCTCGGCAGATGGTCCGTGACCTCTACGCCGAGCTCAAGCGGAAGCACGGGGAGACGACGGCGGCGAGCACGATGCGGACACTCAGGGCGGTCATAAACACGGCCATGAGGATCGACGAGACCCTCGGCAGCAACCCGGTCGCCGCGCTTCACGTTCCGTCGACGAGGCGCCGTAAGGTCGCGCCGCTCGACCTGGCGGCGTGGTGGGAGAGGGTGGAGGCGCTCACTCCGGTCCGCCGCGACCTCCACGTGGCCATGCTGCTCACGGGCGCCCGCCGGTCGTCGATCGTCCGGGTCCGCCGCGACGACGTGGACGTGCGGAGGGGAGTGCTGACCTTCACGCACATGAAGACCTCGGACGAGCCGATGCTGCTCCCGATGGGCGAGCGGCTCGCGTCGATCCTGGCTGACCGGATGAATGAGGACCTGCCTCTGAACAGTCCCTGGCTCTGGCCGTCTCCGACCAGCAGGAGCGGCCACGTCGAAGAGCCGAAGGAGGAGGGGCTGCCCAGCCCTCACGCCTACAGGCACCACGCCAGGACGCTCTACATTGCCGCGGGCGTGCCCTACGCCGAGAGCGCCCTCCTGCTCGGCCAGAAGCTCCCTGGAGCCTCCGGCGGCTACGTGCACGCCGACCATCTGGTGGAGCAGCTCCGCCGGCACGCACAGGCTCTGGAGGAACTGGTCTTCGCCCACAAGCCCGTCGGCATGACCAGGCTGCCCGACTGCACCCTTATGGACCCGATGGGCTTCGTCCTCGTCGAGCCCGCCCCTGAAGTGATGGTCAGTCGGGGGTAGCGTATCTGGCACTCGGTCCTCCGCGATCTGTTCACGGAGGACCGAGTGACCGACCTGACCCTTGAAGCCATCCGCGCCGTCGTGCGCGAGGAGCTCGGCAAGCCCGTGAGTCCCTGGCTCGATACCGAGCAGGCGGCCGCATACCTGGGCTCGACGCCCGGCACGATGAAGAACTGGCGAGCTACGGGCCACGGGCCCAGGTATCACCTCATCCAGACCCGACTGGTCCGCTACCACGTCGAGGACCTCGATCGGTTCGTCCGCGGCGAGCGCTGACGCCCGCCGACCTCCCATCGGATTGCTGATTGCTGATTGCTGATTGCTGGTCCCTCGCGCAGGCCCGACCGGCGCATAGCGTCCCCGTCCATACAGGCGCCCCGGCAATATCGCCGAGGTCCGGCTCGACGAAGAGGACGCATCCATGCTCGACGACGACTTCCTGACCGCCAAGGAGGCGGCCGAGTTCCTGCACACGACTGAGAGCTCGCTGCGCACACAGCGGAGCAAGGGCAAGGGCCCGCCCTTCCACAAGCCGGACGGCTGGCGCACCCTCTACAGGAGGAGCGAGCTCGAAGCCTACCACGCCTCCTGCGGGCCG